>JRNA01000001.1 GCA_000758905.1 Clostridiales bacterium S5-A14a
AAGCAATTTTTTTCAGAGAAGAAAGTCTGAAGTCTATTGGAGAAAAAGAGAAAGTTACACATCAGGCAATCAGCGGGAGGAGGGATAAAATTTTAGAAAAACTAAGAAAGATTTTAGAAGATAAAATCTAAAAAATGATGAAAGGTTAAGTATCAAAGAAAGGTACTTAGCCTTTCTTTATAAGAACAGAAAACTATTAAATGGAGGAAAAGAAAATGAAGAAAGAAAAAACCTTACAAGAAGTACAAGAACAAATTTCTGAACTTCAGGAAGAAAAAGAAAAGTACGATGTAAAGCTGAAACAACTACAAAATCAAGGCAAGAAATTAGAAAAGTTGGCAAATGAAAATGAGCGAAAAAGAAGAAATCATAGGCTTATACAAAGGGGCTTGATAGTGGAAAGAGTTGTTGAAAGTCCTCTTATGTTTACCAATGAGGAGATAGAAAATCTACTTAATATTGCTACTTACACAGCAGAATACCAAAAAGCCTATAATGAGATGATAAGGCAAAAGGATATGAAAGATGAACCTGAAGAAGAAATTATTGAATAAAAAATTTTAGTTTTTATAGAAGCTCCCTGCAAGGGCAAAAGATTCGCAGAACGCAAAGCACCCTTTAGGGTGTATAATTGCGCCCTTAGTAAACTAAGGGATTTTAGCAAGTCTTTAAAAATCCAAAACTTAATAAAAACATACGGATAAAGCAGATAGGAAAGAGACAAAAAATAACCTGTCTGCTTTTTCTTTTACCTGAAAACAACAATAAAAATAGGAAGGAGATAAACCTATGGCAGAAACTTTTCACTTTAGTATTTCAATGATAAGTAGAGGAAAAAGTAAAAGTGCAGTTGCAAGTGCAGCATATATATCCTGCGAGAAATTAACAAATGAATGGGACGGAGTAACCCACGACTATCACAACAAAAAAGGACTACTACATGCAGAAATATTCTTGCCGGAGAATGTACCAAAAGAATTTCAAGACAGAAGTTTTTTGTGGAACAGTGTGGAGCTAAATGAAAAAGCAAGCAATGCCCAGCTTGCAAGAAACTTTATCATAGCCCTACCAAAAGAATTAAGTGTAGAAGAAAATAAAAACCTCATTACCGACTTTATACAGGAGAATTTTGTATCTAAAGGAATGATAGTAGACCTTGCTATACATGATGAAAGTGATGAGGGAAATAAGAATATTCACGCCCATATCATGACTACCCTTAGACCAATTAACGAAAAAGGACAGTGGCAACCAAAGAGCAAAAAAGAATATATCCTTGATAAAAACGGAGAAAAGATAAAACTAAAAAGTGGTAATTACAAAACAAGAAAAGTAGAACTGACAGATTGGAATGATAAAGGTAACGCAGAGAAATGGCGAGAAAATTTTGCAGCTCTTTGCAATCAGTATTTAGAGAAAAATAACCTTGAAAAAAGAGTAGACCATCGTTCTTTTGAAAGACAGGGGATAGAAGAAATCCCAACCATTCATTTAGGAGCAAGTGCCAGTGCTTTAGAAAGAAAAGGTATTGAAACCGACAAAGGAAATATCAATAGAGAAATTAAAAAGCATAATTCCTTAGTCAAAGCGATTAAAGAAAGAATTACAGAGCTTACATCTTGGATAACTGATTTTTCAAAAGCCTTATTTGAAAGATACGAACAGTACAAACAGACAAGGCAAGATGAAATAGATAATAAAGCGGAACTCTTTAACCTTTATGAATACATTTCTATCTACAACGAAATACAAGGTGAAAAATCAAGAGGGTTAAATCCTTATGCGAGTAATAAAAAGATGGCTGCTGATCTTAGAAGATTTTCAAAAGCTATTTATTATCTTAGAGATAATAAACTTCAAACCATAGCAGACCTACAGGAAAAAATCTTTGAATTGGCAAAGCAAAGTAAAAAAATAAGCGGTGATATTCAAAGTAACACACAAAGAATAAAAGACCTAAACCAATGTTTAATCTGTTCTGACATCATCAAAGAAAACAAAGAAGCCTATCAGGAATATAAGAGTAAAACACTATTCAAAGATAACTTTTACAATTCTCATAAAAAGGAAATAGACAAATACCTAAGAGCAAGAAAGACGATAGAAAAATTTACCGAGAAATCAGTCATAAAATTAAATGATTGGCAAAAAGAAATATCAATCCTTGAAAAAGGGATACAAGACTTAACCAAAGATAAAGATAAAGTACAAGAGGAATTTAAGCAGATAGACCATATCAAATATGCGGTTAAGGCAGTAAATGATGATTATGGAATAGACCTAAGTATTGAGATAGACAAGGCGATTAAGCGAGGAGAAAAGCCAAGTGTAATTGCACAACTGAGAAAATTCCAAGAGCAACAGGAAAGAAAGGAGCAGTACAAACAAAAAGCAAAAGAAAAATATACAGAACAAGAAAGATGAAATCCTAAAATAGGACAACATAAAAAATAAAAGCTGACGGAACAAATCGTTCGGTCAGATGAATAAGCTGACACGCTATTTCGGTGTATCAGGCTGCGTACCCATTTGGGGAACGCATAGATAAAGATGAGTCCTCGTTTTAGGGATGCATATAACTGGTGTCGTATTTCACGATGGTAGGTTTATAAGGATGCCCTGTTTTGGGGCGGGCTAACTATAAAGGGTGTCGTAAATCACGACTTCCTTTTGAAAGAAAAAGAGAGGAGAGAAAAATGGCAGATAACAGAAGATACTATTGGTTAAAGCTAAAAGAAGAATTTTTCACAGACAAAAGGATAGAAAGACTAAGAAGAATATCGGGAGGAGATACCTACACGATAATCTACCTTAAACTTCTACTACTAAGCCTAAAAGATGAGGGCAAACTCTATTATGACGGAGTAGAAAGTGATTTTATAAAAGAGTTAGCACTAACCATAGATGAAACAGACGATGATGTAATGGTAACAGTTAATTATTTAATCAATCAAGGCTTATTAGAAGTTGTAACAGAAAATGATGAATACTACCTAACTGAAATACCAAACTTAATCGGATCAGAAACAGCATGGGCAGAGAAAAAAAGAAGATACAGACAAAATAAACAGAGGACATTGTCCTTAATGAGTCCAACCCATGTCCGACAAGAGATAGAGAAAGATATAGATAAAGAGAGAGAGGGAGAGATAGAAAAGATTTAATATTTTTGGTATAATTATTGAAATTAGACTTTGAAAATATGGTGGATAATTGGCTTAAGAGCTGTAAGCTAAATGAAATAAAGAGAAAACGGCTACAAGTTGTAGCCCCAAAATATATAGGAGGTGAATTTTGTGGCAGAGCAAAATAAGGAAATTGTAGTTATAGATGAAACTACAATGAAAAGTAAGATTTACTATATACGAAATCAAAAGGTTATGCTTGATTTTGAACTTGCTGAAATATATGGGTATGAAACAAGAGCTTTTAATCAACAAGTAAAAAGAAATAGTGAAAAATTTGATGATGATTTTATGTTCCAATTAACCGATGAAGAAGTATATGAACTTTCAAGATCACAAAATGTGACCTTGAAGAGAGGAACAGGTAGAGGAAGCAATATAAAGTATAATCCATATGCCTTTACAGAACAGGGAATATATATGCTAATGACTGTATTGAGGGGAGAACTTGCAGTTAAACAGAGCAAGGCTTTAATACGAATGTTTAAGCAAATGAAAGACTTTATTATTGAAAATCAAGATTTTATCAGTTCAAAAGAATTAGTACAAATTGCCATTCAAACCAACCAAAACACAAAAGATATTGCAGAAATAAAATCTCAAATGGCTACAAAAGAAGATTTGAAAAAGGTAATGGACAATTTTATAGACCCAGAAACATATAAACATTTCCTCTTGATGAATGGAGATAAGATAGAAGCTGATGTTGCCTATACAAAAATATATAAATCAGCAAAGAAAAGTATTTATGTTATAGATAACTATATAGGCTTGAAAACCTTAGAATTATTAAGAGCTGCAAAAGACAATGTTGAAATTATAGTCTTTAGCGACAATGTGAAAAATAAAGATATGCTTACAAAAAACATCCTAAATGATTTTAGAAGAGATTATCCAAATATCAACTTAAAAATGAAGGTTGCAGGCAAAAAATATCACGATAGATATATTGCAATAGACTATGGAACAGAAAATGAAGCCTTTTATCTTTGCGGAGCTTCATCAAAGGACGCAGGAAATAAAATATCAAGTATTACCAAGATAGAAGAATCCTCTAAGGATATGTATCATACAATGTTTGGTGGAATGTTAAACAATAAGAATTTGAAAATTTAATATGCAGATAACAGAATAGACAGTTATATGAGCTTTAAGCAAGGCGGTAGAAGTAAAAATCTATCGTCATTTTTTATTGCAACAAACAGGAG
>JRNA01000002.1 GCA_000758905.1 Clostridiales bacterium S5-A14a
AGACAGACAGACAGACAGACAGACAGACAGACAGACAGACAGACAGACAGACAGATAAAGAATTTTAATATTAACGCAATTTTTTGCGGCTATTTTTGTTTGGTAAATACCTTGTAGTTTATACTATGGGGTATTTTTTTGTGTGATTTAAACCTTCCTAAAGAAATGGTTTGAATATATTACAAATATTGAAAGGAGAAAAGCAAAAGTGAAAAGTATATTTGGAAAGAGAACAGCTAGTATTACACTAATCTTTGTTGTGTGTATTACTATGCTATTTAGTGGATCGGGGGTATCCAAGGTATTTGCCGAAGAACCTACAAAACCTGATATTGAGGTTTCGGGTCTTGAAGGCAAATTAGGAAAAACTATAGACCCTGATGGAAGTTTATCTTTTGATCTTACAATTAATCATAAGGTTTCAAAGGGAGAAACAGTAACATTACGCATTGGTTATGACAAAGTAGATAGCAAGGATATTCCTCCACATACAATTAATGTACAAGAGTCTTCCGTTACAACATCATCTGGTGATGTAGTTGGGACAGTTAATGCATATGGTGAATATTTCACTTTGATATTTAACGATAAAGCCGAGAAATATGATCGACTACAGTTAAAGATTGAATCTAAGAACGTATATGACATAGATATAATGACAAAAGACGGTAATGATGCGACGTTAGATTTAAATATGTATATGGAACTTAAGAATCCTGATGGCACATACAGTAAGATAGAAGGTAGCGATGGAATTTTTAAGAGAGAAATTAATCCAATCAAAAAAATGGATGATTATTTAATTGTACTTTCCAAGGAAAATGGTGCATCTGCGCATATACGTCTCGGTGATGCAAATATCAACAATCTTCATGATGGCAATATTGTAGTAACTATTCCTACTGGAATGGAAGTAGAGAATGTTTCGACAAGTCGTGTGTTGATAGACGAATTGACTAAGCCAGGTGGTGAAGGTTTTTATACTTTACGTAGTGTTGAAATGCGTAACTCTATTTCACTTGTCAAGACTGAAGGCAATAATGTGATTTTTGCATTTGAAAAGGATAAATTTAAGGATCTGCATCTTGACACCGCTGATTTAGCTTTAAAATATAAGGATGGTTATGCATACACTGACAATCCATATAGACAGGTAAAAGCAGATTTTACTGGAATAGGTGGTGGGACTCATACTTTACCTATTAAACATGGAGAAATCACCGTAGGCGGTGAGGGTACTATCCTTGATGTGAGTAAATATGACCTCACAGCTGACCCTATAATCGTTCACAAGGGCGACAAAGCGCCTGATAATAAAACTATATGCGACAAGGTAACTATCAAAGATAAGAATGGAAAGACTGTAACTGCTGAAGAAATAGGAGCCGAAAAAACAAGAACAGATAATAATGTTATCGATACCAATAAGCCTGGTGATTACAGTGCAACAGTAACAGTGCAGTATAAGGATAAAAGCGTTAAGAATGTTATAGTTCCTATTAAAGTAATTGATAATGTAATCCCAGTAAAGCCTGATGAAAATGGAAAGAACCCAGAAAAACCTGCAGGATATGTAACAGTTACAATGGATTCTACATCTAAGGGACATCTTGCAGAAGGTGAAGCAAGTCAGTACTATGTTAACCCAGAAAAAGAAGTT
>JRNA01000003.1 GCA_000758905.1 Clostridiales bacterium S5-A14a
CGTCTTTAGGCGCGGGTCAGTTAGAGGGGCTTATAGCCCCAGTTCGAACCACCCGTTTTACGGGTGGCACCGATTATGGGATATATCAAAAGAAAGAGTGCGTTGATGATTTTTGATAAGTATGAAAATTTGACATTGGTCTCAAAGGTTGATTTTTTTGCAAAAAACTATTGACATTCATACAAATTTGACATACTATATAAAAAGCTCATATATATAAAATATTTATATATACAAATTTCAGACATATTTTTAGCAAATATATCAAAGTTAGACATTGCAATATATAAATCAAAATTTTATAGAAGTTTGGAGGTAAAATGTTTACAGTATCAGCAAGCATAATTGAACTTCTGATTCTATCCATTGTAAACCGGAAAGATTCCTACGGATACGATATTTCTCAGAGAATCAAGATGGTTTCAGACATTAAAGAGTCGACTCTCTATCCGATTTTAAAGAAGATGAATAAGAATGGATATCTTGAGAGCTACATGGAAAACTACAATGGAAGAGCCAGAAAGTACTACAAAATAACAGAATCAGGCAAGGCACATCTTGAAGAAATGCAGTCGGAATGGGAAAGGTTTGTTTCGACAATAGATATGATAGGAGGGAAACATGAATCAAATCGGAAGAGATAAATATCTTAGCGAATTTAAGTCAAAAATATCAAAACTACCGCATGAAGAATATGAGGACGCGGTAAACTATTTTGTTGAATACATAGAAGACTCGGGGCTAGAAAACTATGAGGACATTTGTAAGGAACTTGGCACACCAAGGGAAGCTGCAAGCGAACTTATGGTAGGACTTTTGAAGGACAAGAACGCGAGGAAGAGAAATCCGAGCATCGTACTAATAGCTATTTTGGCAATCCTGAGCGCGCCTGTTTCAATCCCAATATTTATGCTTTTAATTGCTATATTAGTCAGCGTAGGGGCACTCATCGTGGCAATATTTCTTGCATCAATTGCAGGTGTAGTTGGTGGCGGAGCCTTAGCGATAAAGACTATCATAGTTAGTATTGGAAGCATAGGAATCACATCATCAGGCGGAATGATTTTGTTTGGAACTTCATTGCTTGCAATAGGACTAATTATACCGGTGGTATTGCTTGTGATAAAGCTAATACAGTGCTTGATACAACTTATAGCTAAACTTTACTATAGAATTATGAGGAGGAATAGGCATGAAAAAAACAACTAAAACGCTGCTTATTGTATCACTTGTTTTGATTATTTTGGGCGGAGGACTTCTGATCGCGGGGGCACTATCAGGCGGCTGGGAGCAGCTAAAACATACCGATCTGACATCTGGCAAGGAATATCGCGAGGAAGCAATTGACTACGATGAGGAATTCAACAAAATAGAAATAGATGCCCAGTCCTATCCAGTGAAGATTTTAAAAAGTAATGACACAAAGGCTCATCTCAGGATTCGAGCTGACGAAAATCACAATCTAAAGTTTGGAACTGAAGGCGATACCTTTAAAATCACCGAGAAATATGAAGCAAAGAAGAACTTCAATATTGACCTGGGCATTTGGGACGAATTGCTTGGTATTGACAATGAAAAAATCATCTGTCTCTATCTGCCTGAAAAAGAGTATGAGAGCATAATTTTAAACGCTGATGCTGGGGACGTAGAAATAGAAGACCTGAAGGTTAAGAACCTAACCGCGGATCTCAAAGCCGGAAGTTTTGAACTCTATAATTTTTCTATTGAAACTGGTGATATTAAATGCAGTGCCGGGGCTGTAGATATTAAAGACAGTAGTTTGAATAATCTAAATATATATGCAAGTGTCGGATCAATCGGAATTGAAAAGAGCAAGCTAAAGAACGTAAACCTCGAGGCAAAACTTGGTGACATCGATGTGAATGACTGCGAATATGACGGCGGTTCTATGAGGGTGAATTTAGGCTCTATAGTTGATGATGGCACAAAATATATCACTCCGGTCAAGAAATACTTAGAAATAGATGATATGGATTCCGAATATGATTGATAAATATTCACATCCTATATGTAGTCAATATAGTTAAACAAAAAGAGCTCATATTTGAGCTCTTTTTGAATTATTTAGCTTAGGTGTAATTTCGAGGGTAAATGGTTTTTAATCGTCTTCTATTACAAATCCTGTGATGCGGGCCTGTATCGCAAGTTGTGTTCGACTTGTAAATCCAGTCTTTTCCAAGAGATGCTTTATATGAGTTTTCACTGTGTTTAATGAGACTCCGAGCCTGTCGGCGATTTCGTCGTTGCCAACCCCTGTAGTCAATAGCCTTAGGACTTGAATCTCCCTCGGTGTAAGCTCGGTGGAGTCAATCATTCCAAGCTTGACTCTTGGAGTCTCCAGTGGATAAATAGATTCTCCTGCCAATGTTCTTTCGATGATTTTTAGGATTGTCTCTTCAGATACTTCTTTGTACCAGAAACTTTCGATACCAATCTCCTTTGCTCTATCCATCCACGATACTTCTGGCATGCTTGTTACTGCGATAATCTTTAACTCTGGTTTCAATTTCTTTATCTTTTTAGCAGCATCAAGACCATTGGATCCGTCCTGCATCAGTATGTCCATAATCACTAGGTCGAGATTGCTGTTTAGTACATAGGTATCTGCAAACATGGCGGTGTCGACGCAGTAGACAACTTCGTAATCCGGGCATTGATTTATATATAGCTTGAACATTTCTCTAGAGATGAACTGATCATCTACAATCATTATTTTATAGGTCATAGTTTCCTCCTTTTGGCCAGGATAGATACAAGGTGAATTGCGAATCTAATTCTATTTGCATTATACCACCGCAGTTTTTTATCCTTTGACGGATATTCTTGAGCCCACCCTTTTCTATTATTGGCTCCTTGACTGAGATTCCGTCATTTTTTATCTTGCAATGGACATTAAAACTGTCCTCATATAAATCAATCCATATATTTTTAGCTTGACCGTGGCTAATGGCATTGTTAAGTGCTTCGTGAACTATATCAACTAAGAGATTTAAATCGCCTTCGTTGCTAGGGATTTCACCATGCAAGTGTACCGAAACACCTATATCTTTTGCGGTGGAGATAAGTTTTTTGAATTTTGCTTCATTTTTCGAAGTATCATTATCTTCACCTAAGAAATTATCTTTTTCATCGAGCATTAAAAGGCTTTCCATCCATAAATTAATGAGCTTATCTCGATCTTCCTTTGTTTTTTCCTCCATATCCAAGTAGCGTTTAAAATATATGAGAGACTGACCAATCTTATCGTGAATTTTAATTTTTGCTTGCAAGATTTCCTTTTGCCTTGTATATTCCGCCACGTTCTTTTGATATTCTTTTAAACTTGCGTTAATCTTTTCAATCTGTCTATTCTTCTTTTCTATATCTTGATACAGACCCCACTCAAGGGTGATTTTATAAGCCAAGGTTTCCCTTACATTTTCATGAAGAACTACCTTTATATGCCAAATATCTCCCAAGGCTTCTACTATGAGAGGCTCTTCTTGTAAGATACAAGCTTCATTTCTTATATTTTTGTTTCTAATCTTTTCTGCGCATACTAAATCATTTACGAGCATGTTTCCGAAGACTTCGTAACTAATATCCTGCATTAACCTGTTGACCAAGAGCGGCGTGCCATCCAATTTCGAAAAACAGATGCCATCTGGTAGATTGTCCATACTTTCCTTGATGGAGTTCTTACCGATGGTATTACTGATAGTCTTTGAAAAATTAATGGCGAATATGATTTCAAAGCCACAGAGAAGCACATTGTAGATTATAAAGCAATGTAGAGGGAGTCCTATCAAAGCATTTGCCATGTGGAGCCTTCCTGTCCCAATTTCTGCTAAAATCTGAAACGGTAAAAAACTCAAAACAAAGAGGATAACACCTCGCACAAAATATTTAGAGCGAATTCCAAAATTTGCCGCTTCGACTAATATTCTTACACTCGAAATCAATATGGCTGTGTTAAATAGAAATAGGGCGGCAAGGTTATAGATGCTTAGATTAAAAAGAGTCATGAATGCCTCCTTTCCAAAGAAATAAGTAAGTTAATTTCCTCATCTCCTATATCTTCACCAATCACGATTTCCCGTTTATCATAAACAGATTTATACTCCCTTAAGAAAGATTTTGGTTCTACGCCGGTAATTTTAATTTTTAGTGTAGGAATATTATCCTTTCGATATAGACTAACATGCAGAGAGTCGATTCCAGGCATATAGAATTCCATTGCATATTGAAAAATTTCATAAAGACTTAGGCAATACTTTGCATCGAACCATCCATCTAGACTCCAATTGATACTGGTGTTAACGTTGCTTAGTTTCAAATAGTCAAGGGATTCGCAAAATGCAAGCTTCAGCTCAGCAAGATTCAAAGTCTTTTTATTCTTAGTAATCAAGAATAGGTTAGAGTATCTCTTGATATACACATCGAGAAAACAGGCATGCTTTAATTTTATTTCAAACATCTCCTCATCTTCTGGTAGATTCAACAAAATATACTTAAGTTGATCGAACTGAGGTCTCAGCTTCATGTGAATATGTTCTCTTATCTCCTTCTGTTCCTCCACCATGACCATATCCTTCTCCAATGTGCTCTTCGCCTTGAGAAGTTCATTTTCGCTTAGCATATCTTCGCTCATATCGATGAGTTTCCTTTTTAAATTATTAAAATCAGTAAAATCTACAAACCAAAAAGATTTGCCGCCCTTGATATTCGCACTTTCAAGAAGGGTGTCCTAATTTATTAATATTGGATTAGAAAAGGAATCTTCAACGAGAGAATAATCTATATCTCTGTACCTTTTTGGGCGGAAGATCATTTTCCCGTTTGAATCCACAATACCGATATTCAAAGATGACAATTGTAAGAATGATTCGTATCCCCTGTTAGAAGGCAGAAGTCTCATAAAGACTAAGGATTCAATAAATAGCACTACCATTAATATGTTAAACTCTGCACTCTTGAAAATAATTTTAAAATACTCGAAAGGCCCCCAACCTATCATGTATAGAAAAGTATAGACCCCCCCAGGTTAAAAGTATTAAGATCGGGAGAATGACCGAAGCCAAACGTCTATTTTTAAAAGAAGGCATCATTGTAAACACTAGGGTTAAAAGAGAAAGAAGCCCGATGTAGATAATTACGAAATAAAATACGGGACCGTACATATCAAGACCTCTGACATTTGGATCTACTGAGAAGACTAGTTCGTGGTAATTATTAGTTAAAATTAACACCGAAGTTACACAAGTAGGAATCCAAAGGAGATTCCAATATTTATTGATGTTTTCTCTCTCCGACTTACCGACGTGTAGGGATGTCAGAAAAACAAGCAGTATTAATACTAGTGGAAAAACAAAGTATAAGTTTCTTATGAGCCTGACGGCATCCTCATTTTCCATAAGTATTTCGTACTTCACTGTTCTCACGGTAAGGTAGCAGATTAGAAGGAGGCCTATGATTCTAAACCTAGTAACGATGGAACTTCTAAGGACTCTATTCATCATGTTGTGCATCCAGATAAAAATTACAAATGTATAGAGGGCTAGGACTATAGTATTTACAGGGAAATCTACACAATTATAAAAATCCAAGGCATGCAAAACACAAGCGATGAAAACGAAAAAGATTGAAATAATATAAATGATGATTTCTTTGCGATACATGGGACCCTCCTTTCAAAATGCAAAGTATAATTTAACAAAATGTTAATGTTTCATAAAAAGTAATTCTTAATTTAATTATATCAAAAATATTATTTTTATTCTAACCTAATATTTATTCACAAGAAAAATTTTAAAAATTTTACAAAAAATCATCCTTTTGGGTGATTTAATCCAAATACAAATTCAGTATAATGAATTTATAAATTTACAGCAATGGGCTTTTGTCAAAATTAAATATAGGAGGAAAACGATGGGATTTATACAAGCATTTAAAGGTTCACTGGGAGGAACCCTAGCAGATCAATGGAAAGAATTTTACGGACCGATGCCAGGAGTGTCTGCGACTGCGGCATTGTTTCCAGGAGTACCTATGGGGACAAACAATGACAGAGGAGCAAATTACAAGGGAAATGACAATGTAATTACAAATGGTAGCAAAGTTATTGTTCCAGAAGGTACGGCCCTAGTAACCGTTCAAGACGGAGCAATTACTAGCATAATTACAGAAATAGGTGGTTATGAATACAGTCCAGATGATCCAAATTCAAAATCCATATTTTCAGGAGACGGACTAGTGGATTCCATAGTAAAAACATCCTGGGAAAAATTCAAGTTTGGAGGCATACCTGCTACAAACCAACTAGTATTCTATGTAAATCTAAAAGAGATCCCCAATAATAGATTTGGCACTCAATCAGAAATATATTGGGACGATGCATTCTTCGGGACACAAGTAGGAGCAGTAACGAGAGGAACATATACAGTTCAAATCGTGGATCCAATCCTATTTTTAAAAAACTTCGTTCCTGTTAAATATCTAATTTCTGGAGCACCTGCCTTTGATTTGAGCGACATGGATAACGAAGCGGCAGAACAACTTTTCAACGAAGTTGTTGGCAGTCTATCAGCAGCATTTTCAAACTATACCAACGATCCAACTAGGGGTAATAGGATGAGCAAGATTCAAGGAGATCAAATTGGATTTGCAAAATCCCTTTCAGCTGCAGTAGAAGACGGTTACGAATGGAGATCCACTCGCGGTCTCGAGATAATAAAGACAGCCATCTTAGCTATCGAATATGACGAAGATACCAAGGAAATGATGAAGGATGTCAAGAGGGCAGATTCACTTTCAGGCGCTCGTGGAAATTCGTTTATGCAACAATCAGTGGCAAGAGGTATGCAAGCAGCAGGAGAAAATGGTGGCGGAGCAAACATGGCATTCATGGGCATGGGTATGAACGCTGCGGGAAATGTGATGGGCGGAATGCAACAACCAAACGCAGGAAATTCCTACCAACCTAATTTCGGCGGAGGAATGAATCAAAATCAGACCCAAAACCAAGGCTACGACAATCAAGGACAACCCCAAAACCAAGTCAACAATAATCAAGGACAAAACCTAAACCAAAACCAAGGCTACGATAATCAAGGACAATCCCAAAATCCAAGCCAAGGACAACAAGCACAACAGCAAGGGGAAGATCCAACAGAAAAACTAATCAAGATGAAGAAACTTCTTGATGCAGGAGTCATATCTCAAGAAGAATTTGACAATATGAAAAGAGAATTACTTGGACTATAGGTGATTTTATGGAAAATGAAGATATAAAAATAATAGATACGAGCAGTGACCTAAAAGATGGTCAGATTAAGTGTCCGAAGTGCGGTTCTACAGACATAGAGACTAATACCAAGACTGGCAAACTTAGATGTAATTTCTGTAGACATGAGTTCGAACCAGAATTAGCGCCAGAAGACCAAGACATAAGCACCTTAGAAGGCACTACAATTGGTAGTGGAGCGGCAGACATTGACGAAGCGGCAGACGATATGATCACAGTTAAATGTGAAAGCTGTGGTGCAGAAGTAGTAATAGACACTAAGACCAACACTCAGGCTAGGTGCCACTGGTGTCGTAATACACTTTCTATCAATAACAAAATACCGAATGGAGCAATCCCAGACGTTATTTTACCATTTAGTGTAACTAAGGGAGATGCCCAAGGAGAGATAGAAAAATTTGTTAAACAAAGAAAATTCTTCGCTCATCCTACATTTACAAGGGAGTTTACTACAGAGAATATCTGTGGAGTCTACCTTCCTTATATGCTTGTGGATGTCAGCTCTCACATGAACCTATGTGGCGAAGGTGAAATCGAAACAGCAAGTTACGAAGTAGGGCATGGCGATGACAAACATACAGAGTACGACGCAGACTGCTATAAAATCGAAAGAGACTTCGATATTTTTATAGATGATCTATCAATAGAAGCTTCAACGGACAAACTGGATTACACATCAAAGGAAAAAACAACCAATATTATAAACGCTATCATGCCATTTGATACAGAAAATTGCGTTAAATTCAACGCTAATTACATGAAAGGCTACACTTCTGAAAAGAGGGATAGCAATATTGATCTTCTAAAAGATCCCGTTTATGCACAAAGTTCTGATGTTGCAAGGCTTGCAGCAAAGGAAACTATTGAAGAATACGACAGAGGCGTAAGATGGGATGAGGAAAATTATAAGGTTAAAGGCGATTCCTGGAAAGCAGCCTATCTACCAGTGTGGCTCTATAGCTACATGCAGAAGAAAAACGGCAAAAATCTCCTTCACTACGTAGCGGTAAACGCAAGAACAAAAGAGACTATGGGCAGCGTGCCTATAAACACCATTAAACTGTTTATCTGTTCAGTTCTTGTGGAGATCTTCGGAGGCATCATGGCCTTTGTTTTAAACATGGTCGCAGCTATGAGCATGTTTGACGATACGAAGTTTCAGGATATGAGAAACTTTTTCTGGATTCTCTTACTTTCAGGCTTTGTATTTTACTTCACAATGTACGCTAGATACAGAAATTCAGACGAAAGGCATCACTATGAATTCGAAACCAAGCATGAGATGAGTAATCTCAAGTGTGAAGACAAGTTCTCGGGGAAACTCACTGGACTTACCAATTCATTTGTTGAGGGGGAAAACTCATCAGAATTAAAGGGCGACAGGCTTGATCTGAACAAGGACCCAGGACTCAAAAAGGTTATAGATAAGGGACTACTTGATGAGATAGTAAAGAATAAGAAAAAAATCAATGATATATTTGATTAGCGAAAACGAAGTCAAAACATAGATCGTGCGGAAAAGTTAATTCAGATATAAAAATTTAAGGAGGTAAAACGATTAAAATGAAAAAGAAGACATTATTGACCATTGCTCTGTGCTTGATATTATCCGTGGTTATGGCAGCCTGCGGAAGCAATGATAAAAAGAGCACTGCTGTTCAATCCACGAACAAGGTAATCAGCGTAACCCCTACAGATGGCTATGTGGCAAAGCCACAGGAAGGTTATGAGCAGATCATGATTTTCCCAAAGGACAAGCAGGATGATAACAACACCGAGTATATACAAATTGACGCAGTTGATCCAGACGGAGCGCTCAATTCTTTGGTGGGCTTTACTGTCAAGGGATATAAGCAAGGAACGACGAATTACACCATGGACCAACTTAATGCCGATCTTGACGCAAAGGCAAATGAGGAAAAGGAATCAGGTGTTGTAGGCACATTTGACAACAAGACGAATGTGAAACTTGGAGAGGTGGATTATGTCAAATTCGATTTGACAAGAAATGGAGCTGATGCAAACGAATATTACGGCGTTGTGGATGGGACTCCCGTATACATTACTGTCGTCGGGCTCATCGACAAAGATGGCGTAAGCGACATGCTGAACTCTATAAAGTACAAAATCAAGAAATAGACAGTCAACAATTGTCTTAGTCGCCTTTATTTTTGTCTAAGATGGATCGTCAAAATAGAAATGTTTTAAGGAGGTAGCATATATGGGACTTTTCAGTAAAAAAATATGTGTAATATGCGGTGAAAAGGCAGGGCTTCTCTCGAGGCTAAAGCTCGAGAACGATGACTTCATCTGTGGTAAATGCCAAAAGAAGCTTTCCCCATTCTTTGATCGCAAAGACAAGGTTCATACTGAAAAAGAGATACGCGACCAACTCGCATGGCGCGAATCGACGAGGGAAGAAGTCGTTGCATTCCAAGCGGACGAGAGCGTCCAACTAGATGGAAAGGACCTGCTTTTA
This sequence comes from Clostridiales bacterium S5-A14a, assembly GCA_000758905.1. GTDB lineage: Bacteria > Bacillota > Clostridia > Peptostreptococcales > Anaerovoracaceae > S5-A14a. The sequence continues at coordinate 9,783 of JRNA01000003.1, forward strand.
ATCAATCACGACGAAGGAAAATTCGTTTTAATCGAAAGCGGAACGAAGAAAGAAGATGCAGATGTCTTTTCACTTGATGAGATAGTAGACGCTATGCTAACCGTTGAGGAGAATAAGAAGGAAATTAAAAAGGAGATAGACGGAGAGAAAAAGGCATACAATCCGCCACATTACTCATACAAATATCATTTCCTTCTCTCTGTGACATTGAATAATCCCTACATAAAGGAGATTGAATTCAGACTACATCAGCTTGCCATAGATGGCGGGGATGATGCGGACGGCTATCAGGCACCGTCAATTTTAGAAAAGGCAACCGGATTTTACGTTTGGAGACAGAAACAACTGGATGGAAATGACTTTCTCCATCGTTCCAATTTCGCCATGTCAAGTTCCCCAGGCGGATATGGTCCAAAGGGCTCGACTACAATGAGTGATTTTAACATAGAGCAATTCGACAAAATGGTCAATGTTGGAAGCAAAGTAGTGGAGCTGCTCACCGGTAAGCAAAAGGAACCAGCCTTCAAATCCACGAGGGATTGGTTATAAATCCGAACTTTTTGAGTTTTGAGATTGAAACGAAAAAACTTACTTAGTTTAAACAAATACGCTAAGTAAGTTTTTTGATGATACTCAGGAAAAGAATATCTCCGGGAACAATAATTTAAAGCAATTTTTCTCCTCGAGAACAGCTTAAACATCAACATCTTCCTCAAGATTTATAAAATATTTTGCACGACAGAAGATATCGTGTTATAATGCGAGTTAGAGATAGTATTTGCGCACAAAACTATACTCTGACCAATTTTAAAAACGAACAATATCCAAGAGATTTTGAGATTATGAAGAGCGAAGATTATACAGAGCAGAAATTCTTTGGAAATCTCAAGAGAAGGAACGACGTTGATTCATGCAAAATTTTGAGCTAGTTATCTATATTATGCGAATACGAAAATGGATAGCGACATCAAATAAGGTGTAAGCGTAGTGAACGGCGATCGGACAAACTTTGAGACACGGATATTTTGTAGTGTTATATTTAAGAAGAACAAAGCCAGGTCAGAACATATTTTTGTGTCGGGCCGGCTTTTTTGTTGTGTGCGCATAGAAGGAGGACGTATGGAAATTGAAATGCTTCAGGGCAAAATTCACAGGACGACTGTCACTCAGGCAGAACTTGACTATGTGGGAAGCATAACCGTGGACACTAAACTTATGGAAGCTGCAGGAATTTGCGAGTACCAAAAGGTTCAAATTGCGGACGTTGATAATGGACAGCGTTTTGAGACGTACACAATCGCAGGAGAGGCTGGCAGCGGAAAAATTTGCCTGAATGGTGCAGCGGCAAGGTGTGTATCTGTGGGCGACAAAATAATCATTATGGCTTATTGCACGTGCGACATCGAGGAAGCGAAAACCCATAAGCCTAAGGTGGTTTTTGTTGATGATGAGAACAGACCTGTGAGGGTGACAAACTATGAGAAACACGGCAGATTGGAGGATATGTAAAATGAGTGGTTGCAAGGGTATAATTGTTGCTAAGACAATAGATGAAGTTAGAGTACAGGTTGCTAAGTGGCAAGCGGAAGGAAAGAGCGTTGGACTTGTACCGACTATGGGATTTCTGCATGCGGGACATGGAAGCCTTATAAAAAAGGCAGTCGAGCAAAACGACGAGGTAATTGTGTCGGATTTTGTGAATCCTACACAGTTTGGGCCAAACGAGGACCTTGAGAGCTATCCTAGAGATTTCGAGGCAGATAAGAACTTCTGCGATAAACTCGGGGCATCGCTAATTTTCAATCCTGAACCTGATGAAATGTATGATAGACCAAGGGCTTATGTAAGCATTGAGGAACTTTCTGATGGGTTATGTGGAGCAAGAAGACCAATACATTTTAAAGGAGTTTGTACTGTGGTTTCGAAGCTTTTTAATATAACAAAGGCTAATCGTGCATATTTTGGCGAAAAAGATGCCCAGCAACTTGCAATAATCAAGAAGATGGTTAAGGATCTAAACTTTGATATCGAGATTGTAGGGTGCCCGATCGTGAGAGAGGAAGACGGTCTTGCAATGTCATCGAGGAACACATACCTCTCAGCTGAGGAGAGAAAGGCTGCACTATGTCTGTCTAGAGCAATAAAAGCCGGCAAAGAAAACATCAAGGAAGGTATGAGCACAAAACAGCTTACTTCGCTCATGGCTGAGGTTATTGAGGCGGAACCACTTGCGAAGATAGATTATATCGAAGCTGTAGATGGAGAAATGCTTCAGCCTATTGAAAAGGTTGAGGGTAAGGTTCTTGTAGCAATGGCAGTGTATATCGGTAATACGCGATTGATCGATAATTTCTCTTGGGAGGGCAAGTAAAATGAAGCAAATTGCACGTATTTCTGGCATATTCACAAAATACAACTGGATGCTCATTATGGGGCTTTCCCTTATAGCATTTTTAGTCCCTGGACCATTTCTATGGATTGTAAATTACACAGCGATATTCTTAGGATTTGCTATGTTTGGTATGGGGACAACAATAAAAACATCAGACTTTAAAGAGATTATCAAAAGGCCTAAGGAGGTTATCATTGGTTGCATTGCGCAGTTTACGATTATGCCTGTGGTTGCATGGATTTTGGCAGTTTTGTTCAAACTGCCTGCAGATCTTGCATTAGGCGTAATACTCGTAGGATGCTGTCCTGGGGGAACGGCGAGCAATGTTATCACTCACATTGCAAAGGGCGATGTTGCACTGTCTGTTTCAATGACGATAACATCGACCCTACTTGCTCCGCTTCTGACTCCGCTTTGGGTATATCTTCTTGCAGATAAGTGGGTCGATGTTTCACTTCTTGCTATGTTCAAGACTGTTGTAACTATAATTTTGATTCCTGTAATTTTGGGAGTGCTGACAAATCATCTAATGGATAAGGCCAAGGAAAACGGCGTAGGCCGTCGGTTCGAAGGAGGAGCAGCGATTTTGCCGCTCATCTCATCAGTCGCCATAATCGTCCTCATTGCGGGTATCGTGGCAGCAAACGCCGGCAAAATCATGGCCAGCGGCCTTCTGACCTTGGTGGTCGTGGCCATCCACAACCTTTGTGGGCTGCTCCTGGGTCTTCTTATAGCGCGGGCTATTGGGATAAGCTATAAGAAGACGACCGCAATCGCAATCGAAGTCGGAATGCAGAACAGCGGACTTGCGATTTCTCTTGCGGCTATGAACTTTGCAGCAAACCCACTTGCTACATTGCCTGGAGCAATCTTCAGCGTATGGCATAATCTTTCTGGATCAGTATTTGCAGGTATAAGACGTAGCAAACAAGAAGAAACAGAAAAGAAAAGCAATTTAAGCTACGCAGAGTAGCCAGCTGCAAATTGAAAAACGCTGTATCTAATGATATTTCAATAGATACAGCGTTTTGCTTGCTATTTTGTGCTATTGTGTATGCCCAAAAAGCTTAGAAATTTCTCTTACTTGTTCTTTCTCTGGCAATCCTTAGGAGTTACGCAAACACCCTTTGCAGTTGCAACAACTACAGGCTCTTCTAGAAAATCTGCAGCTGAATCGCTGATGTCAGGACGAGTCTTGATTACTTTTCTAGCTTCGAAAACCATCTTTCTTGAAGAATTTCCGATTTCAGTGATTTCGCCATAAGCCTCGATATAGTCGCCGGCATAAACAGGAGCCTTGAACTCAACGTCGCTGTAAGCGCAGAAAAGTCCTTCGTCTCCGTCGTATTTGATAAGAAGCTCTGTAGCTACGTCACCAAATAGGTGTACCATGTGAGCTCCATCAACCAAATTTCCACCGTAATGAGCATCTTTTGCAGACATTCTTAGTCTAAGTGTTGAAGTAATTTTTTCAGCCATTTTATTTCTCCTTTTTCAATCAAATAATAACTATATATATTATAGCACCCACCGAAAACTTGTAAAGCCATTTGACAATTTTTGCACAAAACAACTGTGGCGGCTTGGCTGTTTTGTTGAACCGAATGTGGTTCTACCAGAACAACTGAGCGGATAACCTATATTAAAAATGTGCAATTGTCTAAATTTTTACGGCTGTATATAGAACTGACGATTGCATTATGAGGTTACTGGTAGTAAAATATATTTGAACCGAAATCTGTTCATACGTTTTTATCAGGAAGAGGGAGCAATGAATAAACTAGGCCAAGAAAAGCCATATGGAACAAGAAGAGTGATTGAGCCGGAACATGTTTTGCCGACGTCTGCGTGGAGACTTGATAACAGCAGGGAAATTGATAGCAGGGAAATCCGGATAGATATAAAGACCATTCATATTGAGGGGACGAGTTTCAAGCAGATTTGCCTTGAGAGCAACAATAATGAAGAAAAAATCAAGCAGCGCATTATTGATATTGTCATAAGGAGGGGTAAGCTGCACAATCCAGTGACTGATACGGGGGGACTCTTCGAGGGGGTTGTCTCGGAAATTGGATCAGAATTTTCAAATGTTAAGGGTTTTAAGGTTGGAGATGAGGTCGTTTGTAATGCTAGCCTAGCAAGCATACCGATGTATATCGATAGTATTAAATCGATTGACAGGGCATTTGGGCAAATTGATGCCACGGGATATGCTGTAATCGGTGAGGAGGTTCCGCTAATTCCTAAGCCAAAGGATATGCCAACTAACCTACTACTGTTTACCTTTAACGAATCTGGCACGCTTTATAGAATCAGTAATACAGCTGTCGGCAAGCGAAAAATCCTCATAGTGGGGAATAATCTTTTGTCGAATCTTTTGTTTGGATATGCGGTGCGCAAAGTTGCAAGGCCAGATGCCGAGATAGTTTGCCTTCTCGACAAGAAAACAGACATGGTTTTGCAGGGAGAATCTGTGAACCGCTTGATTAAAGATGTTTTCAGCGAAGTTCACTATGTTGATATTTTGAAACCGCTGGAGTGCCTACAGGGGCTTGGAGCGGATGGGCTTTTTGATGTCAGCGTAAACTGTGCGGACATACCAGGTGCCGAGACGATTAATATTTTGGCGACCAAAAGCGGCGGAACTGTAGTGTTTGCAAATCTAATAAATAATTATAACATCGCACTTTATATTACGGAGTCGATTTCGAGGCAGCTTGACATCCGTTGTGCTGACGGCTATCTTGAGGCTTATGACAACTTTGACATTGAACTTGTTAAGGAACTTATGCCATACGTTTCTGATGCAGTCGTGACTGATCTTAATGTGGGGGATGATCTTTCGTATCCTCTTGGCAGAGAGGATAGGCTGCAGATGGTCGGCGGCCAAAGGCAGAGCATGACGGAGGACTTTATTTCTGGAAGCAGGGCTATGACGGCTGTGCTCGACGAAATCATGACGGTTTCAAATTACGACTGCAACGTGTTAATAACAGGTGAAACGGGTGTCGGCAAAGAAAAAGTTGCGACAATGATTCACAAAAATAGTTCTAGGAAAATGCAGCCTTTCCTAAAGGTTAATTGTGCATCCATCGCTCCAACGCTAATAGAATCAGAACTTTTCGGATATGAAAAAGGTGCATTCACCGGTGCTGGCGAAAGAGGCAAGAAGGGTTTCTTTGAGCTCGCTGACAACGGCATTTTGTTTCTCGACGAAATCGGCGAACTGGCTATAGATGTGCAGGCTAAACTTCTGAGAGTCATTCAGGACGGTGAATTTTTTAGAGTGGGCGGGCACTCCCCTGTTAAATGCAATGTTAGGATAATTTCAGCAACAAATCGCGAACTTGAAGAGATGATTGAAGAAGGAACGTTCAGACGAGATTTGTATTACCGCTTGAATGTCGTGAGGATCCGAGTGCCTAGTCTTGCAGAGAGAGTGAGCGATATCCCGGCACTTGTTAGATTTATGCTGGATAAGTACGGCAGAAAGTTCGACATTAAGAGAACCATAGATGACGATGCGATAGAATACCTTAAACAGTCGCCATGGCCAGGAAATATCAGGGAACTTGAGAACGTAGTTCAAAGGCTGATGATTGGCTCAAAAAGCGAGAGAATCGATTTGCTTGACATCATGCGCGAACTGCATTCCGATATCTTTGACTCAACACCTCTTTCTTCGGTAAGGAACAAAATATCTGTATCGCATGGTGCTAATGGCGAGCAGGAGCAGGTCATGGATCTTGAGAAAATGGTAAACAACTTCGAAAAAAATATACTTAAGTACGCATGCGGACAATTCGGATCGACAAGGAAGGTTGCTAAGGCGGTTGGAATTTCACAGACACAACTGGTTAGAAAGAAAAAGAAGTACGGAATTTAAACGTAATTGAGGCTTAATTTGAGATAGTTATAATAGGCCTGTGACTTTTGAAACGAAAACGAATCGCTATATTTATCGCTGAATTAAAAACGGTTCGATTTTCAAGGAAGATCACTCGATAAATGGGGTGAAAACGTGCTAGAACATAATTTGAATGATTATTACTCCCTCAGGATGAAAATTTTGAGGGAGTATTTTTGTGCATATTTGCCTAGATTTTTCAAATTTTGTTTGGCTTTTTTAAAATTTATCGCGGATACTCAAAAAGATGGCACGAAGATTGCTTATATACGTTATGTCATTTTGAAAATAAAATTAATGCTTATAGTAAATTTTAATAAGGAAGGTAATAATATGGAAAAAGCTATTGAAAACAGAACCGTTAAGTACAGACCAGGAGATCCGCTAGGAACACATAGGGTTTTGAGCCCAAAGGGAGTTCTTCCACAGCCAGCGGAAATTCTTGATAATGATATGAAAATTTATGACAACGAAGTTCTTATTAACGTTCATACTTTGAACATTGACTCTGCAAGCTTCACAGAGATTGAAAGAAGAGCTGATCACGATGTTGAAAAAATTAAAGAAATCATCATGTCCATCGTTGAAAAGACAGGGAAACACAAAAATCCTTGGACTGGTTCAGGCGGAATGCTAATTGGTACAGTTGCTGAAATTGGTCCTAATTATAAGGGTGAACTTGAAGTTGGAGATAAAATCGCTACACTAGTTTCTCTAAGCTTAACTCCTCTTAAAATAGAGAAAATTTTAGATGTAAGGCCTGACATTGACCAGGTTGATATTGAAGGCCAGGCTATTTTGTTCGAAAGCGGTATTTTCTCAATACTTCCAGATGACCTTCCGCAGAATCTAGCGCTTTCTGTGCTTGACGTTGCTGGCGCCCCTGCACAGACCGCTAAGATTTGTCACCCAGGAGATACAGTTGTAATTCTTGGTGGTGGCGGAAAGTCGGGTATGCTTTGCTGCTACATGGCTAAGAAGGAAGTTGGAGTGAACGGACAGGTTATTTGTATTGACGGATTTGAGCCTTCAATTGATAGAGCAAAAAGCGTTGAGGTTGCTGATCACTACATCGTAGGAAATGCGACTGATGCGGTAGGCCTACATCAAAAAGTAGCTGAAGTCACAAACGGAAGAATGGCTGACGTTGTTATCAATGTTGTAAACATACCAAACACAGAGATGGCATCAATAATGCTTTGTAGAGATGGTGGCATGGTTTACTTCTTCTCAATGGCTAGTGATTTCACAAAGGCTGCTCTTGGCGCAGAAGGCGTCGGCAAAGATATCAACATGCTTGTTGGAAACGGGTACACAAAGGGACATGCAAACGTGGCTTTGCAGGTTCTAAGAGAAAACGACAAAATCAGAGACTTGTTCAACAAGTTATATGCATAGTGCAAAATAAAATGCGGCCTCGTGCATACTGAAATTTGTGAGACTGTGCGAACTGCATTTGAAAACTGCATAGTGCTTCTACTTAATTAAAAAACAATATAAAAATACTAATAATATTACCTCCAACCCTTGCGATTATAATACGTCTAATTGCAGGGGTTTTAATTTTCGCATTTTCTAATAACTCCACTAGATCTCATCAACAAAATAGGCCACTCTCGAATAATGTCGCTATGCACTTAATTTTATACAAAAAGATATGAAAATATACTTTAACGATAAAGCACATGTTTTGTGTAGAATATATAAAAATATGCTCAAGAAACGTATTTTGTTGTAGAACACTACAAAATTATAATATTGTTAATATGAAAAAACAAAAAATAGGCTATTATTTTATTGGTTTATTAAATTAAAGCGAAAACGCAACAACACTTTTTTTAGTGAAATTATATTGTTTTTATTCGTTTTTTGATGTATAATGGGATAAATCGTTTATCGGTTGGAAAGAAATTAATAGATGTCAGGAGTTTTCTAAATGGGTAAATACGTTATCAAACGTGTAGCGCAGGCTGTAATTGTCCTACTTTTGGTTGCAGCCCTAACCTTTGTTTTGATGAACTTAGTACCGGGCGGTCCATTCCTTGGAGAGAAAGCAAAGTCTCCAGAAGTAATTGCCGCACTCAATGCTAAGTATGGTCTTGATAAACCGCTACATATTCAATTCAAAAATTATATTGTTAAGTTCGTTCAGGGGGACTTTGGAGTTTCTCTTAAAATGCAGAAGAATAGGCCCGTGAGTGAAATTATCGCGGAATTATTCCCTACTTCGGCAAAGATAGGTCTTATTTCACTTCTTTTTGCAATAATTACTGGTATTCCGATGGGTTGCCTTGCTGCGTATTTTAGAGGCGGCAAGGTTGATAGTGTTCTCAGGGTTATAATGACTTTGGGCATTTCGGTACCAGGCTTTGTTATTGCTACCCTTATGCTAATACTTTTTGGCGTAAATCTCGGATGGCTGCCAACCATTGGACTCGGTAGTCCCGCGAGTTATATTATGCCATGTTTTACTATGGCATTTTATCCTATGTGTTACCTAGGAAGGCTTGCAAGGTCAAGTATGCTCGACGCGATTAATCAGGACTACATCAGAACCGCGAGAGCCAAGGGTGTTAAGTCGAGCAAAGTAATATTTAAGCACGCTCTTAGGAATGCTTTTATTCCGATTTTGACATATCTTGGACCTCTGACCGCATTCATACTAACAGGTAGTTTTGTTGTAGAAAGTGTATTCAGCATCCCAGGTATTGGCAGATACTTTATTCAGAGCATACTAAATAGAGATTATCCTATTATAATGGCTACCACAATATTCCTAGCAGCGCTAGTTATAATAATGAACCTAATCGTCGACCTTCTCTACAGACTGGTAGACCCTAGAATTGATATCACTAAGGGAGGTGGCGAAGCATGATTAAAGAACAAAATAGATTTCTAAATCCCAGATTTTTCTCATTGCAACCGGATTTAAACAAACTTCCAGATAGGGAAATGATATTTGAACCGAATGATTTTGAACCAGCTTCTGAGGAAAAGAAAGAACATTTCATAGAAAAAGCTGAAAGCGTATCATATTGGGCTGACGCATGGAGGAGACTTAAGGGCAACAAAGTAGCCATGATATCGCTTGGTATAATAGTAATAATATTCTTGTTCTCGTTCATAGGACCGCTTTTCACAAGCGTTGACTATTCAACACAAGCAAGACATGCAGAGAGCATTAACTTAGCACCGTCTTTTGAGCACCCTTTCGGTACTGATAAATTCGGTCGAGATTTGTTTGTGCGTGCTATGTACGGCGGACGAGTTTCACTGACAGTCGGAGTATGTGCGAGTTTGATAGTTCTTGTAATAGGCACACTATATGGCTCAATATCAGCATATTTTGGCGGCAAGGTAGATAACGTTATGATGAGAATTCTTGATTTGATATATTCTGTGCCAGACGTTCTTGTTGTATTGCTTCTATCAGTAACAATCAAGATACCTTTGCAGAACTGGGTTAACACGAGCAACTCGGCATTTGCCGCGAAGGTTGGTGTTCTCGGAGCACCTCTAATATCCATATTCATAGCTTTCGGACTCCTGTACTGGGTTTCTATGGCTAGGATAATAAGGGGCCAAATTCTGATGTTAAAGCAACAGGAATACGTAACTGCAGCCAGGGCTCTTGGCGGCGGTGGTAAGAGAATAATTAAGAGGCACCTTTTGCCAAACTGTGTAGGGCAAATTATTGTAATGACTGCTCTCCAGATTCCATCCGCTATATTTCTTGAGTCATTCCTATCTTTCTTAGGAATTGGTGTTTCTGCTCCGATGCCAAGTCTTGGTGCTATGGCAGCGGAAGCGTTGGCGGGAATATACTCATATCCAGAGAGATTGATCATTCCTTCCATCATCTTAAGTTTGATGATTTTGAGTTTGAACTTGTTCGGCGACGGACTAAGAGATGCTTTTGATCCAAGGCTAAGGAAGTAAGGAGGTTAAGATGGACAAATTATTAGAAGTCAAAGACCTCAAAGTTTCATTCTTTACTCACGCAGGTGAAGTTAAGGCTGTTGGGGGAATAAGTTACGAAATTAATCACGGCGAAATAATGGGAATCGTTGGAGAGTCCGGTTCAGGAAAGAGCGTGGAAGCTTATACGATTATTGGGCTACTTCAAAGCCCTGGAAAAGTTGTTGGCGGAGAAATATTGTTTGACGGTGAGAATGTTTTGGAGTATACCCCAGAGCAGATGGAAGACTTCCGCGGAAACAAAGTAAGCATGATCTTCCAGAACCCGATGACATGTTTGAACCCTGTTTATAGTATAGGGAATCAACTTTCAGAAGCTATTTTGTGCCACCAGAAAGTGGAGAAGAAGGAAGCCTGGGATAAGTCGATTGAAATGCTAAAACTGGTAGGCATTAATAACCCTGAAAAACGTATGAAACAGTATCCGCATGAGCTTTCAGGCGGAATGCGTCAGAGGGTAATGATCGCTATGGGGCTGATTTGTGATCCTAAGCTTTTGATTGCTGACGAGCCAACTACGGCCCTGGATGTAACGATTCAGGCACAAATCTTGGAACTTATCAAAAAACTCCAAGAAGAAAGAAAAATGTCGGTTATATTCATCACACACAATCTTGGCGTCGTTGCGGAAGTCTGTGATAAGGTATCTGTAATGTATGCTGGAAAGATAGTTGAGCAGGGAAGCGTTGATGATATTTTTTACAATCCATCGCATCCATATACGCTTGGACTTATGCGTTCAATGCCTAGGGTTGATGCTGAGGAGTACGAAAGACTGATCCCTATTGAGGGTAATCCGGTTGATATGCTTAATCCTCCGGAAGGCTGCGGATTTGGTGCCAGATGCGAATATTGTATGAACATCTGCCTAAGAAAGGAGCCACCTACAATAGATTTAGGCAATGGTCATAGATCTAGTTGCTGGCTTCTTGCCTCTAAACAGAAAGAGGAGGCATAGAGATATGGAAAATAATCAAATGACAAAGGAAAATGGAAGCAATTTAATTCAAATAAAGAATCTGAAAAAACACTTTAAAATAGGTGGTGGACTGAAGGGCCCGAAAACTGTGTATGCGGTGGATGGAGTAACCTTTGACATCAAAAAGGGTGAAACCTTCGGACTTGTTGGAGAGTCAGGGTGTGGGAAGACCACGCTGGGGAGAACTCTTTTGCGCCTTTATGAACCAACGGCTGGCACGGTTACATACGATGGGGATGTGATCTTTGATGAGAACAACAAGAAAAATAATCCTAAGATGTTGCCGTTCAGAAGAAAGATGCAGATAATATTTCAGGATCCATCGGCGTCGCTTGACCCGAGGATGACAGTTGGTGAAATTATCGGTGAAGCGCTTGATATTCACAAGCTGCACCAGGGTAAGGACAGGGCAGATAGGATTAACCAACTGCTCGATAGGGTTGGTCTTAATAGTGAACATTCCAATAGATATCCGCATGAGTTTTCGGGCGGGCAGCAGCAGAGAATAGGGATTGCAAGAGCTTTGGCGGTTGAACCTGAGTTTATAGTCTGTGACGAGCCAATATCGGCACTGGACGTTTCGATTCAATCGCAGGTTGTGAATATGCTTGAGGACATGCAAGACGAACTCGGTCTAACCTATCTTTTCATAGCTCATGATTTGTCTGTTGTAAGGCATATTTCAGATAGAATAGGCGTAATGTATCTTGGAAACATGGTTGAACTTGGAAATGGTAGAGAGATGTATGCAGATCCGATTCATCCATACACGAAAACTCTTTTGTCTGCGGTTCCTATCCCGGATCCTAAGGCAAATAGAGAGAAGAAAAGAATAATCCTTGAGGGTGAGATTCCAAGTCCTATGAATCCGCCAAAGGGATGCAAGTTCCATACAAGGTGCCCATTTGCTACAGATGTATGCAAACAAGAAGTACCTGAATGGAGAGAAGTGAAAGACGGGCATTTTGTTGCCTGCCACAATGTATAGTTAGCTTTTGAGTAAAATGTACTCATAGTTATAGAGAGAATTCATAAAAAGGAGGAATATTTATGAAGAAGGCATTATTAACCGCTCTTGCGCTGTGCATGATTTTTGTGTTTACAGCGTGTGGTAACAGCGGCGGTTCCGGTGCAAAAGGCGATGACGTTATGGACGTTTGTATTGCATCAGAACCTGATTCAATCGATCCTGCACTTAGCACATCTTTGGATGGAGGCACAATGAACCTTCATACATTTGAAGGGCTTGTGAAATGGGCACCTGATAAAGGTGGTAAAGCTAAGCTAGTACCTGGAATGGCTGAGAAATGGGATGTTTCTGATGACAAATTAGAGTGGACATTCCACCTGAGAAAAGATCTTAAGTGGAGTGACGGTTCACCTCTTACCGCAAAAGACTTTGTTTACGCATGGAACAGACTAGTAAATCCTGCAACTGGTGCAGACTATGAGTACATGCTCGACATGGTAGCAGGTTATGACAGCGAAGATAAGAAACTTGAAATTGAAGCTGTTGATGATCAGACTTTCAAGGTAAAGCTATCTAAGCTTACACCATACTTTGAAGAAATCTGTGCATTCCCTGCAACAGCACCTGTTAAGCAGGAAATAGTAGAAGATTCAAAGATAAAAGACTGGACAAGCAAACCTGATACTTATGTTTCAAACGGTCCTTTCAAGATGACTGAAAGAAAGAGAAACTCAAAGATCGTTATGGAGCCTAATGAAAACTATTACGATAAAGACAAGGTTAAGACAAAGAAACTAGTTTTCCACTTGATGGATGACACTAACGCAATCTATGCTGCATATAAGTCTGGCGAATTAGACTTTATACAACAGGTTCCACCTGATGAGACTAAGGCTCTTCTTAAGGACAAGACTTTGAAGGTTAACCCTCAGATTGGTACATACTTTGTATGCTTCAACACTCAGAAAGCTCCTTTTGACAATCCTAAGGTAAGGGAAGCATTCTCATTGGCAATGGATAGAAACTTCATCGTGAACGACGTAACTGCAACTGGAGAAACTGCTGCTAGCGCATTTGTTCCATCAGGAATTAACGATGTTAAAGGCGTAAACGGTGATGATTTTAGAAAGGTTGGAGGCGACTTCTACAAGATTGGCAAGGATGACTACAAAGCAAACTGTGAGAAGGCTAAGAAGCTAATGGAAGAAGCTGGATATCCTGACGGAAAAGGATTCCCAACTGTTGACTATCTATACAACACTGATGCAAACCACAAAGCAATCGCAGAAGCACTTCAGAACATGTGGCAGGAAAAACTTGGTGTAACAGTTAACCTACAGAACCAGGAATGGAACGTATTTCTTAAAGACAGAAAAGATGGTAACTATTCAATCGCTAGACACGGATGGGTTGGAGACTACAACGATCCTATGACATTCATCGACATGTTCATTACTGGCGGTGGAAACAATGATGCTAAGTACTCAAATCCTGCATATGATGCTATTGTAAAGGCAGCTAAGGCAGAGCCTGATACTGCTAAGAGAATGCAGTTGTTGCACGATGCAGAGAAGATTCTGATTGAGGATGATAACGTAGTTGCACCTCTATACTTCTATACAAGCAAGCACATGATTAAGGACGGAGTCAAAGGATTGTACTATACTCCACTTGGATTTTACTTCTTTGACAATATGTCAGGTATGTAGAATAGACATAACTAATTAAAAAGGTTTTTCTTAATCCATTTAGAAAACATAAAAATAGCAGGCTGTCGGGATTTACCGATAGTCTGTTATTTTGTTGGATTAAAAAGCAAACGAGGCTTATTTGAGAAGTAGGGAAATAAAGACAAATAAGAGGTGGCGAACCGTTTTGTGTTCAATTGTTATTTTTTAAATTTACTTACAAAAAATTTGCATTTAAAAATAGACAATAATATTGAAAACTTATATAATATAAATAAAGTATGAGAAAAAATAATTAGTTTATTTTAGAGGAGGAAAAAACTATGCAGAAAAAAGGATGCCCTTATGGGACTCATCGTGTTATTTCGCCTAAAGGAGTTCTACCACAACCAGCAGATGTGATTGATAACACTATGGAAATCTATGATAATGAAGTTTTGATTGATGTTAAGACTCTTAACATTGACTCTGCTTCTTTTACAGAAATCTCAAGAAGAGCAGGCGGAGACGTTGAAGAAATTAAGAAAATTATGCTTGGAATCGTTGAGAAAGCTGGAAAACATAAGAATCCATGGACTGGTTCAGGCGGAATGCTTATTGGTACAGTTAAGGAAATTGGTGACAACTATGTTGGAGACCTAAAGGTTGGCGATAAGATTGCTACTCTAGTTTCACTTTCACTAACTCCGCTTGTAATCGATGAAATTTTGGCTGTTAGACCTGACATCGACCAGGTTGACATCAAGGGACAGGCTATTTTGTTCCAGAGCGGAATTTATGCTAAACTACCTGAAGACATGCCTGAAGGCCTTGCACTTTCTGCACTTGACGTAGCAGGAGCTCCTGCACAGACAGCAAAACTAGTTAAACCAGGAAACACTGTTCTTGTAATCGGTGGTGGTGGTAAATCTGGACTACTTTGTCTATACGAAGCAAAGAAGAGAGCTGGAGTTACTGGTAAGGTTATCTGCTGCGGTGGTTCACAGAAATCTGAAGATCGTGCTAGAAAACTTGATCTTGCAGACGAGTACTTCCACCTTGACGCAACTGATGCTGTAGCAATGTACAACAAGATTATGGAACTTACAGATGGCGAGCTTTGCGACATCGTAATCAACAACGTAAACATTGAAAATACTGAAATGGCTTCAATCCTTGCTTGTAAGGATGGCGGTCTTGTATACTTCTTCTCAATGGCTACTAGCTTCACAAAGGCTGCTCTTGGCGCTGAAGGTGTTGGTAAAGACGTAGACATGATCATTGGTAACGGATATACTAAGGGTCACGCTGAAATCACTCTTCAAATCTTGAGAGAGCACGAAGGTCTTAGAAATTTATTTAAAGAGATGTATGCATAGTCGCTTAAGCGCGTGTAATTTCAATTGAATATTGTCCCTGCCCCTGTGCAATTTGTTGCCCCGGGTAGGGAATGTTTTTGAGAAATAAATTTATAATGATTAAATAATTAAGGAGAAAAGAAATTATGACTGTTAGAAATTGGAAAGATATTCCTTTGTTCAAGGATGTTACTGATGAGCAGTGGAACGATTGGCACTGGCAGGTTTCCCACAGACTATCCACAGTAGAAGACATTTGCAAGGTAGTAAACCTTACAGAGCAGGAAAAGGCTGATATCGAAAAAGTAATGGGCGGATTCAGAGTAGGAATCACTCCTTATTACGCATCGCTAATGGATCCAGATGATCCTACAGATCCTGTAAGAATGCAGGCTGTACCTACAATTCTTGAAATGCACAGATCAGAAGCTGACGATGCAGACCCTCTACACGAGGATGCTGACTCTCCAGCTCCTGGACTAACTCACAGATATCCTGACAGAGTTTTGTTCTTGATAACAGACCAGTGCTCAATGTACTGCAGACACTGCACAAGAAGAAGACTTGCTGGGGAAACTGATGGCGCAAGATCAAGAGAAGACATCGATGCATGTATCGCATACATCAAGAGAACTCCTGAAGTAAGAGACGTACTTCTTTCAGGTGGAGATGCACTTCTTGTTGAAGACGACACTCTTGAGTACATCATTAGCGAACTTAGAAAGATTCCTCATGTTGAAATCGTAAGACTTGGATCAAGGGTTCCTGTAGTAATGCCAATGAGAATAACAGACAAATTGGTTAATATGCTTAAGAAATATCACCCAATTTGGCTCAACACTCACTTCAATCATCCACAGGAAATGACAGATACTGCTAAAGAAGCTCTAAGAAAACTTGCTGATGCTGGTATTCCACTAGGTAACCAGTCAGTACTTCTAAGAGGTATCAACGATGACAAGACAATCATGATGGACCTCGTTCATGAGTTAGTTATGAACAGAGTTAGACCATACTACATCTACATTTGTGACCTTTCAATCGGTATCGAGCACTTTAGAACAACAATGGCTAAGGGTCTTGAAATTATGGAAGGCTTAAGAGGTCATACTTCAGGTTACTGTGTTCCAACATTTGTAATCGACGCTCCTGGTGGTGGTGGTAAGACTCCAGTTATGCCTCAGTACGTAATCTCTGAAACACCTGATAAGGTAATCCTCAGAAACTACGAGGGCGTAATTACGACTTACACTCAGCCTAGACTACCTGATGTTAAATGTAACTTTAACTACAGAAATGGTAAGGAAGCAATTAAGGTTTCTGGAGTATCTGCACTTGGAGAAGGTCTACAGATTAAATCAATGGAACCTGCTCATCTTGCAAGACACGAAAGAAACAAGCACTAGTTCTCAAAATGCTACTCAGTGTAAAATAGACTTTAAATGCACCTATGAGGACTTTTACTCATAGGTGCAATTTTCTGAAATATTTATGCTAAATTATATATGACGCTAATTAAAAGGAGTTTTTATGGCACTGCTATCTGAGCTTGCAGAAAAATACAATACATTATCAATAGTGGGGATGTCTAAAAATGCCGGCAAAACAACTGCCTTGAATTATCTTATT
Source organism: Clostridiales bacterium S5-A14a (assembly GCA_000758905.1). Taxonomy (GTDB): domain Bacteria; phylum Bacillota; class Clostridia; order Peptostreptococcales; family Anaerovoracaceae; genus S5-A14a. The sequence goes on from JRNA01000003.1 coordinate 26,663, forward strand.
GAAGAGGCAATGGACGAAGGTGTAAAAATAGGTGTTACATCCACGGGCCGAGACGGTGAAAGCCAAGACCTGGTAACCGGTACTGAAAAACCGAGAGTATATCTTGATATAGATACACTTGTCGCAGTTCCGGAATTTTTGTATGATTTTGCAGACGCAGGACTAGAGGTCATAAGACGAACACCATATTCGACAGCCATAGGAACTCTGCTGATTTGTAGAGTTCGAGACGCTGGATATGTACAAATTGCAGGACCTGTTATCAATGCCGAGCAGAAAATGCTTTGTGAAGAAATGATATCAGAGGGCTGTGAACTTGTACTCATAGACGGAGCAATAGACCGAAAGACAATCGCATCTCCAGATACTTCCGACGCTATAGTGCTGGCAACAGGCGCTGTTATTTCTAGAAGAATGGACAAGATGGTCGAAGAAACAGCTCACGTTGTGAATCTGTATTCAACCGAAGAACTTGAAAACGGCAAATTTAGGGATATAATTGAAGAGTCAAATTTTGATGACAAAGTAATGCTGATCAGTGAAGATGGCGAAGTGAATAAACTTGATTTATTAACAGGCCTTGGTGCCGCAAGACATATTGATGAAGCCATCGATGATAGTACAAAATACGTATATATTCCAGGTGCGTTTACAAACAGCGTAATTGACGGAATTTCACTTAAAAAACTTAAGCAGGTAGAGTTTGTTCTTAAGGATCCGACGAAGATTTTCATAAATTCAATGGATTGGGGAAGATTAAGAAAGAGGGGATTCACAATATCCGTTCTTAAAAATATAAAGATCGCTTTGATTACCGTAAATCCATGGTCGCCATCTGGCTATGCTTTCGATAATAAACTTCTACTTGAAGAGATGGAAAAAGCGATACCGGATATTCCCGTAATAGACGTGAGGATGTAGAAATGAAGAATGATGCCAATAGAAGACTTGCAAATGTAAAATCAAGGTCTGAACTGGGACTTGACTATGTGATGCTTCAACTTGAAATAATGTCACCACTGGGCCGAAAGGCTATGAAAGAAAACAAACCATTCTTTCCAGGTCAAGAGGAAAATCTTAGAACAGAACTTAATAATTTAGAGAGTTTGATAGCATTTATCAAAGCATATCCTCATTTAAGTGACAAAATACAAGAAGTGTTTATGGAAGTAAAGGATGCACTGAATACTGTTTTGAAGGCAGAGAAGAGCACGCTTTCAATCGTGGAGATTCACGAGGTGAAATCCTTGCTTTTGCAGATGAGACAACTTCTTAAAATCACCAGAGACAAAGAAGAAGGTGATTATAGATCAGAATGCGGATGTGTCAAAGAAATGAAGCGCGACAAGGCCTCGGACGCTGTGGAAGAATTTGAGGATGACAAGGAATCAAATTCTGCTCAACGTGAAAACGAGGATGCTGATATTCCAGACGTATATTTCCTCGAAGACACTGAGGAATTGTTAGATATTTTGGATCCAAGAAGAGATCGACTGAACACATTCTACATTTATGATGAATTTAGCCCAACTCTTGCAGCCCTTAGAAAAGAGAAGAGGGATCTTGAACTTAGCATAAGGCGTGCTCAAAAACATGCAAGGGAAGACTTGAGAAAGTCGGAGGGCGTTTGTCTGACTCCAAAGTTTGACATCGTAGTCGCAAGATCAAATCCAGACTTGGAGAAAATCAAAGCTCTTGATGTCCTTGAGGAGATAGACCAAGACTATATGAGTATAACTTTTAAGCTAAAAGCCACAGCTGAGGTGAATGAGTTTACTCAGAACATTGAAAATATAAACCTGAAAATTGAAACAGAAGAGGAAAAAATAGCTGAAGAGCTTTCTAAGAAAATAGCAGAATATTCTGATATAATAGCAAGAAATTGCAAAGTTATGGGAAAGCTTGAATTTGATCTAGCTAAGGCAATTTTCTCTATCAAGAGAAAGTTGACGAAACCAGAAATTGTCGATGAACACATCGTAAATTTCGTTGATGCTAGGAACTTGCAGGTTGAAGGAATCCTACAGTCAAAGGGCAAGGAATTTTGTCCCATTTCGATCGAACTTAAGGACGGAGTGACCTGCATCACAGGAGCTAATATGGGAGGCAAAACCATCTCACTGAAATTAGTGGGGCAGGTAGCAATCCTCGCACATTACGGCTTTTTTGTTCCTGCTAAATCAGCGAAAATCGGGCTCTCGAATTACATGCATATTTTGATCGGAGATAGTCAATCTGTTGAAAGAGGCTTGTCCTCATTCGGTTCCGAGATGGAAGAACTGAAACAGATACTTGATTTCGGCACTGAGCGTTCGATGATATTGATCGACGAAATTGCGAGCGGAACCAATCCGATTGAAGGCTTGGCTCTAACCAAGTCAATTGTAGATTATCTGATTGTAAAACCGTATATTTCGTTAATTACGACACATTTTGAAACTGTAACTGAAAAAGATGGTGTTGTAAACATGCAGGTTCGGGGACTTTCAGGAGTAGATTTTAATCTTCTCGACAGAGAAATTAAATATGCTAACCGTCGAGATAGAATAAATATAATATCCAAATACATGGATTATAGACTTCGTAGGGTAGACAAAATAGGAGAAGTGCCAAAGGATGCTCTAAATATTGCCAAAATGCTGGGTATCAGCAAGGAAATAATAGATGGAGCAAAAAAATATATTAAGTAAGGAGAAAAAAATGGAAAGCAAACTAAATCTTGATTTTAAGGTTGTTGAAAGTGCAAGAAATCATGCAAAGAACATTGCAAAAGACATGCAAGACTTCATTTCCAGACATACTACTGTGTCAACAGAAAGAACAATCTTAAGACTTTTGGGAATCGATGGAGTTGACGATGTTGATACTCCTCTTCCAAACGTAGTAGTTGACCACATTAAGGATGAAGGCGCGCTTGCTACAGGTGTTGCATATTGGATTGGTAACGCCATTGTTCAAACAGGCAAGGACCCTCAGGAAATTGCAGAGGAAATTTCACAGGGTAAACTTGAAATCACAAAGCTGCCTACATGCAGCGTGGAGGAAGCAGCAGAGGCTCTTAAGCCTTCAATCAAGAAGACTTTTGAGAGAATTGACGCTCAGAAAGCAAAGAGACAGGAGTACCTCGACACTATCGGATCTGGTCCTGAGCCATATCTATATGTTATCGTAGCTACAGGTAACATATATGAAGACGTGGTACAGGCACAGGCTGCTGCAAGACAGGGTGCTGACATCATCGCTGTAATCAGAACAACAGCACAGTCTCTACTTGACTATGTTCCTTTCGGTCCTACAACAGAAGGATTTGGTGGAACATACGCTACACAGGAAAACTTCAGAATCATGAGAAAAGCTCTTGATGAGGTAGGAGAAGAAGTAGGAAGATATATCAGACTTTGTAACTATTCATCAGGAATGTGCATGCCTGAGATCGCCGCAATGGGTGCTCTTGAGAGACTAGACGTAATGCTCAATGACGCTATCTACGGTATTTTGTTCAGAGACATCAACATGCAGAGAACTCTAGTAGACCAATTTATGTCAAGGGTTATTATCGGATACTGCGGTATCATATTTAACTCAGGTGAGGACAACTATTTGACAACTGACGATGCTATTGAAGCTGCACACACTGTAACTGCTTCTCAGTTCATCAACGAACAGTTTGCTGTACTTGCTAATATACCAGAAAATCAGATGGGCCTTGGACATGCTTTTGAGATGGATCCTAAGACTGAAGATGGATTCCTTCTTGAACTTTCACAAGCAATCATGGCAAGGGAAATATTCCCTAACGCAAGACTAAAATACATGCCTCCTACAAAGTTTATGACAGGAAACATTTTCATGGGTCATATCCAGGATGCTCTATTTAACCTTGTAGCAATCTGGTCAAAACAATCACTCCTACTACAGGGAATGCTGACAGAAGCTATACATACACCACATATGCACGATAGATATCTTTCTATTGAAAATGCTCAGTACATCTTCAATAACTGTAAGCATATCGGTGAAGAGGTTGAGTTCAAGAAGGATGGTATCATTCAGAAGAGAGCTCAGGAAGTACTCAAAAAAGCAGAACTTCTACTTGAAGAGGTTCAAGAAGAAGGCTTGTTTACAACTATTGAAAAAGGTAAGTTTGGCGGAGTTAAGCGTCCTAAGGATGGCGGACACGGTCTTGAAGGTGTAACCAGAATTGGCGAAAACTACTTCAATCCGTTCGTTAAATTGTTCATGGATCATAAATAAGGAGGGAGTTTGAGATGTCAGAAACTAAAACAGCAACGACAACAGTCGATCTAACAAAGGTAAAGCCTTACGGCGATACACTCAACGATGGTAAGGTTGAGATGGCATTTACACTTCCTGTACCTTATGGCGAGGAAGCAGAAGAATGCGCAAAACAATATGTAAAGAAACTCGGATTTGACGAACCGAACGTAACATATTATCACGAGCTTGGCCCTGGATACACTTTCTTTGTAGTATACGGTTCTGCTCAGCAAACTATTGACTTCACAGGAATTCACGTTCCTAAGGTTGAGGGTAATGTACTTGACAGAGTTGAATGCGGAGAATGGATTGGAGAAAACATCGGCAGAGACATCGTGGTAGTTGGTGCTTCAATCGAGTCAGACGCTCATACAGTAGGTATCGATGCTATCATCCAGATGAAGGGATTCCATGGACACTTTGGTCTTGAGAGGTTCAAGAATGTTGTAGCATATAACATGGGATCTCAGGTTCCTTGTGAAGAAATGATTGCAAAGGCAAAGGAAGTTAACGCTGATGCACTTTTGATCTCACAGACAGTAACACAGAAGGACATTCACATCAAGAACCTTACTAAAATGATAGAACTTGTTGAAGCTGAAGGTCTACGTGATAAGCTTATTCTTATCTGTGGTGGTCCTCGTATTTCACACGAGCTAGCTCAGGAACTAGGTTATGATGCAGGATTTGGCCCTGGAAAGTATGCAGAGCACGTAATGAGTTACGTAATGCAGGAAGTTCAGAAAAGAGGATGGGAGAAGAAGGCTAATATAGAAGATAGATAATGTCTTCGACGGCTATCCCACAAAATATACTGAATATATGAATAAAGAAACCGTTATAGCGATTATTTTGTTTAAATATCTAAGTTGTCGAATGTTTGGCACAAAACAGATATGGAAAACCAAGCGTTATAGCGGTTTTTGTTTATAAGAATATTTTAAATGTAAAGATGTAAAGGAGAAAACAATGCGTAGGGAAGACCGTGAAATGAAGAATATTGAAGATATCATAAATACGATGAGAAAGTGTGAGGTTTGCAGGCTTGCAATAAACGGCGATAATGGTTACCCTTATATAATCCCGCTTAACTTCGGGCTTGATGTCGAAGGTGAAAAAATAAAAATTATTTTCCACTCCGCTAAAGAAGGCAAGAAAATAGAGCTGTTCACAAAAGATAACAGAGCATCATTTGAGATGGACTATGGACATAGGGTAGAATCCTCAGAAGAGAGGGGCTACTGCACAGCACACTTTGAGTCAGTGATTGGAAATGGCAAGATTAGAATTCTTGAAGATGATGAAAAAGAAGATGCGTTAAACAAGCTTGTAGCGCAGTATCATCCAGAAGGCTTTAATTATAACAGGGTTGCGATTCCAAGGACTCTTGTATATTCACTCGAAGTTGAATCAATAACAGGAAAAATAAAATAGCCTTAAGACAGGCTATTATAATATTTCAAACTGTGCTTGGTGTGCGCGCCAGTGCACATCCTTAAGATATTCGGAAACACCCTTCGAATCCCTTTTAACAAACAAATCGTATATCTCATTATGTTCCTTGTTTGTTTCCAGCAAAATATCTTTAATATCCGGATGAAGCCCTTCGTTAAAGTCCCTTTTTAAAAGGGGCTTTTTTAAATTTTCTAGGGTCTCAATTAGTACTTTGTTGCCACACTTCTGGATGAAAATTTGGTGAAAAATCTCTTGCTGCTTATGATACATATTATAATTCCCCTGAGTGATTGCAAGATTCATGCTTTCGAGGTAAAATTTCATATCCGCGAGATCCCTATCATCGAGCTTTGGACAGGCAATAGCAGCTGCCTCTCCTTCAAGTACACCAATGGTTGTGTATCTTTCGGCAAGATCCTCAAGCGTAAGACTCCTCACAACAAAACCTTTACGAGGAATGTTGTCTATTACGCCAAAACACGAAAGCTCAATCAGAGCCTCTCTCACAGGAGTTCTGCTGACAGAAAGGCTTTCACAAATTTGATTCTCAAGAATCCTTTCTCCAGGATTTATCTTGCCCAGAAAAATCTGCTCAGCAATAAAGTCATATACATGATTTTTGAGTGTTTTAAATTGATCCATATCTTCACCTCGATAATATAATATAATATTTCGCACGTAAAAACAAGGAATCAACTTGACAAAATATTGTATATAATATATTGTATACATACGGGCTGAAATATTTAAATATATTTTTAAAAAGAAAGGAACAAAAATGAAAAAGTTTAATAATGTAATCGTAAGAAGACCTTGTAAGGCAATATGTGATGGTATAACAAGTGGAACATTTGATGGAACTCCAGATTATGAGAATGCTCTTAAGCAGCATGATGCTTACATTGAAGCACTTAAGAAATGCGGAGTTGAGGTTACAGTTCTTCCAGCACTTGATGAATTCCCTGACAGCTGTTTTGTTGAAGACACTGCAGTTTTAACACCTAATGTTGCAATTATTTCAAGACCTGGTGCTGAAAGCAGAAGAGAAGAGCCTAACTACATTGTAGACACAATCAAGAAGTTCTATCCTGAAGACAAAATCGAATATATCAAGGCCCCTGGAACAATGGAAGGTGGAGACGTTATGATGGTTGGAAATCACTTCTACATCGGAGCTTCTGACAGATCTAACCCAGAAGGCTGCAAGCAGTTCATCGAAATCCTTGAAAGACACGGACATACAGGTTCAGTAGTTGAGATGAAGGAAATGTTACACCTTAAGACGGGCGTTAACTACCTGGAAAACAACAACATGCTCGCTGCAGGCGAATTCTTGACAAGTCCTGTTTTCAAAGACTATAACAAAACAGAGATCCCGGCTGACGAAGCTTATGCTGCAAACTGCATTTGGGTGAATGATATTGTAATCGTTCCAGAAGGATTCCCTAAGGTTGAAAAGGCTGTTAGAGATATGGGATACGAGGTTATGACAGTTGATACTTCAGAATACAAGAAGATTGACGGAGGATTAAGCTGCTTATCTCTTAGATTCTAGGTTAATAGGCTGAATTATTAAGGGGGAATATTGATATGCAAAAACATGAAAGAAATCTAGGCGTATTTCCCCTTGCCATGTTTGCGGTAGGGCTTACTTTGGCAAGTGGTGTATTCAGTTTGTCGGGTGACTTTGCGAAAAGTGGAGCAAATACGCTGGCAACGCTCATAGGATGGGCTATTTGCGGAGTGGGCATGTTTGCTTTAACGATGGCATTTTTTAAACTATCCATAGTAAAGAAAGAACTGACAAGTGGTATTTACAGTTATGCAAACGAGGGTTTTGGCAATTACGTAGGCTTCAACTCGGCTTGGGGCTATTGGATGAGTGCGATCTTAGCACAAATTTCATTCATAGCATTATTGTTTGAAACTATAGGTAATTATATTCCAGCCTTTGGGAATGGATCAAATCTCGTTTCGGTAGTAGTTGCTTCTGCTGTTATATGGGCACTATCCATATTGATTCTTAGAGGCGTGAACCAAGCGGTTATCCTGAATGCTATAGTTGTAATAGCAAAGGTCATTCCTATCCTAGTCGTAGTAATCGCAATAATTGTTGGCGGTGCTTTCAGATGGGATATCTTCGTAGATAATTTTGCAGGGACAGGTGAAATTTCACTACTTGAACAAGTCAAGGGAACAGTATATACGACCGTATGGATTTTTATAGGAATTGAGGGAGCAGTTGTTATCTCGGGTAGAGGAAAGAGTACTAGAATATCAGGACAGGCTACAATAATTTCATTCGCTTCTCTATTTATACTTTATGTAATAATTTCAGTTCTGTCGATGGGCGTTATGCCTGCAAAAGAGCTTGCTGAGCTACCTAATCCTTCGCTTGGAGGAGTCCTAGAAACTGTGGTTGGACCTTGGGGAGCTTCACTTGTAAATATAGGTGTTATCATTTCGCTCGGCGGAGCGCTCTTCTCATACACAATACTTTGCGTTGACAGTGCATTTGGACCAGCGGAACATGAGGCATTTCCAGCTGTTTTGGCGAAGAAAAACAAGCAAGGCGCACCTACGTGGGCAGTTATAGTATCTGCGCTAATAATACAGTTATTTATAATTATAATGTATCTAAATAGCGCTACATTCCAGGCCTTATATGCACTTTCGACCTCTGCAATAATGGTTCCGTATGTATTATCTGCATTCTACTATTTAAAGGTAGTGATGAAGGGTGAAGATAGAGAAATCGAAGGTGGCAAAAGATTTGCACCATGGATAATTGCAATAGGTGCTTCAATTTACGGGCTTTGGCTACTATATGCCTCCGGAACGACATATATTTTGATAGCATCTCTTCTATATGCACCTGGAACTATTATGTATATTTATAATAGAAAGAAGCGAGGGCAGAAAGTATTTGAGGGCATCGGATCAATTGTTGTTTGTGTATTGTTAGTTGCAGCGGCAGTTATATCAGTTGTTCTTACAGCAAACGGAACTCTTGCATGGTTCTAATATAAAAGTGTTTTAGTCTATATGCCTTATATTTTGCACATAGGGAACAATATATTAAAAAAGCGGCTAACTCAGAACGAGTAAGCCGCTTTTAAAATTACAGTGTTGTGATCAGTATGTGACTACTTTCTAACCATTGGTTTGCCACAGCATTCGAAATCACAGCAAACACCCTTGTCGTGTCCAGTTTCACAAGCTGCATCGTCAGGGCAACCACATGATTTCTTAACTTCTAGCTCAAGACCGCAGTCCTTACATACATAAACTTCCCCAACTTTCATGTCTCCACAAGATACCATAATACTTTTCCTCCTTCAAAATTATCTTAAGTTTTTTTACAAATTGATTATAACATAGATTAAACAGTTAAGCAAGCGTTTAATTGAAATTTTTTAAAAAATTTCCAAAGTTTTTTCTATCACCTTTATTAAAGTAGGGTCGAGCCTTTAATTTCAATGACTTTAGCAGCCATAGTATTAGCGAATTTTATTGATTCTGAAAGAGTTTTCCCATCAAGCAAGCAAGAAATTACAGAACCAGCATGTGCATCACCTGCACCGATAGTGTCAACAACCTTCTCTACGGGCTGAGAAGGTACGTGAACTTTGTTGATACCGCAACTCGTTGGCGTTATGAGAAAAGCTCCCTCGGAACCATGCGTAATGATTAGAGGTGCCCCAGTCAAATGGGTAATATCCTCAGCTGATCCAAACTCGCAAGACAAAACTTCATATTCTGATTCGCTGAGATGAAGCATAGGCTCAAGAGCAAAAATCTGTTCTAAAATTCCCCTTGGAATATTAGCAATTTGAGGACCGGGTGCAAAGAATAATTTTGGATGATTTAAAGTGCAGTTTTTGGTTGTGTCTTCAAGAAATCTAATAATAGAATCGTCTGAATCTCCGGAAAGATCAAGTCCGCAAAAATATATTATCTCATATCCAGCCGGATTGATTCCCTTAAAAAACTCGTCACGAAAGACATATTCAGCGCCACGATGGCACACGAAGCTGCGTTCTCCGCCTCTTTCAACAAAACAGTAGCAGCACCCATTCTCTTCTCGGACGCGATCAAGCGGAGCCGAAAACCCTTTTTGCACCAATGTTTTGTTAATAAAATCTCCATAAAAACCACTTCCAACTGGGCTTATGAGGTCAAAGTCTTTGGACAGATATGACAGCATCGAGGCTACATTGTATGCGCAGCCGCCGACATTGAGGACTTGAGACTTGGTGTTAACGTCATCGCCTGTTTTGGGCAGTGAGTCGATTTCAATTATCACATCGACTGCGGTTGAGCCGATTATCAAAGCTTTTTTCTTCACAGTTTCTCCTTGGAATATCTCTAAAAATAAAATGAGAAGCAGCAAGGCTTCTCCTAAAACGAAATTGATACACAGAGGCATCGCTATTTTACAATAAATTTTGGATTTTTCACCTTAACATTCGCATCACGGACCACAGTTTCTGGCTTCTTCTCGAGGACTTCGGGGTTTGCCATGTAACGCTTGAATTGACGGAAACATCTTGCGTAATAATATCCTGATTCAACCCTGTCATCAGTTGTTACGTTAACAGGGATGACTTTTTTGTCGACAATCGTCTCGCCAACTCGTACGAGTTTCTTCTCGGGCTGTCCCATAGCGATGAATATAGATGTGCTTCCGAAGTCGTACATATGGTGATAAACTGCACCAAGCCTAATGGAAGCAAGATTTGTGATGAATAGTGATGTGTGAAATGGGCTTGCGTCTATCAAGCTAAAAGGTAGCCCAAAATATTTGTCCCACATCTTGAGGAATCCGACGATGCTCCTCATAAGACCAGGAACTTTGTTCATACCCTGAAGGAACTTGTCAGTTGCATTACTTGGCTCATCCATAGCATTCTCAGTTTGCTCAATCGCTTTTTCAACTTTTCTATTTACTTCAAATATATCATCATCCATGTTGAAATAAAGCTTTATGACCGTTTCGCTGCTACCTCCGTTAGGATTTGGTTTGAGCGCAACAAAAGAGACTGCAAAGTGATTGCGGCTGTATATCCTGCGATTTATGACAAAACGATTTAGATTAGGGTTCTGTGAGACTAAACGAAGATAACCAGCGATAACAACGCTCATGTGCCTCATGGTAATACCACGCTCCCTACATTTGTTAACGTATTTTGAGATGGATTCCAAATCAAGATCGAGGTTAACATAGTTGGTCGCATCGTAGCGATGAGGCATTATATGGGGAATTATTTCGTAAAAAGGGTCACAGCCCTTAAGTTTGTATCCGTCGGGTCTATTCATACTATTTCACATTTCCGTTCTGAAAATCAAACACTGCTTTTGCGAGTGATTCAATATCATCTGATGTTGTACCGAATCCCGTTACAAAACGCGTTACCATCACATCATCTCTTCCTTCGACAGGCGCCCACTCGTAGAAATCGAAATCCTTTTGCAAGTGCTTAATCAAATCCTTAGGCAAAATAGGAAAGATCTGGTTAGTCAATGAAGAACTGAAAAATTCGTATCCTGCGGTTTCGAATATTTTGTGAATCTTAACAGCGGCTGCATTCATGTGATGACCGATGCTGTAAAACAAACTGTCGTCGCCGCCCTTTAGAAGTTCTATAAACTGCACGCCGATGATTCTGCCCTTTGCAAGCATCGCATTATTTTGTTTGATAATCCATCTATAATAAGGTTTGAAAGCGTCGTTCAACAAAATAACTGCTTCGCCGAGGAGTAGTCCATGTTTGGTACCGCCGATGTAAAACGCATCTGCAATTTCTGCAATGTCCTTGATTGTAAAGTCCGCATCAGGGGCAGTAAGTGCGACTCCAAGTCTTGCGCCGTCGATGTAAAGGAGCATGTCTTTTTCGTCGCATTTGGCACGAAGCGCCTTAAGTTCTGACAGACTGTAGAGGCTGCCCAATTCAGTTGTCTGACTAATGGAAAGAAGCCTAGGAAGTACAGTGTGGTCGTCCTCATATTCAATCCATGCCTTGTCAATGAGTTCTGGTGTGATTTTGCCGTCCACTGGATCCATAGGAATTATTTTGTGCCCTGTTTTTTCAACGGCACCGCATTCGTGTGCATATATGTGAGCTGACCTTGGGGCTACTACAGCCTCGTAAGGCCTCAAAGCGGATGCAATCGTACAAACGTTAGTCGGAGTGCCACCCACCATCATGTGAACCTCTGCGTCAGGTCTTTCAATTATTTCTTTGATAAGTTCAGCCGCACGGTCTGAATATACGTCCAGAGTGTGTGTACCGGTATGCTCAGAGTTAGTTTCAACTAAAGCCTTCAAAATTTGAGGATGTGCTCCTTGAGTATAGTCGCTTTTGAAATATATCATATTAGACCTCCTTAATGGTTTATTGATCGTATTTTTCGGTTCAGTAGTCATTTTAATCATACAATTTTAACCATACATTAGTATTATACGTGAAAATTTGTATAAAAGCAAAATTTTTTGAAAATTTTGTTAACGACGGTTGACAATCATTTTCACGTGTTGTATGATACTAACACAAGGTTAGCACGTACTAACTACAAGCTGGGCAAAAGCACTCAAGCAAAATCCAAATTTTGATGTTTTTAACCAATTCAGTGAAGATGGGGGTGGCGATATGCCTTTAAATTTTGCTAATGAAGGTGATTCAGTCAAGATAGTAAGAATTTCCGGTGCAGATGAGTCTAGACGACATCTTCAGAATTTAGGTTTTGTAGAGGAAACGGAACTTAAAATAATAACCAAGTCGGGTGGCAATATAATTGTTAGTGTCAAGGACGGTCGAGTTGCTCTTAGCAAGGAAATGGCATCCAAGATAATAGTAGCACCTGTATAGCCTTTGAGATCTCAAAGGCTTTAATTATTGAAATCGGAGGATAGAGATGAAAAATTTGAGAGATGTTCCTGTTGGAGGAAAAGCTGTAGTTAAGAAACTCGAAGGGCAGGGACCGACTAAGAAAAGAATTATGGACATGGGCATCACCAAAGGAGTTACCGTAAATGTCGTAAAAGTTGCACCTCTTGGTGATCCAATTGAAGTTAAAGTCCGTGGCTATCAGCTTTCAGTCAGGAAGGCAGATGCTGAATCTATTTTAATTGAAGAGTAAAATAATAAATATTATGGATATGGATTTTAAAATAGTATTAACGGTGTTTAGGAGGAATTTAATTGAAGATTAAAAATGGAAACATTGTGGTTGCTCTGGCAGGCAATCCAAACAGCGGTAAAACGACTCTGTTTAACGCACTCACAGGATCAAACCAATACGTTGGTAACTGGCCCGGTGTTACAGTTGAGAAAAAAGAAGGACGATACAAAAAGAATAAAAATGTAGTAATAGCTGACTTACCAGGGATTTATTCACTTTCACCATACACACTGGAGGAAGTTGTTGCCAGGAATTATCTTTTAGATGAAAAGCCTGATGCCATTTTGAACATAGTTGATGGGACAAACCTTGAGAGGAACCTGTATTTGACAACCCAACTACTTGAACTAGGCATACCGGTTGTAGTAGCTATAAATATGCTTGATATCATCAAAAGTAGAGGGGACGTTATTGATATCAAAGCCATGTCAAAAACTCTCGGATGTCCAGTAGTTGAAATTTCAGCCCTCAAAGGGCTAGGCATCGACGATGCTGCACAGGTTGTGATCAGGGAAGCAAGCGAGAAGAAAACTTTTGAGCCAGAACATCATTTCTCAGGCCAGGTTGAGCACTACCTTGCACATATTGAAGAAGCGGTTGTTCACAACCTTCCTGAGGCAGAGCAGAGATGGTATTCAATCAAACTTTTTGAAAGAGATGAGAATGCAATTAAGAGATTGAATCTTCCAGCTGAGGCACTCGAACACATTGAACAAGATATTAAGGAGTGCGAAACTGAGATGGATGACGACTCAGAAAGCATCATCACAAACGAAAGATATCTATATATCTCATCTATAATAGGTTCTTGCTATACTGCGAAAACTCATGTGGAGATGTCCACATCAGACAAAATAGACGCTGTTGTAACTAACAGAATCATGGCACTTCCAATATTTGCATTAGTCATGTTTATCGTATACTACGTTTCCATCAAAACTGTTGGAACTATGGCAACGGACTGGACTAACGATGTGCTATTTGGAGAGGATCCTTGGAGTTTCTTTGGACTCTTTAAGGTACCGAGCATACCAGGAATCTTTGAGAGTATAATGAGCGCTCTTTCAGTATCTGGATGGCTCCACGATCTTGTGATCGATGGTATTGTTGCCGGAGTTGGTGCAGTATTAGGATTCTTGCCACAGATGATAGTATTGTTCCTAATGCTTGCCTTTCTTGAAAGCTGCGGTTACATGGCGAGGGTTGCCTTCATCATGGACAGAGTTTTTAGGAAGTTCGGACTTTCAGGTAAATCATTCATACCGATGCTCATAGGTTCTGGATGCGGAGTTCCCGCAATCATGGCGTCAAGAACCATTGAAAATGAACGTGATAGAAGAATGACTATAATGACTACAACATTCGTTCCTTGCAGTGCAAAATTGCCTATAATAGGACTTATTTCAGGAGCACTCTTTAACGGTGCAGCGTGGGTTGCAACAAGCGCATACTTTGTTGGAATCGGTGCAATCATAGTATCAGGTATTATTTTGAAGAAGACAAAACTCTTTGCAGGCGAGCCTTCACCATTTGTACTAGAGCTGCCTTCATACCATCTACCTACAGTATCTGCAATACTTAGGAGTACAGGCGAGAGAGCTTCATCATTCGCAAAGAAGGCAGGAACAGTAATCTTGCTAGCTACCATATTTGTTTGGTTCACGTCATCATACGGATGGGATAACGGATCCTTTGGTGCTGTAGATATGGACAAATCAATCCTTGCAAACTTAGGTGGAATATTCGCACCTCTGTTTAAACCACTCGGCTTTGGCAACTGGAGAGCCGCTGTTGCAGCTATCACAGGGCTTGTAGCAAAGGAAAACGTTGTAGGCACATTCGGAATCCTATACAAAGGGCTCGATGAAGTTTCAGATAACGGAGACGAAATCTGGACAGCCGTAGCATCACACTACTCGGTAATGGGTGCATATTCATTCTTGATATTCAACCTAATCTGTGCACCTTGTTTTGCAGCAATCGGAGCTATCAAGCGTGAAATGAACAGCGCTAAGTGGACCTGGGCAGCAATAACTTATCAGACAGTGTTTGCATATATTCTATCTCTGATTTGTTACCAGATCTGGACTTTTGTAGCAACAGGATCATTCACTATCGGGACAGTATTTGCTTTCGGATTGCTAGCTGTACTTATCTACTTGTTGTTTAGGAGTTATGACGACAAAACAGCATTGAGACCTGTTAAGATGGCCGTAGAAAAGAACTAAATACTGCATAGGCTAAGGAGAGATTCATATGGGAAATTTTTTCAGTGAACATATCGGTGACATAATTGTGGGCGGCATTCTTCTAGTGATTGTTGTATCAATAGTTGTGAAAATGATTAGAGACAAGAAAGCCGGCAGATCAAGTTGCGGTTGCGGAGGCGGCTGTAGCGGATGCGCAGGTTCAAATATTTGTCATATGGATGCCGAACAGATTAAGAAGGAAATCACAAAATAAAAACACATATAAATCAGTAAAATGTGGGAGGTACTTTTAAAAAGTGCCTCCTATTTTGCTTTATTTTCAATAAGTATTATGATAGAATAGTTAAGATAATGATAGGAGGTAAGAGATGTCTATTCAGGAATCCGGTGAAATGTACCTAGAGACCATTTTAATTCTAGGTAAAGAAGGAAAGAAAGTTAGATCCATTGATATTGCTAATTATAGAGATGTATCTAGGGCTAGCGTCAGCAGGGCAATGGGACTTCTTAAGGAAAACAATTATCTTGATATTGATGAATCTGGATATATAACACTGACAGACAAGGGAGATAAGGTCGCAAATGCCATATATAAAAGGCATCTTGTTTTATCCGAAATTTTTACTTCAATAGGAGTGAGCGAAGACGTTGCTACGGAGGACGCATGCAGGGTTGAGCACTATATAAGCGATGAGACTTTTAACGCGCTCAGGAAACACTTCGGAAATTAATTCGTAAATCGACACTATTTTGTGGGGAATAAATAGTTTGCAGCAAGGGATTTGCGGCAGATGATTTTAGGATTTTGAAAATAAGGAGCAGTAGATGGATGTATTTTCGTTTTTTACCTTAGGGGGAGGGCTCGCACTTTTTCTCTATGGAATGAACGTAATGTCGCAGGGTCTAAGCAGACTTGCGGGCGGCAGGCTTGAGATCATTCTCAAAAGAATGACTGCAACCAAGTTTCACAGTTTATTTTTGGGGCTTATAATAACAGCAGCTATACAGAGCTCTTCAGCAGTTACGGTAATGCTTGTAGGACTTGTAAACTCAGGGATAATGGAACTCGGTCAGACAGTTGGCGTAATCATGGGGTCCAATATCGGAACCACCGCAACAGCATGGATTTTGAGTTTAATAGGCATTCAGGGAGATAATTTTTTTGTAAAAATATTAAATCCGTCTAATTTCTCACCTGTGCTTGCGCTGATGGGCGTAATAATGACTATGAGTGCAAAGAAGAGCAAACACAAGGATATTGGAACAATTATGGTAGGCTTCGCCATCCTGATGTTCGGCATGGGATTTATGAGCGATGCAGTGAAGCCGCTCACTGAAAGCCCTGGATTTGCAAAAATCCTAGTTGCATTCAACAATCCTTTCCTCGGAATTTTAACAGGATTTGTATTAACTGCAATCATTCAAAGCTCCTCAGCATCTGTCGGAATATTGCAGGCGTTATCGCTTACATCAAGTCTGACATATGGCATGGCAATTCCTATAATAATGGGTCAGAACATAGGAACCTGTATCACTGCTATTATTTCCAGTATAGGCGTTTCCAAAAATGCAAAGAGAGTTTCTGTTATACACGTTTTGTTTAATTTATTGGGAACGACAGTCTGTCTTATTTTGTTCTACACAGCACACGCATTATTTCAATTCCCTTGGATAGAAAGCGCGATAGGCCCAGCGGGAATAGCTCTCTCTCACACAGTTTTTAATGTGCTGACGACAATATTCCTCCTTCCTTTCTCCGGCAAACTAGTTTTGATGGCAAGGAAGATAATAAGGGCAGAGGGACACGAATCAAGTTTCCTAGACGAGAGACTTTTCAGAACACCTTCTGTTGCTATTCAGGAGTGCAGAAATAAGACTGATGAGATGGCAAAACTAGCTTTTGGAAATGTGAGCCTAGCTATGGAGCTTATCTTCAAATACGATGAAGATAAAGCCGATGAATTAGAAAAAACTGAGTCGCAGATCGACAGGTTTGAAGATAAACTCGGATCATACCTTGTGAAACTTTCGGGCTTTGAACTTTCGGATACTGACAGTAGAATGATATCAACGCTACTTCATACTATTGGAGATTTTGAGAGAATAGGGGACCATGGGGTTACCCTTCTTCAGGCGGCAAAAGAGATAAAAGACAAGGATATTGTATTTTCAGATACCGCTATGATGGAACTGGAACACATCAAGGGTGCTTTGGATGAAATTATTTCAATTACACTTGCAGCCTTTGTTGAAGATAATTTAGAGAAAGCTAGGGAAGTCGAACCTCTTGAGGAAGTTATCGATGACCTTACAGACCTGATAAAGACAAGACATATAAGTAGATTGCAGTCGGGTAAGTGCACGATTGAACACGGTTTTGTGCTAAATGACATGCTCATAAGTTTCGAAAGAATTTCTGACCACTGCTCAAACGTTGCAGCTGCACTGATTGAACTTGAGAATTACAGTTTTGAGAGACATAAATATCTCAGAAGACTTAAGTCAAGAGATGATAGAAACTTTAAAGCTTTGTACAAAGAATTTTCAGAAAAATATGGATTGCCTGCATAAGCAAGTTAGACATGAGAGCATTTGAAAGGAGAATTATATGGCATTTTCAAGCGAGGTTGGCATAGATCTTGGTACTGCCAACGTGCTGGTTTACATTAAAAATAAGGGTATTGTTTTGAACGAACCTGCAGTAGTTGCTGTAAATAATGATACGGACGAAATACTTGCGGTAGGCGAAGAAGCAAGGCAGATGCTCGGTAGAACTCCAGGGAACATCGTGGCCCTGAAACCACTAAGCGATGGTGTAATTTCAGATTATGATATAACTGAACGTATGCTTAAGTACTTTATTGCAAAGACTTGCGGAAGGAGTAGATTCTTCAGACCAAAAATCATGGTTTGCGTTCCGAGTGGTGTAACAGAGGTAGAGAAGAGGGCTGTTAGAGAGGCTGCAACGCAAGCTGGAGGTAAGGATGTTTACCTTATGGAAGAACCGGTTGCAGCAGCTATAGGAGCGGGTCTTGACATATCAAAGCCAGACGGAGTTATGGTAATTGATATAGGTGGAGGAACAACCGATATTGCTGTAATCTCACTTGGAGGCATAGTTGCAAGCGCATCTGTAAAGATGGCGGGAGATAAATTCGACGAAGCTATCATCAAGTATATGAGGAAGGTTCACAAACTATACATAGGAGAGCGAACTGGTGAAGACTTGAAGAAGAATATCGGAACCGCCTTCCCTCGTGAAGAAAGCATAACTATGGAATGCAGAGGTAGAGACCTCATCACAGGACTTCCAAAGACCGTAATGGTAACATCCGAAGAGATGCTTAAGGCACTTGAGGAACCTCTACATACGATTTGTGAGTCAGTTCATAGCGTACTTGAAAAAACTCCACCTGAACTTGCAGCCGATATCAGCAATTCTGGAATTATGCTAACAGGCGGTGGCGCATATCTATATGGAATCGACAAAAGAATCGAAGCACGAACTGGCATTACAGTTCACATTGCTGAGGATCCTTCATCATGTGTTGCAATAGGCACAGGTAAGGCGCTAAACGAACTTGAGAAAATTGAAAATAATAAGCTAAACAAGAGGGAGCCATATCTATAAAGGGTGGCTCCTTTTTTAAAGTCTGCGAAACCACTCTAAAGAAGAATTGTTAAGAAACAATACATTCTTTGGGTGCGTCACAATTTAATTTTATTTGCGACTAAAGAAATGGAAAAATAGATGAAATACGAACTTATAGCTACAACAACATTTGGCCTTGAAGCAGTTGCACGCAGGGAATTAGAAAAATTAGGATATGAGGTTCTGAAGACTGAGGACGGCAAAATTACATATCTTGGCGACCTCGAAGCAATTGCAAAATCAAACTTATGGCTCAGGACCTCCGATAGAGTGCTCCTCAAAATGGGCGAGACCAAAGTGAAGAACTTTGAGGAACTGTTTCAATATGTTAAAGAACTGCCTTGGGAAGAAATCATCCCCAAAGACGGCTGTTTTGTTGTGAACGGGACGACTGTAAAGTCTACGCTGACAAGCCTTCCTGCAATCCAGCGAACAATTAAGAAAGCGATGGTTTTGAGACTTTCGGAAGCCCATAAATCGGAGTTACCAGAAACAGGTGCAGAATACCCAATCAGATTTACACTGCTGAAAGATGTTTTGACGATTTCGATCGATACGACGGGCGCAGGATTGCACAAAAGAGGTTACCGCGTTCAAAATGTCGAGGCTCCGATAAAGGAAACACTTGCAGCGGCTCTTATAGAACTCTCTTTTTGGAAGCGTGGCAGGCTACTCGTTGATCCATGCTGCGGATCGGGAACTATTTTGATTGAGGCGGCTATGATAGGACGAAACATCGCACCGGGACTTTGTAGGAATTTTTTGTCTGAAAAGTGGCAGATTATCCCTGAAGAAATTTGGAAGAGAGCGAGAAAAGATTCCGCCGAGAGTGCAGACTATGAGGGCGAGCTTTCGATAAGAGGTTATGATATTGATCCGAAGGCAGTTGCGGCAGCAGAGGAGAACGCAGACGCAGCAGGAGTTCGCGATGACATTTGCTTTGAGAGAATGAGTGTGAGTAAGATCAATATCCCCGAGAAGTCATCGATAATAATAACCAATCCTCCGTATGGGCAGAGAATTGGAAGTGAAGAAGAAATGGAAATTGTTGACAAAGCTTTGAGAAGACTCATGTCCGAGGATGAAAGCCTGTCGGTCTTTGCGATAACTTCTGAGAAGGGCTTTGAGAAAAAAATGGGAAGGAAGGCCGACAGAAGAAGAAAACTTTATAATGGCAGGATTGAGACCACATATTATCAGTACCATGGAAAGAAGCAGAGGCCATGAAAATTAAGGTTGATAAAAAATCAAAAGAAGCTCTATACTGGCAGATTTACAGCCAAATAAAATCATTGATAATTGATGGTAGCATTCAACATGGTTCGTATTTGCCGTCTGAGAGACCGCTTGCATCCGAACTTGGTGTACACCGCAATACAATAATAAGAGCGTATGGGGAACTCAAGGCCGAGCAGTTGATCGTTTCCAGGCAGGGAATAGGTTATCAGGTCTCCTATAATGCCGCAATCAACTCAAAGGCAAGGTATGGGGATGGCGGGAATCAGCCCTCTCCACAAAGCGCAAAGAAAAAATCCTCGAATAACTCCAGTAGATTTAAGTTGAAAAACGTCAACTGGGATCAAATGATCAAGAATGAATATCGTGATGTAGGTGAGAAGTTCGACAAAGCCTTCCAGAGGCAGGGCAAGAATACTAAAATTTCAATGGCTGTAGGCATTCCACCGATAATTTATGATGAAGAAGAAATCGCAGCCAACATTGCATACATCCTTAAGGAAAATGGCAAGACAGAATCATACATCACGCCATATCAGGGCGACGAGGAGTGTCGAAGACAGATAGTAAACTACCTCAGGGGCAAGGGAATCAGAGCCAAGATGAGTCAAATTCAGGTAATGAGTGAGACAAACCAAGCGTTTGACTTCATCATGACAGCAACATTGAAGCCAGGCGACAAAATAATAATCGAGGAGCCGGTCTCGCCCGATGTTTACAGACTTATAGACCTCAACGACTGCGAGGCCATAACCGTACCCGTCGATGAAAACGGAATGAAGTGTGAAAATCTAGGTCCGATGATCGAAAAATATAAGCCGAAATATATTTACATTAACTCAAGCTATCATGATCCCACAGGTGCATGCCTTTCAGTCGAGCGCAAGAAGAAATTGCTGGATATTTCGTACAGATATAGGATCCCTATAATTGAAGATGATAGCGGATCAGAACTTAATTTTTTCGGAAATCCAGAACCGACCCTAAAATCAATGGATAAAGGCAATAATGTTATCTACATTTATTCGTTCGCATTAAGTTTTGTGCCTGGACTATCAATGGCCTTCATCTTAGCACCCGAGGAACTTGTAAGAAGCTTGAGATACCTAGTTTCTGTCAGGCTTATGTCGCTTGAATGGGTTGCCCAAAAATTAATTGCAAGATGCCTTGAGGACGGAAGCTATATCAGGAAAACAACTGAGATAAGACGAAGAAATCGTGAAAATTTCAGAGCAATATGCCCGTTTCTTGACGAACTTAAACCCTATGGCTTGAGCTATCACACACCAAAGGGAGGCGTTTACATATGGGTCAAACTGCCCACAGGTCTTGATAGCAGGAAGGTTGTTCTGGAGGCTGAGCGACGAGGACTTTCACTAATTGCAGGGACAGTGTTTTATCCTGACAAAATGGCAGGGAAGGATAAAATACGAATAAACTTTTCTCATGAGAAGAAGAGCATGGCAATCGAGGGCATGAAGATTTTCTCGTCGATAATACAGGACATGGTGGGGCAAAACAGCACTCCATGATTGCACACAGTGAACACAGCAAATACAGTGAACATACCAGACGCAGTGAACATAGCAAATTGTGAGCTAATACACGAGTAAAATTGCGTAAAAATGAATATAAAATACAGTGCCGGTACCTTATTTATATAGGTAACTGGTACTTTTTATTTTGCTGGAATTAAAGTATACTTATATTAGAGAAAATCTTTATAAGTAAAAAAATATTTCTAAAAACTATATGTTAAAGAAAAGGAGAAAAAATATGGCAGTTAATCTAAAAGGCAGAAGTTTCCTAACTTTGATGGACTTCACTCCAGAAGAAATCAGATACATGCTTGACCTTGCACATGATCTTAAGGCTAAGAAAAGAGCAGGCATAGTAAATCATCTTTTAAAGGGCAAGAACATTGTTTTGTTGTTTGAGAAAACTTCAACAAGAACAAGATGCGCTTTTGAAGTTGCAGCAATGGACGAGGGAGCAGGCGTTACATTCCTTGACTCAGGAAGCTCCCAGATGGGTAAGAAGGAATCTCTTGAGGACACAGCTAAGGTTCTTGGAAGATTTTATGACGGTATCGAATACAGAGGATATAAGCAGTCTGTAGTTGAAGAACTTGCTGAGCACGCAGGAGTACCTGTTTGGAACGGATTGACTGACGTTGATCACCCTACACAGATTTTGGCTGATATGCTTACAATCGAAGAACACGTTGCAAAGCCTCTCAACAAGGTTAAGGTTGTATTCGTTGGCGACGTTAGAAATAACATGGCATATGCTTGGATGTATGGCTGCGCTAAGATGGGTATGCACTTTGTAGCTTATGGTCCTAAGGAACTTTGTGATGAAGTTGATGCTTCTGTTCTTGAAAGAGCAAGAGAAGTTGCTAAGGAAACAGGTGCAAAAATCGAAGTTAGCCACGAGAAATCAGCACTTAAGGGTGCAGATGTAATCTACACTGACATTTGGGCATCAATGGGCGAAGAAGCACAGATCCCTGAGAGAGTTAAGCTTCTAACTCCTTACAGAGTTGACATGGATTTGATGAAGGCAACTGAGAATGATGACGTTATCTTCTTGCACTGCCTACCTTCATTCCACGACTTTGAAACTACAATGGCTAAGGGCCAGAAGGAAGAGGGCTATGACATTCGTGAGGTTACTGACGAGGTGTTCAGATCTAGATTCTCAAAAGTATTTGATGAAGCTGAGAACAGAATGCACACAATCAAGGCTGTTATCGTAGCTACTATCGCATAAAACATAAATATTTCAGCCACCATATTGGGACCTGCGAGGTTACCGTAAGGTGGCTGCTTCTATTTTGTACAAAATAGTCAAATGCCGGCATCTGCGGTATGCAATCGGCGAATATATAGAAGGTTAAAAAACTATAGTTAATGATTTAAAAACAAGGAGAAAATTATGAGTTTTGGTATTCACAACTTTTCTGAAATTGGAAAGTTAAATAAGGTACTTCTCCACAGACTTGGAGAGGAAATTGAAGGCTTGACACCCGATAATTTTGAGAGATTGCTTTTTGACGATATTCCATATCTTGAGCTTGCTCAAAAGGAGCATGATGAGTTTGCTGACATCCTAAGAGATAACGGCATAGAAGTAGTTTATTATGTTGAGGAAACAGCTAAGGCTTTGGCTGATGAGAAAATCAAGGCTGAGTTTTTGAACAAGATGCTCGATGAGACTCCTTCAATCAACTCTGATACTGTTAGAGATGCTCTTTATGAATATCTTTATGCAATGGATAATGAGAAGATGGTTGCAAAGATTATTGCTGGAGTTAAGAAGGAAGAACTTGGCAAATTGCCACAGAATTCACTTCAGGACTTTGTTGAGTCTGACTATCCGTTCTTCATGGATCCAATGCCTAACCTTTACTTTACAAGAGACCCAGGTGCTTGCGTAGGTAACGGACTTAATGTTCATAAGATGCATACACCTGCAAGACAGAGAGAGGCACTATTCCTAGAGTACATGTATAAGCATAACAAAGATTTTGCTCCAGAAGGAACAGAACTTTGGTACGACTATGAAGATCCTGCTTCTATCGAAGGCGGAGACGTTCTTGTACTTAACAAAGAAACAGTTGCTGTTGGTCTATCACAGAGAACATCTGCAAATGCAATCGAGAGATTCGCAGAGAGAGTTCTTAAGAAGGACAGCTTCAAGAGAGTTCTTGTATTTGAAATTCCTAAGAAGAGAGCTTTCATGCATCTTGATACAGTATTCACTATGGTTGACTTTGACAAGTTCACAATCCATCCTGAGATTGAAGGTCCTCTCAGAATGTTTGAGATCACACTTAACAAGGAAGGAAAGGCACAGTTTAAGACAATCACAGACACACTTCCAAGCATCCTAGCTAAGGTTCTTCATGTTCCAGCAGTAGACCTTATCAGATGTGGTGGAACCGACCTTATGGCAGCACAGAGAGAACAGTGGAATGACGGTTCAAACACACTTGCAATCGCTCCTGGAACAGTAGTTACTTACGAGAGAAACTATGTTTCAAACGACCTACTTGACAAGAAGGGCATCAAAGTATTGACTATGACAAGCTCCGAGGTTTCAAGAGGTAGAGGAGGCCCTAGATGTATGTCTTGCCCTATCAACAGGGATGACCTATAATCTAATCATATTGACTTTAATTGTACTTGGTGGTGCCTGGTGTTGATGGCACTGCCAATGTACATTATGGGAACTAATGGGCATTGAAATTTGCTGAATTTATTCAGGTGTTCACAAAAACGAAATTAACTAAAGGAGATAAACAAATATGGCAGAAAAAATAGTAATAGCACTAGGCGGTAATGCTTTGCAGTCCGGAAAATCTGAAGCTACAGCAGAGGCACAGCTTGAGGTTGTAAAGAAAACTTGCGAGTTTATCGCCGATATAAGCACTAGCGGATATGAGATGGGTATAGTTCACGGTAACGGTCCACAGGTAGGAAGAATTCTTCTGGCTTCTGAGACTGCAAAAGATGTGACACCAGCTATGCCGTTTGATGTTTGCGGTGCAATGTCTGAGGGATATATAGGATATCATCTTCAACAGGCTCTTAAGCACTCTTTGAAGAAGAGAGGGAAGGACTTCCCAGTTCTTACCGTTGTTACACAGATGGTTGTTGACAAGGAAGACAAGGGATTCAAGAATCCTACAAAGCCAATAGGACCTTTCTACACTGAAGAAGAAGCTAAGGAACTTGAGAACACTAAGGGATATTCAATGAAGGAAGACGCAGGAAGAGGTTTTAGAAGAGTTGTTGCTTCTCCTATTCCTAAGGAAATAGTTGAAATAGAAGCTATCAAACAGTTATGGCCTACTTCAATCGTAATTTCTTGCGGTGGCGGCGGAATTCCTGTTGTAAAACATGAAGACGGAAGTCTTGAAGGCGTTGCAGCTGTAATCGACAAAGATTTCGCAGCTGAGCTTCTTGCAGAAGAAGTTGATGCGGATGTTCTTATGATCCTGACTGAGGTTGAAAAAGTTGCCGTTAACTTTAATAAGCCTGATCAGAGGGATCTTGATGAGCTGACAATTGAAGAAGCTAATAAGCACATTGCAGATGGACAGTTTGCACCTGGTTCAATGCTTCCAAAGGTTGAAGCTGCTATGAAATTCGTTCAGTCAGGAAATGGCAAGAGAGCGATTATTACATCACTAGACAAGGCAATTGATGCTATAGAAGGTAAAACTGGTACAGTATTTGTAAAATAACCAAAATAACATTGAAATGCCGGAGGTGGGTCTTAGGATCTGCCTCCTTTTTATTTTGTCCGATAAGCCGCAATTCATGGTATAATCTAAAAAAGCACAAAACAGCCGAAAAAAGCAAAACTTTCGAAAAGAGGGAGCCTAATTGAAAAACGAATTGAACCAAACTGAAAACAGGATGCAATACACCAAACCTGAACTTCTAATCCCCGTTGGTGGCATAGAGCAGCTCATTGCAGCAGTCGAGAACGGCGCCGATGCAGTGTACTTAGGAGGAAATGCCTTCAACGCTCGCATAAGTGCTGATAACTTCGACATCGTAGAAATGGAAAAAGCCGTTGAGTTCTGCCATTTGAGGGGAGTGAAGGTCTACATCACCTTGAATACCCTTATGCGAGATGATCAACTTGAGCCCGCACTTAATTACGCGAAAAAACTATACAAAATAGGTGTCGATGCGCTGATTATTCAAGATCTCGGCCTCGGTAAACTCATAAGAGAAAATATGCCAGACTTTGAAATGCATCTCTCAACACAGGGAACAGTCTTTGGCGTTGGCGGCGCAAGTCTCTGCAAAAAACTCGGATATTCAAGAGTCGTACTCGCCCGTGAAATGAACCTTGAGCAAATCAGTTCTGTCTGCGAAACATCGCAGGTCGAAACAGAAGTATTCGTTCACGGTGCACTCTGCTTTTGCTTTTCTGGACAATGCCAGCTCAGCAGAACCTTCGGTGGACGATCGGGCAATCAAGGAGTATGCGCACAGCCATGCAGGCTGCCATATAAACTTGCAGGAAAAAGTGAGAAAAAATACCACCTGAGTCCCAAGGATTTATCCCTCATCGACCACCTCGATGAGCTTATAAAACTCGGCATCAACTCACTCAAGGTCGAAGGTAGGCTCAAGTCGCCTGAATATGTCGCTACCGTGACCAAAATATACCGGAAATACATTGATCAATTCTGCAAAATGGGAACCTACAAGATATCAGACCAAGACCGCGAGGACCTGTTACAGATATTTAACCGCGGTAATTTCACTGATGCATACCTTAGGGGCGAGAGTGACGACAGCCTCATGTCATCTGATTTCCCCAAAAATCAGGGCATATACATCGGTGAATCTAAGTCAATCAAAAAAATTAAATCCATCTATACTATATCGATTTCTGCAGATACAACAAAACAGCTGTCAGCCGGTGATGTGATTGAGGCAAGGTTTGCTGATGAATCTGGCAATCTCAAAACTGAATCGACACTTATTACATATATTGAACGTGGAAAGAAAAAGAATCTGAATAGAAAACTTAGAAAAACTTCACAAACCCAGCAATCAGAGGATTATGGGGAAGTTGTCGTTGGAGATTTTTCTAAACCTATCCCAATCGGCGCAAAGATATACAGAGTAATAAGTAAAGATCTTTCTGAACGCTCAAGAGAATCCTTTAAAAATATATCAATAGAGTCCGGGAAGTATACTAGAACGACGGGATTGCATATGAAACTCTACGCAGATTCCGAAAAAGTTTTTCTGGAAGGATATCCTGAAGGATCCTTTGATGGAAACCTTAAAGACTGTTTGGATTGCGGAATAGAGCAGCTAGATAAGTTAGAGCCTGTAACTGTGAATATTGCATTTCAGGGAGATGTTGCACCGAGAGAAAATCTGGATAAGATTAAGAATAACCTAGGGAAATTAGGAGGAACGCCTTTTCACCTTGATGAACTTAAGATAGGATCTGAAATTCCAATGGGGATTAAGATTTCAGATATTAATGCTCTAAGACGAGAATTGGTATCTAAGTTAGAAGAAAAAATCACTTCTTCCTTCAAGCGAAGCCTTCTCATAGATGAGGAAAAACAAGGTATGGGAACGGATTCCGATTCAAGGAGGAACCAGAAAGACGAAAGTAAAACTATAGAAAAAGATCTTGTAAAAAAATCTAAAAAAGAGTACATAGAAGTATATTTCTACAGCTGGGAGGATTTCATCGAATCTTCTGATGCACCGGAGAACTACAGCAAGGTAGCCATCCTCCCGCTCGCAGATATTTTGTTGCACCAAATCTCCCAACACGACCTGCAAGCCGCCCTCAATGCCAGAGGATACGGCGACTGGTACCCATATATCTCAAACATCTCCCTCGGGCGTGAGGATGGCATTCTCGAAGAGAACACTGCCAAGACAGCTGAATTTGTCAAAGACAGAGGAATTTATCTCGGCAATCTCGAGTGGTATGAATTTTTCAAAGAAGCAGGCTGCAAACTTTATGCAGATTTTGGCCTAAACTGTTACAATGCCAAAACTCGCCAACTTCTTGAGGACATGGGATTTGTTAAAGTTGAGCCTAGCAGCGAAACCTACAACGAGCGAAATGGAGCATATCCACTAATGACAGCTGAGCATCAGATCAATGCGGATGT
This sequence comes from Clostridiales bacterium S5-A14a, assembly GCA_000758905.1. Classification (GTDB taxonomy): domain Bacteria; phylum Bacillota; class Clostridia; order Peptostreptococcales; family Anaerovoracaceae; genus S5-A14a. The sequence goes on from JRNA01000003.1 coordinate 54,348, forward strand.
CCTCATAGACCGAAAAAATGTTGAAATGAGAATAATTAACAGACCATTCAGCGATCAAATGGTTTTAACATTAAATGGTATTAAATGGTATAAATTCGGAAATTCAACTAGATTCTATTATTCCAAATAATGTGGAAATACTGGAGACTTTAAAAATGCTACAAACCCCATGATATCAACGTTATGTGCAAAAATAAAAACATAATTTTTTTGATAATTTTCGTTGACAAGATATTAACACTCATGTTATCTTGTATACATAACTAAAAAAGATTTTCGGGGAGGATAGCAAATGAGAAAGGAATGGGAAGGTTTCAAAACCGGTGATTGGAATGAAAATATTCATGTAGATGATTTTATCAGCCTTAACTACAAACCATATGATGGAGATGAGAGTTTCCTTGCAGGACCTACTGCAAGAACAGAGGCTGTGAATCAGATCGTTAAAGATAAACTTGTTGAAGAGAGAAAGGCTGGCGGCACTCTCAAGGTAGATTCAAGTAGAATCATGAGAATCAACGCGTTTGAGCCAGGATATATCGATAAGGACAAGGATATTATCGTAGGACTTCAGACGGACGAAGTTTTGAAGAGAGGAATCTGTCCTTTCGGCGGTAAGAGAATGGTAATTCAGCAGATGGAAGAATACAATGCTGAGCTTCCTGAAAATATTAAGTATCTCTTCGATAATATAACAACCCATAACGATGGAGTTTTCAAAGCTTACTCTCCTGAGATGAAGCTTGTTAGACACCTTGGATATCTTACAGGGCTTCCTGACGCTTACGGACGTGGAAGGATTATCGGAGACTACAGAAGAGCAGCGCTTTACGGCGTAGATTTCCTGATTGAAGAAAAGCAGAAAGATCACGACAGAATTTCTGCTAGATTATATGAGAGCGAAGAGAATCTCAGACTGAGTGAGGAGATTTACAATCAGATCCAGGCTCTTAAAGATATCAAGAAGATGGCAGAGAGCTACGGCTTCGATATCAGCCAGCCAGCTAGCGATGTCAAGGAAGCAATCCAGTGGACATATTTTGCATATCTTGCAGGTATAAAGGAAGAAAACGGCGCAGCTATGTCAATAGGCAGAACTGCAACATTCATTGACGTTTATGCTGAAAGAGACCTTGAAAGAGGAAGATACACAGAAGAGCAGATTCAGGAAATGGTCGATGACTTTATTTTGAAGCTAAGAGTTGCAAGACACCTTAGAACTTCAGAATATAACGAGCTTTTCGGCGGTGACCCTATGTGGATCACAGAGGGACTTGGCGGAATAGGAAACGACGGAAGACACAGAGTTACCAAGAATACATACAGAGTGTTGAACACTCTCTACAACCTTGGACCAGCTCCTGAGCCAAACCTAACTGTACTTTGGTCAAAGAATCTACCTGAGCCATTTAAGAAATTCTGCGCACAAGTTTCAATAGATACAGACTCGATTCAGTACGAAAACGATGACAAGATGAGAAATCACTGCGGAGGCGACTACTCAATTGCTTGCTGCGTATCTGCAATCAAGATGGGTGAGCAGATGCAGTTCTTCGGTGCAAGGTGCAATCTCGCAAAGACACTTCTTCTTGCAATCAACGGCGGAATCGACGAAAGAAGCGGAGAAAAGGTTGGTCCTCAGATGGGACCTATGCCTGATGGACCACTCGACTTCGATGAGGTTTGGAGAAGATACAATATCTACCTTGAGTGGATGCTTTCAGTATATTCAAGAACAATGAACGTTATACATTTTATGCACGACAAATACGACTATGAGAGATCACAGATGGCATTCTTAAACTCTGAAATCGGCAGACTCATGGCATTTGGTGTTGCAGGCTTCTCAGTAGCAGCAGACTCTCTATCAGCAATCAAGTTCGCAAAGGTTACTCCAATCAAGGACGAGAGAGGCATAATCGTTGACTACAAAACAGAGGGCGACTTCCCTAAATACGGAACTGATGACGACAGAGTTGATGAGTTGGCAGTTGCAATTTCCGAAAAGACAATCGGAGAACTCAGAAAATATAAGTATTACAGAAATGCTGTTCCTACACTTTCTGTTTTGACGATTACATCGAACGTAATGTACGGCAAGAAAACTGGAAACACGCCTGATGGCAGAAGAAGCGGCGAACCTTTCGCACCTGGAGCAAATCCAATGCACAACAGAGACGTAGAAGGTGCTGTAGCTTCACTAAACTCAGTAGCTAAGATAAACTGGGATACATGCCAGGACGGTATTTCAAATACATTTACAATCACACCTGATTCGCTCGGCAAGAATGCTGTTCAGAGAAAAGAGACTTTGGTTAAACTCCTTTCAGGATATTTCAATCAGGGAGCCCACCACCTCAACGTAAATGTTTTGAACAAAGACGTGCTAATTGATGCATATGAGAATCCTGACAAATACCCTGGATTGACAATCCGTGTATCGGGATATGCCGTTAGATTCAACGCACTTTCAAAGGCACACCAGAAGGAAGTTATTGAAAGAACATTCCACCATAGCCTTTAAGAAAGTCTAGGAATAGGTTAGACGAATTCGCTCGCTGCGCAGGCCTTAAAATCATGCGTGCACGATAAGTCTAGAGATATGAGGGAGATTTGATATAAGATGACAACCGCTAGATTGCATTCAATTGAATCATTTGGAGCCGTAGACGGACCGGGCATAAGAACTGTGTTTTTTCTCCAGGGCTGCCCAGCACGATGCGCATATTGCCACAATCCCGACACATGGAATCCGAACGGAGGCAGAGAAGTTGAGGTTGACGAAATAGTGCACAAAGCAAAACGCGGTGCTCCATACTATGGTGAAGATGGCGGTGTCACATTTTCAGGTGGAGAACCACTGCTACACGGAGATTTTCTCCTCGATGCGATACGAGAATTGCACAAAATAGGAATCTCCGTTGCAATTGACACGAGCGGCACGTATTTTGACGACTACTCGGACAGGGTGATTGAAGCTGCAGACATGGTACTACTTGATGTAAAACACATCGATGAGCAGATGTTTACAGAACTAACTGGCAGAGGACAGGGCCCGCTCTTTGATATAATCGAATCTATTAATAGACATCAGAAACCTATTTGGATAAGACAGGTTATAATACCTGGAATCAACGACACAGAAGAATACGTAAAGTCATTGAACAATTTTATTCAGAGAATAAAATCCGTTAAGAACGTTGAACTTTTACCATATCACACAATGGCTGTCGACAAATATGCCAAATTGGGTATGACATACCGCTTTGCGGACGTTAAGCCTATGGATCACGGCAGATGTGAAGAACTTGCAGAAGAGCTTGTTCAATTTAAAAAGCAAGCGTAAAGCAAGTAAGAACCAGTTACTTACAATATTCGTTAGGGGAAACCTCTAAAGGTTTTCCCTAGCGATTTTTTTGTGCAAAAATATTATATATTTTGTAAGAAAAATAGTTGACATGCAATATAAGATAAAATATAATTGTTCTTAGTTAGCAATGGCTAACAAAATGATTAAATTTATTAATTAAGCATTAGTATTTTATGTATCGAGAAAGGTTAAGGTATGAAGAGTCTAAAAAAGAATATTAGCTTAATCATTTCTGTAGTAATGCTGTTGATGACGGCTGGACAAATGATGGCTTTCGCAGAGCCGCTTCCAGGTGCAGCAAGGCAAAACTCGGCATTTACGCAGAAGGTAGCAAAGCAGTCTAAAACTGTAGATGTTAATAATAACAATGTAAGGTATAGATACAGTGCAATGGCAAATAGCCAGAGCAGTGATGAATATACCGATCAAGATTTTGTGTTTAGGGCAGACGTTTGGGACCATGATTTAAATAAGTCCGTTGGGGTAATTGAAGGCTTATCGGATTCTGGTAAAGAAAAACTTAAAAATAATACGAAAATAATTATTCCAGATAAGATTGGTAACTCCAAGGTTGAAGTTATAGGCAAGAAGGCATTTTACGAGACAGATCTTTCATCTAAAACTAGAATTACAGAGGTTAAATTGCCAAATGGTCTTCTTAAGGTTGAGGATGGAGCTTTTGCAGGTAATGCACTCAAGAGCATAGATCTACCTTCAAACCTAAGTATTATTGAACAAAATGCATTTTGCTACAATGAAATTACTGAAGTAAGGATCCCTAACTCAGTTAAGACTATAGGCTTAAATGCATTCGGCGGAAACTCTCTAAACAAGGTCGAAATAGACAATTACAAAGGAGCTGTTAAGCTTGATTATACTAGTTTTGGGATAACTCCAAAATACCTTAGAGTAAAGGGTGAAAGTAGCGATTTTCTACCATCTGATTTTGTATATAATAGCGATAATGAGGTAGAGAATTTCAGCAAAGCAGGTCAAAAGAAGTTTAACAAAATGAAGGAAAAAATTGTTACTCTTCCTAGTAAGACTACCAAAGGAGTAGCTGTTACAGGGGTGGCAGATAGCGCATTTGGAGAAGATGCTTGCGTTATGAAGAAGGTAATAATTCCTGAAGGTTACAAGAGAATTGGAGATCAGGCATTCATCACATCAGACATAACAGATGTATATGCACCATCAACCTTGGAATCAGTTGAAGAATATGCATTTTTACAGAGCAATTCTAAGGTTAAAATTCATACAACACCATCAGTGGCAAAGAAGATAACAAATACAAGTGATTATTGGGAAATTGTTACTGATGTAAAGGAAGATAAGAAACCTCAAGAACAGAGCAAGTGGCAAAGCGATGATTTTAAATATGACACAATAGAAGTCAAGGTGCTTGAAGACGGTCAGAAAAAAACGCTTAAGCTAAATGCATTGGCAGGATTTTCTGACAAAGGACTAGAAAAGGTAAAGACTGATAAAAATTTGGTACTACCAACCATAGATGATAAGGGTAAGGCAATTGAGGCTGTTGCGGACATGGCTTTTATGAGTGTTGAAGAGAAAGACACGATCGATAGCCTCAAAATCCCAGAAGGTTATCAATACATAGGTCAAATGGCATTCGCATTTTTAGGATGCAAAGGAGATCTTGTTTTGCCTGATAGTACAATGTATGTGGGTACAGCTGCATTTTTCAGAAATAAATTCAGCAGTCTTGTTGTTCCCGCTGGCGTCCAAGATATAACAACCTCAATGATGCGTGGAAACAGGCTTACAAAGGTTACATTCAAGGGAGATATCCTGACAATTGATAACCTAGCTTTTGCAGAGAACAGGTTAGAAGAAATCACAATTCCCGATTCAGTTAAAAAAATAGGTAAGCAGGCCTTTGAAACTAACATAGGCTCAGATAAATATGACGGAAAATTAGTTATAAAGACTGCTTCTGGAAAGAATCCAAACAAATTAAAGGATGCTGAAAATTATATAATAGATCCAAAATCTGAGGGAACCTCAACGGGCATCGATTATAGCAAGTGGACAAAGGAAGACTTTACATATTCCAAGGATAAAGTTACAGGGTTTTCAGATCAGGGAGCAACCAAAATTAGAAAAAATAAAAATCTGGTTATACCTGACCAGACACCTAATGGAATGCCGATCAAGAAAATTGGAATCGATGCTTTTAGAAATTTAAATTTAGGCTTTGATATTGAGTCAGTTTATTTGCCTGACACAATTACAGAAATAGAAGATTATGCGTTCCAGTTCAATGATATTCACAGTGTTAAACTGCCTAGAGATCTTAAGAAACTTGGAATGGGAGTTTTCATGAGCTCTAATGTTACCAAGGTAGAGTGGAATAAAAAACTTGAATACATTGATCAAGCGTGCTTCTATGAATCTAATCTAGGGAAATTAGAACTTCCTGCTTCTGTTAAAACGATAATGAATGCCGCATTTAGAAAGTGTGGAATTGAAGAGGTCAAATTTGAAGATGGAAGTGCTTTAAACAAAATAGAAACGCTTGCTTTTGCCAATAACAGGCTAAAGAATATCGACCTACCTGAAGGTATTGAGTCAATTGGCATGCAAGCATTTGCGAACAATCAATTTACTAAAGTTAATGTGCCAAATTCTCTCAAGAACTTGGGATTTCAGGCGTTTTTAAATAACCCTGATGCAGAAAATCCTGTCCCAGTTGTTGTTAATACTCCAGGTAGCAAAAACCCTAATGGATTAACTGATGATCAAGGAAGCTCTTTTGTGGTAGACCCTACGGTTAAGGCAGATGCTGCTGATAAGAAGGAACTTGAAGAAGCTATTGCTAAGGCTGAGAAAATAGACAATGCTAAACTAACAAAACAGTTTAAGGATTTCTTCGATGAGACCATGGAAAAAGTTAAAGAGGCTTTGAAAGATAAGAATGCCAAAAAGGGTGCAATCAAATCTCATACAAAAGAAATTCTTTGGGCAAGCAAGAGAGCAGAGCTAAATACATTAATGTTCAAGAAAGAAGAACTTGAACCTAATAAGAGCAAATATGATGCTAATAAGTGGAAAGATGTTGAGGATGCATATAACTCAGCAAAGAAAAATCTTTTCTATATAAATATTACTGATAGCAAGGTCGACCACCTGATTAACACGCTTTCAGTTGCACTAAAGGCACTAGATGCTACTTCAGATGAACTAGCAGGAGCAGATGTGTATGAAGGAGAGTATGAAATCAAGGGAACACACTATATTGAGCCATACACTGTAAAAGTTAAGGTTTGGGTTAAGGATGGGATTATTCTTCATGTAATAAATAATGGCACTATCACCGATGATCCTAATGATGATGAAGAACACAATGGCGGATACTTCAAACATGCTATTGAAATAATGTCAAAATATAAAGGTAAAAAGGTTGATCTTGTTAAAAAGGGTAGGTTAGGAAATGAACTAGGTATTGATGCGGTTGCAGGTGCCACTGCAAGCTGTAATGGTATAAACGAGGCCGTTAAAAATGCAATTAGTAAGATTTCAGAGTCAGAGCCTGAAACACCAACGCCAACACCTACACCAAATCCAGAACCTACACCAAACCCAGAACCGGCGCCAACACCAAAGCCAGAGCCAACACCGACTCCAACACCAAAGCCAGAACCATCTACACCATCGACTCCTGAAACACCACTTGCTCCGCATGATGAGCTTAAGATTTTAAAAGATGATCCAACCATCAATACAAATAATGGAACTATAATTAAGGATGGAGAACTGATCTACATAAAGGGACAGGCTAGCGGTGCAGAATTAAGAATAGTAGGGCTTGATTATGAAAAAGATAAAGATAGTGTAATAGTCAAGGTAGATGGAGAATTGCTAACATTAGGCAGAGAATATACCCTGCGCCATGGTAGCATAATTGTGGGATTCGAGAAAGCATATTTAGATGGATTGAAGGCTGGCAAGCATTTTGTTGAAATTTCAACAAACAAGGGCAAAGTTTCAACGAGCATTGTAATGCAAGACAAGAAAACAGCAAGTGTGAAGATAGAGCCTAATGACCCTTCTAAAACTTCAGATTTCAAAGATGCAAATAAGACTATTGAGAGTGCGAGCCTTGAAAAATCCAAGATATCCTATACGGGAGATTCACAAAATATAGCTTTAAGTGTTATGATAATGACACTTGCGATAATGGGAATGACAATGGTTGCATTCTATAGGAAAAGAAACAATTAATAATATTTTAAAATAGGAAGCTTTTAAAACAAAACAATAGCAAAACCGCTGCGGAGAACTTAGACTTTGCAGCGGTTTCTGCCATACTGGAAAATATTGACAAATAATCTGAACAGATGTAAAATATTACCAGGAGGCTGATTTAAAGATATGATGTACAAAATACGCAAGATGTCGGAGGGTGTGTCGATAAAGGTGAAATATGAATCAGGCGAGAGTATCGACAGACTGGAACTAGCGAGATTTTCGAATGCGAATCTGGGCTCTTTTATTAGCGATGCTGAAATTAGGGGCAGATGGGTGGTTGCACAGACTAACTGGGAAGTCACATTGTCGGAATACCTAGAAAACAATCTGAATCTACAGGCAATTGTTTTGTTGCTAAAGCAGTGTATCGACCTCGTTGAGGACATCGTAAAGAATAATTTTCTTTTAATGTATGTGGATTTTGATTTGGAACACGTGTGGGTGAGCAATTTTGAGGCTTTACAATTTCTTTATTTGCCAGCAGAAGAGGAGAGACAAAACTCGGGATTTATGAATTTCTTTGAGAGGGTGATCAGGGGAATTAAGGTTTCGGACAGCCTTGAGAAAGAGATTTTGAGAGAAATCATATATAAGGTAGAGAGAATGCCGTTTTTTAGCAGTCGCCAGTTAAGAGCAATCATTGACTCCGTCGAGAGGAAGTATGAGGAAGTGCTGGCGAAAAGGCAGAATGAAAAAGTAGAGGAAGCACCAGTTGGCACTTCCTCAGTTGGTCCGAATATTTATAATCTCAGCACCGGAGAAATAATAATGTATAATCCGGGCGATTTGATTGTTTTCTCAGATCGGAACTTACTAGATAGAGAATTACTTGATAAGGACATCTCCTGTCATTTCGCTAGGGACATCGAGCCCCATCAGTGAGAGCAGGGTTGGTGCGATATCCGCAAGCTTGCCCCAAGGACCCTGTGGTTCCATTACCTTGGAATTTTCTCTTCCAGCGATATATTCTCCCCAGCCAGATGCCATTTCCTTGAACTCACAAGGATTGTTGCTTATGTGAACAAGGGGCACGAGATTTAGAGAATGTGATGTTACAACATTGTCGTCTTCGTCGATCATCACGTCTGAATTTCCGTGGTCTGCTGTTAAGAGGATTTGACCATCGAGAGAAAGAACGCAGTCGACGATTTCAGATACGAGGGTGTCAAGCTTTTCAACGGCCTTTATGGCCGCATCCATAACGCCTGTGTGGCCAACCATGTCAGAGTTTGCGAAATTCAAAATTATCAAATCATATTTTTCAGATTTAACGGCATCTATTACGTTTTCCGCTACTTCGGGTGCACTCATCTCTGGCTGCAAATCGTATGTTGCAACGCTAGGAGATTTGATGAGGATTCTGTCCTCACCCTCATAAGGCTTTTCGACACCACCGTTAAAGAAGAATGTAACATGGGCGTACTTTTCCGTTTCGGCAATCCTCAGTTGCTTGAGTCCGAGCGACGAGATGTATTCGCCGAGGGTGTTCTTGATGTGCCTAGGCGGATATGCAACATGCACGTTTTTTATCGTTGCGTCGTAGACCGTCATTGTTACATAGTGGAGATCTTTAAACAAAGTTGGACGGTTTAGTCCCTCTAGCTCTGTGTCTACGAAGGATCTTGTGATTTCTCTTGCTCTATCAGGCCTAAAGTTGAACATGATGATTGAATCGCCGTCCCTTACAGGCTTTGCACCGCGAATGAATGTAGGGGTAACAAATTCATCGGTTTCGTCGCGAGAGTATGCGGCTTTGAGTGCCTCGGATGCCGAGTCAGCTAGCAGATATTTAGCCTCTTCCTCAGGATTTTCACCCATGGTTAAGGCATCGTATGCGATCTGGACACGCTCCAATCGCTTGTCCCTATCCATGCCGAAGTATCTTCCGCCGATGGATGCAATTTTGCCGATGCCAAGCTCAGAAATTTTCTTTTCGAGAGCATCGATGTACTGACCTGCACACTGCGGCGGCACATCTCTTCCGTCCAAAAATGCGTGGATATAGACTTCTTTGATATCCCTTTGTTTTGCCATGTCAAGAAGTGCGAAAAGATGTTCAATATGGCTGTGTACACCACCGTCCGAAAGAAGACCGAAGAGGTGAAGGGCAGTTCCCTTGGATTTGGCTCGATCCATGGCTTCGATCAACACCTCATTTTTGAAAAATTCGCCTTCGGATATATCTTTTGAGATGAGAGATAAATCTTGATAGATTATACGCCCTGCGCCGATGTTCATGTGTCCTACCTCGGAATTGCCCATCTGCCCATCAGGAAGTCCGACAGACTGACCGCAGGCAATCAGCTTGGTCCACGGATATTTTGTGAATATCGCATCTAAGTTGGGGGTGTTTGCCTGTGCTATCGCGTTTCCGAAACTATGTGAATTTAGACCGAATCCATCGAGGATCATCAACATCGCTTGCTTTCTCATCTTTGTTCTCCTTTTAAATTCAAAATTTAATTTAATTATAGCAGATGTTTTGATATAATTAAAGGCGGAGGTGCGGCATGGCTGGCGTTAGGTGGAATAGAGAACAAAATATTGCGATTCATGCAAGGGCGAAGGATATTCTCGTGGCAGCTGCAGCGGGATCGGGCAAAACGGCTGTAATGGTCGAAAGAGTCGTGAGACTGATACTTTCGGGTGTTCCGCTTGAGAAAATGCTCATCGTTACATTCACTAATGCATCTACGGCGGAGATGAAGTCGAGGATTAGGAAGGCACTCAAGAGCGGCATAGAAAAATCCGATGACCCGGAAGAGAGAAGAATTTTCAGGGAGCAACTTGATGCGCTTGCTACCGCAGACATAAGTAACTTCCACGGTTTTGCGATGAAGATAATCAATCAGTTTTTCCACAAGCTGCCTGACCTTGAGCCAGGATATAGGGTTGAGGACGAGCTGAAAATCAGAGCAATCTCAGGAAACGTTATAGACGAATTGTTTTATGACTACTTCAATTCGCAGGACGAGAAACATCAGAGATTCATAGATTTTCTCGATGACTACAGCAATGGCAGAACCTTTGGCGACATCAAGAACAAAATAATTGCGCTCCACGGCGAAATCAGAAATATCCCAAGGTATGAGGATGTGGTCCGCAGGATGATCGATGACTACAGGGGCATAGAAAACCAGGACGATCTTGATTTCTATTTGAGAAGCAAGGAAAAAATTGCGAGATATTATGAAGATCTAATTGAAGAAAACAACTCTAAAGCTAAGAAGTCTAAGAAAAAAGCTGCGGAGAATGAAGATAATAAGGAAGAACTTTTTAAGCCGACGCTGAATGCTTTGAAACAGGCCGCATTTATAATGGAACTTGTGCTCGATTTTGATGAGAAATTCAGACTCGCGAAGAAGTCTGCAGGCGTAATAGATTTCTCGGACATAGAGCATTTTGCAATCAAACTCCTCGATGAGGAGAGCGTTGCAGACTTTTATTCGAAGAAGTTTGAATATATATTCGTAGACGAGTACCAGGATACGAGTGCCCTGCAAGAATATTTTATTGAGAAAATTTCAAAGAAGAGCAGTCTCTTCATGGTTGGCGATATCAAGCAGAGCATATATAGATTCAGGAACGCAGAGCCGCAAATTTTTCAGGATAAATATGATAGGTTCACACCTGAAAAAGATGCTTTGTTAGGAGCTAATGATGAGGCGGAGCGGATAGATGGCGATTTTGATTTTAAGGATCAATCCATAAGAATTGACCTCTCCGCAAATTATAGGAGCAAAAAATACATCCTAGATGCTGTGAATAATCTGTTCCGTGACAGGATGGACGGATATAACGAGGAAAGTGAGCTTAAGATTGGAGCCCCAAACCCGGAGAATGCTCTTCACGAGCCGACATACCACTTTGTAAATGTTGAGAGAAACGAAGAGGCAAACCGCGATGAGCTTGAGGCGGTGCTTGTCGCAAAAATAATAAAGGACCAATTGGGACAAGAGTATTTTGTTGAAGGCTATGAGGAAGATCCCAAGACTGGCGAAAAGGTTAAGACGAGCAACAGAAAAACTCTTGAATACAGGGACATGGTCATACTTTCGCGAGCGGTGTCTGGATATGGTACAAACTTGGCGAAAAAACTGGTAGAACTAGGGATTCCGGCATATGTTACCAAGAAAAGCGATTTTTTTGAAGCTATAGAAATCAGGATTTTTCTGTGCCTGCTTGAGGTTGTGGAAAACAGACTTTCGGATATAGCTCTTTTGGCGTTGCTGAAGTCAGAGATTTACGGCTTCACAGACGAGGAACTGGCACGCATAGCACTCAAGAATGAGGAACACTTCTACCTGAACATGATTTCTTACGTGAAATCCGGGGAGCAGGAAGATTTAATTGAAAAAATACGACGTTTTGACGGGCAGATTGAGCGTTTCAGAACACTTGCAATTGAGGAATCGCTTGATGAATTTCTCTGGCATCTGATGCAGGAAACAAACTACTATATGATGGCAGGGGCAATGCCTCTAGGGGATGTAAGGCAGGCAAATCTTCAGTATCTCATTGAACTGGCGCTGGATTATGAGGAGAGAGGAAATGTGGGCCTTTCGGGCTATCTTGACATGTTAAACCGCATCAAAATAGACGAAAACCTAAACATGGATGAGGCGGACGTGACAGGTGAAGGCGCAAATGCTGTGAAGATTGCGAGCATCCACTGGAGCAAGGGCTTAGAGTTTCCGATGGTAATTTTGACGGGATATAATAGGAAGATGAACAGGACAAGCTTCAACTGGAGCTTTCACAAGGACATTGGACTCGCGCTTAAGGCAATCAACCCGAAGAAGGTCAAGCCGGATGATACGATTTTGACAAGACTCATTAAAAACATCAAGGACAATGAGGAAGATGAGGAATCGATGAGGGCACTCTACGTCGCACTGACGAGGGCAAAAGATTTTCTCTATGTCGTAGGCGTGCAGCCGAAGATGAACTATAAGTCGCTGAGCACCATGCTCGAATGGAATGGGAAGAGACAGGACTATGTGGTCGATGACATCCTGGCTTTTGAGCAGGAAATCAGGGAAGACTACGAGAATACTCGTGAAGGCACAAAATATTCCGCTGAGAATGGGGATGGTGTGGAGATTTTTGATGAAGCTCTGTTTGAGGATGTCAGAAGAAAACTCGAGTATGTATATCCATACAAGAAATCATCGGAGATCAAGCCAAAGTATACGGCAACAGAAATCAACAAGCAAAGAAATTATGACGAGGATTTCTTTGAATTTTTGGATATGCCGACAGATTTAATAGATCCTAGCAATACAGAGAAAACATATTTTGTAGATTCAGGCAGCAAAGAAAAAACAGAGTTAGTAGATTCAGTCAGCACAGAAAAGATGCCAGGGGAGCCTCAACTTGCGGAACCTCGCTTCCTAAAAGCACATCAGGTTGCGACGGCGGCTTGGAGGGGTAGCCTCTATCACAAAATTTTGGAGATGTGCGACTATACCGCCGCAGTGAAGCCGGGAGAATGCGATAACTATTTGAATGAGCTAGTCGCAGACATGATAAAGAAAGAAATTATAAGTGCCGATGAATTAAAAGAAATCGATCTTGAGAAAATAAAGAGGTTTTTTGAGGGCAATCTCGCAAAGAGGATGGCAGCGGCAACGGAAAAAGGACAGCTTTATAAAGAAAAACAATTCATTTATATGACCACGCCGAATGATGAGATATTTCGCTCGACCAAAGGAGAATCTTACGAGGGTTCTGATAAAGCGGAATTGCCGGACAAAGCTGAATTGTCTGACAAGGCGAAAATGCCGGACAAAGCTGAATTGCCAGAAGAAAACGTCATAGTGCAGGGCATAATCGACGCCTTCTTTATCGAAGAAAATGAGGCCGGAGAGAAATATTTTGTGCTGGTGGATTTTAAGACCAATCGCATCGATGAGAGGTATAGGGAAAGCGAGCTAGAGAGGCTGAAAGAACTATACAGAGGACAGATGCTGACCTATGAGAAGGCATTGAAATACAGCAATTTCTTGGGTGAAGGCAGAGGGAGACCTGGCACTGAACCGAAGATTGAAAAAATAATTTATCACATGGGAACAAATCTTTGCATTAAATATTAATAAATGTGTGATGCACAGGATTTTAGGGTATAAAAGCCAATGACAGATAATTTGGTACGGAGGTAATGATGAGAAATAGAAGCAGGTATTCTGAGATGGAAAGTGCTTGGTTCGGACTGAACGAACCTGAAATTTCAGAAGTGAGCTCAGATGTTGTTGTTTTCGGAATACCGTTTGACGGCAGCGAGAGTGGCAGAGGTGCAGCGGCTGAGACTCCTGACCTTTTGAGAAGAAATACAATGGAAGCAAGCCCATGCACCGAGGATTTGGATTTTTTTGATCAGCTCAAGGTGTATGATGGCGGAGACTTTAGGGGAACTGATAGAGAGACTATTTACAAAGAAGTTGAAGACTATGTTGCCTCGATTGTCGATATGAGGAAGAAATTTACCATGATAGGTGGCGACCACAGCGTTTCCATTCCAGTTATGAAGGGTATCGACAAGAAGATTTCTGGAAGCCTTGGAATCATCAACCTCGGTGCCTATCTTGATATTAGAGATGACGAAGACGGGGACAATCTGAGCAGCTCAACTGTTATGAGTCGTGCTCTTGAACTTGAATCCGTTGCTGGACCAGAAAATATTTATAATATTGGAATACGCGCATTGAACAGGCAGGAATTTGACAAGGTTAAAGCAGGCAAATTCAACGTGAAGACAGCAAAGGACTGTTTTGTTGAGGGTGCAGAGGCAGTTGCGCTTGACTGCGTGGCGAAGATGAAGGACTTTGATCGAATTTACTTGACCTTTAATATAGACGTGCTAGACCCAGGGTTTGCGGCAGGAACTGGAATGCCTCAGCTTGGTGGACTTACACCTAGGATGATTTTTGACATACTCTCGATTTTGTTCGGGCGTTTGAACATAATGGGATTTGATATGGTTGAGATCGCCCCAGCACTTGATGATAGCCTGACAGCAATGTATGCGGGCAGAAGACTTGTTAAGCAGATGTGGGCGCACTGGGCTGCTAAACTAGGTAAGCTCGAGAAGTTGAATGATAAAGAGTAACGAGAAACAGGAGAAGCGGAAAATGAAAGGTTTTATTAAAGAATTTAAGGAATTTATCTCAAGAGGCAACGTGATTGATTTAGCAGTTGCAGTTGTTATAGGCGGTGCGTTTACTAAGATTGTAAATTCACTCGTCAACGACATAATAATGCCTATAATCGGAGTTATAATCGGAGGCATTAACTTTGAGCATTTAATGGTTACCGTTGGAACAGCTGAAATCAAATACGGAATGTTCATTCAGGCAATTGTGAACTTCCTTCTTATAGCATTTGTAATATTTTGCATTATCAAGGCAATCAATACATTTAACAAGAAGAAAGAGGATGCGCCAGAAGAACCAGCAAAACCTTCAGAAGATATTGTTTTGTTAACTGAAATCAGAGATCTTCTTAAGAAGTAAAATCGCCGAGTGGTCCTTGGTAGAGTCAAGGAAAGTGCGGACGACAACGGAAAGCCATCAAAATGGCAATCCTAAAGATAGTTAAAAATGTTAATAATTAAATTACATACAATATGTAGAGAATGGAGGAATATAAATGAAACTTGATAAGAAAATGGTAAAATTGTTGAACGATCAGTTTAATGCTGAGATGTATTCGGCGTATTTGTATCTTGATTTTTCAAATTATTTTGAGGAAAAGGGGCTAAACGGATTTGCAAACTGGTACATGATCCAGGCAAAAGAAGAGATGGCACATGGAATGATGTTTTATAACTACATTCATGAAAACGACGGAGCTCTTAAGCTAGAAGCAATTGATAGGCCTGAAGGAAATTACAAGGATGACCTTAAGGTTCTCGAAGAGGCTCTCAAACACGAGGAATACGTAACAAGCCTAATCGATAAGATAGTTTACGAAGCACGTGACCTCAAGGATCTTAGAACAGAGCACTTCCTAGCATGGTTTGTAAACGAGCAGGCAGAGGAAGAGGCTACCGCAAGGGATCTAATCACAAAATACGAGCTTTTCGGAAAGGATGGCAAGGGTCTATACGCTCTCAACGATGAGCTTGCAGGAAGAACATTCACTCCACCACAGATGTAAGGTGGGTCTCAGAACATAAACCCTCTTTTAATCAACCTGGGTTTACAAAATATATAGGTTAGAAATATGCTCTGCGGCCCCTAGACTGTGGAGCATTTTGTTCATTCTAAGGAGGTTTCTTTGAAAAAGGAAAAATATATTGTTACAGGGATGACGTGCGGAGCCTGCTCTTCAAGGGTCGAAAAGGCAGTTAAGAAGCTGGATGGAGTCGGCCATGTGCAGGTGAATCTGCTTACAGGCTCGATGATGCTAGAAAGAGATGAGAGCCTGTTAGGCGAGTCGGACATTGAAGCGGCAGTGAGCAAGGCTGGCTACTCTGCAGCCCTGTCAGCTAAGGGAAAAAATTTAAATCAAGGAGGAGAGGCCTCAAGAAACTCTGAACTAGGCATCAAAGTTCAAGAATCCGCCGCGGCTGAAGGAGGTGCTGAACCCGGCATCGGGCAGATGCACCGCCAGGAGGCCGAGAAAAAGGGCAAGACCTTCAAACTCTCACTTCTATTCCTGCTGCCAATGATGTACTTCAGCATGGGCCCAATGCTAGTGAGCATGCTAGGACTACCGTTTGACATACCAACAGGCCTGCCACTCGCAAACACCCTGAGCCAGTTCATCCTGCTCATACCGATAATCTATTTAAACAGAGATTATTTCATCAAGGGCATACCAGCCCTCTTCAGGGGCAATCCCAACATGGACAGCCTCATAGCCATAAGCGCCGCAGTTTCGACGGCTTATGGCATCTTCGCTATGTACCAGATGATATACGACAACATGTCTCACGACATATACCTCGAGTCGGCTGGCATGATTCTGACCCTTATAACTCTGGGCAAGTATCTGGAAGCAGGGAGCAAAGGAAAGACAACTGACGCAATCGAAAAACTCATGAACCTTGCGCCCAAGACAGTTATTATCGAATCAAACGGCGTTGAAAAACAGATTCCTGTTGAAGACCTAAAAGTTGGAGACATTCTGATCGTAAAACCCGGACAGACCATCGGAGCAGATGGCACCGTAATTTCGGGTGAGAGCTGGGTTGAGCAGTCTGCAATCACGGGCGAAAGCATACCTGTGCCCAAGAAGGCGGGAGATGAGGTGATATCTGCGACGATCAATCAAAACGGCCTCCTGAGGGTCAGGGCTGAGAAGGTCGGCGAAAACAGCACGATCAACAAAATCATAAATCTGGTGAACGAGGCAAGCGCGAGCAAGGCGCCAATTGCACAGATGGCGGACAAGATCGCCGGCGTATTCGTGCCTGCGATAATTGTGATTTCAATAATTACATTTGTGCTTTGGATGATTTTTGACGGCGACCTTTCGATGGCGATTAACTGTGCAGTCAGTGTTCTCGTGATTTCCTGCCCTTGCGCGCTCGGGCTTGCGACGCCGGTTGCGATTATGGTCGGGACGGGCAAGGGAGCCGAGGGAGGCATCCTCATAAAGAGTGGCGAAGCACTCGAAACCCTGCACGCGATTAACACAATATTGATGGACAAAACAGGGACGATAACTGAGGGCAAACCAAAGGTGACAGACATCGTGCCAGTAGACATCAAAGATGACGAACTCCTTCTAATCGCAGCCGCACTTGAGAAGGGCTCAGAGCATCCACTCGGAGAAGCAATCATCTCAGAACAAAATAAAAGGCTGCCAAATGCTGATCTCCCAGCTGTCGAAAACTTCGAGGCTGTATTCGGCAAGGGTGTCAAGGGCAATATAGGGGGCAGACTCTACTCCGGCGGAAACATGGCACTCATGGACGAGATGAAGGTAGAAATCCCAAGCTCAGTTGCCGAGCAGATTCACAGCCTAGCAGACCAGGGCAAAACCCCGATGATTTTTGCAGAAGAAGATGGCCAGAAGGTAATAGGCATAATCGCAGTTGCAGACGTTCCGAAGTCCGATAGCAGAGCCGCAATATCAGCCTTTGAAAAATCTGGCGTTGAGGTTGTGATGCTCACAGGGGATAATAGCCGCACAGGCGAGGCAATGGCGCAAGCACTTGGCATAGACCGCGTCATATCCGAGGTAATGCCACAGGACAAGGAAGCCGAGGTCAAGAAACTACAGGATGCAGGCAAGAAGGTTGCAATGATAGGAGATGGCATCAATGACGGCCCAGCACTCGCACGCGCCGACGTCGGCATTGCAATAGGTGCAGGAACAGACGTTGCCATCGAAAGCGCCGATGTTGTGCTGATCAACAACAGACTGACCGACGCCTTTGGAGCCTTCAAACTCTCAAACGCAGTAATAAGGAACATCAAAGAAAACCTGTTTTGGGCCTTCTTCTACAACGTCATCCTCATACCCGTTGCAGCAGGCATCCTCTATCCAATTTGGGGCATAGTTTTGAACCCGATGATGGGAGCCGCCGCCATGAGTTTGTCCAGTTTCTGTGTGGTGATGAACTCGCTCAGACTGAGATTCTTTAACAAGGGCGAAAATATCACCGAAAACTTGACTAATACAAAAGATATGAATATTATAGATGATGAAATAAATGCTACTAATAAAGAATTTGAGGAGACAAAACAAATGAATAAATACGATCTTAAAGTTAGAGGAATGATGTGCGGGAATTGCGTTAAGCATGTAGAAAAAGCACTGTCGTCAATGAATGGCGTTAAGTCCGTTTCGGTTGACCTTGATAATGCAGCGGCTACGGTTGAGTCAAGCGTTGAAATTACAATGGACGAATTTAAGAAGGTAATTGAAGAGGCAGGATATGAATTGGTCTAAGCTTGCACGCGTGCTAGGCATCGAAGAAACCGACAGGGACCAAAGATCCAAACCAAGCGATGAGGAGCCACAAAAAGTAAGTGTAAAGGATAAGAGCAGAGATACGACGGTAAATATAGAAGAAAGCGTAGTTCACGTGAACAAGTTTTCAATTCGCAAAATAATACTGATCGCACTCGGTCTAATAATCTTTTATCTAGCGATCAAAAACATCGCAGTCGTAACGAGCTACATAGGAACCTTCATTTCGTATTTCACACCATTCATACTTGGAGCAGCACTGGCATTTGTTATCAATGTGCCTATGACCAAGATAGAAGGCTTCCTCTTTAAAAAAGTACCGGAAAACCCAAATACAAGGCTGCAAAAGTGTGCGAGCGCTCTCAAAAGACCTGTGAGCATGCTTATAGCCCTAATCCTAGTCTTCGGTGTCATAGTCCTGGCGGGCGTAATAATCGTACCCCAGGTTGCGAGCGGACTCGAATCTCTAGCTGCTGCACTACCTGGAGCAATGGATAGACTCCAAGAATGGATAGACTCAAACGCGCACAAAATAAATGTCGTTGAGAATCTCATGAACAAGGTGGACATCGACCTCGACTCCGTGGGCAGAGAACTTGCAAACACCGCCAAGGGCTGGGCAACAGCAATCCTTGACAGTGGTTTCAGTACTGTTTCAAACATAGTCAACGGAATCTTCCAGTTTGTAATAGGCCTGGTATTCGCAATATACATACTACTTCAGAAAGAAAAACTCGGAAGGCAGGGCAAACAGATCGTCTATGCTGCATTCAGCGAAAAAACAGCCGACAAAATCATGTATATCACCGGAATGACAAGGGATGTATTCAAGGGCTTCATATCAGGACAGTGCGTAGATGGCATAATAAATGCGATACTCTTCTTGATCATACTTTCAATACTAGGAATCCCGTACGCTGTAATGATCAGTATATTCTCAGGCTTTATGGCAATGATACCGATAATAGGGTCATTCATTGGAGCAGGCGTTGGCGTTATAATTGTATTGATAATGGATCCATCACAGGTCCTCTACTTTATAATAATGTATATAGTAGTGCAGCAGATTGATGGAAATGTGATATATCCACTCATTGCCGGAAACTCCATGGGCTTACCATCGATATGGGTACTCATGGCAGTTACCGTAGGAGGCAGCATGATGGGCATACTGGGCATGATCCTCTTCATTCCAATATGTTCAGTCCTCTACAAGCTAACAAGGCACTATGTCCTAAGGCGCCTAAAAGACAATGATGTACCTGAGGAAAAGTGGGAGAAACCCCTTGAACTTGACGCAAAAGTACTCGATAAATGAGTTAGCGTGATAAAATTTAAAAAATTTTGATGTAAATTGTGTTGACAACCGCTAAAAACGATGATACACTAAAGAAAAAATGAGCGATACCAATGCTCTAAAACAAAAAAGGAGAACGATATGAAAACTAAATTAGTTAACAAAAAAGTGATATTCGCACTTGTAATGTCACTCGCACTTGTACTTTCTTATTCATCATTCGCTTTTGCTAAGACAGAAGCACCTAAGGTTAGAGACAATGCAACAATCCAGAAAGACCTTAAGGATGTAAATGCAAGATTAAATGCTAGAATCGTTAAGGCGGAAGCAAAACTTGCTGATGCAAAAGCTGGTAAATCTGAAGCAGCTAAAGCATTGAAAGAGAAGATGGATAAAGCTGAAGCAGCAAAGAAAGTTGCAGATGACAAAGTGGCTGACGCAAAAGCTCACAATGTAGCTGTAAAAGATGCTACTGAAGCAGCAAAGAAAGCAGATAAAGCTCTGAAAGATGCTCAGAAAGCTAAAGCAGATGCAGATGCAGCAGTAACTGCAGCTGAAGGCAAGCAAACCGATGAGAAGTATACTGATGATATGAAGAAGGCAGACGTAGAAGCTGCTGAATACACAGCAAAGAAAGCTAAAGAAGCAGCTGATGCTGCTCAAACAGCTAAGGACGATGCTGATAAGAAGGTAAAAGATTTAGGAAAAGAATTAAGCGATGGTGCTATTAAGGCATTTGAAAAGAAAGCTGAAGAAGCTAAGAAAGCTTATGATGATGCAGTAGCTAAGTATAACGATCAGATAGATAAAGACGTTGAGGATGCAGAAGATGCGCTTAGTGCATTGCAGATAAGGGAAGCAGAAGTAGCAAAGCTTTTGAAGAAAGTGGCAGCAGGCGTAAAGGTTGACGACGCTGAAGTACAGAGCATTATTGGACAGGCTAACTCAGCTATCCAGAATTTTGACAAACAGCAGCAGGCAGCAGCTAAACCAGCAGCTAAACCAGCAGCTAACGCAGCTAAACCAGCAACTAAGGGTAATGGCCCTCAGACAGCTGACGCTCAGGCTCTAGCAGCTTACGCACTAGGACTAGTTCTAGTATCAGCTGGCGCAGTTTACACTTTCAGAAAGAGAAATCTTAACAAGTAGTAAACCACAGATTTTATAAAAATCTGACATAACTTAAAAGTTAATCAAATGAACCGGTGATATCACCGGTTCATTTTGTATAAGTAGGCAATTTGGGGTTGTATACTATTGGTTGTATAATATTCGTTGGGGTAAATCTGAAAAAGGCTTGCTCCAGCGAAATATTTAATGACGACAGTATGTTGACGTTGCACGAATAAAGTCATTTAATTATCTTAAAGGAGATGATGAAATGGCTACAACAAATTTGAATATAAGGCCAGATAAAGAAATAAAAGAAGCAGCAGAAAGAATCTATTTTAGTTTAGGTTTAAATATGACTACTGCAATTAACATGTTTTTAAGGGCGACTATTAGAGAAAGTGGCATTCCTTTTGATTTAAAGCTTGAAGTTCCAAGTGATGAAACCATAAAAGCTATTGAAGAAGGATGAATGATAGCTAAAGATAACAACATCAAAGCTTACAACAATATGAATGACTTAAGGAACGCCCTTGAACTATAAAATACAGTTTAAAGAATTTTAGCCTTATATAACCTAGGCTTGACTCAAGCCATGATATATTATAATATAATTAGCAACAGTACCTGCCACGCCTCTTAACAATGCGGACCAAGTCGGGTCTTTTGATTCTAATCCATTACCTTCAGTGAGTCTATCATATCGATCTTTTTTATCTTGAAGTACATTACAAGGTTTACTATGCCGGCAAACAGCATGGTGAGGGCGAAGGCTATTACGTAGCTGAACCAAGATATTCTCAGCTGGAAGAATACCACCTCAACCTTAATTTGGTGCATTACAAAGGCGTGTAGGAGCTTCCCGAGGGCAAGTCCGATCATGGCTCCAAATGCCGTCAGGAAGGTGCTCTCTCTGAAAATGTAGAGGGCTGTTTCTTTTGGATAGAAGCCTAGCACCTTGATGGTTGCAATCTCTCTAATTCTTTCTGTGATGCTTATATTTGAAAGATTATAAAGTACCACGAGGGCAAGCCCTGCTGCTGCGAGAACTATAACTGCGATGACGGAGTTTAGACTGTCCATCATGTTGGTAATTCGCTTGTAGTTATCGTGATTTATAATTGTGCCGCTCACATTTTCATCCTGAAGAACACCCACAGACGAGTCAAATATTTTGTCGATGGATGACTTGTCGTCGTGTGAAACTGGCCTCTTTAAATTCTTGACGTTGACCAATGCCTCGTTTAGGCTAGGAGCCTTGCCAAAGTTCTTCTTATATGTCGCTGTGTTCATGTAGATATAGTTGTCGATAAAGTTTCGGGTTACGGCAGCAACTTCAAACTCAGCGGTTTTACCGGCCTCATTTTTCAGTCTTACCTTCGAGCCCACCTTAACGCCTTGCTCATCGGCAAGTTTCTCACAGATTATTATCTTCCCATCTCCGGGTATGTCAAGGCGTTTGCCCTTCATTTCGAGATTCACAAAATTCTTGATGTTCTTTTTCTTGGTTGCTATTAGTTTGAGATCAATTGTGTCCTTCTTCCCATTATATTTCAGAGTTTCGCCGTGGTAGAACACCGAGTCGCCAATTGTTTTGTTGTGTTTGAGGAAGTCAGACTGAGAGCCGGACATATCCTTATTGAAGTTTATTTTGTAGTCGTAGAGTGAAATCTCATCGTACTGGTAGCTAGCGATGTTTTTGATTGAGTCGTTGATGCCAAAACCTGTCAAAAGCAGGGCTGTGCAGCCGCCTATGCCAAGGAGCATCATGAAAAGCCTCTTCTTGTATCGGAAGATGTTCCTAAATGTGACCTTGTAAAGAAAGCTGAATCGCTGCCAGATGAAAGGAATTTTCTCGAGGAAAATACGCTTGCCTTCTTTTGGGGACTTCGGAATGATAAGGGATGCCGGCATGCCTTTTCTGTCTTCGTAGAAGGCGAGGAAGGTTGCTCCTGCGGATCCTGCTATGCATACTGCAAGTGTCGCGATTCCAAACCCAACATTGTGAGGATATTGGATCGGTGTGTCAAAGTGGTAGAATGCTTGGTATGCGTCCCATATAGTTGTCGGGAATATATAGCTTCCCCCAAGAAAGCCTAGCACTGCTCCGATGAAGGTTGCGCTGACAGCATAAAACATGTATTTGCCGAGGATTGCGGAGTCTTTGTAGCCGAGTGCCTTGAGCACGCCTATTTCGGTTCTCTGCTCATCGACAAGCCTTGCCATGGATGTCATCACAACTAGTGCTGCAACGAGGAAGAAGAATGCCGGGAATACGTTGGCGATTCCTCTTACTATGTTGGAGTCGCTTTCAAATGTAGCGTAGCCTGCGTTGTGTTTTCGGTCAAGCAGGTAGGTTGTGGGTTTTTGGATCTTAGAAACCGCGTCTTTTATAACAAAATCCGGGGCCTTTGGGAGTCCGACTTTCTTGAAGTTTGCGTTAGCCTTTTTCTTGGCGTCTGAAACGAGGTTGTCATATCTATCGTCTGAAGCCTTGGTTAGCACGTCGGAAGCCTTGTCCCTGCTGTCCTCAACGAGTTTCTCATATTCTTTTGAATATATCTTTGGCCTATCCTTGAGTGTGACCGCAACGGATGTAAAATAGTTGAAATCAAAGGCCTTTCGAGGTACGTAGACGTATGAGTAGATGGTCCCATTGCCTAGGTTTGAATAGCCTTTTTCCTGATTCAAAAAAAGCGGCGAAGAAACGAGGCCGACTATTTTGAATGAGTTGACCTTGAAATCACTCGATGCTCTGCCCTTAAGAGTGTTTGTAATTTTCTTGCCTAAAGATTTATCTGAGTTCTTGATTTTGATAGTCTTTCCGATATCCTTACTGCTGAAAATGCTGTTGTCAGCGACGCATTCGGATTGTTTCTTAGGCATTCTGCCCTCGGAAAGTTTGGGCATGTCGACATTGTTTTTCGGCACTGAGATGGCCTTGACGACCCTCTCGACGTTTTCCTTGTCCATGTAAACAAAATCTTTTGCTTTGAAGCCCTCGACTTTGTCTACGGCTATTTTGTCGCTGCCCTGACTGAGGTTCTCTTCTATTTTGTCGACGTCTTTGCTTGTGAAGCCGAGTGTTGAAACCATTTCAAAATCGTGCAGGTTCTGCTTCTTTAAGAGGCTGTCAACGGTTGTGACCATAACGTCGCGCGACTGCACGAGGCCGGCAAAAAATCCGACTCCCAGGGCTACGATGGCTATGATTGCAAAATACCTGCCCAGGCTCTTGGTAATTTCTCTAATTGTGCTCTTTAACAACATTTGTTTAATCCTCGTTTTACCACTCTATATCTTCAATTGGAATAATGTTCTGGTTGATTTCCTCAGATGTGACCGTGCCGTTTTTGACGTGGATTACGCGGTCTGCCATTGCTGTGAGGGCGGTGTTATGCGTGATAATTATTACCGTCATGCCTGTGTTTTTGCATGTGTTATATAGGAGTCGCAAAACAGTTTTGCCGGTTATGTAGTCCAGCGCCCCGGTTGGCTCATCACAAAGCAGAAGTTTCGGATTCTTGGCGAGTGCTCTTGCGATTGCAACACGCTGCTGTTCACCGCCGGAAAGCTGGGATGGGAAGTTCTTTAGACGTTCGCCGAGACCAACGCGTTCGAGCACTTCCTCAGAATCTATGGGATCATTGCAGATCTGTGTCGCAAGGCTCACGTTTTCTACGACTGTCAGGTTCTGAATGAGGTTGTAGAACTGGAATATAAAGCCTATGTCGTGGCGCCTGTAGTCTGTAAGCTCTTTCTGGGAGTACTTAGATATTTCTTTGCCGTCCAGGATGACATCTCCGTCGCTCAGGGTGTCCATGCCGCCCAGGATGTTGAGTAGCGTGGTTTTACCTGCTCCGGATGGGCCGACTATCACGACAAATTCGCCTTTTTCAACGGAAAAGCTGGCATCTCTTAGTGCCTCAATGTCGATTTCTCCCATGTGATATACTTTTTTTACGTTCTTAAATTCTACATAACTCATAGTGATACTTCCCTTATTTTATAGACATCGCGTGACAGTGCTTTAGTAATTTTTATAAGGTAATTATAACATATACGGCGGAGTTCTAAAAGGGAGACGGAGTGATATAGATGGATTTGGAAGAGTGGGAGTTAGTGGATTTTGAGGGGATGGAGAGGAGCAATGTATATTTGGAATGATTAAGTATAATCACAATGGCACAGAAATAAAATGTATCAATTAGTGCATTTTATATTGACATCCATGGAACAATATTGTACCATTACCTTATGAGAGGTAACCCAATGAATTCACATTATAATCTTAATTACACAGAAGAAGATATAGATAAAGTATTGGTGAAAATAAAAGAATGTATTCAGAATGATAACTATACTATTTCAATGAACGACAAGAGGCAGGAAAATATAGATTTTATTAATGAATATAACATTCGCAGTACTAAGCAAAAGGCAATTCTTTTGCAAATCCAAACAGATGATTTTTGCTATACATTAAACAATAAAAAGGTTGGATATGAACATGAGATTCTATATGTTTTTGCACCCAAGGTGGATTTGTTTGGAGCTGATGGTATGCAAACAACGATAAATGTTTATATTAAGATAAATATTATTGATACGACAAATGGAAATAGAGTTGTAGTAATTTCTTTTCATCCATGCAGAAAGGAGATAGAGTATTTATTTAGATAATATAAATTTGAGGAGGAGATTATATTATGAAAAATAAAGGAGTTTTTTGCGAAGAATGTAGAAAAGATGTTGAGTATATAGTAAGTGATCAGCCTATGAAAGGTACAATTAAGGGAGAAGTTTATCATTATATAGGGAAAATGGCTTGCTGCAAAGAATGTAATTCTGAAATTTATGTAGATGAGATTAACGATTACAATTTGAAGGCTTTGTATGATGAGTATAGAAAAAAGAATGATATTATTTCGATGGATGAAATAACAGGAATCTGTTCAAAGTACGATATAGGTAAAAGACCACTATCATTATTGTTGGGATGGGGAGAGCAAACATTTTCTCGCTATTGCGATGGAGATATTCCTACTAAGCAATATTCGGAAGTGCTTAAACACATTTCTGCAGACCCGCATTTTTACAATCAAATTTTAGAGGAAAATAAAAAAAATCTAAAAACAGACGCAGCATATAAGAAAAGCAAAATGGCTGTAGAGAAGCTTATAGGAAGTGATTCGGATAGTAATTCAAAGATTAATTTAGTTATTGAGTATTTATTAAACAAATGTGAAGACATCACTCCGTTGGCATTGCAAAAGACATTATATTATGTGCAGGGATTTTATTATGCCTTCTATGACACGTTTCTTTTTACTGAAGATTGTCAAGCTTGGGTGCATGGCCCTGTATATCCAGATATTTATAGCAAATATAAAAATTATAAATTTGATTCGATTGATCGCGTTATAGCAATTGATGATTCTGTGTTTACATCATCAGAAATAGCAATTCTAAATAGCGTAGTAAAAAATCTTTGCTGCTACAGCGGTAAGATATTAGAGCAATTTACACACTCTGAATCGCCATGGTTATCAGCGAGAAAAAATCTTCCGAAGCAGGAACCATCTACTGAGATAATTTGCAAGGAAGATATAGGCACATATTTTGAAAGTGTGAAGGAGAAGTATAATATGATTAATCCTAATGATATAGAATCATACTCTAAAACAATGTTCAAGCAAATTCAAAGAAACTAAATGCATTGTAATGTATACGCATACTCAAACTAACAATCTAAGCAAATGTATTTAAAGAAATAGGGGATATAAATTATGCAGAGAATAAAGTTGCAACTGCAAACTGTCTGATAATTTGATATAATTAAGCGTAAGTGAAATTAAAATGATGCGGAGGGGTACGATGCTAAAAAGAATATTGATAGGATTGCTTTGCGTAATCGTTGCAGCGGCGATGATTGTTCCGGCTATTATAAGCTTTGCCGAACCAGCAAATACGACAAACGCAAGTGTGGAAAATGCAGATGAGAAGAAGGGTGACCCGAACAAGTTGACTATTTTGTTCGAGCACGACATGCACTCTCATCTAGAGAAATTCCCAAACATGGCGACTGTGATTAAGCAGACAAAGGAAGAGGATCCGGATACGGTGATTTTGGATGCCGGGGATTTTTCTATGGGGACTCCTTATCAGACCATATATAGGAACGAAGCTGCTGAGCTGAGGATGATGGGTTTTGTGGGCTTTGATGCCACGACACTTGGAAACCACGAGTTCGACTATAGGCCGGCAGGGCTTGCTGATATGCTGAACAGTGCAGTGAGCAAGTCGGCGGAGGACAGCAAGAAGTTCGATGAGGAAATTAGCAGGAGGTATCGAGCTGATTCAAAGAATAAACCTGAGAATCCATATGGACTGCCACAAATGGTCAACTCAAATATTGATATGAAGGCGACAATTAAGGACGAAGATTTGAAGCAGAATGGTGAGATTTTGAAGTCCGCACTCGAAAATTATGGCAGCAAGGAATATACGATCATAGAGAAAAATGGTAAGAAAATCGCTCTGCTTGGTATTTTTGGTAAGCAGAGTCTTGACTATGCGCCGGAGGCTAAAACAAAGTTCAAGGATCCTGTTAAGGCCGCGAAAGCAACTGTGAAGAAGATAAAGGTCGAAAAACCGGATATAATTGTGGCGATTTCTCATAGCGGAACAAGCGAGAACAAAGAAGCGTCGGAGGACGAGATTCTTGCCCGAGAAGTTCCTGATATCGATGTGATTGTAAGCGGTCACAGCCACACGTTCATGTCAAAGCCTATCAAGGTCGGAAATACTACGGTTGCATCTACAGGATGCTATAATGCGAACATCGGGAAACTCAAACTCGAAAGGTCGGGCGAGGGGAAGAAGTTTAATCTTGCAAGTTTCGAATCTCTACCGCTTAGCTCGTTTGAGGCGGACGAAGAAACCACTAAGGAACTAAAAAAATTCAGAGATCTTGTGGACGAGGAGTTTTTCAAGCCTTATGGCTATAAGTGGGATCAGGTGCTGACAAAGAGCAGCTTTGACTTTGAGAGCACGGACAACCTCGGCATGATTCAGACAGAAACCAGGCTTGGCAATATTCTTTCAGATTCGTTCATATACGCCGTGAAAGAGGCTGAGGGCGACAAATATGAGCCGATAGCTGCCTCGATTATAAATGCGGGTACGATAAGGGGAAGTTTCAAAGCCGGTGAAATCACTGCGGGCGATGCATATAACAGCCTCTCAATTGGAACTGGCGCTGACGGCAAACCTGGATATCCGCTGGTTTCGGTATATCTGACTGGAAGTGAGCTCAGAGGCCTTGCAGAGGTTGACGCGACTGTATCGGATATGATGATGGAGGCAAGGCTATACATCTCGGGCCTTATGTACAGGATTAATCCTCATAGGCTCTTCCTCAACAAAATATCTGAGATTTATAAGGTGAATGTGGATGGGTCTGAGTTCAGAGGCACTCTCCCATACGCGCAAGGCATAGGACGAGATCCAGAAAATCCTAGTAGAGTTTGGGAAAGCAAAGACTTTAAGAAGATTAATGATGCTGTTAGAGATGTAAAAAACAGTGCAGGTATCGAAGAGCTTGAGTCGGATAAACTCTACAGGGTTGTTGGCGACCTATATGCCTGCCAGATGATTGGGCTGGTCAATGAGAAGTCGAAAGGCTTGCTTTCGATAACGCCAAAAGACAAGGATGGCAATGAAATCAAAGATTTCGAAAAGCAGATTATCAAGAGTCCTGACGGCAGCGAGCTCAAGGAGTGGTATGCAGTTGTGAGATATATGGATTCCTTTGGGGATGACGGCGTGCCAGCTGTATATCAAAATCTACAGGGCAGAAAGATTGTCGAGGATGTTAAATCAGTTGGTAGCTATCTCAAGAACCCGAGCAAAATATTTTGGATGGCTATAGGTGTCGTTGTTCTGGCAGTTGCGATTTTGCTGCTCGTGATCATACTGGTAGTTAAACTTGTAAGAGGCGTGTTCGGATATTCGAGGAGACGAAACAACAGACCTTCTGGGCTGTTCGGCCCTTCCGGCGCTTCCGTTTACAGAGCATCCTCAGGAGGCAGCACGATATTTAAGCATAGGAAGAATCGCTACAAAGCAGGTTGGAGAAGAAGACGCTAGGTTAAGCATCTTAGCACTAGTAAGGAGGATTATAATAATGGGAACAATATATGATTTTAAAGTAAGAGACCAAGAAGGAAAAGATGTCAGCTTAGAAAAATACAAGGGCAAGGTCATTCTTATTGTAAACACAGCAACAGGCTGTGGCTTCACACCACATTATGAGCCACTTGAAGAGATGTATAAAGAATTTAGGGACAGGGGTTTTGAAATCTTAGACTTTCCATGCAATCAATTTGCCAATCAAGCACCTGAAAGTAATGAAGAAATTAAAAGTTTTTGTACCCTTAAATTCGGAACTGAATTTCCACAATTTGACAAGGTAGAAGTAAATGGTGAAAATGCAGAAGAACTTTTTGTATATTTGGCTAGTGAAAAACCTTTTGAAGGATTTGGAAGGGGTATAAAAAATTTTGCCTTAGAAAAATTTGCTGATAAAAATAATAAAATCTTTGGAGACAAGGCATATATAAAATGGAACTTTACTAAATTTTTAATTGATAGAAGTGGAAAAGTAATAGAGAGATTCGAACCTACTACAGATATGAAGAAAGTAAGAGAAGCTGTAGAAGCTCAATTATAAAATCTTTTAAATATAAAGTTTATTATATGAAAAATTTACGTAGCATAAAACCATACGTAGAGAATTCAGATCCAAGAGAAAAAGTAATAATAAAGACTAGCACAATAAATAGTGTAAGAAAGGGAGCAATTCCTATCTTGCACTATTTTTGTGTAATTAAGAAGTAGTGTGACGAGGCTCTTTACGGGTTGAAACATCCGCCATAAAACTGTTAACTACCGCTTCATTATTCATATTCGGTTTAGCAGGTTGGGCAAACGTCCTTAATTACTTTAACTTAAAATAAAATAGGATATTTTGGGCTAAGAACACCTGTTTGCACTATATATGGGGCATGCTGACCTATGTGGCACTTTTGGATCACAAAGGTGGCATTAAAAACAGAGATTTCCCTATTTTGACCCTAAAAATGTTGAAAAGTGGTGTAAAGTGGTGTAAAATGGTGTAAACAAAAATCAATGTGGATAGGTGCCTGCTGACGCAAGAAGGCGCAAACAAAAACTGAGGTGAAGACTGTGTTTATGGGAACATACAACAACTCAATAGACGGCAAAAACCGGATGATAGTTCCCGCTAAGCATAGGGAGGGGCTAGGCGGCCGATGCATTTTGACCAAGGGCCTCGACAAGTGCCTCTACATCTACACGATGCAGGATTGGGAAAAGCAGATTGAAAAAATCAATCACATGCCAGAATCCGATCCAAAAGTTAGAGCCTTCATTAGGCATTTTTGTGCTAATGCTGTTGAGTGCGAGTTCGACAAACAAGGAAGAATCGTAATTCCCGCGGAGCTAAAGGCTTATGGGGAATTTACAAAAGAACTCGTTACGATGGGTGCCATGAAGAAAATCGAGGTCTGGGCTAAGGAAGTCTGGGACGATGCCGAGAATGGGCAGAAGATGGACAGCGAAGAATTTAGCGACGCCCTGTCTTTGTACCAATTTTAGTTAGAGGTAATGGGGATGCCAACTGAAATCGGTAAGGAGCAGAAGCCAAAGGAAACCGCAGAATTCAGGCACACAACTGTTTTGCTCGAGGAAACCATTAGCGCTCTCGATATAAGGCCGGATGGAATCTATGTTGACGGCACATTGGGAGGCGGCGGTCATAGCTCGTTGATTTGTGAAAACCTCGGAGAAGATGGCACGCTGATCGGCATTGACAGAGATACGGATGCACTTGAGGCAGCCGAGAAGAGGCTCGAAAACTACAAATGCAATAAGATTTTTGTTCATAGCAATTACTCGGATATAAAAGAAGTTTTAGGGGAACTTTGTTCTGAGGGTAAAATTGGGAAAGAAAAAATAGACGGAGTTGTTTTGGACTTGGGGGTCTCGTCATTTCAGCTCGACAATGAGGACAGAGGATTTTCCTACATGAAGAATTCTCCCCTCGATATGAGGATGGACAAGGAAGACAGTTTATCCGCATATGATGTGGTCAACAAATATGACCAGAGCAGGCTAGCTGAGATTATCACAAAATATGGGGAAGAGGCGTGGTCGAAACGAATTGCAAAGTTCATCGTATGCGCCAGAGAGGAAAAGCCGATCGAAAACACGGAGGAATTGGTCGAAGTCATAAAGGCAGCAATTCCTGCAAGAGCTAGAAGAGAGGGGCCACACCCCGCTAAGAGGACGTTTCAGGCTATTAGGATTGAGGTGAATCAGGAGCTTGCACACCTCGAAAAAGCCGTTTCGGACTTCTGCGATTGTTTGGACATCGGTGGAAGACTATGTGTGATCTCGTTTCACTCTCTCGAAGATAGGATAGTGAAAAACATTATAAGCAAAAGGGCTAACCCTTGTACTTGCCCACCGGAGTTTCCTGTATGTGTATGCGGCAAAGTAGCCGACATCAAGAAGGTTTCAGGAAAACCGATATTGCCATCGAAGGTTGAAGTAAACAGCAACCCGAGGGCCAGAAGTGCGAAGATGAGGGTTTGTGAAAAAATATAGTTAAGATGACGTCGTGAGGGATAAAAATGAACAGAAAACAAAAAGTAAGAATTGTTTTTTTCATACTGATGATTGGGCTCGTACTTTCCTTTATGGTTTTAGCCGAAGCATTCAACGCCACCATTCAACATGACAACAATGAGTATACGAAGGTGAATGCTGATATTCAGGGCGAGATAGACACGCTCAAGGTAAAGGTTAAGACATCCAATAATATCGATAGCATAGAGAAGGTAGCGATAGAGCAGCTTGGTATGGTTTACCCCGGTGATGAACAATGCGTTTATTTGACAGAGAATGATAAGCCTAAGGGGGGCTTTGCAGCTATGCTGAAGAGCAGGGCATATAATTAGTTGAATGAATAAGTGAATAAAAGCCGGACAAGTTAATAGAAACACGCTGTCTGGCTTTTTTATTTTGTCGTCATCTGAGCTCGTGATTCGAGGATGTAAATATTATGATTCACATAGAGAAAAACAAAACTACAAACCTCACAAAGAACAGGATCATATTCCTGTTTATTTGCGTGCTTATAGCGATTTGCTTGCTGATTTTTAGGCTTGCGTGGGTGCAGGTTATCAATGCTGACGAGTATCGCGATAGAGCTATCAGGCAACAAAAGGGTGATGTTCCGATTGAGGCAAAGCGTGGAACTATCTATGACAGGACCGGAAAGCCCTTAGCTGCAAGCGTTATGTCATATAACGTTTGGGTTAGACCTCAGCAAGTTAGAAACGAATATAAGGGTGCTAAGTTAGAAGATTTATCAGAAAAAATCTCCTCAATAACAGGTGACGATAAGGAAGACATTCTAGGTGTTTTGAAGTCCAAGGCTCCACTTCTTAAGATGACTCAGTACCTTGAAAAGCGCCAACTCGACAAGGTGAAAGATCTCAAAATACCGAGCATACAGGTTGCAGAGGCGAGCAGACGTTCATATCCTATGGGCGATTTTGCTTCACATCTTCTTGGTAGTGTAAACAATGAAAATCAGGGCAGGAGCGGCCTTGAACTGCAATATGACAAGTATTTGAGTGGCGTTGCTGGAAGATGGATAAGAAGTGGCGACGTGCATGGAGATCCGCTTACTTTCGGATCAGAATCATATTTTGAGGCTGAGGACGGCCTAAATGTAGTGACCACAATCGACGAAGTTTTGCAGCACTACCTCGAAACATCCATAAGAAACGGTTTCAAGCAGTATAAACCTGAGAGCATACAGGCAGTGGTAATGGATCCTAAAACAGGAGATGTACTGGCTATGGCGACTGTACCTAGCTTTAATCCTAACAAACCAACGGTCCCTGCTAGCAAAGAAGACAGGGAAAGTTTTGCAAAATTGAGTGATAAGGAAAAAACTGATTATTTGAGCAAACTGTGGACGAACCCGGTAGTAAGTAGCGTTTATGAGCCTGGTTCAACTATAAAGACGATTACTATTTCGGCTGCGCTTGAAGAAAAGTTAACCTCGCCTGATGATCATTTTTACTGCGGCGGATCAGTGGCTGTTGCCGATAGAGTCATACATTGCTATAACAACAATGCTCATGGTGATCAGACTCTTGGAATGGCACTGGCTAACTCATGTAATATAGCCATGGTGGCATTAGAACGAAGACTTGGAGGAGAAAAGTTTTATAAATATTTGGATCTCTTTGGTCTTACAGAAAAGACGGGAATTGACCTGCCGGGCGAAGCATATCCGTTGGTTCCGCCACTTGAGTCGGTTACCGAAATAACCAGGGCGAACGTGGCATTTGGTCAGGGCTTTGCTGTCACGCCTATTGAGATGTGCCAAGCACTCTCGGCAATAGGGAACGAAGGTGTTTTGTTGAAGCCTAGGGTCGTAAAGGAACTGACTGACCAAAACGGCAATGTGGTTAAAAAGTTTCCAGTACAGGTGAAAAAGAAGGTTTTGTCGAAGGCAACTACGGAGGAAACAATTGCTGCCATGGAGATGATGGTGCAGAAGCATGGGGGCACGGTTGCAATTCCAGGTGTCCGCATAGCTGGCAAAACAGGAAGTGCTGAAAAGCCTATAAATGGTGTATATTCAAACAAAATATTCGGCTCCATGATTTGTCTAGCGCCTGCTGAGGATCCAAAACTTGCGATTGTGATAATGGCCGATGCACCTGCTCCAGGCCTGTTTGGTATTACAACAGCTGGACCGATGATAAAAGAGTTTTTTGAGAAGGCTTTCCCATACATGGGGATCGAGCCGCATCTAACTGATGAAGAGAAGGAGAAACTCAACAAAACTCAGAAGACTGTTCCTACCGTTGCAGGAAAGACAATTGGAGAAGCAAAGCAAATCCTTGGAAATGCAGGGGTTAACTACATAATAGTTGAAGACCCAGGGGACGATAGCGTCACGATTAAGGCGCAGCATCCTCAACCAGGCAACAAAATAAGTGACATAGAGAAGGTATATCTATATTTGAATTAAGCGAAACTGCGTGTAGTGAGACAGTGTGTTTCGAGGGAAATAAAAGCGTATGTATGTGAAAGCGCGTGTAGTAAAATCTCACTTAGTTAGAATAAAAGCGTATGGAGTGAAAAATGAAATTTAGTATTCAAGAATCCAACAAAGTTATGAACGGTAAAATCCATACCTGCAAGGGCCCGGAGGGGTTCGAGAAGGTTTTTATCGATTCCAGGGAGGCCGTCAATTTTGAGCGTGAATCGAGCAAAGAGGAGAGCATAGCCTTCTTTGCTATAGTTGGAGAAGTTCACGATGCGCATAAGTTTGTAAACCAGGTAATCGACGGCGGTTGCAGCACATTAATTCTGAGCGAAGAGAATGTAGCGGACGCAGCTGCTTTGTACGCAGAAAAAAATCAAAAAAATATAAACATCATTCTTGTTGAGGATACGACGGAAGCACTCTCAAAACTCGCTGAATTTCATCTAAACAGGATCAATCCCAAGAAGGTTGCAATCACAGGCAGCATGGGAAAAACAACGACAAGGGATATGGTTTACGCCGTTTGCTCAAGCAAGTATAAGACAGGGAAACCGATCAAAAATTACAACAGCCTCATAGGGGTCAGCATGACTGTGTTAGAGTACGACATGGACGTCGAGGTTGCAGTAATTGAAGTTGGCATGGAGAGCCTGGGTGAAATCCACAAAATAGTGGAATGGGTAAGGCCTGACATCAGCATTATAACCTACATCGGGCTCACTCACCTGGAGCAGCTTGGCTCGCAGGAGAACATATACAAGGCGAAGATGGAGATAACCGACTTCCTAGACAAAGACGACCTCCTCATAATTAATCAGGATTCGCCTCTTCTCAACAAAAACACAATTGTAGCCCAGTATGATATAATATCTGTGGGCAGCTCAGAGGACTGCGACTATCGCATTTCTGACTGTCATGACTTCGGGCAGAACGGAATTAACTTCAAGCTCGGAGATTTGGAGAGTAACAAAACAATTGACATAGATCTTCCTATTCCAGGTGCGCATAACAGGTATAATGCAGTGCTTGCAATTGCTGCCGGAGAGGCTCTTGGGATAAGTGCAAAAGATGCGATTGAGGCTCTGCACGTGCTGAAACGTACGGGTATGAGGCTTGAGTTCAAGGACAACGGTGTCATCAGGGTTATGGATGATAGCTATAGTTCCTTCCCAGAGGCTGTAAGGAGTGCGATTGATACCCTCGTGAGTACGGAAGCGAGGAGGAGGATTGCGATTTTTGCTGGTATGAACGGCTGGGCTGATATTTCAAGGAAGGTGCACAGGGAAGTTGGAGAGTATGTGGTTGAAAAGGATCTTGACATGCTGATCTGTGTTGGACAACATACCGATGACATGGCATCTGCTGCATTTCGCAAGGCTCAGGAAGAGAAGAGGAGTTGCAAAGTCATCTTCGTATCGGAGAAAGATGTTTTGTTCAATCTGCTTAAGTCGCTCATTGAGCCAGAAGATTTGATTTTAGTCAAGGGTTCGAGGATGTATGCGATGGAGGATGTCGTTGATAGGCTGCTTGGGATTTTTAGCATTTAGTGCCTCTCGGTGCGCGTGATGAATACCGGCAAATGGAATATCAGAATAGAACATTAAAAAAGGATATTATAGTAGGATATTAAAATAGTTGAAAGAGGTTTGATATGAATCAGTCATATATATTTTATGCAACCTGCATAGTGTGTGGTGCGCTGCTGAGCGGTGTTTATACACATTGGCTCATCCAAAGGTTTAGGAGAGTGCATTTTGGACAATATATCAGGGAAGATGGCCCCCAGGCTCACCTGACAAAACAGGGGACGCCTACGATGGGTGGAATTGCTATATTTCTGGCCATTGCTCTATGTTCTATGCTCGGAGCACAAGACAAGCTGCAGTGTCTAGTTATGGTCGTGATATCGCTTCTTTTCGGAATGATTGGATTCTTAGATGATTATATGAAATTTGCTAAGAAGCAGAATTTAGGGCTCAACGCTTGGCAAAAGCTGGTTCTGCAAATTATATTCGGATTACTCGTTGCCCTTTATATGCTCAAATTCAGCGGTTACGGCTCTCAAATTTGGGTGCCTTTTTATAACGATTTCTTCGATTTAGGAATCATGTTCGTGCCATTTGTCGTTTTCATCATGGTGGCCATGGTAAACTCTGTGAATCTCACAGATGGACTTGATGGGCTTTCTTCGGGTGTAACATCCCTTGTGTGCATATGTTTCGGATTTTTGGCTATCAAATTCAGCGAGTTTACAACTGCGACATTTGCCTTTGTAACTGCTGGTGCTTGTTTGGGCTTCCTGTTTCACAATAGATATCCTGCCAAAATATTCATGGGTGATACGGGTTCGATGACCCTCGGCGGTGCAGTTGCTGTCATGGCAATAATGATGAGGGCGGAACTCTTCCTGCCGATAGCGGGATTTATCTATGTATTAGAGGCGCTCTCCGTAATAATTCAGGTCGCATCATACAAACTCAGAAAGAAGAGAGTTTTCAGGATGGCGCCGATTCATCACCATTTTGAACTAGGCGGCATGAAGGAGTACAACGTCGTACTCATGTTTTATGCCATTACGGGTATAGCCTGTGCAATCGCGTTTGCAAGCCTGCTCTAAGGAAAGTAGATATTGAAAGATAATTTCTCAGTCAGGGACTTACACACAAAATACAAATAATTGATAAAATCGGCCGTTAGGAGGCTTGAAATGAATAATAATATAAAATCACATAAATTCGATCCGGCAGATAAGAAAATTTTGGTTGTCGGCCTAGGACGAAGCGGTATTGCCGCGTCACAGGTGCTTTGTCGCCTCGGGGCTAAGGTTTGGGTTCAGGACAACAAAACAGCTGACAAAATCGACGGGCAGCTTCTTTCTTTTTTAAAGAATTCAGGTGTTGGTATGTTCCTGGGCAAGGAACCGTCAGTTGAAGAGAACTTCGATATTATGGTTGTAAGCCCCGGCGTAGATCCTCATCTTGAGTGGATTTCGAACTTCCAAAAAGCTGGATGCGAGGTCATCGGCGAACTGGAACTTGCTTATAGGATGAGCGATGCACACTTTGTTGCAATTACGGGGACTAACGGAAAGACAACAACCACAACTCTTACGGGAGAAATATTCAAAAAAGCCGGGCTTGGCACTCACGTTGTCGGAAATATCGGTACAGCTGTGATTGCGCAGTCGACAGAGGCTTCGTCTGATGAATGGATGATAACGGAGGCATCAAGTTTTCAGCTCGAGACGACGGTTAAGTTTAGACCGCACGTGGCCGCGCTCCTCAACTTGACACCTGACCATCTAAACAGACACAAAACTATGCAAGCCTACGGGCAGGCGAAGGCAAGGGCTTTCCAAAATCAGACAGAGGATGACTTTGCGGTTGTAAATGCCGACGATGAGACTTGCGTAAAACTGGCAAGCGGACATGCTGGGCATCTCGTACTCTTCAGCAGAAGAAAAACCGAGGGAGTTGATTGTTTTGTCGAGGATGGATGGATAAAGATACTGAGCTTGGATGGCGAAGTGATCGATGTGATGCCAGTTGAAGAGATTAAAATAGTTGGCGCACACAATCTTGAAAATGTGCTTGCTGCCGTGGCTATTTCATATTTTTCGGGCATAAGAATTCAAGATATTAGGGATGCAGTCGAGGCTTTCAAGGGGGTTGCTCACAGGATGGAACCTGCTGGGGTAATCGATGGCGTTCATTATTATAACGATTCAAAGGGAACGAATACGGATGCTACCATCACGGCTCTTAGAGCGCTTTCGGGGGATATTATCCTGATCGCAGGCGGTGATGCGAAGGGGCAGGATTTTGCGGCTCTTGCTGACGAGTTTGAAGGTAGGGTTAAGGCGCTTGTTCTACTTGGAAGAGATAGGGAATACATCGCTGAGGCTGCTAGAACAAAAGGCTTTGATAATATTTATGAAGAAAGAACTATGAAGGACTGCGTTTTTAAGGCGGCTTCGCTTGCTAAGAGTGGAGACAATGTGCTTCTCTCGCCGGCATGCGCAAGTTGGGATATGTATGATAACTTTGAGCAGAGGGGCGATGATTTTAAGTCCTGGGTTGAGGCTCTTCAGAGGTAATATGAGGAAGACATGGGAAGTACAAAACTGTTTATAACAAAGAAAATAGGGCCGATGGATTTTCCGCTGATGATTACCACTTTGTTGCTGGTGCTAATCGGCATAGTGGCGGTTTTTAGTGCGAGTTTTTACAGTTCAATCAGTGAGTCCGGGTCGCCGTATGGATTTGCAATCAAGCAAGTTGTGTTTGCCGTTATGGGGCTGTTTTGTTTGATTTTGTCGACAAAGATGAACTATCACGTCTGGAGGACGTTTGCAATTCCTATTCTGGGTGCGAGTTTTTTCATGCTTTTGATTGTAATTGCCGGTGCCGGAAAAACGGTAAAAGGTGCAACCAGGTGGATTAGTATCTTTGGTTTTACACTGATGCCGGGTGAAATCAGCAAGTTCAGCATGATACTTGCGACGGCTGCATATATTTCGGCTAATCCAAATAGGATTAATACTGTGAAGGGGCTTTTTCCTATTATATTTTGCCTGGGTGCGGCATGTCTTTTGATTATGAAACAGCCTAATCTTTCGGTTGCTGCAACATTGGCTGTCATCGTAATGTGCATGCTTATAATTGCAGGCCTGAAAAGAATATATTTGATGGGTGGAGGGGCACTCTTTGTGCTTGCTCTAATTTTTGCTATAATTGGAGATAGAGATGGTTATAGGTTTAGAAGGGTGACAAGTTTCTTTCATCCGTTCAAGGACGCATCGGGCGATTCTTTTCAGGTTGTACAGTCTCTAATGGCGCTTGGAAGCGGCGGCATTTTCGGTGTAGGCATAGGTAAGAGCATACAGAAAACTATGTATTTGCCGGAACCTCACAATGATTTTATCATGGCGATAATTGGCGAAGAGGTCGGCTTTGTGGGCATCTTTATAATTATGATTCTCTATGTTTTATTCATTTGGAGAGGTGTGATCATTGCGATCAATGCTCCTGATTTATTTGGCACCCTGCTTGCAACTGGCATTGTGTCAATGGTCGCTGCCCAGGTTATATTTAATATCGGTGTTGTAACGTCGAGCCTGCCGGCTACCGGTGTTGCGCTTCCGTTCATAAGTTACGGCGGTAATGCGCTGATAATTTTTATGACATGTTCCGGTATACTGATGAATATATCTAAGAAGAGGACGATTCAAAGGAATTATACTGTCGAGAAATATGCCATGTATCAGTAATTTGTGATACATTAAAATAACATTCGCATATTAGAATTATTTGGAGAAATAGTTATGAGAGCAATTATAAGCGGTGGCGGTTCGGGTGGACATATCTTCCCAGCACTTGCCATAGCCGACAAAATAATGGAGAAAGAGCCAGATTCGGATATTCTCTACATCGGTATGAAGATGACGATGGAGGGGAAGATTGTACCAGATCATGGCTTTAAGTTTGAGCAGATTCCGGGGAGGTCTCTTAAAAAGACCCCTCTTGGCGTTTTGAAACTAAGCTCATCCGTTTGGAAGGGAGTTTCAAAGAGCCGAAGAATCATTAGGAAGTTCAAGCCTGACTGTGTAATCGGAACAGGTGGATATGTTTCGTTTCCTGTAATTGTAGCTTCGAGGCTAGAAAAAGTTCCATGCTACGTACACGAACAAAACGCTTTTCCGGGTGCAGCTAACAGGGCTTTGGAGAGATTTGCAAACAAGGTGTTTCTTGCATATCCCGAAGCGACATCGTATTTCAAGCAGCCGCAAAAGCATGTGTTCACGGGCAATCCGGTTAGGGAAGAATTTTTTGGTATAGACAAGGAAAAATCACGCGAGAAATTAGGCATTGATAAGGACCGATTTCACATCCTCATGATGGGTGGAAGTTTAGGCGCAGAAGCAATCAATAATCTGGCAGGCAAAATAATTAACTGGATAAAGGATGATCCTGAGTATAGTCTATCATTCATAACAGGGAACTCGAATTATGAGGACGTGATGAACATTCTAAAGAAAAAGGGTGTTTCAGAGAATGAGCGCATCAGGGTTACAGGTTTTTCAAATGACATGCCTGAGGTCATTGGGGCGGCAGATTTGATAATATGCAGAGCTGGCGCTATCAGCGTGAGTGAGATAAATGCGGCAGGGAGAGCAGCTATTTTGATACCGTTCCCTTGGGCTGCGAGCAATCACCAATATTATAATGCGAAGTCAGTATCTGACCACGGTGGTGCAATTCTGATTGAGGAGAAAAATATTGATGCTGAGAAAATCATTGGCATCATAGAGAAATACAAGCAAAATCCGCAAGAACTTAGGAAGATGGAAGAGGCAAGCTTGAACTGCAGCGTTAGGGACGCGACGGAGAAGATATGGGATCATATAGCGAAGAAGCAATGAATGTCCTTGAAAACACCAAGGTCGTAAAGAGGGAAATCAAGAAAAAACATCCTTTTAGGAATTTTCTTATCTTTGTGTGCGTCGTAGGTGTAATTCTATATATAATGAGCACTTCCCTGTTTGATATAAAATCGATTAAGGTCAAGGGGAATCACTATTACTCCGACCAACAGGTGATAACACTGGCGGATGCTAAGAAAAGTGTTAATATTTTTTGGGGTGCAGGAGATAGCAAAATCAAGAATAGACTAAAGAAAGACCCCTATTTTGTTGATGTTTCCGTAAGAAGAAAACTGCCATCGACTCTAGTGATTGCAGTGGAGGAGAGAAAGCAAATTGCGGCTGTTGAATATGGGGACAAATACGTGGTGATTGATCCAGAGGGTGTGGTGCTGAGGACTGGAAAAATTGATCCGAAGCTTACGCTGATTTCAGGGCTCAAAATAACAAAGATGCAGAGGGGAGAGCAACTAAAGGTAAAGCAGTCAAAGACTCTCGCGAAAACTTTGGATATGCTACAGGCCATGGAAAAGGGAGATATTTTCTTTAAGAAAACGATTTTTGAGGAGGGACAGGATGCGTACATCAGAGCGTATGTGCTTGATAACCTTGTCGTAAAGGGGAAACCTCAATATGTTTTGAAGAGAATGGAATCAGGAGATTTACAGAAGGTTGTGAATAATCTCATGCAAAAAGAAGACGTTAGGGGAACGATTTTTATTGATGAGAACAATTTTATAACTTTTTCTCCGGATATATAGTGCAAATTTTCAATTATTATGATAAAATATCCATAATATGGTGCGATAAGGAGGAGCATATATGATGCAGTTTGAAACAAGTCAAGACAAGGCAGCTGTAATCAAGGTTGTAGGTGTTGGCGGTGGCGGATGTAACGCAGTTAACAGAATGCTTGAAGTTGGCCTTAAGGGCGTAGAGTTCATAGCTGTTAATACAGATAGACAGGCACTTAATAAGTGCAAAGCTGAACTTAGAATTCAGATAGGAGAGAAACTCACAAGGGGTCTCGGAGCAGGTGGAAATCCACAGGTTGGTCAGCAGTCAGCTGAGGAAACCATTGATGATATTGCCGATATAATCAAGGGAAGCGACATGGTCTTTATTACTGCGGGAATGGGAGGAGGCACAGGAACAGGTGCAGCACCTATTATTGCAAGGGTAGCAAAGGACATGGGCATACTTACTGTCGGCGTTGTTACCAAACCGTTTTCATTTGAAGGTAGGAAGAGAATGACGGCTGCTGAGATGGGAATTGATTATCTAAAAGAGTTCGTAGATTCTCTTGTAATTGTTCCAAACGACAAGCTTCTTAGCAATTGCACCAAGAATACATCAATTTTAGAAGCATTCAGCATGGCTGATGATGTTTTGAGACAGGGCGTACAGGGTATTGCAGATCTGATTTCTGAATTTGCTCTCATCAACGTTGACTTCGCGGACGTTAAGTCAGTTATGACTGATAGAGGCGTTGCGCACATGGGAGTTGGTAAAGGAAGCGGCGAATCAAGGGCACAGGATGCTGTTAGAGCTGCTATTGAAAGTCCTCTTCTTGAGACAACAATTGCAGGCGCAAGAGCTATTTTGCTCTACGTATCAGGTGGATATGACCTTGGAATGCTTGAAGTTTCT
This sequence comes from Clostridiales bacterium S5-A14a, assembly GCA_000758905.1. Taxonomy (GTDB): domain Bacteria; phylum Bacillota; class Clostridia; order Peptostreptococcales; family Anaerovoracaceae; genus S5-A14a. The sequence goes on from JRNA01000003.1 coordinate 96,547, forward strand.
GAGATTGCAAGTCTTGTTCAGGAACAGGCTGACGACCAGGCGATACTGATATTCGGTGCAGCTGTAAACGAAGAGATGGAAGATGAGATTGCTATCACTGTAATTGCAACAGGATTCAGTGAAGGTGCTGACAATAAGATCGATTATAGCAGTTTTGATAACAAAGTTCCAAGAAAGGTTGTTACAGATGAAGGCCTAGAGGGAACTGAGACGACTCTTGAGAAGTTGTTTGAGGATCATGAGGGAGACGAGGAAGACGATTCTAAGTTTGACATACCTACATTCCTGAGCAATTAATTAATCCGGGAGTTTAGAATAGCGTTGAGAAAGCCGGTATAATAAGCCGGCTTTTTTAAAAAATACAAAGCAGGATGTTGTATGAGAGGAATCAAGGAGATTACTTCAAAAGACAATGCAATATTTAAGCTGATCAAGAGCCTGAAGGTTAAGAAAAATAGAATCCGTGAGGCTCTCTTTGTGGTTGAGGGACCAAAGCAGGTGATTGAGGCGGGTAGCAGTCGATATGGCATCAGATATTTGGTTGTCAGGAGAGATAGGCTGGATTTTTTTAATAATGATGGATTTTTTGAAGAGATTCCGTCCACCAAAGTCGAAATAATCTCCATGGATGAGAGCTTGTTTAGGCAGATTGCAGACACCGAGAACAGCCAAGGCATTTTAGCTGTTTTGTCGTATGAGATGCTTTCTGGTGAGGATTTGATGAGGCAGATATCAGCGGATTCAAACGTGCTGATTTTGGATAGGCTTCAGGATCCTGGGAACATTGGGACTCTTGTGAGGACGGCGGAAGGAGCCGGCTTTAAGGGAGTTGTTTTGCTCAAGGGTTCTGGGGATGTGTTCAGTCCAAAGGCGATTAGGGCTGGAGGAGGAGCGACGCTTAGGATGCCTGTGACCATGCTTGATGACGCATACTCGTTGCGCGAGTTGTCGGATAGATTTTCAAAAAGGCTTGTGGTGACAGATGTCTCGAGTGGCTTGGCATACTATGATGTTGATCTGTCTGAGAATGTTTTTCTGGTTATGGGCAATGAGGGCCGTGGCGTTTCGAAAGAAGTTTTGGATTTAGCGGATGTGAGGATAAATATACCGACGGAGGGACTTCTTGAGTCACTGAATGTTGCAACGGCAGGTGCAATACTGATGATGGACAGTTTGAGGCAGAATAAAAATAGAATTGGAAGAGGTTAAAGATGCTGGATAATTTAAAAGCGATACGTGAAGAAGCTATTTCTTTGATCAAGGAAAGCAAGAATCTAAGGGAATGTGAAGATGCTAGGATTGCAATGCTCGGAAAGAAGGGCAAGGTTACCGAAATCCTAAAGAACATGAAGAGCCTTTCCGTCGAGGAAAAGAAGGTGATGGGCAAGGAAACCAACCTTCTGAAGAAAGAAATAGAGAATTTTATAAACGAGAAGAAGGCTGAACTGGCCGAGAATGAAAAATCGAAGAAACTCGAGTCGGAGGCACTTGATGTCACAGAACCTGCACCACAGATTCGCATCGGAGCAAAACACCTCATTACAACGGTTATAGACGAGGTTGTAGAAATCTTTACAGACATGGGCTACGAAATCGTTGAGGGCCCGCTCGTAGACACTGTTTTCAACACCTTTGACGGACTCAATTCACCGCCTAACCATCCAAGTAGGGACATGACGGACACATTCTATATCAGCAAGGACAATGTTTTGAGACCGCACACAAGTTCTGTTGAGATCAGGACATTACAAAACAGGGAGGCTCCGTTTAAGATCGTCAGCCCTGGAAGATGCTTCAGGTGTGATACGCCTGATGCAACTCACAGTCCGATGTTCCACCAGATTGAGGGTATGATTGTCGACGAAGGCATAACGATGGCTCACCTAAAGGGAACCCTTGATTATATGGCAAAGAAACTCTTCGGTTCGGAAACAAAGACGAAGTTCAGACCACATCACTTCCCATTCACAGAGCCGAGTGCTGAAATGGACGTAAGCTGTTTTAAATGTGGCGGCAAGGGCTGCTCGATGTGCAAGGGCAGCGGATGGATTGAAATTTTGGGCTGCGGCATGACTCACCCGAATGTGCACGGCGTTGGCAATATCGATACGGAAAAGTACACAGGATTTGCCTTTGGAATGGGTGTTGAGAGAATTGCGATGCTCAAGTACGGCATAGATGATATCAGATATTTCTATGAGAACGATATGAGATTTAACGAGCAGTTTAAATAATTTTAGAGCATGAAAGTGAGGAAAGATGTTAGTTTCTTGGAAATGGCTTCATGACTACGTCACTGTAGATGAAGATGTAACAGAATATTGCAACAAAATGATTATGAGCGGCTCGAATCTCGAAACCTGCAAGAAAGTAGGCGACGGCATTGAGGGCGTTCTAGTCGGGAAAATAGAAAAGATCGAAAAGCATCCTAATGCTGATAAACTTGTGATTTGTCAGCTAGATTTTGGGCGCAAAAACGCTGAAGGACAGCCTGAGTTTACTCAGATTGTTACAGGTGCAGACAATGTGTTTGAGGGGGCGATTGTTCCTGTAGCAGTTTCAGGCAGCAAAATACCTGGCCCACTTCACGGTGAGCCTGTTAGAGAGGGTGGAGTCGAAATCAAGTCGGGCGAACTCAGAGGTGTTTTGTCAGACGGAATGCTTTGCTCGGCGGCAGAGCTAGGATTTGACGACAAGGTTGCACCTATGGCCAGCAAGGATGGTATCTGGATTTTGGGGGATGAGTTTGCTGATAAACTCGGTTCAAAGCTCGTTGACGCCCTTGATATTGAGGACTACACGATTGACTTCGAGATCACGCCGAACAGGCCTGACTGTCTTTCGATGATAGGAATGGCAAGGGAAACCAAGGCGACATTTGGTAAGGACCTTCGCATGCCTGAGACAGATGTGAAGAATGCAGACTCTGATTCGAAGCCTGAAGATTTTGTTTCGGTAGAGGTTAAGTCAGATGATTGTTTGAGATATACAGCAAGGGTCATTAAAAATGTCAAGATGGCACAGTCTCCATGGTGGATGCAGCAGAGGCTTATGGCAGCAGGCATGAGACCGATAAACGTCATCGTCGATATTACGAATTTTGTAATGCTTGAATATGGTCAGCCTCTACACGCATTTGACGTTAGAAGCATCGAAGGCGACAAAATAATAGTAGAGCATGCAGAGAACAACGAGATTTTTGTTACTCTGGATGGCAAGGAGAGAAAGCTCGACAGCAGCATGCTAATGATAAAGGATGCCAAGAAGTCGATTGCAATAGCAGGTGTTATGGGTGGAATGAATTCAGAAATAGAACCTGACACTAATACTGTTATACTCGAGTCGGCGTGCTTTAACCCAGATAATGTTAGAGCTACTTCAAAGAAACTAGGACTGAGGACTGAGGCTTCAGGAAGATATGAGAAGGGCGTAGACCCTAACCTTGCAATAACAGCGGCGAACAGATTTTGTTATCTTGTTGAGATGCTGGATGCAGGTACCGTTGTAGACGGTCATATTGACGTTTACAGAGTTCCTAAGGTTTCAAAGCCAGTTAACGTTAGAACCGCTAGAATCAACAAGGTTCTAGGAACGGAAATCACAGCAGGTGAGATGATAAAAATACTTGACTCCATTGAATGTGAGTCTAAGATTATCGAGGGCAAGGCTGAGGATAAGGACGCGGTTATCTGTGTTTATCCGCCAACTGTAAGACAGGATCTTGAACTTGAGGTCGATTTTGTCGAGGAAGTTGCCAGGATTTACGGCTATGATAATTTGCCTATGGAAATCCCTAAGAGTAACACTATGCCTAAGGTCACTGAGAACTGGAAACTCAGACAGATGGCTAGAAATACGCTGACAGCCATTGGAATGAATGAGATACAGACTATTTCGTTCGGCAGCCCATCCGACTTAGATAAAGTTAAAATCGACGAGGATGGCATTGAGAGAGCCTATGTTAAAATCCTAAATCCGCTCGGAGAAGACACATCGATCCTGAGAACTATTTTGTTGCCGGATATGATGCAGGTACTTTCGCTCAATTATTCAAGGTCAATTGAGAGCGTGCAAGCGTTTGAAATCGGAACGACCTTCCTGAAAAATTTCATTGAAGATGGCGGATTGCCTTATGAGGATTTCAATATATGTCTTGGAAGTTATGGAGCGGGTGAAGATTTCTTTAAAATGAAATCAAGGGTTGAGACTCTTCTCTCGGAACTTGGGATTAAGAAGCCGATTTTTGTGGCAGAATCCGAATATCCGTCTTATCATCCAGGCAGGTGCGCGAGGGTATCCATAAAGGCGGAAAATGGCGAAGAAGTTGAGCTTGCTATTATGGGACAGGTGCATCCAGATGTTGCATCTAATTATGGAATTGATGCAGAAGTTTATGCGGCAGAACTCATGATGGGACCTATTGAGGAATTTTCAAATAGGGAAATAACATATAAGAAACCAGCGAAATTCCCTGGTACTTCAAGAGACATCGCGCTTACCGTTGATGAGAATGTGACAGCTGGTGAGATTATGAATGTAATCGAAGAGGATCCGGATGAGATTTTCAAGCGTGCAGAAATTTTTGATATATACCGCGGTAAACAGGTGGATAAAAATAAGAAGAGCGTAGCAATCAGACTTTTCTACGGTCACGATGAGAAGACCCTCAAAGACGAGGAAGTGACTACAGTACATAGAGCTATTTTGTCGAGACTTGCTGACAAGCTGAATGCTTCCTTGAGAGAGCAGTAGTTATTAAAAGGAGGTCCTATGGAGACTAATAGGGTTACTGTTAAGATTTACGGTCAGGAATACACGATTGCCGATAGCAAGTCAGAGGAAGAAATCAAGGAACTTGCGGCATATGTGGACGGTAAAATGAGAAAACTTGCTGGCGCTGCTGGGGATATGTCTGTTGGCAGTGTGGCTGTGCTTACGGCGCTTGTGATTGCAGATGAGATGTCAAAGGCAAAGGATGAGAAGGAGTTGGCTGAGAAGGCAAAGGCTCAATCCGAGAGTGATGCGAAATACTATCTCAAGATGTGGGATGATTCCAAGCAGTCGTTCCGAAAATACAAGGATAGCGTAAGCCAGATGCACGACAAAACAAAAGAAGATGATGAGGCGCTTGAAGCCTTGAAACAAAAATGCAAGGAGTACGAAAGCACTTGCTTTGATCTTCAGATGGAGAATATTCAGCTGAAGAGCAAGTTAGAGAAAATGCAATGAATTTAAAGGCACTTAAGGTTTTAGAGTACAGCAAAATAAAGGCAATCTGGTCGGAGGAAGCTGTATCATCCATGGTGAAGGAAAAAATCATGGATATGGAGCCTTATTTGGATGCCTATATTATCAAAGATGAACTGAGGTCAACGACGGAAGGAGTTGACCTTATTGTAAATAAGGGTCCATTGCCGATTTACAGCATCTACGATGTGAGTAAGGATGTCACGCTAGCCCAGAAGGGCGGTGTTTTGTCGATGAGGAGTTTGATTTCTGTTTCGTACAATCTGAAAACATGTGGCAGAGTTAAGACCTTCCTAAAGGGAGAACTTCCTGATATCCCTGGCCTCATTGCAATGGCGGAGGTTTTAGATCCAGTTTCCAATCTTTCGGACGAAATTGATAGGTGTATATTATCAGAAGATGAGATGGCGGATTCAGCGTCTAGGGAACTCGCGAGAATAAGGCGTGAGATAATCAGGACTGGAGAGCAGATAAAGTACAAACTTGAGAGGATGGCGACCTCCGAGGCAAGTCGAGATGTTCTGCAGGAAGGAATCGTGACCATGAGGGATGGGCGCTATGTTCTACCGGTGAAATTGGAGCAGGCATACAGAGTCCCAGGCATTGTACACGACAGATCGAAGGGTGGAAAAACTCTATTTATAGAACCTCAGGTTATTGTAAACCTAAACAATGATCTGAAGAATCTGCAACTTGCGGAAGAAGCTGAGATTGCTAGAATTTTGCAAGAGCTGTCATCAAAAGTCGGTTCTTATGGCAGGATAATTTTAAATAATCAGAAAATCCTCATAGACATGGACTACATAATGTCAAAATCAAAGCTTTCAATTAAGATGGAGGCCTCTGAGGCGGAGATAGTTGATGACAAAGTTATATCAATAATTGCAGGGAGACATCCACTTTTAAATGAGAAGAAAGTGGTACCGATCAGCTTATCGATTGGAGAAAACTACAATACACTAATCATCACGGGGCCTAATACGGGCGGCAAAACAGTCAGCCTCAAGACTGTGGGATTATTTGCACTGATGACTCAGACGGGCCTGCACATCCCGGCTGAACACGGGAGCAAGCTTCATGTCTTCTCCAATGTATTTGCCGATATTGGAGATGAACAGAGCATCGAACAGAGCCTTTCGACATTTTCTTCGCACATGAAAAACATAGTTGAAATTGTCGAAACCGCAGATGATGATTCACTTGTTCTTCTTGATGAGCTAGGTGCCGGGACGGATCCAACAGAGGGTGCGGCGCTTGCGATTTCGATAATCGAGAATTTGAGGCAGACAGAGGCTATAGTGCTTGCGACGACTCACTATAGTGAAATCAAGAAGTATGCGATTGTCACAAAGGGTGTTGAAAATGCCTCGATGGAATTTGACATAGAAACCTTGAGTCCTACATATAGACTTATAACGGGAATTCCAGGTAAATCTAAGGCTTTTGAGATAAGCAAGAAACTAGGACTGTCATCGGAAGTCATCGACAGGGCAGAGGAGCTTGTAAATACAGATGACATCAAATTTGAGGACCTTCTTGGTAATCTAGAAGAATCTCGGAAACAGGCTGAGGACGAAAGAGATGAAGCCATAATGATAAATCTGGCTATGAAGAAAAAGCAGTCTAAGATTGACCAAAGTCTTGCACGAATTGAAGACGAGCGAAGGCGGATTTTGGAAGATGCAAAACAGCAGGCCAGAGAAATTCTAAATGATGCTAGAAATACATCTAAATCTGTTCAGAAGGAACTCAACAAGCTTTCGCTAAATCAGAGTCTCGGAGAACGTAACAAAATAATTCAGGAAGGTAGGCGCCAGATAGGTGTGGCTGAAAAAGCCCTTGCAACTCCACTTGTCAGGAAGGTGAATACAGAGCCTGTTTCTGCAGACCAGCTGAAGGAGGGTATGAGGGTGAAACTTCTGACGATGGACCAAAACGGCACAGTCATCGACCTTCCAGACAGCAAGCAGGAACTGCTTGTCCAGGTAGGGGCAATCAAAGTAAAAGTAAAGTTGTCCGACATTGCGATAATTGTTGACGGTAGCGAGCCGAAGTCAAACGTGGGCCTAAGGATGCCGAAGAGTCAGCAGGGAAAGCCCGCGAAAACTTCTTTGTACAGCTCAAAGGCCATGCATGTTAGCCCGAAGGTCGACGTAAGAGGATTGAACCTCGAGGAAGCTATTATGAGAGTCGAAAAACACATTGATGATGCGTTCATCGCAGGTCTTGACAAAACAACAGTCGTACACGGACGGGGCGAGGGTATTTTGCGCGATGGAATACGGCGGCGACTTAGGAGTAATAAACATGTTGCCTCACTTGAGAAACCCGCATATAATGAGGGTGGTGAAGGTGCTACAATCGTAGTTATTAAGAAGAATGCATAACTTTTTAGGTAAGATGTAGGAAATCGTGAGATATCGTAATATAGGAATGTACTGCAATATGAGGATGTAAGGAGAAGAAATGATAAATTATAGAGAAGAGATAGCGAAGATATTGGACGAAATTATTGAGGGACTATCTAAGGAAGAAATCTTTGAAATGCTTGAAGTGCCTGCGAACGAAGACATGGGTGATTTCGCTCTCCCTTGTTTTAAATTAGCAAAGGTTATGAGGAAGGCGCCTCCACTGATTGCAAAGGGTATCGCTGAAAAACTTTCTGAGAACAAAATGTTCGAGAAGGTTGAGCAGGTGAATGCATATGTAAATATGTTCCTCTCAAAGGAAGATCTGCTCTCGCACGTAGTTGGAGAAATTATCGAAGAGGGTCAGGACTTTGCAAATTCAGACGAGGGCCATGGAAAGACAGTCATTGTCGAGTTTTCGTCACCTAATATCGCAAAACCTTTCCACATCGGACACATCAGGTCCACAGTTATCGGAAATTCAATCAATTTAATCTATAGAGCACTCGGTTACGATGTTGTCAGAATCAACCACCTAGGTGACTACGGCACGCAGTTTGGTAAAATGATAGTTGCATACAGACACTGGGGCAATGAGGAAGATGTCAAGGCACAGCCAATTCAGACATTGCTTCACTACTATACAAAGTTCCACGAAGAAGCGGAGAATGATCCTAGCCTGGATGATGAGGCTCGTGCTACATTTACAAAACTCGAGCATGGAGAAGAAGAGGAAGTTAAGCTTTGGCAGTGGTTCAGGGATGAATCTTTGAAGGAATTTAATAGGGTCTACAACATGCTAGGAATCGAGTTTGATTCATACAAGGGTGAGAGCTTCTACTCTGACAAAATGCCTAGATTCGTTAAGATGCTCAAAGACAAGGGTCTTCTGGAAGAATCTCAGGGTGCAAATATAGTTAACCTTGAAGACAAGGGCCTCGGTGTTGCGCTCATCACCAAGAGCGATGGCTCTACGCTTTATATTACGCGTGACATAGCAGCTGCGGTATATAGAAAAGAAACCTATGATTTCTACAAAAACATCTATGTTGTAGCATCTCAGCAGAATTTGCACTTCCAACAGTGGATTCAGATTATCGAAATGCTTGGATATGAATGGGCAAGAAGCTGTGTTCATGTGCCTTTCGGCCTAGTGAGCCTTGAAGACGGCACGATGTCAACCCGTGAAGGTAGGGTTGTATTCCTCGAAGACGTTTTGAATAAATCTATTGAGAAGACTAAAGAAATAATAATGGAGAAAAATCCTGAGGGCCTTGATATTGACCAGATTGCAAAGGATGTCGGCATCGGCGCAGTTATCTTCCAGGAACTTTCAAACAACAGAATCAAGGACTATGTTTTCAGCTGGGATAAGGTTCTCAACTTCGACGGAGAGACGGGCCCTTATGTACAGTACACACACGCAAGGGCATGCTCACTCTTGAGAAGAGGCGAAGTCGGGGATGGCTATTTTGTTGATGTAGACTATAGCAAGCTCACAGGCGAGGCCGCTTTCAGGTTGGCTAAGCTGCTCTATCAATTCCCTGATGTTATCAAAGACGCTGGCGCAAAATACGAGCCTTCGATTGTAACAAGACACGTTGTGAATATCGCTCAGGCGTTCAATAGGTTCTACCATGACGAACACATTTTGGTGGACGATGAGGCTGAGAAGAAAGCTAAGCTTGCGCTTGTTTACGCAACAAAAGAGTCGATTGCCAAAGGCCTTTCGCTTCTGGGAATTGTGGCTCCTGAAAAGATGTAGGTGATCGAATGAGATATGAGGGCAGTATTTATAGACCGCCGAGCGAGGCTTACAGTTTGCTGATTCAGGTGACTATTGGATGCTCGCATAATACATGTACTTTTTGCACGATGTTCAAGGATAAAAAGTTCAGAGTGAGGCCAATTGAGGAGGTTCTTGAAGACCTTGAAATGGCTAGGAGGGCATATCCTGTAGTTGAAAAAATATTTTTGTGTGACGGTGATGCTCTATGTCTTTCGAACGAGAAGCTTATGCGAATTCTCACGAGAATTTCGGAGCTTTTTCCGGAGTGTAAGAGGGTTTCTGTATATGGGACGGCAACAGACATAAATCGAAAGTCTGAATCGGAGCTTAAAGAACTTCTCGATGCTGGTATGGAGATGATTTACATGGGTGCTGAATCGGGAAGCCAAAATGTTCTCGACAAGATACACAAAGATGTTACGGTCAGAGAGCAGATTGATGCGGTAAAGAAGGCTGAGAACGTCGGAATCAAGATGTCAGTTACATTCATTTCAGGGCTCGCGGGCCTTGAGGGATGGGAAGACCATGCGATTTCAACGGGCAAGATGATAACGGAGATGAATGCGTCTTATGCAAGTCTTTTGACGCTCATGCTCGATCCTGCCGCGCCTATAATGAAAGAAATAAATTCGGGCGAAATGACGCTTCTGACACCTGAACAGGTTGTCGGCGAGACCTATCTTTTGTTAGAAAATGCAATGCCTAGGAAGTCATGTGTTTTCAGGTCAAATCACGCTTCCAATTATATTTCTCTACGGGGAAATTTGCCGGAAGATAGGCAGAGGATGCTCGCTCAGCTCAAGGTAGCAATGGAAAATACAGGTCTCTTAAAAGATGAGAGATTTAGGATGTTATAAAGGAGAATAGTTTGAGTAATCAGAATCAAAACAAAAGCATAGATTCAGCGAATCAAATCAATGACAGAGTAGGTGAATTTCTCGTAGGCCATCTAGAGAATTTTATCTTCGATGAACTTTCGGATAATTTTCTCAAGAAAAACGGATTTTTTGAGATCCTTTCTGGAGTGCCTGTACCTGTAAGAAAAAATGATATGGTTGATCTTTCAATCAAGAAAATCTGCATAAACATGGCATTTGTAATAGGTTGTGATGCGAATTTTAGATATAGGGATAATTATATTGAATTTATCAAGTTGAATTATGGCTTAGACTTTGGAATGTACCTTGTGCAAGAAGGTGTGGAAGTAGCAGAAAAAAATGATTTTGATTATGCTTGTATAATGTTCCGGGCAGCCTTCCTCATAAACCCAGAAAATGTGGATGCAATATACTGCTACGGCAGAGCTTGTGCCGATGCATATCAGAAGGGCGGGAGCGAGGCTTTTGTCGGTGCGTTCAAGGCTGAGGCTATTGAGGCTTTCGAGAAAACGACTCTCAAGCGTCCTGATTTCAAGGAAGGTTTTTATTACCTCGGATATGCATATATGAATTTAGGCCTATACATCAAGGCTAAGCTGACTTTCGAGGACTTCAAGGCTCTTGCCGAAAAAGAACTTTCCGAGCTTCGTGATTCAGATGAGCAGGATGCTGAAACAAAAGAGGATCTCATGTCTGTTATAAAGGAGGCTGAGGACTGGATTTCCCAGCTTGAGGAGCCTGTTAAAATTGAGGAAGGCTACAACATGGTGATGTCCGGAAGATACCAAGAGGGTATAGATATTTTGTCGAAGTACACCGATAGGGAGGAGTACAAAACCTTTTGGCCTATGTGGTATTATCTCGGTGTCGCATACAAAGAAATCGACATGCAGGACATGGCAGAGGCGGCATTCATCTCGGTGTTGAGGGTTTCCCCGTCAAATCTATATGCGATGGAAGAACTGGTGCATCTCTACAAGAGTCAGGGCCGAAACGATATGGCCACAAAGTATGAGAACAAAATAGCTATCGTGCAGGAGAATGCAGAGAAGGATCGCGCCGATGCAAAGGAGATGGAGGCCCAAGAAAATAATAGCTTGAGCTAGCACGCATCTCGAAGCACGTTTTCAAGATTAACTCAAATATATAGAGCTTAGTCGCGAATAAAAACAGTCTAAATGTTAAATTAACTCAGTGTTGAATTTCCCAAATAGAGAGGTTATAATGGAAGATATTTCAAGCAAAGGAAAACTTTTTGTCATTTCAGGACCTTCAGGTGCAGGTAAGGGGACAATAATCAAGGAGTTGTTGTCACAGATTGAAGATGTGAAGTTGTCAGTTTCTGCAACAACGCGAAACCCTAGACCTGGCGAAATAGATGGCGTGAACTACTATTTTGTTGAACTAGGTGAGTTCCAAAAAATGATTGAGGCTGAAGAGTTTCTCGAATATGCGAGGGTGTATGAGAATTTTTACGGCACGCCCAAAGAGAAGGTGCTAAGACAGCTAGATGAGGGATATGACGTGATTCTCGAAATCGATATTCAGGGAGCAATGAATGTTAAAAAGGCTTTTCCTAAGGCTGTGTTTATATTTATTCTGCCGCCTTCGATGACGGAGCTGCGCAGGAGGATTACCGGAAGGGGTTCTGAAACAAAAGAGGTTATTGACCTTAGGATGAGCAAGGCTCTGGGTGAACTTTCCTATATGGCGCAGTACGACTACTGTGTTGTCAATGGGGAAGTGCAGGAAGCGGTAAACAGGGTGAAATCGATAATAGTCGCTGAACACTCGAAGGTTTCTTCGGATATTGAGGCGATTTTGAATAGTTTTGAAAATGAAAAATAGGCGATTTTAAGGAATCTAAGAAATGTAAATTAGACGACTTTAAGAACTTTGAGGAGGAAAAATAAATGTTATATCCATCTGTAAATCAGATAAGAGATAAGGTTGATAGCAGGTATACGCTTGTGATTTTGGCTGCTAAGAGGGCAAAGGATATAGTCAACGGATATCCGGTTTTGACGCAAACTGAGAGCAATAAGCCAGTAACGCTTGCAGCGGCTGAGATTGCCGAGGACATAATTACATACGAGAAGTAGGTGCGGTCATGTTTAGAAAGATTAGAAAATTTAAAAATGAAATTAATCAGGCAGAAGTAAATGAGTTGTTAAAGACCTCAAAGCGTGGGGTTTTAGCGATGAATGGGGATGACGGTTATCCTTATGCTGTGCCAGTAAATTATTTCTATGATGAGAATGAAGGAAGGATATTCTTTCACAGTGCCAAAGCTGGTTACAAAGTTGATTGTCTAAAATCTTCAGACAAGGTTTGCTTTACGGTCATAGGAAACGAAATGATTCGAGAGGAAGAATGGGCGCCATATATGCAGAGCGTAGTGATTTTCGGAAGGTGCCAATTAATTGATGATAATCAAATGGCGATGAAGAGGCTCAAAGACTTTGCTATGAAATATTACCCTAGTGAAAACATGGTCATTGATGAAATTAAAGCAGATGGCAAGGCCGTTCAGATGTTCCAGATTGATATAGAGTACATGACAGGAAAGGAAGTACAAGAAAAATAGCCTGAAAAAATATTCTGGAGATAACAAAAATAAGATTCAGGAAAATATGATAAAATGAAACAAAGCACTTACAATTGTAGGTGCTTTTTTGGTATGGGGAAATCAAACAAATCCACGTACCATTGAATTTTCAATAGATTTAACAATAAGTTTACAATGCCTTTACAAACTATGTGCTAAAATAATATGCAAGGAGATTATGATGAAAACTATTGAAAAATGTGCAATTATTGACATCGGATCAAACACCATCAGAATGAATATTTATGAAGTGGCTGGTGGAGTAATCAATAAGTTGCTGAGCAAGAAAAAAATGCTTGGCATGAGTAATTATGTTGAAAATGATAAGCTCACAGAGCTCGGGATTAAAAAGTGCATCAAGGTTTTAGTGGACTATAAAGATACTCTTGAAAAAATGAGCATAGAAGAAATATATCCATTTGGGACTGCCGGAATAAGGAATATCAAAAATTCAGAAGAAGTACTTCAGCGAATCAAAGATGGGACCTCACTAAAAGTTGATCTGATTTCCGGAGAGAAAGAGGCTGACTGTGTTTTTCGAGGTGTCAGCTCGATTTATGATGCTACTAACTGTGGAATAGTTGATATCGGTGGAGGCAGCACAGAAATTATCATAGTCGAAGATGGCAATGTGAAAAATGAAATAAGCATGCCAATAGGATCATTGAATCTACACCACTGTTACATTAATACAACAATTTTTCCTAAAAAAGATGAGGTTAAAAATATTAAACGTCATATTAAGTCAGTCCTGGATGATTATAATATAAGTAAATTTCCAAAGGGGTTGAAGTTTTATGGGGTAGGCGGTTCAATAAGGGCAGCAGGCGAAATAGCCGAAGAATATTTTGAGCTTGAGAATGACGAGCATTTTTCTAAGAATCACGTTAGGGAGATTATCGAAAACATCATGGAAAATGATCCTGAAATATTGAGAGTTATGCTGAAGGAATGCCCAGATCGGATTCATACTCAGACACCAGGTATGCTAATTTTAAGCGAATTGATGAAAGAGCTTAAGGTTGACTCAATCAGTGTCAGCTCGGCGGGCGTAAGGGAAGGTTATCTCAGAGAAAAATTGGAGGGCGTTCAATGAGTCATGATTACGGATTTACACAAAACAGAGAAATTTCATGGATGAAGTTCAACGAAAGAGTTTTGCATGAGGCCCTGGACAACGACACTCCACTACTCGAAAAAGTAATGTTTCTGAAGATTTTTCAGAGCAATCTTGACGAGTTTAACATGGTACGTGTTGGGAGTCTTCATGACCTTAGCCTTGTTAAGGATGCGGGAATTGACAACAAAACAGGTTTGACTCCGAAAGAACAACTTGATCTAATTTTTGACCATATGCACGGCCTTTATGCAGAAAAAGACAGAGTGTTTGACATAGTAAATCGTGAAATGAATAGAAACGGCATCAGCAATCTTTTGTATAATCAGTTAACCAAACAGCAATACAAGGCACTTGACAAATATTTTTCTGATTTCATAGAACCCATATTGTCACCACAGATTCTTGATAAGACACATCCATTTCCTTTCTTAGAAAACAAGATGGAATATCTAATTGTTCAAATTGATGCTGATAAGGAGCAATTTGGTATAATGCCGCTCTCAACTGCACTTCCAAAAATTGTGAAGCTTCCATCAGATTTAGGTATAAAATTCATCAGGACATCACTGATTATTCGCGAGTATGCAGAACGCTGCTTTCAAGGATATAAGTTAAAAAACAAAGCAATTATAAGGGTTACAAGGAATGTAGATCTCTCGGCTGATGATGAAATTATCGACGACGATTTGGATTATACAACTCATATGAAGAAAATTCTTAAAAAGCGTAAACGTCTACATCCAGTTCGCGTGGAAACGGGAGTAGATACTGCGAATGCGATAGTCGAGATGATTTGCAAGAATTTAGATGTAAGTCAAAAACAGGTTTATTTTACAAGGAGCCCTCTGTCCATGGATTTCATGGATGAGGTTAAGCCACTCATGGATGAGTCTTTTGTGAAAAAGCATACGTATGATCCGTACATGCCACAGATTCCCTCAAATATAGGTAAATTACACGATATAGATAGGCACGTCAGGTCAGGGAATGATGTTTTGCTGTCTTTCCCATATGACGCAATGGACCCATTTCTAGAGCTTCTCGACAGAGCTTCGGAAGACCCGAATGCTGTGAGTATCAAAATCACCATTTATAGGCTTGCGAAAAACTCAAGGCTCGTAGATATTTTGTGCAAGGCTGCTGACAGGGGGAAAGCAGTTACATGCTACATGGAACTTCGAGCCAGATTTGATGAGGAAAATAATATGGGGTATTCTCAGCGATTGTATGATGCGGGTTGTAACGTTGTTTTTGGAATTGCTGGGTACAAAATTCATTCAAAGGTTTGCCAGATAACATATAAGGGGAAAAACGGATGGGAGTATGTGACCCAAATTGGAACTGGAAACTATAACGAAACGACTGCTAAGCTCTATACGGACTTTTCTCTTATTACATCAAATCCAGAAATTGGGGATGATTGTTCGGATTTTTTTAACAATTTATCAATAGGCAATATTGCTGGGGAATACAAGCGAATTCTTCAGTCGCCCACAAGTTTGAAGCAGAAACTTATGAGGATGATTGATGAGGAAATTGAGAAAAAAGAAAATGGCTTCCTATTCTTTAAAATGAACTCTCTCACCGACAGAGATTTTATCGATAAACTCTGTGAAGCATCAAAAGCAGGAGTCAAGATAAAAATGGTAATTCGTGGAATTTGCTGCCTAATTCCTGGAATAGAGGGCAAGACTGATAATATTGAAATTCATTCAATAGTCGGTCGCTTCCTTGAACACCCGAGGGTCTACATCATCGGTAAAGAAATGGAAAATGTCTATATCGGAAGTGCCGACCTTATGACTCGAAATACCGAAAGAAGAGTCGAAGTACTTTGCCCTGTTATAGATTCGGCACTGCGAGAAAGAATATGCAACTATCTGCAAGTCCAGTTTGATGACAAAGTAAAGGGCAGACGAATCAACAATATAGGCAGCATGGAGAACATACCGTTTGACGGGGATTCCGAGCCGGTTGTAGCACAAAAATATTTTATGGAGTCCGCCATTAAGCAGTCTGCGAGCTCGAGCCAATCAAATGTGGTAGGTAGTGGCGGTAGCAATGATAATAATGTTTTTAAGAAAATAATTAATCTCTTTCGACATAGCAACAAAATAGCTGTGCACACTAATTAAGTGTCGCACAGCATTTCTGTCCTATAACCCACTTTTGTTCACTTTTTTATTTGGAGAACGTTTCAAATTATATTTTTATTGATCTTTCGACTGAGCCTGTCTGTATTCCTTTTCAGTCATAATGTCGCTAACCTTCATATTAACAGAAGTAACATTTAGACCAGTCATTTCGCGAACTTTTTCTCTGATAGTATCTTTTACTTTAGTAAAAATCCTAGGAGCGCTTTGTCCGTATTCTAAGATTGCCTTTAGATCTACGACTACATTGTTTTCGTCAACTTCAACGCTAACTCCCTGAGTATTAGTGTCTGTGCTTGCTGAAAATGCCTCAGTTATTCCTGAGAAAAATCCACCCTTAAGCTCAAGTACTCCAGGAATATCTCTAGCAGCAATTGCTGCAATCTTTTCAATTACATAGTCATCGAATTGAAGAGTGTCTGTTCTCTTTTCAATTTCTTTTTCTTCCTTCTTTTCTTCAATCTTGTCCTGAACTTTATCAGCTGCCTGTTCGATAATGTTTTTGTCTTTTTCGTTTGTATTAGCCATAATATTCCTCCGTTTTGATAGGCTGAAAGCCCTTAAATAAAATTTTTCTAAATTATATGCAATGCGATAATGCATATGCTAAACAGCTTTAACTCAAGTAGTTAATACTTAAATAATTAAAATACAATTATTTGAGCAATCTTTTTAACATGTGGTATACCCACAGTTCCTTATCCTTGTACTGGCCATATATAAAGCCTGCAACAGTGAACAGGATTATCAAGATCGTCGCCCAGAACCCTATAAAGATAAAGCATAATGCTATAATAAGGCCAAGCAGTGTGAGTACCACGGTGTTTGGATGTTCTTGATACATCTTCAAGAATAGACAATCCTTCTTATCTGTGAAATTATCCTCTTGGCTACTAGTGCTTTGCTTACTTGAACCATCTGAGACTTTAGCTTTCCCCTCATGAGCAGAGGCGGTACTTTTTTGTTTTGTGTTTTTCTTAGTTTCTTGATTTGCCATCCCGACCTCCTTTACTCAATCGACATTGAATTTGAACCGTTATTTATATTATCATCTGAAGCGTGATCATCTCTATCATCAAGTGTTATGTGAACATCAGCTATATCTTTCCCTATGAAGTTATTGATGTCCGTCCTGAGCTTTTCTTTGATTTCTAAAGAAAGACTTGAAAGATCACTTACCCTATAAACACCTGCTCTTGCCTTTGTTATAACTTTCTTGCTGTCCCCATCGAGTATTTTACAGCTGACATCAGGGTCCTTAAGCGATGGAAAATGCTTTAGGGATCTGAGTGCGTAAGCTTCGATGGCATCATCTGTTAATACAACCTTCCCGTCTTGGTCAACAAGTGTCAAGCTATTCTTTGAGGATGCTCTAAGCAGGGTTGTTATGAACAAAATAAGCGCTCCGAGTACTACAAGACCACTCACAACGGCAATAATGTATGTGCCGTAATCAGTAGCTGAAAACGCAAGAAAACTTGTTTGAGTTGTTTTTAAATTTAATCCTAATAGTGGCGAATACCCCTCAAGTGCAATGAATGCGAACGCACTGAGTAGTATTACTAAAATTGCGAAAATAATTCTTATTGATTTAATAAATTTTGACAAGGATTGTACCTCCTAAACTTTTTCACTTTGAATTAATTTTGAATATGAATCAAGGTGATTCGTTCAAAGTGCCATCTGAATGTATTATGCCCCAAAAACGGAGTATATAAACATTTTCATATAATTAATCTTCAAATGTTAAATCATTTCTTATGAAGTTGCCTGTTTTCAAATCATCAAAGGCTTCTTCCAGTTCTTGATTGTTATTCATTACAATTGGACCTGCCCAGGCTACCGGCTCATTTAAAGCTCTGCTACTTATGAAAAGTATTTGAGCAAAGTCGCTATCATTTTTGATTGTAAGTTTATCGCCATTCGTCAGCTTAGCTGCTGTCTTCTCCTTGACCTTATCTCCTTCAATCGTGATATCGCCAATAAGAGTGAAGACCATGATTGAAGCATCTTCTTTTGTGTCAAGAGTAACCTCCCCGCCAGATTCCAGGTGGATATCGTAATAATCTAATGGAAGGTGGTGACCCTTAAAACCTTCATGACATTTATAAGAACCTGCCAAAAGACGAATTTTTCCAGACGGGATGTCTATTTCTTCTATATCTTCTTTCCTTACGGCATGGTAGTATGGTTTGGAAAACTTCTCTTCTTTAGGAAGATTTAGCCAAAGCTGTACTCCCAAAAGCCTTTCTGATGCGGGCACATTTTCCTCATGGAGTATTCCGCTACCAGCATTCATCCATTGTACTTCTCCGTCTGTAATAGTATCTTCATTTCCAAGTGTATCCTTGTGGGCCATTTTACCACGGGATAAATAAGAAATAGTTTCTATGCCTCTGTGAGGGTGCAGGGGGAAGCCTGCTGTATAGTCGTCGGAATTTGTGCTATCGAAGGAATCGAGCATGAGAATTGGATCAAATTCGCCGACTGTTTGATTTCCAAGGACTCTTACTAGGCTTACACCTGCACCATCCTTTGTCCTAAAGCCGGTTACCATGTTTTTCACTTTTCTTTTGTTCAATGTTTCCTCCTAACTCTATGAAAAGGGCAAGGATGAAGTTCCTTGCTCAAAATTTTGATTTATCACTCTGTGTAGATGTTATGTATATACCCTATCTTCTTGTGATTTCAAACCAAGATTGTTTTTATTCAAAGTGGTATGTGGTATAATATGAGCAATAATTTAGACAGAAAAAATGTAAGTTGATTGCGGAGGTTCAAGATGGCAGTTGAAAATAAATTAGGATTGACCAATAATGCTGAACTTGCGAGAGAGGAAGAACGCATAAGCAAGAAGAAAGCTATTTTGTTGTTCGAAAACGGTGTGCTTGATTCTCTACCAGCAGGCAAATTTGAAACCTTGAAAGAAATTCACAAATATTTACTTGATGATATATACGAATTTGCAGGGAAGGTTCGTACGGTGAATATGGCCAAGGGGAACTTTCGATTTGCACCGGTTATGTATCTTGAAGCAGCACTTAGGAATATAGATGATATGCCGCAGTCAACCTTCGATGAGATTATAGAAAAATACGTTGAAATGAATATTGCTCATCCGTTTCGAGAGGGGAATGGTCGCAGCTCGCGCATCTGGCTTGATGATATTTTGAAAACGGAAATCGGCAAAGTAGTGGACTGGAGCGCAGTCCGATTAAGGATGTTGAGATTAAAGTGCTATTGAAGGATGCTTTGACTGATGATGTTAACAGTCGCGAGGTTTACATGAAGGGCATCGATCACAGCTATTTTTATGAAGGTTACACGATGTTTAGGGCGGAAGAACTTTGAGATGGCGAACCAAAATAATCCTTGACAACAAAGCAATTATCAAGTAAAATACATAGCGTACGAAGAAGAAGATATCCACCTTCTCACCGCGAGGGGCATGTGATTTCCGGATACTCCGACGAGTCATTTTGTTTCTGATGCAGGTTCATAAGGATGAGTTTACCAAGCAGAGAGCATAACATTTTAAAAAAGTAATGTTACAACTCATGCGAAACTTATGAAACAATGAGAATGGACGGATACTTCAGTGTCTGTCTTTTTTATATGGGAGGTAATAAAAATTAGCAAAAATAAAACCAAAATCAACGAAGAGATTCGTGAGAATGAGCTGAGAGTAATTGACGAAAACGGCACAATGGTTGGTATTATTTCAAGAAATGAAGCACTTTCTCTTGCAGATGAGAGAGGACTTGATTTGGTCAATGTTTCGCCCAATGCGAATCCACCTGTTTGCAAACTGCTCGACTACGGTAAGTATAGATATGAGCAGCAGAAGAGAGAAAAAGAGGCAAAGAAGAAACAGGTTAGTATTCAGGTTAAGGAAATTAGACTTAGTGTTTCAATAGAGGAACATGATCTGAATGTAAAAGCTAGAACGGCAGCTAAGTTCCTTAAAGATGGTAACAAGGTTAAAGTCAGCTTGAGATTCAGAGGTCGTGAGAGGAATCACGTACCGCAGGCTCAAGAAGTAATGAAGAATTTTGCAGAAATTATTTCCGAACATGGGGAGATTGAAAAAAATCCTAAGATGGAAGGCCGAAGCCTAATAATGTTTATCTCACCAAAGACCGAAAAGTAAGATTACAATTTGATAAGGTCTTATGAAAGACGGATAATATTAGAGATACCGAAGCAGCAATTGAAACGCAATAGCCAATTCGGAGGCAGGTGTTTTGTGCCATGCTGCAAGGATATGAGGAGGAATACAAATGGCAAAGAATAAGATGAAATCCCACAGAGGGGCAAAGAAAAGACTTAAGTTAACAGGTAGCGGAAAAATCAAGAGATTTAAGGCATTTAAGAGCCACATCCTTACCAAGAAGGCTGCTAAGAGAAAAAGAGGTCTGAGGAAGTCAACAATAGTTACATCTGCAGATCACAAGAGAATGCTAAGGGCAATGGGTAAATAGGAGGTAAGAAATGGCTAGAGTTAAAGGTGCTGTAAACGCAAAGAAAAAACATAAGAAAATTTTAAAACAGGCTAAGGGTTTTTACGGGGCAAAGAGCAGAACATTTAGAGCTGCAAACCCTGCTGTTATGAGGTCGCTACGTTCGGCTTATATAGGAAGAAAACAAAAGAAGAGACAGTATAGACAGATGTGGATTGCTAGAATCAATGCCGCTGCAAGGATGAACGATATTTCCTACAGCAAATTGATGAACGGCCTTAGAAAGGCTAATATTGATATTAACAGAAAGATGCTTTCTGAGCTTGCAATTCACGATGCACAGGCGTTCACTACGCTCTGCGAGACTGCAAAATCTGCACTTAAATAGAATTTTATGGGGAGGGGCAATTTGTCGCTCCCTATTTTTTGAGGATTTTTGATATGTTAAAAGGGAAAAACGTAATCCTGGGTGTTACGGGAGGAATTGCAGCATACAAAATAGTTGGCCTGGCGAGTGCTCTTGTCAAGCAGGGGGCATCAGTCAATGTCTTGATGACCGAGGCGGCAACGCATTTCATCACTCAGGATACTTTTGAGGCTATTACGAAAAACAAAGCGATTGTTGACACTTTTGATCGCAATTTTGAGTATGAGGTTGAGCATATTGCACTTGCGAAGAAGGCGGATATATTCATGGTTGCGCCTGCGACGGCGAATACAATCGCAAAACTCGCACACGGCATAGCTGATAACATGCTGACTACGACTTTTCTTGCTTGCACATGCCCGAAGATGGTCGCACCTGCGATGAATACAGAGATGTATAATAATGAAGTTACGCAGGAGAATATGGATAAACTTGAATCCATGGGTGTTACGGTGATCCCGGCGGATTCGGGGCGCCTGGCGTGCGGCGACACGGGTATCGGTAAGATGCCGGAGCCGGAGCTCCTTCTTGCTTATATTGAGAAGGAGATCGCTCGAGAGAAGGACATGGAAGGCATGCACGTTCTCGTGACGGCTGGCGCCACGAAGGAGCCACTCGATCCTGTAAGATTCATAACCAATCATTCGACAGGCAAGATGGGGTTTGCAATTGCAAAGGAATGCATGCTCAGAGGAGCTAAGGTTGTGCTTTGTAAGGCTGCTACTTCTTCTACTCCACCTGAATTTGTCGACATCATTGATACACCTACGTCTGCGGAGATGTTCGAAGCGTGCAAGAGATATGCTAGAGGGGCAGATTTTATTATTAAGGCGGCGGCTGTGTCGGATTATAGACCGGCTGAGGTTGCTGAAAACAAAATGAAGAAAAAGGATGGCGAGCTTTCTATTAATCTCGAGAGGACGGTAGACATCCTCAAATATCTCGGCGAGCACAAGAGTCCTTCTCAGGTAATTTGTGGTTTTTCTATGGAAACAGAAAATTTGATAGAAAACTCAACTGCAAAGCTTCATAAGAAGAATGCTGACCTGATTGTTGCAAACAATTTGAAGGATAGCGGCGCTGGTTTTGGAACGGATACCAACCTCGTAACCTTTATAACAAAAGAGGGATATAAGAGCCTTGAACTTTTAAGTAAGGCGGATGTTGCAAGACAAATAGTCGATAAACTCCTTGAAATTTCAAGCGCGAAGAATGACGCCATGCCGCTCGGAGAATGATATTTTGTGCTATCACAAATTGATTGATATATTGAAAAAACATGGTGTAAATGCTATACTGATTCTAGTAGAAGTCACAAGGAGGACCATATGATTTATACAAAAGAGATTGAGGAGAAATGTATAGTCAACAAGGGAGCAAACCACGGCCCTGCTCCAATTCCAGAAGAGGGAAAATGGGTCAAGGCAAAGGACATCACTGATATTTCGGGGCTTACTCACGGCGTTGGCTGGTGTGCTCCACAGCAGGGTGCATGTAAGCTAACTTTGAATGTCAAGGATGGAGTTATTCAGGAGGCTCTTATTGAATGCATCGGATGTTCGGGTATGACACACTCGGCAGCGATGGCGGGTGAAATTTTAACTGGGAAAACTATTCTTGAAGCACTCAATACGGACCTAGTCTGTGATGCGATTAATACGGCTATGAGAGAGTTGTTCCTTCAGATTGTTTACGGAAGGACGCAGTCAGCATTTTCTGAAGGCGGTCTTGCTGTTGGATCTGGCCTTGAGGATCTTGGTAAGAATATAAGAAGCCAGGTTGCTACAATATATTCTACAGACCTTAAGGGACCTAGGTATCTCGAGGTTGCTGAAGGTTATGTAGTTGAGCAGGCTCTTGATGAAGAAAATAATATCATCGGCTACAAATATGTAAACTTAGGTAGGATGCTTGAACTAATCAAGTCAGGGAAGCCACATAAGGAAGCTTTTGAGGAAGCTAGCGGTACCTATGGCAGATATGATGAGGCTGTTAAGTACATCGATCCAAGGCATGAATAGGAGGTAGACTGATGGTTAATTTTGAAAATTACGAAAGACGTATTGATAAGATTGAAAAAGTAATGTCTCAGTACGGGATCAAGGACCTTGAAGATGCTAGACAGATTTGTGTTGATAGGGGGTTCGATCCTTTGGAACTTGTTAGAGGTGTTCAGAGGATTTGCTTTGATGATGCATGTTGGGCTTATACACTAGGGGCAGCGATCGCCATCAAGAAGGGTGCTCTCACTGCTGTTGAGGCAGCTAAGGCTATTGGTGAAGGCTTGCAGGCTTTCTGTGTTCCTGGATCTGTTGCAGAAGACAGAAAAGTAGGAATCGGACATGGTAATTTGGCGTCGATGCTTCTTGATGAGAAGACCGAATGTTTCTGCTTCCTTGCAGGACATGAGTCTTTTGCAGCAGCAGAGGGTGCGATTGGTATTGCGAATTCTGCGAACAAAGTAAGGCAGAAACCTCTAAGGGTTGTGCTTAACGGGCTAGGTAAGGACGCGGCACAGATTATCTCTAGAATCAATGGGTTTACTTATGTAGGAACAAAGTTTGATTATCATAGTGGAAACCTTGAAGTTGTTGAGGAAATTCAGTATTCAAAGGGCGAACGCGGCAAGGTGAAGTGTTTCGGCGCTGATGATGTAAGAGAAGGTGTTGCAATCATGCACTATTCAGGTGTTGATATTTCAATTACCGGAAACTCTACAAATCCTACAAGATTCCAGCATCCAGTTGCAGGAACATACAAGAAGGAAAAAATCGAGAAGGGTGAGAAGTATTTCTCTGTTGCCTCAGGTGGAGGAACTGGGAGGACATTGCACCCAGATAACATGGCGGCAGGACCTGCATCATATGGAATGACAGACACCATGGGAAGAATGCACTCAGATGCTCAGTTTGCAGGAAGCTCATCGGTTCCAGCTCACGTTGAAATGATGGGATTCATCGGTATGGGAAATAACCCTATCGTCGGAGCAACAGTAGCTATGGCTGTTGCTGTTCAAGAAGGTAAGTAATTGCATATATTCCCAAATTAGGGTAATAAAATAGTAAATAGTATTATTAAGTTAGCAAGCATAAAAAGCAATAAATTGCAGTAAGGAAGATATAGATGGGATATTTTTTAAGTCATATAGGATACATAATAATAGCGGCTTTCGTGATTGCAGGTATTGGATTTGCACTCGTATATTTTGGCGATAAAAATAGCGATGGAGAAGGCGTTCAAGGCGGATGCGGCATGGGATGCGCTAGATGTGGATCTGCATCTTCCTGCGGCATTAATGAGGACGATATTAAGAAGATAGAGCAAAATATTGCTTTGATTGAGAAACCGAAAAACTAAAAAGGAGAAAGAGAAGGAAGAGTTATGAGAAAGTTTATTGTTTTGGCGATTTCTATCGCTATGGTTTTGGGAATGGCTACAATGCTATCTGGCTGCGGAGACAAGGATAAGGGCGGCGACAAGAAGGATGGCAAGCCAGTAGTTGCTGTTGTCGTAGCTGATGGATTTGGAGACAGATCGTTCTATGATTCTGCAAAGGCAGGTCTTGACAAGCTAACTGATGAGAAACTGATTGAGCCTATGACAATTGAGTGCAGAGGTGAAAACTTCGAACAGCAGATGAGAAATGCAGCTGATAAAGCAGACATAATTATCCCTGTAGGTTGGCAGTTTGATGCAATCGAAAAGGTTGCAGCAGATTATCCAGATAAGAAGTTCGTATGGGTAGATAACGCAGGCAATAAGAATCATGACAACGTTCTTTACATAAATTATGCACAGAACGAAGGATCATACCTAGTTGGATATATTGCGGCTAAGATGAGTAAAACTGGTACAATCGGTGCAGTAGGTGGCGTAGACCAGGATACTATCAATGACTTTATCGTAGGTTATGAGCAGGGTGCAAAGAAAGCAAATCCTGACATTAAGGTAGTTAAGAACTATGTTGGCGATTTTGAAGATCCAGCAAATGGTAAGGAATGCGCACAGGCACTTCACAACAAGGGTGCTGATGTAATCTTTGCTGTTGCAGGTAACTCTGGTTCTGGCGTAATCGAATCAGGCAAGGAAGACGGATATTTTGTTATCGGTGTTGACTCAGACCAGAAGTACATAGCTCCAGAAACAATCATATGCTCAATGGTTAAGAACGTTGACAAGTCAATATATGATGTTGTTAAAGATTATGTTAAGAATGACAAATTTGAAGGAAATCGTACTTGGGTAGCTGATATGGCAACTGGATTTATATCTGTTGCATACGGTGAAAAGGATGCTCCTCAACAGGTTTCAGATGAAATCAAGAAAGAAGTTGAGGAAATTCAAAAGCAGATCATTGCTGGCGATATCAAGGTTGATACAGCTAGAAAGTAATCGCTATTCTTAGTGGAAATTAAATAGTTAAAGTGTAAAGGCTCCCTGCAGAGATGTTAGGGAGCTTTTAAGGAGTATGGTCTTTTGAAAACAGATAACATAGAAAACATTGTAGAATTTAAGAATGTTTCCATGCAGTTTCCCGGAGTTTTGGCAAATGACAATGTCAGTTTTGAAATAAAATCCGGAGAGATTTTCGCACTTGTCGGAGAGAACGGTGCAGGAAAAAGCACGTTGATGAATGTACTTTACGGCATCAATAATCCTACAAGCGGAGAAGTGTATATCAAGGGCAAGAAGGTTGAAAATTTCAGCCCGACGGAAGCTATTGAAAGTGGAATAGGTATGGTACATCAACACTTTATGCTCGTTCCATCTTTTACAGTAGCAGAAAATATCGTGCTGAGTAAGGAGCCAAGAAAAGCGGGCTTTATATACAATAAGTCCAAAGCTATTGAGATTACAGAGAATTTGGTAAAGGAATACGGACTTAAGGTAAATCCTGAAGACATCGTAAGTGAAACTAGCGTGGGAATCCAGCAGAGGGTTGAGATTTTGAAAACCCTATATCGGGGAGCGGATGTTCTGATACTGGACGAACCGACGGCTGTCCTAACTCCTAGCGAGACCAAGGAACTCTTTGCTGTCATTAGAAGAGTTGTTAAGGACCTTGGAATGACGGTCATAATCATAACGCATAAACTATATGAAGTAATGGCAATATCCGATAGAGTAGGCGTTATGAGGCAGGGTAAGCTAGTCGGTGTCAGCGAAACAAAGGATGTCGATGAGAAGAAACTCGCTTCTATGATGGTAGGCAGAGAAGTTCTTCTTGAGAAACTCGAAAAAACGGGAACTTTAGGAAAGCAAAAAATCAAGACGGATAACATATATGTTGCAGATAATCGCGGGCTACCCGCAGTAAACGGTGTAAGCTTTGAAATCAGAGAGGGCGAAATCCTAGGTATCGCGGCGATTGAAGGCAACGGTCAAAGTGAACTTGTGGAGGCAATCACCGGTCTTAGACATATTGAGTCAGGTCATGTTTACATAGAAGATAAGGATGTAACAGAATATACTGCCAGACAGATAAGGGCAGCAGGCGTGGCGCACATTCCAGAGGACAGAGTCAGCACGGGTGTCAGCGGTCCCTCTTCAATCCTTGAAAATCTCATCATAGGTAAGGAGAGGCGAGGTCAGTTCTCAATCAGAGGCATCCATTTAAGACAGTCATCCATAAGGCGATATGCTGATGACATGTTTAAAAAATTTGACATTAGGGGAGCCGGTGTCGACACGAGGGTTGATTCGCTTTCTGGAGGAAATATGCAGAAAGTCGTTGTAGCTAGAGAATTCTCATACGACACCCCAATCCTTGTGATTGCACAACCTACAAGGGGTGTTGATATCGGAGCGATGGAATTTATTCACGACAAAATAGTCGAGAAGCGAAATAACGGCGCGGCTATTTTGCTCGTTAGTGCTGATCTGGATGAAGTTTTCAGGCTGAGCGATAGAATAATAACTCTATACGAGGGAAAGATTACTGGAGAATTTGAGTCCGGGGAGATTAGCAAGATGGATATAGGATACTATATGACAGGCGATAGGAGGGATGACAATGATTAATAAACTGAAAATCAATTATTCATATATGATTTCGCTAACATTGAGCATTGTGATCGCTCTTCTAATCGGTGCAATACTCATAATCGCGACGGGTCATAGTCCATCAGAGGGATATGGAGCGATGCTCGAAGGTGTTTTCGGAAACAGCAGAGTTCTGGGAAATACGATAGCAAAGTCGCTCAATCTATGTTTGACAGCGCTTGCTATGGCTGTAGCGGCTAAGGCAGGAATGTTTAATGTCGGCGGTGAGGGACAGCTCTATGTCGGCGGGCTTGCAGCAACAATGGTTGGAGTAATATTCCAAGATATGTCACCTGTTATAGTGATTCCATGCGCTCTTATTGCAGCTACTGTAGTAGGTGGCGCATTTGCGTGGATCCCAGCTTGGCTTAGGGTTAGGCTCAATGTCAGCGAGGTAATAACGACAATAATGCTCAATTCCGCAGCTATATTCTTTTGTAAATACCTTGTGAACGGCCCGCTTAAGTCAACAGAGAAAGGCGTAGTCGCAGCAACGGAGAATGTTTATGCGTTTAAGATGGCACAGCTCATACCAGCTTCAAATCTTACGACTGCCCTCTTCTATTCGGCAGCGATAGCCTTTGGAGTTTGGTATATAATGGGCAAAACTACGATAGGTCTTGAGATGAAGGTGACTGGCGAAAATCCAAGATTCTCGGGTTTTGTTGGACTGAAGAAAGACAAAATGATGATTTGGTCCATGATCGCTTCAGGTGCGATTTGTGGCATCGTAGGTATGATGGAGGTGTACGGAATACATGGTAGATTCACAGAAAACATAAGTAATGAATTCTATTTTGACGGCATGCTTCTTGCCATGATAATGAACTATAACCCATTTGGAATAATCGCGATGAGCTTCTTCTTTGGAATATTGAAAATTGGTGCGTATGCTATGGAATTGTCAACCGGAATATCTGGTGAAATTTCACAAATAATCTTCGCAATTATAATATTCTTAATGGCCGCGCAGTCAGGTTTCAAGCAGTATTTTACAAATAAATTTACTAAACTGAAGGGAGAGAAAAAGAATGGATAAGTTTTCGGCAATTTTTACCCTCGGTTTATTTCAAAATACCTTGAGGACAGCCACCCCAGTAATTTTGGCAGCTTTGGGAGGTCTTCTCACTGAGCAGGCAGGAATCATGAACATTGGTATGGAAGGGATGATGTTGATAGGCTGTTTTGCTGCAGTTGCAGTGAGTTTTGCGATGGCAAATGCACTTATGGGAGTGTTCGCTGCGGTTATGTGCGGCATTGTGATAGGCATTTTCTTCGCGGTATTTGTTGTTAAACTGAAGAGCGATGAATTTATTATTGGAATGGCACTAAATACGTTTGCAGCGGGCACTACTGTTTTTCTTCTCAGATCAATCTTCGGTGTCAAGGGAACTTTCGCAGATAAAGAAATCGTAGCGCTTCCAAGCGTGGATCTGGATTGGCTGCAGAGCATTCCGGTTATCGGCCCGCTCTTGAATGGGCATTCAATATTCGTATATATAACGTGGGTGCTAGTTTTTCTTGTATGGTTTTTCCTTTACAAAACACCTTACGGCTTTTGGGTAAGAGCGGCTGGTGAGCACCCTGAATCTCTTAGAACTGCAGGTATAAATCCTGATAGAATGAAGTTCGTTGCGAGCATACTCTGTGGAGTTTTGTGTGGATTTGCTGGAGCACATCTTTCTTTAGGCTATCTCACAATGTTCGCAGAAGGAATGAGCGCAAACCGTGGATTTATAGCCTTTGCTTGCGTAATATTTGGCATGGCAAATCCTCCGAAAGTATTTCTTGCAGCTCTTTTGTTCGGCTTCCTAAATGCTCTCGGATTGAGGCTGCAAAGCGTTGGGATTCCTCCAGATATCACAGCGATGACGCCATATGTTGTTACTGTACTAATGCTTGTATATATCATTACTACAGGTGAGGCAAAGAGACGAAGAAGAGCTAGACGACTGGTTGAAGAGGAGAAATCTTAAACACCTTATTAAAATATTATTTGGTGTTTTGAACTAGTTGGTTTATAATATTACGTATATTGACTTCAATAGTTGGAAATGAATGGGAGAATTTATGAAGAAGAGCAAAATATTTTTGATGATGATAGTGACAGTAATGATGATGATCGTTTTTACTGGTTGCAGTAATGGGAATGCGTTTGAAGGAAATGATTTTTCAGATAGCATGAAGTTAGGTGAATACAAGGGCTTAAAATATCAGCCAATCAACACGAAGGTCAGTGATGAGGAAGTTCAGAAGTATATCGATTCAGATCTTACAAAGCATGCTACAAAAAGCAAGGTTGAAGATTCGACAGTAGCAGTCGCTGATGGTGACTCAGTAAACATCAAATTTGTTGGTAGAATTGATGGCAAAGAATTTGATGGCGGAAGTTCTGAGAGTTTTGACATGGTAATTGGACAGACACCTATGATCGATGGTTTTTCAGAAGGTATTGTAGGACATAAGGTTGGTGAGACATTTAAGGAAAACTTGCAATTTCCAGAAGATTATCATGCTAAGAATTTAGCTGGAAAACCTGTTGAGTTTGAAATAACTGTTAACTACATAGAAAAATCTGATAAACCAGAACTTAACGATGAGTGGGTTGCTAAGAACACCGAGTACAAAACCGTCGAAGAGTACAAAGCAGGCATCAGAGAAAAACTCGATATCCAGTTGCAGAAAAGTTTGTCTAGCAGTGTAAAGGATGGTCTGCTTGCTCAGGTTATGCAGTCTACTAAATTTAAAAAGGTTCCTGATAAACTAGTGGACATCGAATACAAGCGCAATATGGATATCCTTGATAAACTTGTTCTCTCAAAGCAGAAAATCAGCTTCAAAGAGTATGCTAAAACGTTGCCTGGAATGGATAAGAACGTCAAGAATCCTGAAAAGGAACTGAAGAAGAAACTGAAAGAACAGTCGGAAGAAATAACGAAAAGAAAGATGGTAATCTATGCGATTGCCAAGAAGGAAAAGATTGAGGTTACCGACGAAGAGGCGGAAAAAGTCTTTAAAAATACGTTAAAGAATATTAACATGGATGATAAAAAGTTTGAAAAAGAATACAAAATGAAGAAGAGTGAGGCAATTGAATTATTTGATTATAAATATGCAGCACTTTATGACAAGGTACTCGACAAACTAATGAAACTCGGCAAGCCTCAGAAATAAATGCGGAAACCTTCAAGAGCATTCGAAAATAATAAGAATATATAAATCGTAAATATAACATTTAAAACGCTGTAACGATTGTAATGACAACCGTTACAGCGTTTTTTGCGCTCGGATGAACCGCTAACGGTTCTGTGAAAAACGCAGAAAAGAAGTAATGTTTAAAAAAAAATACAAAAAGCCATATACATAATATTACTTATTATGTATAATCATATCAGATAAAAGTTTTACTATTCCTATGTTTACTCATTTAAAGAGAGGTGATCGGATGAGTTTTATGAAAATTTTAGGTCAGATTGATGCTTTTGTTTGGGGCGTTCCAATGATTGTTATGATCATGGGGACAGGTATTTTGTTGAGTATTAGAACAAAATTCATACAGGTCAGATGTTTGCCCAGAGCTCTTGTCTACATGTTTACAAATGAGGAGGGAGCAGAAGGAGAGGTAAGCAGTTTCGGGGCTTTGTGCACAGCCCTTGCGGCAACTATAGGCACAGGAAATATCGTCGGTGTAGCTACCGCGGTTACAGCAGGTGGACCAGGAGCACTGTTTTGGATGATTGTAGCAGCATTTTTCGGAATGGCAACAAAATATACGGAGGGCCTATTAGCTGTTAAGTACAGAAATGTCGATGAAAACGGACACTCACTTGGAGGCCCATTTCTCTACATCGAAAAAGGTATGGGATCACAGTGGAAGTGGCTTGGTAAGGCATTTGCAATTTTTGCGAGTTTAGCTGGTATTTTGGGAACTGGAACAACTACACAGGTCAATGGAATTGCGAACGCAGTCAAAGGATTTGCGGATCCTGACAATATGCATATGATAAGCATCTTCGGTCATGAATATTCCTGGGCAATGGTAGGAACCGCTATTGTGGTCGGTGGTTTGACAGGGCTTGTAATCATCGGTGGACTTGAAAGAATCGCTAAGGTAACGACAGTTGTAGTCCCATTCATGGCGGTGGCATATTTTTGCATATGCATTGCAATTATTATTAATAATGCTGATAAGATCGGCGGAGCGTTTTCAACAATTATTACAAGTGCATTTGGAGGGAGAGCAGCAGCAGGAGGCGCACTCGGTTTCACAATGATGACAGCTATGAGGATGGGAGTTTCAAGGGGTATTTTTTCAAATGAAGCTGGACTCGGAAGTGCTCCTATTGCGGCAGCTGCGGCAAAAACCAATACTGCAGGTAGGCAGGGACTTATTTCAATGACAGGAACCTTCATCGATACAATCATAATATGTACTCTCACTGGATTGACCCTTGTGGTGACAGGAGCTATCAATACTGAGCACGAAGGTGCGAATATAACAGGATATGCTTTTGGAAACGGACTTCCATGGAACGAGAGCATTGGCTCTGGTGTGCTGATGCTATGCCTTGCATTCTTCGCGTTTACAACCATTCTTGGATGGGACTACTACGGAGAACGTTGTATAGAATATATAGTAGGAGAAAACAGCACGACAGTAAAAGTTTACAGGTGGTTATTCCTAGCCAGTGTATGTCTGGGATCCTTCCTGCCTCTTCAGAGCGTTTGGACGGTTGCAGATATTTTTAACGGCCTAATGGCACTGCCTAACCTGGTAGGATTAATATGCCTAAGCGGAATAGTCGCAAAAGAAACCAGGGAATATGTTGAGATGGATAATCAATTAAGGCTCAAGGCAAAATAGATGCATGAAAGAGTTTAAAACAGATGGCATAGATAGTAAAATATTTTTCTTCATCTAAAATTCGGAAAAAGCCCCTGAAATTAAGGGGTTTTTTCCTGTGAGTTATATTAGTTTTAATAAAGAGAATATCAATCAAGCTAGAAGTACTTGAAATTTGATCGATAATATTGTGTAGTCCTTAGAAGACTATACAAGTTCCTTAACTGCAGCTAAAGCAGCGTCAAAGTTAACCTCGTGAGTTACCTCAGGTATGTATTCAACGTGTTTGATAACACCTGTTTTGTCGACTACAACGATACCTCTTGCTAGAAGCATTAGGCCTTCCATCATGAATCCGTATTTTTCGCCGAATTCTCTCTTCTGATAGTCAGATGCGACGATAACTCTGTCAATTCCCTCAGCAGCACAGAATCTGCCCTGAGCGAAAGGAAGGTCCTCGGATATTGTTACAACCACTACATCATTGGATAACTCCGTAACTTTTTTGTTGAAAAACTTAGTCTGAAGTGAGCAAACCTCGGTATCGATTGATGGCACAACAGAATAGATAACTACTTTTCCCTTAAGTTCATCGCTCTTAAATGCAGAAAGATCGTTCTTTACAAGCTCAAATGAAGGAGCCTTATCGCCGATTTTTACCTGAGTTCCAAGTAGATTTACAGGGTTTCCACCAAATTTTACATTAGCCATATTTATCATCCTCCTAAAATATATTTACTACAAATTATTTTTCAATTTTGTTTGACAAATGACTTTTACCACAAAATGATAGAATTAACCTCAAAACTATAGTAAAATAAACATAGAAAACGAAAGGAGCACTTAAATGCGTTGCCCATATTGTGAAAATATTGATACGAAGGTTGTAGATTCAAGGCCGACTGATGAGGGAAAGGCTATTCGAAGAAGAAGGCTTTGTGAGGAATGCGGAAAGAGATTCACTACTTATGAGAAACTTGAAGAAAATATCATAATGGTGATTAAGAAAAACGGACAGCGTGAGTCGTTTGACCGCAACAAAATATTAAACGGTATCGTTAAAGCATGTGAAAAACGTCCTGTGCCAATGGCTACAATCGAAGGGATAGTGGATAACATAGAGCGCGGCCTGAATAATATGATGGAGAAGGAAGTTGAGAGCACCTTCATAGGGGAGCTCATTATGGATGAACTCAAGAAGGTCGATGACGTTGCCTACGTTAGATTTGCGTCAGTCTACAGAGAATTTAAGGATGCAGACACCTTTATCAAAGAACTCGAAAAACTTCTCAAACGAGATGCGAAATAATGATATGCTAAATAACGAAAGATGGAAAATAGTATGAGTAAAAATTTGCGAATTGCCATTGACGGGCCTGGTGGTGCGGGAAAGAGCACTGTTGCAAAAGAAGTCGCTAGAAAGTTGGGTATTGACTACATTGATACCGGAGCGATGTATCGAGCGATTGCATATAAATTCATTTCATGTGGACTTAAGCCTGGAATAGAG
Organism: Clostridiales bacterium S5-A14a; assembly: GCA_000758905.1. Lineage (GTDB taxonomy): Bacteria > Bacillota > Clostridia > Peptostreptococcales > Anaerovoracaceae > S5-A14a. The sequence goes on from JRNA01000003.1 coordinate 130,032, forward strand.
GATGACGGTTTTACTGAATCACTCAACAAAATACTTGTCTCAACGGATGTGGACTATAGCAGGGGCATAACAAGGCTTGACGGCATTGATGTTAGCGATAAAATCCGCACGGCTGAAATCTCAAGTGCTGCTTCTTCTTTTTCTGCCATTCCAAGCGTGAGGAAGAAGTTAGTTAGTCTACAGCAAAAGATGGCTCAGGAAAAATCTCTGGTGATGGATGGCAGGGACATCGGGAGCAATGTAATTAAGGATGCGGAACTTAAGATTTTTCTGACGGCAAGTCCAGAGGAAAGGGCTAGGAGGCGATACGAAGAGCTTTGTCAAAAAGGTGAAAAAGTTGAGTACGAGGTTGTTTTGTGCGAAATGAAGACAAGGGATCAAAACGATATGTCAAGGGAGCTTAATCCTCTTGTAAAGGCCGATGATGCCTGGGAAATCGACAGCAGCGAACTTACGGCGTCTGAGGTTGTGAAATTAATTTGCGATAGAGCGAATCAACTGTTTTGTGTTGAAAAATAGTGTTCAAAATGTTATAATAATTTGCTACGAGTGTGCAGGCAGAATTTGATTATGAAGATTGAAAATCTACCTGTAAATGAGCGTCCCATGGAAAAGGCTATGGAAATAGGCGTGGAGAATCTTTCAAATGTGGAGTTGCTTGCGATTATTATAAACAGCGGCACTGCTAAAAAGTCTGCGATCGATATCGCTGGTGAGGTTCTCTCTATTTCGACTCATGGGATGTCTGCCCTTGGTGAACTTGGTCTTGAGGAACTGCTGGAAATCAAAGGCATTGGAGAGAGCAAGGCTACGAGGGTGCTTGCAGCCGTGCAACTTGGAAAGAGAATGGCTACGGCGTTTCCTGATGAAAGGTTCTGCATCAGAAGTAATGAAGATGTTGCGAAGCTTCTAATGGAGAGGCTCAGGTATGAGAAGAAAGAACATTTCCTGTCGATTTTGCTCAATTCGAAGGGTGAAGTGATTGAGATAGATACCGTTTCTATCGGGGAACTTTCTGCTACGGTTGTTCATCCGAGAGAGGTTTTTAGCAGAGCCACCAAGAAGTCAGCTGCGTCGATTATTTTGGCGCATAACCACCCGAGCGGGGACCCTACGCCTAGCGCGCAAGATGTTGAAACAACCAAGAGGCTTGTTGAATGCGGAAGGCTTATGGGGATTAAAGTTCTTGACCATGTTATAATTGGGAATGGTGATTTTGCAAGTCTCAAGGCACTTGAAATGATTTAGAAGTAACAGGAATTTAAATAGACTTTACTGGTATTGGAGGAATATAGAATGTTTAATTTTTTAGCGGCCAAAGATATGGGGATTGACCTCGGTACAGCTAATACACTGATTTATATTAAGGATAGCGGAATTGTTTTGGAAGAGCCCTCTGTTATAGCTCTTGATAGCAAAAGAGGCGTTACCCTTGCGGTTGGCGATGAAGCTAAGAAAATGGTAGGTAAAGCTCCGAGCAATATCAGTGTTGTAAGACCTCTGAGAGATGGGGTAATTTCGGATTTTGATAGGACCGCAGATATGCTGAGGGAATTCATTACAAAGGCTGTTTCTGCGAATAATGTGAAGAATTTTAGAGTTGTTGTTGGAGTTCCTAGTGGTGTTACAGAGGTTGAAAAACGTGCTGTTGAGGAAGTTGTTAGGCAGATGGGAGCTATTGAGGTATACATCCTTGAGGAGCCGATGGCTGCAGCGATTGGAGCAGGTCTTGACGTTGATTCTTCTTCTGCATCAATGATTGCTGATATAGGTGGAGGAACGACGGACGTTGCTATCATTGCACTTGGCGGCATCGTGGCTAGTACATCCATAAGATACGCTGGAGACAAGTTCAACGAGGCTGTTATACAGTATATCAGAAAGAGATACTCACTGTTGATAGGCGACAGAACTGCTGAAATGCTGAAAATAAACGTTGGAACGGCATCAATTGATCTTGATGAAAACGGTGATGAGATTATTGAAACTGTTAAGGCAAGTGGAAGAGATCTGCTGACAGGTCTCCCTAAGACTTTAGAGGTTTCAAATAGAGATATGATGATTGCGCTTCAAGAGTCCGTTGATATTATTATCGATGGAATCAAGGCGACAATCGAGAAGGCACCTCCAGAAATTGCGGCCGATATAGCCGAAAAGGGTATGGTTTTATCTGGTGGAGGTGGACTCATCAAGAATCTTGATAAGTTGATTGAATCAAGAACGGGTATGAAGGTAGACATTGCTGAGAATGCTTTCGAAGCTGTTGCCACTGGGACCGGGATGAGTTTAAACGACGTTGAGAAACTTAAAGTTTATGCAACTACTGTAAATAGAAGATAGAAGATTTGAGATATGAGATTTATCAAAGAACACAAATTGATATCGGCACTTTTGATTATCATAGTTGTTACTTTGGCATTGTTAATTTCCTCTGTTGCCAGTGGCGGCAGGGGAAATTTCGTAACTGAGGGGGTAAACACTGTTATCAAGACGGTTACATCCCCATTCTACAAAGCTGGCAACAAAACATCTTCTTTTGTTTCTGACATCGGAGGATATAAGAAAGTAATTAAGGAAAACGAGAAGCTGAAGAGAGAAAATCAAAAGCTGAAACTTGAGCTGAAGAAACAAAAGCTGTCGCAAGACAAGTTAAACGACCTGCAAGGCCTGTCACAGGCTTTGAATTACGTTGACAAAAATGAGAATCATAAGCATGTGACAGGGGACATCACATCTACTGATGATACCCTGTGGATGCATCATTTTTCTATTGATATTGGTTCTAAGGATGGTGTAAAGGTTGGAAATACCGTCGTTGCGAACGGAGGGCTTGTCGGGAGAGTTAAGGAGGTTGGACCAAACTGGGCTAAGGTTAGCTCAATTTTGGACCAAAATAATAACGTCAGTTTCAGACTCTCGAGTGATTCGGAACAGCTAGGCATAATTAATGAGGTTAAGGACGGTAAACTTTCGGGCTTTCTGATAAATAATCAGGCGACGGCTGCGATCGGTGACAAACTGATTACATCAGGCATGGGGCTTTATCCGGCTGGCATTGATATAGGGACTGTTACAAAGACTAATGTTGACAAGGGAAGACAGCTCAAAATAATGATCGTTAAGCCTTCTGTTAATTTTAATGTGCTTAAAAGGGTTACGGTGATTATATGAAACTGAGGTACCAGATTCTTATAGGCATTCTTTTAACGCTAATTCAAGGGATTGTTTTTAATTTTTTTGGGAACAGTGCGTTCTTCCCAAATGTTATATTGGTTATAACGATTGTTGGGGTTTTTGTAGAAAATGATGTACAGAAATGGCTTATCATAGGCTGGATAGCTGCTATATTGCGCGATATAAGCCTTTCAATATATATTGGAATCGGGTCCCTATCATTGATTGTAACGGTTGGGTTACTGTTGCTGCTAATGAGATGGATCAGCAACGAAAATGTTTTAGGGGTTTGTATAGATATCGTTCTTGGAACTGCTATTTATAATTCTTTTTACTGGGTAATTTCAGCACTTGTAGTTTCATCGTATTCTTATTCATTTGCTTTCAAACACTGGGTGTATCAATTGCCTTTGAATATTTTGTTAGGTTTGGCTTTTTACTATTTTGTTGGAAGGGCGGAAAAAGCAAGACGCAAGAAAGAAAGATTTAGGTATTATTTATGAATCAATGGAGTAAGATTTCTTCAAGATACTATCTAATCGCACTTGTTATATTTTTGATGATGATAACCTTGGTTGTCAGATTATTTGTGTTGTCTGTAGTTCAGGGTAAAAACTGGGACCAGAAAGCGAATTATCTAAATTCCAAGGAAATTTATACCGCACCAGCAAGAGGTAATATTTACGATCGAAATGGCAAGGTTCTGGCAACGAATAAGCAGATCTTTACGGCGACGTTTTCTGCCAGTGGTATGAGCACTAAGGAAATCAACAATTCTACGATGGAACTTATCAAAGTTTTGGAGCATAACGGAGATAAGTATGAGAATAAATTTCCGGTTAAAATAAGCAGAAATGGCAAATATTACTATACTTTTGATGCAGAAAAAAACAAGTGGCTGGATTCAAATCAGATACAGCGGGGGACTTCGGCAGGTGATGCATTTGAATTGATGAGGGCCAGGTATAATATTGACCCGTCTCTAAGCCGTTTTGAGATTGCACAGGAATTATACAAAAAATACAATATTAATATTCCGATAAACGTTAAGAATATGAAATATACTTTCGATGCTGACAAAAAATCTTTCTTGGAGAGGTTCTACTTTAAAGAGGATGAGATAGAAAAGGGATTATCAGCAAGGAAAACGCTTAAGGAACTGAGAAAACTATTTTCTATATCAAAGACTATCAGCGATGATGAAGCGATAAAAATCCTTGGCGTCAGAAATGAAATTTTAAAAAACGGTTTCACAAGTTACGTACCAATAACCGTGGCTAAGGAAATCAGTGATAATACAATTAGTTATCTTGAAGAGGCTGGTATAAAGGGTGTAAGTGTTGCTTCAGAGTACATAAGATACTATCCTAACGGACAGGCATGTGCCAATGTTTTGGGGTATATGGGAAGTATTTCAGAATCTGAAGTTGATAAATATGTAAAAAAAGGCTACAGCAGTAGTGATATGATAGGTAAATATGGTATTGAAGGCGTTTATGAGGATGAACTTAGGGGTGAATCAGGCGTTAAGAAAATAAGAGTCGATGCTGGTGGAAGATATGTGTCTACTATCAGCGAAAAGCCACCTAAGAGCGGAAAGGATGTCTATCTAACCATAGATTTAGATCTCCAGAAGGCAGCTGAAGACAGCCTTAAGGCGGCAATATACAAGGCGAGGAGAGAATCTCCGAACTGCGAGAGTGGGGCAACTGTAGCTGTCGAGGTTAAAACTGGGGATGTTCTTGCTATGGCAAGTGCTCCAAGTTATGATCCAAATATTTTTGCAAAAGGCATAACTAACACGGCTTGGGAATCTGTACAAAGTGAAAACCCTAGAGATCCACTCGCGCCAGCACCACTCTTTAACATAGCTACTAGGACTGCTGTTCAGCCTGGATCGACTTTTAAGCCAATAACAGGAATTGCAGCTATGGAGTGTGGACTTAGTCCAAATAGATTAATAAATGACAAAGGATTTATTAAAACTGGGGATAGAACATTCGGATGTTATACATGGAATACGTACAAATCGACAGATGGCGTATTGAACTTATCGAAAGCGTTGGCTGTTTCGTGCAACTACTATTTTTACTGTATAGCGACAAATAAGGATTGGAACAACGGAGCTTCGCTTGGACTAAATGGCATGGGCATAGATAAAATGCTTGAGGTGGCCTCAGAACTTGGCTTGGGTTCTCACACTGGAATTGAACTAGATGAAGCTGTAGCACCACTTCCATCGGAAGAAAGACATGAGAAGTCAATTGAATACAGTTTGCGCTATGAGATTGCATCCAGAGCACATACATATTTTCCTGCAAAAATTGCAGATAATGATAGAAAGTTATCCAAAAATATAGATACTATAGTTGGATACATGAAAGAGAATCCAAAGAGAGAAGAACTCATTAAGCGCATTGATAGCGAGACGGACGTGCTAAAGAATAAGGTGGTGGACCTGGCTGATTTGGCTAAGTTCTCGTTTTTCAATCAGGCAAAGTGGGGAATCGGTGACGTATTCAATATTTCTATAGGACAGGGTGACAATGCCTACACACCTGTACAGATGGCTAGATACCTTGCAACCGTGGCAAATGAAGGCAAGAGAAATCAACTCAGTCTAGTTAAGGGCGTCTCCAGTGAAGGTTTGACCAAGAAGAGGAAACCGCATATGATTAATCTTGATGATAAATCGTTATTGGAAGATGTAAAAGTTGGTATGCATGCGGTTGTAACAAGAAGCCGCCAATTCGGTGCAATCAATAATGATGCGTTTGGCAAAACAGGAACTGCGCAGAGAGCGGGAAAAATAAACCCACCAGACGAGGTCGAATACGTAAAAAGGTATTTATCTGCAATAGCACCTGGAGTGTCGTGGGAAAACGTTCAAGCTGAAATAGACAAAATGAAAAAAATGAAAAAATATGAGGACTATTCAGCGAATGACCTTGTAGACACGGCTGTGATTAAGGCGAGCAACTACAAAATAACTCGCACAGACATTGATAGATACAAGAGAAATTATGACAGTTTCGCTTGGTTTATAGCGGCTGCCCCTGTCAAAAACCCTAAGATTGCAACTTCAACGATTATTGTTCAGGGCGGAATTTCATCGGCTGCTGTTTCGGTATGTAAGGATGTGATCGTCAAATATCAGGAACTTGATAGCACCAAAGAAAAAGAGCAGCCTAGAAAAATGTCACAAAAAGGTATAAATGTAGTATTTTAGAATATATTATAAATCTGCCAATGTTATTTTGGAGATATGAAAACGGTGACGCTTTAAGATTTTAATATTTTGTTATATTGTTTTGTTAGGAAGGTAATATGGGAAAATCAATTTTGATAGCATCGGGAAAAGGTGGAACGGGCAAGACCATGTTTGCCGTAAATCTCGGTGCCACACTCGTAAGCAATGGTAAAAAAGTTTTGATTATAGACATGGATCTTGGACTCAGAAATCTAGACCTCTATCTTGGTGTTGAAAACAACGTGGTTTACGATGTTTACGATGTGATGACAGGGGTTTGTCGAATAAAGCAGGCCATTATCCAGGATAAGAGATTTGAAAATCTGCACATGATGAGTGCTTCTCCAAACAAGGAGGATGGTACTCTAACGCCACTTCATATGAAGGTGCTCTGCGGTAAGTTAAGAGATAAATATGACTATATTTTAATCGATGCTCCATCTGGCATTGATGACGGAGTGACGATTGCTTCAGCTGGTGCAGATATGGCAATCATTGTCACAAATCCTGAATATTCAGCAATACGTGACGCCGACGCACTTGATCGGGAGTTGATGAAACTGGGAATACAAGATAGATACGTTGTCCTCAACAAAATAGTTGCAGACCTTATCAATATGGGATATGCACCGAGCCTGATGGAAGTTACAGAACTGCTCAGACCTACGCTTATAGGAGCCATCCAGTTCGATGAAAACATTCAAATTTCAACAAACCTAGGTATTCCTATCGTGCTTAAGGAAAATACCTACATCAAATCAAACTTTGACAAAATAGCTAGCAGAGTTGAGGAACTCTAACGCTGTGCAGGTGTTTTGTAACTTTGTCAGCACCTGTTAAAACTTTATGCCTTGAGATCTTGAAGATATGTTTAGAACTATGCCTATGGCAATAATGGACGTAAGCATGGATGTGCCTCCATAACTTAGTATTGGGAGTGGTAGGCCAGTTACAGGCATTATTCCCATATTCATAGCTATATTTTCGAAAATCTGGAAGGAAAACATACCAATTATACCGATAATTACAAGGGAGCCATAGAAATCAAGGGCTCCTTTTGCAATTTGCGCCATTCTAATCAAAAGTACAGTATAGACTGAGATGACCACAAGGCCACCTATGAAACCGAGTTCTTCAATCAGAACCGAAAATATAAAGTCTGAGGACTGAACTGGGATAAAATCAAGTTCTTTCTGAGTTCCGTTAAAAAGCCCTTTGCCGAGCAATCCGCCTGACCCCATTGCAACTTTTCCCTGGAAAACTTGATAGTTTCCGGGAAGCTGGAGATTTTCCGGATGAAGAAATGCTTCAATACGATCTTTTTGATAATCGGCCATAAATAAATATGCTACTGGCACAAAGGCGAATACTAAAGCAAAAAATTTACCGATTGCTTTGAGATCAACACCTGAAAAGAAGATCATAAAAAGCCAGATTGAAGAAAAAACAAGCGCCGAACCGAGGTCCTCTTTGAGAACTATAAGTATTATAGGAGCGGCATAGATTACGGCCTTTATTAAGCCTTTGAAATTATATAATTGATCACGGTTCTTTTCTAAATATTCAGCCATAATTAAAATAAACAATATTTTTACAAATTCAGATGGCTGTATGGTGGTAAAACCAAGCGTTATCCATGCTCTTGAACCATACTGAACTACGCCAAGACCCGGAATGTAAACCGTTAGTAGAAATATAACAGATACTATATATAGAAGAGTAGAGTGACCCTTAAATGTTGAATAATGATAGCGAGATATAAAAATGCTAATAAGAACTCCAATCAAAAAGGATGTAGTTTGAATTATAGTATCTCTTGCGATAAATCCAGTAGAAATATGTGTACTTCCTATCATTAGCACGCTAACAATAGAAAGAAACAGCACAGAAATTAGTATAACTGGATCTGTTTTCTTTTTAAAATCAACAAAAAGATTCATCTTTTACCTCTTATTTCTTGACATGTATTACCATTAACAATTATAATATATGTTGTATGAGCATATCAAGTTTATTTTTGTTGTGCTATTTCTGAGATATTACTGATTATATTTTTAAGATGTAATTCAGATTTAATTATACTATATATAAAAGTTGTATAATTCTACACTAAAAATTCGAAAAGAAGGAGGTGCTAGAATGTCTCCAGTATTTATTGTAATTTTAGTTGGATTAATTGCCCTAATTCTGGGCCTACTGATTGGATATATATACAGAAAAAATGTAGGAGAGAGAGCTATCGGCAGTGCCGAGCAGAAGGCAAAAAATTTAATACTAGATGCAGAAAAGAAATCAGAGTCAATTAAGAAAGAGATTGTTTTAGAAGCTAAAGAGGATGCAAGCAGGATTCGAAGCAGCCTAGATAGAGAAATTCGAGATAGGCGAAATGAACTTTCAAGATCTGAGAGAAGATTGTTGCAGAAGGAAGAATCACTGGATCGAAAAATTGAAAACATTGAGAAAAAAGAAGCTAACATTACAAAGAAACAGGAAACCTTAGAAAAGAAAAACAAAGAGGTTGATGGTTTTATCGAAAAACAAATCCAAGAACTTGAGAAAATCTCAGGTTATACGAGGGAGGAAGCAAAAGAGATCTTGCTTTCAGAACTTGAAAAAGATGTTAGGCATGATGCAGCTTTAATGATCAGAAATATAGAGTCTGAGGCAAAAGAAGAAGCTGACAAGAAAGCCAAGTATATCATCACGGGTGCTATTCAGAGATGTGCTGCCGACCACGTTGCAGAATCAACTGTTTCAGTTGTTTCTCTTCCTAACGATGACATGAAGGGAAGGATAATAGGTAGGGAAGGTAGAAATATAATCGCTTTGGAAAACCTCACAGGGGTTGACCTTATCATCGATGATACGCCTGAAGCTGTTATTATTTCTGGATTTGATCCTGTAAGGAGAGAAATCGCAAGAGTTGCGCTTGAAAAACTTATTTTGGATGGAAGAATTCATCCGTCAAAAATTGAGGAAATGGTTGAAAAGGCAACCAAAGAAGTTAATCAGATAATGAAGGAAGAGGGAGAAGAGGCCACATTTGAGGTTGGAATTCATAACCTACATCCTGAACTTGTACGACTCCTTGGAAGACTGAAATACAGGACATCATATGGCCAAAACGTTCTCAAACATTCCATTGAGGTTTCGCACCTTGCGGGACTTATGGCTGGAGAACTTGGACTAGATGTTAAACTTGCAAAGAGAGCAGGACTACTTCACGATATCGGCAAGGCTCTGGATCATGAATACGAGGGCACACATGTTGACATCGGTATAGACATCCTTAAAAAGTATAAGGAAAATCAGGCTGTAATCAATGGTATGGCTGCTCACCACGGTGACTATGAACCGCAGAGCATGGAAGCAGTCTTAATCGCGGCTGCAGATGCTTTGTCAGCAGCAAGACCAGGTGCAAGAAGAGAAACTCTAGAAGTTTATATTAAGAGACTTCAACAACTTGAGGATATTGCAGCTACTACGCATGGCGTTGAGAAGGCATTTGCTATTCAAGCAGGGCGTGAGATTCGAATTATCGCTAAACCTGAGCAGGTAAGAGATGACGAAGTTGCTCTTTTAGCTCGTGAAATATCAAAGAAAATTGAATCGGAACTGGAATATCCAGGCCAGATCAAGGTCAATGTTTTGCGCGAGACACGTGCGATTGAATATGCTAAGTAATTAATTATATGCCAATATCTTTCAATTATTATTAATACATAGTTAGACAACGACTCCTCATGCAAATGGGGAGTTATTTAAATAATGAAGAGGAATAGGACAACTCAATGAGAGAAATTTATTTGGATAACAGTGCAACAACCAAGCCGTTAAAGCAGGTTGCAGATTCAATGCAGGAGACTCTTTTGTCTTCTTATGGGAATCCATCATCCCTTCACACTAGAGGTTTTGAGAGCGAGAAACTTTTGAAAGATTCTAGGAGGATAATAGCAAATAGTCTAGGCAAGAAGGAAAATACAATTACTTTTAACTCCGGAGGCACTGAGGGCGATAATAATGTGCTGCAGTCAGTGGCTAGAGATAGGAGGAGGGCAGGCAAGACAATAATAACAACGGCGGTAGAACACCCGGCAATCCTTGAGACTTGCAAATTCCTCGAGTCAGAGGGGTTCAATATCGTAAGTATTTCGGTTGACGAATACTGCAATCCAAACCTTGATGAATTGAAATCGAATTTGTCTGATGAAGTTATTCTCATATCTGCAATGACTGTTAATAACGAGGTTGGAACTATATTCCCCATAAACGAAATAAATGAGATTAAGGGAAACGCTTTGTTTCATACAGACGCAGTGCAGGCCTATGGTAAGATGGATTTGAGCGGATTTCAGGGCGACTTTCTAACGGCTAGCGGGCACAAAATACACGGCCCCAAGGGTATAGGATTTCTCTACAGAAAAGATGGCACTAGACTGAGCCCGTTGATTTTTGGGGGAAACCAGGAGAGCGGCTATAGATCTGGTACCGAGAATATGCCCGGCATCGTAGGAATGGCGAAGGCAGCCGAAATCATGCTATCGAATATCAACGAAAATTACGATAGAGTCAAGAGTCTTTGGCAAAGACTAAAGCAAGGAATTCTAGAAATTGGAGATGTGGTGATAAACAGCCCAGATGACTGCCTACCATACATATTAAATGCAAGCTTTTTGGGCACTAGGGGTGAGGTGATACTTCACAGGTTAGAATCCGAAGGAATATTTGTCAGTACAGGTTCAGCATGCTCATCCAACAAAAACAGTAGAAGCCATGTGCTAAAGGCTATGGGAAAGAACGACAAGGAAATTGAGGGTGCTATAAGATTTAGTCTAAGTGCACAAAATACCGCTGAAGAGATAGATACTGTTTTGTCAGTGCTTGATAACGCAGTAAAGAAATTTAGAAAACTAGGTAGTTTTTAGGGTTTTTTAGGAGAAGGACAGGTATACCATGAATGACGAAAAAATACTTATTGTAAGATGTGGAGAGGTTGCTCTTAAGGGTATGAATAAGCCCTATTTTGAACGCATCTTAGTTGAAAGAATAAGAAAAAACTTGAGTAAAATAAATGGTGCTAAGGTTAGCCGTAAAGAGGGGCTCATATTTGTTCGTGTGCCGCTCGACTCAGACATGAATCAGGTTGCTGCTGAGGTATCAAAAGTATTTGGTGTTTCTTCAGTTAGCCCTGCTCTTGAGGTGGAATCAGATCTTGAGGCGATTGGTTCTAAAGCAGTAGAGTTTATGAATACTATGATTGAAAATGAAGGTGTGAAGACTTTTAAGGTCGAAGCTAAAAGGGCTGACAAAAACTTCCCTATAAAATCACCAGAAATTGCTGCAAAGGTTGGGGCTTCCGTTCTTAAGGGTTGCAAGGTATTGAAGGTGGATGTGCATGAACCTGATTGTCACCTCTTTATTGATTTAAGGGCTGACAGGACATACATATATACCAGGAAAATCAATGGATTAGGAGGATTGCCTCTTGGCACTAACGGCAGAGGCATGGTTCTTTTGTCGGGCGGCATTGATTCTCCTGTGGCAGCCTGGATGATGGCCAAGCGAGGCATGGTAATTGATGCTGTTCACTTCCATTCGTATCCATATACAAGTCCGAGGGCACAGCAGAAGGTTGAGGAGCTCGCTGAAATAGTTTCATCATACTGCGGAAGAATAAATATGACAGTAATTAATCTGCTGCCTATCCAAGAGGAAATAGTAAGCAATTGTCCCGAAGATGAAACCACTATTTTGGTGAGAAGATTCATGATGAGAATTGCAGAGAAAATAGCAGTAAAGCAAAATGCTCTTATGCTAATTACTGGGGAAAATCTCGGTCAGGTTGCGAGTCAAACGGCAGAGGCCTTGGTCGTGACGGATCAGTCTGTGAGCATGCCTGTCATGAGACCACTAATAGGGATGGATAAAGTTGAAATTATGGATATGGCAAGAAGGATTGGAACATATGAAAAATCGATTGAGCCATACGAGGATTGTTGCACCGTTTTTTTGCCTAAACATCCTGTGACCAAACCTAGGCTGGAAAAAATATTAAAGTCTGAGTCTAAGCTTGATGTAGAAAAACTTGTGGAAATGGCAGTTGACTCGGCTGAGCAGGTGCAAATCGGGTAGTTTAGTGTAAACTCATTTTAAGAATTCTGTGGATTTGAAATAAATTCTTAAAAAAACTTAAAATACACTTGAAAAATAGTCGGTAAAGTGGTTTAATAATAGTGTATGGCTGTTATTTTTGTAACAAAATGCAAATCACTATTAGATTCTACGCTTTGTTTGAAAAAATTTGTGGATTGTGATTACTGAAATTCGGCCCGGTAAATTGCGGTTAACACTTCTCTATTGAGAAACCGTTATTATATTAAAAGGAGGCATTTTTATAATGAACTTTTCACTAACGAAGGAACAAGAATTCGTAAAGAAAACCGTTAGAGCATTTGCTACAGCTGAAGTTGAGCCTATTGCAGCGGACATTGATGCGGAACATAGATTCCCAGAAGAAACAGTTGAAAAGATGGCTAAATACGGGTTTATGGGAATTCCGTTCCCAACAGAACTCGGCGGAGCAGGTGGAGATCACGTGTCTTATGCTATCACTGTAGAAGAACTTTCAAGAGTTTGTGCATCTACAGGCGTTATCGTTTCAGCTCACACTTCTCTTTGCTGCTGGCCAATTTTCAATTGGGGAAGCAAGGAACAGAAGGAAAAATATCTTCCAAAACTTCTTTCAGGAGAGCATCTTGGAGCTTTTGGATTGACAGAGCCTAATGCAGGAACAGACGCTGCAGGACAGCAAACAAGAGCTGAACTTGATGGAGATGAGTGGGTTCTTAACGGAGCTAAAGTTTTCATCACCAACGGAGGATATGCTGATGTATTTGTTGTTATGGCAATGACAGACAAATCAAAGGGTAATCACGGAATCACTGCATTTATCGTTGAAAAGGGAGACCCTGGTTTCTCAATTGGTAAGACAGAGGATAAACTTGGTATTTGTGCATCATCTACTACAGAACTTATCTTCCAGAACTGCAGAATTCCTAAAAATAGACTACTTGGTGGCGTAGGCAAAGGATTTAAGGTTGCTATGTCTACACTTGATGGTGGAAGAATCGGTATCGCTTCTCAGGCACTTGGAATTGCACAGGGTGCTTTGGATGTGACAGTTGACTACATGAAAGCTAGAAAGCAGTTTGGAAGAAAACTTACTCAGTTCCAGGCTCTTCAGTTTGAAGTTGCTGATATGGCTACAAGAATTGAAGCAGCTAGACTTCTTGTGTACAAAGCAGCTGACATGAAGGATAGAGGTCTTCCTTATGGTAAATTCTCTGCAATGGCTAAGTTGTTCGCAGCAGAAACAGCTATGCACGTAACAACAAAGTGCGTACAGTTGCACGGTGGTTACGGATACACTAAGGATTATCCGGTTGAAAGAATGATGAGAGATGCTAAAATCACAGAGATCTACGAAGGAACTTCTGAAGTTCAGAAGATCGTAATCGCTGCATCTGTTATCGGCAAATAATTAGTAGGAGGAGTTTAAAATGGCATTTAAAATTATTGTATGCGCTAAACAGGTTCCTGATACAAACGAGATTAGAATTAATCCAGAAACAGGAACTCTAATTAGAGATGGCGTTCCAAGTATTCTTAATAACGACGACGCTAACGCTCTTGAGGAAGCACTTAAGATTAAGGACAAGTTCGACGATGTTCATATCACAGTTGTTTCCATGGGACCTCCACAGGCACAGGATATGCTTTTTGAGTGTATAGCAATGGGTGCTGACGAAGCTGTTCTTCTAAGTGACAGAGCAGTTGGTGGTTCTGATACTTGGGCAACATCTAATGCTATTACAGCAGCAATTAAGAAAATTGGCGATTATGATCTAATCTTTGCAGGTAGACAGGCTATTGACGGAGATACAGCTCAGGTTGGACCACAGATTGCAGAAAAGCTACATCTTCCACAGGTTACATATGTTGAAGAGTTTGAAATAGCTGACAATATGAAAGATATCACAGTAAAGAGACAGCTTGAAGATGGATATGAAATGATCAAGCTTCAGACTCCTTGCATGTTAACAACTATCAAGGAACTCAATGAGCCTAGATACATGCATATCAAGGGTATCTTCGATCAGAACAAGAAGATTACAGTTTGGAGTGCAGCAGATGTAGATGTTGATTTAACAACAGTAGGTCTTAAAGCATCTCCTACAAACGTATATCGTTCCTTTACTCCAAAGCCAAAGGGAAAAGGTATTACAGTTGAAGGTGATTCTGAAGCTGATATTGCTAAGAATCTGCTTGCAGATATGAAGAAGAAGCACATTGTTTAAGGAGGAAGTATAATCATGGCAAATAAATTTGATGATTACAAACATATTTGGGTGTTCGTTGAGCAGCGACAGGGAAAGCTTATGAATGTTGCCCTGGAACTCCTTGGAGAAGCTCATAGACTTGCAGCCCAGATTGGCGACGACACTAAGGTTGGAGCACTTCTGGTAGGCGATGGTGTTCAGGGTCTTGAAAAAGAATGCTTTGAGTATGGTGCAGATAGGGTTTATCTTATCAATGATCCACTACTCAAAAACTACACTACAGATGGATATACTAAGGTAATTACTGATGCAGTAAATGAATATAAGCCAGAAATCTTCCTATATGGTGCAACACACATCGGAAGAGACTTGGCTCCAAGGGTTGCAGGCAGATTGAACACAGGTTTGACAGCTGACTGTACTCACCTTGATGTTAGCGTAGCTCACTACATTAAGTTTGCTGAAGAGAATACAACTCTTAACACAGCTACTTTGGATCCTAACGATCCTGATAAGGGACTTAAGATGACTCGTCCAGCATTTGGTGGAAACCTTATGGCAACAATCATCTGCCCTAACACAAGACCTCAGATGTCTACAGTTAGACCTGGTGTAATGTCCAAAATCGAAAAGAGAGAGGGATTCACAGGAGAAGTAATCGAAGTTAAGCACAGCCTTTCTAAGGATGATATTAAGGTTGATGTTGTTGAGGTAGTTAAAGCTGCACACGAACTTGTTTCTCTAACTGACGCTGATATCATCGTTTCAGGTGGAAGAGGACTTGGTGATGCTAGCGGATTCAAACTACTTCAGGAGTTTGCTGACAAGGTAGGCGGAGTTGTTGGATCTTCTAGGGCTGCTGTTGATGCAGGATGGATTGACCACTCTCACCAGGTTGGACAGACTGGTACTACAGTTAAACCAAAAATTTACTTCGCTTGTGGTATTTCAGGAGCTATTCAGCATCTAGCTGGAATGCAGAACTCTGATACTATCATCGCAATCAACAAGGATGGAGATTCTCCAATCTTTGAAGTTGCTGACTACGGTATCGTTGGTGACTTATACAAGGTAATCCCTGAAATCATGAAGGAATGGGATAAACTGGAAGAGATGGATGCAGAGGAAGCATAGTGCTTTAAACACCATCAATTTCAAAAATGAATATTGATTCAGACTGGGCTTATTCGAGAGGGTAAGCTCAGTTTTATTTTTGCAGAATACTCAAGAATTTGTTATAATACTATAGCGTATTTAGAGAGGATAACAATCGATGAATCAAGCCGTGACAATTGACAACAAAACATATTTCACTAAACTTATAAAAATTGGAATACCAGTTGTATTCCAAAATTTTATAGTTATCGGACTCAACCTAATTGACACGATAATGATAGGAAAACTGGGAGAAGAGCAGCTCGCGGCAATTGGCGCTTCAAATCAAGTCTATTTTATTTTCTCAGTATCTCTCTTCGGATTTTTAAGTGGATCCGCCGTTTACACCACTCAGTATTTCGGTGCAGGCAGCAGAGAGGGAGTTCGAAAAATGCTTGGCATATCGCTTCTGTCATCCTTGATACTAGCAATTTCATGCATTTTGATCGCATTATTATTCACTCCAGAGATAATGACCCTGTTTTCTAGGAGTGAAGAAGTTATTTTTTTTGGCACAAAATATCTTCGCATTGCATGCATCAGTTATCTGTTTTGTGCAATTTCAATGGTATTCAGCTATAATTCTCGAGCAATTCAGGATTTGAACGGTGTTACCACAATTAATTTTCTAGCGCTATGTGTGAATGCTGTTTTGAATTATATTTTAATATATGGTAAGTTGGGATTTGATCCACTAGGCGTTTCTGGAGCGGCAATTGCAACGTTGATTGCAAGGATACTTGAAGCAGTGGCACTATTGGTTTTTGTGCAAATCAAGAAGGAGCACTGGCTTAGGGGTAGCTTCAAACAATACTTCTCTTTTGACAGGGGTTTATTTAGTAATGTAATGAAGATGTCAATTCCAGTTATGGTTACAGAGTCCGTGTGGTCGGGGTCAATGGCGCTTATTTTTGCGGCGTACGGTATGTTAGGTACAGTTGCTCTTGCGACTGCGCAGATTGCAAATGTTGCTACAGAGATGCTGCAATGCTTTTATTTTGGCGTCGGAAATAGTACCGCGATGATTATAGGTGAGTATGTGGGCAGGAAGGATCATGATTCAGCATATGCGAGTGCCTACAAAGCTCTGCGCCTGACATGGATTTTAAACGTAATTTTGGGAATAATATTGGTGGTGATAGCAAAGCCGATCACAGGATTTTATGATTTTAATCCAGAGACTGATGAAATGATAATTAAAACTATAACGGTGATGGCGCTAGTTATGGCACCGAAGATGATCGCCTATATGTATGTTGTGGGAATTTTGAGAGCTGGTGGAGATACCGTGTTTTGTATGAAACTAGAAATTTTATTTACCTTGTTTATGCAAGTTCCAGTTGCTTTCTTTGGCGTAATGGTTCTGAAACTAAGTCTGCCGGGTGTGATAGCCCTGGGTGCCATTGGAGAAATCCTGAGGATTTTCATTGTTCGAAGGCGATTTAAATCAGGAGTTTGGCTAAATGAGGTTATATGATTTTTGGTAAACAGCATAAGAAAATGATGGTAAAAAATGGTCATTTATGATAAACTAATTCTAATGATTAATTTTGAATGAACTAACGAGGTGGAAATAAAAACATGAGAGAAACGCGTAAAGGTTTAAAAATATGGCAGAAAATCCTGATAGCACTTGCTGTGCTTGTTGTCGGTGTCGGAGTAGGCGCTTTTATATATGCGAATAATATGCTTGACAAACTTGATAAGGTGGATGTAGACAAGGATAAACTCGGCATTGTGAATGTTGACGGCTATATTAATTTCTTAATAATGGGTGTTGATAGCAGAGACATGGATGACTCAAAGGGTAGCAGGACAGACGCCCTTATTTTGGTGAGCCTTGAAGAGAAAACTAATAAGCTGAAATTGACATCAATATATCGAGACACCATGCTTAAGATGGGTGATTCAAAGAAGTACGACAAAATAACTCATGCATTTGCATATGGGGGAGCAAAAGATACTATAAAGTCTCTTAACCAGGCAATGGATTTAGATATTGATAAATTTGTGGTAATCAACTGGAAGACAGTAGTTGACATGGTCAATGCTGCTGGAGGAGTTACTCTTGATATCGAGGATTATGAGATAAATGAAATGAATCGTTGCGTCGAAGAAACGGCAAGAGTAGTAGGTGATGGTAAATACACTCCAATCACAAGAGCAGGCAAGCAAACCGTTGATGGATACCAGGCTGTTGGCTATGGACGTATGAGACATGGCGTCGGAGATGACATTAAGAGAACTGAGAGGATGAGGACTGTAATAGAGGCTCTCCTTAAGAAACTCAAGAAATCTTCGCCTAAGAAAATCGATAAGGTTTTGAAGACAACAATGCCTCTTATCAAGACGAATATCAAAAAGGGAGATATCTTCTCACTGGCTACAAGAATACCTCAGTACAAAATTGTTAAGAGTGAAAGTTTCCCTTACAAATACACAGGCGGAATGATTGATGGAGCATACTATCTGATACCAGATACACTTAAGTCAAGTACGATTGAGTTCCACAAAAAAGTTTTCGGGCAGAAGGGATATAAACCGTCAAGTAAGGCGATATCTATAAGTAATAGAATTGAAGAAATTGCAGGTGGCAGCAATTATATTGTTGATCCTAGCGTAGTTTCTCCTAAGAGTGAGGAACCGGAAAACAAACCTGATGTTGAAAAACCTGACGAAAAGCCTGATAACAATAATGAACCTGATAAGAATCCTGATGTAACACCGCAGCCTTCACCTGAGCCTCAGCCGGAACAGCCACCTGAGGAGCCACCAACACCTTCTCCAGGGGATAGCCCGACTAATCCTGCAGGTTAGAATTGAGTTGGAATGTGGTATTAACTAGGTAAGCTACACAAATTGTTTTGAAATTTAAAATATTTTGTTTAATGATAATTTTATTTGATAATTTTCGGGAGGTTTAAAAATGGCAAAAGCGAAGATTGATTTTTCTTCAGAGGATGTCCGACATAGATATAGACATACATCTTCTCACATAATGGCGCAGGCAGTTAAGAAGATATGGCCAGAGGCTAAGCTGGCGATAGGTCCTGCTATTGAGAATGGTTTTTATTACGATATTGACATGGAGCACCGAATAACCGATCAAGACCTTTTGAAGATTCAAAAGGAAATGAAGAAGATTATTCAGGCTAACTATCCGATTGAAAGATTTGAGTTGCCTAGAGATGAGGCTATAGAATTCGAAAGAAAAGCGGGTGAAGACTACAAGGTCGAACTTATTGAGGATCTGCCAGAAGACGAAGTTATTTCGTTTTATAGACAGGGAGATTTTGTTGATCTATGTGCAGGGCCGCATATGGAGTCTACAGGCCAGGTTAAGGCCATTAAGCTAACATCAGTAGCAGGAGCTTACTGGAGGGGCGATGAACACAATAAAATGCTCCAGAGGATTTATGGAACGTCTTTCCCAAGCCAGGCTGAACTAGATGACTACCTAGCAAAGATTGAAGAAGCAAAGAAGAGAGATCACAGAAAAATAGGTAAGGAGATGGACCTGTTCGCACTTTACGAAGAAGGACCGGGATTTCCGTTTTTCATGCCTAAGGGAATGATACTTAGAACCCAGCTTGAAAATTTCTGGAGAGAAGAACATGCAAAACGCGGCTATGAGGAAATCAAGACACCGCTGATTTTAAATGAACAGCTCTGGAGAACTTCAGGACATTGGGATCACTACAAGGATAATATGTATTTCACCCAAATCGACGGTGAAGATTATGCAATCAAGCCTATGAACTGCCCTGGTTCTATGCTTGCTTATAAGAGAAAGATGCACTCATACAGGGATCTGCCTATTAGGCTTGCTGAGATGGGACAAGTACATAGACACGAGCTGTCAGGAGCATTACATGGACTGATGAGAGTTAGAACCTTTACACAGGACGATGCTCATATCTTCATGTTGCCAGAACAAGTTAAGGACGAAATCCTTGGAGTAGTAAATTTTATTGACGACGTATATACACTGTTTGGATTTAAATATCACGTGGAACTTTCTACAAGGCCAGAGGATTCTATGGGAACCGACGAAGAATGGGAAATGGCTGAAAGTGCGCTCAAAGAAGCGATTGAAGAAAAGGGCATGCCATATGTGATTAATGAGGGTGACGGTGCTTTTTACGGACCTAAATTAGACTTCCACCTTGAGGATTCACTCGGAAGAACATGGCAGTGTGGGACTATCCAGCTCGATATGCAGATGCCTCAGAGATTTGATCTCACTTATGTTGGAAGCGACAACACAAAACATAGGCCTGTCATGATACACAGGGTTATTTTTGGCTCAATAGAGAGATTCATAGGTATTCTAATAGAACATTTTGCAGGAAAATTTCCGCTATGGCTTGCACCAGTGCAGGTTAAGGTTTTAACTGTTGCAGAGGCATTCACTGATTATGCAGACGAAGTATCTCAAAAACTTGAGTCTGCCGGATTGAGAGTAGAAACAGACTTCAGAAATGAAAAAATCGGATATAAACTTAGGGAAGCTAGAAATCAGAGAGTAAATTATATCCTTATAATCGGAGAAAGAGAGAAGGAGTCGAATACTGCTACTGTAAGATCAGCTAAAATTGGTGAACTAGGTGAAATGAAGATCGACGAACTATGTCAGAAGTTAAGCGCGGAAGTTGCAAACAAGGATATTTAGAGATTTTTTATAAGGAAGATAAATGGAAACTGTAGAGATAAAAAATAACAAAAAACGAAGAAGTAGGGGACCGATTATGTTTTTGGCAGTCGTTATCTTCCTAATCTTGATTGTTTGGTTGTTGAATTCTGCGACAACTCACAAAATATTGAATAAATCTTCTGACGATTTCCCTAAACTAGATGTTGATGGCAAATATATTGGCAGGATATATGTCGAGGGCGATATAGAAGAGGGCGAGGGCGGCGTATTTGATGAGAAAAGCAACTATTTTCACGCTGAAACTTTAAACGCGATTGACCAGATGATAGATGACAAAAATAATAAGGGGCTATACATATATGTTGATTCCCCTGGCGGAAGTGTCAGCACAAGCGATGAACTCTACCTCAAAATCAAGGAATACAAAGAAAAAACAGGTGGAAAGAGGCCTGTTGTTGCCTACTTTGATGATATGGCGGCATCCGGAGGATATTATATTTCAGCACCTGCGGACAAAATATTAGCGAACCGCAATTGTTGGACTGGATCGATAGGCGTTACAATAGGCAATATGTACGACGCGACAGGATTTATGGAAAAACTTGGTATAAGATCAAAGGCTATCACATCAGGGCCGAACAAGGCGATGGGAGACCCTCTGAGTGGACTGACGAAGGAACAGGAAGATATTTTCCAGAGTCTTGTAAATGAGGCATACGAGCAGTTTACAACCATAGTTTCTGAGGGCAGAGGCATGGACATAGAGACAGTGAAGAAACTTGCTGACGGACGTATATACACAGCAAAACAGGCTCTACAGAACGGCCTTATCGATAAGATTATGACAGAAGACGAGGCGAATGACTACTTCCTTGGCATGGTAAAAGACAAGGATGTCACGATTCAAGATATTGTGTTTGAAAGAGATGAATCTTTTTTTGATATCTTGACAAGCAAAATGTTTGAAAAGAAGGAAAGCGCACTGGATAGATTTACCAATGAAATTATAGAAGGCAGCGGAAAATTCAGTATCTCTTATCGTGCGCCAATCGATAAACATTGAAATTGAGAAAAATTTAAAAAACTATTGACATTAGACGGCCGGTTTTGGTAGAATGGCATAGTGTTAAGTCATTTCACTTGACACAGGAGGTATGTGAATGCTTGACAAGGTTACCAAAACCGGTCTTTTGTTTGATTTTTATGGGAATCTACTCACAGAAAATCAGAAAAATGTAATGAGCCTATATTACGGTGAAAACTTTTCTCTAGCAGAGATAGCCGAGACAAATAATATTTCGAGGCAGGCTGTACATATTTCCCTTAAGAATGCGGAGAAGTCACTTAACGAGTATGAGGACAAACTTGGATTATTGAGCAGGTGGATAAAAAATCTAAAAAACATTGAAGAAATTCATGATGAACTTAAGAAGATAGATACCTATGATTCCGATGTGTTCGAGCAGAATGTTAAGCGAGATATAGAAGATATTTTGTTAAAACTTAAAGAAATAGAGTAGCTGAATACATACCAATGTCAGCTATGATAATCCATTAGATAAGGAGAACTAAATGGCATTTGAAAGTCTCTCGGATAAGCTTCAAAGCGCTTTTGATAAACTCAAGGGCAAGGGAGTCATAACTGAAAAAGACGTAAATGATGCGATGAGAGAGGTCAAACTCGCCCTGCTTGAAGCTGACGTAAACTTTAAGATCGTTAAGGAATTTGTTGCTACTGTGAAAGAAAAGGCTATGGGCTCTGAGGTAATGCAAAGTTTGACGCCTTCACAACAGATAATCAAAATAGTTGATGAGGAACTTGTGAAACTACTTGGCGGCACTGCGAGCAAATTGACTTACTCACCATCAGGTTTCAGTACTTACATGCTGGTGGGACTCCAGGGTACAGGTAAGACTACGACTGCAGGAAAACTTGCAAATTTTTTGAAACAAAGCGGAAAGAAACCGATGCTTTGTGCCTGCGATATCTATAGGCCAGCAGCAATTGATCAGCTTGAAATCGTAGGAAAGAGTGTGAATACTCCTGTTTATGTCGATAGAGAAAGCAGAGATCCGGCGAAAATTGCAATCGCTGCAAAGGAAGAGGCTCTGCGTAAGGGATACAACGTTCTGATTGTCGATACTGCAGGTAGGCTGCAGATTGATGAAGAACTGATGGATGAACTTGTTCACATAAAGAGTAAGATCAAACCTCACGAAATTCTTTTGGTTGTTGATGCACTTACTGGTCAGGACGCCGTTAATGTGGCCGACGGATTCAATCAAACTCTTGGTGTAGATGGAATTATCATGACTAAGATGGATGGGGATTCCAGAGGCGGTGCGGCACTTTCAACCAAAAAAGTAACTGGAAAACCGATCAAATTCATCGGTACAGGCGAAAAACAGGACGCACTTCAGGTTTTTCATCCTGAGAGAATGGCAAGTAGGATTCTCGGAATGGGAGACATGCTCTCACTTATAGAAGAGGCCGAGAGGACTTTTGACGATAAGCAAGCCGCCAAAATGGAGGAAAAGCTTAAGAAGAATCAGTTTACACTTGAGGATTTCTTAGAGCAAATGGGCCAGGTAAAGAAAATGGGCGGCATTTCAAAAATTTTGGACATGCTTCCTGGTATGAACAAAGCACAGATGCAGGGCTTTAACATCGAAGAAAGTGAAAAAGAATTTCACGCGATGGAAGCGATTATCCAATCAATGACAGTTAAGGAAAGACGTGATCCGAGCCTTCTAAATGCAAGTAGGCGAAGGAGGATTGCTGCAGGATCAGGAAGAACAGTTTCTGAGATCAATCAGTTAATCAAGAAGTACAATGATGCAAAGAAGATGCTAAAGCAATTCCAGAACCCGTCTGCACTTAAAAGAAATAAGATGTTCCGAGGTTTGGTGTAAATCTCAAAACTCATAGGGATATATAATCTAAAAGATATGATAATATGGAAGGAGAAATTATGGTAAAGATTAGACTTAAGAGAATGGGAGCGAAGAAAAAACCATTTTACAGAGTTGTTGTTGCTGATTCAAGGAGATCAAGGGATGGTAAGTTTATCGAAGAGATAGGATATTACAACCCTATGACAGAGCCTGTTGAAATTAAAATCGATGCTGAGAAGGCACAGAAATGGATTTCAACTGGAGCACAGCCAACAGAGATTGTGAAGAGCCTGATGAAAAAATCCGGTGTGATTCAGTAAGAAAGTGGTGCTTTAAATGACTAATTTGGTAGAAGCAATTGCTAAATCCTTAGTCGACGAGCCAAACAGAGTATCTGTAAGTCAAGAAGAAACGCCCCAAGGAAATATCATTAAGCTAAGAGTAGCTCCAAATGATATGGGGAAAGTTATCGGCAAACAGGGCAGAATTGCAAAAGCTCTGAGGACCGTTGTAAAGGCAGCAGCTATTCGTAAAAACGAAAGAGTTACTGTAGAAATAGAATCAATAGATGATTAAATTTAGAATATAAAATGAATTATTGGGGCCGGGCTGATGTTGCAAGAAATCGCTCAGGCTCTATTTCATAATATGGGGAGATATGGAAAAACTCATAAAAATCGGTAAATTTGTGTCGCCACATGGCGTCAAGGGTCAGCTAAAAGTTTATAATTATTCAAGAAATGATCGCTTTGAAGACCTGCCAGAGATAATAGTGGACAACAAAACAATGCAAATAGAAGGAGTCGGACATGTTAAAAGCATGGTGATTCTCAAGGTCTGCGGTATCGACAGCCGAGATGCCGCTGAATCGTTGCGTGGGAAGGATGTATTCATGGAAGAAAAATACGTCGATGAACTGGATGAGGATGAATACCTAATTCGAGACCTCATAGGACTTGAGGTTTTTAAAGACAACTCTACTCCAGTAGGTAAAATTACGAATGTCCTTCAAAATGGACCATCAGACACGTATGAGATAAAGATGAATAACGGCAAAATGGCGTATATACCTGCTGTAAAAGAATTTATAAAAAATGTAGATTTGCAGGAGGGTGTTACCATTGAAACCATACCGGGGCTAATAGATGATGAAATTTAATATATTAACACTTTTTCCTGAAATGTTTACGCCTTTAAAGACAAGCATGTTGGGACGAGCGACCGAGAATGGATTGCTCGAAATTAATATTATAAATCCAAGGGATTATTCAAAGAACAAACACAAAAAAGTTGACGACTATCCATTTGGTGGAGCCCAGGGTATGGTGATGATGCCACAACCTCTTTTTGACTGCATAAGAGAAAACTCTCTTCAGAATTCAAAGATATATTATATGTCGCCGCGTGGAAAACTTCTGGACTTTGCAAAGATTAAAGAGATATCATCCATATCTGAGGCAACTGTTTTGTGCGGACATTATGAAGGTGTTGATCAGCGAGTGCTCGATGAATTTGATGTAGAGGAAATTTCGATAGGAGATTACGTACTGACGGGCGGAGAACTTGCCGCGATGGTGCTTGTAGATACGGTTGCTAGGATGATACCGGGGGTTCTTTCGGGCGAGGAATCGGCACTAGAGGAGAGTATATATTCAGGACTTTTAGAGCACGATCAGTATACGCAGCCAAGAGATTTTGAGGGTACATTCGTGCCAGAAGTTTTGTACAGTGGTAACCATGGTCTGATCAATCTTTGGAAATTAGAGGAATCAATGAAGATAACCCTTGAAAGACGGCCAGAACTTCTGAGGCAGTTTTTGGAGGATGAAAATAATTGGAGCGGTCGTTCTAAGGCTGAGAAGAAAGTTATGGAAAAATATCTTCAATTGTTATAGAATATTAACAATGGGGAGATTGAGATGCGAAAAAAAAGACTTATTATAATAGCATATGTTTTTCTTTTAATTTTGCTGTATTTTGTTATATATATTTTGCCAAATCTTCTTGTTAGTCTGAAGTCAAGTTATGCGGTTCAATATGGGGAAATCGAGGTTTCACAGACGGCAAGCGGAATTATAGCGAGGGATGAGAATGTATATACGTCGGCATCATCTGGCAAAACCAATTATCTAATCAAGGAAGATGATTTGGTAAGAGTCGGAACTAAAATTTTAGAGGTTGATGGCAGCAAAATAGACCGCGATGAAGAACTCAGAAAACTTTCAAAGAAAGTCAAAGATGTCTCTGTTGCGACAGGGGATTATACTGCACAGTACGATGGTTTGGTGGCTTATTGCTGCGATGGCAATGAATCGAAGTTGAGGCCAGATAAAGTTGATCAAATTTCTGAAAGCACGATAAACAATATTAAAGATGGGGCAATAGTGAATCTTAAACGAAGAGAAGTTGCAAAGAAGGAACCCGTTTTTAAAATTGTCAACAGGTCAAATTGGAGCTTAGTTTGCTTTTTGAAAAAACAGCCACACATAGAATATAGTGAGGGCAGCGGAATAAAGGTTGGTATCGAGGGCGCATCAGGCAAATCCTCGGTTATTATGGTTATACAGTCAGCTAAACTAGATAAGAAAAGTGGAAAGATTAAGCTTGTGCTTTCATCTGACAGATACTATAACGGCATGACGTCGGATCGAAGAGTTAAGGTGAAACTGGTAGACAGCGTAAATAAGGGGCTTATAATCAAAAATACAAGCATAATTAAAAACAAAAAAGGACAAAAGGGTGTTATGGTCAAAAACAAAGTTGGAGACTATGTGTTTAAACCTATCAATGTTATAGCAACAGATGGCGAAAACTCTGTTGTTGCCAATAATTTGTTTTATGATAAAAAAGGTAAGGCTGTAGATACAATTGTTACCTATGATATTATTTTGACCCGTCCTTAGAGCAATTCTCAAAGTGATGGAGTCGGGGAGGTTATGGAGATGAGTATTAAAGAAAACATTCAAAAAATCAACAAGGACATAGCGAAATTTGCAGATGATGCTCAAAGGCCCTCAGGTGACGTCAAACTTATCGCGGTTACCAAGCTTCACAGCCCAGAAGAAATCAACGAGGCTATCAGATGTGGAGTCACAGATATCGGCGAAAATAAGGTCCAGGAAATACAGGAAAAATATGATAAAGTCAACCAGGTAAATTGGCATTTAATTGGACATTTACAGAGAAATAAGGTAAAATATATTATAGAAAAAGTCTATATGATTCATTCAGTTGATTCATTTAAACTTGCAGAGGAAATCAACAAAAGAGCTGAGCAGCATCAGATTACGATGAAGATTCTGATTCAAGTTAATGCGGAAGGTGAGGAAAGTAAATTTGGTATTAATCCAGGTGAACTTGACGAACTGATCTCGGAGATTCAAGAAAACTGCAAAAATATTGAAATTTGCGGCCTTATGGGGATAGCACCTTTTTATGATAATCCTGAAGATGCAAGGCCTTGTTTCAGAACTGTTAAGCAGCTGTTTGATAAGTACAAGGATGATGATAGGGAGAGGGTGAATTTCACGACGTTATCTATGGGAATGTCGGGAGATTTTCCTCAGGCCATCAAAGAAGGATCGACACATGTTCGAATCGGAACAGCTATTTTTGGCGTAAGAGACTATAGATAGGATATTATATCCATTGAAATATTAAAAATAAACGGGAGTTAAGGAGAGAGAATTATGGGATTTTCAGATTCAATTAAGAAGTTTATAGGTATTGAAGAGGATGAAGTTTTTGTACCTGAAGAAGAAGTTGCAGCTGCAAGAGAGGACATACTTTCAAGCAAGAAGAGAGACAGTGTTGAAAGAAAGCCTCTTTCAGAGACAATCTCGACCTCTAATCCTTACAAGAATAGCAGCAAAAGATTTTCAACAGCAAATACGAGTGCATTCAAACTCGTTGTAATTGAACCTAAGTCATTTGATGAGTGTCCTAGATTAGTTGATAGCTTGATGAGCAAGAGACCTATTATTGTAAATCTTGAGAAATTGGATCAGGAACTTGGTAGAAAGATTTTTGACTTCCTCAATGGTGCAACATATGCGCTAAAGGGTAATGTGAGGAAGGTTACAAACAGCATTTTTATCTTCACTCCATCAAATGTTGATATCAATGGTGAAGAGCCATCAGGAGATGTAGATTTTGGCTTTGAGGCTAAAGACAAGAATCCTTGGAGATAGGTGGCTTTAATTGACATTAGTACTGATAATCATTTCGTGGGTATATAGATTGTTCTATTGGGCTCTCATAGCTAGGGCATTGATGAGTTTCATGCATGCTGATTACGACAGTCCGATAACTAGGATATACCAAGTTTTAGTTCAGGTTACAGAAATTATCGTATCACCGTGCCGAGAACTTTTATATAGGCTTGGAGTGAGAACGGGACCCTTTGACTTTTCTATATTGGTTGCATTTATTTTGCTTAGGATCGTGTATCGCATAGTCGCAACTATTTTGATTGGAGGGTGGGCACATCTTGCTCTTTTGTAGAGATTTATTAGAGGTTTTGAATGATTTCAACTATTGATATTGAAAAGAAGGACTTTACCAAAGCTTTCAACGGATACAACAAGGACGAGGTTGATAATTTTTTAAATCGTATAATAATTGATATTGAAGAATATCAGCAGACCATTGCCAAGCTTAAGTCTGAGCAAGAGGCGCTGAGAGATCAGTTGTCGGAATATAATAAACAGCAGGGCAATTTGACGGATACGCTTGCGTCGGCAAAGAACTTACTGGCTGACATCTCAGAGAGTGCTGAGAAGCGAGCGGCTTTGATTTTGAAAAATGCAGAAACCGAGGCGAGCACAATTGTTAGTGATGCAAAGGTGTCGGTTGCAAACAGCACCAGGGAACTTGAGATGCTGAAAAGTCAAATAAGTCATTTTAAAGAGAGATACAGGAAGATGCTCCAAGATGAGCTTGATAGCTTTCAGGATGACAGCACAATTTTCCTGAACGAGATGGATCAAGCCTTTATACCAGCCTCAATGTCGGTTCAGAAGGTTTCAACATATGGATCAGATCAAAAAACTGATGCGAAAACATCTAAGTTTTCTCAAGATAATGCCCCAAAATCGAATATGAATAAAGAAATTGACTTTTCATATTTAAACGATAATAAAGGAACAAAAGTGCTTTGATATAGCGGGGGTTTCCCCGCTTTTTGTTTTGTATAGTAAAAATTTTGTGCATTTAACATGCCATATTAAATTTTTAGATTAATGGAGACTGGGAAAAGATTAAATAATGGATAAAAACACTAATAAGGTAATGCTGAGAAAAAATTACATATTTGCAATTGCTCTATGCTTATTTGTTTTATTGTTTGATTTTTATACAAAATATGTAGTGAGAAATGATGCAAGATTCGTCAAAGGGATTCCTCTTATACCAGATCTTGTCAACTTAATTTATGTGAAAAATGAGGGCGCTGCATTTAGTATGCTGAGCGGATACAGGGTCGCATTGATAGCGATTTCTTCCATTGCGATAATTGTGGGGATATATGCAATTGCAAGGTTATATCGTGATAATCAAATCGTCATAATTGCTGTTTCTATGGTTATTGCCGGTGGGATAGGCAACTTGATTGATAGAATTGTGTTCGGATTTGTGACCGACATGATTAGCCTTTCGTTCTTTCCGCCCGTGTTTAACGTGGCAGACATCGCAGTTACCCTTGGATGTGTAATTTTGATAATTTACATTGCAATATTTGACTCTTTAAAG
The DNA here is from genome assembly GCA_000758905.1 of Clostridiales bacterium S5-A14a. Lineage (GTDB taxonomy): Bacteria > Bacillota > Clostridia > Peptostreptococcales > Anaerovoracaceae > S5-A14a. The sequence goes on from JRNA01000003.1 coordinate 159,247, forward strand.
AAGAAATCATGAGGGCAGCTAAATGAGGCTTGATCTTAAACTTGTCCAGATGTACCCTTCAATCTCAAGAAGTAAATGTCAAAGATTGATTGCCAATGGGGCTGTCACACTGAACGGACGAAGGACAACAGAAAAAGATAGAAAAATAAACATCTCGGATCAGGATGAGATAATTTTGTTAGATACGAGTATAATTGAACTCGATGCACAAAATACCGCGCCTGAGCCAATCGAGATGGATTTGGATATCGTCTATGAGGATGAATATCTCATGGTGGTAAATAAGCCTAGAGGCATTGTGGTTCACCCTGGGTCAGGAACAATCGATCCCACACTTGTGAGCGGTATTTTGTATCACTGCGGGGCAAATCTATCGGATGCCGGAGGTTGTGATCGTCCTGGAATTGTCCACAGGATTGATAAGGACACGAGCGGTCTTTTGATGGTGGCTAAGTCCAACAAAATCCATAACGCTCTGAAAAAGCAGCTGAGTAAGCACTCTATTACGAGATCATACATTGCATTGGTACATGGAAATTTTGCTGAAAATGAGGGGTATATCGATAGTCCCATAATCCGAGATCCAAAGAATCGTATAAAAAAAGCAGCATTAGATGAAGCAAAGATACGGGCTTCTTTAAAAAACAAGAATAATTATGACGCGAAAAAATTGGATGAAGCGTATTATGACTTTATTAAAAATAGTAGATCTAGGGAAGCATATACAAGTTATAAGGTGATAGAAAGTTTAAATGGCTTTTCACTACTTCGGTGTACGCTCAAAACAGGCAGGACGCACCAGATTAGGGTGCACATGGCATCAATTGGACATCCGCTGGTGGGTGATCCTCTCTATGGACTTAAGAAAACTCCTTGGAGAGAAGAGGGACAGATGCTCCATGCTGCAATCCTGGGTTTTGTTCATCCAGTGAGGGAGGAATACCTAGAGTTCTCAGTGACACCACCAGAGGACTTCCAGAAAAAAGTGTCGAAGATAAGGGGAAGACAAAAAAAGAGGCATTAGCCTCTAATTGTACCGGTGCTACGAGTTAAATGCAGGATAGCCGGATTTTGTAATTAAAATTGGATTCCTTAATATGACAGATTCATAATACTAAACTTTTTTAATGTAGTTTATACAATCCTTGCAAATATATCTGTTTTTAAAGAATTGCAGTTTGTTCGAACTATTACAAAGTTCACAGCTATTTTTCATACTTCCTCCTTTTTAAATTATTTTTATTCCGGTAGACCAATAATAATATTTGAGTAAAAGCCAATCAACCTGAAATGCGCAGAATGTATAATTTTGATATCTAATTGTTAGATTTTGATATGAGGAGGTTAAACTATAATCATGTTTGAAAATTTTCAACTTACTAACAAACCCGTTAAGATTGCAGGATATGATTTTCCCTGTGAAAATCCTGAAGCTATTATGCTGATTGTTCACGGCATAGGAGAATATGCTGGCAGATATACTAGAATGGCAAAGTCATTATCTGAAAAACACATCAAGGTGTATTCCATGGATTTGCCAGGGCATGGTATATCTGGGGGTGTCAGGGGTGATGCTGCACCACGTATCGATGTTTTGGGATGCATAGATGAACTCATCAATTACGCAAGGAATAAATTCCCTGATAAGCCAATTGTTTTGTATGGACATAGCATGGGTGGAAATATTGCACTTGATTATAAGTATCGTGGTGAACAATCAGACGTGCCCTCAGCTTTTATAATTTCGGCTCCTTGGATAAAACTTGCTAGACCTGTACCAAAGCCTCTTTACTTAATGATTAAAGCCGGTTCGAAGATCATGCCTAAGGCCAAGATAAAGTCCGAATGTGATGAGAAAGACCTGGGCAACCTGATTTACGTTAAGCCATACGCGAGCAATCCGCTAGTCCACGGCTATATTACGATGAGATGTGCATATCAGGGATTTGAAATAGGAAAGGCAATTGAAAACGGCACGTGGAAGGACTACGGAAAGAGCAATGGCAAGCCATTTTTGTTAATGCAGGGTACAGAAGACAAACTCTGCGATGTTAACGGTGCGAGGGCTTTGGCGGAACAAAATAGAAACACTCCAGGATTTGAATATGTAGAATGGCCCGGATATTATCATGAGATCCATAACGGCAGCATGGTGGAAACTGGCGATGATGTTATTGAAAAAATAGGAGATTTTATTGTCACAAATATTATAAATAAGTAGTTGACAAAATGCCCTAAATAGATCTAATTTGCGAAGATAAAAGCAGATGACGCGGACAGATGTTGTCTAGCGTTAAAATTGAGGAATAATATGATTGAAGATAATAAAAGTTGCATGTTTGAGGATCTAAAATCAACGAAGGAATATGAAATTCTGATGATGAGATATGATTCTGCGATCAGGGAGGTAGCAACCAAACTTGAGATTTTAAATAGCGAATTATCACTGGTCAGGGATGAGAGTCCGATATCGTCCATTCAATCGCGAAGAAAGAAAGACTTAAGTATTTTGGAGAAACTCATCAGACAGGGGAACGATATTTCGCTTGAATCGATAGAGGAAAATTTAAATGATGTCGCCGGAATTAGGGTGATTTGTTCATTTGTAGATGACATTTACAGGGTGGCAAGGATGCTGGCAAGGCAGGATGACATCAAGGTCGTTATGATAAAGGATTATATCAAGAAGCCGAAACCAAACGGATACAGAAGTTATCACATGATTGTAGAGATTCCAGTTTTCTTTTCCAACGAGAAGAGACCAATGAGGGTAGAGGTTCAGATTAGGACAGTTGCTATGAACTTTTGGGCGAGCCTCGAACACCAAATCAAATATAAGCACAATGTTAAGGAGGCTGAAAAGATTGGCAGAGACTTAAAGGATTGTGCTGATACTATTGCAAATACTGACTTAAGAATGCAAAAAATAAGAGAGGCGCTTAAGGGCGACTTGGAATCTTCGGAGTGATCCAGATTGTCTTATTGTTTTTGAAGATTACCATTCCAGGTTTTGCACCGCTTGGTTTCTTGACATATCTAACTTCTGTATAATCTACAGGTACATTTTCGGATGATTTTCCCTTACTGTGGTAGGCTGCGACGCCTGCTGCAGTTTTTATTTCTTCAGGGAAGTTTTCCTCCATTGAAGATAAATCAATGCCTCCTGTTTGTAGGATCACATGAGAGCCAGGTATATCTTTGGTGTGAAACCAAATATCGGATTTTGAAGCCATCCTTAGTGTTAGAACGTCATTTTCTTTGTTATTCCTTCCAACAATAATTTTACGGCCAGTAGGCAGGGCAAATACTAGTGGGTTATTTATTTTTCCATTGGAAACCGAACTCTTAACCGATTTTGATTTATTTTTACTTCTGCCATTTTTTCCAAAAATGCGACCCTTCAAATAACCTTCGTCGATAAGTTCATCCCTAATATAATCTATTTCCTTAATTTCAGTTGCTCTACTGAGGTGATCAATAACTGTATCTACATAGGCAATCTCAGCTTTAACACTTTCAATCATAGGCTGCTTTTCCTTAATAGTGTTCATAGCTTTACCATATTTTTTATAATAATTCTGTGCATTTTCGCTGGGAGAGAGCTTCGGATCAAGTCTAATGTCAACCGTAGAACCATCATAATAGTTGACTATATGAGCCATCAATTCACCTTTTTTTATATTATGAAGATTTGCAGTTAGCAGTTCACCGTATAATCTAAGATGTTCAGATCTTTTGGCCTTGAGGACATCTTCCTCCATCCTTTGAAGTTTAAGACCAAGCTTTTCCCTCACAGAGTTGATTTTCTTAAGCAGATTGGATTCCGCCTGCTGCATTAAATTTGTCTCTTTTTTATGTTCGAAGAAGTAATCAACGCCTGCACTTGGTGAATCGAATGACTTAATCTCGGAAAGAATTCCGTCCATTGGTACAATGTGAAAATCAATAAGTTTCTTACCGTTAGAGTAAATTTTCGTTTGGCTATTGAGATCTTTGATTTTGGCGATAATATCCTTGAAGACATCATATCCCAGTAAAGCGATGCTGTCAGCGACCCTAGGTGAAATCCCTCCGACCTTATCCATTATATCATTTGAATCCTGCCAATTTACAGAAACAAGATGTCCATTTTCCTCGTTCAAATCTGACATTCCGAGCAGTTCTTTAAATCCCGTTTTCCCTTGAGATGGAGGATAATTGTATATAAGTCCAGGCAAAATCTGTCGTGCCCTGTTTACATCGATCGAAACTCTTTTGATGCTGTCGATAATCCGCCCATCATTCAAATTTACTAAGATGATATTGCTGTGTTTTCCCATAATTTCAAATATCAGCCTTTTAGAAACCGTAAAGCCGAGCTCATCGAGAACCTGAAAATCTATTTCAATTATTCTCTCTGAACTATTTTGTGCAATCCGGCTAATCCTACCACCCTGAATGTGCTTTCGCAAAATCATACAAAATATCGGTGGTTGCTGGGGATTTTCGAATTCTCTCTGTGTTAGGCAGATGTGTGGAGCATTCCCTGATGCGGATGCGTAAAGCCTGAAACGGCCGTCTTTTGTGTGGATGACAAAAACAAGGCTCTCGCTCTCTGGCTGATAAATTTTTCCAATCTTACCGAGAGTAAGCTTCTGGGATAGTTCCTCAGAGATCGCCCAAGTCATGATACCATCAAATGCCATTGTACATCCTCCTAAAAATTCTAAAATGCGCGCATGAAAAATGCTTTATGTGATAAACACAATTGGAATTTTATCATAAGATTGGTTATAATTAAAGGCAGATAATATCAGGAGGAAGCAAAATGATTAAAAGTATGACAGGCTACGGCCGGGGAGAAGTCAAAACTCAAGATTATCACATTTTGGTCGAACTTAAGAGCGTTAACCATAAATATAATGACTTCACATTCAGAATGCCCAAGTCTTTCGCATTTGCAGAAGAGCAAATGAGGAAAACCATAAGGAATAAATTGCATAGAGGCAAGGTCGACGTAATGATGACAGTTGAAAATTTGTCTGATAAGGAGTTTGAAGTTCGCGTTAACACCAAACTTGCCAAGGAGTACATAGAGAAAATTGAGTCTCTGTGCGAAGCTTGCAACATTAATGATAGACCCGGAATTGAGATGATCACAAAATTTCCAGACGTTATGACGGCAATGCCACTTGAGGATAATCAGGAAGCACTCCTTGAAGCCATAGTTGAAGCAACTGAAAATGCAACAAAACAGCTTGATGAGATGAGGACTAAGGAAGGCAGGGTTCTTGCGGATGATCTAAACTTCAGGGCTGCGAATCTCAAAAAGATAGTGGAGGATATGGCACCTATAGCGGAAGAAATTCCAGCTTTATACAGAGAAAAACTTTCCGAGAGGATTGCGAAAATCCTTGATAAGACTGGTATTAGCGATACAAGTTTGTCAGAGGAAAGAATCGCCACCGAGGTTGCGATTTTTGCGGACAAAGCAAATGTCGATGAAGAGCTTACTAGGCTAAAAAGCCATATTTTGCAGATAACTAATCTAACAAAATCAGACAATTCTACTGACGGAAGTGTTGGGAAGAAACTGGATTTTCTAGCACAGGAGCTTAATAGAGAAGCCAATACCATCGGCTCGAAAGCAAACAGCCTAGACCTAACTAATCTAGTACTTAAAGCAAAGGCGGAGATCGAGAAAATAAGGGAACAGGTACAGAATATCGAATAGTATAATTTTGTGCTCAGCCACATAAAAAATCAGATACATTTAATATCAGGTCATAAAAATATTTAGCGTTTTTGACCTGATATCTTTATTTTAAGTGAAAAATGTGGTATAATATTGCTCGTTATGTTGTTATTTTAGAAATTTTTTTACTTTTTATATAAAAACAACATTTCAAATATAATGAAAGGAAAAAACTATATGGAAAAAGAAAAACAAATAGGGGAATTTAAGCCCTTTATTTCTGCTGACAAAGTTGTACCCGAGTTTACTGCCGTGTCCATTATTATTGGTATGTTGCTTGCAGTTCTGTTCGGTGCAGCCAATGCCTATCTAGGTCTGAAAGTTGGAATGACAGTTTCAGCATCTATACCTGCAGCTGTAATTTCGATGGGAATTATAAGAGTTATATTAAAAAGAGATTCTATTTTGGAAAACAATATGGTTCAGACCATAGGTTCTGCAGGAGAATCACTTGCAGCGGGTGCTATTTTTACGCTACCAGCTGTATTCATGTGGGCGCAAGACGGAATAGGAACCGTTCCATCTTACACGGTTATCGCATGCGTTGCTATCGCAGGAGGCTTACTTGGAATTGTATTCATGATTCCACTTAGAAAGGCACTTATCGTTAAGGAGCATGGTTCATTGCCATATCCTGAAGGGACAGCTTGTGCAGAGGTTCTTATCGCAGGAGAAGAGGGTGGAACTAAGGCGAGCACAGTATTTGCAGGTCTTGGCATTGCAGCTCTCTATAAATTTATCGCCGATGGGATGAAGTTATTCCCAAGTGAAGTCGATTATGAGGTTAAGGCTATACCAGGTTCAGGAATCGGTATGGACGTTCTACCAGCACTTGCTGGAGTAGGATATATATGTGGACCACTTATCTCATCTTGGATGCTTGCTGGTGGTATAGTTTCATGGTTTATAATCATGCCACTTATCAAAACTTTTGGAGGAGACACTGTTCTTTATCCAGCAGATGCACCAATTTCAGAACTTGGCTACTGGGATTTGTGGGATAATTATATCAGATATGTAGGAGCAGGTGCTGTTGCTGCAGGAGGTATTTTCTCACTGATTAAATCTCTGCCACTTATCTTTAAAACATTTGCAGAGAGCATGAAGAGCCTTAAATCTGGCGTTGATGGCATCACTATTGATAGAACATCTAAGGATCTTGGTTTTGCACCTATCATAGTTATGCTAATTGTCGCTGTTGTAGTGCTTGTGGGGTATCCGGCTATACCGATTGACTTTGTAAGTGCTATACTCATTGTTATATTCGGATTCTTCTTTGCTACAGTATCATCTAGAATGGTAGGCCTTGTAGGATCTTCAAACAACCCAGTTTCTGGTATGGCTATAGCAACTCTACTTATTGCAACCTTAGTTCTTAAAGAAGTTGGAGAGACTGGTCCTAATGGAATGGCTGCTGCCATCATGATCGGTACAGTGATTTGTATAATTGCAGCAATGGCTGGAGATATGTCTCAAGACCTTAAGACTGGATACATCGTTGGAGCTACTCCATACAAACAGCAGTGGGGTGAAGTTGTCGGCGTTCTATCATCAGGCCTTGCAATCGCAGGTATTTTGTACTTGCTGAACGAAGCTTGGGGATATGGTGGAAAAGAACTTCCTGCGCCTCAGGCAACTCTTATGAAACTTGTAATAGAGGGTGTAATGGGATCAAACCTTCCTTGGGGAATGGTATTCACTGGAGTGTTCATCGCTGTTGTGCTTGAAATCCTTCAGATTCCTGTTCTACCAGTTGCAATCGGTGTGTATTTGCCTATTCACCTATCCACGCCTCTCATGTGCGGTGGTCTTCTTAAATTATATCTTGAGAAGAAAGAGCATAAGAGTGCTGAAGAAAAGGAAATGCAGATTACTTCTGGAGTTCTATATTCATCAGGACTTATCGCAGGTGAAGGCTTGCTCGGTATATTGTTAGCCGTATTTGCAGTTATAAAAATCAATGGCAAGAGTATTGGCGAGATCATTGATATATCTGGAAAACTAAATTTAAGTCCAGAGGTTGGCAATTTAGTAGGACTGGCATTCTTTGCAGTTTTGCTAGTAACTATTTATCTATTTGCAATCAAGAAACATGATACTAAGAAGGTTAATCTAGACTAAGGGTGTGGATATCACAGATAAAAACGCTATATAATGATATATTAAATTATTGAATTGTAGATATGAAAAAAAAGAAAAATGAGAATTATCTCGACAATGTCCCCGTTATAAACGGGGATATTTGTTGGGAGGAAGATGATGATCAGCTTATAGTAATTAAACAAGAGAATAAGGGCTTTTACAGCAAAATTGCTCAGAAGTTTTTCGATAGACCTAAGGTTTCAAACATACACCTCGACGAGTTTGGGAGTTTTGTTTGGAAACAGATTGATGGGGAAAAAGATATAACAGAGATAGGAAAGAGTGTTTCTGAAGAATTCGGTAAAGATGCCGAGCCTCTTTATGAGAGACTATCAGCCTACATGTTCAGGCTTAGAGATGTGCAATACATAAGTTTTAAGAAGAAGGGCAAAAAATAAGTGCTCAAGAGGGATTCACAAAACAGGTGTTAAGGTAAAACAAATGACAGGACAAATAGGAACGATAATAGTAGGAGTCATTCTCTTCGCCTTCGCATCAGCCATACTTTACATGATTGGACTGAAGAAAAAGATGAACGAAGATAAGAGGCTTTTTGATATGCTCTTAAACAACGGAGCTTACAGAGTTGTTAAATATCTTAAAACACAAGAAAGTATAACGTTAAAAGGCATAGGCTATGTCATCAAGGATATATCAGCAAAGGAGTTTGCCTCTTCAAAAAAAGCGGTTATCAAAGATGGCAGGGCTTTTCAGGATACACTCCTTGAGTACATGCTGAAGGAAGGTTACATTGTCGGTGCACCCGGCAACGAAAAAAAGAAAAAATCAGATAAAGTATATGTTTTGCCAGAGAAAAAGGAGGAGAAAAATGAGCGTATTAGCTAATTTGAAGCCAGAAAAGGTTTTTCACTATTTTGAGGAAATTTGTAGCATACCTCACGGGTCATACGACACCAAGAAAATCAGCGATTATCTGAAAAAGTTTGCACAGGACAGAGGTTTGACCTGTTACCAAGATAACGACAACAACATTATTATCATCAAAGAAGCTACAAAGGGATATGAGAATTCAGATCCGATCATACTTCAGGGTCACATGGACATGGTTTGCGAGAAAACTCCAGAATCAACCATTGACTTTAAGAAAGATGGACTTGATATATATGTAGACGGCGACTGGGTAAAAGCAAGGGGCACAACTCTTGGCGGAGACAACGGAATTGCTATTGCTATGAGTCTTGCAATCTTGGACAGCGATGAATATGAGCACCCGAAACTTGAGTTTATTGCAACAGTAGATGAGGAAGTAGGCCTTCTAGGTGCTGCATCAATTGACGTTTCTAAACTTACCGCGAAAAAATTCATCAATATCGATTCGGAAGAAGAGGGAATCTTCACTGTTAGCTGCGCTGGTGGTGTAACTGTAGAAAACACTCTTCCAATCACCTACAAAGATGCTGATGGTATCAAGGCCCACTTAAAGGTTTCAGGACTTCTCGGCGGACATTCAGGAATCGAGATAAACAAGGAAAGAGCAAATGCAAATGTGCTCCTTGGTAGAGCCCTAAATCTTATTTCAGAGAAGTATGACATTTTACTCATTGACGCAAACGGAGGCTCAAAGGACAACGCAATCACAAAGCTTTCCGAAGCAAATATTTTGTTCACAGATGCAACAAAACAGCAGTTTGAAGAGGCGAAGTCGGCTATAACTGATTTTTCAAAGACTGTGGCACATGAATTTAAGGTTACGGATCCTGATATCAAGATTGAGCTTGAACTCAAGGATGAGGCAGCTAAGAAAGTTAAGGCATTCGATGAAGACTCAACAAGAAGAGTTATCACTTATCTGGTTTTAACACCTTACGGAGTTCAGCACATGTCGAAGGAAATTCACGGTCTTGTGGAGACGAGCCTTAATATTGGAGTTTTGAAGACGGAAGAAAACAAGGTCTCTACGGTATATGCAGTTAGAAGTTCATCCGACAGTAGAAGGGATATGATGGTTGAAAAACTAAGAGTTTTAACAAAATATCTCGGAGGCAAGACGGAGCTTTCCGGTGCATATCCTGGATGGGAATACATGGCTGATTCCAAACTCAGGGAGCAGGCTGTTGAAGTATTTGAAAGAGTGTATGGACATAAACCTAAGATTGAAGCAATACATGCAGGGCTTGAATGCGGTCTCTTTGCTGGAAAAATTCCAGATCTTGACTGTATTTCTATAGGTCCTGATATGGCTGGTGTTCACACTCCAGATGAGAGACTATCAATCCCTTCGACTGAGAGAACATTTAATTTACTTGTTGAGATTTTGAAAGCAAGCAAATAAGTAGGTTATTTAGATACTTGTCAAGATGGCAGATTGATAGTATAATGTCTATTGTCATCTGCGTAACCACGTGCGATACAATATTTCATGTAAGGCAGGAGGTGAATTGGAATATGGCACAGGTCATCGTTAGAGAAAATGAAAGCTTGGAAAGTGCACTTAAGAGGTTCAAGAGATCATGCGCTAGAGACGGCGTTATGAGTGAACTTAGAAAGAGAGAGCACTACGAGAAGCCTAGCGTAAGACGCAAGAAGAAGTCTGAGGCTGCTAGAAAGAAAGCAAGGAAGTACTAAAAATGGGACTTAAAGACAAACTTATGGCTGACCTAAAGGAAGCCATGAAGGAACATGATAAAGTTAGAAAGGACACAATTAGCTTCGCAAGAGCTGCAATCAAGCAACACGAGGTTGATAACAGAGTTGAACTTTCTGATGAAGAAATTATCCCTATACTTGCAAAGCAGGTTAAGATGAGAAAGGACGCTCTAGCCGATTTTGAGAAAGCTGGACGTGCCGATTTAGTTGAAGCTTATAATGAGGAAATCAAGATTCTGGAAGGTTATCTGCCTGAACAGATGTCCCTAGAGGAGATTAAGAAGGTGGTCGCTGATTCAGCGAAAAGCCTCGGCATTGACGGTGGAAAACAGAATATGGGCAAACTCATGGGCGCAGTCATGGGCAAGCTGAAGGGCAAGGCTGATGGTAATGCAGTGAGAGAAGCCGTTACTGAATATTTAAGCTAAGATGAAACGAACTTTAAATAAATAGTTCTAAAAAACGTCATATTCGAAAGAATATGACGTTTTTGAATGCAAATATATAACGGTCTTAAAAAGAACCAAAATTATTTCCCAGCTTTCTCAGCCCAAATTTCCTCAGCTCTTGGTCTCCACTCTTCGGAGTAGCTAGAGCATTTTGCACATAGATTATCAACTGATTCTTCAGAAATAAGATCTGTTGAATGTGCACCTGTCGCATGTACTATATCTCTTAACTTCTCAGGATTTTCAAGCATAGGGCAAGGCATCAGGTGATTGCAGTTAAATGGCTGCCCTTCTTTATAAGCTGTAAACAAAGGTGAAGTCAGACATTCAATCAGGGTTTTTTCCCTAATATTAGAATCAGAATAGTGTATAAACACGCAAGGTTCAACGTCACCGTTTGGATTAATATGGAAATAATCTCGTCCGCCGGCGATACATCCGCCTATATATTCACCATCATTTTGGAAATCTATAAGGAAAATTGATTTTCTGTTTCTGACATCCCTAATTTTTCTGTAAACCGTTTCCCTCTGTTCTGGATTCAGAAGTAATTCTGGAACGGCATCGTTACCAATTGGCATATAGTGGAAGAACCAGGCAAATTTTGCTCCAAAAGAGATGAGTCTGTCAAAATACTCATCGTCGGTAATCGACTCATAATTTGCCGAAGTGTAACATGTTGATGCCCCGAACGGAACTTTGTATCTGCGGAGTATCTCCATTGCATGTACAACTTTTTCATAGGTTCCATCACCACGTCTTGAGTCTGTAGCTTCTTTGTCGCCCTCGATACTTATTGCAGGAACAAAGTTTTTAACCTCGCAAATTTGTTTTGCGAACTCTTCATCTATCAGAGTTGCATTTGTAAAGGCTAAGAATACGCAGTCATTATGCCTCTTACATAATTCTATAATGTCATTCTTCCTGACAAGAGGTTCGCCACCGGTATAGATGTACATAAATATACCAATTTCTTTACCCTGAGTAATAATACTGTCTATTTCGTCAAAAGACAGGTTTAACTTATTACCGTACTCACTAGCCCAACATCCAGTACAGCTTAGATTACAAGCGCTTGTCGGGTCAAGAAGTATTGCCCACGGCACATTACAGTCATACTTACTTTTAACCTCTTCTTTTAAACTTCTGCTTAAAACAACAGAATTCAGGACTGAATTTTTGAACAGCGTTTTGATAATTTCACTGTCGACATCCTGATAAATAGAATCCAAAAGTTTTCTCCAGTTATCATTTTCACCATCGAGCCCTTCACGAACATTTTTAATCTGTTTTGAAAGAGCATGGTTTATATCAAACTTCTCAACTATGTTGAGAAGTTTCGGCAAGTTCTCAAGGGGATCCTTATCAAGATAATTCAGAGCTTGATCAACCATAGTGATCGTTACTCGGTCTTTGATAGACATAATCAACCTCCATATAAACTTTATGCACCAATTTTAATCTAAATATAGAATGGAATCTCATTGTTATGAACATTATAACACCAAAAATATAACTGATCAATCCAATGATCAATTTATAGCATAAACGTAAATAGTAAGTATCAAAACAGGTAATTCATTTGCTTAATATGCGCAAAACAAATGCAAAATCAAAATATGGATAATAAATGTCAGATGTGGTATAATAATCGAGAAATTGCACATAATTTCGTGCAATATTTAAATATAAAACAGAATGAAAAGACAGGATGAAAATATGGAAACACTAGTTGTAGCTTCAAGTAATAAGCACAAAATAGACGAAATTTCAAAGGTAACTGAAAAGTTCGGCATTGATGTCATATCAAGAGATGATGCCGGAATTTCGAAATCACTTGAAATTCCAGAAGATGGTTCAACATTTGAGGAAAATTCATATATTAAAGCTAAGGCAATTATGGACATTTGTGGTAAACCAACCATTGCAGATGATTCGGGTCTGATGGTTGAGGCTTTAGGTGGTGCCCCAGGTGTGTATTCAGCAAGATTTGCCGGTGAAGACCAAAATGATGAGAGAAATAATGAGAAACTAAAGGATTTGCTTAAGGACATACCTTACAAAGATAGACGAGCAAAGTTTGTTTCAGTTATAACGCTTCTTTTTCCTGACGGCAGAAAAATCGTTGCTCGAGGTGAATGCCCAGGCCACATTATCGAAGAAGAGAGAGGAGATAATGGATTTGGCTATGATCCACTGTTTGTTCCTGAAGGATATGGAAGTACGTTCGGGATGCTTAGCCCTGATGTAAAAAATGAGATAAGTCACAGAGCTTTAGCTCTAAAAAATCTAGCAACAGAATTGGAGAGAATGGCACTTTAGAATGAAAGTTATTGTATGAGGAGAATTAACACCTTAGGATATGAAGAGAAATATATTGATTCTAATAAAACGCTTTTTTGATATCGGCAAGCGAGCATTTTCTATGATGAGCTCTCCATATTACCAGGGATTTCCTGCTCAGATGGCATTTTATATGTTGCTGTCATTTGTTCCCATAGTAATTGTTTTGTCGCAGGTTCTAGGTATTTTTGATATCTCAGTAAGGTACATTTATCGCATAATGGAAAGATATGTTTCTGGTGATCTTAGCAAAACAATGGAGTCTCTTTTCAGCTACAAGCCTTCGGGTGCGAATAATATAATTCTGACAGCTACGGCAGCTTGGGCGGCATCAAAGGTTATGACTCCTATGCACAGACTGTCAAATTACACCTATACCGAGGGCGAGTATACGAGCAAGGGCCTAGTCAAGGAGAGGATTAAATCCATAGTGATGGTAATCATATTGGTTGCAACACTTGTATTTACCCTTGTTGTGCTAGTTTATGGCAAAATGCTTATGAGGCTGACAATTGGAGCCGTTTCGGACAATAGCGTTGTCGATGTTTTGTGGACATATCTAAGATGGCCGATTAATATTTTGTTGTATTTTATGATAGTATCAATTAATTATTATATAATGCCATCGGAAAAGATTAAATTCGTGGACATAATCCCAGGTAGCCTGTTTTGTTCTATTGGAATGATGATTGCCACAATAGGGTTTTCAATATATGCGAGTCAAATTGCTAACTACGATATAATTTACGGCTCGTTATCGTCGATTGTTGCGGTAATGTTTTGGCTATTTTTGCTCGCACAGATATTTTGCTTGGGTGTTGTATTCAACAAAGCATGGGTCGACTCAAGGGATGAGTTTAGAACCGAAATTTTGAAATAGGGGAGTTTTTTATGAAAAAATCAATTGCAATTATATTTGGCGGTTGTTCGAGCGAATATCCAGTTTCGCTTCATTCGAGTTATTCGGTTATCAAAAATCTTGATGATGAGAAATACGATAAGCATCTGATCGGAATTACTGAGGATGGGTGCTGGTATTACTTTGATGACGATATCGACAAAATAAATGACGACACTTGGCATAAGGGGAATATTAAGAAGGCATTTATTTCGCCAGATAGAAAGGATGCGGGGATTTGGATTGCTGATGAAAATCGATTTATACATCTTGATGCGGTCTTTCCAGTTCTCCATGGCAAAAACGGCGAGGATGGATCCATACAAGGACTGTTGCAGCTGGCGGGGATTCCAGTTGTAGGCTGTGGCATTGAAGCCTCTGTGCTCTGCATGGATAAGTACATAGCACATAGAATCGCGAACGATGTCGGTGTCAGAACTCCAAAAAATATCATGATTCACGAGTGGGACAACCCTATGGAAATGAAGAAAGAGATTCTGAAACTTGGTCTTCCGCTGTTTGTTAAACCTATCAAGGCAGGCTCATCGCTAGGAATGACCAAGGTTCATGAAGAAAAGGATCTCGTTCCTGCAATAGAGGAGGCGTTTAAGTTCGATAATCAGGTAATCTGCGAGGAAAATATTGAAGGCTTTGAGGTTGGCTGTGCTGTGATAGGCAACAAAGATCTTTCCGTAAGCCCAGTCGATGAAATAGAGCTATTTGTCGATTGGTTTGACTATGGGGAGAAATACAGTCAGCTAAAGTCTAAAATTCATCTGCCAGCTAGGATAGAAGATAAGCTTGCCAAAGAGGTTCAAAACACCGCACTGAAGGTGTACAGAGCACTTTGCTGCGAGGGATATGCGAGGGTTGATATCTTTATAAGAACTTCAAAGCAAAATAGCGACGATTCAGGCAAGAATATAAGTCAAAACCATATGCAAGAAATCCTTTTCAATGAGATCAATACAATTCCAGGCCTAACAGATGTGAGCAGATTCCCTAAGATGGCGGATGCTATGGGAATAAAATATTCTGAACTTTTGGACAGATTAATTGAATTGGCTAAATAGCAACAGCGAGATGTTAGAAAGAAGAAGTTAATAATGAAGAGAGCATATGTAATTGTTAATCCAACCGCAGGTAAAAGCCAGGCGGACAGATTTTTTCTCAGCATAATACAAAATTTACAAAGCGGTGGCTACGAGTGCACATCACGACTCACCGGCAAATCAGGCGATGCGGAATCTTTTGCTGAAGAGGCAGCACTATCGGGGAGATATGATATTATTGTCGCAATAGGTGGAGATGGAACATATAATGAAGTGGTTTCGGGCATCAAAACTTCAGGTAAAGATATTCCAATAGGCTATATACCTGCGGGTAGCACCAATGATTTTGCTGATACCCTCGGGCTTTCTACGTACATGCCACTTGCAGCACTGAGCATTTCAGACAGTATTCCGAAAAAAGTCGACATAGGCGATTTTAACGGCAGATATTTCAGTTACATAGCCTCATTTGGTGCATTTACGGGTGTGTCCTATTCAACACCTCAGAGCATGAAGAACGTTCTGGGGCATTTCGCCTATGTGCTTAGCGGAGTTGCAGAACTTGGCAATATGAAACCTTGGCATGTAAAAGTAACCACTGAAACAAAGAGCATCGAAGGTAACTTTATATTTGGTGCAGTTTGCAATACGACATCCGTTGCAGGAATACTAACATTAGATGAAGAACTTGTAGACCTTTCAGATGGCATATTTGAGGTTCTATTAATAAGATATCCGTCAAACCCGATAGAGATAAATTCAGTTCTTGTCAGCCTCAGATTGGGAAGATTTAAAGAAAATTCCCTGATTGAGTTTTTCGATGCTAAGGAAATTAAGATGGAATGTGATCCAGGAATGAATTGGACGCTCGATGGAGAGTTCCAGCAGGGTGCAGAAACAATAGACATCAAAAATATTCACGAAGGTGTGACTGTTTTGGTGCCAAATGGGAGAAAACTCTAGTGAGCAACAAAACAAAACACAAACTTTTTCTATTACTATATGCAATATATGTACCTATATATATAGGAGCCTTTTTTTTGGTCGAAAAACTAGTTCCTGAAACAGCTGATTACTGGGTGTCATACATATTCCTTGATGACTATATACCTTTTAGAGAAGAGTTTATAATATTCTACTATTTATGGTACCCTGCATTGGTCGCGATTGGAGTGTTTTTACTTCTTAAGGATGAATATGAATATAAGAGATACATGATCAGCATAATGATAACATTTACTTTTACGCTGATATTTTGTTTACTTGTACCAAATGGCCAAGATTTGAGGCCGGATGTATTTCCAAGAGAAAATTTCTTTACAGATATAGTTGCTGCCATCTATGCCGCCGACACAAACACAAACGTCATGCCTAGCGTACATGCCATAGGTGCATTTCTTGGTATGATTTCAACGCATAGAACAAAACAGATTCGAAGCAGGGCATGGATTTTTGCTATGGATGTGTTATGGCTGGCAATCGCGCTATCGACATGTTTTGTAAAACAACACTCCATCCTGGATATATTTGGTTCTGTAGCGGTATGTCTTGTAGTCTACATTGCAAGAGTTTTCTTGGAGAACAAAGAATCTTTAAGAAATCCTAAGAAAATTAAGTATTTTTAAGAAAGTATAAAATCGAAAACGTTGGGGATACTGATGTTTTAGTGGATTTGACTGCTTTGTTTACAAGATTTTCTTAAGAAATATTAATTTTTCTCTTGACTTTCTATTCATCCCATTATAAAATGTCGATATCGATTTAAAGTTCATTCACGAAAGAAAGATTAAAGAAATTTGAAAGAGGAGAATGCGGCTGATGAGCGAAGTATTTGGTAAGAAAGGAAACAAACTGGCTGTTTTGGTAGCAATACCATTAGCACTTCTGCTATTTATGACAGCTATGATATATTCTTCTAAGGCATTTGCAACTGAGGAATATTGGTTGGTTCAAGCCAATGGAAATGACCTTGCTGTATTAAGTTCAGAAACGGAAGCTAAGCAGGTCGTTGACGGCGTGAAGAAAGCATACGTGACTAAGGGTTCTAAGGTTGAGTCAGTTACTACTGATAAAGAACTCGAAGTTGTTCATAAGAATTTCAAAAGTAAAAAGAGTCCAGAGATTATGTCGACGGACAAAGCAGTTGATAAGATTACCAAAGGAGTTAAAGCTCCTAAGAAATACGTGGTAAAAGAAGGCGATACGGCTTGGAATATAGCAGTAGACAATGGCCTTAAATATGATGAATTTCTTGGAATGAACAAAGGATATGACCCAGAGGGAATCCTGCCTGGCGATGAAGTTATTATTGAAAAACAGGTACCGTATGTTAATGTTAAGACTGTTGAGGTTTTGAAGAACAAAGAAACCGTTACACCAGATATCCAGTATGAGGATACAGATTCTTTGTACGAGGGGGAAACCAAAGTTAAGGAGCAGGGTGAGAACGGTAGCAAGGATGTAACTACCAGACAGACCAATTTGAATGGCGTAGTAACAGATAGCAAAACACTTAAGGAAACTGTGACTGTAGAAGCAAAACCGCAGATCGTACTTAGGGGAACTAAAAAAAGGCCGGTTGCTACTTCAAATGCTAGTGGTGGATCATCATATGGTGGAGGTTATAGCGGATTCTCAGTACCGAGCGCGGCAGGTTATTCAGGCTCTGGATCTTCAGTAGCATCTTACGCATGTCAATTTGTTGGTGCTCCATATGTATGGGGTGGAACTAACTTAAGGACAGGTGTTGATTGCAGCGGTTTCGTAGTTGCAGTATATAGAGCTTTGGGTTATAATATTACTAGATCGTTTGCATCATATGGAAGATATGTATCTCCGTCACAGATGCAACCAGGTGATATAATTTCATATCGTGGCCATTATTCAATATATGTTGGCGGCGGTAGGGAAGTGCACGCATTGAATCCTAGTCTCGGAGTTAAGATAACATCATTGGGATGGGCAAGAGTAGGTCCTATACAAGCTGTTATCAGAATTGTTGAATAATTTTAGATTTTAAATTTTGAAATTTACATATACAAATCAATACTATTATCGCAAAACAGCAACCCATGCGGTTGCTGTTTTGTTGTAGAAGCTAATTATAAATACGAAAAGTTAAAATCTTAAGGATAATTTATAAATCTTAAGAAAAATTCATAATTTGCTTGACATAGGCTTTTAAATAGTATAAAATTCACTCGTTGGATAAATAAATATTAAATTTAATTAAGAATTTTAGTTAATGCAGTATTATTTAGAGGGAAGAAAATAGGTAAAAATGGAAAGATTTATTAATTTAAGTAAAGAGAAGTACAAACTTATAGGCGGTGCCCTAATTGCACTTATTCTTTTCATGGGGGTTATGATTTACTCTTCAAAAGCATATGCGAATGAAGAATATTGGGATATAAAAATTGATGGTAAGACAATAGCCTATGTGTCTTCAGAAAGCGAAGGCGAAGAGGTTATCGATGGGGTTAAAAACGCATACGTTGTAGAAGGTGCGAAAGTAGAGTCGATATCACTCGATAAGAAGCTAGAGTCTACAAGACACAAATTTAAAAATGAAAAGTCACCTAAGATAGAGTCTCCTGAAGACGTTATTAAGAAGATTCTTAAGGGCGTTAAAGGTGAACAGAAATATACTGTTAAAGAAGGAGACACGGCTTGGGATATCGCATACGCAAACAATTTGTCGTACGATGAGTTTGTAGAGATTAACAAGGGTGATGGATTTGATCCAGATACAATTTTGCCAGGTGATAAGATTGTCATCAGCAAAATGGTTCCATACGTTAACGTAACGACTAAGCAGACATTTAGCGCAAAAGAAATGGTTGAACCTGAAGTAGAATACGTAGAAGATTCTTCTATGTACAAGGGTGAGGCTAAGGTTAAAGAAGAAGGAAAAGCAGGAAGTAAGGTTGTTAATTATTCTCAGACTTCAGTGAATAATGCAATTTCAGATAAGACTGTTTTGAAGGAAAAAGTTACAAAAGAGGCCACTAAGACAGTTGTTATCAAGGGCACCAAAGAAAGAAGCGATTCAGCATCATCAGCAACATCGACTGTTTATGGATCTGGAAGAGGCGGCTCAATTGCATCGGCAGCTAGATCAATGGTAGGAGCACATATGGATTGCGTTTCACTAGCTTCAAGTGCACTGGCTCGTGCAGGAATAAGCTTTAGAGGATGGCCTGAGCAGTTCCTAGGACTTGGCTCAAGAGTTCCTGGTGGCGTTGGGGCTGCACAGCCTGGAGATATCTTGGTATATAGATATACAAACGGAGCAAACGGCGGAGCACATTATGACCATGTTGCTGTATATGTTGGCGGTGGCATGGCAGTTCACGGCGGTTGGAGAGGAAACAGCGTTGTTCTAGCGAGCGCTTACATTGGCTCAGGAATCTCAGTTGTTAGACCGTAATTTTGCATAGTTTATAATATAGTTTATAAAATCGTGTTTATTTAGAGAATATTAAAAACCCTCGGCATTTAGCCGAGGGTTTCTTGCATTCACCATGTCCTAGTGAATCAGAATCAGTCAATCATTGCTACGTAATGCATTATATTTCTAAATGGGGAAAAAATGCATCCAAGAATTCTATTGTAAGATCTGAAACCATAGGTTGCGAACACGGAGTTTCTCTTAATATGTTTTTTGAGAAATTCTCTTTCCTGTCCACCAAATCCAGCAATATCATTATTCTTTATAGCCTCTATCATATCGTTATTACACTTTATTTCACTGTTGAACTCAGTGTATGCCGTACCCACATACTCAGACTTATGAGAGTCAGATCCGCCTGTACAAGGTAGATCCAAACGTGCCGCAGAAATGATTGCAGCTTGGTTAGCTATTTTGGTCTCACAGGTATTAAAACCTTCAAGAAAATCACAATCACTAAGCATTTGAGAGTTTCTCATAAGCTTGTTACAAAACATAGCGCTCGAACTCTTTGCTCCAAATGGATGCGCAGGGCCAAGAATGCCGCCATTCTTATGAACAACTTCTTTGAGAGCATTGTAGGACATACCTCTGACCTGCAGAACCTGTAATTCAACTCCATCAGGCATGATTACAATAAAATGTCCCGCATCACATGTATCATATTCAACTCCCATTAGGACTGTAAAATCATCTACAGTCGGATCCTTGTCCTTCAGGTTTGAACGCCAATAACGATAACCCTTATAGGAGTCATGGTCTGTAACGAGCATACCGTCGAAACCTTTGGATTTGAGAATTTGAATATATTCCTTGATAGAAATTTTAGCGTCGATAGAACCTTCTTTAGTATGACAGTGCATATCAAATTTCGGCAAATTATCGACCTCCCTTCTCTCTATTTGTATCCTACTTCTTGCAAATATTATATACCCGTGGAACATAAAATCAACCTAAATATTGTAAAATAACAAGCTGCAAATAAAAAAAATATACCAAATATATGTCAAATATCTTCTAAAAATGTTATAATGCAAACGAATTAAAAAAGTATTAATGTTTTGTATTGATAGATTTGGTTATATATAATAAAGCCCTAAGGTTTCACATCGGGCAATTAAAATATAAATATCGAATATAAGAATAATATAAAATTAATTCAGACTATTTCATGAAAGGATGGAAGAAAATGTTCAAAAAAGTCAAAAACAATGTTTATTGGGTTGGTAAAATTGACTGGGAACTAGAATGGTTTCACGGTCATGATTACAGTATCAATAAAGGATCGAGCCAGAATGCTTACTTAATTCGAGAAGAAAAGACAGTGCTTGTTGACACAGTATGGGCTCCTCATAAGAATGAATTTGTAGAGAATCTCAAGAAAGAAATTGATCTCAAAGATATAGATTATATAATTGCACAGCACGGTGAAGTCGATCACAGCGGATCACTTGAAGCCATTGTATCAGAGATACCGGATGTTCCCATTTACTGTACTGCAAACTGCGTTAAGTCCCTCGTTGGTCAATACCACCATCCTGAGTGGAATTTCCAAGTTGTCAAGACAGGTGATGAACTTGACATAGGTAATGGCAAGAAACTTAAATTCATTGAAATGCGTATGCTTCACTGGCCTGACAGTATGGCAACATTCATGACAGGCGACAATATTTTGTTCTCAATGGACGTATTTGGACAGCACTATGCAGTTGAAGAAATGTTTGACGACAAAGCAAACAACTGCGACATGTGGTCTGAAGCGATGAAGTATTTTGCTAACATCATTCATACTTTTGCACCGATGTGCAAGATGAAGATGGCTGAGCTAGATAAGATGAATCTACCTATCGAACTAATCGCACCTTCACACGGAGCAATCTGGAGATCGCAAATTCCTGAAATCATTCAGGCATATAAGGACTGGTCGGACAACTATCAGGAGGACCAGATTACGGTAATCTATGACACTATGTGGGACGGCACCAAGAAGCTGGCACATAGGATTGCACAGTCACTCAAAAAGGAAAGCCCTGATTCTGTAGTTAAAATCTACAACATCTCACAGTTTGACAAAAACGATATAATGACTGAAGTGTTTAAATCAAAGGCAATTGCAGTTGGGTCTCCAACAGTAGCACAAAATATGCTTTCGTCAGTAGGGGGCTGGATGGAGTTCCTGAAGGAATGCCGTTTCAAAGGCAAGAAGGCTGGCGTTTTCGGATGTTATGGCTGGTCTGGTGAGGCTTGTGATATTTTGAGAAAGAATTTGACAGAGTCCGGATTTGAGGTTATCGAAACTCAGGCTAAATGCAACTGGAACCCTGATGAGGAAAACTTTGAGGAAGCCGATAAACTTGCAAAGGATCTAGTAGCTGCTTGCAAATAAAGATTAATAGGACAACAATTGTTTATAGAAAAGCGCTATATTGGTTTATTAAATCAATATAGCGCTTTTTCGGTGAGTATTGCGGTATACTTCACTAATTAACTTAATGTTTTTTATAAAATTAAAGTAAAATACTTGATTTTGATATTGTAGAGGAGTATACTTAAATTGATTAAAAAATAGTTTACTGTTTGATATTTTTTGTGCGAGTTTGAGCAAGCAAGAATTGAAAACGTTTTTAAATTTTCGAGGATATAGTGGTATGACTCCTGACAATGATTTAGTTTCAAAATACACTCAGACAGACAGACAGACAGACAGACAAGTAATACTGTTTTATTTCATATTTTCAAATTGAAAGGCGAAAATACGTAGCTATAGTTTAGTTGTGTTATTTTTGCTTTTTTTAATGTAAATAAGTCTAAGAAGATTTAATCGGAGGTAGCTAATGAAAAGTAGTGCTAAAAAAGTTCTCACCTGCATGTTGACAGCACTTGTAATTATTACAACTGCTTTGCCCACATACAGTTTGGCATATTCAGATGAGAATATTAAACCCACAAACAAAACTGTAGAAACCGCAGAGCCACTATATACGCCTGAGGAAAAACCCAATAACGATATCGTATTAGAGAACAATGAAAGAACGATATCAGAGGACCCAATTCAGAATCAAACCGAAAAAAGTCCACAGAAAAAAGCTAGCCCTGGACGTGCCCCAAAAATAAGTGTACCAGCTAAGGCCCCAGCAAATTCGACAGGAAAAGTGGAACTGGAAATTGCTCGACTCGTTGGAAATAAACTTGAAGCGATGCCTACAGATTGGTATACACAGCAGGTTGTGGACAGCGTCGTTGATCTTGATATCTCCGGTAATAACTATTCGATTGAAAAGCCATATTTGCTGCTTCGCCTGCCGAAAACGGATAAAATTATGGATGTGAAATTTGTCGATTCCGCAGCGGGAAAGACAGAACGATATGAAGATGAAAATTATCAATATATCAAATACACCTATACGCGTCTTATCGGAGGAACACATTATACCTACCAATACTACTTTACCTTTGACGGACATCATGCCCAAAATGGAGATTCAATCGAAGCCCAGGCGCAGCTTTTTGATGGAAACGATAAGCTTGTCAAGGAAGTCAAGCAAACTTATACTGCAAAGACGGTTGGCTTTGAGCTTTGGTCAGCCCATGGCAACAGTGGTATGGGGAATATTAAAAAAACAGTAAATGATAACGGACACGATTATGAAGTATGGGGATATATCGATAAAGCAGGCGATACGAAAACTATTGCGCGAGCTGGAAGTAGGACCAATGTTTTTGCAGCGGTCTATCCGAAAAAAATCGAGGGTATTAACGAGAGTGTGGGGATTGAATATCCGAAAAACCTGAAAATTGTTTATACTTATCAGCCGGATGAGCCTGGATTTCGTGAATTCAGCCCAAATGGCAAAGGAGCTCACGATGCAGGTGGACTTAAGAATAGCAGAAACTATACTTGGACGCAAAATGATAATGTTTACACATTTTTAATAAAGGATCCGACATTTGATAGCAATGGTAGAGGTGCTCATGTAGTTACAAACGGGCGATATGCAACTTATGCAAATTCCTTGATGAAAGATAACGGCGTTACAGTAAATAAAAAGTTGCCGATAAGAATTGATTATTATAAAAACGCCAATGACGATGGTACCGGCGGGGAACCTCTTGGAACGCGGTATGAGAACTTTACCTTTGTCCCACATGTGTATCAAGGCGGATATAGTTTCAGCTACCAAAAGTATTCTTTTGATAACTACAATATAGCGGATGAATTTCAATATATCTACTATCCGGCTTATTACCATCTGAACGGCAAGTTTTATAAGGGCAAACTTAATATGGAAGAAAAGGGGGGGGTCCCTCTTACAACCTTCGTTTCCAACTGGAATGCCGGAAGCAGTTATTCGAATCCATACGATGGGGGAAAAACGGACAAGGTTACAGAAGTCTACACGAAATTGTTGACCAACGCAACCTATTTTAAGAGTGTACAGCTCCGTGCGATTATTAGTAATGGACAAAATACGAATAATGATAAGCATAAGGAGGCAATAAAAAACGCAATCAACGACGGAAATACGAAACTTTATGGAATTGACAATAAGGGCAATCAGAATCTCATAAAAGAAAAGATAAAGCTCGACGAACTTGTAGAGATTGAAGACAGCAGCCGAAAATATGTTGAATTAGTTGTGCGCTTTGAAAAACCGGTGGAACTGGATAATATGATTCTTCAACTCCGCGAAAGGCAGTGGTTTGTTAAGAAAGAACTGAATGACCTCCTTAACCTGGGTGATGGTATGCACACCTATGAAAGTGAATGTGCGGCTACCAGATTAGATGATAGTAATAATCCTGTTAAAGGGAAATATGTGGGCTTTCGTGGCAAGCCAACATATTTTACGGTAACCCCACTG
Source organism: Clostridiales bacterium S5-A14a (assembly GCA_000758905.1). Lineage (GTDB taxonomy): Bacteria > Bacillota > Clostridia > Peptostreptococcales > Anaerovoracaceae > S5-A14a. The sequence goes on from JRNA01000003.1 coordinate 183,784, forward strand.
CACCCAACGGTGGATTCCTATATCAGTAAGCCTCAGGTTGTCGAATATAAGGAAAATGCCACTTTTGATTATCTGGTTGGGCCGAAACTTCCGAGAATTGCTCATGATAATAATGTTCCTTATGGAGACCTGGAAGAAATAAAAAACGTTAAGACGATCACGCTCCTTCCTTCCGGTTATGAATATACCGGGAAATATGAAAAAGAAATGTATGATTCGAACTGGAAAAGCAATAAGATTGCAGATCCGACGATTACGACGGTGGACAATTATCAAGGATCCGGTAAGACGGCAGTTATCGTCGATTATGGAACAATCAAGATAAGCACCTATTATCCCATTAAGCTGAAACTTCGTGCCACCAAGTACGCAGCCCGTGGAGAAAGTGATTTTGTCAACTATATGACCTATGACGATAATGACTTTATTCGTCCGCTGCCGGCAACCAATAATGCAAACGACTATGTTGATGCCTTAGATTTGGACCAAGATGGGAACACGTCCGAAATCTTTATGCAAAAGCATACAAAGGTGACCTTTGTGCCGCCGCTGGAGTTGGTAATCAAAAATGCGGTAAAACATGACGTGGAATTCCAACAAGAGGTTACTGGCGATTTGGGATATGATATCACTCAGAAGATTAACATTTTCAATAACTCCATTCGAGATATTAATAACCTGAGCATCATTGATGTACTGCCATATAAGGGCGACCACAGCATCAGTCCGAATGATAATGGGGAATATCCGGAGAGGAAGTCCACTTTTACAATGCCGCTTACAAAATCGTTGGAAGAAGTCAATGATGAAAACGTCAATAATAAGGTAAGCTTCCTTTACAAGGTGGACGAGCAGGGCAAAGATCTTGCAAGCGTCCGTGGTGGCCAGTGGCTAACGAAGGACCAGGTGACGGACATTTCAAAAGTTCAATCCGTCAAGATTGTCTTAAAAAAAGGTCAAGCGCTGAAATCGAAGGAAGAATTAAATATCTTGATTCCGTCAAAGATTCCGGGGAATACCTCGCTGGATGAACAAAAGGATGTGGCCGTAAATTCCTCCGCCTTTAGTACCGACGGCTACAGTTATACCGAGGGCAACAATACGAAAGTGCGTTTTACAACATATAAGGTTGAAGGTAAAGCCTTCTTAGACATAAATAAAAATGGCATATTCGATGAAGGCGATACTTTACAAAAAGGTGTCAAGGTCAATGTACTGAATAAAGACGGTTCACAGGCTAAGGATTTCAATAATAAAGATATTACAGTAACAACCAATGCAAAGGGAGAGTATTCAATTCCTGTATATAAACGAGGCGAATATATTATTAGCTTTGTTAAAGATGACAATTATAAATTTTCTGAAAAATATACAGAAGAAAAAAATGTTGAAAATTCAATTTCTAAAGAATTAATAGATGGTAATACAGCAAAGACAAAAGTATTCGCATTGAATCCTGCACATAAAGTGCAGATGAAAAATGTTGCACTAGAGACTAATTACGCATCAATAAAAATTATAAAAACCTCGGCAGATGAGAAAACTGCAGATGGGAACCCTAAGAAACTGGAAGGAGTTGAGTTTGAACTCAAAACCCAGGACGGCAAGCCGGTAAAAAACTACAAGGGTGATGAAATTAAAAATGTAGAGACTGACAAAAATGGTGAAGCTGTCTTCAAGCTTGTACCATATGGTGAATACATAGTTAAAGAGATTAAGACTGGCGACGCTTATATTCTGCCTGATAAAGGACATGATGTAAGTTTGTCTGAACAAACGGTAAAGAAAGAAAAGGACGGCAAGAAAACTTTTACGATTGAGCTTGAAAATAAACTAAAGCGTGGGACGATAAAGATTCATAAGATTGATAATACTACCAAGAAGACAGCACTTAAAGGGATTGAATTTACCATATATGATAAAACTGGCAACAAGGTCGGCGATTCTAAGGTGACAGACGAAAATGGTAATGTTCAATTTGAAAACATCCCTTATGGCGAATATGTGCTTAGGGAAACAAAGGGTATTTCAGGCTATGAGAAGCTTAAGAAAGATATATCCGTTAAGGTGCTCAAGGATAAAGAAATCTATTCATTTGAGGTCATCAATAATAAGATAAATCCAAAAATCAATTTATCTGGTGACAAAATATGGGACGATGCTAATAACCAAGACGGAATTCGCCCTGACTCTGTGACCATTTATCTTTTAGCTAACGGAAAAGACACAGCTAAAACTGCAAAGGCAACAAAAGATTCAGATTGGAAGTACGAATTTAAAGACCTGCCTACATACGATAAGGCTGGTGACGAGATAAAATATAGTGTTAAAGAAGAAGTACCGAGCGGTTATAAAGATAAAATCGATGGAACAACTATTACAAACACTCATACACCTAAGCTTCGTGATATAAATGTAAGCAAGGAATGGAAGGGTCCGGAAGATCAGAGAAAAGATCAGGTAACTATTAATTTATTAGCTGATGGTAAGACTGCAGATAAAAAGCTAATCCTGAATGCTGAAAATAACTGGAAGGGTACCTTTAAAAACTTGCCTGAATACAAAGACGGCAAGAAAATAGAATATACTATTTCCGAGGAAAAACTCGCCGGATATGAATCAGAAATAACGGGCAGTCAGGAGAAAGGGTTTGTTGTAACCAATACGTATAATCCTAAGCCGGTAATTGTAGATCCACCTGTTTCGAAGATTGTTGAAGGTAATCCGAAGAATCAAACTACATTTACATTTAAGTTTAAGGCACTCGATGAAAACAATCCAATGCCTGAGGGAAGCAAGGACGGCGTCAAAACAACTACAATCAAAGGAAGCGGTTCAAGTGAATTTGGCAACATAGAATTTAAACTACCTGGAACATACCGATATGAGATTACTGAAGTCAACGATGGTGTTAAAAACTACAAGTATGACAAATCAGTCTATGTGATTACTTTTGAGGTGAAGGATAAAGACGGAGAGCTATTTGCAACTAAAAGCATCGAAAAGAAGGAAGACGTAAACGCAAAAGAAGGTGAAACGTCTAAGGAAATTGTATTTAAAAACAAATACGAGGAACCAAAGAAAACATCAACCCATCCTGCTAATCCTGGTCAACCTGGTACAGGAGATAGTAGCGTTATCATTGAGTACAGCTTAATAGCGGGACTAGGAATAGCATTACTTGCAATCGCGGCTTTAAGAAAGAAAAGGATTGATTTATAACAGTCGTGAAATACAAGAGAAATCTATTTTGTTGAAACAGTTTACACTATATTGCTTGAACTCTACAAGAAATTTCAATAGAGTTCATGATAAATACAATAACAATCAAAATCATTATGTAAGAAAGGAAACAATATGAACATGAAAAAACAATCAAAAAAGATGGTTGGCAAATGTTTATCTATCTTTACTGCCTTGCTGCTGGTACTGAGCTTCATGCCGGGTACGGCAGCGGTATACGCACAAGGCAGCGGCACAACACTTGCTGTGGCACAGTATACGAGAGCTCCAGGGAAAGTAGCTGAAGGCTCAACCGCCACGAATGCGACCTATAGCGGAACCTGGGAAGCCAGCGTGCCGATGGGAAAAGTCATGTCAGCCATTGAAGATAAGATGAAGTTGGCGGCTGATAAAAATGCCTATCCTCATGGCAAAGATGGAAAGAATGAAATTGCTTATGTGGAATATACGGTCACCTTTCCGGCTGAAGCGACTATTGACGATTCGAAGATCGAGATGAAAAATACGACGGCGATGTTTGACGGTCGCAGATTTGAGTATTCGGTTTCCGGACAGTCCGTTACGTTTAAGTTCCGGCTTAATGATGTGAATTGGCCTACGATTTATAACTACTACAATAACGATGGCGGCGCAAATTCCGATAAAACCATCACCTTCTCCATTCCCTATACGGTGACGGCGAAGAGCAAAGCGGAGGCGGAGAAAGCTGAGAAAGCGAAAATCACCGCACAAGGCAATTTTGAGACACATCCATCAGGAAGCTTATATTCTTGGTATAAGGAGGTCTATAACACCGATACCAGCTCATTGTCCCTTGCTACCAACTTCTCGAATGCTGACTGCTTTAGAAATGCGCCGGGTTCTTCGGATCCGCAGACCCCGGATCCGAAGAAACCGGATCCACAGGATAATCCAAAACCCTCAGAAACAGCCATCTCTCTAGATGCTGACCTACTACTGGGTGATAATACGGGGAATAAACCAATCGAGAAGAAGAAGGATGACGTTATGTCCTTCGCCGGCACGCTCGATGTTAAATCCATTAAGGATAAGATGGATGAGATTAGGAAACTGCACGCTAGCGCGGAATCCGATAAAATTGCTATTTCGGAGCTTAAGAGTGAATTCACGGCAACGCTAGAGCTACCAGAGGGCTTGGAGTTTTCAGGCAATAAGGAAGCAGTCTTCACAGGTGGCAAGGGAGTCTTCGCTATTACGAAACAGACAGTGGAAGGTAAGAAGGCCAGTGTTACTTTTGCATTACAGAAGCCTGAAGAAATCAAAAACTATACGTCCTTAGATGAGAAAATCAAGAGCGTCGATAATACGCTGAAAGTGACGTTCCGCGATGTTAAATTTAGTAAATCTGCGGAACCAGATACGGATTACGAAGTGATCGGTAAGGTTACGGGGTCCATGGAAGGAACAGCCACGTACCCTGACTCGACAAGCGCTACGAACAAGAAACCGGCTCTGAAAATGATGCTGAAAAATGCTATGAGTTTTAGCGCAATCGAGGAAACCAAACCGAAGACGTTAAAGTTTGCTTTTCAATGGAATGGCAAACAGTCAGAAAACGGCAAGAGTAACCAGAATGCAAATGCAATTGCCCTTACGGTGAAATATGCCGGTCAAAATACGGAAAACGTATCCAAAATAGGAAATCTTGAAGGTGACCTTCTTATTAACGGCGACACACAGCATGATAACGTGTATTTGACGGGCATGGATACGCCGTTTACGATGACGGGACTCCTTAATGTTAAACCCATCAAAGACGAGCTTTCGAAACTGAAGGCAGCTTATCCACAAAGCGTTGCGGATAAGGATATTGAGGTCTCGAAAGTCGCTACCTCGTTTACCGCTACCATGACGTTGCCGGACGAATTAAAATTCCCGGCAGATGCTGCTACGAAAGCTACGTTAGACGGTGCAAATGGTAAATTCAAGATTGAAAGCGCTGTAGTCAGTGGCCAAACGATAACCGTTACGATGGTACCGACACTGGATCTGACGAAACTGACTCGCCCGTTTGAAGAGATCAGCGACACGGTAGAAGGTGTGAAAGATGAACTAAAAGTGAATGTTCCGGGCATCATGGTCGATTCGACGAAAGCTGCGCCGAGTACCAAGTACACCATTCATGGTACCGTTAAAGGTGATTTTTCCGCATTGGCAACAAAAAAGAGCTCAGGAAAGACCATCCAGTTTAACTACACTTGGAACGGCATTCAGCAAAAAGGTGGAGAAGACTCGACAGATCCTACAACCAAAGATATTAAGCTTACACTAAAGACAGCGAATTTTTCTCAACCTGTGGATCTTTGTGGTGACATTCTGGTCAACGGTGACACCCAGCATGATGCCGTTTATGTAGCTGGACACTATGCGACCGTTCCTTTTACAGGGAAATTGGATGTTACGCCGGTTAAGGCACAATTAAAGAAAATTGAAGAGCAGTATAACAAGGCGCAAATTGCTCCTAAAGATATTACTCTTTCGGATTATTCCTCGCTATTTACCGCTACGCTGACACTGCCAACAGAGATGGACTTTGTAGGAACTCCGAAGGTTAAACTTAAAAACGATAACGGCAAGTATAAAATCATTGAATCGGAGGTCAGTGGCAAAACTATCACCGTGAAGATGACGGTTAGCGCGGATGTGAAGACGTTCGCGGATCTAAAAGATGCCGTGGAGAAGATGGGCGATGCCCTTGAAGTCGTTGTAGACGGTGCGAAATTCAATAGCCAGGCGAAAGCTAATACATCGTATACCGTCTATGGCACCATGTACGGTGAGCTGAAGGCCAAGGCGACGCATGTGACAAGTGGAAACTCGTTGACCTTTGCTTTCACCTGGAACGCAAAACAGTGCAAGGATGGTGCGGATTACTTGTATAGAAACAGTGACAATATCTCCTTCAGCTTGAAATGGGTGAAGTCTACACCGCCGACGCCTAACCCACCTACGCCTGATCCGTCGACACCGAATCCACCGGCACCTGTTGAGCCAAATAAACCAGAGCCGGTAGAGCCTACTCCGACAACGCCGGCTACCAAGAAGCCAGCAACACCTAACACAGCTGATGCATCTGATACCACATTATATTTGGTGACTGTTCTTATTTCTCTGGCAGGTGTAACTGTACTTGAGGCAAGGAGAAGGGAAGAAAGATAAAGGAGAATTTAGTCTGCTGATAATATTCATTTGGAAATCAATTGATGAGAGTATATATGAAAAAAATAAGGCAGAATTAAAAAGACAAAGTACAAAGGGGAGCTAAAGCTCCCCTTTGTTGTATTTTTCGTAAGCCATCATATCAAATTGACCAGTTCCACTTAAACAGAAAAGTATAACCGGAGCATCATCTGAATCTGACGGATATTTTTTAGCCTCATCGATGACAGCCCTTATAGCATGGCCGCTTTCAGGTGCAGGCAAGATCCCCTCAGAACGAGCGAATATTGTGTTTGCTTCAAATACATCGTGCTGCTCGTAGGCATGTGCCTCAATAATGCCCTGATTGTAAAGCTCTGAAAGAGTTGGACTCATGCCGTGATATCTGAGTCCTCCTGCGTGGTTTGCAGACGGAATAAAGTCGTATCCCATGGTATACATTTTTGCCATTGGAGTAACTTTACCAGTATCGCAATAGTCGTACTTAAACTCCCCATTTGTGAAAGAAGGACAGGAAGAAGATTCGGCAGCGATTAATCTATAGTCGTGCTCGCCGCGTATTTTTTCTCCTGCAAATGGAGCCATTAGCCCTCCAACGTTGGAACCACCTCCGGCACAGCCTATGATTATATCAGGCTTAATCCCATATTTTTCGAGTGCAGTCTTGCTTTCAAGGCCTATTACGCTTTGATGAAGCATGACCTGATTTAGGACACTGCCAAGTACGTATTTTGTGTCTGGATTACCCATTGCAACCTCAACTGCTTCTGATATTGCAACGCCAAGGCTGCCGGGCGTATCAGGATCTTCTTTTAGAATCTTTCTGCCCGAGTTTGTCTCTTCTGATGGAGACGCGAATACGTTTGCACCGAAGGTCCTCATAATTTCACGCCTAAAGGGCTTCTGATCGTGGCTGCATCTTACCATGAATACGGAGAGGTCCAGACCCATCTGAGCACAGCTTATGGCAAGCGCAGTACCCCATTGACCTGCGCCAGTTTCAGTGGTTAGCCTTTTGATGCCTTCTTCCTTAGCATAGTATACCTGTGGAATTGATGAATTCAGTTTGTGGCTGCCACTCGTGTTATTACCTTCAAACTTATAAAAAATCTTAGCTGAAGTTCCGATTGCTTTTTCAAGTTCGGTTGCTCTTACTAATGGGGAAGGCCTGAAAGCAGCATATGCCTTTTGCACTTCTTCGGGTATCGGAATAAGCCTTGTGGTGTCGTCTAGTTCCTGCTTAGCGCCTTCTTTTGTGAAAATCTGAGAAAGTTCTTCAAACGTCACGGGCTCCATTGTGGCAGGGTTTAGAAGCGGTTCAGGTTTTTTCGCCATATCAGCCCTGAGATTGTACCAAGCTTTAGGCATTTCGGATTCTTCAAGATATATTTTTTTCGGTAAATTTTTCAAACAGTCTTTTTCTTTCATTTTCATTCTCCCAAATTAATATTTTGTTTACAAAAAAAACTCCTATCCCAACAAATGCTGGGACAGGAGTGAAATTTCCTGCGTTGCCACCCGGCTTGGCACATCATTACAATGTACCCACTCAAGCACGTGCAAACACACGCCGATTCAATTAACGCCGAATCACTGCGTCTTACCTACTTAGGATATCAAGAATATAGAATGTTTCAATCCTGTTCAGTTCGCCCTCAGAAGTCCATTCACTTCAGATTCTCATATCGCATCACACCATACGCGACTCTCTCGATGAAAATTTTATTGAAGTTACTACTCTTCTTCAACGGTTTAAAAATATGATAACGCAAATAAATTACATTGTCAACTGAAATTTTATAGAATCTAACTCGCTAATTTATCTGCTAATTTATGATTTAATAAGTTTTTGATGCTCGTTATTGTAAAGCCAAATTAACCTAATCACACCTCTTAGTGACCCATAGGTGTTTTGTATAAATATGCTTTTTCAACGGTTCTATCGGCAATCAGTAGCCTGATGAAGGCATATACTAAGAACGGAATCGCTAACCAAAGAGCATGAACATCCAAATATATGCACATGACGGCCGAAAAAACGGCACCCAACAAAAACAGAACGAGCATAATTAGATGTCTCTTCCACCTGCTTGAGGCGTTTTGATTCTTGTCGCGGATCGATCTGACGATGTTAACGGCTGTCTGCCTGATATGATTGGTCACAAAGGTTGTAGCCATAGGTATCCCTTGACTTGCTCTGAAAGTGTTAAACTGCATAGAACATATGAAGTTCAAAGAAATTTGGCATATCTGATCCGGCGCCGATTTTGGAAGTGCCGCAAGAAATGCCACGATAATGATTTCAATTCCGATAAATATAGTGTCCCAGCGCAGCAATTTAAATTTTTTAACATGTTTTGCGAGTATCTCCGAAAGCATGGTCCCCAATAGATAGGCAAACAGCGAAGAAATTAGATATATGATTTTCATCCACTCCCCATTGCCAAGAGCCATCCCAAGCAGCACGATGTTGGCTGTCTGAGCATTACAAAATATGCCACCCCGAACGGTGTATGTGTATGCCCCAAAGAATCCACCTACAAATATCAAAATCATGAAAATCCAATGCTTCTCACATTCCAAATAAAATTGGTCATCAATCTCTTTTTGTGAGATGTTTTGTGGTGTACAGCCTCTGTTTCCGAGCCTTAAACCCTCACCGCCACTTGTATTTGATCCATTCATAAAAACTTTCACCGACCTTTATTTTTAGAAATAATAAAAATTATAAATGATATACTTTTTAATACATATTATATTGTAACACATAAACAGAATTTTCATGAACATCTTAAGAATATTTCTAAATTTATCTTGCATATTTTTTGAATAGCGTTACAATATACATATAACCAAACAAAACAGGGGAGCTTCCGCTGAGAGGGGATATCACTTATATCTCGACCCTTTAGCTGATTCGGATAATGCCGACGTAGCGAGTTTTAGACAACAAATTTATAAACTTATGCACGCAGACCTCCTTTGATTTTTTGGGCAAACAGATATTTTGTTCACATATAATATAGGAGGTTTTTATTATGAGCAGAACAAAGCTTAACGTTTTAGTAGAAGGTGCGCTGATGATTGCACTTGCAACGATTTTGAGTTATATCAAAATTTTTGAGATGCCTCAGGGCGGCTCGATCACAGCAGTCAGCATGCTTCCGATAATTCTTTTTGCAACCAGGTGGGGCGTAAAGCAAGGCCTTCTCACGGCGATGGTTTACGGAGTATTACAATTCCTTCTGCAGGGCGGATTTTCACTTAGCCCTTGGTCAATCCTGCTTGACTACATCCTGGCATTTGGAGCACTTGGCCTAGCCGGAATCTTCCATGGGACTAGGACTAAGGCAGTTTTAGGAGCACTTGTAGGCGTTTTTGCCCGCTTTGTCGTACTTGTTTTTTCTGGCGTGGTACTTTGGTATATGTATGCACCAAAGGGAGTGAGCCCACTGTGGTATTCAATAACATATAATGCATCATACATGGTTCCTGAGCTTATAATCACTTGCGTCGTTTTGTATCTTGTATATCCACAGTTCGACAAAATAGTCAAGAGGGCGTAAGGGGCGTAGTATTCGAGTGAATGCTTATGCAGTATTTTGCTCGACAAAGCATCATGAGCACGTAAGGATTTGTAAAATTAACTGTTAAATATCTGCATTATAGGGTATAATACATTAAAGAGTAAAACAATCAATTTGTATTATTCGAAGTATATCAAGGAGGTGCAGTATGAAGGTTAATATTTTAGGAAGAAATTACAGGACTTATGGCAAACTTGAGGAAACTATTGAGAAGAAATTAGACAAGCTTGGAAAGTATTTCTCCGATGACATTACTGCAAATGTTGTATTGTCTCACGTTGCAGGTCGCGACAAGATTGAGACGACTATCTCGGCTAAGGGAACGATCTTCCGTGCTGAGGATATTTCAAACGATATATATGAATCTATTGACGTTGTAGTTGACAAGCTATCAAGCCAAATGTCAAAGTTTAAGGGAAAACTTCAGAAACGTTACAACGACAATAAGGCTTTGAAGTTTGAGTTCTTGCCTGAAATTGAAGAAGAGGAAGAACACGGTGAAGTTGTTAAGAAGAAGGTCTTTGAACTAAGGCCTATGGACGAGGAAGAAGCGATCCTTCAGATGGAGATGCTAGGACACCAATTCTTCGTTTATCTTGATGCAGATGCCGGAACTGTCAACGTATTATATAAGAGGAAAGACGGAGACTACGGACTTCTTGAGACGAGAAACTAGATGAACCGTAATGACTGAGCGTTTTAATATATCTAGATTTAATTTTTATACATTTTAGACAACAAAATAGAGAGCAAAATACCGCAGGAATCAATGCTTCCCGCGGTATTTTATACTAGGGTATATATTGATGAAAAATTTAGAAAAAATTTACAGACCATTTTCAATTAACTGCATAACAGTCTGTAAATTTCTGCTTTAAAACCGAGCAACCTACCACAAATTGATGTGCTCGAAAAGCCGCTTGTGTCAGGTTGCCTTTCTTCTGTAATTAGGATTTTATTTTTTTGTAAAATAAAAAAATAAAATCAAAAGAAAGACACTCAAACATATTACTATAATTTTTATTATTGAACCTTCAAATAATTTGAAAAACCCTGAAAGCAATGTTAATAACAGAAGAATAATTAAAAGTAAGATTGATTTTGTATTTTTATTTCGCATTGTATTAAAATCCTTTGTAATTAGTATGAAATATAGGCTTTAAACCTCTAATTGTGCATTAGAGTACCCTCCTTAATAATACAAATTACTAAAACTATATAATTATTATAGCAGATGAAAAATAAAATAAAAGTCTAGATTTTAACAATTCTTCATGTTATTTCTAAAGGCAAAAGTTACCTCTAGATAACAAGAATGCCACTTGTTGGTATTTGCATGCTCGGATATTTTTGACATTTTAAGGGGAAAGGACTAAAATATAGACGTATATTTACTAATAAATATGTAGATTTTAATTGCCTTGCAGATGACGCAAATCCCTAATTTTTGAATCGTATGTTAGGCAACAAAGATATTTTGTTTAGAAAGAGGTGTTTTAATTTTGCTTAAGAATTTTGAAGAGCTCAAGAAGCTCGTTCTAAAAAGACCGAAAAAAATCGTTGCTGTATCATGTGCGAATGATTGGCATACTCTAGAAGCGGTTTTTAAAGCCCACGAAGATGGTCTATTGGACTACATATTGGTGGGTGATGAGAACAAAATAAAGGAAATTGCACATGAACACGGCATAGATCATTTTTCTGGGAAGATAATAAATTGTACGGACGAAAAAGAATCAGCTGAGATAACCGTAAGGCTTGTGAGAGATGGAAATGCTGACTTTCTACAAAAAGGGTTGATGCAAACAAAGACAATTCTCAAAGCAGCACTTAATAAAGAATATGGAATTCCAACTGGAAACCTAATGTCAAACGTGGCACTGCTAGAGATACCAGGATATCATAAGATTGTCGGGGTAACAGATGGTGGCATGATTATATATCCAACATACGAGCAGAAACTTGGGATGATTAAGAATGCCGTGAGGATGTTCAATTACATGGGATATGATAAGCCTAAAGTTGCTGCAATCTGTGCACTTGAGATTGTCAATCCGAAGATGTCTGAAACTGTTGATGCGGCGAATTTGAAAGCTGCTTGCGAGAGAGGCGAGCTTGGGGAGTGCTATGTAGAAGGTCCGATTTCAACGGATATTGCGTTCAAAAAGGAAGCAGCTGAAGTGAAGGGTTTTGATAGCCCTGTTGCGGGCGATGCAGATATAATCTTAGTACCAAATATCAGTGCAGGAAACATGATGGTAAAGGGAATGCTCTTGTTTGGCGGTGCTAAGATGGCAGGAGTTGTAATGGGTGCTAAATGTCCAATTGCTTTGAATTCCCGAAGTGCTATATTTGAGGAAAAATATTATGCTCTCGTAGCATGCTGCCTCATTTCGGATATAATTAAATAACTTTACCATAAAATATTTATAGGTTAGGAGGTTAGACCTAATGAAAAAGCTTTTGACAGGTAATGAGGCTATTGCACGAGGAGCCTACGAAGCTGGTGTTCGTCATGCATCGGCTTATCCCGGAACGCCTAGTACAGAAATTTTGGAGAACATTGCCAAATATGATGAAATCTATGCTGAATGGGCACCGAACGAAAAGGTAGCAATGGAGTCTGCAATAGGTGCTTCAATGGCTGGCGTGAGATCTATGGCATCTATGAAGCATGTTGGAGTCAATGTTGCGGCGGATCCTATTATGACATACGCATATATGGGAGTGAACGGCGGAACAGTTTTGATAAGTGCAGATGAGCCAGGGATGTTTTCTTCGCAGAACGAGCAGGACAATAGGAATTATGCTAAGCATGGGAAATTCCCTATGATGGAGCCAGCTGATAGCCAGGAATGCCTTGATATGATGAAGGCAGCATTTGATCTGAGCGAAGAGTTTAATGTTTTGTTCATGATAAGGCTTGTCACCCGTGTCTGTCACTCAAAATCAATTGTGGAACTCGGTGAGCGTAAGGACGTAGATGTTAAACCTTGGGAGCCGAACCCAATGAAGTATGTTGCACTTCCTGCACATGCGAGAGTTTTGAGGGTTGAAATAGAGAAGAGAACTGAAAGATTGAGAGAGTTTTCTGAAACCTGCCCATATAACAGGGTGGAAATGAATGACAAAAAAATTGGAATAATATCCTCAGGCCCTTCGTATTATTATGCAAAAGAAGTCTTTGGTGAGGAAGCTTCATATCTAAAACTTGGATTTACATGGCCGCTTCCGCCTAAGAAAATTACAGAATTTTGCAATGCAGTTGACGAGGTTTACATCGTTGAGGAAGATGATCCATATATCGAAGATTTTGTGCGCAGCCTAGGATTTAAGCCGCATGGAAAGGACATCTTCCCTCCATATGGGGAAATGCTACCAGGCATTTTGAGAAAGTGCCTTAATGGAGAAGAACTTCCAAGCGTTGAATATGCAGAAGACAAGGTTATCAAAAGACCTCCGACTCTATGTTCAGGCTGCCCTCATAGAGGATTCTTCTACAGACTTGGTAAGAGAAAAGACATAATGATAAGTGGCGACATAGGCTGCTATACACTTGCTGCAGGACCTCCTTACAATGCTATGAATAGTTGCGTCTGTATGGGTGCTAGTTTTTCTGTAGGTCACGGAGCACAGCAGGCATTCGATCGTGCAGGTGTCAACAAAAGAGTTGTCGCCGTCCTAGGTGATTCGACATTCTTCCATACCGGCATAAATTCGCTTTTGAATACTGTGTATAATAAATCAAAAACGATTAGCGTGATCCTGGACAATAGGATTACAGCCATGACGGGACATCAAAATAACCCTGGATCAGGTTTTACGGCGAAAGGCGAGCCAGCTGGCGAAATTCAGATAGAGCCTCTTGTAAAAGCTATGGGGATAAAGCATGTGAGGGTGGTTGACCCTAATGACCTTGATGCGGTTGACAAAGCACTTGACGAGCTGATTGCAATCGATGAGGCGTCAGTTCTGATTACGAGGTGGCCATGTGTTCTCAAGAAATTCTCAGAGGAAGATATAAATGAGTTTGAAGGCATGTTCTCAACAAAGAATTTTGTGAACCAAGAAGTCTGTATCGGTTGCAGAAAATGCCAAAAGACGGGGTGCCCATCGCTTGAATTCCAAGACGAAAAGCGAAAAATGTTGATAAATCCAGACACCTGCGTTGGATGTGACGTATGCATGCAGGTTTGTCCGGTTCAGGCAATTCAAAAGAAAAAATAAGGAGGATGGAGCTATGACTAAAAATGTTTTGTTAACAGGTGTTGGCGGTCAGGGCACAATCCTTGCTGCTAAGATGCTAACCATAGGATTGATGGAGCATGGCTTTGATGTGAAGATGAGTGAAATTCATGGAATGAGCCAGCGTGGTGGAGATGTTATTTCACAGGTAAGATACGGGGAGAAGGTTCTATCCCCCATCATTGAAAAAGGTTCTGCTGACATGATAGTAGCCTTTGAGAAGATGGAAGCACTGAGAGCAATGCCGTATTTGAAACCGACGGGGAGCGTTGTAGTAAATGACTACGAAATTCCTTCTATGACTGTTTCAACTGGACTTGAGACTTATGCCAAGGATGTGATAGAAGAAATTAAGAAGTCGGCGGAAAAGACATTTGTGCTGAATGCGACAAGTTTAGCTAGAGAACTTGGCAATTCAAAGGCGACCAATGTGATTTTACTAGGAACAATAATAAAAATTATGTCACTTGAAGACATTGATTGGGAAACAATAATTAGAAATAATGTTAAGGAAAAATTTGTAGATTTAAACCTAAAAGCACTAAAAATTGGAATGGAATCAGTTATCTGCAATCGAAATGCAGATCAGAAAATTTTAACTATATAATTCCAAGAGAAAAAATTCAAATTTAAAAAAATATTGAATTAGGAAGGGGATAAACATGATCTCGAAGAAAATGGAACCGCTTGTTAAAAACAGCTCGGTGATAAGAGCCATGTTTGAAGAAGGCGCTAAGATGAAGGCAAGGTATGGGGAAGACAAGGTTTTTGACTTCAGCCTCGGCAATCCGAATGTGCCTGCACCAGACGAAGTTAGAGAGGCAATAATGGCTATTCTAGAAAATGAGAATCCACTGAAGGTTCATGGCTATATGAATAACGCAGGTTTTGAAGGAACTCGAACCGCGATTGCAAATCATCTGAATAAACTGCATAAAACTAAATTTTCTGCGAAGAATCTCATTATGGTGGTAGGAGCTGGATCTGCGCTCAACGTTAGCCTTAAGACAATGCTTGACCCAGGCGATGAAGTTCTTACGTTTGCCCCTTATTTTGTTGAATATGGAAACTATGTGGCTAATTACGACGGTAAACTTGTAGTCGTTCCTCCGAACGAAGAAGACTTTATGCCAGACGTTCAGAAGATGAAGGATGCAATAACGCCGAGGACAAAGGCTGTAATTATCAACAATCCCCATAACCCGACAGGAGTAGTCTATGAGGAGGATGTGATAAAGGAAATTGCAGCGGCCCTTTCGGAAAAGCAGCGCGAATTCAAAACGGTTATATACTTAATAGTGGATGAACCATATAGAGAACTTGTTTATGTTGACAAAACCGTTCCATACGTAACAAAATATTACGATAACACAATAGTTGCATATTCATACAGCAAATCGCTCTCTCTACCTGGAGAACGTATAGGATATATTGTAATTCCCGATGAAGCAGACAAAAGCGAGGAATTTATCGCTGCGGCTACTATTGCAAACAGGGTATCGGGCTGTGTAAACGCACCGTCTCTCATGCAACTTGTAATAGAAAGATGCGTTGATGCAGAGGCGGATATAGAGTTTTATCGAAGAAACGGAGAAATCTTATATAAGGGTCTGACAGAGGCGGGATTTGAGTGCTTAAAGCCAGAAGGAGCCTTTTACCTTTGGATGAAGTCTCCAGTCGCCGATGACAAAAAATTTGTCGAGGAAGCAAAGAAGTATAATATTTTGATGGTTCCCGGGTCCTCGTTTGCAGGACCAGGCTATGTAAGGCTGGCATACTGCGTCAGCAAAGAAACCTGTCAAAATTCAATCGAGAAGTTCAAAGAACTTGCGAAGGAGTATAATTTATGAGTAACGTTAAAGAAGCGATGCCACTTGAAAAATCTGGCTGCAAAACAAAAGATGAATATTTGCAGCTGATAGTAAATCCAGGATCGACAAGCACTAAGCTAGCGATATTTAAGGGGACTCAGAAGCTGGTACAGAACAATTTGGAGCACGATGCAAAGGCTTTGGCTAAGTTCGACAAAATAGCTGATCAGCTTGAGTACAGGCTTGGCGAGGTAAGAGAATTCCTCAAGGAGCATGGTTATCATGTGAATGATTTTGATGCAATCGTCGGCAGGGGTGGACTCGTATATGGTATTGGAGGAGAAGGCTATGAGGTTGATGATGCCCTAGTCGAAGCACTTTCAAATCCTGAGTTATGTTCGCAGCACGCATCAAACTTAGGTGGACTGATCGGGAAAAAACTGGCTGATGAAGGTGGAATCAAGGCGTATATTTATGATGCCGTTATGGGTTCATACCTAAGCGATATAGCTAGGTTGACAGGATTCCCTGAATTTAAGAGACAGCCAACCTGCCATGTTTTGAATAGCAGGGCAATGGCGATGAAGTATTGCGAAAACAATGGACTTGACTATTCGAAAAATAATTTTATCGTTGCTCACATAGGCGGCGGCAGCTCTATGAGTGCTCATAAGCAGGGGAAGATTATAGATATAGTTGCGGATGATGAGGGCCCTATGTCTCCAGAACGATCAGGAGGCACTCAGCTCCTATCACTGATGGAATTCTTTGAGAAGAGCGGAATGAACGTTAAGGATTTCAAAAAGCGCATACGAGGTAAGGGCGGATTACTAGCATACCTTGGAACCACAGACGGCAGAAAAATCGAAGAGATGTACATCGAAGGAGATGAAAAGGTAAAATTAGTATATGACGCAATGGCATATCAGATTTCCAAATATATTGGATGGCTTGCTCCTGTTTTGAATGGCGAGGTTAATGCTATAATAATCACAGGTGGGCTTGCACATTCTAAGTTGCTTACCGACATGGTAATTCCAAGAGTCAACTTTATCGCTCCAGTAACAGTTATGCCTGGCGAGTGTGAGATGGAAGCTTTGGCAGGAGGCGGAATGCGAATTCTAAGCGGTGATGAAATTGCAAAACATTACGACAAAACAGAGGCTATGAAACGCAAATAGTGTTATCTTTACAATTTTGGGTAATAGTAGTATGATAATACGGTCTTGTTTTAGATTGATTTTTAGTATATAGGAGGATGTAAATATGGAAATGGAAGCAAAAATCAAGGAAGCTTTAGATAAAATTAGACCATTTCTCCAAAATGACGGTGGAGACGTGGAATTCGTTGAATATAAGGATAATATCGTGAAGGTTAAGCTTCAGGGACACTGCGCAGGCTGCCCCGGAGCAAGAATGACTCTTCAGGGAGTTATCGGAAGAATCCTAATGGAATCTTATCCTGAAATTAAGGGAGTAGAAGCGGTTGAGTTTTAATCACTCTATTAGGATCGTTAAAAAAATCGATGGTAGAACTGTATCCGGGCTGAGGTTGAGCAAACTCTCGGCTCGGAGCGATAACCAAAGGTGTGTAGTGTATAATAAGGCACTGACAGATTATGGGGATGTCGAAAATCATTTTGAGGATTTTAATTCCCCAAGTCTTTCTATTCGAAAAATCGGCAAGTCTATGGAGATAGTTTCAGAGTCATGCGGTGGTTTTTTTGAGTTTTTGTCAAAACTGCCATTCTACGACGCAAATGTTATCGATTTTGCCGATGCATATAATGAATTTTTTGCAAATGAAAAATTCGTGATTCAAAATGGTGATGACTCTAATCAGGATGTCGACAAAATAGCCGAATCGCATGGCGTTGTCGCAGAGGTTGTGCATATCGCCAAAGAGAAAGACACAATTATTTTGTACATAAATATACACGAACGGGGTGCTGAAATGCCGCAGAGCGAGGAAGTCATTTTCGGAATTTTTGATGATATGGCTAAGAAGTATAACCTGGGCGTTATTTATGATGGATTTGAGGAAGTTATAGATGAACAAAAGATATAATAGCAAAACCATTGCAAAAATTGGGCTTATGACTGCGATTTCGTGTGTTCTGCTCCTGCTAATCAGAATACCGTTTCCGCCGGCTCCTTTTTTGAAATATGATCCTGCGGATGTACCGATTTTTGTTACAGCATTTGCATTTGGACCTATTCCAGGCATTGTTGTTACAGGAATTGTAAGCCTCATTCAGGCATTTGGACTCGGAGAGGATGGGCTGTACGGGTTTTTAATGCACATGGTAGCTACGGGAAGTTTTGCAATTGTAGCGTCTGTGATATATTCGAGACATAAGACCAAAAAAGTTGCCATTATCGCGCTGATAGCAGGTATTATTTCAATGACTGTGGTAATGTGTTTTGCAAATATGTTTATTACGCCGCTATTTATGGGTGTTCCACGAAAGGCTGTTATGGCAATGATATTGCCGGTAATTATGCCATTCAACCTTCTAAAGGGTGGGATAAATGGACTATTGACTATGCTTATTTATAAGAGAATCTCGGCATTCTTGCATAAAAATTAGTCTAGTATCAGATGCTATATACTTTAGCATCAACGCTGTGTAGAAATGTTTTGGACCTTAGAATATCAGGTATGAGGATTCTTATTTAACAGTATATAGATATGAATAAAATTGAGAAGATTTTTAAGACAGAATCAGAAGTGGCCGACTTTGGTCGTGAGATAGGAAGAACATGTTCTAGAGGGACGGTTTTTGCCCTCATCGGAGACCTTGGAACTGGCAAGACGACTTTAACAAAATACATTGCAGAGGGACTTGGAGTTGAAGAATCAATTACAAGTCCTACTTTTAATATCGTTAAGTCATACTATAGCGGAAGAATACCGCTACACCATTTTGATGTATATAGACTAGGAAGCTCTGATGAGTTTTTTTATATTGGTGGCGAGGAGTATCTGGATGGCGATGGAGTTTGTGTTATTGAATGGGCAGATTTGATTTCAGACGTAATTCCACAAGATGCCAAGATAATTGAAATCACTTGGCCGCCATGCGGCAATGTCGATGAAAGGATTTACAAATGCTTATTCTAGCTATTGAGACCACAGGTAGAATCGGATCAGTTGCATTGATTGCAGGGACGGAGGATGCGTCCACAAATGATGCGTCCACAAATAGTGAAAATCAAATAAAAAATTTGCCTCAGGATTTAAAGAGTAACTTCGCGTTTCAGGATGTACTTGAAGCATGCCGAAATTGCAATTTTAAGATGGTTAAGACTTCCAAAACAGCTGAGCCTATGTCACATCTAAAAAATCTGCCAGGACTTATTCGTAATGTAATGGATTGTGAAGTGGATGGCAGAAGACCAGGAATGGATGATCTCGGATCGATAGCGGTTTCAATCGGTCCGGGGTCTTTTACTGGAACGAGGATAGGTGTTTCTGTTGCTAGGAGCCTAGCCCAAGCGCTTGATAAGCCTGTTATCCCGGTAGGTTCACTTGAAATGTGGAAGTTGAAGCTCAAGAATAATAAGCTTCAATATAGCGAAGAAGCGGTAGAAGGCAGCAAAAATGCGGTTACAAAATACGTTGTTCCGATTTACAATGCGAGAAGAGGGCAGGTGTACGGCGCAATATACCGTGATGACCAAGCAAAGAGCGAAGGATGCATTGAGGTACATCGCGGGTCATGCATAATGCTTGCGGATTTACTCGAAAAACTTGCAGCTAATCTATCAGAACTTGCTAATATGTTAAAGCAAAATGATAACCTTAAAAATGCTAAGTTTGAAATCAACTTTTATGGGGATGGTTGCAAGGCATATGAGGAAATTTTGGATGAGTGGAAGGCAGAACAACTTGATCTATATTCAGGCAAGTTGGACATAGACATATTTTGGGACAGCAGCGATGAAGACTATTTTGAGCCAAATGCTGGTATGGTTGGAATGTATGCAGTTGAAGCCGTTAGAAGTGAGGGCAGACTGAAGGAATACACGGAAGTGCTGCCTGACTATATGAGGATTCCTGAAGCAGAGGCGAAGCTTAAGGCTGGACTCATCGGAGTCAAGAAAAATGAAAAGAAAAATTATTTCGTTAGAACAGCGACACCAGAGGATGCAGATATCATAGCTGCTTTGGCTGCAAAATATCTGACACATTCTTGGAGTGCCGAAGAGATACGAAGGGATATGGAGAAAAATCCGAAGAGCAGGTATTTTGTCGTTGTAAGGAGTGGCAAAGCATTCCCGGGTCAGGCATACAGAGGCGAATCGGAAGTTGTGGGCTATGTCTCGTACTGGACTGTGCTTGGCGAAGGTGAGATTCACGATGTTGTGGTATCAGAAGATTTTAGAAGGATTGGGCTCGGCCGGAAACTTGTAAATCACATGCTTAGGACAGGAAGGCATGAAGGAATATGCGACTTTACTCTTGAGGTTAGAAAAAGCAATGAGGCAGCGATAAAGCTTTATGAGGAATTTGGATTCCGCAGCGAGGGGCTTCGAAAGGGCTATTATGATAATGCTGAGGATGCTGTCATCATGTGGAGAAGAACGGGAAAGTCAAATAAGTGAGGATGTTTTGATGAGCGATGTATATAAGAAACAAAGCAACGGAGAGGAAGGCTGCTTGAATTTTGGTAAAAGCAGAAATCAGGGGCTTTGCGATGACTTTAAGGAAGATTTCATAACGCTTGCAATAGAGACAAGCTGCGATGAAAGTTCTGCCTCTATTTTGCGTGGCGAGCGAAATCTGTTATCTAATGTCATTTCATCACAAATTGCGATTCACAAAGAGTATGGGGGCGTTGTGCCTGAAATTGCGTCGAGGCAGCACCTTGAAAACATCAACAAAGTAGTCGAAATGTCTATGGACGAGGCTTCAGTATCTTGGAACGATATTGATCTGATTGGGGTAACTCACGGGCCAGGTCTTTCGGGTGCACTTGTTATTGGAGTTGCAGCGGCAAAAGCTTATTCAACTGCGCTCAATATACCGATAGTAGCTGTTAATCATATGCACGGGCACATAGCAGCAGCATATTCAGCCTATCCAAAACTTAAACCGCCATTTATTTCGCTTGTTGTTTCTGGTGGACATACCAACATCGTTAAGGTGAATGGATATACGGATTTTGAGGTTTTGGGACAAACTAGAGATGATGCAATAGGTGAGGCATATGACAAGGTAGCGAGAGTCTTGGGACTGGGATATCCAGGAGGACCTAAGATTGATAAACTCGCCAAAGAGGGCAATGGAAGCGAGGTTGACTTTAAAAGGACATGGCTTGAGAAGGGGACGTACGACTTTAGTTTTAGCGGGATTAAGACCGGCGTTTTGAATTTTGTTAATACGGAAAAACAAGCGGGACGAGATGTTAAGGTTGAAGACGTAGCAGCATCTTTTCAGGAGGCCGTTGTCGAGGTTGTGGTGACTAAGGCTATGGAAGCACTTGAAAAAGAAAATATGAACAAACTGGTTATGGCAGGTGGAGTTGCTGCAAATTCGAGGCTAACTGAGGTGATGTCAGAGAAATGTGCTGAGAAAAATATTGAATTTTATAAACCGCCTATCGTGATGTGCACCGATAATGCTGGGATGATTGCAATAGCAGCGTATCACAAATATTTTGAGCAGGGCGCTGATAACCTTGATTTTGACGTTTTGCCGGGGTTAGAGATATGATAACAGTTTCAGCTACATCTCTCACAAAGTCCTACGGCGTAACCCCAATAATAAAAAATGTTTCCTTTCACCTAAATGACGGCGAGAAACTCGGCGTTGTGGGTATTAACGGTGCCGGCAAGACGACACTTTTAAATATTATTTCAGGTGAAGTTGATCCCGACGAGGGAGACGTATTCATATCATCTGACAAAAAAGTCGGCTATCTGAGACAGCGAAATAATTTTTCATCTGGAATCTATAAGGATAGATATGAAAGCCTGACGGTCTATGAGGCGATGAAGAGCGTAGAAGGTTACGATTATGAGAGCGAAGTCACAGGCATGCTGAATACAATGTCATTTGGAGAAAACTATTATGACGAACCTGTTTCTTTGTTGTCAGGCGGCGAGAGGTCAAGACTTGCGCTTGGATGCATCCTGCTTTCTAAGCCGGATATTTTGTTGCTCGATGAACCGACTAACCATCTGGATCTTGCAACCATAAATAAACTGGAAAAGTACCTGAAAAATTATGGTGGTACCGTGATAATTGTCAGCCACGATAGGTATTTTCTTGATGTAACGACAGATAAAACACTTGAAATTTCGGCAGGACACGCAAGGCTGTACAACGGCAACTATAGCTTTTATGCAAGGGAGAGGAAGTCCGTAAGGGACTCCGAATTGAAGGCGTATCAAAAGCAGAGGCGAGAGATTGCAAAGCAGGAAGATATGATTAGGCGTTTCAAGGAGAGAGGAACTGAGAAACTCGCAAGGCGAGCTGCTTCGAGGGAGAAACGACTTGCTGCGATGGAGAGGATTCAAAGGCCTGAAGCTCTTGACGATAAGATGAAGCTCACATTTAAGGAAGAATTCCCATCGGGAAATGACGTCTTAATCGCTGAGGATATTTCAGTCGGCTATAAACAGCCATTGGTTGAAAATCTCTCTTTTCTGATAAGGCGAGGAGAGCGTATTGCATTTTCGGGGGCAAACGGCGTCGGAAAAACCACACTCTTAAAGGTGTTGACGAGCCAGATGTCAATTCTGTCTGGACACCTTAAGTTAGGGCATAATGTCAGCTTTGGGTATTACGATCAGGGGCAGCTGCTACTAAATGAACAAAATACTGTGATAGAGGAGGTTCATCAGGATTTTCGCTTATATACTGAAGGTGAAATACGGAACTTGTTAGCCAGATTTTTGTTCAAGGGTGACGATGTATTCCTTAAAGTTTCTTCTTTGTCCGGAGGTGAAAAAGCTAGGCTTTCACTTTTAAAACTTATGATGGGCGGGGCAAATGTGCTCGTACTTGACGAACCTACTAACCACCTTGACATAGACTCCAAGGAAGCGTTTGAGGACGCTCTTATTGAATATCCAGGGACGGTTATTGTGGTCAGCCATGACCGGTATTTTCTCAAGAAAGTGCCGCAGAGAATAATTAATCTCGATGAATATAGAAGTTCAGGAGATGGCGGTGGCACAAAATATAAAAATGATGTGCATGGGGATTCTGACTGCACATCATCTCAGCAAAACGACTGCGAAATGACTGAATCTGCGATGAGGAGGGCGATGCGGAAGGAAAGGCAGGCAGAGGAGAGGCGGAAAAAACGTGAGAAACAGAGATTGGAGGCCTTTATAAAGCAGCATGAGTCCGACATCCATGCAAACGAAAAAGAAATGTGCAAGCCTGAGAATTTGAGCGATTTTGAACTGCTGGCAGAGCTTGCTGCCGAAAATGAGAAACTGCAAGAAGAACTCGAACAGGCTTACGAAAAGTGGATTGAATTAGAGTAGGTCCCACTCAGAAAAGTTTGCAAAATCCGATGTGCATGTTTTTGGGGATGTTTTGTACTTGCATTGCAGTTGTACTTGTACTATAATGATTCATATTGATTTACCATGGGCTATTTTGTTGAGCGTTTAAGCAATGTGAAATGACTTATGGACAAAAATTTGGAATTAATCAAAGAAGATATTTCATTAATTTATTTGAAGAAGAAACTGAAATCATTATTTTATTAATTTGAACTTGGAGGTAGATATGGTTTTTGAAAAAATCAGAGATATCATTGTAGATCAGCTTAAACTTGAGGAAACAATGGTAACGATGGATACAAATTTGATGAAGGATCTGGAAGCTGATTCACTTGATGCCGTTGAGATTATCATGGGCATTGAAGAAGAGTTTGACATTGAAATTCCGGATGAAGAAGCGGAAAACTTCCAGCTTGTCGGAGACCTTGTTAAATATGTTGAAGAAAACGCGGAAAATATCGACTAATCTTTTAAGGTTGACTGCTTTACTTTTGAATTAAAAAAGAATCTATAATACCAAGCCTAAGTTGCTTGGTATTTTTCGTTAAAAATGTGTTATAATAATATCAAAGATGGGTATCATACTAAAATCGAAAATAACAGCATGGTAAATAAGAATATGTATAGCATATAGGTTTAGTAGTATTAAGGGCTATGTAGGCATACTTGCCGGCACAGCAATAAGATAAAATTTTATTTGATTGAGGAGACAGAAAATGAAGAGAACAACTAAGATTTCAAACGCAGTTATCAAGAGACTGCCAAGATATCGAAGATATCTATATGAACTTAATCGTAAGGGAGTGGAGAAAATTTCAAGTAAGGAGTTTTCCGAAATAATCGGTTATACTGCAAGCCAGATTAGACAGGATCTAAACAATTTTGGTGGTTTCGGTCAACAGGGATATGGCTACAGCGTCGAAGGCCTATACAATGAAATTAGTGGTATTTTGGGGCTCGATAAGGATTACAAAATGGTCGTAGTCGGAGCTGGAAATCTTGGAACTGCCATCGCGAACTACATAGCATCATACAAGGGTGGTTTTGAAATGCATGCCGCCTTTGACGTGAAAAAGGAACTGATTGGCAAGGAAATGAACGGCTACAAGATTCTTGATAATGAAGATCTCGTTGACTACGTTGAAGAGAACAAAATAGACATCGGCATAATATGCGTAAACAAAGAAAATGCTCAGGCTGTTGCAGACAGACTTACTTTTGCGGGCGTTAAAGGGATTTGGAATTTTGCACCGCTAGATCTTGAAGTTCCTGACCGTGTGGCCGTAGAAAATGTTCATCTATCAGACAGCCTCCATTCGCTCGCATACCACATTAAGGATATAGAAAAGTTCAATACTAAGAAGACAAAATAGGTTAGTGCTGAAAAGGCCATATTACAGATCATTCCATCAATTAATTCACAGACGGATCTGTCTAAATATGTATTAAATTCAGCGGCGTGCCCAGTTTGTTTGATAAAACAAAACATGAAAAAACCGCTTCATATGAAGCGGTTTATGTTTTACTTAGCTATCTGCAATGAAGAATTTTCAAGCACAGATAGGGTACGTTTGTTAGCTGGATTCAGCTATGCTTATGCCTCTACAGGAGCTCCTGTTGGACATACGCCTGCACAAGCGCCACAGTCGATGCAAGTATCACCGTCGATTACGAAGATTCCATCTCCTTCGCTTATTGCACCAGTTGGGCATTCTGCTTCGCAAGCACCGCAAGCAATGCAGCTATCTTGAATTTTATAAGCCATTGTAAATTCCTCCTTTAAAATGTTTTTAACCGAGTTCATTATATCAGAAGGGATAAGATAAGTAAAGATGAAAGTTTACACATTAGTCGGAAAGTCAGGTACTGGTAAAAGTTATCAGGCTTTAAGCTTATGCAAAGATCTTAATATCGAGGCAATTATAGATGATGGCCTCTTCATTTTTCATTCACAGGTCGTTGCAGGTATCTCTGCCAAGAGACAAAACACGACTATAGGAGCTATCAAAACAGCACTTTTCCGTCTAGATCAACACAGAGATGCTGTGCTTTCTGCCATCAAGAGAGTCAACCCAGAATCCATACTAATTATAGGCACATCAGATCGTATGGTCGAAAGAATAATCTCAAGACTCAATCTGCCAGAGCCTTTGCCTGAGAACCAGATCAAAATCGAAGATTTGACAACCGAAGAGGAGAGGGAACTTGCAGCAAGACAGAGGCATGCCTTTGGAAAACACGTAATTCCCGTGCCTACACTTCAATTAAAAAGAGACTTTGCCGGATACTTTATGAATCCACTTCAAGTTTTTCGAGATTTACAGGAAAACATAGGACAAATTTCAGGAATAACTGGTGCAAGACAGCCTCAGCTCGCATCTGAAAAAGCCCGAAAGAAAAAGGACAAGAGGACTATCAGGAGAGACCTAACTGTTGTGAGACCAACCTACAGCTATGTAGGCGATTTTTTCATTTCTGACAAGGTAGTGACAGACATAGCCAGGTGTGTAGGTCGATCGACCCTAGGAGTTAAAGGAATTGTAAGGGTTTATGGAAATACCTCGATTGATGCAATGCGCATAAATGTAGCAGTTCTCCTTGATAAAAATGTCGATCCCTTCGAGACGGCAGAAATTTATCAAAAAAAACTATTTGAAATGATTGAGCAGATGACTGCATTTAACATAGAATACATTAAAATAGATGTAAGGGGAATTCGCTCTCCTTATGCCTTCCTTGATAAATAGTAATTTTAAATTGAAAGAGAATAAAGTATGAACAAAATAATTTTTCATGATGTCAGAGATTGTAATCTTGAACATATTTTTCAATGCGGCCAGTGTTTCAGGTGGGAGCCTGTAACTGCCGATACGACATTATCAACGCACGAGAATATTAATAATGATTGCGTACAGAGGTATGTGGGAATCGCAAATAAATACGCAGCTCTAGTTGAATACGATCTAGAGTCAAAGGAACTGAAAGTAACGGGAAGCGGAAGCGAAGAATTTTGGCATAGTTATTTTGACCTTGATCGAGACTACAGCAAAATCAAAAATACTTTAATTTTAAATGATGATACAATCGAAGAAGCAATAAAATTCGGCGATGGAATCAGGATTTTAAATCAGGATTTATGGGAAACCATACTTTCGTTTATAATATCGCAAAATAATAATATTCCAAGAATCAAGGGGTGCATAAATAACTTGAGTCGTCATTTCGGAGAAGAAATTCCAGGCTCACGCGAAATAGGAAGTCTTATAAATGCGGATTTCAAGCCTTGTTCTCTGCCGTCACCGGAGAAAATAGCAGAACTAGATGTTGAGGATTTAAGTCCGATAAGATTAGGTTATCGCGCAAAATATATTGTAAACTCTGCAAAACAGGTCTTGGAGAGGGGGATGCCGCAAACCTACGATGATTTGCTCGAATTGACAGGTGTTGGACCTAAGGTTGCTAACTGTATAGCGCTATTTGGTCTTTCTAAGAGGGAGAGCTTCCCCATTGATGTTTGGGTGAGGCGAGTGATGAACCACGTTTATGGTCTGCCTGAAGACGATTTTAAAGTTATTTCAGAGTTTGCATCTTCGAACTTTGGAACGCTTGGCGGGTATGCACAGCAATATCTTTTTTATTACATGAGAGAAATGGGAAATAAAAAATTATAAAAATCTGCTCAATATCCTTGACAAAATAAAAGCAGGTGTTAAAATATAAATGACGTTAGCACTCTTCAACATAGAGTGCTGATATTAAAAATAAATTAGACTATTAATAATATGTATAGGAGGATTTCATATGAGTATTGGTATTAGACCGCTTGGAAGCAGGGTGTTAATTAAGAAACTTGATGCAGAAGAGAAGACTGCAGGCGGAATTATTCTTACAAGTTCAGCAAAGGAAGCACCACAGATTGCAGAGGTTATGGCTGTAGGAGCTGGTACTGAAGATGAGAAGATGGAGCTATCTGTTGGAGATAAAGTTGTATTTTCTAAATATGCTGGAACTGAAGTTAAGTATGATGGAGAAGAGTACACTATCCTTAACCAGAAAGATGTTTTGGCGATAGTTGAATAATTATACAGTTAAGATTTTACATTTATAAATATTAGATTTTAGGAGGATAATATGGCTAGAGATATTTATTTTAGCGAAGATGCCAGACAGAAACTACAGGCAGGTGTTGATAAACTTGCAAATACGGTAAAAATCACATTGGGACCAAAGGGTAGAAATGTTTTGATAGATAAGTCTTTTGGCAGTCCGCTTATCACTAACGACGGTGTTACGATTGCTAAAGAAATTGACCTTGAAGATAAGGTTGAAGATATGGGAGCACAGCTTGTAAGAGAGGTTGCAACCAAAACCAATGATGTCGCAGGAGATGGAACAACTACAGCAACTCTTTTGACACAGATTATTGTTAGAGAAGGTTTTAAGAACCTTGCAGCGGGTGCAAACCCTATGGAGCTAAAGAGAGGAATCAACGGTGCTGTGGAAGTTGCTGTTGATGAGATCAAGAAGATTGCAAAAAACGTAGATTCGAAGGACAAAATCGCGCAGGTTGCATCAGTATCAGCTGACGATGAAACCGTAGGTGAACTCATCGCCGATGCAATGGAAAAAGTCGGAACAGATGGCGTAATAACAGTTGAAGAGTCTAAGTCGACAGGAACTGTTCTAGAGGTTGTTGAAGGAATGCAGTTCGATAGAGGATATTTGTCAGCATACATGGTAAACGACGCAGAAAAAATGGAAGCATCTATAGAGAACCCATATATTTTGTTGACTGACAAGAAAATAAATAATATTCAGGACCTTCTACCTCTACTAGAGCAGGTTGTAAAAGCTGGAAGGAAGCTTCTGATAATCGCAGAGGACATCGAGGGCGAAGCACTTGCAACACTTGTAGTGAACAAGTTGAGAGGAACAATCGATGTAGTTGCAGTTAAGGCTCCTGGATTCGGCGACAGAAGAAAGGCAATGATGGAAGACATCGCTATTTTGACAGGCGGTACTGTTATAAGCGAAGAAGTCGGATATGACCTGAAGGAAGCAACTTTGGATCTGCTTGGAGAAGCAGCTACAGTTAAGGTTAACAAGGACAAAACAGTAATCGTAGGTGGACATGGAGATTCTGAAGATATCGAAAATAGAATAGCTTCACTTAAGAGACAAATAGAGGAGATTGAATCTGAATTTGACAAAGAAAAACTTCAGGAAAGACTTGCTAAACTAGCAGGTGGAGTTGCCGTTGTTAAGGTCGGTGCTGCAACAGAAACAGAGCTAAAGGAAAAGAAATTGAGAATTGAAGACGCTCTAAACGCAACCAAGGCTGCAGTTGAGGAAGGCATTGTATCTGGTGGTGGAGTAGCTCTAATATCTGTACTGCCAGCAGTTGCAAAATTTGCAAAGAAGCAAGAGGGCGACAGAAAGACTGGAGCCAACATTATACTTAGAGCACTAGAGGAGCCAGTTCGTCAGATCGCAGAAAATGCTGGCTTTGAAGGTTCAGTAGTGGTTTCTGAAGTTAAGTCAAGAGATAAGGGAATAGGCTTCAACGCAGCTACAGAAGAGTATGTTGATATGATTAAGGAAGGTATCGTAGATCCTGCCAAGGTTACAAGATCAGCGATTCAGAATGCTGCAAGCGTATCATCAATGCTACTTACTACAGAGGCAACGGTCTCAGAAATTAAGAAAAATGAGCCAGAGATGCCACCTATGGGCGGCATGAACGGAATGGGTGGAATGGGCGGCATGATGTAGTCCTATCGCATCCTCATACGCCTTGAAAAAATTCCTCAGTTCTATTATAATAAAAATAGAAAATTTCTTGGAGGAATTAATGGCAAAGTTTTTAGTACAAAATAATGGCCCGCTCTCAGGAGAGGTTTCAATAAGTGGAGCAAAAAATGCGGTACTTCCACTTATGGCAGCTTCATTATTGGCTGAAGAGCCTTGTGAAATCAAGGATGTTCCGGATCTTCGTGACGTTAAGGTTATGAAAGAAATCTTGGAATCCGTAGGCTCACAAGTTGATACTATTAAAGACGGGCACTTAGAAATATATACAAAGGAAATAACCAGTGAAGAAGGATGCTTTGAACTGGTAAACAAAATGAGGGCTTCATTTTTGATAATGGGGCCCCTTTTGGCGCGTTCAGGAAGAGGAAAGGTATATCTTCCAGGCGGATGCACCATTGGCGCAAGGCCTATAGATCTGCATTTGAAGGGTTTTGAAGCTCTCGGCGCGGAGGTTGTTCTCAAAGATAGTTATGTTGAATGTGTGGCACCAGAAGGAGGCCTTATAGGAAATAGTATTTACCTTGACTTTCCTAGTGTAGGTGCAACCGAAAACATTATGACAGCAGCAGTGCTCGCACGGGGAACAACTTCTATTTTTAATGCTGCAGAAGAACCTGAAATAGTTGATCTTGCAAGTTTTTTAAATAAAATGGGTGCAAAGATAAAGGGCGCTGGAACTGATCATATCAAAATTGAAGGCGTGAAGCATCTGAAGTCTGCAAAGCATACAGTAATTCCTGACAGAATAGAAACGGGAACATTTATGCTTGCAGCGGCTATAACTAGGGGAAATATTCTAATAAAGAATGTCGTGCCTGACCATGTGATGCCAATTGCAGCTAAACTCAGGGAATGCGGCGTCGACGTTTTCCTTGAGGAACAGGGAATGAGGGTAAGAGCCGATGACAAGGATAGACATTTCAAAGCAACTGACATCAAAACTCTACCATATCCGGGTTTCCCTACGGACATTCAAAGTCCATTCATGAGTTACCTTACAACCGTTGATGGAGACAGTACTGTGATTGAAACAGTATTTGAGAATAGATTTATGCATGTTGCAGAACTCAATAGAATGGGAGCAAATATAAAGACTGACGGAAACAGGGCATATATAACAGGCAGCAAGGTTTTGCAGGGTGCGCAGGTTATTGCAACAGATTTAAGAGCAGGAGCTGCACTTGTTTTGGCAGGACTTGTTGCGGATGGGACTACGGAAATTTCTGAAATCTACCACATCGAGAGAGGGTATGAGAAATTTGTTGAAAAATTCAGGAATCTAGGAGCAAATATCTTTAAAATGGAGGAGTAAATGGCTGATATCAAGTATTTGAGAAGACTGTCCAGAGATTATCCGAATTCGATGGCAGCGGCTGCAGAGATAGTGAATATAAATGCTATACTTGCCTTGCCAAAGGGAACCGAATATTTTTTGAGTGATCTTCACGGAGAACATGAAGCCTTTATACATATGCTCAAGAGTGCTTCAGGAACAATCAAGAGCAAAATAGACGAACACTATGGTGGCATTTTGAGTGACGAAGATAGAGATGATCTGGCCGCATTAATTTATGATCCGATCAATGAAATCAAACGAAGAAAGAAATCCGAGGATGATTTTAATAAGTGGGCTGTTACGGTGATTTATAGACTAATTACAATCTGCAAATCTGTAAGCACCAAGTACACTAGGTCAAAGGTTAGGCGCAAACTACCAAAATATGCAGAATATGCAATGGATGAACTTCTACATGCAGATGACGAGGAGAACAGGTCATATTATTATAAATCCATTATCGACACCATTATTGAAACAGATATGGCTGAAAACTTTATAATTTCAATGGCTAATGCCATTAGCGATCTTGCAGTTGACTACCTTCATATAATCGGAGATATATTCGATAGGGGAGCACATCCGGACTATATAATGGATTTTCTAATGAAGAGAAATGACGTTGATTTTCAGTGGGGAAATCACGACATGGTTTGGATGGGAGCAGCGGCAGGACATTGGGCATGCATAGCAAATGTTTTGCGCATGAATATTAGTTATAACAACTTTGACATGCTCGAAATTGGATATGGCATTAATCTAAGGCCTCTCGCGATGTTTGCAAACATGTGTTATGGGGATGATCCTTGCGATAAATTCATGCCTCACATTCTTGATAGAAATAACTTTGATCCAGTTGACGAGACGCTTGCAGCCAAAATGCACAAGGCGATTGCTATTATGCAGTTTAAACTTGAGGGGCAGAGGATTAAGGCGCATCCAGAATACAATCTTGAACACAGGCTTTTGTTGCACAAAATAGACAAGGAGAAGGGCACTGTCGAGATAGAGGGTGAACTTCACAAGTTGAGGGAATGCAATTTCCCAACCATTGATCCTGAAGACCCTTATGAGCTTTCTCCAGAAGAAGAAGAGGTTATGGAAGCTCTTTCAGCATCCTTCCTAAAATCAGAGAAATTACAAAGACATATCAAGTTCCTCTACAGCAGGGGTGCTTTATACACTATATACAACGGGAATCTTCTTTATCACGGATGTATACCTATGGATGATGACGGGGATGCGGGAGTTTTCCTTGATGTTAATATCGGTGGCAAAACTCTAAAAGGCAAGGCTCTGATGGATCACCTTGATACACTCGTGCGAAGGGCATATTTTTCTCCGGAAAACTATGCAGGGACAAATGAGTATCCTGGCGATATAATGTGGTATTTGTGGCTTGGATTTAATTCACCGCTGTTTGGTAAAGAAAAGATGACGACTTTTGAGAGGTTGTTCATAGATGATAAGGCAACGCACAAAGAACCAGTAAGGCCGTATTACGAGTTGATCAAGAGGAGAGAGCCTTGTGAAAAAATAATAAGGGAGTTTGGCCTTGATCCAAAAAGAGCTAAGATTCTCAATGGGCACGTTCCGGTTAAATTCAAGGACGGAGAGTCTCCTATAAAGGGCGGCGGACTTTTATACGTTATAGATGGTGGAATATCAAAGGCTTATCAGAAGAAGACTGGAATAGCAGGATATACATTTATATTCAATTCAAGATTCATGGCTCTTGCACAGCATAAGCCGTATAGTCCTCTTAAGGCCGATGGAACTCAGGAATTCTTTTCTCCTGTAATGCAGACGGTCGAGACGCTCCCTGAGAGGATGATGGTAATAGATACGGACATAGGTAAAGAGATGGTCGAAATGGTCGCTGACCTTAGAGCCTTGATGGACTGCTATGACAATGGTATTATCAAGGAAAAATACGATGACAAAGCATTCGATCTGATACCTGTGAAGTATTAGTTGAAATTTGTTTATAATTGTAGGATAATTCATTTTAGGTAATTGTTTTGAAGTAAGAATATGTAGGTTCTGGTGGTATGACTATGAAGAATACGCTTTATTTAGTAGCTCTAGTTGTCTCTCTTTTGTTTTTAGTAAGTTGTGATTCAGATAATTCGAGAGATGAAAAATCTATGAATATAAATCCAAATGATGTAAGGCAGATTACAGTTTCAACTCAGACTAATGAACAAAAGCAGGATACTATAGTAGAAAATGAAAAAGTTGATGATCTGATAAAAAAACTCAATTCTTATTCGATAAGAGAGACAAAAGCAGAAAAAGAAAAAGGCTGGCAGTATTTCTTCAAAATAGAAAGAAAAGAAAACGAAGTAATCCTAATATCTTTTATGGAAGAACGAGTTACAATAGACGAAACGGTATATGAAGTTGAAAACTACAATAGTAACGATTTTTCATATTTGTTTAAGTGAGTTTTATTATGATTAATCAAAAATAGCACTAAGACATGACTTAAATGTTACAAAATGGCTATGAGCATTTCGCTCATAGCCATTAATTAGTTTACTTTTAACTGCAATTGCTTTAGATACGATTAGTATCAGTATTATAAGAAACTAGTCTACACAATTCCCTGAGCCATCATTGCTTCAGCAACTCTTAGGAATCCTGCGATATTCGCACCCTTTACAAGGTCATAGTCATAACCGTATTTTGCTGAAGCTTCAGCTGCCTGCTTATGAATGTTTATCATGATTTGTTCAAGCTGTTCATAAACCTGTGCAGGTGTGAATACAGTATGTCCTGCATTCTGACCCATTTCGATGCAAGAGCAAGCTACGCCACCTGCGTTAGCTGCCTTTGAAGGTCCAATAACAACTTTGTTATCATGTAAGAACTGAAGTGCTTCGTTAGTTGTAGGCATGTTAGCACCTTCGCAAAGGTATCTGCATCCGTTTTCAACCATCTTCTTAGCATCTTCAATGTGAATTTCGTTCTGAGTTGCACAAGGAATGTAAAGATCTGCTTTAACGCCCCAAGGTTTCTCGCCCTTGAAGAATTTAGCTGATTTGAATTTTTTAGCATAAGGCTCTACGATATTTTTGCCGCTTGCACGAAGTTCAAGCATGTAGTCAATCTTTTCGCCTGATACGCCATCTTCATCATATACATATCCGTCTGGACCTGAAATTGTAATAACCTTTGCACCTAGCTCATTAAGCTTTGCTACAGTACCCCAAGCTACGTTACCAAAGCCTGAAACTGCAACTGTTTTGTTCTCAAGAGTTTCTCCGAAGTGAGCCAGCATTTCTCTTGCGAAGAAAACAATACCATAGCCTGTAGCTTCTGTTCTTCCCTGAAGACCACCGTAAGGGATGCCTTTTCCAGTAAGAACGCCGCTGTATTCGTTTACGAGTCTTTTGTACTGTCCAAACATATATCCGATTTCACGTGCGCCAACACCTAGGTCGCCAGCAGGGATATCAGTTTCAGGACCTATATGTCTATAAAGTTCAGTCATAAAGCTCTGGCAGAATCTCATGATTTCAGCGTCTGACTTTCCAGTAGGATCAAAGTCGGCACCACCCTTACCGCCTCCGATAGGAAGACCTGTAAGAGAGTTCTTGAAAATCTGTTCAAATCCGAGGAACTTAACTACTCCTGAGTAAACTGAAGGTGCGAATCTAAGACCACCCTTGTATGGTCCTATAGCACTGTTAAACTGTACACGGAATCCTCTATTTACTTGAACTTTTCCCTCGTCGTCAACCCAAGGTACTCTGAAAGTAACCATTCTTTCAGGCTCAATAAGTCTTTCCAAAATACCTGCTTCAATATACTGAGGGTTAGCCTCAAGAACAGGCTCTAGTGAAGTTAGAACTTCCTCAATAGTCTGGTGAAATTCAGGTTCGCCAGGGTTTCTTTTCTTTGCAATATCAATATATTGCTCAACAAGTTTCGCCATTTCAATTCTCCTCTTTCTCTATTGAATATTTGAGTAAATAATCTACTACTTCAAATATAACACTCCTATTTTTTTTGTCAACAAAATAGCAGAATTTTCGCGTATGATTTGTGTGTTTTTTAGAAAATAATTTGTTAATCTGGGAGTAATAGAATTAAGGAGAACACTTAATCACTGTTTTAGTGAAATATTTACTTCTTAATTCTTTTTTATTTAAAAAATTAAGAGGAAGGAGGAAAAAGTGAGGAATTTTGAAAAGATAACAGCACTCTATGAGAGATTAAGTCGAGATGATGAACTTGAAGGAA
>JRNA01000004.1 GCA_000758905.1 Clostridiales bacterium S5-A14a
CTTTCTTAGTTTTTCTAAAATTTTATCCCTCCTCCCGCTGATTGCCTGATGTGTAACTTTCTCTTTTTCTCCAATAGACTTCAGACTTTCTTCTCTGAAAAAAATTGCTTCCATTAACTCTCTTTCTTCTTTTGTCAGTGTAGCTAATGCCTTGTTTAATTCTTCAATTTGCATTTTGACTTCTACAATTTTTTCCAAGTCTATTTTTTCATCTATGATGTTGTCTACAAAGTGTCCGTCATGATCCAATGCAGAAAATGGTATTACATTATGTTTCCAATCCTTCCTCTGAAGATACTTTTCATGCTCTGTTATTTTCCAGTAGGCTTTATAGACTTCTTCACTGACAGGTACGGCCTTTCCTTTGACATAGAGGTAATATTCTCTTTTATCCATTGTGCGTTCCTCCTTTTTCATTTCTCTGTTTTGGTTTTCTGAGAATAAAAAAGGAGGACTTCTACACTTTGGCGTAAAATGTCCTCCGAATTGAAAAGAGCTTACCTTTTCTTCAGATATATTTGATTTTTTGAGAGAGCAGATAACTATACTGTAGCAAGAAAATTTTGTTAATACTTCCCCCTATAAGTATAAGCTTTTTCATCTTACTCTCCTCCGTCACTTATAGTTAACTAATCTTCATACACCAATCCTTCCTAATAGTTTATTTTCCAAGTTAAGCAATAAAATGCTAATTATTTGCCACCTCATCATTGCCTATCTTATGCAGTACCCCAAGCATCATAAACAATCCGACCAAAATCATACTAAAATCCACCACAGGCTCTGCCCACCAAACTGCTGTTGCTCCAAAAAACTTTGGAAATAGTAGTATCGCCGGTATAAATAAAATCAGCTGTCTAAGCATTACAACCATTCCGGCTTTTTTGCCATCTCCAATGGATTGGAAAAAGGTAAGGGTCATAATCATAATTCCATACAAAATAAATGTGGAATAAAACATCTTGAAATTCATAACACCAGCTTCTATGATTTCACTTCTTACACTGAATAGTGATAGTAATTTTTCTGAATAAAACATCGATGGTATCCATGAAAGAGCTGCAAGAATAGTTGCTCCGTACATAAAAACCTTCATTGTATCTTTTACTCTTTTATATTGCTTTGCTCCGAAATTTGCCCCAATAACAGGCTGTAAACCTTGGCTCATTCCCCAAAGAGGAATAAAGGAGAACATATACAATCTCATTGTAGCAGCCATTAAAATTCCCCAATTATCTCCACCGTATGCGAAAGCTTGCTTAAACAAGAATGTTTGTTGTACTGCAAACAAAATTTGCATCATCATTGCAGAACTTCCTATGCTAAACATTTCACTGGAAATATCCTTACTCTTTTGGATTTTATGAATCCCCACAAAAGCACTTTTCTTTGAAAAATAGCGAAAAGTTAATATAGCTTGCACAATTTGAGAGATTACAGTTGCAATAGCTGCCCCTTCAATCGCATATTCTCCCATCACCTTCATGAAAATAGGATCTAAAATAATGTTTAATATTGCTCCTACCCCCATAATAATCATGGATTGCTTTAATGCACCTTCACCACGCATTGTCATGTTTCCGGCTTGAGCAAAATTAACAAATATGGAGCCAAAGAAAACTACTCTTAAATACCTGACTCCAAGCTCTTTAATATCTCCTTTAGCACCTACCAAATCCAAAAAATGAGGTGCAAATACAAAACCTAATACTGTGATAATTAGAGAAAACAAAATAACCCAATAACAAAAGTTCCCGAATATTTTGTCTGTTGTTTCTTTATCTCCTTTGCCTATTGCTCTCGATAGGATAGAAGCGCTGCCTACACCGATCAGAGCCGATATTCCACCGTTTATAATCGTCAAAGACATAGATACACTGATTGCTGACATGGCGTAATCGCCAATCAACCGTCCCGCAAATACTCCATCCATAAATGGATAAAGTCCTATAACAATCATTCCGATTATTCCGGGAATCGCCAACTTAAACATTAAGTCTTTTGGACTTTTTGTTAATAGTTGTGTTTTCATATCTTCTTTCATTACATTATTCTCCTTTGTTCATTCCTATTTAATAAACTCATATACTTTTCCGTTACATCTATCTATAAACTCATGATCATGTGTGATTATAAGAATTATTTTTCCTTGCTCAGCCATTTTATTAATAAATCCAATCAAAACATCCATCTGTTTTTTACAAAGTCCACTTGTCGGTTCATCAAAAATTATGATATGTTTTCTACTTAGCATAGACATGGCAAGCAATAATCTTTGCTTTTCGCCTCCCGACAATGAGCTTGGGTGCATTTCTTTTTTATCAAATAGGTTTACTGCTTTTAAAATTTCATCTTTTAATTCGTTCTCTTTTGTAACAGTCGAAAGCTCCTGCCATACAGATTCTGTAAAAAGTTGATAATTAACATCTTGCATAATCGCAAAAATATTTTCACATCGTTTTTTTACTTTTACTCCGTTATAAAACACCTCTCCTGTTCCTCTTGTCAGCCCCATCAGCAAATTGATAAAAGTGCTTTTCCCAACACCATTTTGACCAATGATGAAATTGATACCGGATTCAAAGGCAATACTGAAGTCAAAGATTTCCTTTCTTTCATATTTTTTTTTGAAATTCAAACAAGACAATGCTTTACAATCAAGATCTGAAGAATTTTTCTTTAACACTTCTACTTGCTTATATTTCCTGCTTAAAAAATTGTTTTTAGAAATCGCATTAAAACTCCTTAGATTGTGTTTTTCAGAAACCTGTTCAAAGAAATCATCACAAAACTGCTCTTTTGTGTATTCTTTATAAGTTCCATTTTCTATCACACACAATTTATCAAGCATATCTTTCAGATAAAACAATCTATGCTCCACAATGATGATAATTTTCTTTCTTTTTTTCAGTTCCATAATGGCATTCTGTAAATGCTCTATTGCAACCTGATCTAAGGAAGATGAGGGTTCATCCAACAAGATAATTTCATTTTCAGAAATCCCACAAGCTGTTACTGCAATCAACTGCTTTTCGCCTCCAGATAGTTCAAAGATATTCCTATCTAATAATTCCTTTGTACCTAAAACCGCTGAATAATACTGAATTTTATCTAAAATCAATTCTTTGTCTATGTTTCTATTTTCCAACTGAAAAGCCAGTTCATCGGTTGAATTGATACAATAAAATTGTGTTTTAGGATTTTGAAACACTGTAGATATAAATTTAGATCGTTCCAATATTGTCAAGCCAAACAATGATTTTCCGTTAAATACAATATCTCCTTCTAATTCTGCATTATTGTATTCCGGAATGATTCCATTGATAACTTTTAGCAAGCTACTTTTTCCTGTTCCTGAATGTCCTGTAATGACGGTTACTTCACCGGGTTTGAAAATCATATTTATATTTTTCAATATGCTTTCACCGTCAAAACCCACTGTTAAATTTTGTAATTCAAGCATATTTTCCCCTTATATATAGATAGATTATCCATGCCATTATTAAGAAAAACATAAAGTCAACAAGTCCCATATATGTTTCACTAATACTTGTTCTCTTTTGATTTACAGCCAACCCTTTCGTCATAGCTGATACCGTCAAATCATCTGCTGCCTTTGATAAGCACATCAATAATGGCACTAATCTATATTCAAATAATAAAATTGGACTCTTTATTAACCTTTTAAGCGTCAATCCTCTCAAACGCATAGCTTTTTTTATATTACTATAATCAATCCTTGCAGCATAAAAGAAACGTACCATTACCGTCAAGGGAATGGCTATTTCATCTGGACATTTCATTTTTTTTAATGAGTAAATGCTTTCTCCAACATTTGATGTAAGTATGGTATATCTCCCCATCAAAAATGCGGGGAGAATTTTTTTAATAACCATCACTATTATCAATAAAATTGCAACCACAGGATTGTAATTAAGCCCTATCAGAAATTTATCAGCAGCATAAACAAACAAAAGAGTAGCCACTCCAATAATAGCTACTCTTATATATTTTGCGTTAATTAAAAGTATTATCGGAATTGTGGATATTAAAATGGCTTGCACGAAATACTTTGTTTGAATATTGCCTAATACCATCACATATGAAAGAATTATCGTCATAAAAAGTTTTGTACGAAAATCAAGTTTGATTATCATCCTAACTCTCCATGAAATTTTATTTCTCCATACCAGCCTTTTTGAAGTGTTTTTTCAGGAAAGCCATTCCGATACTGCAACCTATATATGCTCCTATAATTCCTGCTACCGCCATTACAACAATAATCCAGTTCGGCATAACGCTAAGCATTTTATCAATGAACTCTTGATTGTATCCTTGTTCTAACATTTGCTTAACATATTCATTCCTTGAAATAAAAATCGGCAACCAATTTCCTAATGTGCAAAGAGGAGCTATCGAAAATGCTAACCTGGCTTTATTTACATTCGTATATTCTCCTGATTTCAAAATTATTTCAGCAATAATACCGGCGATAACAGCAGTTAATAATGCCCAAGGTCCATGTCCCATAGCAACATATACTAATGCAATAAGCAATGATTGAATAAAAATCATTCCTCTTTTTTTAATTTTGGTAGAATACAGCATATTTACAGGTCCTACCAAAAGTCCTTGTGCAAATGGAACAAGTGGCATTAAAACCGGTACCATTGCCAAAAATGATCCAATCATCATAAACACAAAACCTAATACGGAAAATAATCCTATATTGATTAAATCCTTTACCTCTAATCGTTTATTCATTTGAAACCTCCTCATGTGTGTTATTTTCTACATCAACGATGTAATTTATTATTGTTTCTTTTATATATTTTTTATGTCCGCCATAAGACTTTCTTGCCCCAAGAACTTCCGAACTTAATATCAAGCCGTTAATGTAATCTACTAAAAAACCATCTCTGAATATATCCGCCTTAATTCCAAGCTGATTGGCAATTATACTTAACTCATTTGTGGTATTAAGTTTTAATTCCTGATATAAATTTTCTAAATCATCATTATAGTTTTTCGCTTGTAAAAGAAGCGTGTATATTTTCATTAATTCTGTGTCAGCTAATGATTTATCAACTAAAATTTCACCCATTTGTAGATATTTATCTTTACCTTTATTATTTTCTAAATATTCATTTATCAAGCTGTTTCTATAATCATTTCCATCAAGCATTAAGTCTTTAAGCATTTCATTTGTGCTTGCATAATGATGATAAACACCTCCTCTGCTCATTCCTATCTCTGTAATGACATCTTCCATCGTTGTACTTTGAAAGCCTTTCGTTAAAAAACATTTCTTTGCAGCTTCTCGAATTTCTTTCTTTCTAATTTGTCCAACCTTTTGTTTCTCTTCCTTCAAAATAAAGACCTCGTTTCATTTTTTCAAAATATCGACGACCTTGTCGGTTTTTATTATAGCATCATGTGTGGTTAGTGTCAACTAACAATTTCTTAATGGATTTTGATTTTATTAGATCTTTACCTCATAATCTTTTACTGGTACTCCTGCCCTTTTTAGAACCTTTAGTTTCTCCTGCTTCTTCTGTTCTCGCCTTGCCTTGTACCTTTCCTCATATTCCTGTTGTTTGCCGTTTGCTTTACGCTTCAGATAATTTTGGTGAAGCCTATCTTTTCTTTCATTGATTTTTCTCTCTTCTTCCTCAAGCTTTAATCGTTCTTCTTCGGTCAATTCTTCTTTTGGCGGTTCATAATTTCCGATAAAGTTAAAATATATCTCTATCTTCTGTTTTGAGTTTTGACTGCCTTTCCTATCCCTTTCGTGAATGATAATCTTCTCTACAAACTCATTGATCGTTGTGGTTGTAAGTTCTTCAAAATTCTCATAACGATTGATAAGGGATATAAATTTTCTTGCTCTATCTGTTTCTTTTTCATATCTTGATATTGCAAACTCTAAATCTTTAATCTCTTTGCTTAAAGTTATCTGCTCCATTTCATATTGATTGTTTAGTATCTCATATCTGCTATTTGGTATTTTGTTAAGGATCATATCTTCATAGATACGACACATCAGTCTTTCTAATTCCTGTAATCGCCCTTTGCTGTCAATAAGCCTTGTGCGTTTCTTTTCTATCTCTACTTTTTCCTTTTCTTCCATTTCATTTTGAATTGAACGGATAAAGGCTTCGTTATCTTCATCAAGGTATTTTTTAATGTCTTTTAGCGTTTCCTGTATAAGATTTAGTACGGCTTCCGCTTTTATCCTGTGAGCTGATGGACAAAGTGTTCCACAAGGTACTTTTGTG
Source organism: Clostridiales bacterium S5-A14a (assembly GCA_000758905.1). Lineage (GTDB taxonomy): Bacteria > Bacillota > Clostridia > Peptostreptococcales > Anaerovoracaceae > S5-A14a. The sequence goes on from JRNA01000004.1 coordinate 6,279, forward strand.
TAGGCACTGCAATTGTAATAAGGGATACTCTTGTAATTACTTGTCCTATGAACATACATCTTACTTCCACAATCAGCACAATACATTAGTCCTGTTAGTGGGTGATATTCACCCCAACCATCTGGGTATCTTTTTACATTTCCTCGTATTCTTTGTACATTATCAAAGGTTTCTTGGTCTATGATTGCTTCGTGGGTATTTTCAAATATCAGCCAGTTATCTTCAGATACATATTTACTTTTCTTATCCTTGAAATGCTTCCTTGTTTTGAAGTTGACTGTATGCCCTAAGTATTCTTCTTTCTTTAAGATACTGGCTATTGTAGAGCTACACCAACGATAAGGATGTTCAAAATTTTTGCTTTGATGTAGTCCGTATCCTAATTTTTGTTGATGATAAGCTGGTATATCTATTTTTTCTGCTTCCAATATCTTTGCTATTCGATACGGACCATTGCCTTGCATGGTCAGGTTAAATATTCGCCTTACTATCTCGGCTGCTTTTTCATCTACAACCCACTTATCTTTGTCTTTTTCATCTTTGATGTAGCCATAAGGTGGAGTGCTTGCCGTATGCTTTCCGCTTTCTCCTTTTGATCTAAATGTAGATTGTATTTTTCTTGAAGTATCTCTTGCATACCATTCATTCATAATATTTCTAAAAGGGGTAAAATCATCTTCTCTGTAAAAGCTGTCTACATTGTCATTGATAGCAATCAGTCTTACGCCCTTTTGTCTTAATATCTCCATACATTGACCGACTTTGAGATAATCTCTGCCGAGTCTACTCATATCCTTTACGATGATACAACTGATATTTCCAGTATTTACTCCATTCATCATTTCCATAAAGCCTGGTCTATCAAACTGTGTCCCGCTTATTCCGTCATCTGTAAAATGGATGATGTTGGTTAAATTATTCTTACTTGCATATTCTTCAAGGATTTTCTTTTGATTAACGATTGAGTTACTTTCTCCTTCAAGTTCATCATCTCGACTTAATCTCTCATAGAGTGCTGTTATCTTTTCAAAATTCCTCACTTTTTCCTCCTTCCTCTTAATTTCTTAAATAAAAAAGAATTAAGAAGTAAATATTTCACTAAAACAGTGATTAAGTGTTCTCCTTAATTCTATTACTCCCAGATTAACAAATTATTTTCTAAAAAACACACAAATC
>JRNA01000005.1 GCA_000758905.1 Clostridiales bacterium S5-A14a
GATTTGTGTGTTTTTTAGAAAATAATTTGTTAATCTGGGAGTAATAGAATTAAGGAGAACACTTAATCACTGTTTTAGTGAAATATTTACTTCTTAATTCTTTTTTATTTAAGAAATTAAGAGGAAGGAGGAAAAAGTGAGGAATTTTGAAAAGATAACAGCACTCTATGAGAGATTAAGTCGAGATGATGAACTTGAAGGAGAAAGTAACTCAATCGTTAATCAAAAGAAAATCCTTGAAGAATATGCAAGTAAGAATAATTTAACCAACATCATCCATTTTACAGATGACGGAATAAGCGGGACACAGTTTGATAGACCAGGCTTTATGGAAATGATGAATGGAGTAAATACTGGAAATATCAGTTGTATCATCGTAAAGGATATGAGTAGACTCGGCAGAGATTATCTCAAAGTCGGTCAATGTATGGAGATATTAAGACAAAAGGGCGTAAGACTGATTGCTATCAATGACAATGTAGACAGCTTTTACAGAGAAGATGATTTTACCCCTTTTAGAAATATTATGAATGAATGGTATGCAAGAGATACTTCAAGAAAAATACAATCTACATTTAGATCAAAAGGAGAAAGCGGAAAGCATACGGCAAGCACTCCACCTTATGGCTACATCAAAGATGAAAAAGACAAAGATAAGTGGATTGTAGATGAAAAGGCAGCACAGATAGTAAGACGAATATTTAATCTTACAATGGACGGAGCAGGACCATACAAAATAGCAAAGATACTGGAAGCGGATAAGATAGATATACCCGCTTATCATCAGCAAAAAATGGGATATGGCTTACATCAAAGCAAAAACTTTGAATATCCTTATCGTTGGTGTAGTTCAACAATTGCAAGTATCTTAAAGAAAAAAGAATACTTAGGGCATACAGTTAACCTTAAAACAAGAAAGCATTTCAAGGATAAGAAAAGTAAATATGTATCCGAAGATAAATGGCTCATCTTTGAAAATACTCACGAAGCAATCATAGACCAAGAAACCTTTGATAATGTGCAAAGGATAAGAGGAAATGTAAAAAGGTATCCTGATGGTTGGGGTGAATATCACCCACTAACAGGACTGATGTATTGTGCAGATTGTGGAAGCAAGATGTATGTTCATAGGACAAATAATTACAAAAATATCCCTTATTATGTTTGCAGTAATTATAAGAAAGTACCTTGCGGGACACTTTGTCCATCAGCTCATAGGATAAAAGCAGAAGTAGTCTTAAATCTTATCCAAGAAACATTAAAAGATATAAAAAATTATATTGATGAAGATAATGAAGCATTTATTCATTCCATTCAAAATGAAATGGAAGAAAAGGAAAAGGCACATATAGAAAAGAAAAAGATAAGATTAACAGAAAGCCAAAACAGGCTTCAAGAGCTGGAACGATTGATGTGCAGAATTTATGAAGATATGATTTTAAATAAGATACCGAATAATCGCTATGAAATTTTAAATAACCAATATGAAACTGAGCAACTCACGTTAAGTAAAGAGATTAAAGACTTAGAGCTTGTAATATCAAGATATGAAAAGGAAACAGATAAGGCAAGAAAATTCATATCCCTTATTAGTCGTTATGAAAACTTTGATAATCTCACAAACACAATGATAAATGAGTTTGTAAAGAAGATAATCATTCATGAAAGAGATAGGAAAGGCAGTCAAACATCAAAGCAAAAGATAGAAATATATTTTAACTTCATAGGAAATTATGAAGTGCCAAAAGAAGAGTTAAGCGAAGAAGAACGATCAAAACTTGAGGAAGAAGAACGAAAAATTAATGAGAGAAGAGACAGACTTCATCAAAATTATCTAAAGCGTAAAGCAAATGGAAAACAACAGGAGTATGAGGAAAGGTATAAGGAAAGGAGAGAACAGAAAAAACAGGAGAAGTTAAAGGTTTTGAAAAGGGCAGGTATACTGATGAAGGATTATAAAAACAAGGAATCATTTAAAGAGAGCGTGTAAAAATTACACGCTCTAAATTTATGTTTTATAATATTGGGATAAATTTCTTTAGTTAAGCATACTTCTATATTTACTTGGTGTGATACCATAAGTTGATTTGAATATTTTAGCAAAATGTCCTGTGTGTGTATAGCCAACTTTTTCTGCTATCGTAGATATTTTATACTCAGGATTTTTCAGCAATAATAATGCCTTATTAAGCCTTAGTTCTTTTAAGTACTCGTAGGGAGGAACACCGTAGTATTTGCGAAAAGCTAATTGAAATCGTGCAGGACTCATTAAAGCAATTTTAGAGAGTTCAAGTCCGTCAATATGAACCGATAAATCTTTTTTCATTGCTGATACAGCCCTTTTCAGATTTTGCTTATCTTTTTTAGTTAAGACAACGGATATATTTTTTTCCTTTTCTTCTAACTCTGTAATTATGATAGATAATAGTTCCATAACTTTGCTTTCCAAATATAAAGGCAAAATCTTTCCTTCAGCTTGGGATTCTCTTATCTGTTGAAATATAAAATTCAACTGCGGAGAATTTTGAGTTTTTAACAAATAAGAATTAAGAATCTTTGCTTTTTCATATTCAAAATCATCATATTTTAATTTTAAGAAAGTATCAAAGTATTCTTTGGTTAGGATTATTTTCGTAAACTTTACAGGCTTATTTGCCTCACAATAGGTATAAGTTTTCTTTTCTGTATTTAAGTAACAATATATACCTTTTTCTACATTATTTAACTTTCTGCCACCGACTTTAAATGAACTGCTTTCTGTTTCAAATTGGCTAATCTCTAAATACTTTTCAGATACTTCGGTTATTTTCTCCATTGTTTCATTTGGAGTAAAGTTAGCAATTAAAATTAGAATTAAACGGCTGTCAAATTTTAGTATGCGAAAAGTACCTTTGCCAAAATGGGGATCTATTTGAAAGATTTGTTTGTTTTCAGTTGATAAAGTTGGAACAGGAATAAAAGGAGCGTCATGTACTAAGTTTGTTAAATAATCAATAACTGTTCTATCCATCAATTCTGCTCACCTCTTTTAATATCACAAATTTATTTAATTATATCACAAATTTATAAAATTGTAAATAGAAATACTGATGAAAAGCTTACAAATAAAGGGATTACAAGGAATATCAAAATTCATAGTTAGATTTTGAGTTATAAAAAATTAGCTTTATAATAAATGTAGTTAGTTAGATATAGCTAACGGTCAGGAAAGGAGATGGAATAACTAATGGAAAAAAAGAAGACAGGGATATCTTATGTATTCCAATTAGCAAAAGATGAGAGAAAAAAGCTACATTTAGGAATGCTTTTATCTGTCATTTCTGCGGCTTTATCATTAGTTCCTTATTTTGTAGTTTATAAGATATTACTAATGATATTCCAGAAGAATATTTCGTATACAGAAATTTTAATGTGGGCAGGTATAGGAATTATAAGTGCTGTTTTGCAAGCAATACTAATGTCCTTTGCGGGCATTTTATCTCATACAGCAGCTTTTAACACAATACACAGAATTAAGCTGAAAGTTGTAAATCATATTTCAAAATTTAATTTGGGATTCTTTCAAGAGCATGCCCCCGGAGAAATTAAAACATTGTTGTTTGATGATGTAGATAGAGTTGAAAATTTTTTGGCTCATAGCACTTTGGAATTAGCTCAGGCAGCAGTTGTTCCGGTTATTATGTTCATTTTCATGTTGAAATTAAATTGGATGATGGCACTTGTTATGCTTATTCCTATGATTTTGGGATTAGGAATTCCTATGATGCTAATGAAAAATTATCCGGATATGTCAACGGAGCTATCCGAAGATATTGCTGATTTAAATGCTTCGGCAAACGAATTTATAAAGGCTATGCCTGTAATAAAAATGTATCATTTAACAGCAGAAAAATTTGAACAATATAGAAGCTCATTGAATGCGTATATTACTTGTTGGAAAAAGATGTGTATGAGCTCTTGCTATCCTTTATCAATAACCTTAGTGGTTTTGGATTCAGCAATCTTATTTACATTGCCGTTCGGAGGATATTTCTTTTTGAGAAATTCTTTATCAGCAACATCCTATTTGCTATTTATTATGCTTACAATGTGCTTTTTTGTTTCGTTCTTAAATATGGTAACAATCTTTATGCAATCTATGGAGCTTGGAAGCGGATTGGATAACATAAAAAAAATAATGGATATGGATGAATTGAAAGACGGAACAAAAATCATAAACAAGAATGAGTGTATGAAAATAGATTTTAAAGACGTTACTTTCAGTTATGACGATGAAGAAACAAAAAATAAAGCATTACAACATATAAATTTATCCTTAAAACCGAATACAATAAATGCTTTTGTGGGACCTTCCGGTGCAGGCAAGACAACTGCTGCACAATTGATTGGGAGGTACTGGGATGTAACAAGTGGAGCAATTAAAATTAACGACATACCGATCAATGAATTAAAAATAGATAATTTGATGGACATTACATCATTTGTTTTTCAAGATGTATTTCTTTTGGAGGACACTCTCTATGAGAATATTCGTATGGGAACAGATACAGATGAAAATAAGATTATTGAGGCTGCAAAAGCAGCACAAATTCATGACTTTATTATGAGTTTACCGAATGGATATCAGACAAGAATCGGGGATCAAGGGGTGAAATTGTCAGGTGGACAGCAACAAAGAATCTCAATCGCAAGGGCAATACTCAAAGATTCTCCAATTATTATTTTTGATGAAGCAACTTCCTATTCAGATATAGAAAATGAGTACCAGATACAGTTAGCACTTCAAAACTTGTTGAAAAATAAAACAATCATTATGATTGCTCATCGTTTGCATACTATTAAGAATGCAGATCAAATTGTTGTATTTGATGAAGGGGAAGTCGTAGAGGTTGGAACACATAAAACTCTTTTAGAAAGAAAAGGGGTCTATGAAAGTATGTGGAATACATACACAAAAGATTACTTTGGAGAGGGGGTAAATGCAAATGCTTAAGATTATTAGAACACTTCTGAAAGATAAAAAAGAAAAATTGTATTTACCGATTTTTCTAATGCTTATTGATTCGATAGGAAGCATTGTTTTGTATTTAATGCTCTATTTTACCGTTGTTAATATATTGCAAAATACATTAACTAAAACCTTAATCATAGAATATACGGTAATATGTTTCATCAGTATGATTGCAAGGATACTGATTTATAGGCATGCATACTATTTGAGCTTCTCAAGAGGAGCTGAAATGTGTGGAGATATGCGTTTGGATTTAGCAAATCATTATAGGAGTTTGAGCCTTGGTCATTTCCAAAAAAATAGTAGTGGTTATCTATTATCAACTCTTACAAAGGATTTGAGTAGTTTTGAACTGATCATAACGCACACTTTACCATCGGTTATTAAAACGGCAGTTACAGCAATATTGATTTTATTAGGCACATTTTTTATCGATTGGAAGCTCGCATTATTAGAGTGTTTAGTATTGCTTATCGCATATCCTATGTTGATATGGGGCAACAAATTGATAGAAAAATACGGGGCAAGAAAAAGAAATTTAAATTCTAAGATGATTTCTATTATTTTAGAGTACATTCAAGGTATGAAAGCGTTTAAGTCAGCTAATATGACAAGTGAACATTTTGAAAGAATGATAAATACACTTGAAAATGTTAGAAAGACAAGCGTAAACGCAGAAAAGAAAATGGCGTTACCTACAAGTATGTACTTTATCACAGTTAACTTTTTGCTTCCGATAGTTCTTCTTATAGGAGGATATTTGCTTATAGATGGTAGTGTTAGAACTGAACAGTTTGTGGCTTTTATGCTTATGAGTTTAGCATTATCTGCACTTCTTATTGCCTTTCAACATTCCTATGGACTATTGAAAGATTTGAAATTAGCTGCAAGTAATCTTGAGAAAGCTTATGAAACGAAGCCATTGCCTTATTATGAAAATGAAGTTGGATTAGAAAATTTTGATATTCAATTTAAGAATGTAAATTTTTCTTATGATAGAAATAAAACGATTCTGAACAATATTTCTTTTGAAGCAAAAGAAGGAACTTCTACAGCTTTAATTGGTCCTTCCGGTGGAGGAAAAACTACAATCGCTAATTTGATTGCAAGATTTTGGGATGTAAATAGTGGAGAAATTATAATTGGTGGAAAAAATATAAAATCCATAAAACCTGATGTGTTGCTTAAATATGTTAGTCAGGTTTTTCAAGATAATGTACTGTTAACTGATACTGTTTATAACAATATCAGGGTTGGAAAACCTAATGCAACAAAGGAAGAAGTTTATCAAGCTGCAAAATTAGCTTGTTGCCATGAATTTATTTTGAAAATGAAGGATGGATATGAAACGGAAATAAAAGATGGAGGAAGTACATTATCCGGCGGTGAACGACAAAGGATTGCTATTGCAAGAGCGATTCTGAAGGATGCACCAATTCTTTTGTTGGATGAATCTACAGCTTCTCTTGATCCTGATAATGAAGCTAAAATCAATAATGCTTTGGAGCATTTAATGCAAGGAAAGACAGTTTTTGTTATTGCTCACAGATTGAATACCATTAAAAACGCTAATCAAATTATTTTGATAAATAACGGAAGAATTGAAGAACAAGGAAATCATAATGAACTTTATGGAAAAAAAGGACATTACTATGAAATGGTAAATACACAGGAAAGAGCGAAAAAGTGGATGATAAAGGAGAATAGTTATGGAGAGGCTTAGTACTTTGAAAGAAAAGACAAAAGGTAAAGTTGTTGAAATTATTGGTGATACACATTTTCAAAGCAGAATAATATCTATCGGAATAACTGTCGGAAGCGATGTTGAAGTTATCCAGAATTATAAAAAGCAACCTATTCTCATTTATTGTAGAGATACGATGATAGCTGTCAATAAGATAGAGGCAGAGAAAATAATGATGGAGGTACTTTGAGATATGAAGAAAATAACGATTGCTTTGCTGGGGCAGCCTAATTCTGGAAAATCGACTTTGTTTAATGGGTTGACAGGCTCAAATCAACATGTTGGAAATTGGCCGGGTAAAACCGTTGAGAAAAAAGAAGGCGAATTTTCGTATAAAGATACCAATTATACGATTGTGGATTTACCAGGAACTTACGGATTATCAGCAAATTCAGAGGAAGAAGTTATAACAAGAGAATATATAGAAACCGGGAACGCAGACCTAATTGCTATTATGGCAGATGCTTCACAATTAAATCGAAGTCTATTTATGCTCTCTGACTACATTGGAATAAATATTCCGGTTGTCTTAATCATGAACATGATGGATGTTGCTACAAGTCAAGGGAAAAATATAAATATAAAGGGGTTACAAAAATCCTTGAATATACCTGTCATTCCTATCGTTGCGGCAGATAAAAAGGAATACAAAGAGTTTTATGCTTTTCTGGAGCATTCAGATAGAGGAAAAATTTTATCTGACGAAAATTTAGAAAGGGCATATGAAAATATTGTTGGAGATAACTATAAGCTATTAAAAAAACATATCCCTGATAAAGGTATAGGTGTATTTTCAAAGTCGTGGATTATCGGAAAATTATTAGATCAGGATGCAAAAGTAATTGCGTTAGTAAAAGATAATGTTGAAAAAGTCGAATTTGAAGAAATAGAGAACGTATTAAAAAGCATAAAAAATGGCAATTTAATAACCGGTAATTGTAAATTTGAATGGATAGATAAACTTATCAATGCAAATGTTATTCAGAAAAAGAGAGTATTTAAGAGAAGCAAATTTGATCGTATAGCCACAAGTAAAGCTTTCGGAAAACCTATGGCTATCGGAGTTATCATTTTAGGATTAGTTGCTTCTATGCTCATCGGATTTCCGCTAATGGGGTTATTTGGGTTTGTTATACCTAAAATATCAACATTGTTGGCAAAGGGGCTTGTCGCCATTGGAGTATCAAATTGGCTGATTTCACTTTTGTGTGGAGCCGTAATGACTGCAATTACTTTTGCATTGCAAATGGCAAGTTATGTATTGGGAATTAGCTTAGTATTTGGATTCTTGGAAGATGTAGGATATATGGCAAGAGTTTCCTATGTCTTTGACAACACTATGTCGAAATTAGGATTGCAAGGAAAAGCAATTATGCCGTTCTTGTTAAGTTTCGGCTGTAATATAGGTGGAATCACAGGAACGAGAGTAATTGATTCATGGGGACAGAGGGTTATGACGATTGCATTATCTTGGGTAGTCCCTTGCGGGTCAACATGGGGAGTAGTCGGGCTTGTTACAGGAACATTCTTCGGAAAACAGGCAGTATTTGTGATATTAAGCCTATTTGCAGTTGCTTTTCTACATTTACTAATCACATATAGGATTTTCAGAAAATCGCTTTATGAGGGAAGTGAACATTTTGGAATGATTATGGAACTTCCACCATATCACAAGCCACATTGGAAAAATTTACTTTCTTCTGTAATGAATAGGATGGGAAATGTACTGAAAAGGGCATTGAGTATCATTATCCTTATTTCTGTTATATTTTGGATTCTTGCCTATACGCCTGATGGAAATATAGCTAACAGCCTTATTTATAAAGTAGGAACATTTATAGAGCCTGTAACAAAATTGTTTGGGTTACCATGGCAATTATTTATGGCTTTTGTTGCTTCTGCAATGGGAAAAGAATCGGCATTAGGAGTAATGGCATCATTATTTACTTCTTCAGGAATATGGCATGCAGTTGAGGTTAAAGGGACAGTAGATACCGCTATTCTAAGCAATAATATGTTGACAATGATTTCAAAGCCGGAAGCCTTAGCATTTACTTTTGCCTTTTTCTTCAATATGCCTTGTTTGATGGCTCTTGCAGCTACCGCACAAGAAACACATTCAAAAAAATGGACGATAAAAATAGCACTGTATTATATATTATCGGCTCTAATTATATCTTGTGTTGCATATCATATTGGACAACTGATTTTTTAAGGTGTGATAAGTATGCTTATACAACTATTAGAAGTATTGAAAAAGAAAAAGACTTGCACTTTGCAAGAACTTGCTGAACTGACAGGTGAGGATTTAGATAGTGTAAAAATGAAAATTGAATATCTCGAAAATAATGGATATTTGGTAAAAACTAAAAGGTCTGCAACAAGTAAATGCCAAAGTCAATGTTCGGGATGCTCGAATTGTGTTGTTAATCAAGATGATATTTGGATTGTAAAAGAGTAGTTTGGTTAAGTACAGAATCAAAGAATGGAGGTTAAAATGTAGCTAAGCAATGGAGGGATAAATAATGAAAACACTAAATTTTGTTATTCACATAAGATATATTTATCATTTTTTATGCTTGGAATTGCTTACACGTAGCAATAACACTTTACCAGAAACAACAAAATAGAAAATCATATAAAATATTAGTTTTTAAGCCGAGAGGACTTTTTACGTCAAAGTGTAGAAGTCCTCCTTTTTTATTCTCAAAAAGCAAAACAGAGAACTTAAAAAGGAGGATAACACAATGCCTAATAAGGAATATTACCTTTATGTCAAAGGGGAAGCTATACCCATAAGTGAAGAAGTCTACAAAGCCTATTGGAAGATAACAGAGCATGAAAAATATCTTCAGAAAAAGGATTGCAAGTATGGAGTTATTCCATTTTCATCATTAGATCATGATGGACACTTTGTAGATAACATCATAGATGAAAAAATAGACTTAGAAAAAATTGTAGAAGTCAAAATGCAAATTGAAGAACTGCATAAGGCATTAGCTACACTGACAAAAGAAGAAAGAGAGTTAATGGAAGCCATCTTCTACAGAGAAGAAAGTCTTAGGTCAATCAGCAGAAAAGAGAAAGTTACACATCAGGCAATCGGACAAAGGAGGGATCAAATTTTAGAAAAACTAAGAAAGATTTTAGAAGATAAAATCTAAAAAATGATGAAAGGTTAAGTATCAAAGAAAGGTGCTTAGCCTTTCTTTGTTTGGAACACAACAATATTGAAATGGAGGAATGAAAAATGAAAGAGTTAGAAAATGTAATGAGCCAGTTGGAAAAAGAAACTAAGAAAAAAGAACAGGTAGAAAACAAAATTAAGCAACTAAGACAAAAGAAATCACAGCTAAAAAGAAAGGCGGACACGAAACGAAAAGTAGAAAAAGGAGGCGTGTTTGAGAAATTTGAAAAACAGATAACCGGAGCAGAAGAAAGTACCGACAATGATTTAATCTATGCCTTTTTAGATTATGTACTTTCCGATAATCGAAATAGAGAAAAGCTAAAAGAATTTACAGAAATTCATTTAAAAGAAAAAGAAATCTCTTTAGAAGAAAATCCAAATCTTAAAGAGGAAAATGCAAATGATGATTTTGAAGAACTGACAAAGGAAGAATAAGGAAAACAGAAAATGTATTAGAAACTGAGATGGAGCAAAGTGAGAACATTTTAACACTTTGCTTTTTTGTGGATTTGAAAAATCTACAAAAAACAAAGTTCACAGGGGTCTAAGGGGGAGTAGCCCCCTTGAACAAATAAAAATGCTTTAGCGTTTTCGTTTCCTTAGCGGAGCTATAAGCTTTCCGCAGGAACGCAAAGCACCGTAGTCAAACGGTGTATCTTTGCGCCCTTTGAAAAAGGGAGCGAAGATACGACCTGAACATTAGGGTAGTAAAATCCCAAAATTGAAAACAGATAAAGGAGGAAAAGACAATGGAAATCAAAAGTTTGCATACCCATGTAGATATTGTGGCAAGGTCAAAAGGGCATAGCGTGATTGCAAAAGCTGCATACAATGCAAGAGATAAATTACAAGATGAATACTATGGAAAAACACATGACTATTCTAAAAAAGAAGACCTTGTATTCTCAAAAATATTTCTGCCGGAACATATCCCGAAAGAGTTTTCAAACAGAGAATACCTATGGAATAGTGTTGAAAAAATAGAGAAAAGTAAAAATTCACAACTTGCAAGAAATCTGCTCTTTACACTTCCAAGAGAATTAAATGAACAGGACAGAATAAAATTAATCAGCGAATTTATAGAAGAAAACTTTACTTCTAAAGGTATGATAGCAGACTGTAATATTCATAATCCTATGGCAAGCGATCATGAAGAACAACCACACGCCCATATCCTACTTACCCTTAGAGAAATAGACGAAAAAGGGAATTGGAAACCGAAATGCAGAAAAGAATATATCCTTGATGAAAACGGAGAAAAGATAAAACTGAAAAGCGGAAACTATAAATCAAGAAAAGTAAATTTGAACGATTGGAATGAACCTGACAAAGCAAAAGAGTGGAGAGAAAACTTTTCAAAGAAAGCAAACGAATACTTGGCAAGAAACAACATAAATAAAAGGATAGATCCACGCACCTTTAAAGAACAAGGCAGAGAAGAACTCCCGCAAATTCATTTAGGCACAAGCAGTTATCAGATGGAGAAAAAAGGCATACAGACAGAGAGAGGAAACCAAAACAGAAAAATCATCGCCTTGAATTTAGAATTTAGAAAATTAAAAGAGGAGCTATCCAAACTTACATCTTGGATAGGCTCGTTACTTGGAAGTCTGCAAGTAAAATATGATGAATACAAACAGGAGAAAAAAGAAGAATATGAGAACAAGGCGGAACTCTTTAATCTCTATGAGTACATCAGTATTTATTATGACTTACAGGGAGAAAAAGCAAGAAAGTTAAATCCCTATGCAAGCAACAAAAAGATAGGTGCAGACCTAAGACGATTTTCCAAAGCAAGAATATATCTGAAAGACAACAATCTTAAAACCATAGCCGACCTACAAGAAAAGATAAGCACATTACAATCCCAAAATAAGAAGATTAGTCAAGACATTAAGGCGAAAACCACAAGAATAGAAAACTTAAATAAATGCTTTGCCTATACGGACATCATCAAGGATAACAAAAAAGTCTTTGAGGAATGGAACAGTAAATCCCTATTCAAAGACAGCTTTTACAATTCCCATAAAGATGAGATAGATAAATATAAAAGAGCAAGGGCAATTCTTGAAAAGATAACAGGCTCATCGGGGATTAAGTCTAAAGACTGGAAAAAAGAAATCCAAAGCCTTAAAGATGAAATATCGAAACTCAACAGACAATCACAATCAATCAAAGAAGAGTACGAAAGTATCAACCATATCAAGTCTGCAGTCAAGACAGTCAATGACGATTATGGCATAGACCTAAGTATTGAGATTGACAAGGCAATCAAGAGAGGAGAAAAACCAAGTGTCATTGCACAGATTAAGAAATATCAGGAGCAACAAGAAGCCTATGAAAAACGAAAGGAAAAGACAAAGAACTATTACAGGAATGAGGAAAGATGAAGTCCCAAAATGGGATAACATCGTAAATAAGATAAGCAGACGCACTGTTTCGGTGCATAAGAGGAACGAAAGGAGAGAAAAATGGCAGATAAAAGAATGTTTTCACTAAAGATAGTAGATAGCGATTTATTTTTAGATATGCCACTAAGTAGCCAATGCCTGTATTTCCATCTATCAATGCGAGCAGATGACGACGGCTTTGTAAATAACCCCAAGAAAATCATCAAAATTATCGGAGCGAATGAAGATGACCTGAAAATACTTATTGCCAAAGGCTTTGTAATTGTCTTTGAACAAGGAATTATCGTCATTACGCATTGGAAAATCAACAACTTTATTCGTAAAGACAGATATAAACCGACCCTTTATGAAAATGAGGTGCAGAGCCTATCCCAAACTAAAAACGGAATGTATATCAAAGAGGTTGGTTGTGATTTGGTTGACCAAAGGTTGACAAGCGGTCAACCCAGTATAGATAAGGGTAGATTAGATAAGGTTAGTATAGATAAGGGGAGAGAAGAAAGCACCTCGCCCCCCAATTCAAAAACTTATGGAGAATATCAAAATATTATCCTTACGGACGAACAATATAAGGCATTACAAGAAAAGTTACAAGGGCATACCGATACGATGATAGAAAAGTTATCAAGGTATATCAAGAGTACCGGAAAGACTTATCAAGACCACTATGTAACTATCCTTAATTGGTATGAGCAAGACAAGGATAAACTATCACAGAAAAAGTCCGGTAAGATTCCGACTATTGAAGATTATGACAAGGGGGAACATTTATAGCTATCATATAAGACGGTGGAGAGGCTTTTTTAGAGCGTTAATGGTAAAAGAGGTATCAGAATATAGCTAAGTGTGAAAACATCATGTGAGGGCTTAAAATTGCAGTATGGAAAAATCATCGTATTTATGATAAAATGACAGTGATATGATAATAAACTCAGTTATAAAGAGAGGATATATAAATGCGAATTCAATTTACAGTAAACGATGAAGAACTGAAAATGTTAACTAAAAAAGTTATAGAGGGTAATTACCCAAGTATTAGTGAATATTGTAAGTGTAGCAGTTTACAAGAAAATACAAGTTATGTTGACTTATATAATACCTTACTAAATAAAATAAGCTTTTTGCCGAAAGACAAAGAATTTGTTTTACGAGAGTTAATAGCAACACCGCCGGCTTTGATTGGCAGATGGTTTTATGAAAATGTAAATAAGGGACTTGTGAAAAATGTAGAACACATCGGAAAAGCTGAAGGTGGAGTAGAAAAATATAAAAAGATATGAGACTTATTTCAAAAAGCTACGCAGTGCGTGGCGGATTGGAAAAGATATTTAGATAATTTTGGAGGTGCATTTCATGGCAGATGAAAATAAAGAGATAGTTATTGTAGATGATAAAACTATACAAGAAAAAATATATTTCATTCGTGGACAAAAAGTAATGCTTGATGCAGATTTAGCTGAAATATATGGTTATGAAACTAAAAACTTTAATAGACAGGTAAAAAATAATATTGAAAAGTTTGAAGGCGAAGATTTTATGTTTCAATTGACCGAGAATGAGTTTGAAAACTTGAGGTGCAAAAATTTCACCTCAAGTTGGGGCGGCTCAAGGTACCTACCAAATGCCTTTACGGAACAAGGTATTTATATGCTTATGACTGTATTAAGGGGAGAACTTGCGATTAGGCAAAGCAGAGCCTTAATTAGAACATTTAAGCAGATGAAAGACTTCATTATTGAAAATCAAGATTTTATCGGTTCAAAAGAATTAGTCCAAATAGCTATTCAAACCAACCAAAACACAAATGATATTGCAGAAATAAAATCTCAAATGGCTACTAAAGAAGATTTGAAAAAAGTAATGGATAATTTTATCGATCCGGACACTTACAAGCATTTCCTTTTGATGAATGGAGATAAGATTGAAGCGGATGTTGCCTATACAAAAATATATAAGTCAGCAAAGAAAAGCATTTATGTAATAGATAACTATATAGGCTTGAAAACCTTAGAATTATTAAGAGCTGCAAAAGACAATGTTGAAATTATAGTCTTTAGCGACAATGTGAAAAATAAAGATATGCTTACAAAAAACATCCTAAATGATTTTAGAAGAGATTATCCAAATATCAACTTAAAAATGAAGGTTGCAGGCAAAAAATATCACGATAGATATATTGCAATAGACTAT
>JRNA01000006.1 GCA_000758905.1 Clostridiales bacterium S5-A14a
CTCAGTCTTTTTATCTGCTTTCGCTTTCTTTAATAACTCTGCATCTGCAGCTTCTTTAGTTTCTAGTAGTGCTTTCGCATCATCCATGTTGATGGAAATGTCTTTAAGTTCTTCTTTTGAAGTAACCTTATCGACTTTTGCCAAAGCTTCTCTCTTTAATTCATCAAATTTAGCTTTTGCAGCAGCAACTGACTCTTCTGTATATTTGCTTTCATCCTCAATGTTAAAGCTAATATTTTCTAACTCAGTCTTTTTATCTGCTTTTGCTTCGTTCAATTCTTTTGCAACTGGATCTTCTTGAACAACAACCTTTACAGTAACAGGATCACTTTTAAGTTTTTCGTCATCATTAGCCTGGTAGCTTACTTCATACTCACCAATTTTAGAAGTATCAACATTATTAGAAATTACTTCGTCTGGTCCAATTTTTCTAGGTTTAGCAAGATCTTCAACGTCGCTTACTTGAGCATATTTTGTTGGGTCAAATGTTTCGCCCTGATTGATGGTTATAGTCTTATCTTTCACATCTTTAGAAAGCATTACTGTCGGCTTAGTATTTTTATATCTTAGCTTAACTTCAAAGTTACTTCTTTCACTATCTTCATAAGATTTATGATACGTATAATCAGTATTGTTATAGTGGTAAATTAAACCGCCTGCTGGAAATTCTTTGCCTGCAGTGAAGTTAAAGACTAAATGACCTGTATCTTTATTCCACACATAGAAATTACTTTCCGCAAAATTTGCATACTTTGCTTTTCCCTCACCAACTATATCATTCATGTCGATGAATAATTTACCCTCTTCATTTCTTTTTAACGAAGTGTAGTAATAATTTTGGTTGCGATCATTTCGAACATAATCAAAACCATGCAGTGTTGCAAAATCATTAGTAGTAAAGGAGCCACATTCAAAATAATCCATCTTAATTCCTATTAACTGCTTATCATTTTTAGGAATTATTTTTTCTAAATCTGTAAATGAAAGAGTTACAGTTACTTTTTTACTACTGCATCCAGAAACATCTATCTCTTTTATTTTGCAGTGCCCAGCATACTTATTCAGTTCTTCAGTAAGCCACTCTTCATAAGTTGGTACTCTATAAGTGCCACCTACGCTTCTTTCAGGCTCAACATATGTACCACTTAGCCGAATTGCCCGTAAATTGGGACAATTATTTAGTTTTATACTGTCTGCTATACCACTATATTCAAGACGTTTCAAAGAAGTCATGCCAGAAAGATCCAAATTTCCATCTAGATCAAAGGTTATTGCTTCAATTTTAATAGTGTCTAGGTTTGTTTTGTCTTCTGGGAATATAAGATTCAATTTAATAGGTTTCTCAGGGCGACCAATAGTTGGGAGACCTGATTTAGTGCAACGCCGTAAATTTAATATTTTTAAATTAGAAAACTTACTCAAATCTAGCTTCATATTGTCATCCTCAACAGCAATATAAATTGTTAAACTTTTCGATTGATTTGCTGATGATAATTTTTCAATATTTGGTAGCTTACACCCTTCACCTGCACCATAAATTGCTAGAGAACAAGTTTTATATACATCACCATTTATTAAATCAAATGGAATAGGCTGACCTCCAGGTGGTGCAGTAATATCTAATGAATTTAAATCTTTTCGCCCATTGATTATTGCTGCTAAGTACTCAAATCCTTTGTAGTTAGGTTTTTCAAATTTAAGGTTAAAATCTTTCATTCCCCTTGCTTTAACAGAATCATCGTACTTTAACACAGGATTATTTTCATCAAGATCGAATATATAAATCATGCACGCACGAAAACTCGGATCAGGAAAATGTTCTTCGTCTACCTTGACAGAATCACCTTGTCCAAATGTAGTAGCTGGACTAGAATCGTCGGCAAATGCAAATGCCGGAATTAGGAGCCCGATTAAAACTCCTGCAAATATTAGCAGAAGCTGTCTTTTGCTTGTTTTCATTTCTTCTCCTTTCTTAAAAGAATCAACAATAAACGTTCTCTTGCTTTAGTCTATAATTACTAATTCCTCCCTCCTTCTCATGTATTAACTAAAGCAACAAAAAACCAATCTGTTACTAGAAGAACAAATTGGCTAACTTAATAAACCTATATATCAAGTCCCATAGATATACTATAAAGTCGTTCTCTTTCTATTATGAAAATTCATTCACGTAAAAGTATCCCTATGACACCCGTACAGCATTTAAATAAGTCTCCTGGCTATGCTTCATCATCTTTTCCCCTTCTCACCTTAAACTTAGATTAAAGCAATGGATATGAAAAAGACTCCACAATACAGTTGGCCACTTAGTAAGTTAGGCCAGTGCTCTCGCAATAAGGTTCTACCCTTATGCTCTTTTATGTGCGTTCCTCTAGATTCAATGATGTTTATGGTATAAAGAACATTCATTTGAATTATTAACTTAACTGTATTATAGCATAAGTATATGACAGTTTCCAATAATATATCCATTAAAATTTAAAAAATTTCGGTAAAACGATAATTCAGATAACCTATGTATTTTGTAAGCTACTACTTGTTTTTATTCTCATACAATCGCTTTCCAGCCTGTTGATAACTCATTGCATCAAGAGCTAATAACCCACTTTCCGTTGACATCCCGTTGATTTTTTTTTGTTCATCAGTGTATTTAAAGCCTCCGTTTTTTAGATAATATTTCATTTGACCATCTGCAAGAGTCTTTCCATTTTTTATAAATTTTTCATCCTTAAAAATATCAACATCAAGTTGTGTTAATGCTATTATTGCAACTGAAGTTGAATCACTATTTCCTAGTGACCCGTCTTCCTTTTGACATCTACTTAAGTAGGAAATACCCTTTTCAATGGCATCATTTACTGCTTTACTTCTCTCTTTTTTAGGAATCATTGATAATCCCTCAAGGTCTATTGCGATGTAGTCTGATTCAAATGCATTTTGCTTATGACCTGTACCTTCTATGTCCTTTACCATATCCTCTATGTAAAGAGCTTCGCTTTTCAGCTTCACTCCAGCCATTCTTGCAGCAATAACTGCATGTGCTTCCGCATGCACTCCTTGATCCTGAAGAATCTTATATTCATCTAGTGGTGCTATTAGGTTATATCCTTCTACATCTTCAGGATTCTTCCCTATTGCCATAACACCAATTGCGGCTCTTGCATATTCAGTATACATATCTTCAGACAGAACGCCATTTGATTTTTTTAGTTTTCTACATAGGCTGGTGTAATAGTCTTTTCCAATATTATCATCAACTTTTACGCCACTATCAAGTAAACCTTTTAAAGCAAATTCTCCTCCAGTGCTACCGCTTTCAATAACTGGTGTAGCTTCTAAAATAACATTTACCGTCTCCTTTTTAACTTTATCAAGGTTTTCAGGTAGCTTAGGCGTGCCGCAACTTGAAAGCAAGATGCATAACATCATAATCACAAGGGCAAGGCTACCTAATTTCCTTGCTCTGAGATTTTTCTTTCTGCTCATGTTTTTCTCCTTATTTCATTACACTTAAACATAATAAATCACATTATTTATTCATACGATTACTCAAGAAATAAATTAAGCCACTGCGAATCAGTGGCCTAAGTAATGATTCATTTCTTAAATGAAACATATAAATGTGTAATATGCGGGAACTTAAAAGCTCCCTTCAAATAATGGACCTATTGTGTTTTCACAGGCTGCCTAATGACTCAAGCAGCCCAGTAGGAACACTTAGTAATTCGATATTTGCAATTTCAATATATCATAGCTTTTATTCGTTGTCAAAATTTTTATAAGATTGACCGTGTCAAGTTGTTGTGGAGTTTTTGGTTGACATCCCCAAAGCTAAAGCAAAGGGGTTACGACACATTGGTTAAACTTTATGTTAAAGTTCGTTAAAATTCGTAATGAGTCCACATACTTAAGATTTTTATAGTCTTTTCTTCTTCTAAAACCTCATAAACAAATCTATGTTTAATATTAATTCTTCTTGAATATGCACCACTTAAATCCCCTTGTAGCTTCTCATATGGCGGTGGAGCTTTAAAGGGATTTTCTCTAACAAGTTCTATAAGCGATTTTGTCTTTTTATCTAGCTTTGCATATTTTAATTTTTCAATATCTTTTACAGATTTTTTAGAATAGACAATTTTATACACTACCACTCTACCTCTGATTCTGAAATACAATCATCAAGAGATGTATTAAGCCCCTCTATGATATTTCCCTTTGTTGCGGGCATAGAATATAAATACAAGGTTTCCATCATGCCGTTATATTCTTCTTCGCTTAAAACAACTGCATTTCCCTCTTTGGTGCTGATATTTACCGGCTCATTATATTTTATTGTCTGCTCTAAGATACCAAAAATATTTTTTCTAAAATTTGTAATATTAACATTAAGCATTGCTTGCACCTCCTTTGTATGTACATTATAGCGTACATGCAGCAAAAAGCAAGCGATAATCATTGCCACTTGCTTTCAGAGGTAGAAAAAATTGCACGTAATCCCCGAACGCAAAGGTTGATCGTAACCCGCACCCTCTCGAGCTAGCCACAAACCCCGAACGCAAGAATATGTTTGCTCAGGCTAATATTTTGTGATAAAATCCGTTACATGAAAACGAATCCAAATAGCAAAAAACAGCAAAACGCAGGCGTACTGCTAAGTTTTCTTGAAAAACTACGCAATAGGCTTCACATTGCGACATATTCAAAGGATGCTCTAATCATGGCGAAGACATTTGGTCTGGGCATTGAGCTCAATCACGTGTGCATATCCGAACTTCTTGATCCGGATAAAATTGAAGACACAGTTAAATGGATTGAGAATGACCTTGGGCTGGCCGGATTACCATTTCCCGTGACTAAAGGATCACCAATACTTCTACATGGACCTTTTACTGAAATTGTTCCTGGTGCAATGGACCACAGAGCCGTTGACCTTGCGCTTCAGAGAATGGAAGAAGCGTATGAACTTTGCATGAAAATCGGTGTTAGTAGGATGATTGTGCATTCTGGTTATTTCCCACCAATGTACTACAAGGAGTGGCACCACGAAAAGTCGCTGATTTTCTGGGAAAGATTTTTGCGTGGAAAAGATGATTTCACTATCTATGTCGAAAATTCGTTTGAGGACGAGCCGTTCATGATGGCAAAGTTAATGGATGATTTCGATAAGCCGAATCTTAAACTCTGCCTTGACGTTGGACATGCAAATGTTACGACACCCAAGGATTTTCCCGTCGAAAAATGGATTGAACACCTGGGCTCACGTGTCGCTCATTACCACATACACAATAATATGGGAACAAAGGACACGCATAGCTCACTCGGCGATGGAACTATGGATATGTCAAGCATACTGCGGGCGATAGAACAAAATAATAGCAGCGCCTACACCCTAACTCTCGAAAGTCAGGATTGTAGCCGCTGCATAGAATGGCTTTCGTCTCACAAGTAATTTTCTGAAGAAATTTACGGGTCAAATCGCCAAAATCGAAAATTCTACCGTAATTTTCACAAGGTGATTACGGGCCAAATCGCCAAAATCGAAAATTCTACCGTAATTTTCACAATAAACTACTACCTATGTCAAGGACACTCAAGTGAATTTTTACGTGGTCCATAATAAATCACTTGGATATTGTCCTGTTTGATA
>JRNA01000007.1 GCA_000758905.1 Clostridiales bacterium S5-A14a
AACTCAGCATCTTTTCCTTGTGGAACTGGTGATGTTACCTTGTCGCCCTTTACTTTGTCTTTTGCAGCTTCAGGTGCCTTTTTCTTTAGTGCATCAGGTAGCTCCATGCCCTTTGTGCCGCTTTTGTACTCGTATGTTACTTTGTGCTTGTTTGGTACAAATGTCCATTCGCCTACAAAGTTTACATCTGCGTTGTCTACCTTTGCATCTACTTCATCTGTAGTCTTGTCTTGGTCTATAAACTTAGTGAATTTCCACTTTCCGTCATTTGCCTTATCCTCTATGTCCTTTGCATCCTTAAGTGTGCCCGGCTTTACTACTTCGCCATTTTTCTTTCCTGTCTGCTCGTCCGGTAGCTGTTTTGCTACTTCGGTCTTTACTGCCTCAGGGAACTCCTTAATGCTTGAGTCTTTCGCAACCTTAAACTCATGTGTTACCTTGTATGTCTTTGCTTTAACAAGTCCAAAGTCTTTTGTTAAATCTGACTCATCAGATTTAAGAGTTACATTTTCACTAGTTGACTTTTGATTGTTGCTCATTCCATATCCGCTAGGAACTACAACTTCAACCTTGTATTCCCCAGGAGCCACTTCGAATAGGTATTTTCCATCCGCATCAGTAGTGGTTGTAATCTCTTTACCGTCCTTGTCTTTTGCAGGCTTTCCTTCTTTATCAAGAAGTTTTACTGTTACGTCCTTTAAAGGTTTCTCGGTGTTATCTTGAATGCCATCATTATTAGCATCATTCCACACATAATCCCCAATTCTAACTTTCTTTTCTGTATTTGTGATGACAATTTTGATGTCATTTTCTACATAAGAGGCAATATCTTTCCCACCAGAAATTTTAATACTTCCGTCGCCATTGACAACGAATGAATCCGCTTCAACAGTTGTTTCATTTCCAGTAGCAGTGTCAACAGCCGTAATCTTAAACTTTTTATCGTAATTTCCGGCTTCAGTTATTTTGTATGTGCCTGGCAATTTAAGGTCGCCAATTGCAACATTTCCGTCCTTTTTTAAATTTACTGTTTTCGCATAATTAGAACCGTCAGGTCCAGATATAGTTATTTCAAAATTTTCATCAGGAAAAGCAGGATTTGCTCCGTCAACTCCTTTGAGTTCTTTTGCTACAGTTAATTTAACAGGGTCAACCTCAGGAGAAACAGCTTCCGCAGTTGTATTATTTATTTCTTCTTCCTTGAACTTTTCTACTACTGTAACCTCTGTTTTTCCATTTGTTTTAAAGGTTTTATTTCCAGTTTTCTCCCAGCCGTCTTTCATAGTCAGAACATAGCTTAATTCTTCATAATAAACCTTGTCAGCCTCGGGAGCATTCTCGTCCTTTACAAGAGTTGGTCTGCCAACATTCCACTCGATATGCCCATTATTTTGTCCATCGGCGGAATTTACATACTTAGCCTCGCCCTTTGTCGTCTTTATTTCAGTAGGCTCAGAGAATTCATCACCTATAACATCCTTAAGGCTCTCATCTATAATTTCTTCACCCTCTATTTGTTTTAAAATACTGTCTATGGTATTTTTGAAATTTTTCGATGAACTTGGATAGAATTTGTTAGGGCTTGCCATTCTCTCAAGATAGCTATTTGTAGCATTATCAGTAACTAATCCAACTACATATAAATCGTTAATATTACCTGCAGCTTTTATGGCATTAGCTTCTATAACCGTATTTTCAGGAATATCCCAATACATATATCTTCCTTGATTGTCTATTCCATGAACAGCATATTTCACATCACAGCCCCAGCCAATTCTATTTAATATATTGCTTCGCCCTGCTTGAGTATTAGGATTTCCGTCAGAATAAATAAAAGCAGAAGCTGGAATTTTCCCGTTTGACACAAAGGCATTCCTAGGCGCATACGGAGAGCCTAATGGTTGAACCCCGTAACCCACACTATAATAATTGCCATTCTGTAACATGTATGTTGCTGTTTGTGCCTGCCCGTTAGAAGCGTTTTGTATTTTGTTCGCATAGTATTGAGGATAGTCACTCTTGGTTGTGATATTAGTTCTCCAATCAAAGAAATTTCCAATTCCACCCTGTTCTTGCGACAGTTTGTTCATATCGACTTTATAGCCAACAGTTGGTCTTCCATCAGTTACCAACACTACAACTCTATTTCTCTTTCCATCAACATCCTGCTTCTTTAACTCACTCATTGCCTTGTCCGCCTCATGAAGAGCCATCTGTGTAAATGTTCCTCCCTGTGGCCTTATTGGGGTTAAAGCATTTTTTATATCTTCAGGATTTTGTGTGAAGCCTGTATGCTTAGTTAGTGATTCGTAAAATTGGTTATTAGAAAATCCATATGAGTATGAATAAAGAGCTACTTTATTGTCTTTATTTTGCTCTAAAACTCTATCGGTAAGTTCTTGTATTCCTATCTTGGCATTGGTCATTCGTTGCTCGTCAACTGGAACATTTTCTCTTACTACTCCATTCGCATCTCTTTCTCCGTCTGCCATAGAGCCAGATCTATCAAGCACAACAAGTACATCCGTAGGTTTACTTATAGGATTGTATTCGGCGCGCACCGTAACCTTCCATTTATTGACCTCACCCTTTACAGGTTCCGCCGTTTTGATAATTTGTGCCTCGCCATCCTTCAAAACCTTCTCTGTTGGTTTGACGGGCGCAGCGTTTGCCGTCAATGGCATAGAAAAAACTATACTACTCAACACAAGTGCTAAATTTAAAACTAATGCCAAAATTTTCTTTACACTCTTCAACTCTCTTCTCCTTTCAGAATCATTAGAAATATATACCGTAGATTTCAATATTTTTAAAATATAAACATTATCTTATTATATAAATTGCAAAAAAGACCAACCGAAATAGTAAGCCTTTGCAAGGTTTTATTTCAATCAGTCTTTTGTTATGTGTCAGATATTATGTCTATTATTAAGTCTATTATAGCGTCTGTCTGTCTGTCTGTCTGTCTGTCTGTCTGTCTGTCTGTCTGTCTAAGCATATTCATAAGTTCTTCTCTCTGTCAAGTTTTACTGGTATATTCTCTCCAGTTTATTATCTATATTTTATCAAGGCATTTTATAAAATTCAATGTTTTATTTACCAATATATAAAATATTTTCATACTTATATATCAATTATATCAATCAAAAACATATTTTATTCTTTCTTTACAAATACTCGCCACAATCGTTGAATATTTTCCGAAAATCATTGCCAAAGTTCTATCTTAAGCTTTGTTCCAAAGCATCAATCAATGTCCTCTGTTCTCGCAAATTTTGCTCATTTAAATACCGCTGCCAATTATCTCTAGGATCCAGCGAATGTAAAATCAATGCTAGCTCTGCACCAGTTTCGTATGGCAAACGGTCTCGCAAAAAACCCTCCTCCAGTTTTCCAGATTTGTAAAATGGAATTACACTGGAAAAATCAGCGTTTTTTGTATTATCAAAATACATCGGTCCAAAATCATATTCGACAGCTCGTGATGCAAGAATGCCCACATAAGTTGCCGTCCCCTCGACAGTTTCAAGCATTCGTTCCTTAACCACATATTTGGGATTTTCTTTCTCTCGTCGTTTCTCCACTTTTAGTATATCCTGAGCAATATCCGTAAGCCTGTGTCGGTCAAGAACCCTCTCATCCATTAAGTTTCTAGCATCATCTAGCAACCTGAGCTTTTCTTCCAGCAAATTTTCATCTATTTCTGACAAATTGCCCGAAAAACGAGAACCACCCCGCCAGTGATTTTGCATATAATAGTGAAAAGCTTCGTGATATAGAAAAGTCGTAAAATGCTTCGAAGAATATTGTTTTGTGAAGCTAGCCGAATCAAATTTTAAATAATAAACCTCATTCCTTAAGACTTTCGTCGACTCACCAATCGTATTAAAATTCCCTCCGAAGATTTTTATTTTGTAAATAGCTGGATAGAACCTCGAAAGCCGATAGACTCTAAATTTTTTATGCCCCCTGCTTTCATGTTTTGATTCATTTACTCGTTTAGCGAAAATTGATTTCACATTTTTCGTCGGATTTACTAAATAAGCATAACCTGACTCTTTGCTAATCAACAAAATAGATTGCTTCGATAAATTGAAGCCCTTCCAAAATTCAGATTCCTTATCCTCATCATCTGCCAAAAAAGATTTATGTAAATCCTCAAGAGCTCGCTTGTCCCACCTAGGTAGCTTCTCGATTTCTGAATTATTTTGATTCCAAAATGCATCTAACCCTAAAACAATTATTGCAAACAGAGAAATCGTGACTAAAACACATAAAATGATTGCTGTTTTTTTCTTATTTTGCAAGACAAACCCTTTCCTACATCGTAATTAACATAGTTTATAAGCATAATTATATTATAGATTTGCTGGTAATTAAATTCAACTTTTTGTTGACTGTTTCAAATAGTACAAAAGTTTTTCTTAAATACAGAATATGCCATTGGTAAATATTGACAAAAGGTATCGGGGGGGTAGAATAAAGGTGCAGTCTGCTCATTTTATTATGATAAATTTTGGGGATTAAATCTCAGCATTCCTATCTAAAATGTGTCAGGCAATGCCAAGTAAGTATCAACAAAATAAAAGTTATATGAGGTATCGACAATGAGGAAAAAGTGTACGCTACGTAAAAACAAGAGAATCAGCACTACAATTTTAATTTTAACATTATCTATGGTATTCGTTTTCACAATGCTACCTATTCATTCTTTAGCAAATGAATCCAGCAGTATGCAAAATGATACAAATCTAAATAATCTAAATGAAAACCTTGTTCCAGAACCAGCCGAAATTGGAACGGCAAGGGAGAATGAGGATATAAACGCTCAGAAAGAAAATAGCACAAATAAAAGTCTGAGCGAAAATGGCTTAAACGCCCAGGATATAGAACAGAATGAAGCTCAGATAAGGGAAGCTCCGCGAAAAGCACCTCCTGAAAATGGGATAGTTGAGATAGGCTCATTTGAGGACTTAAAGCCTTATCTTGAAAAGGGCAAGTACACATATTTGACGAACAGAGATTACTCTGCCCTTTTGTTAAAGTCGGGTAATTATGTATTTACCAAAGATATAGAGATCGACTTAAATGATCCTTATTTTGACGATAAGAGTGAAGAAATTGGGAGAGGTATTATTTCTCATGACAACAAAGATGGAATATTAAGTATTGATGGTGGAAATCACAAGATAACATTCAAGGGTAATAAAGTAGCTCCTTTGTTCGCCGGAATTAGGGCTAAAAATGTAAACATTTCGAATATGAGCGTTGAATATCCGACTAGCGTAAGCGGATATGGTTTTATAGGAGAGCTAATTTCTTTTGGCACCCCTGTTGATGAAAATGGATTTGATATAAACAGTTCTATTCTCAAGAATATTAAGGTAAAGGTAAATGGAAATGTTGAATCCAAGGAAGTTTGGGGGAATGTTATACTAGACAATCATTTCTCAGACCAATTTGGAAAGGGACAAATAGCAAGTGGACTATCATGGTATTTGAGCAAGACCTCTCTTGAAGATATAGACCTAGAAGTAACCGGTAATATAGGCTCTGACAAAGCTCCAGCTGATAAAAATTTCAGATCAGGAGCTACCGGACTCACCTTCCATTGGGACAAAAAGATGCCTACAAAAGATACACCTTCAGGCGATGAAATATATATGAAGCAAAACACTGCGATGCTAAAGAAAGCGGGACAGATTGTTAATGTAAATGTAAATATCGGTGGCAATATTCAGGCGTATGCTTATTCTCAAGGATATTCAGCAGGTGTTTCAAACGATCTTGGAGAAGCATGGGTTGACAATCTTCATGTAAATATTAAAGGCAATATATTAACAAAGTTACACAAGGGCGGAATCAATCAGTCTGGAGGAGAGTCCACATATGCTCATGGTATAAGCGACGAAATTGGAACATTTATCAATTCTAGCCTAGATGTAAATAATATTGTCATAGATGCTGAGAATGGAATGGCAAAGAGCAATGACTTTACACAGATGTACCTAGTTGCATCGACAAATAGCAAGGGATGGGCTGAAAATCTATCAAATAATAAGTTTAATGTTCGTGGCAAGATGAGCAATAATGCACCATTTAGAAATACTATGGGTCTAGGATTTGGAAATGGCTGGAACAGTTCTGGCAAATATGGTGTAGATTTCTTGCAGACATTTGAAAATAACGAGATGCAAGTTGGTGCAGTTGAGATAAAAAATGCTGAAAGCTCGCAGACTGCATTTGTAGGATTGTCACAGAAAGTATATGCAGGAAAGCAATCTTATGAGGGAAGACCTGAACTTCCTGAGGCAAGCTTAAAGAATAACAGCCTTAAAGTTGGGAAGGTAGACATAGATACACCTAAGGCGTATGGCATGATATATCCTTTCATGATGCAAGCTACAAATTCAAAGGATAATACCGTAAGCTATGGGGATATAAATTGCAAGACTGATGTAATCAACTTCATCGGTATGGGCGATGTAGAAGCAAAACAGCCTAAAAATACTCCGCATCAGTGTCTTACTAAGGGGAATAAACTCGAATTCGGTACAGTTAAGCTTGAAGGAAATACAGGAAATACAATTTCACTGATGGCAGGAGCTCAAGGTGCAAATCAGCCTATTGAGGACTGCTCTGTTAAGGCAAAGGCTCTAAGTGTAAATCTCACAGATGAAAATGAAAATAAATATAGCACATCAATTGCAGGAATAGCCACATATCAGCAAGCACCTATCAAGGGATGTAGAGTTTACGTGGGAGATATTGATATAAAAAATCAAACACAAAAAACTTTATATCTGGGGCTTGGAACGGCTTTCTCAAAAAATAGCAAAATTGAGGGTTCCGCAGTATTTATCGACAAGGATTTTAAACTCGATACGGCAGGAACTAAATACGCGGGCGGATTTGCAGGATATGCAAGCAATATGACAATTGATAACTGCGACTATCAGATAAATGGAAAGAGTGAAGTTGCTCAAAATGGGAAAGGCATATTTGCAGGCTTTGCAGGATGGATTAAAAATACGACAATATCAAATTCCAGAAGCCTTATATTAAACGACTGGGCAGTATTTACAGGATTTGCAGATGGTGGCACTATAGATGGGGTTGCGCATTATATCAACAAGCCAAATCCTAAATTCTGGTCAGCAATCCTTGGAGCTCATAAGGAAAATAAGCCGACTATTAAAAATTCTACGCTTTTAGTTGATAAGGAAAACAAAGATACGTGGCTGTATAGGACGGGCAATGTGTCAGATGAGAGCAATGATAATTATGTAACAGTAGTTGGCAAAGGTACTGACAATGTAAACAGAGAAGTCTACAAGACTAGCGAAAATGAGATAACGGAAAATGGCAAGACTGTCAAGGTAGTATCAAAGAATGATGATTCAATAGGGAATGGATTCGTTGCAAAGCGTGCTTTCCAAACAAAATATTGGAATGCCGAGCTTGGTGCATACGCGACATCAGATGCTGAAAAGAATTTCGGCTATCTTCTCGCAGCTTCATTTGATAAAAAAGAGGCTGTCGGTGTAGATGCAGCAATCGTAAGCAAAGATTTACAGACTGCTTCACTTATGGATTATTATAATAGGCACGTAGGTATCAAAGCAAAATCAGGAGCCTATATAGACCTTTTGGGAATAAAAGGTGATGATTTCGCATTCACGCCTTCCGTTACAAAAAAGGTCATAGGTCATGACAGCGAGGAAAACTACTCTTTTGTGCTTAAGGCAGATAAAGACAATCCGACTGGTGGAACTGATTTAAATGGTGATATCAAAAAATCAACAAATGGAAAGATTGAAGATGGCAAAACACAGAAGATCGATTTCGATGAAATTTCGTTCACAAAGCTTGGTACATATAAATTTATAGTCAAGGAAGTTAATCAAGCACCTAAAGACTGGATATATGATAACTCAGAAAAGGTAATAACGGTTGTTATTTCTGAAAATAAAGACGGTAAATTTAAAGTTAAGATAGAAAATAATAATCCTGTTGTAGAAAACAAATACTCTCATACAGATGATGAGGATAAACCAAACCCAGATAAACCGGACACAGAAAAGCCAAAGGATGATGCTAAAGATAATGAGAATAAAACAACTACTACAGAAACCTCAAAAATCTCGAAAAGTGTCAATACGGGGGACAACAATTCAACTGAAGCGATGCTCACTTTAACACTTTTAATAGCTAGTGCCGGCGTGCTGGTAGCGGTATCAATTAAAAATAAGATTGGAAACAAGAATAAATCAAACTAGAAATCGATCTAGAAATCAATGCCACCCACAAAACGGTTGGTTCGAACTGGGGCTATATACAACATAATAAAAGCCCCGCATAAAACATAAAATCTTACATACACAATAAATCAAATGACGCCCTATAAGTGGTTGCTACGTCAAAGCAACTCTGTGGAGCGTCATTTTGTATTTTGTTTTTATCTGGGATCTTTATTTGGGCCTAAGCGGACAAAAAGAGTTGGTAATTGTGAATTTATGGGTACTTTTGGTGAAGTCGAAAATCTTACTGTAAAATTCCTATAAACTGCTACCTAGAAAGTGGACACGGTAAAAACGAATTTTTACGTGGTAACACCCTATAGCAAACATTAAATTTAGACCTCCCTAGCTAAAATAAAGAGATCCTTACTCACTCACTACTGCATTAACTGTACCGCTTCCGCAAGACTTTTGGCTGGAGCAATCATTGCTTTATCAAGTTCGCTGATTGAGCCAGACTTTTCAAGTCTCGAGTAATTTCCAAATGGCATCACAATCTTTTTATATCCCAATCTTTCAGCCTCGCTTATTATTTTGTCAACATTGCCGACCGATCTCAATTCTCCTGTAAGCCCAACCTCGCCAATCGCAACGCTAGGCTGCTTCGATGTTTTGTCGAAAAGGGCTGAATAAATTGCGAGTGCTACGGCAAGGTCTGTTGATGTGCTGTCGGGTTTCATTCCGCCTACGATATTCACATACACATCTTTGTCATACAGCCTTATGCCGAGCTTTTTCTCCATCACGGCAATTATCATATTTAGACGCTGGTTATCTATTCCAATGGCAGTTCTTCTTGCAAAGCCAACATTCGCATTAGATGTAAGGGCCTGAACTTCAAAAAATACTGGTCTAGAACCCTCATATATGGCGCTAATTACAGAGCCTGCTAGCGTAGTATCTCGGCTCTCAATGAAGGTAGCGGATAAGTCCTTTATCTCAATCATTCCCTTTTCCTGCATGACAAATGCCCCTATTTCGCTTGTCGTACCAAAGCGATTTTTAAGGGCTCGCAAAATACGAATCTCGTGTTCTCGTTCCCCATTAAATTGGAGGACTGCATCGACTAGATGCTCGACGATTTTGGGTCCTGCTAAGTCTCCCGACTTGGTTACATGTGCTACGATAAAAATCGGTATGTCTTCTGTCTTTGCTAGCTTCATCAGTGCGTTTCCGCAGGCTCTGACCTGTGAAACGGAGCCGGGTGCAGAATCAAGCATATCAGTATACATGGTCTGAATGGAGTCTATTATTATGAATTTTGGTTTTAGTTTTTCGACCATGCTCAGAACATTTTCCATGTTTGTTTCGGATACAACATAGAGATTTTCTCCTGTTTCTCCACATACCCTGTCGCTTCTTAGTTTTATCTGTTCTTCTGATTCCTCGCCGGATACGTAAAGTACCGTTCCTATCCGGCCTGCAAGTCTCGCTGCGACCTGCACGATCAGCGTCGACTTGCCTATCCCGGGCTCCCCGGAAATCAAGGTCAAGGAGCCCGGGACAAGGCCCCCACCGAGGACTCGGTCCAGCTCGCCGATTCCAGTGTCGGTGCGGGCGAGCTGGCGGGCCCCCAGGGCCCGCAGGGGCCTTGGTCCTTTGGAGCCCTGCTTCGCAGACGACGAGCGACTCCTCACGTCATCGCTCTTCTCAGGAACCACAACCTCTTCCACAAGACTCCCCCACGTGCCGCAAGCCGTGCACTTACCCATCCATTGCAAATGCTCTGTGCCACATTCTTGACATATAAATACAGTTTTTGCTTTTTTTGCCATTTACTTTTTACTCCTAAAGTATAATTTTGAATTTGCTTTTTGATTTGATAATTATATTTTAAAATACTCTTTTTTAAGCATTGAGTAAATTATCTGATCCAGATAACCTCTTTCAGCCTTGTAATTCTGTCTTAGCACACCATCCTTATGCATTCCTAAACTTTCATATAGTTTTATCCCGATTACGTTATCTGGATAAACATCAAGCCAAAGCCTATTCATTTTCAAGTCTTCAAAGGCATATTTGAACAATGCCATCATGGATTCTTTACCATATCCCTTGCCCTTTTCGATTAATGCAATTCTTCTCAATTCAAAAATTTCTGATTGAAAATTTAGCCTTATCAAGGCATATCCCATTATATCTTCATGGTGCTTATATCGAAACACGAGCAATCGATGATTTGGGTCATCAATCTCACTCAGATGTTCATCGTATGTGCCTATCCAAAGAAAATCTCTTGTATCAGGTCTGCTTTCTATTTCTATTATTTTGCAAATATCGCATTCTTTTGCTTCTGAAATTTCCATTCTCTTAGTTTCAATCATAAAACCACTCCTGCCCAATTATGCAAAACAGTACTCCAATAATATCATATCTAAAAACTAAACTTTCCCATTATGCAAACAATGTCCACATAATATTCACATAATATTCTATCCAAAAACTGCCCTCCTTCATTTAACGAAGAAGGGCAGCCCCATATCTAAATCTAACTATTCTAGTGAAGCCTGATAATCAGCAATAACCTTATCAGCTATGTTCTTAGGAACTTCATCGTATCTTTCGAATTTCATAACGAATGTTCCTCTGCCCTGAGTCATTGACCTCAGTGCTACAGCATAGTCAAAGATTTCTGCCTGCGGCGTTTCTGATATCAACTTTTGACCACCATCTGGGAGTGGTTCCATGCCGAGGATCTTTCCTCTACGCTTATTCATGTCGCCCATTACATCTCCAACGTAGTCGTCAGGCACTGTAATTTCCATATGCATAACAGGTTCGAGAAGAACTGGTTTTGCTTCAACAATACCCTTCTTAAATGCAAGTGATGCTGCAATTTTAAATGCCATTTCATTTGAGTCAACATCGTGATAGGAACCGTCATAAAGAACTGCCTTAATATTTACAACCTTACAACCAGCAAGAGGGCCTTTTTCCATCGACTCAATGAGTCCCTTTTCAACAGCCGGTACGTAATTCTTAGGGATAGATCCGCCGAATAGTTCTTCGCTAAATTCAAACTCTACCTTAGATGGTGAAAATCTGATATGAACATCTCCATACTGTCCTGCACCACCTGATTGTTTCTTGTGCTTACCTTGAACGTCTGAGTTGCCTTTAATTGTTTCTCTGTAAGCAATTTTCTGAGGAACCGTCTTAACGTTAACGCCAAACCTGTCCTTAAGTTTCGCCAAAATAATATTTATCTGTATCTCACCCTGGCCTCCAAGAAGTGTTTGATGAGTTTCAGTGTTTCTCTCTATTACAAATGATGGATCTTCTTCTCTAAGTCTGTTCAAACCTGTGCCCATCTTATCCTCATCAGCCTTCTCTAGAGCCTCAATTGCAACGTAATATGTTGGTTCAGGGAAATCGAGAGGCAGATATCTTACAACATCGCTCTTGTCGCAGAGCGTATCACCAGACTGTGTATACTGCAACTTAGCTACTGCCACTATATCGCCCGCTTCTGCATAGTCAAGTTCTGTCTGGTTTTTACCTCTTAAGAAAAACAATTTTCCGATTTTTTCGTTCTTCTCTGCTCTTTCGTTGTAAACTTCTGTACCAGATTCAATCTTGCCTGTAACTACCTTCATTACTGAAATTTTTCCAACGAACGGGTCGATAATTGTCTTAAATACAAAAGCTGACATTGGAGCATCTGTAACGCTCATCCTCTCAAAAGGCTCATTTTTATCATTGAAGCCTTTGTAAA
This sequence comes from Clostridiales bacterium S5-A14a, assembly GCA_000758905.1. Taxonomy (GTDB): domain Bacteria; phylum Bacillota; class Clostridia; order Peptostreptococcales; family Anaerovoracaceae; genus S5-A14a. Next base: position 12,016 of record JRNA01000007.1, read on the forward strand.
CACCGTGTTGCAATGGAGTAGGAACATATGTCAAAAGCAGATCCAAAAGCCCGGAAATCCCCTGTCCAAGTTCAAATGCAGATGAGCAAACAGGTACGATAACTCCCTCAGAAATACCTTTTACAAGACCTTTCTTTATTTCCTCGTCTGAGAAATCTTCTCCCTCAAAATATTTTTCCATAAGGCTTTCGTCTGCCATTGCTATAGCTTCCTTCAAATCATCATCGATTTCAGCAGAAAGCGGCCAACTGAACGGAATAAGTGTGCTTCCAAATTTAGCCTTAAGTTCATCAAATGTTTTGTAAAAATCAAATTCGTCTTTATCTCTCTTAGTTATTACGATAAAGCGAGGCATCTTATATCTCTCACAAGCCTTCCATGCCATTTCAGTTCCAACCTGAATACCAGAGCCAGCATCGACCATGATAACAGCAGCCTCAGATGCTCTAAGAGCCGCATTAACTTCTCCAACAAAGTCAAAATATCCCGGTGTATCAATGAAGTTTATTTTGCTGCCCTTCCACTCGATAGGAACTATTGAAGTGTTGATTGAATAGCCTTTTTCAATTTCCATCTTATCGTAGTCTGAAACTGTATTGCCATCCTCAACCTTTCCCATTTTCTTGGTAACGCCCGTCTCGAGCAAAGCAGCCTCAAGGAATGTTGTTTTTCCACAACCACCATGTCCAAGTAGGGCGACATTTCTGATTGTTTCGCTTGTGTAGCCTTTCATATAAAGACCTCCTATCTTATTCCGGCACTAATGCCTATTTTGTATTTATTCAAAAAAACAAATAATTTCGATTGACACTATTATAACAAATTTCCAAATAAGGCACAACAAAATATTTCACTCCGAATAGTCTGCAACAAAATATTTCACTCCGAGTAGCACTCAACAAAATATTTTTAACTTATATCATTTTAATGTATTGTTTTTTGCACCAAAAAGGTATATAGTAAGCCCATGCTAACCGATTATGCGTTATGCTCTAAATTTGCAAGTAATCTAAGATTTTATTTTCAAGTTTTATATAATATAATTCTTGTTTCCTAATTACGTAAAGGAGTAAATCTAATGTTTTTGGAAGTAAAAAATTTAACAAAATCCTATGGAGAGGGTGACAATAGAGTTAAAGTTCTTGAGGATGTTTCTCTCGACATAAACAAGGGAGAAATCTGCAGTCTACTAGGGCCATCAGGTTCAGGCAAGTCTACTCTTTTGAACCTCATCGGTGGGCTTGAAAGAGCTGACGGAGGCGACATAATTATAGATAGTCTTACAATTTCCAAATTAAGGGATAAGGAACTCGGAGAATACCGACGTCATGAGCTAGGCTTTATTTTCCAATTCTATAATCTTATTCCCGATCTGAGCGTTAAGGAAAACATAGAAATCGGTTCGGCAATCGTTTCTGATAGCATGGATTTGAAAGAACTTATATCTGCTTTGGGGCTGGAGGATCAGTGCGATAAACTGCCTAACCAGTTGTCTGGTGGTCAGCAGCAAAGATGTGCGATAGGCAGAGCTCTAATCAAAAAACCTGCTCTCCTCATATGTGACGAGCCAACCGGTGCACTCGATTACAAAACTTCAAAGGAAATTCTAACTTTAATATGTGATATAAACAAAAAATATGATACAACAATAATTATTGCAACTCATAACGAGGCAATTTCACAAATAGCACATAGGACAATCCGTTTAAGAGATGGCAAAATACACGAAAATATCACTAACGACCATATCATTGCGGCATCGGAACTGACTTGGTAATTTTACACCTAGCAGACTTAACTTTCTGAAAGCAAAAGGAGTCGATATGAGAATTTTATACAAAAGAGTTTTTAGAGATCTGAAATTGCATTTTCTTAGAAATAGTGCGCTGTTCATACTTTTAACTATTATGATCTCTGTAACATCAGGGTTTCTGATTGTTTCAAAGAGCAGTGCCGCCAAGAACAATGAGCTTATGGAATCCGGCAAGGTCGAGGATGGGCAAGTATATCTCGCTGCACCGTTGAGTAGAGCGATCGAGCAAAGCATCTCGGAAAAAGATATTTTGTTCGAAAAAATGTATAGGGTTGATGCTAAACTACCTGAAAAAAAAGTGTTGAGGCTTTATGGGAATCGCGAGAATATTGACCTCCCCATTTTGCGCAGCGGACGGGTTGCAAAGCGAGCAAGCGAAATTTGCCTAAGCACAAACTATATCGAGAACAACCACCTCAAACTTGGCGACAAAATCCGCGTGCCGGGCGACTATTTTGTTGACCGCAAAGGAAGAACCTTGAAAATCGTGGGGTCGTATGTCAGCCCTGACTATAACTCACCATTTCAGAAAAACAGCGATTTTATGTTTGATAATATCGATTTTGGGATTGGGCTAGTTTCTAAGGATTTGGCATCTCAGTTTAACCCAAGCAAGACAGTTTTTCAGGTTTCGTACAGATTCAAGAATTCTGATCTGAGACCAGTAAATAGCGTTAAAATTGGCGTTAAGAAGTCTCCGATTTCAAAGTCAAATCAAAAAGAAAAAAAGAAAATAGAAAATGATTTTCTCGCAAAGGTGTCCTCAGATGGCACATTGCTCGGCTTGCTTAGGTCGGAGGATAACAAAGCTATAAACTACATGATGGACGACATGGGTGGCGATAGACCTATGATGATGGTGCTTGGAACATTGATGGTAATTTTAATAGCCTTTTTATTTGCTGTTGCTTCCTCCAACAAAATATTTGAGGATTCCGATATTATCGGTACGCTTCTGGCAACTGGCTATAGAAAGGGAGAAATCCTCAAGCAGTATATGGCTACACCCGTCATCGTTACCTTAGCCGCTGCAATCTGCGGGAATATTTTGGGATATACACTGCTCATCAAACCTTATTCGACTATTTACTATCGCAGTTTCAATTTACCGGCTTTCAAGCCTTTGTTTAACAGTCAAGCGCTGATTTTAACTACAGTGGCTCCGATTCTCATAATGCTACTGATAAATTACGCGTATCTAATCAAAAGTTTAAAATATTCTCCTCTTGATTTTCTGAGGCATTCAATAACAAAAAAGAAATACAGGAAGATACAGCCCTTCAAGACTGCAAGTTTTAAGACAAGGTTCAGAGTTAGAGTTTTGATAAATAGCATAGGAGATTACATCATAATGGCAATTGGAATTTTCACGATTTCAATCTTATTATTTTATGCATTCTCTGCATCACCGACCTTCGATAAGTTCAGCAAGGCTTCATCCACTGGGCTGGTTTCAAAATATCAGTATATACTTAAAGCACCTGTGCCGCTTGAAGCGATCAATTCCGATTCCAACGTCAAACGGCAGGCTGAAAAATTTACGATTTCATCCGCAACGGTATATATGAGGATAAGAAGTAGCGACGAAGAAATCTCAACTATGGGCATTTCTGATGGCAGCACCTACTTTAAAAATCTACACCTGCCGAAAAACGAGAATAATGTAGTTGTCAGCAACGGACTTGCAAAGAAGGCCGAAAAAGATGTCGGCGATTACATAAAAATAAAAAATGGAATCACTGGCAAAGCTGAGAAGTACAGAATTTCTGCTATATTTAAATACGAACCTGCTCTTACAGCATTTTTCCCAAGGGAGCAAATGAATAAAATTCTGGGCAAGGATGAAGGGTACTTCAACGGTTATCTAAGCAATGAGAAACTAAATATAGACGAACGCTTCTTGGCGAACACAGTCGACAAAGAAACCGTAAGCGATGCTGGCAAAACATTAAAGAGTATCGTAGGCCCTATGATTGATGTGTTTATCTACGCTTCATTTACATTCTTCTTTGTGTTTATATTCATACTTACGAAAATAATAATAAACAAAAATAGGCTTTCAATAGCCTATCTCAAAATATTTGGATATACAAGACGCGAAATTAGTTTAATATATATCATGCCTACAACCATTGTGCTTATTATGACCTTCATTTTGAGCTGGCCTCTCCAAAAGAAGCTTTTAAGCTATATTTCCTTTGTAGCATTCAGCAAGTTTGCAGGATATTTTGAGCTTGCAATAAGCAACACCCTGTTCTTCAAAGCATTCGGATATGCGATATTGATCTACATACTCGTTTGCATCGGCCAGGTATACACTATTTCAAAGATAAATTTCGGAGAAGTCCTTAAGAACCGCGAATAGGCTTTTATCTTCTTAGTTCTATACATAGGTTTAGTTTTGAACAGCTTATATATTTATATGAATTCTAATTTTGCATAACCTTTTTAAATCTTTATCATAAAAATGTGCCATCAGTGTATAACAACACTTTTGGCACATTTTATTTTCAATAACGAAATGTATTATTGATATTTATGCTTATAGGAGAAAAAGAGTTGCAAATTATAAATCTTCGCTAAAGTCTTTCTTCATGTCATTATATAGCTGATCATTGGTAAAGATTTTTATAATTTGTAATCCTATAATTTTTGCAGCTTTTTCCATTGTTTGTTTGGCTGCATCACCGTGCACGTATTTTTCAAAACTGCCTGAATGAATTGGTGTACCTTCAGGTGCTAATTGAATAGTTCCGTGAAATGTCGGACAGATATAGCTTACATTTCCTGCATCTGTAGATCCAAATAACTTAAGAGGATCTCCATTCAATTCAAGTCCAACCTGTTTGTAACATTCTTCAAATACTTTTAGACCAGTTTTATTAGGTTTCAAATTGTCAAACGGCTGATCAGTTAATGCTTTCTCATAAGTCGCACCCGTTGCAATTGCAGCTCCTTTAGCGCAATTATTTACCTTCTCAACAACCTCATCCAAGTATTTCCTGCTTTTTGATCTACAATACATTTCAAGAGAGCATTTTTCAGGCACTATATTAGGCGCTTCTCCAGGATATCTTATAATCCCGTGCATCCTTACATCTTCATGTACATGTTGTCTTAACATATCTACAGCATGGAACATTAATTGAGCGGCGTTGAAAGCGTTTATACCATCCCAAGGTGCTGCGGAAGCATGTGCTGCCTTTCCATAAAAAGTATATGTATATGAATCTAATGCCAGAGTAACAGGATTAACTAAATTTGAATCATACATATGCAGCATAATTGCCATATCATATTTATCAAAAATTCCTTGTTTAACCATTGTAACTTTGCCGCCATCAGTTTCTTCTAAAGGTGTCCCGATAATATGAACATCTGCATTGATTCTATTTTGTAGGTTTTTTATGGCAATTCCCGCTAGTACACTTGAAGAGCCGCTAACCGAATGACCACAAGCATGCCCTATTTCTGGCAAGGCATCATATTCTGCCAGTATTGCCACTTTCCTCTTATGGTTATTTTCTCCATATATAGCTAGAAATGCTGTCTCCATCCCTGCAAAATTTCTTGTTACAGTAAAACCTTCTTCTTGCAACACATTACTTATACGTTCAGCTGCTTTATATTCTTGACCTGAAATTTCTGGATTACTCGCAATAAATTCATTTAAAACTTCTGCTTTTTTTAGGTTGTCCTCAACATTTTTCAAAAACTGTTCTTCAGTCTCATTGCTATCGTTAAATTTTAACGAATTTGTTTTGTTCTTTGTTTTTTCTAGGTCGTTTATCATTTTCTATAAAATTTCCCTCCTATAAATTAGCTCACAATTAATACTTTTGAAAGGAATATTGCTACTTTCATCGATTTAAAACGGTCCAAGTTCCATTGATTGTGCGATTATAACTGCAATGGCTCCTAGCAAATATTGTAATCCAATTAGCGGTAAAATCCACTTAGCCCATTTGTCCCATGAAATTTTTGCAAGTGCAAGACCTGCCATGAAGTATCCTGATGTAGGTGTGAAAATATTTGAAATACCATCACCCAACTGGAATGCAATACACGTAGTTTGTCTTGTAACTCCAACAAGATCTCCTAGTGGAGCAAGGATAGGAATAGAAACCGCTGCCTGGCCTGATCCTGAAGGAACTAAGAAATTCAACAAGCATTGGAATACATATTCGCCTATCGCTGAAAAAATTGGAGGGAAAGAAGATAAACCGGCAGCCGCTACATTCAATATAGTATGAAGAATATTACCATCTGTAAGAACCACAAGTATACCACGCGCAAACCCTACAACTAAAGCGCCTGCTGCGACATCCGCCATTCCTGCACCTAGCTTCATAGCAAATTCATTTAAGGACAGCCTACCGATTATTGCTGCAATCATTGACATCCCGAAGAATAATGCCGCAATTTCATCCATATACCAACCAAGTTTTAAAACACCATAAACCAACAGAACGATTGAGCAGAAAAATACAACTAGAATGCTCTTTTCTCTAATCCCAAATTCATGTAAATTTTCCAAATCTAGGTTGTCTTCCCTCTCTATATCTATTGAATGCATACTAGACAGTTCAGGATTCTTCTTAATTTTATGTGCATATCTCATAACATACGTTACTGCCAGAATCATCATTGTTACAAAAATACACAACCTAAATCCTATAGCAGAAAACAGAGGTAGTCCAGCTATACCCTGTGCGACTCCAATTGTAAATGGATTCATGAACGCTCCAGCAAATCCAGCTCCCGCTCCACACAGTACAACTGCGGTTCCCGTAATGGAATCATACCCCATTGCAACAAATAGCGAAACAAATATTGGTATGAAAGGAAGAGTCTCTTCAGCCATACCAGCTACACTTCCACAGAAACCGAATGCCAACATTACTATTGGAATTATTAATTGCTCTTTACCCTTTGCATTCTTTGCAAGAACACCTAATCCTGCTTCAATTGCTCCTGTAGCTTGTACTACTCCAAAAGAGCCTCCTACTATAAATATAAAAAATATTATTTGTGCAACTTCCTGCATTCCTCTTGGAACTGCGCTTAAAAATTGCATCAAGCTAACATGAGAACTGTCTACATATTTGAATGTATTCGGATCAACAACTTCCCTCTCAATTCCATTCGTTTCAATTGTTTTCATGTCATATGAACCAGCAGGAATAATATAACTCAACGCAGCACATATAAAAATAATAATTAATAGCAACACATAAACATGAGGAACTTTTAAACGTTTTTTCTTAGTAACTTCTTTCTCTTTTTTAGCCTCTGTAGCATTATTACTCATATCTATCTCCTCAACATAAATTTTCCTAGGTTCTCATTATATTTTTTATTATTTTTTAAAGCCAATTCGCCTGAAATATAAACTTCATTAATTCCCCTAGGCGGTATATTAATGTCTTCATATGTTGCACCATCTGCAATTTTCTCATAATCAAAGATTACAAGATCCGCATCAGCACCTTCTTCTATCCTCCCTTTCTTCTTCAGATTAAGGCGATTTGCAGGCTTTATAGTCATCTTTTCTATTGCTTTATATAGTGATATAGAGTGGTTTTCTCTTACATATTTTCTTATTACTCGTGGAAACGTTCCAGCAGCACGAGGATGGCCATTTCCATGATTTATTATTCCATCGCTTGCTATCATACCATTTTCATTGACAACAGCATCCTCGATTTCTTGTTCATTCATTACGAATGCTATAGCAAGCATTTCAGGGTATTTATTTCTGCATTCTTCAAAAATCTGCTTATCACAGTAAATATTTTTGTATGGATCATCCGTTAATAAAATATCTTCATAGGACTTGCCCCATCCTTCAAAACATCCTTCAGAAAAAACTTCTGAACCTATTTGGGTAGAAAATGCATTGTATGGATAAGTGTCAAAATCCAACTGAGGATATTCTTTCATAGCTTTATTAATTAAACAAAGTGACTCTCTCATGGACCCCATCGCCGAACAACTGCTAAGATGAGAGATTTGAAATCTTTTCTTACCTATATTCTTTTGAATTTCTATCATTTCTTTTATAGAATCAACGGCTCTGTTGCCATCTTCTCTATAGTGCGCCGCTACTATTATGTCATCACTTTCGACAGAATTGACTACATCTATTATTTCCTCTGTAGATATGCCAGGGTCATACTCTATTCCGAAACTAATCCCTGCTGCTCCATCGTTTATTTCATCATTTACCTGTTTTTTTAATTCATTAAGTTGTGATTTTGTAGGCTTTGAATAATGTCCTATTCCTAGCGATATCCTCTTCTGGTTATAGCCTGTGAGCATCATATAATTTGTTGGAGCACCACCAAGAGCATTTACTTCAGATATGAAAGTTTTTAAAGGTTGGTTCTGCACACCACACTGGCCACCAACGCAAGTTGTAACTCCCTGTCTAAGCATCATTTCTGATATAACAAAATGTGCCCCTTCAGAAAGAAAATTTTCTTCGTGCATATGAATATCAATAAACCCTGGTGATAGTATATTGATATTAAATTCGTTCGATTCTTCTGCTGACAAACATTCTGAAACAATCTGTTCACATGAATTTATTACTTCGTTAATGTCTTCCTCAGAATTGAAACTCTCTATGCAGTCAAGTTTTTTTATTTTTCCTTCATCAATAAGCACATTCCCAAAAACTAGGCATTTATTGTTGAAATCGGGATATATACAATGTTTAAAATATTTTTTCACAGCACCACCTCTTGAAAAAGCCTTGAATACAACGCCTTTATTGCTTTATCTTAGTATAGTATATTACTCTTAAATCCAGGTGTCAAGTGTTGCAATTATTATTTTAAAATATCATATTTCATAATTAAGATTATTTTTTATAATTTAGACTACCTAAAAGGCTAGAAGTTTGCGCTCTTTGGTGTTCTAGGAATTGGTAGCACGTCCCTTATATTAGATATCCCTGTTAGGTACATTATAATTCTCTCGAATCCTAGTCCATATCCTGCATGCTTGACACCGCCATATTTTCTTAACTCAAGATACCACCAATATTCATCTTTCTTGAGTCCGAGTTCATCCATCCTAGTTTCCAGATAATCCAGCCTTTCTTCCCTCTGCGAACCACCTATGATTTCGCCTACCCCAGGAACAAGAAGGTCGCAGGCCGCAACTGTTTTGTTATCATCGTTCAGCCTCATATAAAATGCCTTGATGTCCTTAGGATAATCTGTTACAAATACTGGCTTCTTGAAAACTTTTTCTGTCAGGTACCTCTCGTGCTCGGTCTGAAGATCAATTCCCCATTCAACAGGATAGTCAAACTTATGTCCGCTCTTCTTTAAAATTTCAACAGCTTCGGTGTATGTAACTCTTCCAAAGTCCGACGAAACCAGGTCTTCAAGCCTCTTGATCAAACCCTTATCCACGAACTGATTGAAAAATTCCATCTCCTCAGGCGCATTCTCTAGGACGTATTTGATAATGTATTTAACCATGTCCTCAGCAAGTCTCATATTATCCTCAAGATCAGCAAATGCGATTTCTGGTTCTATCATCCAAAACTCTGATGCGTGTCTAGCAGTATTTGAATTTTCAGCCCTAAAAGTAGGTCCGAAGGTATAAACATTTTTAAAAGCCATAGCAAAAATCTCTGCCTCAAGCTGGCCGCTTACCGTCAGGCTCGCCTCCCTGCCAAAGAAATCTTTTGTGAAATCAACCTTTCCATCCTCTGTCTTAGACACGTCGGAAAGCGGCAGAGTCGTAACATGAAACATCTCACCAGCGCCTTCAGCATCGCTCCCCGTTATTATAGGTGTGTGCATATAAACAAAATGTCTTTCATTGAAAAACTTGTGCACCGCAAAAGCCACTAGCGATCTAACCCTGAAAACAGCCGCAAAGGTGTTGCTTCTTGGTCTTAGGTGAGCTATCTCCCTAAGGAATTCCATCGAATGTCTCTTATTCTGGAGAGGATAATCACTTGTACTCTCTGCCTCAACAGAAATTTTCTCAGCTTTGATTTCAAAAGGCTGCTTAGCATCTGGCGTCAAGCACAAAACACCTTCTACCGTTATAGCTGTATATATGTGAAGTTTTGACACTTCGTCAAAATTATCTATATTCTCTTTTTCGTAAACGACCTGAACAGGCTTAAAAAAAGTACCGTCATTGAGTCCGATAAAACCAAACTTATTCGAGTTTCGGTTGGTCCTTACCCAGCCTTCAATTTTTACTTTTTCTCCGTCCATGCCATCTGCAATTTCATAAAGTTTTTTTAAATCAATACTCTGCATAAAATTCACCTCTTTAAATTATTTTGTTGACTGATTCTTGAGAATATAAATAGTCTGTCATTTCTTTGTTATTTAATATACTAGCATATTTTCAGAAAAATTAGAACCTATTATCTGTTCCAATGCCTATTTTATCTATTCCAATGCGTATTTTTTGAAGTTTTTACCACTCTTTGGCGGCATTATTTTGTTTGCTGCAATACGTCGGCAATACGCTGTATCTCTGGATCAAACACAACCAGATAAGCATCGACGTCATACGCGGTTTTTTCAATGTAATCGTTAATAGCCGATACCGCTCCTTCCACAGCTTCCCTCTTAGGGTAACCATAAACACCCGCTGAAATTATTGGAAATGCAATGCTCTTGCAATTATGTTCTTGGGCAATCTCTAGCGATTTTTTGTAGCATGAGCGGAGCAGATCCTCTTCACCGTGATTTCCATCGCGATATATTGGGCCTACCGTGTGAATAACATATTTTGCGGGAAGGTTGTATCCTTTAGTAATCTTTGCATCGCCTGTCTTGCATCCGCCTAAAGTTCTGCATTCCTCGAGTAGTTCTGGGCCTGCCGCTCTATGTATGGCTCCGTCAACGCCTCCGCCCCCAAGCAAAGTCTCGTTAGCCGCATTGACTATGGTATCAACTTCAAGTTTTGTTATATCGGTCTTTATAAATTTAACAGCCATGGAAATGACCTCCTTAGCACGTGCATTAGATACAGTCTGCTATATTTCTTGAAAGTTTAAATTTTTATTAAATTTCTGCCTCAAATCTCAATAGCATCCTCGTCTATATTTTACCAAATAATCACAAAAAATAAAATTTAAAAATAATTTGAATTATGTATTGATTTTTAAAAAGCGATGTTGTAAAATGGAGCTAACAGATAAGTAATTGTTTAATCGTTTAATTGTTTAATCGAGGTGAAATATGACTGATATCAAAAACAACAATCTAAATAACTCAACTGATTTAAAACCCATTGAAAATGAACATGCTGACTGCAGCTGCGGGCATGATGACCATCACGAGCATTCTCATGAACACGAACATAGCCATGAGCATGAACACGGTCATGAACATAGCCATGAGCATGAACACGGTCACGAACACAGCCACGAGCATGGACACGGCCACGAACACAGCCACGAGCATGAACATACTGACTGCGGTTGTGGGCACGACCATGGGCATCACCATCATGGGCACGACCATGACGGCCATGATTACTGCTGTGAGGCATGCTTAGAACGTTCAAAATCAACATTGACCCCAACTCGTGAACAGCTACTTGACACAGATAGGGTTATTGATCTTATTAAAATATTCTCAGCTGCATTCCTTTTAGTATTAGGTTACATATATAACAACAACGCCTTCTTCTTTGCTGGATATGTATTGGCAGGCTACGAAGTAATATGGGAAGCCATCAAAAGTATTTTCCGAGGAGAGGCTCTCGACGAAAACTTTCTAATGCTTGTATCAACCTTAGGAGCGATGTATGTTGGGCAATACCCTGAAGCAACTGGTGTAATGCTATTTTATAGCATCGGCGAGTTCTTCGAGGACTTTGCAGTTGACAGAAGTAGAAGATCCATTTCAGAAGCCATGGATATTAAATCTGATCATGCTACCAAGAAGATTGGAGATGAATACATTACCGTAAAGCCAGAGGAACTTATAGTTGGTGATCTAATCGTAGTTAAGGCTGGAGAAAAAATTCCTGTCGACGGCACAGTAATATCAGGTAGTTCTTCTCTTGACACATCTGCCCTTACAGGCGAAAGCATGCCTCGCGCTGTAAATGCTGGTGAAAATGTTATAAGCGGATGTATAAATGGCAACGGTCTTCTGGAAATACAGGTAACCGCTGCATTTGAAGACTCCGCAGTCGGTAAAATTCTTGAGATGGTTGAATCTTCGTCATCACGTAAAACCCACATGGAGAGATTTATCACAAAATTCGCAAGATACTATACTCCTATCGTAGTTGGCCTAGCTATTTTGCTCGCGATTGTCCCAACCATTATATTAGGTTTTGATACCTTTAATGAGTGGCTATACAGAGCGATGACCTTCTTAGTAATCTCCTGCCCTTGTGCACTTGTAATTTCTGTTCCTATGTCTCTATTTGCAGGCATTGGTGCCGCCTCATCAAAGGGTATGATAGTCAAAGGTAGCAGCTACCTTGAAGCATTTGCAAGGCTTGACACTATTGCATTCGACAAAACAGGCACGTTAACGAGGGGCGTGTTTGCTGTAGATAGTATAAATAAATTTGCCGAGAGCAGCGAAGAGGAGATCCTTAAAGCAGCCTACGCTTGTGAGCACCTTTCTGAGCATCCTATTGCTGTTGCTATAACTAAATATGCAGAACTTAAATTAGATGATAGTACAAGGCACAATATAATAAATTCTGTTAGCAGCCAGGAGGAAATCCCAGGGCGAGGCATCAAAGTTACGAATGGAGATAGCTCCTATTTTGCCGGCAACAAAGATCTAATGCAGGATATAGGCGTCCCCGACGACATTCTCTCTAAGAGTCAAATAATAAATAGTGCTGCTTCCATAGTATATATTGCAAAAGCCAAATTATCTTCTGAAAGTACAGAGCAAGAACCGCAATTCCTTGGAACAATAGAAATCAGTGATCAAATCAGGGATGAAAGCCCAGAAACTATCGCTAAATTGAGATCCCTTGGTATACCTAATCTACTCATGCTTACAGGCGATATTGAATCCGTTGCATCTAAAGTTTCAGAAAAGATAGGATTAACAAATTACCTTGCTCATCTACTTCCACAGGATAAGGTAAAGGTAATATCTGACTTCATAAGCAAGCGAGATGCTAATGGATCAAAAAAAGCAATCGCTTTTGTCGGAGATGGCATCAACGATGCTCCTGTACTTGCTTTAAGCGATGTTGGAGTTGCAATGGGCGCGTTTGGTTCAGATGCCGCAGTCGAAGCTGCTGACGTTGTAATGATGACCGACAGCATTGCTAAACTGCCACTTCTTGTTTCAATCGCCAAAAAGACCGTTAGAATCTGTAAGGAAAATATTGTATTTGCGATTGGTATCAAGCTCATTTTCCTCGCACTAGGTGCACTTGGATTTGCAAATCTCTGGATGGCAGTATTTGCAGATGTCGGCGTCACAGTGCTTGCAATTCTAAATGCTATGCGTTCGCTTAGAATCAAAGAATAGATTCATAACGCTTTGACTAAAAAGCCTCATTTGCTAAACCCTTAGTTCGGCAGATGAGGCTTTTCTATATTAATATTTTTATGACTAATTTGATGCCTACCCTAGTATCTCAGACCATTCTTTCTCTCTAAATCCGGGATATACCTTTGGTTTTCCGCCAGACTCCACTACCAAAAGAGGCCTCTTTACAAGCATCCCATCACTCGCAAGAAGTTTATACTGCTCGTCTTGACTCATATCTTTTAGTTTATCCTTAAGACCCATCTCTCTATATATGACGCCGCTCGTATTAAAAAACCTTTTCAAAGGCAATCCACTTGCCTGATGCCATTTCTCAAGTTCCTTAGCACTTGGATTTTCAGCATCTATAGGTCTGCTATCATATTTATATCCATTATCTTCCATCCATTTCAATGCCTTCTTGCATGTGCTACATCTCGCATAACAAAGAATTGTAGTCTTCATTTAAGTTCCTCCTTAACACAAAGTCCAACGATATCGTCTAATCCTATAAACTTATCATTTTCAGCAATTATCAACCTATTATTCAGGTCAACCTCTCGTACTCTAATTTCTTCACTTAAGTAACTCCCTCCTGACTTCAAAGCATCTGGCACAAAATATTTAACTATCACAGTAGGTTTTCTTTTCTCGAGAGATTCGCTACAAAATGATTTTACACCACATTTATATTCCTTAACCAGGTTAAGAAGTTTATTAAGTTCTAGATTTATACTAAACTGTTCTTCATCAGTAACAGTTCTCCTGTTTTCTACATATCTGCCTTCTTCTGCAATAGCATCTTCGTATCCAGTCAAGGCGGCAAATGGTGCAAATTGAGCTGCTCTATCATGTTTTGACATCTTGGGGAATCCGTTCGAGGATGGTCTAGATAAATTGATAATATCTTCGTAGTTGCCTTCGAGCTCATCCTTCAAAAGTTCATTTATATCCTTATATATATCCTTTTTCACAGTTACGCCTTATGCCCTCCTATTTCACTATTTCTTTCCCTTGCGGTTGCACCCTCTTGATAACTTGTCCCCTTTAAAATTGCATTCTTCCCATATTTTTTCTTAATTTTCAGCACTGCTTTTCTGATACTTTCTTCATCATTTTCATTCGTAGTGTTTTGCCCTGGCTTTTCTTCTTTGCATTTTGGGCTGTCGGAAACACAATTTTCAAGATTTTGTCCTGCATTTTCTTTTTTATTATAAAATCCAGTATCATTTCCTTCCTCTCTAGTGTTGCTTTCTTTTGTTTGTATATCAAAAAGTGATATCTGTTCGCCTTCTTGAGAATCCTCTTTTACTTTATCAGCCACAATACTTGTCTTAAGTACGTTAGCAGCCACAAGTGTTATACGCCTTACTAGCAATTCTTTTCCGACAATTCGATCATATAAGTCAAGCATAGCCTTTATAATCTTCTCACTGGAATTCGTGTAACTATCGAGGTTCGTACCAGCATGAGAGTGTTTAGGAATAAGTCTTCCGTATCCATCTTTTACAATCTCCCCTTTGTACCTTTGTCTCCTGTTGGGGTCAGATATATTTTCAACATCATAACCAATGGTAAGGCTTATACGGTCCGTCAATAAATCTTTCTCTGTCAAATCGAGCGACAAAGCATCTGCCATTTCACTGACAACTATCCTAGCCGAAGAGAAATCATAGGGTTCCTTTAAAACCTGCCCTGAGTTGATGCTATTTGTTGAAGGTGTATAAGCTTTGATATCACTTATCATGCATGGCTCGACACCCCATGCATGATCAATTAGAAGCTCAGCATTTACACCAAATAGTTTATAAAGAAGAGCTTCATTATGGAAATCTTCTCGGCCGCCCAGTGAGCACCTCGCAACATCTCCCATAGTATGGATTCCAACGCTTGCCAGTCTCTTCTTATACCCCTTACCTACTCTCCAAAAATCCGTTATAGGTGTATGTCCCCAAAGAAGCCTTCGATATGAAGATTCATCAAGTTCTGCCAATCTCACACCATCAGCATTAGCTTCAATATGCTTAGCAACTATATCCATTGCAATTTTTGCGAGATACAGATTAGTACCGATACCCACAGTTGCTGTAATTCCAGTTCTATCAAGGACATCCGTTATCATCTTCATTGCAAGCTCCTTTGGCGTCATTGCATAAGTTCTCAAATATGGAGTTGCATCAATAAAGACTTCATCAATAGAGTACACATGGATATCCTCCGGTGAAACATACTTAAGATATATTCCGTAGATTTGCTTGCTTATTTCTATATATCTCGCCATTCTAGGCTTAGCGATGTAATACTTAATACCGATATCTTTTTTCTGATTAACAAGTCGCATCGCATAACTTGTCCCTCTGAGATCCTTTAGTCCTGCATTCATCGCCCTTGTGGCATTTAATTCCTTCACAATTTGTTCTACTTCAAATAGCCTTGGCCTACCAGGTACACCATGGGATTTCAAAGCAGGAGAAACTGCAAGACATATAGTCTTACTGGTTCTTGTCTCATCTGCCACAACCAAATATGTATTTAGCGGATCAAGCCCTCGATCTACACATTCAACTGAAGCATAGAAGGACTTAAGATCTATTGCAATATACTTCCTATCTTCCACTTCAAATTCTCCTGTCAGGGTTACTATATTCTCATTTTATCCATAGTTTTTCAGATTTTATATTTTTTATTTATGTTTTGAAGAGATAACAACTGCTTTCTAGCTAAATTTCGGAGTTCTATCATTCTATCTTCTTGCCCTACGCCGTTTGAAATTAGAATTGAATTATAACTTTCCATATTCGCAAGTACCAAGAGTTCATTAAGACTTGCATGATCTCTAATATTCCCCTTAAGTTCAGGATTTTCTTCTCTCCATTGCTTCGCACTCTTGTTAAACAGTGCAACGTTCAGCATATCTGCCTCACTTGCATATTGGTATGATAACTGTTCCTTAGTTAAGTCGTTTAATAGATATTCTTTAATTGCATCTGTATGAATTTTATAGTTTATTTTTGAAATTTCTCTATGGACATTCCATGCTAACGATAATTTTGAATTTTCCTTTTCTTTTAATCTCTTGTAATCCTGTATTATATATAGTTTAAACTCAGGAGAAATCCAAGATGCAAACTCCATGGCTATATCATAATGAGCATATGTACCACCATAGCGTCCAGATTTTGATATAATTCCGAACGCATTAGTTGATTCTATCCACTTGCTTGGTGTCATGGTAAATCTGTTTAGTCCTGCTTCATTTCTAAACGTGTCGAATTGAACACGGTTAAAATTAGAATTATTAAGAATTTCCCATAATCCTATAAACTCTAGTGTATTCCTATTTCTCATCCAATTTTGAATAACAAATCTTGGATCTTCCGTATTCTTATATCTTGCTATATCTGTCAAGCTAACGTAATCATTCTTGAAATCTTTTGTATAAACTTGTATCTCAAAACCCTTTGCTTTAATCTTATCTTTCCTCACTCCAGACATCACAATGCCTCCTTGGTGTTTTTGCATTATTTGTTATATTCATTATCCCACAAATTTCCAAAAAGTCAAGAACATATGTTCTTTTTATTAAAAATTTTTCCATATGCTCCCTCATAGATTTCAGAAACACAAGGCAACAAAACAGCTAGCCCCGCTTCCCCTTACATTGCAATCCCTTATGCAACAGTCATGTTTTGTTGGCACTTAAAAAGCCACCCCTTGCGGATGCGCGTAGAGTGGCTGTATTTGCAAAATATTTTGCTTCGTCTAAGTTTATTTGCTGTAATCGTAGAAGCCTTCGCCTGTCTTGCGGCCAAGTTTACCAGCACGAACCATCTTCTTGAGAAGCACATTAGGTCTATACTTAGGATCACCAAACTCTCCATAAAGAACGTTCATGATAGCAAGGCAAACGTCAAGACCAATCAAATCTCCAAGTTCAAGAGGTCCCATTGGATGGTTTGCGCCAAGCTTCATTGCTGCGTCTATACCCTTAGCATCTGCAACGCCGTCAGCCAAGATTCCGCAAGCTTCGTTGATCATTGGAATTAAGATTCTATTTACAACAAATCCAGGAGCTTCAGCAACTTCAACAGGTGTTTTGCCTAGTTTCTCAGAAAGCTCTACAACCGTCTTCTTTGTTTCTTCAGAAGTTGCAAGGCCTGCAATGATTTCAACAAGTTTCATCATTGGAACAGGGTTGAAGAAGTGCATTCCGATAACCTTATCAGGTCTCTTTGTTGCAGAAGCGATTTCTGTAATTGATAAAGATGAAGTGTTAGTTGCCAAAATAGTTTCAGGACCAACAAGCTCGTCCAGTTCAGCAAAAAGCGCCTTCTTAGCTTCCATGTCTTCTGTTGCAGCTTCGATAATGAGGTCAACGTCTTTTACGATGTTAATATCAGTTGAACCATGAACGCGGCTCATAATATCCTTCTTATCAGCCTCTGTTATCTTTTCTTTCTTGATAAGCCTGTCAAGATTCTTCTCAACTGTTGCGATTCCTCTTTCAACGGAAGTTTCTCTTCTCGCTCTCAAATATACATCATAACCGTTCTGTGCCAAAACCTGAATGATTCCTGCACCCATTGTGCCTGTTCCCAGAACTCCAACTTTTTTCATAACAGATATCCTCCTATTAAGTATTTCTTTTCTTTTTATGGGCTTCCATCTCGTCTAACCCCAATAATTTTTAAAGGCATAAATTGTTGTTAAAAAATTAACTGCCTATACTCATTATAACACCTTTAGATTCTATGTAAAGATGTTTTGTGAAAAAGTATTTTAAATTTCTACTATGAAAATTGGAAAATCTAAATTAGTTTGTTCTTCTTTTCCTTGATACATAAAGCAATATCATCCCCATTGCGAGTGCAGAAATAGCAACCTCATATAGATTTTCAGTATCACCTGTCGCTGGCATATTTTTGCTAGGTTCCTGTGCTGGTTTTTGCTTAGGATCCTGAGAAGGTTGTTCTTGGTTTTCTTGAGGGTTCTGCCCTGGCTTTGGCTCTGGATTGACCTGAGGATCCTGACCTGGCTTTGGCTCTGGATTGACCTGAGGATCCTGACCTGGCTGGGGCTCTGGGTTTACATGAGGATCTTGGCCTGGCTGTGGCTCTGGATTTACCTGCGGGTTCTGCCCTGCTTCAATCTTTTCCCAATGTGCATGAAGTTTCATATCTTCGGTAGGGATATTTTGGAAGTTCCATTTATCATTTCCATTTTCACCTTTAAACCAGCCAAGAAATTTGTATTCACTTCTGGTTGGCGCAGGGGTCGGTTCTTTTATTCTATCCCCATTCTCTAAGATTAAAGGAGCTACAGCACTCCCTTCATGAGATTCGAATGTTATTCTAATAGGCTTTTTTGTTGTTATAATATAGTTTCCTCTCTCTAAAGGCATTTCCGTATCAGGTGTAATCGCGAGTCCTCTTTCTACTACACCGTTTTCTATGCGCTCTACATCATCATTTAAAACCTTAGTAATATTAAAATAATTATCACAAATCAAAACATAGAAAGGTGCGGCGAATCCATTCTCATTAGGATGGGTACTTGTGCATTTTCCAACATAGCCTTCGAAATTTTTTACTTTTGCTCTCGTTAAAAGAGGAATACCTGTAAGCAAATCCTCGGTGTCACAATTTTCGCTCAGATTCCAGGCACTAAGATCCAAATTTTTCACACCTGAATTTAAGAAAGCCTTATAAATTTCCTTAACTTTTCCAACATTCCATTTCGAAACATCTGGGTTCATTGATGTTGCATCAGCGAACATCGCATTAAGTTTTGTGACATTCGAAATATTCCATTTGCTAACATCTACATTTGCTTTCGATGCTCCAGAAAACATGAGTTCCATATTTGTAACATTTGATGTGTCAAGGTCTGGGTTCATCTTGATCTCGCCTGGAAAGTTTTGAAAAAGCATTGAAGAATCGTCAGGCAATATTATACCCCTATCTGTCATGTCGAGTGTAAAAGGTTTGTTATGCTCATCATCAGACCATACTTCGTTAGGGCTTTCCCATCCATGAATTTTCTTAGGTAGTGCCCACCAGTGGTCATTATCTTTATCAATTTTACCTGTGCCAGTTATCTTGAGAGTCTGACTGTCTTGATCCCAATTTGCCTTTACAGTACCAGCACTATTCAAAGGCATATCCTGTATTGATTCTGCAGGCGTTACTGTAGCAAATACTTTAGGCGAAAAAATACCACTACAGAAAAAAATAGCAAATACCATTGATAATATAATCATGTATGATGTTACTCTTTTGTGTTGGCTAAATTCCATTTAATTTGTTCCTCCTTTATGTCAAAACATTATTATTTTAAGAAATAAGATTATAATTAGCCAAAAATTGTTAGCCTCGGCTTACTATATCTATATTATATTATTCTGGTAAATGTTTTTCAAGAATTTTTTCATGCTAGAAATGCATAAATTTCTCATAAAATGAAAGGTGGGCCATAGCGATAACGCCTGACCCACAAAAGAAGATTAAAGAAACTAACCCGTTAGTTAATTACAAAATAATTGATTATTTATCGAGAGCGGATTCACAATCGACTCCAAACAAAAAAGTTGCGAACAGAGCGCAACCAACAAAATCATATTTCAATATATGTGAGTCCATCGCTCTAATCCGATTTGCCGAGGTAGCCTGGCTCGTTGCTTAAATTGCAACTCACAGTGGCGGGACCGCACAGGATTCTAACCTGTTTCCCCTCATATTCCGGTGCTAATCTCCGGAAAGCAAATGTATTTTTTATTACAAAATAATTATACCCCCTCGTCAAATATGTTGTCAAGGGGGGCAGAAGATATTTTGTATTAAAATTTATACAAAATCTTACAAACCGAGTAATTTTATTGTATAATCTCTTTTAGGCATATTGGACCTCCTTTCGGTTTGTGGTGAACTAATTATAGCAGGTTTTGATATGCCTGTTCTTTTTTTAAAAAAATTCGCTGGAGCAAACCTTTTTCAGATTTACCCCAACGAATATTACAAAATCGCACTGCTCCTACTTTAAATCCGGCATCAAATAATTCTTCTCATCAATTCTGTAGGAATACATATTTAACGCAGTAAATGCAAGGACTGTAGCCCTTTCGTCAACCTTTCCCTTAGCTTTATTAGCAAAGCCGCCATCAGTTTCATAAGAAAGAAGCGATGTCATCAAATCCTTTGAATCATCATCTTTCTTGAAAGTGCTAGGGTCAACGCCGACGCAGGCAAGACCGCAAGCCACAGTAGCATCAGCCTGGCAGCTTCCAAATCCACCATCTTTATCCTGTAAGTCCTTCAGTCTATTCAAAGAACCATCAATAGCAACGGCTACCATCGACATAGTCTTGTAGTACGAAAGAGTCATCAGTGCAAGACCGTTGTATTCAGCCTCGTTCATCTTCCCCTCATACTTCTTGCCATACTCAATAGAATCCATTACATCCTGGTCGTAATTGTGCAAACTCTCCGAGTCCTCTTTACAATAATTTAGGGCAATTGCAGCATAACACTCAGCCGGCAGGCCTGCCGCTTTCACAGCCTCCTGGTCGTTTAAGTAGTCAATCAAATTAACTCCGTCAACGTTCTTTGGATCGCCGCCTAGCTCCTTAACTGCCATCGCTGCTTCCCCTAATGCTCTGTAGTCAATTTTCTCCTTGCCTTCCTTTAGCTTCGCCGCATATTTGGCAGCTGACTTTCGGTAGGCATCATAGTAGTCCTTGTCCACCTTTGCGCCGCTTTTCTTCAAGTTGAAAACGGCTCCATCATCAGGGAGTTTCCCCGCCTTTGGCTTTTCAATAGTCTCATAAACATGATTTGCCGTCTGGTCCCTTAGCTTTGGAACCTTTTCTTCAATAGTTTGTCCGCAGCCTGTCAAAAGCAATACTGCAATCAAAAGCAGGCTGACTATGCTTATCCTCGTTTTCTTTTTATTGACCATTTTTTCCTCACTAGTTTGTTTTTATCCAACAAACTCGATTTTCTAAGGAGCTTAAGTGCACTTATTGCCCTGTTCCTACGAGTTTGTTTAATCATCGCCTTCTTCTGCTTTTCCTCAATTTTCATCATCTTATACATGTAAGTACGCTCATGCTCATTTGGCACATAAGGGCTGTAGGATGTTTTTTCGGCAAGCTGTCTTACATCGCTGGAAACGTTTAGGTCTTTGTTTCGCATGTACTGAAAGAGTGCACAAACTGCTAGTTTGCGGTCGCTGCCCTTAAACACTTTTTCCCACGCTCTTCTTGCTAGGTACCATGATAGGAATAGGTAAAGCAATATTATTAGTAATATTATAGCTACCACTATGATTATCTTCATCAAGATGCTCATTGTCATCTGCTCGTTTTCCTGGCTACCGTCGTCGTTTGAGTCATTGTCGTCCTGATTGTCGTTATCATTTGGTGGCTGCTCGAATGGATTTAGGTTTGTGTTGTTTTCTAGGCCCTTGCTGTAGTCTGGTTGGTTCATCATTTCCTTGTATTTAGGAACTGTCTCAACTGGTACCCAGCCTAGCCCGTCTACATAAATCTCTGTCCAAGCGTGAACATTTGATAGTGGTAAGTCAAAGGTTTTTCCTGCTTGCATATGTTTTGCGTTGTCTGGTGTTAGGATGTAACCTTCAACGTATCTTGCAGGTATGCCGTAATATCTAAACATCAAGGTAGCTGCCGATGCGTACTGCACGTCATAACCTCTGTTTGTTGTAAATACTGAAATTGCTGTGTTGTCGCCTTTTCCAAGCTTGAACCTTTCGGTGTAATCTACTTCTTTATCCATGTAGTCTAAGACTTTGTGGATGGCATCGCTGTAGGCGATATGGCCTTTTTCTTGGTTACCCGGCTCGCCTATGTAATGTCTTAATATAGTTACATCCATTGAATCCATCTTGGTGTATTTTTTGTAGATGTCTACGTTTAGTTCACTTTCTGCCTTAAAGTATGTCTCTATGTCTTTATTAAGTGGCTTTGTGAAAAACTTTCCGTAAAGCTCTGTCCACTTGTCTGTGATCGGCTCTGTTACTTGATACTCGTATTCTTTTGTGCTAGGGAATTTTGTTCCTGTTACGAAACTTCCGCCCCAGTCTTTTGAATCTTTTATCACTCCGCCGCTGAACTCATATGGCATGTAGATGTATTTGCTCGATGCATCTTTTGTGACCATTTTCACGTGATTAGCTTTGGCTTTATCGCTTCCACCGTCTGTGCCACTTACAAGTCTATCAACTTTAGCAAGCTGTGAGTGTGGCTCAAGGCCTGTGTTTTTAATTTCCTGCAGAGTTTGTATGCTGCCATAATAATTGGAGCACTCGAAAATTCCCCAACCATCATTTTTTCTAGTATCGCCAACAAACCCGCGTATATACATTGACTGCGGTTTATCCATAGTCACCTGCATAGCCGTTCCTTTAGGAACTTGTCTTACAAAGCCGGTTAAATCCCCCTCGCCTAAAGGGCTCTTTCCATACCTTAAATCATCCAGCTTTGTATGTATGCTCTTGTTTATTTTAGTTGAAATTTGCGGGCTTTCAAGCTTTTGTCTAACAAACCCTATGTTAGACACATTTATCACTATTAAAAATACTAATAGCACCGCCCCAACATTCCAAAGAGAAACATTTCCCTTAAACCTTTTATTTACAACGGCTAGAGCAAGGCCGCAAACAAATAAAGTAAGGTGAAACTCATTTGGCCCCAATCCTAAAATAAAGGGAACCGTAAAATATGGAATCGCAAACACCAATAGGAATTTCAAGCTTCCAAGAATCATAATCAAAAATACGATTACGACCATAAGGATGAAAGTTACAGTCAAAAATGTTGAGCTGCTGCTTCCCTCACCTAACCTCTTAGTTAGCAGGACGTAGTCCTTATTTCCCATGATGTCCGCAAAATTATTCCAGAAAAATGTAATGCTTTTTTGATAACCGCCCTCGATTATCTTTCCTGTTCTAATGTATCCGCCTATATCTGCTATAGCACCAACAAATCCCCATGTAAGTATTATACTGATTATCAGTTGAGCTATGGCATTGAGATACTTATTACCCTTCGTTTTGTCCGTATATTCTAACCCGTCCATACGTCATCAACCTTTCAACGTCTCTATTGTCATAACTTACATAAAGATACTGAGAGTGCTCTTTCTCAATATCGTCCTCAACAAAGAATCTTGCAATCGTTGATTCTTCGCTGGTTACCATTCTATTTTTAATAATCCTAGATAATGCACTTAAAAGCTCATCGTCGTCTCTAATGTCACATTTCTCAAACCTGTTCTCCTTATGATTAAACCACCCTGCAGAGTGAAATAAACCTTTAGAAAGGAGTTCCTGTGACAAACTCATAAACAAGTTCAGCTTCTTATCTGCCTCCTCGTAAGAATCCAAGTGATTGCAGTCTAGCATTATCATAATGTCATTTTCCACAGGGAACCCTAGCTCCCTTACTACTACTGAACCAAGCTTACTTGACAGCTTCCAGTGAATAGTCTTAGGGCTGTCTCCCCTCTGATATTCCCTAATACCATGAACCTCTCCTGGATCATTTCCCTTTTTCTTCTGAGAATACCTGTAACTTTCCATATTGTAGCAAGAGAAAACATCGCTAGAAAGTTCCACTCCTACAGGCTGTGGGAACACATCATAGTTGCCATCAGCCTCAAACTCCAAGGCTTTCTGATGGATTCCCATAGGATCAGAAACGCTTACATTATCTACATAAGCTCTAATCGAGCCGGCATATTGAGTGCTTCCCCTAATCCAAATTTCCTTCTTGCCCTTAGGTCCCAAAGTCGTTATAATATCTTCCTTTTGAAATTCTCCTGTCACCATATTTTCAGTAATTACGCTTAAATTGAGAGATAACACAGGAACAATGCTTTCATTTTTTATTCTTACAAAAAACTCGTAGGGTTTGGCTTTTGTACCATTGCCGCCACCACTAACTTTTATCTTTAGCTTCTTTCCGCATCCATGTGCCGGTACAAAGCTGAAACCTATCAAAGCTATTATCGAAAGCAGAACTATTCCTGCGTAATAGTATGGCATTATAAGAAAGTTAACAGCTGCCAAAAGGCCTAAAACTATAAGGGCTATTAATTTCTTTTTAGATGTCATCTATTTCTTCCTCTTTTCATAAACTGTTGGTTCTTCTGTTCCTTCTAGTATTTCCTTTAAGATGTCTTCTTTGCTTAAGTTTGACATCAGCGATTTTGAGTTTAAGATGATTCTATGTCTTGCTACATCAAAGAAGATTGCTTTTACATCATCTGGAACTACGTAGTCTCTTTCGTTTATGAAGGCATTTGCTTTCGCCATCTTCATAAGTGCTATTGCACTTCTAGGGCTAAGTCCTAGTTTTACAAGGTCATGGTGTCTTGAGTTTTCTATGATTTCAGCTATGTATTTTTTTATCTTTGTGTCGATGAATATTTTATCGACTTCGTCCTTTAGCTGATTTAATTCTTCATTTGATACTACTGCTTTGATGTTATCTAGTGGATCTTCGCTTTCTCTATCGTCAAGGATTCTAACCTGTTCATCTACTGTAGGATATCCCATTGATAGCTGAATCATAAATCTATCAACCTGTGCTTCTGGAAGCATCTGTGTACCGGCTGTTCCAACAGGGTTTTGTGTTGCCATTACAACAAACGGCTTTGGTACTTCGTGCTTGTTTCCGTCTACTGTAATGCTTCCTTCCTGCATTACTTCAAGTAAAGCTGATTGTGTCTTACTTGATGTTCTATTGATTTCATCTGCTAGGAAGAAGTTGCACATTGCTGCTCCCTTGTTGTATTCAAATTTTCCTGTATCCTTGTTATACATATAAAAGCCTGTTACATCTGATGGCACAACATCAGGTGTAAACTGGATTCTGTTAAATAAAAGTCCAAGTGCCTTACTAAAGGCAAGTGCCAAGGTTGTCTTTCCCACTCCTGGAATATCATCTAGGAGAACGTGTCCGCCTGACAAAATTGCCATCATTACTTTATCTATAACTTCTTCTTTTCCTACTATGGCTTTCTTAACTTCTTCTCGTGCCATTTTTATTTTTTCTGCTTTGTTTTCCATTCTTTGTCTCCTTGTAAATTTATTGATTATACCACTTGCCTCTAAAGTCATATCCTAAGCAATTAGTCCAATATACCCAAATTTGAGAACAAATGTTGTCTGATATGACGTATGCTTGTACACCATTAGGTATGTTATTGCTTGAATTAGGATTCAAATTACTTCCTGCTGCACTTACGCACCATCCTGAGCCTCTAAAGAAATCTTTTTCTTTAAGTGTGCCTAGGCTTCGATCATACTGATATTCCCCATTTGCTTCTAACATTGGTGCTCCCCACATTCCACCATTTTCCTGTATGAACGCTTTTTTTGCTTCTGGAATGTTCCATCCTTCTAAAATGCCCGGTTTTGAAATTGCCGGGATATAGTTATTAGCAGTTCCAAAGTGAACGGTATATCCTTCTTCTGATAGAGCTTTATTTATAACATATCCCATAGTTTCACCTTCATATACTACAACTTCCTTATGAAGCACTGGGTTATCAGGTGTTCCGATTCCTAAATTCGACAGATCTAGGTAGAAATCGACTACACGAAACATATCTTTGTTTTCTGAAGGACTACCCTGTACTCTATATGATTCTTGTCTTCTATGCCCTTCTCTATCAACCATAATTATGGTAATATCATTATTTCCTTTTCGTAAGTCAAATGTATAATGAATATCAAGGTTACCCGTACCTGTCACGTAACCATATACCTTCTCACCATTTACTAGTACATCAAGTCTACCACCGTCCCAAATATTCCTACCCTTATAGTCTTTTCCTCTTAAATAGAAAGTGTGGGTGGTACCTTTGTATGTAGCACCATTTTTTAACCCTGCTACCGTTAGTCTAGGTATTACTCTATTTTTTTCTGCTTCTCTTTCATCAGTTTCAAAACCCCATTCATCATCTTGCCCTTGGTCCTTATCGTCTATATGTGGTTTATTCCCGCTGCCTTCACTGCTACTTTCACCATTATTTACTCCATTGCCAGTTCCGTTGTTACTGTTATTTCCACTGCCTGTATTAGGAGTAGTATTGTTTCCAGTATTTCCTTGATTGCTGCCTGAGTTGTTATTTTCCAAAGGTTCACTTTGACCGTTTTCGTCTCCATTTTCCTCGTTTGCTTCTTCCTTCTTATCTTCAACAGACTCTTCTTCGTCTTTAGTTATTTTCTCAATTATTTCAACAGATGTCTCAGGTTGTTTTTGTGGAGGTTGCTGTGCTTCTTCCTTTTCAATCTGCTCAACCCTTTCATCCATTTCTTTTTTTAGCTTTTCTTCTCTTTCATAGTTTAACTGATAATCAGTACCCGTCATTAAAACTTGCGAAGTAAGTTTGTTCTTTTCATGAATACCTGTATTATCTATATTATGTTTTTCATGTACTATGAAAGAGATAGGTACTGCTACTGATGCTCCTAATAATAGAGTAATAAGTCCGATTAATAATTTTTTCTTTCCAATACCTAAATTCTTCAAAATTTCATCTCCTACTTCACAATGGACAGTTGCAGCACTTTTGTACCACAACTGTCCTAATTGCTTCTTGTTTATTGTTCTTTTTCTTTTCTTATAACTTTAAGTCCGATTGCTACTAATACTAACATAAGTATCCAAAACTCAGTATTGCTATTATCTGATGTTCTAACAGCTTTATCTTTGTTTTCTACCTTGTTATCATTTCTCCTATTTGCATTTTCTTTGTCGGCAATTGTAATTGATTGTTTTACAGTGCCTTTTTTAGTATTTACTGCAACTTCATAAGTTCCAGCGTTAAGACTATCTAAGTAGTCTTTTGTGAATTTAATCTTAATGCTTCCAGCTTCAACAACATAGTCTTTACCTTTTACAAGTGTCTTTCCGTCTACTTCAACACTGATTAAATCCTCTGGTTCAACATTTTCTATATGTAGAACTACTAGCTCATCCTTACCTTTTTCAAATTTTAATACTGATCCTTGTTTATCAATTGTTGCTACATTGCTAGTATCAGTATTGCCTGGAGTAACTGGGTTTGAAATCAGTAAGCTTTTTGCTTCTTTTAATAATTTTGCTGTTTCAATAGCTTCTACAGCTTCAATGCTTGTTGCTTCATTAACCTTTTTCAAAGCATCTTTCTTTAGCTCATCAAGCTTATCTTTAGCTGCTTTTACAGATTCATCTGTATATGGTGAAGTACTACCTAGTGAAAGTCCATTTATTTCATCGATTTTACTTGCCTTTGATTCTGCTAATTCCTGTTCTAAAGTCTTTAGTAAAGATTTAGCTTCTTCAAGGTTTGGCATTTTAACAGCTTCTACTGCTGTTACATCTTCTGCATCTTCAACTTTCTTAATAGCCTTAGCTTTTAGTTCATCAAGCTTTGCTTTTGCTTTCTCAATTGATTTTGCAGAATATCCATCTGTATTTCCTAATGAAATATTATCAATGCTGGCTTTCTTTGCATTCTTAGCTTCAGTAAGCTCATACTGTGCTTTTGTTGTTAAAGCTTCAATGCCTTTTAACGCCTCGTCTAAAGCGCTTTTAACTTCAGTTTTACCTTTAGCTTTATTTATTTTTGCAATAGCATCATCAACTAAAGCCTGCAGTTTACTTTGTTCATCAGGTCTATATAGATTCTTATCTATATTACGTAATGTGCTTAAAGCGTTGTCACGAGCAGTATCTAGACCCATTTCATCATTAGTTTTAACATCACTAAACTTAGCCTTAATGTCATAGTTTTTAACATCATCGATTGAAGTTAGATTGTTAATCTCATCTTTTACCGCTGCAACTTTTTCATCATATTTAGCTTTATTTAATGAGTAATTTGATGATGGTACTACCTTATCAATTTCCTTGATTTTTTCAGCCTTAGCATCTTTTAGTAACCTAGCATTAGCATCTGCCTGGCTTTCTAGCAATTTCTTAGCTATCTTTACATCTGGTAAATTAACATTTTCAACTGCATCTAAATCTTTCGCCAGTTTAACGCCATTAATTGCAGCATCCTTTAACTCTTTAAGTTTTGCTTCAGCTTTCTTAACTGATTCTTCAGTCATGCCTTCTTTGTCTTCATTAGTTAAAACTACTGCATTAATTTTTTCAATTTTGCTTTCTTTTGCATTCTGAAGTTTGGTTTTAGCATCATCTTCTTTGGCATCATTTACATCATTAGTTGAACCAATTAATCCAAATATGCCTAAAGCTGATACTTCCATTGTTACTTTACCATCTTTTACAGTATGACCAAATTCATCTTTAGCTTTACCTAGTTTAGTATCTCCTATGATGAATTTACTGCTATTAGCATCTTTATCATATGATTTAACAGCAATTACTTTACCATTTAATCCGTTAAATACTGGAATAGTGAGTTCTGAAGGTCTATCTAGCTTGATTTCTTTACCATTTTGCATCAATTTAATATCTAGATAGTCAAATGCTCCATAAGATTTTGGAATGCCATTTACTATTTTGCTTTGAGCTTTCTCTAATGTAGCCTTATCAATATCCTTTTTAGGCGTTACATTAAGAGTCATATCAGCATTTAAGCCTTCACCTTTTAGCTCTACGCCTGTTTTTTCATCTTTTAGCGTTTCAACTTGTGGTGCCTTACCTTCTTTTAAGTTATAGAATCTTGCTGTTAGTTCCCATTCTCTTTGGTTTTTATCTGGGCACATTAGTGAGTATCCAATGCGCTCGTCTTCACCATCTTTAGGATTTGGCATTTTATCATATGTTAGAAGTCCTGTCTCTTTATCATATTTAGCTCCGTATTTAGTATCATGACCTTCTAAAATATTTGCTTTTTCAAGATACTTTCTTTCGCCGAGAACAGGTTTTAAATCTACTACAAATTTACCATCTTTCTTATAGTATTCCTGCTCATCTTCTAAGACTTGATCCTTTAATTCTGGTGGATAGCCATTTAAGGCGCCGTGTGATTGAAAATTTTCAAATACTACTTCACTTAAATCTATTTTAGGCAAACTATTTTTATTTAAGTAGCATTCTTTTAATTTTATACCGTTAATGTCATATTTAGGCATCTTTATTTCTTTTACACGCTTTACGCCTTCAGCAACCTTTCCAAACCCATAACCATCCAGTCCAAGTGGATGAATACTTATATCTTTAACTGATGCGGCCTTACTTAAATCAATTACATCAGCATCTTTAGTGTATAATCGTAACTTTTCCAGCTTAGGGTTGTTACTCAAATCTATTCCATTCGCTATACTTCCATGTAATTCAAGCCAAGTTAAATCCTTTTGTTTTGAAACCAAATCAGGTCTTACTATATCCGACTGGATGTCAACTTGGGTTAATCTTGTAGTTGTACTCTCATCAAAGACCGGAATATAGTTTAATTTTGAATTCACGTCACTACCGGTAGCTCTAAAACTTGTTAGTCTATTGCATCCTGTAATATTAATTTTTTCAATATTATCAGCATTAGTTATTCCAAAGCCCTTTAGGAATGTGCCTGTTAAGTCTATTTCCTTATCTTTTAAATATTTACAATTAAGATAAAAGTCATATCCATCGTCTCTTTCAGCGGTAAGTTTATTAACTCCTGGAATCCACCAACCAGCTAGCATTTCCTTAAATCCTTTTAATGTTTCAATTTTTAGTTCATCATCAGGATAAAAATACGGAGATGCTGCATTAGCGATTCTATAGTAGTAAGTAGGTGGCTGCTGTGTAAGTTGATTATTATATCTAGATTCAATATATTCTCTAAGTGCTTTATCTGGTACTATGCTTTCAGGTATATGATCGCCTTCACTATGGTCTAGGTACCTGTTCTTTTCATCACTCCAAATATAGTTATATGAATCAGCTATTTTTTTCCACTCTTCATCAGTATATTCAGTTGCAAAAATTGGAGAAAAACTTGTAGCAATTAAAACAATTGTCATACTTAAAGTCAAAACTTGTTTTATACATTTTTTCATAACTACAACAGGGGCAGGTTTCCCTGCCCTATTTTCCTTTCTTACATGTTATATACTAAGTTTGATTTAACTTCTCTAGGTAATGTAACGTTATATGTATTATGATCAACTGTTATATGTACTACAACGTCCATGGCGTTATTAATATTTCCAGCATCTATATCATCTTTTTCTGAACCTGGAGTTGCAAATGCTATACTAGTATTTCCAGTAAAGTTGACAGTTACATAGTGCTTACCATTGGATGCCTTTACCTCTCCTAAAGTTGCCTCCGAGGTCTTTCCTTTGATATTAGTAAGTGAGAATTTAGGTTTAACATTTGAGTTTTTTGTTTCAACTTCAAATGTAACACTTCCTACATAATCTTTGTTTGGAATGAAGTTTTGTATTCTAAACAATTTAACCGGATTAGTCCATGCTGCCTCATAACTATTTGTCATAGAATCAAATACTGGATTTACTCCAATAACATTTCCATTTGTTGGGTTAACTATCTTTAGACTTGTTAACACATTGTTTTCTTGTTTATGTGCATTCAGTACATATGTTTTTGAGCTTCCGTTCGCTATAACTTGTACATTTACTGATTTAGATGTATCCTTGCCCAAATCAATTGTAGTCTTTCCATTATATGCTATTCCATCAATAGTTGCTTTTGCACCCTTAGCAAGATCTAGAGTTAAATCAAATGAATTTCTTCCATTATCTAACGTAACATCATATTTATCGACTTTTTTATCAAAGCCAGGAGTCATTTTAGCACCTGTTAAAGTAATGTTATTTAAGCCTGATTCTTTCTGGCTATCTTTGTTTGCTAGAGCAAATACATGACCACTGTCGTTCTTATAGTAAATTGTGCCATCTTTACCTACCATAATTGGGCAAATGCAGTACTGCTGACCGCTCTTTTCTGGAACGAATAAGTCTTCATATGATGATTTATCTATTTCACCATAATCATCTGTTGCTAGAACTTTCATTCCTCCTGGAGGAGCGTTATATGTAAAGTAAGCAAAGTTCTCATCCTGACCATCTTTAACTAGTGGTGCAGCCTGTGGGTATCCTGGTGAAATTACAGAAGAAATTGATTTTTCCATATCATTCACATCATAGGTTAAGAATTTATGACCAGCATCAGCTGAGAATTGACTTCCATTTGCAGCGCCAATATATACAACATCATCAACTATTGAAGGTGTACCAGTTGCCATATCACCAATATCTGTCTTATTAATATTACTAAAATCATTTGCATCAACTTTAAATAGATTACCAGATTTAGTTGTGAAATATAAGGAATTTCCATACTTAACAATAGTAGAGCGAATCTGCTCCTTCCCTACATTTGCGGTGTTAGCAACCTTTCCAGTAATAGCATTTACTTTTACTAGGTCTCCGCTATCTGAACCAAAGTATGCATAGTCGTCATCAACATAAGCTCCTGCCCAATAATATCCAGCACTCTTATTTTCATGTTTCCACTGCATTTTACCATTTTTTGCATTTACGCATATATATGTACCTGGTCTTCCTTCTCCATTCCAAGTTCCTGTATAAATATATCCATTCTGATATACGATAGGTGAAATGGTCTGTCCACCAACTTTTTCTGATGTCCATATATGTTTTAGTTCTTTTGGATTACTTACATCTACGCCTTCTACTTGACCATTACCAACTTGAATGAATAGTTTACCATCTGCGTATGCCATTGGGTTTGTAGAAAATCCAACACTATCAGTTAGTTTTAACCCTTCAGTTGGAGCAAGTTTTTCACCAGTGTTTTTATCTAGTCTATACAAAGTATTGCCTGCTGCAACATATACATATCCATCATCTCCTACGGTAGGTGGAGTAGGAGCAGCCGTCCATCCTTGTCCTAGTTTCTGGTCCCACTTGAGTTCTACATTAGCTGAACTTGTTGGTGTGTTATAATTAACTACACCGTTATTGAATTCTCCAGGTCTAAAGCCTGAGCATGCATAAGTTGCTTCAAATGGAACAAGTGTTACCAACATTGCTATTGACATTACTACAGTTCCGAACAACTTAATAAAATTATTACGCTTCATAATTTTCCTCTCCTTTTTTTAAATAAATTATACTAAATAAAATGATGATTAATAATGTATACATTATCATCATAGTATCATCACCTGTCTTAGGTGATCTAGCAATTGCGGTATTAGATGACTTAGCTATCTCAAACTCTGTAACAGCTTCACCTTTGCCACCATCAAAGGTAGCTCTAAAGCTATGTTTTCCAGGTGCTAAAGATTTTAGGAAACTTGGAGTCAAATCTATAATTGTACTGCCTTCTCTAGCTGTATAGTCTTTGTCAATAGTAAGTTTTTTACCGTCAACATAAACTTCTCCATTATTTAGGAAATGCTTATAATCTACATTAATTCTAAAAATAACTTTACCACCATTTGCAACATCTACTGCTGCCTCTGGCTTTTCTAAAAAGCTATACTCTATAATTGTGTCTCTTGAACTATTATCATCAGTAGCAGTTGTACTACCATCTGATGGTACATTACCATTATTAGTATTCGCTGTATTATCTTCTGAATATAATTTTAATAGTGTTTTGGCATCTTCTACATTAATGGAAATGTCTTTAAGTTCTTCTTTTGAAGTAACCTTATCGACTTTTGCCAAAGCTTCTCTCTTTAATTCATCAAATTTAGCTTTTGCAGCAGCAACTGACTCTTTAGTATATTTGCTTTCATCCTCAATGTTAAAGCTAATATTTTCTAGCTCAGTCTTTTTATCTGCTTTTGCTTTCTTTAATAGCTCTGTATCTGCAGCTTCTTTAGTTTCTAGTAGTGCTTTCGCATCATCCATGTTGA
>JRNA01000008.1 GCA_000758905.1 Clostridiales bacterium S5-A14a
CATGCAAGTTATTTTGTTCTAAATTAATGTTTGCAATAGGGTGTTACCACGTAAAAATTCGTTTTTACCGTGTCCACTTTATAGGTAGTAGTTTACAAGGTGATTACGGGTCAAATCAACAAAATAGAAAATCTTACCGTAATTTTCACAAGGTGATTACGGGTCATTTCTCGAAAATCAAATTTACTACCGTAATCAGCGCGTTATACAATGACTACACAAGTGTGGACACTCCTCAAAACTGATTTTTACTAATTTTTTGTCCACTTAGCCTTAATCCTCGTCGTTAGTCCATGCCGTATTTTAATTTGATCCTATTCAATTTCTTGATCATTGGGGCGTAAAGGACCCACAAAAACACAAATGTCGAAATCGCCAAAAGAGTATCGAACCATATCGCAGTGCTTTTTACGACAAGATAGGCATTTAGACTGGGCCTTTCTGTATAGCCAAACAAAGTCCACAAGTCCACTATGAGGCCATAAAAATATCCACTTACAAGTCCGAAAACGCATACCGCTATTTTGTGAACTTTACTCGGCTTTGGTTCCCGCCTATTCCATTTTTGAAAGATAAGCCCCGCAAACATTCCGGCAAGTCCAAGAGCCATCATCTGCCAAGGCGTCCATGGTCCCTGACCGAAGAAGAAGTTGGACACAAAGGCTATCATCGCACCTACAAGGAATCCTGCTCCCGGTCCAAGTGAGGCACCTGCAATTACGGATATAGCTATGACAGGCTTCATCTGAGGCAGCATAAAAAATGCCTGCCTTCCAATGACCCCAATTGCAATTAAAACAGATATGACCACAAGTTCCCGGATCTGCGGTTTACTTCTTTCAAAACCTACAAAAAACGGCACTAACGAATATATCGCAACCAAGGCACTTATTACGTAATAGACTCTATCGCCGCCGAGAACGCTTCCTGCAAAAATGGTCACGCCCATGACTGCAGCTGTCGCCAAAGTCAGCCAAAAATTCCGGCTCTGCTTAATATCTTTTAAATCTCCACCCTTGGGCGCACCGACTTCGCGAGTTCGCTCGCTTATATCGTTTCCAGAGTTTTCAAATTTCTCGTCGACTCCATTCTCATCATCTTCCTCATCATCTTCATTATCCCTGGACTTTTCGTCTTGCTTACTGCCATTGTCGCCCTTATGCTCATCATTTGGCTTATCATTAACTTCCAGATCTGAAATTATGCTGGCGCCTTTAATATTTTGTGCCACCAATAATCCCACCTCTTCAGGCAGTATTGCATCAACAAAATAATTGCGCGCCATGCGGTTAGCTGCTGTTGTGTAAAAATTGTTTCCGGCAAAAAGATTTGCGGGTGTGCCTTCTCCGGATATTCCACCATCGAAAAACATCATGCATCTACTTGCAAATCTGCTGCAAAATTCGATATCGTGTGAAACAAAAATAATTGTTTTGCCTTCAGCTGAAAGTTTTCTCAAAAGTTCTCCGAGTTTATTTTTGAGGAGGTTGTCAATGCCTTTGGTCGGTTCATCCATGAGAAGAAGATCCGGATTTAGGAGCAAAACTTTTCCAAGTGCTACACGCTGCTGTTCGCCGCCCGAAATATCATAGGGGTGTTTGTCCATTATGTCAGCAATTTCAAGAAGCTCTGAAATTGCTGCAATTTTCAGTTCACTATCTGTGGCCTTGATATCAAGGTCTTCCAACGCTTCTAACAATTCTTCCCTGACTGTATCGCGAACGAACAGCGTCTGTGGATTTTGGGGCAGCAAAGCAGTAGTATCCCCATTTATTTGGCACTTACCCCGATAAGGCTTCCTCATACCTGCTAAAATCGACAATAATGTAGTTTTTCCTGTTCCGTTGCCACCTATTATCGCCAAAATCTCGCCTTTGTATGCTTCAAAATCAAGTCCCTTAATTATATCTTTTGAATCTCTTTCATATCTGAACCACAAATCTTTGGTGTGAAGCTTAATTTCAGATGAGTTTATAGTTTCTTTCCTTTGCACCCTGTCAAATTTAATCGGAACCCCAGCCATGATATGGTCAAGCCATTGTCTTCCTTCCCGGACATTCAGTGGCATTTGGGGGTATTTTGTTCTGTCGTCAAAATATTCAGAATCGCACTCAGTTAATTGTGACATCGCAGAGTTATAGGCCTGAGCAGGATTGGGCATGGCGAGAAACATCGGATGGCCAACATCTGCCAAGCGTGAAACTGCACTATAAGGTTCTCTGTTTACGATAATTTCCCCATTATCCATAACGACAAGTCTGTCAGATATAGAAACTACATTGTCAAGACGATGCTCTGTAATGATTACAGTCGTCCCTATGTCGTTGTTTATTTTTTTAACTGCGTCGAGAAAATCCACTGCCGCAATTGGGTCAAGCTGTGATGTGGGCTCGTCCAAAATTAAAATTTCAGGTTGCATGACCATTACAGCTGCGAGGTTAAGGAGCTGTTTCTGTCCGCCTGAGAGTTCCGAAACATCCTTGTCAAACCAAGATTGAATTCCAAAAAAACTTGCAATTTCAGCAATTCTAAGTCTGATGGTTTCCGTTGGCAGACCTAAATTTTCAAGTCCAAAAGCCAGTTCATGCCAAACTTTATCCGTCACGATTTGATTTTCAGGGTTTTGCAGCACATATCCTATCGTCTGCGCTTCCTCGCAAGGATTCCCCTCAAAGCTTTCAACAGACTTCCCCATAATCTCAATTGTGCCACTTCTCAGTCCATGCGGTGTGATGGATGGTTTCAAATTTCGCAACAAAGTAGTTTTGCCGCATCCTGACGGGCCGCAAATACAGGTGAAACTACCCCTTTCAAGTGCGAGATTGATTTCTCTTATGGACGATACCTCCATATTCGCATATGTGAACTCTAGATTCTTGATATGAACCGCATCTGAATTGTGTTTATCTATATTTTTGATATTAGATGTTTCCATTTGATGTCCTCATAAACATTAATTATCACAGGTAAGAGGAAAAAGAGTATTATAAGCATGTTTACTCCCGTTCCAAATATTGTCGGTTTTTCTATGTAAAGTCTCGGATAAAAGTCCATAGTGCCCTGCATTCCAAGATAACCATATCCCGCAGATAGCATTATAACGAAGGCAATTAGCATAACAATGAACATCACCCTATCTCTTGCCGTTATTTTGTATATCGCAAAATGTGATCTCCTGCCTGCACCAAAACCTCTTGCTTTCATAGAATCCGCCATATCCACGGAGTTTTCAAGGCTCCAGGTTGTCATTATTGACATGATTCTCATACCGTGGCCTGCTCTTTCTCTCAGATTTCCGCTCGCGACATCCCTGCCAATTGCCTTTTGCCCGTCCGAAACTTTTTGCATCTGCTGCCTGAAATGCGGCACGAACCTCAGCACCATCGAAAAAACAAGGGTTATAGAAGGTGCAACTTTGCCGCCCATGTACATTATTTTTTCGCTGCTCATGATGTCATTAAAGGTTGCAAACCAAAATAGTATGCTGCCAATCATAAATGCGGATGCAATGCCAAATGCCACCGCCTCTGCAGTTATCGGGTTTTGTCTAAAATAGGTGATTATAGTAGCGCCACGGTGATTAAAAAGCGGATTCAGGATTGCACCAAGAAGCATCATAGGAAGCACAAAGGCAAGCATTTTGAAGGTTTTCCTTCCTCTAAGATAGAAGGTGTAGACGATTGCGCTGAGAAAACTCCCGACGGTAATTGCGGGATGGCTCAGTATAATTGTGGATACTATAACTAGCACATAAAAAGCCAAGATTACATATGGGTTATACGTCCCAAAAATATCTCTATTTTTATTCATCTGACCTTCTTTCCCTCCTTTCGGCTTATGCAGAATCTCTGCCTTCCCTTCTTGCGGAACCCCCTGCCATTTCCTTTTACGGCATCTCTGCCCTCCATCATGCGGAACCCCCTGTCATTCCCTTTGAGGTTTGGGGTCCGCTCTGCATGCGTATCGTTACTTTTTGTCAACGCTCCAACCAACATCTTTGCCGTTATTGCATGTGTATAAAAATACGACGTTTTCTCCGCCTTTTAGATCGTAGTCATCAACGCCAAGCATTGGCAAATCCCCGTCAACGGTGTACATCCACCCGCTTTTCTTCCCACAGTCCTTTTCGAATAAATTGCCGATGCCGTCGACATACGCTGTGCCTATCGAAGTCTCTCCCTGATATGAGGTGTGTATTTTGTTGGCTTTACAAGCTCGAAGTAGCAGCGACAAAACAGTGTCTCCGGTTTTAAGTTTTACCTCTGTTTCGGGTAAAATGATTCCATCTTCAGGAACGACCAGTGCAACGGCGTCCTTCAGTTCTCCTGCACTTTTCTTATCCGCAGCAGTTTTACATTCAATTGTAATTTTTGCAGTTTTGCCTGTCAAATCGACCTGTTTTGTTGATTTGTCATTTCCTGTCTTCGACGTGCCACCGATTCCGCCTGAGCAACCAGCGAGCATTGTCATGCAAACGATGAGAATAGCTACAAGCAATCTTATGCTCATCCTCTTTAATTTATTACTGTTCGAATTGTTTTCAAAGTTGGACATACCCATATTCCCTGTCTCCTTTTCCAAAATAATGTATCATATCTAGAACAAAGTTGCAATTCTTATTGAGTTTTGCAGTTCATGCTTTGTTGCTTATATGACTCATTTTGTATATTATGTTTACGAAATCTAATTTAGGTATTTTTCCACAATTTTCTCAATTATCTCCGATTCTAGAACTATTTTGTCCGTCTCGAATGTCAAGATAAGTCTATCGCCAGGAAATATATTGTTTTTCTGATATGTATTTATTCTTTTTATCGCAGCAAATGCATAATTGGAGTTATCCATCAATCCACAGTGTTCCCAATATATCTCTTTACGTGTTGCAGGTGATAATAATGTAAAATCAGGATATATTGTACCTATCCCCTTCAGGTAAAGTGGACATTCGTATTTATACACGATGCCTTTTCTAAACAGATAATCTGCAATAATTTTTTCAGATTTGGATCGAACTTTTTCTCCCTTATCAGTCAAAATGTATTTTGTTGTATCAGAAAAGTCTTTACCTCGATACGGTTGCGATTCCCATTCATCAACATATATTGACCATGGTTTCTCTATCGGTTCAATTCTCTTCTGTCTCTCCGGATGCTGATTTAAATATATGCTTTCAAATTCGCCTTTGTCGTAATCTTTAATGAGGCTCTTTATCTTTTTGATCCTCATTCTTGCCTTTTTGAGGACTGCCGTGTTGTATGACTTTTGTACTAGTGCCGAAATAAGCTCTTCATTTTCTTTGTTAATATATGTCCCCTTTGAGTTCTTGCATCCCATTTGATAATGAAAAAACTGAGGAACATTATGACATTCAGATATATTTATTCGACCCTCTGGCACATCTTTAAGGGAGCTTTCAGTTTTTTCAATTATTTTTTCAAGGTGTTCCAGTTCTACCTCTAGTAATGCTTTTAAATTCTGCATAAATTCGTCTTTTTACTCTCCTTATCTTTATTTTATAACATGTTAAATCTGTCTTTATCTGGTGTTTGTGTCTTATTGTTCTAATTGTGTTTCATGACATATTATGAAGTATCATTTTTCAGTGTTGGCAGGTTGTTTTTTACCTTTAAAACACTTTAGCATACTGGGCACTTCATACTGACTACTTCTAGACCTTGGCAGTGACTGCGGTAGCGCAGTAATTACGGTAGAAATTTCAATTATCTCAATTTGACCCGTAATTTTCTGCTTATAGTTACGGTACTATTTTGATTTTTTGACTTTTGACCCGTAAATATACGCACTATTTACGGTAATATTTCCATTTTCTGTAAAATGGCCCGTAATTTTTTATCGCATATTACGGTAAGATTTTCCATTTTTGCGAAATGACCCGTAAACCTCTCAAAAAAACTACGGTAAGAATCCCAAAAATCAATATTTGACCCGTAATGCCCGTAATGTATAAAAATCTATCAAATCCTCAACCACACCATAATACAATGGAAAATCTCATTTTTCTTTTTAATTTATAGGATAGTTTTGCCCCATATTAAACTTCATGACACTTCAGTTCATAGGGTGCACGGGGCAAAACTTTCCTTGTATATGGATATGGGGAAATCCCCCTTATACACGAAAACCCCGAAAACGATTGAATCGCTCGGGGTTTATCATTATTTTGTTGTTCAAAATCAGAACTATTTTGTTCTGAAAGCGTAGTGCCATCTCGTACGAAAACATACCGCCATTGCCTTGTGGAAATGTCATACAATTACAACAATATTTCCATTCAGCAATACGATTAACGCTTGCTGAACTGGCTAGCTCTACGTGCTTTCTTAAGACCGTATTTCTTTCTTTCCTTCATACGAGGGTCTCTTGTCAAGAAACCTGCAGACTTAAGTGCTGGTCTGTACGCTTCTTTGTCAGCCTCGCATAAAGCTCTTGCGATACCGTGTCTCAAAGCACCTGCCTGGCCTGTTGTACCACCACCATGAACAGTAGCAACAACATCAAACTTACCTTCGCATCCTGCAACTGAGAACGGTCTTCTAACCTCTCTCTTGAGAAGCTCCATTCCGAAATATTCATCAAGAGGCTTCCTGTTAACTAGAATTTCACCTTTTCCTGGGATTAATCTAACTCTAGCAACGGAAGACTTTCTTCTACCTGTTCCCTGATATTGGATCTTTGCCATTGTCTATTCCTCCCTTTCCTAAAATTCCAGCTTTTCAGGCTTCTGTGCAGCATGATCGTGCTCAGGACCTGCATAAACTTTTAGTTTTTTGTACATCTGACGGCCGAGTTTGCCCTTTGGCATCATACCCTTAACGGCGTGTCTGATAATCTCCTCAGGCTTCTTAGCAATAAGCTTGTCAAAAGTAGTCTCTCTAAGCCCACCTGGATAACCTGTGTGGTGCTTATAAACCTTTTCCTTACGCTTCTTGCCTGTAACCTCAACCTTTTCAGCATTGATTACAATCACATAGTCACCGCAGTCGACATGAGGAGTAAAAGTTGGCTTGTTCTTACCACGAAGAACTGTTGCCACCTGAGAAGCAACTCTTCCCAAAGTCTTTCCTTCTGCGTCAACCACATACCACTTGCGCTCAACTTCATGAGGCTTTGCAATAAATGATTTCATTATCTTACCTTTCCTTTCCCACCTACTCATTTCCATCTCCATCGCACAAAACAGTTGACTCCGCAGAGCTGTTTTCATAACATACATTAGTCTTTACTGAGCGATTTTCTCATAATAGAGGATTTACCTATTAGATTTATTCTATTATAGGATTCACCCGTCGAGACACGCTCGTTGTGAGCTCTGCTTTGCTAAAGATGGATGCTTTTCGGTTCTGCCTACTGAGATGACGTATATGAGAAAATATATCATTCCCTGCAAATAAGACCATCATCCTGGTCGGCATTCTAAAAATTTTAAATTTCTAGCCCATAAGCCGCGAGACATTAAGCCTTTGACACATTCCGTTGCCTGGCACCCTCTAGCTATGGGATTCGAACGTCGCTGCGAAATCAAAATTTAAGATTATTCTTAAATCCTCAAACACAACGCGAGAACTATTATATATCATTAATATTGTAATTGCAATACATAAAAGCAATATTTTGCGTTCACCTAAAATGCAACCTTAAATGCTAGAGCCACGACGCAGATCACGATCGCTAAAGGAGTGTACAAAAACCTTCCGAGTGAATGCCATAAGACTGTATACTTCTTACCACTGCCCTCGAAGGTGTTTATTTCATCCATAAGTTCATTCTTATCCATAATCCAGAACCACGATATAGCGCCAAGTGTCGCACCTATCGGAATAATGTAGATTGAAACAAGATCCATCCACGGGCCCCAGCTTGTTATGTCTTCCATGAACACGCCTGGTATGAATGTTGCTGTACCTATGAGAATTAAGACAACTTTTCTATTTAGAAACTTCGCCTTATGAAGAACAGACTCACAAACTACCTCAAACATGTTTTGTAGTGATGTTATGCCTCCAAACAAAACGGCTAAGAATAAAAAAATTGCAAAGACTCTTCCGCCATGCATTTCCTGAAGAATCTTAGGCAGCGTCACAAACAAAAGACCCGGCCCTCCTGCCTGTTCTCCTGAGAATGCAAACACTGCAGGCACTATTACAAGTGCCGCCACCATGGCCGCGATCGTGTCAAATAGACCAGTCTGTTTTGCTCCATACACGATGTTTTCTTTCTTATTGAGGTATGCTCCGCAGACAATCATTCCGCTGCCTGTTATGGAAAGCGAGAAAAAGGCCTGTCCCATAGCCCCAACGATTACCGATGGATCTTTGAGGTGTGACCAGTCTGGATTGAACAG
Source organism: Clostridiales bacterium S5-A14a (assembly GCA_000758905.1). GTDB lineage: Bacteria > Bacillota > Clostridia > Peptostreptococcales > Anaerovoracaceae > S5-A14a. The sequence continues at coordinate 8,363 of JRNA01000008.1, forward strand.
GAATTTGTATCCATCGAGCGCTCCCGGCAAGAACGCCACCCTGATAGCAAGTATTACAAATAGCACAAAAAACATCGGCATCATGACTTTGTTGGCTTTCTCTATTGATGTAGCTCCGGTTATGCATGTCAAAAGTGTTAGGCAGATTACTACAATATGAAATGGCACAACGCTGAAGCCGTTGAGTGCAAAGCTGTTAAACCATGTATCCGTGTCTACAGTCATTAAACTGCCAGTTACTGCCTGAAATAGAGATTTCATTACATAAGATATGATGACAGCATATCCTATGGCAATGCAGAGAGATCCAGCTAAAGGAAGATATCCTATCACTTTTCCGACTTTCTCCATGCCTCTTGTCTTCCAAGCATACTGGTATGCTCCTAGAGTCCCTGTTTTGGCTCTTCTTCCTATTGCATATTCGGCGGACAACCCTAGATAAGAAAATATCACGATAAAAACTAAGTACACAACTAGAAAAGCTCCCCCTCCGTTTGTTGTAAGCTTGTATGGGAACCCCCACACATTAGCCATTCCAACGGCTGAACCTACTGCAGTGAGAATAAACCCCCACTTGCTCTTGAAAATATTTTTGTCTTTCATGATAATTTCCTCCTGAATTAAAATTTGGTTGTCCTTAATTTTTGTTATATACAACAAAAACTTATCTCAGATTTTATCATGGGTGCACATATTTGTAAATAGTTTATTAAATTTATTTGCATAAATTATATTGTTTTAATTCCAGACTTCCTGCTTTATTATGCAAAGCCGCATTATTGCAATGAAAACCCCTCAAGAATATTGATGAATCAATGCCTTTGAGGGGTTTATGTTGCCGTATTTATTTAAGAAAGTTATTGTAAGTAAAAAATTTATGCCAGCTCTATCTTATGATACTTCTTCTTACCTTTCTTGATGATGAGCACACCGTCGTCGAAATCAGACTTAGTAACCATGTAGCGCTTCTCAAGTATTTTGTTGCCGTTTAGAGATAATCCGCCCTGTTCGATTGTCCTAAAGCCATCGCTGTTTGACTGTACAAGTCCAACCTGTTTTAAAAGATTTACAAGACCCATGCCTTCACCGTCAAACTCGGATGAATTAATGGTTGTTGTTGGGATGTCTGCCATTGCTATACCAGCGCTACCTGATGAAAATGCTGCACGTGCAGCTTCCATCGCTTTATTTGCTTCTTCCTCACCGTGCACGAGTTTGGTGATCTCAAAGGCAAGGATTTCTTTTGCCTTATTTATCTCAGCGCCTTCGAGCGCGGACAGTCTGTTCACTTCATCCATAGGAAGGAAGGTCAACATTCTCAGGCATTTATTAACATCAGCATCGGCAACGTTACGCCAGTACTGGAAGAATTCATATGGGGATGTTCTGTCAGCATCGAGCCACAAAGCACCCTTCTGGGTTTTGCCCATTTTCTTTCCTTCGCTTGTTGTCAAAAGGCTGAACGTCATACCGTAAACTTTTTTGCCGAGTTCCTTTCTCGTCAAATCTACTCCGCCGATGATGTTTGACCACTGATCATTTCCGCCGAATTCCATTTTAACGTCAAAGTCTCTTGCCATAACCATGAAATCATATGATTGCATTAGCATATAGTTGAATTCGAAGAATGATAAGCCCTGCTCCATTCTCTGTTTAAAGCACTCGGCTCTGAGCATTGTATTTACGTTGAAGTAAGTTCCAATCTTCCTCACGAACTCAATGTAGTTAAGAGGCAAGAGCCATGATGCGTTGTTTACGGAAACAGCTTTGCCGGGATCCGGTGTCTTAGTCTCATGTCCAGGACTGTAAACTCCTTTATTTCCTACATACTTCCACTCATCATCAAAGTCGAGGAATTTCTCAAAGAGTTTTTCAAAAGCTCTGCAGTTCTCTTCTATCGTCTCTGGAGTCATCATCTTACGCATGTCGGTCCTGCCCGAAGGGTCTCCAACCATACCAGTTCCACCACCGATGAGCACAACAGGCGTATGCCCGTATTTCTGCATGTACATCATTATTATGACCTGCATGAAGTGCCCTACGTGAAGGCAATCAGCAGTCGGATCAAATCCGATATAAAACTTAATTTTTTCGTTAGCCAAGAGGTCTCTAACCGCATCCTCATCCGTTGCCTGCTCGATAAAGCCTCTCTCCTTTAAAACGTCGAAAACGTTAGTCTTATCACTCACATTATCCGGAATTAAATTTTTCATTATATATACACCTCTTTTAAATTTTGCTTAATACAATTATTTTGTGCCGTAAAGTCTATCGCCAGCATCACCAAGCCCTGGGACAATGTATGCACTCTCATTAAGTTTTTCATCCTTGCAGGCGATGTAAATATCAACATCAGGGTGTGCTTTCTGAAGAGTTTCAATGCCCTCTGGTGCTGCAATCAAGCACATGAATACTATATGAGTTCCCCCGCGCTGCTTGATAAAGTCAATCGCAGCAACAGCCGATCCGCCGGTTGCGAGCATAGGATCAACGACAAACGTCTGTCTATTCTCAATATCCACCGGCAATTTACAATAGTATTCCACAGGAAGGTGAGTATCAGGATCTCGATAAAGCCCAACATGTCCGATTTTTGCGTTCGGCACTAAATTCATCATTCCGTCGACAAACCCAAGTCCCGCTCTCAAAATAGGTACGATCGCAATATCCTGCCCCTTCAGCATCATCGTTTTGGTCTTGCAAATAGGCGTTTCAACCTCAACCTCCTCTAGTGGCAAATCCCTAGTGGCCTCATATCCCATCAGAGTTGAAATTTCGGTCGCAAGTTCTCTAAACTCCTTAACCGTCGTGTTCTTGTCCCTCATCAAAGACACTTTGTGCTGAATTAGCGGATGATCAAATACATATACTTTTCCCATATTTTTCCTCTTTCTCCGACAAAATTTATTTATTTCCTATTATTTCTCAAGCATTGCAATTCTTCTCTCATGCCTGCCACCCTCGAATTTCTCCGATAGCCAAGCATCAACCATTTCAAGGGCAAGGTCTGGATCTGTGAACCTGCCTCCCATCGCAAGCATATTCGCATTATTGTGCTGCTTCGCAAGTCTAGCAAGCTCCACCGAATGCACAAGAGCACATCGCACGCCCTTTATCCTGTTTGCAGCAATTGAAATTCCAATCCCCGAGCCACAAAATACTAGTCCAAGCTGGGCTTTTCCACTTGCCACGGCTTCGGCGCACATCTTGCCATATACCGGGTAGTCAACCGAATCTGGCGAGTTTGTTCCGAGGTCAACTATTTTGTAGTTTTCCCCATTTTCGTCCTTCTTTCCTCTTAGGTGTTCCTTGACTTTGTTTTTCAGTTCAAAACCGCCGTGATCGGCTGCCATTGCTATAATCATTTTGCTAATTGATCCTCCTGATATTTCCGACTTTTTCCGTTGCTGGCCTTTCCCTGACCAGTTTGATATTTTCTTCTCTCGGTATTCTTCTGACCTTTGCGAAAGTTACTGCGTCTGCCTTATTATTACTTTTATACTTTTTTTACATTATATCCAGCTGATTTCAGCATTCTGTTCATGACAGAAAACCCTACTCCGCCACTTTCATCATCACTGACTCCAACAGCCAAAATCACATCATAACCTGCCTTGTCAGCATCTCGCAATCTGCGAAAAAGATCATGTGCCGCTTCAATTCCGTCGCTAAACGATATTATAGTCGGTTTTTTACCCATCGTCTTTAGACGATTGCACTCACTTTCAGCCATTCTCAGCGCTTTTGCTCGGTCATTTGCATCAGAAATGAAAACCTGCATTTCCGCTTCCGGAGCGTAGTGCTTGTACTTCATTCCAGGTGATCTTGCAACCATATTTTGTGATAAGTCTACATCTTTTTGCGACATATCTTTTTTCTTTAACGATGGATGAATCAAGACAATCCCGCCTATTGCATTTGACAGGTCCTCAGGAGTTATTCTTCCAGGCCTTAGAATTACAGGCTCGTCCTTTCTCATATCAACTACAGTTGACTCAATTCCAACCTGGCAGTCACTCCCTAATATAATCGCATCTATCCTGCCGTCCATATCATCAAGAGTATGTTCTGCCGTTGTAGGACTTGGTTTTCCAGATAAGTTTGCACTCGGTGCTGCGATTGGGCATCCCGAAGATTCTATAAGCATTCTGGCAGTCTTATGTGATGGCATCCTGATTGCAACCGTATCAAGCCCACCCGTTGTAGTCAATGGCACAATTCCCTTCTTAGGTAGCACCATTGTGAGAGGACCTGGCCAGAAGGCATCAGAACATTTTCTCAGGTTTTCCATAGCCTTCTTAGACATTGTAGACTCTGAAACATCTGCAATATCATAGATATCGCCTACCTGCGATATGTGAACAATCATAGGATTGTCACTTGGTCTCCCCTTCGCTTTGTAGATTTTTTTAACCGCATCTTCATCTAATGCATTTGCACCTAGACCATAAACGGTTTCCGTGGGAAATGCTACAATGCCACCACCAGCAATAATCTCCCCAGCTTTCCTTATATCTTCGATTGTATCTTTAAAAATACGCGTCTTCATAAAGTAGTTCGTCCCAACTAGAAGTTCTTCATTTTTTCAGCCTGTTCATGTGTGGTCATCGCATCGATAATCTCGTCAATCTCACCGTCAAGGATGTTTTCAAGCTTATAAAGAGTGAGGCCAATTCTGTGATCAGTAACCCTGCCTTGAGGAAAGTTATACGTCCTTATACGTTCCGACCTGTCACCTGATCCAACCTGGCTCTTACGCTCTGCTGAAATTTCTTCGTTTTGTTTCTGCATCATCAAGTCGTAGAGTCTTGCCCTCAGTACCTTGAAGGCCTTTTCTTTGTTCTTAATCTGTGACTTCTCATCCTGACAGGTAACAACAAGCCCCGTAGGTTCGTGTGTCAATCTCACAGCTGAGTCCGTCGTGTTTACGCACTGTCCACCATTACCTGAAGCTCTGTAAACGTCAACCCTAACATCATTTGGGTTAACCTCAACATCAACATCATCAACCTCCGGCAAAACAGCAACCGTCGCAGCCGATGTGTGAATACGCCCAGAAGATTCAGTCTCAGGTACACGCTGAACACGGTGGGTGCCGCTTTCATACTTAAGCCTTGAGTAAGCACCCTTACCTTTTATAAGCACAACCGCTTCCTTGATACCACCGATTCCAGTATCATTGAGTTCAAGGATCTCAGCCTTCCAGCGATTGCGTTCTGCATATCTCAAATACATTCTGAGAAGATCCTGCCCGAACAAAGCAGCCTCGTCTCCTCCCGTACCTGCTCTAACTTCAAGAATAACGTTCTTCTCATCGTTAGGATCCTTCGGCAAAAGCAACACCTTAAGTTCATCTTCAATTTGGTTGATGCCATCCTCAAGTTCTGTAAGTTCCATCTTTGCCATTTCCTTAAGTTCAGCATCGTCCTCCATCTCAAGGATCTCCTTAGCCTCGTCAATGCCCTGTTTTGCACTCTTATACTCACGATATTTTTTTACAATAGGCTCCATCTCACCCATTTCTTTAATATGCTTCTGCCATACGGGCTGATCGGCAATTATCTCTGGATCACTTACCTTCTTTGACAGTTCCTCGTATTTTTCCAAAATAAAATCAAGTTTATCGAACATTATATCTCCCTGTTCTGTAATTATTTATTGATCTGATTCTAATTTCTCACAACTAAAATCAACGCTTTTTCTTAATATCCTAGCCTAATATTATACCATAAAAATATCTCTAAAAAAAGACCGCAAGCATATGCGGTCCTTAAATACTAATCTGATTATAAAAATTTTAGTCGATGTGGTACTTGTTCTTGAATTTTTCAACACGTCCGCCACGATTGACAAATTTCTGCTGTCCTGTAAAGAACGGATGGCATGCTGAGCAAACGTCCAGTCTAATCTCAGACACGGTAGATTTAGTAACAAAACTGTTACCACATGCGCAAGTTACTTTACATTCCTTATAATCAGGATGGATTCCTTCCTTCATGTTTCTCACCTCTTTCCTGCTCAGGTGCCTCCTGGTACCCTCTGCATAATTGCATATATTTGAAATGTCAAACTAGTCACATTTCCATGCAGCTATACGATTTTATCACAAAATACGCTTCTGTTCAAGCGAAATATTCAAAAAGCTTTAACGCCACTTTTCTCGGTCCATCAATGTCTCTTCACATAATAGTTCGAATTATCATTTACAAAATTTTTTCAGACATTCTTTACTCGCATCCTTGAATTTGCTTTTCCATATTATAAATTTTTAAAATAGTCCAAGCCAAGCCTACTGTTAGCAAAATATGCCCAATCCCACTTATTCCAGAGATTGCTGGGATGCTGATCGTAGAAACACCCTCTCCAACAACTTCATATATGCCTATTACCATCATTGAAATTACAGTTAGAATCAAGCCTCCCTCAAAAATATGGACGGGTCGTCCAAGTGTTTTGACATTTGAATCCTCATATCTCTTAACTATGACATATAGCAATAACATCATAATAAACCCAAGCACCAACATATGAACGTGCAACTTCCCCAAATGATTCACCGCTGTAAAATCATAATATTTTGTAAATTCACGATAAAACACTCCTCCGACGAGCCCCATTATCATATTTACAAACGAAAGCCCTAGTAAATTCACTTTTCCGAAATCCCCCATAAAGTATTGGAAACCCGAAACTACAATCATGAGATATGCTATGGTTTTCGGAATCATGAGTATGCCAACAAGTGGAAATGAATCGCTCCAAAGAACAACGGGTATATAGCATAAGAAACTTATCAATATGAGATACCACATCCTGCCTAGTCCCGGGCTTTCTTTGTGCTGATACGACCAGTATATGAGTAGGCCTCCCAAAATCGCAAAAGGAATATTCCTATAAATGCCATACATATAATCGCCAGGCATCTGTCCCCAGTTGTTTCCAGGCATAAGAACCAGTGCAATTCGCATCGCCGCAAGAGCATAAACAGCGATCATCTTTATTTTGTTGTAATCACCGCTTTGATTCTTATAAAAGTGATAAAAAATAACATAAAAAATCGTCATCGTTATGCTCGTTACAAATTGTCCCCAAGACAGAAACGCTGCGTGCGCCTCAAATCCCCCAGGACTTAAATGCGAAATAATCCTCGGCAACAGATGGAATGAATCGCCAAATCCAAGCAAAATAGCCATTATGCCGAACATCTTTGTAATTTTGCCTTTCTCGATTAGAAGTCTAATACCAAGGCCTATAACAAGTGCAAGATACATCAGATCAAAAATACTCTCAAAAATCGCCATTTACTCTATACCTCCTAAAATCCACTCTACATAACTATTGTATTTACGCGAAAACTCCGTTTGCGACCAGTTTTCCACATAATTTCGTCTTATCAAATTGTGAATTATCCCTTTTATGTAATTTATCTTCTCTACATCGAAATGAATATTCATTATATCGTTCATGGAATCCTTATCATGATTTTCCTTATAACTCTTCCATCTTTCCCACTCACGATCCAAATTTTCGTTCCAATAAATGAAGTAATTCTTGTAAATACTATATGTTTTCGGCTCGAAGAGAAGTTTTCTCAGTTTCTTCCCATATTCAATGAGAGCAGCCCTGATATCACCCCTTTGCTTTCTGAAAACATCAATAAAAAGGCTGTGTATATCTCCAAGCTCACTATTGAGTATTACAAAATATGCCTCTTGCAAATCGTCAAAATATTGGTAGAAGCTGCCTCTTGCAATCCCCGACTCTTCTACGATTTCTTTTACGGTAACCTCATGAAATGGTTTCTCCCTGAAAACCGTTTTTAGAACATCGAGGATTTTTTCTCTTTTCTCACTACTTAAATTATGAAATGTTTCTTTAGCCATGTTTAAAATCTTCCTTATAACAAAATGATCTATATGCTGGCAATATTATATATGACACTGTGTCATTTTTCAAGTAGGCACAAAAAATAATTGCTATCGTCTTTTTATCATGCTGGTGTTATAATTAGTGTACCTATGATTATTCCTATGCAGAAATCGGGGCCATATTTTTTATAGCTAAATGATTTGATTATGGAAAAGAGTTAGAGAATAAGATTTGTAAAAGGAGTATTCTGATATGTTTAAAGAAATGAAAGATTCGGAAAAAGACGCGATTATTGAGGTCGCAGATCTGATGCTGGCCGCTGCAAGGACTGCTCCTAAGGGTAGCGGTCGAGATACCATCAGGGGTTTTGTTGTAACAGGGGATGAAAAAGCAAAGCTTGCAGAAAAGATGCGTAAACTGGCAAATAGTTACGATCTGCCATTCTTCCTAAGGGATGGCAACAACATTGACAATTCTGAAGCAGTTGTTATTCTTGGCTCAATACAAAAGCCTTTTGGACTTAATGAATGCGGTATGTGTGGATTCCCAACCTGTGGAGAGATGAGAAAAAATCACGGTCGGTGTGCATTTAATATCACGGATCTTGGAATTGCTTTAGGTTCTGCTGTAAGCGTTGCATCTAATCATCACATAGACAACCGAATAATGTATTCCGCTGGCAGAGCTGCCGTTCTACTCGACTATTTTGTGAAAGCTGGCACTCTAGATGCTGAAGAGGTCGAAATTGCATATGGCATTCCACTTTACACTGGGTCTAAAAGTATTTTCTTTGATAGGAATCCAGGTGCAGTGCTATTGTAAAATCACAAAACCCCGCCTCAATTGGACGGGGTTTTAATTTGGCTATATCGTATGGTTTCGATTAGTTCTAATTTTTAAAAATTAATTAGTTTCTTTTATCTTAAATAAATATTTCGTATTTACCTTGCTACGGTTAGAACAACCAGTGAGCTATAGGTGCAACGATTAGAAGACTGATGATAGTTCTTTCTAAGAACAGTAGGAAAAGCTCTCCGATGTTTACAGGAAGCTTTGATCCTAGGATAAGTCCACCAACCTCAGATAGATAGATAAGCTGAGTTACTGAAATAACTGCGATGATAAATCTAGTCATTTCAGACTTAACTGTACCTGCTGCAATAATAGCTGGAGTAAACATATCTGTAAAGCCTACTACCATTGTCTTTGAAGCGTGAACAGCTTCAGGAACCTGCAGCAGATTTAGAAGTGGCATGAAAGGCTTTCCAAGCCATGTGAATATTTCTGTGTTATTTGCAATAGCTAGTGCTAAAGTACCTATGCACATTACAACAGGCATTACACCAAACCACATCCCTACCATGTTTTTAAGACCATTGCTAACAAACTGTCCAACGCCCTTGTGTTCAGCCACTCTCTCAAGAGCAAGGTGAACACCGTAATCTGCTGAGCTGTTAAATCCATCAGGAAGTGTCTCTGGCATAGCTTTACCTTCTACAAGGTATGTATCTTTCTTAAGTGAAAGAGGTGGTATTCTTGGGCATATGATTGCGCAAACAACACCAATCAAGCAAACTGTCAAGTAGTATGGTCCGAAGTATTGCATCAAATCAACCTGAGCAAGTACTACGATACTGAATGTAATAGATACTGCTGAGAAAGTTGTCGCTATAATTGATGCCTCTCTAGTTGAGTAGTATCCACCTTCGTACTGGTTACATGTGAGCATTACGCCGAGAGTACCGTCACCAATCCATGATGTGAAGCAGTCTACAGCCGCCCTTCCTGGAATCTTGAAAAGAGGTCTCATAACCTTTGTCAGAAGTGCTCCTACAAATTCAAGCAGACCGAAGTCAAGAAGAAGTGGAAGTAACAAGCTTGCGATTGCAAATATGATAACAAGTGTTGTCAAAAGATCTCCTAAAACAAATCCTCCATCATCAGGATTTGTGATCCAGTTAAGCACACCTTTGCCATCTTCTCCAGCCTCGATTTCTAAGTAAGTGAGCCATGCAAATACTGCACCAGCAACACGGATAACTACCCAGATAGGTGTAGTTGAGAAAGTATCTTTCAATAAGTGGTTCTCTGTGATAAACTTAGGTTTTCCAAGTGCTATAACAGACATAATTGCGGAAATTGTAACAATAATAACACAAAGAATAGGCAATATGCTTCCAATTGCGCCACTGATAATATCGGCTAGAATTTTTACCATAATCGTCCAGTCCTTAGCGCCTTCACCAGTTGCACCAAAGAACGATTTCTTTACAGGTATCATGAATAAAATAATACCGATAATAGAAGGAATTAAAAATCCTGCCATCAATGTACTTCGATTTTTGTTCATATAATTCTCCCTTCGTATAGCCATTTGCTTAATTATACCATAGATTGGCGGATTGTTGTATACCAAATTTGTATCATTGTGCTAACTTCTACGATATTGATCCTTATTTTGTTTTATTATTAACAATATAATCGCCTGATTGAGAAATTTTTATCGCATTTATCTTGCTATTTTTCAAGGTTTTGACGTCATTTTACTAATGTCGTAAAATTCTGCACAAAAGATTTAAAAATTCAAGCAAATTATTAAAAAAAGAGTGTATAATATATGTCTAAGGAGAAACGATATGACAGTGCATTTAGGATTAGACGTGGGCTCGACGACAGTTAAACTTGTCGCACTCGATGAAGATTTTAATGTTTTGTATCAAACATATCGAAGACACATGTCCGACGTTAAAAATACCGTCAAGGACGTTGTTAGAGATTGCTATGAGCAGCTTGGCGATGGTCCTGTAACCGTTAGCGTGACAGGTTCCGGCGGACTTTATGTAAACAAGCACTTCAATATACCTTTTATTCAAGAGGTAGTTTCGCTATCGCGCGGAATTTCGACTTTCATCGAACAAACAGACGTCGCAATCGAGCTTGGCGGCGAAGATTCAAAGATTATATATTTTTCAGGCTCCGTTGAGTCAAGGATGAACTCAATTTGTGCCGGTGGTACAGGCGCCTTTATTGACCAGATGGCCTCCCTTCTTAAGACAGATGCTGTGGGGCTTAATAATTATGCAGAGAATTCAAGCAAAATATATCCTATTGCTTCTCGCTGCGGTGTTTTTGCTAAAACTGATGTGCAAGCACTCATCAACCAGGGAGCAAGTAAAGAAGATATTTCTCTTTCAGTTCTGCAATCAGTGGTAAATCAAACTATCTCAAACCTTGCCTGTGGAAGACCAATCAAAGGCAATGTTGCATTCCTGGGCGGGCCGCTGCATTTTTTGCCTGAACTAAAAAACCGTTTTGTTGAAACACTTGGATTAAAGCCAAACGAAATCATTTCTCCAGATGACGGAGAAATATTTGTCGCCAAGGGTGCTGCTGTTGCATCTACTCAAGAAGAGGAGATGCAGTTTAGTGAACTGAAAGAATTAGTAGAAAAGGATTTTGACGACGAAAGCGTAAGCAATGTTCTCATGCCTTTGTTTAAATCAGACGAGGAACTAAATGAGTTCCGCAAAAGGCACAGCCAAAGCACAGTTGAATATGAGGATATTGGTAAGTATAGTGGGCCTATGTATCTTGGCATAGACTCTGGTTCAACCACTTCAAAGCTAGTATTGCTTTCAGAAGACAACAAAATACTTTATTCACATTATACAAGCAACGGTGGAGATCCTCTCTCCGTAATTGTTGAGCAAATCAAACACATTTATGAGATTAAATCACCTGAAAGTTACTTCGCTTATGCTGGAGTTACTGGATATGGTGAAGATTTTATTAAGTCGGCTCTCAATCTCGATACAGGGGAAGTTGAGACTGTCGCTCATTTTGAAGCAGCCAAATATTTTGACCCTGATGTTGACTTTGTTATTGACATCGGTGGGCAGGATATGAAGTCGATGAAGATTCAAGATGGTGTTATCAATTCTATATTACTTAATGAGGCTTGTAGTTCCGGCTGTGGCTCCTTCCTTGAGACCTTTTCAAAGAGCATAGGTCTCTCGCCCGCCCAGTTTGCGGAACTGGCCCTAAGCGCAAACAGGCCGGTCGATCTGGGCTCGCGCTGTACGGTCTTCATGAACTCAAATGTGAAGCAAGCCCAGAAGGAAGGAGCCGACCCTGCCGACATAGCAGCAGGTCTTGCATATTCCGTAATCAAAAACGCCATACAAAAAGTAATCAAAATTAGGAACACAGACGACCTGGGAGAACACATCGTCGTCCAGGGCGGCACCTTCCTCTCGGACGCTGTACTGAAAGCATTTGAAAATTTGACAGGCCGAGAAGTGACGCGTCCGGTTATATCAGGGCTGATGGGAGCCTTCGGCATTGCACTAATTGCTAAGAAACGAGCTCATAATCAAATAAAAAAAGCACAAGAGACCAATAATGGCATGGCCTTTGCGAACCTCGAAAAGGCCGGTGACGGCACGAAACTTGCGAACCTACAAGAAGCCGGCGACAGTTCAGAATTTGCGGATTCTCAAGAGTCTGATAATGGCATGGGTCTTGCGGACCAAAAGCAGAATACCGACGTTAATCCTACAGATATAACAAGCCGCAAAGGACCTGCGATTGTCAAATCCTCTATTTTGTCGTCCGAAGAACTCGAAAGCTTCACATACAGAAGCATCGACACAAACTGCGGCAGATGTAGCAATAACTGCAGACTCAAAATTAACATTTTCCCAAACGGCAAACGCTATATTACAGGCAACCGCTGTGAACGCGGCAGCAATATCGATAGTGGAGCATCTGAAGATAACCACAAACTTCCTAATATGTTTGCTGAAAAATACGAACTTTTATTCAACAGAAAAATACTGACTGTAGAACAAGCAAAGCGTGGCACCGTTGGAATTCCACGTGTTTTAAACATTTATGAAAACTACCCGTTCTGGCATAAATTTTTTAGTTTACTAGGATTTAGGGTCATACTTTCCGACGAAACGACTAGAAACACCTATGAGGATGGTATTGAGACAATTCCTTCTGAAACAGCATGCTATCCAGCAAAACTTGTACATGGGCACATCGAAAATCTTCTTAAGAAAAAGAAATCTGGCAAGGAAAATATAGATTTTATTTTCTATCCCTCTGTTTTCTATGAGCAAAAGAATTTTAAAAAACAGGCCAATAACCTTAACTGCCCTGTTGTTTGTGGATATCCTGAAGTTATTAAAAATAACATGGATCTTGATGGCGTTCAATTTTTGAATCCTTTTATTTCGCTCCGAGATAGGAGAAAACTGCCTAGACGTCTGAACGAAGTCTTCCCACGCATACAAAAACTTGAAATTGAAAAAGCGTGCAAATATGCATTTTTTGCCCTTGACGAATTCAAGGCTGAAATGCGAAAACGCGGAGAAAAAGCCATTGAACAACTAAGGCAAAATGGCCAGAAAGCAGTTATTTTGTGCGGCAGGCCTTACCATATAGACAAGGAAATAAATCACGGTATTCCTGAGTTAATAACATCTCTTGGACTTGGAGTTCTGACCTTCGATGCAATTCCTCAGAATTTTGACGTGAAAAACCCGCTTAGAGTTCTAGACCAATGGACCTACCATGCAAGGCTCTACCGTGCGGCTGAATATGTGTCTGACAAAAAAGATATCGGCCTTGTTCAACTAAACTCTTTCGGCTGCGGGCTTGACGCAATAACTACAGATCAGGTTCATGATATTCTGCAGCGTTACGGTAAAATCCATACTGTATTAAAAATTGATGAGGTTAATAACCTCGGCGCTGTTAAAATCAGGATGCGTTCGCTGATAGAAACAATTGAAAACAGATCTAGAAGCACTATTAAAAACGAAGAGATTGAGAAGCCTGTGCTTTTCACAAAAGAGAACCGCAAAACACACACAATTTTGATGCCGCAGATGTCTCCAATTCACTTTGCTCTAATCTCCGAGCTTTTACAGGATCTTGGTTTCAACCTTCAAATACTTGATGAACTCGGTCCAGATGTAATTCAGATGGGCCTAAAGTATGTGAATAACGATGCCTGTTATCCATCGATGTTTGTTGTCGGTCAGTTCATAGAAGCGGTAAAAAGCGGAAAGTATGACACAGATAATCTTTCCCTTCTCATAACGCAGACTGGCGGAGCTTGCCGTGCTTCAAACTACGTTGGCTTGATCAGGAAGGCTCTCAAAGACGCAGGATATGGCCATGTGCCTGTTATTGCATTGTCTTTTCAAGGTATAGAAAAACATCCTGGCTTTGATATACCAAAGAACAAAATTATGGAACTCGCAAAAAGACTCATTATCAGTCTTCAGTATGGTGATTTAATTCAAAGATGCCTATGTGCCACAAGACCATACGAAAAAGTGAAGGGTACATGCAATACACTTAAGGACAAATGGATTGATATTTTAAAGGGTTCCAAGGATTTCTCTCGCAAGACGTTCATAAAAAATGTAAAAACTATAATCGAAGATTTTGCATCGGTTGACGTAACAGACGTAGAAAAGCCTAAGGTTGGTATAGTCGGCGAAATCCTTGTGAAATACCTGCCTCAGGCAAACAACTTCCTCATAGAAAAATTGGAGCAGGAGGGTGCAGAAGCCGTGATTTCAGACTTGACAGACTTTATTTTGTACTCCCTCAAAAATCCTAGGTATAAACGCCAAGAACTTTCAGCTTCAGTGCTACCTGAACTGTTTTCTGCTGCCCTAATCAAGTACTTTGAGTATTACAGAAAAATCATTCGCCAAGAACTCAAGGGTTCCAAATACGTTGTTCCAGAGCACATCAACAAAATAGCTGACAGGGCTGAGCGGTTCGTGAGTCTTTCAAATCAATACGGAGAAGGATGGCTATTGACGGGTGAAATGATCGACCTGATTGAGCATGGAGTTAAAAATATTATCTGTGTTCAGCCTTTTGGATGTCTGCCTAACCACATTACCGGCAAGGGAGTAATCAAAACTATAAGGGAAAGGTATAATGATATAAATATTGTACCGATCGACTTTGATGCTTCCGCTTCGGAGGTAAATCAGTTCAACAGGATTAAGCTCATGCTTTCAGTTGCAAATGAAAATATGAAAAAAGGCAATAGCAATAAATGTAATAGCAACAAAAATAATATCAATTAAGGCAACAACTATAAAGATAATAGCAATAAAGACAATAGAAGTGACAATAGCAGTAATGTTAAATAATATTCAATATAAAGGAGACACAATATATATGAATTCTACACAGAGTAAAATTAATGAGATAACAAAACCAGCTCTCATCATAATGGCTGCAGGTATGGGTAGTCGCTACGGCGGCCTCAAACAGGTTGATCCTGTAACTCCCGAGGGCGAAATTCTTCTAGATTTCTCACTTTACGATGCAATGATGGCAGGATTTGAGGACGTTGTGTTTATAATAAGGAAGGAGCACCGCGAAGCATTTGACAATTTGCTCAAAGACCGCGCTGGCAAACATCTTTCAATACACTATGCATATCAAGAACTTTCAGATTTACCTGAGGGCTTTGAAGTGCCCGATGGCCGCACCAAGCCTTGGGGAACATGTCATGCTGTTATGGCATGCAGGGATATCGTCAAGGGTCCGTTCGCGGTCATAAACGCTGATGATTACTATGGGCCTAGTGCTTTTATGCAAATATATGATTTTCTTTCATCGGCAATTTCATCGGGAGACAATCATTCTGATAACGACGGATTAACATCAAAAGATTCTGGCAATAACTCTCGTGCTTCCGAGATTTCACACGAGATTCTGCAAGACAACAAAATATCTGACTTCGCTATGGTTGGCTATATGCTACCGAATACACTTTCGGAGTCGGGTCACGTCGCTCGCGGTGTGTGCCAGATAAGCGATAGCGGCTATTTGAGTGATATAGTTGAGCGTACAAAAATAATGCGTCGCCATATTGATCCTAATTTCAAATCTAATTCTGGCTCTGTTGAAACAAAAAATTCGGTTTCACAAAGGGGCTCAGAAATAGCGTATGAGGACGGTGAAACCGGTAATTGGATTCCACTTTCCGAAGACACCATTGTTTCAATGAATTTTTGGGGCTTCACTCAATCCTTTATGAAGGCTATGATTGATAACTTCCCTGCTTTTCTTGAGGAATCGCTTAAAACCGATCCCCTAAAAGCTGAGTATTTTCTGCCTTTTATAGTCGACAAGATGATTGTTGCAGGCTCGGCTAGAGTTAAAGTTCTGCCTTCAAAGGATAGATGGTACGGTATGACCTATAAAGAAGATAAGCCTTTGGTAACCGCAGCATTGCAATCCATGAAGGACAAGGGGCTCTATCCGGATAAACTTTGGAAATAATAAGGCAAATCTAAATGTGTCTTTCGTTAGGGATAGGTTCGTAGAGATTTAGGTTGCCTCCGCCTATTGCAATTAAGATAAAGTTATGATATTATTTTGATAGTAGAAGGAGGTTGATACTATGATTAATATTCGTCCAGTTTCTGACTTAAGAAACAAATTTCCAGAAATTGAAGAAACTGTTATAGGTTCAAATGCTCCAGTGTTCCTCACTAAAAATGGTTATGGAACAATGGTACTTATGAGCGTTGAACAATACTCTGCTCTTACAGATGATGTTGAACGAAGGCTTAATGAGGCCGATGCTTTTGCAGCAAAATCTTCTATTCGCCTTTCTAAATCTGATATCTTTGATAAAGTAAGGAACAGAATAGATGAACAAACAAACTTATAAATTAACTTTTCTTCCGTTATTTGAAGAAGACTTACTAGAAATTACTAACTATATAACTAACACTTTACAAAACCCTAGTGCCGCTCATAGACTGGTTGATGATATAGAGCTAGCAATTATCAAAAGGCTTGAAATGCCTCTTAGTTATGCACACTATCAATCATCAAAATTAAGAAGGCATCCTTACTACAGGATTAATGTTCGAAATTTTTCTGTTTTTTATGTAGTCATTGATGACACTATGGAAGTTCGTAGACTTTTGTATTCAAAACGAAATATAGATGAACTACTAAAATAATCATTCTTTATGAATGGTTATTTTTTATTCTATCAAGAACTTATCAAGAATTATACCCCCAGTGTTAATTGGAAAAATTTGTGTTATAATAATTTAAACACAACTGGATGAGAGATGAAAACATGATGTCAAAAAGTCAAAAAATATATTTTTTTCTATATTTGTTTTTTATATTATTATTTCCTATTGCTCTTTATTTGATGACTACATTTATTCCTGAACCTACCCTCTCAGTGAACCAAAATCACCATCCATTTGAACATATAGATGATAAAGTGTTTTTTATAGGGCTGATACTCACTTTTGGATTATATTTATATCCTTTGCATATTATTTTTATTAATAAAACAACATTAAAAATTAGAATAAGTTTATTCACTGTAGTATCAAGTTTTTTTATTTTGATTATTCCTGTCCTTTATATGTTGCTTAATTTTTCCGTTTCTGAATATTTTCCAGTGCTTTGTTATATTATTCCGACTTTTCTTTTCCCATACTTTATAATTTATTATATTAAATATAAAATGTATAAAAAGAGAGATTAATCCTCCCTTTTATCATTGGGCATTACGCAACAAAAACCGCTGCAATGACTGAGAAATCAATCTTTACAGCGGTTTTTATTAATCTTTTTCCTATAAGTCGTTTATAAGGCTAACCTAATATTCTAGGCCCAAGAAACTATATTTTCTTGAAAACTTCCTTCCCGTGCTTACAAATTGGGCAAACCCAATCATCAGGAATGTCCTCAAACTTTGTTCCAGCAGGAATTCCATGCTCAGGGTCACCCTTTTCAGGATCATAAATGTAGTTACAGATAGTGCAAACCCACTTATCGCCTGAAGCGCTGTCTGATTTTGCAGCAGCAGGCTTAGGCTTGATAGAATTCTGATAATAATTATATGTGCAAGAAGCTTTATCAGTCAAATCCTTTTCTTCTGTAACAGTTCCTACAAAAATAGTATGAGTACCTATGTCAAGTGTTTGCTCAACATCTACAGAAACCATCGCATTAGTGCCGCGCGTAACATAATAGATACCATTCTCAGCACGCTCGCAACCATCAAAACCCTCGAACTTATCAACATCTCTGCCGCTCTGGAATCCAAAAGTCTTGAACAAATCAAAATCAGCATCCTCACTTAAGAATGAAACATTGAATTTACCTGTTTTCTTGATCATATCATGGGTGTAATTCAACTTATTAACCGCAATAGACACCTTGAAAGGCTCTGCAGTTGCCTGCATTGCAGTGTTGATAATACATCCACAGTCTTTGTCACCATCTTTTGCAGACAAAACGAAAAGTCCGTAACTGAATTTAAAAATTACGTTGCTCATATCAAATTATTCCTCAACAGGTTTGAAAACATCTTTTCCCATGCCGCAAAGAGGACATTTCCAATCATCTGGAAGATCCTCAAAAGCTGTACCAGGCTCAATTCCATTATCAGGATCACCCTGTGCTGGGTCATAAATATATCCACATGCTCCACATTCATACTTCTTCATAACATTCTCCTCCTTATAAAAATCACGCCAAAATAGTTGGCTACTATATACACTATTTTACTAAAAAACCTATCGACTTTCAAGCAAAACAGTTTTTCATAACAGCAACATTATCGCCGTTATACAAATTTATACCCCACTTTTTCAATTAAAACCAAACAAAATATTTGCATCGGCTAACAAAACAAACACCTTGCTTAGCAAATCAAGGTCTATTCATAAAGCCCCATAGACATATATCTGTCGCCTCCGTCTGGCAAAATCACAACTATATTCTTTCCCTTATTTTCTTCCCTCAAAGCAACTTGTTCAGCCGCTACCAAAGCAGCTCCCGCAGAAATTCCAGCAAGATAACCTTCTGTTTTCGACAAAACACCTGTAGCAGAGATGGCATCTTCGTCAGATATGCACATCACTTCGTCGATAATATTTTTTTGAACATCATCAGTCATAAGTTTAGGTATAAAATTAGCACCTATTCCCTGTAGCTTATGAGGGCCTGCTTTCCCTTCAGTTACAAGTGGAGAACTCTTAGGTTCAACAGCAATAATTTTAACATCAGGATTTTTTTCCTTCAAAAACTTACCAGTGCCTGCGATTGTTCCACAAGTTCCAAAGCCTGCAATAAAAATATCCACCTTGCCATCAAGGTCCTTCCAAATCTCAGGTCCAGTAGTCTCATAGTGCGAAAGGCTGTTTGCAGGGTTTTCAAATTGACCTGGAGAAAATGCACTGCCTTTTTCTTTAGCATTCATCTCCTTTAATAACTCTTCAGTTTTGTCTAGAGTTCCCTGCATACCCTCCGAAGCCGGTGTCAATACAAGTTCTGCTCCGTATGCGCTTATCATGGCTCTACGTTCCTTGCTCATTGATTCGGGCATTACCATTATGGCTTTGTAACCCATGGCCGTTGCCATTGCGGCGAGGGCGATGCCGGTGTTTCCTGAGGTAGGCTCAATAACCGTACCACCGGCATTGAGGACGCCCGCCTCGCGGGCGTCCTTCAGCATGTATGCTGCCGCCCTCGCCTTGACGCTCCCCGTAGGGTTTAACGCCTCCAGCTTCCCAAAAATATTTGCACCATCAAGGCCTCTCGCCTTGGCATATCTATCAAGCCTCATCAGAGGCGTATTACCTATCGCATCAACAATTGATTTAGCAATCATAAGATCTCCTTTCCGTCTAATATCTACTAGTTTAATTCAAGTTTTTAACTCTATTTTAACTTGTTTAAAAACATCCATCTTTTCTATAACTTTTCTATAACTTTTATACTTCTAAATTTTTTCTCATAGCTCAGAATTAAATCAGTCTATCTGACCTATTGTTTCTATCTACCCAAAAAGAAAATAACATAAGCAAAAAAATTCCCAATGACCATCCTCCAATTATATCTGTCGGATAATGCACCCCAAGATACACACGAGAGGCGCCTATTGAAAATATCAGGAGAGCCAGCAAGATTAAAATCGGAGTGCGGTGTTTTGTTGTATATACTCCAGTAAAAATCAAATAAAAAATCGTTCCGTAAAAAACCAAGCAATTCAGTGAGTGCCCTGACGGAAACGAGCTATCGTGTTGTATAACAAGCCAGAGTGCACGGTCGGGTCTAGGCCTGTTAAAAATTAGCTTCAGCCCGGTATACATAGTCACCGAAATAATAGCCATTACTGCTGCTGGGACGCCGATCTTCAGTCGAGTTTTTTTGTACAAAACTAGCAAGCCCGCTATGATTATAGTGGTCTGCCAGTTTCCAAAATAGGTCACTGCCCTAACAAAAGGCGTGAGCCTGTCATCGCGCATCTCATAGACTTTAAACCTTATAGCATCGTCAAATACCGTTGGTCCTCTATGTACTTCAAGAATCTGCCATGCAACAAAGGCAAACAATAAAAGCCCTGCAAACGCAAGGCCAATCCTAATCTTTTTCAACGCATAGTAATTAAGCGATACATCCTTATCTTTCAAATTTCTCATAGAACTTGAGTTTAAATCCCTATCCTTATTTGAACTTGATAGCCGTACCATAAGCTACGACTTCTGCTGCTGCTTCCATAATAGCCGATGTTGCAAACCTAACATTAACGATTGCATCTGCTTCAAGCTTCTCTGCACAATTTTTCATTCTTTCAACAGCCTGAGCTCTAGCATCTATTAGCATTTCTGTATAACTTTCAATCTCTCCACCGACAATTGTCTTGAAACCTGCCATTATATCTTTGCCTATGTGCTTGCTCAAAACGATTGAACCTGCAACCATTTCGATTTCTTCGTATTCCCTGTTCTTAAGATCTGGTGTGTTTACTATTATCATTTTTCTTCCTCCTTTCAAGGAGCCAGCAAACAATGGCTGCCTCAATGGCTACTGGTATGAGCAAAATTGCAAGAAAAGCTGAAAAGCTTATATCCTCGCTCAACTCCTCCAGATATAGCCAAATCACGGCTATGCACTGAACAACAGCAAAAACTGCAATGGCTATAGCAATTTTTTTAATTGTTAATTTTTTCAGTTTCATATCCGCCAATCTGCTCCTTTCGCAACTATTATACACTTTGTTTATGTTTTTTTCCATATATTTTGTGGTATATTATACGTGTAATTGAAAGGAAATAACACTAATGAATATATTTGGAATCTTAATGTTGCCGATCAATGCAGTTTCCGTTTTTAGACAGCTTGCCAGC
The DNA here is from genome assembly GCA_000758905.1 of Clostridiales bacterium S5-A14a. GTDB lineage: Bacteria > Bacillota > Clostridia > Peptostreptococcales > Anaerovoracaceae > S5-A14a. Next base: position 29,449 of record JRNA01000008.1, read on the forward strand.
ATGGAAAAATATCGAAAGAGCATTGATAAGCTAAGGGAAACTGCTACTCCTGCCGAAGTTAGGAAGTATATAGGCACACAAAACAGTGCTCTGATCAAACAGATTGTTTCCGATTTCAATCTTAATATTGAAGTCATTAGTAGAGATAAGGTGCCTCAAGACAAGGGTTGTGTGTTTATTTCTAATCATCAGGGGTATCTTGATGTTGTGGCGATACTGTTTGCGCTAGAGGATAAGCAAGCTGGATTTATTGCTAAAGAGGAAATTCGAAAGGTTCCCTTCCTAGGAAAATGGATTGAATCTGTTGGCGGGTTCTTTATAGAAAGAGGCAATCCTAGAAGTTCTCTCAGGGTCTTTAAGGAATGCTGGAAAAAACTTAAATCGGGTGATTCTATGGTGATTTTTCCAGAGGGTACTAGGAGCAAAGGTCCGTCAATGGGTGAATATAAACAGGCTGCTTTTAAGCTTGCAACTAGCGGTCATACTGGTGCACCGATTGTTCCCATAATTGTAGATGGTACCTATCTATATTATGAGAAACCAGGTTATTTAAAAACCAATGTAGATGTACCAATCACAGTGGAGTTTCTTGATCCTATTTATATAGACGGTCTAACAAAAGACGAAATTAAGAGCTTGCCAAGTAACATAATCGACTTATCACGCCAGGCCCTTACAGCAATCCAGGCGAAAAAGTGCATTTGTCAAAATGCTAAAAATCATTAATATCGATACTAAATTTTGTTAGTATTACAAAATTCATTAATAAATTTCAATATATAAAGGAGAATTAATATGATAGTAAATGTAAACAAAGATAATTTTAAACAGGAAGTTCTAGAGAGTAAAGTGCCTGCAATCGTTGATTTTTGGGCACCTTGGTGCGGACACTGCGTAAATCTTGCTCCAACTCTTGACGAAATCGCAAAGGAAAAAGATGGAGCTGTTAAAGTTTGTAAAGTTAACGTTGATGAAAACCAGGAACTTGCAATGGAATATGGAATTATGACTATTCCTGCAATCTTCCTATTTGAAGATGGACAGAAAAAAGCAAACGTAGTCGGCGCTCTTCCAAAGGCTGCTCTACTTGCTAAGCTAGGTCTGTAATTCAATTGTGATTCTGCAATTTTCAACAAAATAGTAGATTGCAATACAAAACAAGGCTTCGACGCCAAAATATCCTGGTAAATATCGACTTATAGGCTTATAGGACAAAAAGAGTTGGTAAAAATCGCCATAAAGATTGAAATTACAGTCTTCATGGCGATTTTAATTTGTTTCCGATAAGATATAGGGTGGGAAAAAATACTTATCACTGAGCAAATGTAATAGAAGATCTAATCTGCAGTTATAACAACTTGTCATTTATCCTGATGCTTATCTTCGTTTAATACTGTTTTCAGATTCCTTTTTCCGTATAGAACCCTTGAAATCACAACCTCATTGCGTTTTTCTTTAACCAAGTAAAAAATCAAAAAATTATCACATGGAACAACATGCATTCCTCTGCTTTTCCAAGGTTCGCTCTCCATCAAACGGTGTCTCACAGGAAACTCATCAAGGCTTTGTATAACTTTTTGAATTCTATCTATCTGCTTCTTTGCATTTTGAGGAGACAACAAACTGAAGGTAATATAAGCATATATTCCCCCTAAATCCTCTTCCGCTTCTTGAGTAATAGTCACTAAGTAACTCATATGCCGAATTCCTTTTCCAAATATTCGAATACTTCATCTATCGGCTTTGTTCTTCCAGTGACGGCATCTTGATAACCTTTCTCCAGTTCAAAATCAAATTCATCCTTCGTCATCGAAGATATATCCATCGGTTTTCTATAATTTAATCTTGCATCAAAAGGAAGACCCTGCTGCATAACCACCTGTTTATAAAACATAGTAATAGCACTTGATGGTGGTAGGCCTATAGCATTTAATATTTGCTCCGCTTGTTCTTTTAAGTCTGGCTCTATACGTGCGTATAAATTTGCTGTCTTAGCCATAAAATCACCTCTTTCTTTGAGACAATTGTACAACATTGTATTGGCATTTGCAAGAAAACGTTTTATTTTATAGCCTTAAGTGAATCAGATATTATATTGAAAACTAAAGCTATGGTCAAACATACAAATGTAACCGTAAACTCCAAAATGAAAACAGGTAATGGCCCTACATTTTCAAGGAAGCCGACTAAATTTACCGAAAGAAAATTATTTTAGAACTCCCCACCTGAAAAAGCAATCCAAAATTTTATAAGCCGCTTCTATGACGTTTCATAAAAGCGGCTTTTGATTTTTTTAATCATTCATGAATATTGATTTTACTACTCTTTTGTTGCAAATCCTCTCATAGCTAGCACAGACAATGCTGTTACAAGGATTAAAGAGAAATAAATATAAATACTCTGATTATCTCCTGTATTAGGTGCCTTATTATCAGTTGTATTTTTATTCTGTGACTGATTCTGTTCACCTGGTTTATTCAAATTCTCTCCAGTGTTATTATCTGGATTCTTAGAGTCCTTTTTCCATACTGCTGTAAAAGTATGGTTATCCTCTACTTTATATGTATCTCCTGGATAGTATTCTGATCCTTTCCAATAGTCAAAAACATATCCTTCTCTTGATGGAGCATCTAATATTTTGATTTCTTCGCCTTTATTAGCTTCTACGGTCTTAATTGAAGTGTTATCTTCCCATTTGCCGCCATTTGCATCAAATGTAATTGTCTTAGCTTCTTTATCTGTTTTAGAAGTCTTCGTACCTCTTAGAACAATTTTATTTACAGGTTTAATTATTTCAGCTACATGGGCTTTAGATTCAAGTACTTTTTCTTCACCATTTTCTTTGATGACATAGTAATAGGCTGTCTTTTTTACAGTCTTACCTTTAACCCCCTCCTGTTTTACTTTAGTTTTTCCTATAGGCATCGTAGGGTCGTCTTCATAAATAGTTTCAAAATCTGTAACATTGCTCTCTTCTGTCTTATTACCTTCCTTTATTTTAGATGAAAGCTCTAAATTCCAACCCTTAGTATCATTTCCAGTAATAGCTAGAGAATATCTCTCATCAAGATCAGCCTTATTTTCTCCAGTAAAGTTTGCATGGAGTTTATATTCATTCTTATTCGTATTGTAAGGGTTAAACATTCCAAGCTCACCTCTTGAGATAGCTCCGTTAAATGAATAACCATTTCTAGGATTATCAAGAGATAAATCTATTTCTCCCTCACTAAAATTAATAATCCTATAAATTTCATACCCTGTTTTAATATTTTTATAAGGATATTCACTAGTTCCATTAGTTTTTTTAGATCCTACATCAAAACGGACAGGCATATTGTTTTTATCTTTTTCAAGAATTATTGAGTTCTCAGCCACGGACATTCTTGTATGAGTTTCCATATTCTGCTCAAATTGAATTGTAATTTCCTTTGCTTTTTCATCTAATAGAGCACCATATTTAGTATTAGCAGTATTACCCCCTCTATATAAAGGTAGGTAAATACCTTCAAACTCGCAATCAGTATATGTGTCGCCTTTCTGATCTTTAACACTCGATAAGTCAATCTCATCTACCTTCGTTTCACCAATTTTACCATTGTACATTCTCTGAGCAAAGAGACCGCTCTGCATTGTTCCATTATTATCTTTGCCCTTGAAACCAAAGATATACCAGAAAGAAACTTCTTTACCCTCATCTGCTGGGTTATAATATCCTTTGCCTGTATCATAATGATGCCATTTTAAGGTAATCTTACCTATGTTTTTTTCTACTGCCCCCCCCTCTGCAAAAACAGAAGGTATGCTGATAAGCATAGCTATTGCAATTAAAGTTACCATTGTCAGAATTGAAAATTTCTTCGAAAACTTTTTCATGATACCTACTCCTTTCAGTCCATAAACATTATGAAGCATACTTACTTTCTTATATTATTATGTGTGTTATGCAGTATATCATTTATCACAAATAAAAACAAGGTGTTTTTATTAAAAACAATTATAATTAAAAATGGTCTGATATTTATTTCACATAAATCCTGTCAATATAAGGTGAGGTTACGAGCTTCAGCATTCCACCATATCCAACGGTGAACTCGATAATATCTCCTAATTTATAATCATCATTGCATGCAGTCAGGTCTAAAATAATATGGTCTGAGCTTCCACCCATTATCTCGATTCTTTCGTCAACAGGTGTCATAGAGCCAAGATCTGTATCCTGCTTTCCGACTGCGATGATAGCTCTCTTCATTATGCCCTTATCCTCATAATATGGCTTCTCTCCGAAGGCATCAACTCCAACCTCGCCAATAGGCAGCGATGGTTTTTCCTTAAGTTCAACGATTTGCGCCTGAAGTTTGATTGCATCATGGTGCGTATTTGGAATCTCAGTTTCGTACGCTGTATCGTTTCCAAGAAGGAAAGCTTCACCAAGTCTTAAGTTATTGATTCCTTCAGGCATCTTCTCGTCCTTAGGCATCCTACCAATTCGAGGCATTTTATCACTTTCTATTAGATAGATTGAGCTTGAATTTCCACCAGAAACCATCTCAAGCTTCAACCCTGTTTTGGCTTCGATCTTCCCAGCTATTTCTACGAGTTTCGAAAGATTTTCATGCTTAGGAATAATGGCTCCATAGCAGGTTAGGTTTACGCCTATGCCGTAAAGGTTTACATTCTTCATATCCTTGATTTCCATTGCATCCTTAAGGATTTCATCTTCGTTTTCAAAGAAAATACCCTCTCTTAGGTCGCCAAGGTCAATCATCAAGAGGACATCCTGCACCTTGCCCTCTTTTGCTGCTGCCTTATCTATTGCCCTAACGGTCTCCATTTCCGAGTTGAAGCAAACATCAACATGCTTAACAATCTCATCAACTTCGCTGAGCATAGGAATTCTGATAAGAACTGTCTTCTTGCCTGCATCTCTCACTATTTTGCTGTAGCTTTTGATATTCTGAATTCTTGAATCTGCAACAAAATCCACTTCCGGTCTCTTAGCCAACATTTTTACCATTTCAAGGTCGGCACACAGACCCTTTGTTACTATCATAAGGGAGCAATTGCCATCGTCTTTTGTGATTTCCGCAAGTGTCTTTACGTTATCTTCAAGCTTCTTAATGTCAATGACTAATCTTGGATACATCATTCTTCTCCTTTTGTTTCTTCATAGCATTTTTCTTGATTGAGCAAACCTCAATATCGCCCTTGTAGTCGCTCATATCATATCCCATGGCTTCCATAGCCTCTATCTCTTTCTGTTTCTGTACCTCTTTTTCCTTGGCCTCTTCTTCCTCTCTCCAGAGTTCTCTGATGTAAATAGGCTCGTCGTCATTCTTTGGCGCCTTGCCCTCAAAGCTTATTCCAAGAGTTTGCTCAAGAAGTTTAATGGCACCCTCTCTATGGGTAATGCTCAAAACACCCAGCGATGACATTATGTACATATTATCAACTAGAATCTTCGCATGCTTTGAAGGGAACAAAAGCATTCCGCTCTCGTTATGTTTTGCGATTTCTTCCATTATGTGCACACGATTTGGAAGCCTGGTAAGGGCTCCACCTGTTCCAATTATCCATCTAACCTGTGTCAAGTCCTTGCCCTCTGCAACCGTACTCCTACCGCTAGGTCCATAGATATATCTGATTTTACCAGCATGCCTTTCAACCGCTTTAATTACAGCTTCCTTTGTCAGGCGTTCAACTAGCTTCACTTCATCCTCATTTTTCGGGATTGCAACATAAGATTCTAGAGTCTTATCAAGGTCAATTCCCATCTCTTCACATTCTTCACGAAGTTTTTCTTCGCCGATGGATTCTATAACTTTCATTCGGTTTACGTAAACTCCAAGATCGCCCTCAACAGTTCTCTTAGCCTTAGGTTCTGGTGCAATCAAGATTCTTTCAACCTGATCCGATTCGCTTGCAACAGAATGAAGGTCAGTCGTAGCACCTCCGACGTCAAGCACAATCAAATCTCCAATGCACTCGTACAAAAGCTTGGTGCACTCCATTACAGCTCCTGGCGTTGGTATTATAGGGCCTGTCACCATATCCCTAACATGCTCCATCCCAGGCGCATGTATTATATGTTTTTCAAAGGCATCCTGTATAACCCTTCTGCAAGGCTCAACATTTAGAGTGTCAATCTTAGGATACACGTTTTCAATATTATAGAGTTCCTGGCCACTTTCTTCGTCAAAAATCAGCGACATCTCCTCCTGGTTCTCAACATTTCCTGCATAAACAATTGGCGTCTTAAGTCCAAGTGACCTTACCATCTCCGCATTGTAAATAGCCGTATCTCGTTCGCCGTAGTCAACTCCACCTGCAATCAGTATCAGGTTTGGATTAACCTCTTTAATCTTTTTGAGATCCGTCCTTCTGAGCTTACCAGCAGTTACATAGTGCAAAATTCCTCCTGCCCCGAGTGCCGCTTCTTTAGCTGCCTTAGCAGTCATATCGTATACAAGACCATGTACTGTCATCTTAAGTCCGCCCGCTGCCGATGATGTAGCAAGCATCAGGTCGTAATCAATCTTGTCTATGCCCTTGTTTTTACACAAATCATCAATTGCACCTTGAAGACCTATCCTAACATCTCCTTCAATAACGGAGGTAGGTGCCTGTCCCTGTCCCCAAAATTCAGGATTATCCGAATCGAGGTCTTTAAAAGCATTAACTACTGTTGTTGTCGAGCCGATTTCAGCTACTAGTACATCCACTTTCATATGTTCTTATATCTCCTTATTTCTTTCTTTTAATAATCAATATAGCAAGCGCAGCGACTGCAACCACGCCCAAAATGACCAAAATTGTTATAGGCGAATTATCTCCAGTATTTACAATATTATCCATCCTCGATTCCTCCCATTTTTCTTAAAGAACATCTTTCAAAAAATCTCTATATCTACCTCTAATTGTATCATTTTAAATCCCCGATTTAAAGCAAGTTTTGCTTAAATCTAGAATAACTTTTGTTCATTTATACACAAAACAGCCGCATTCGAAGCATCTCACTTCGTCAAACGACTGTTTTGTTCTCACATGCTATGAGTTAGCATCTTTTTATTCTTTGAGGCATTCACAAAAATGCTCTATTTTAGAATCTTATGCCTGTTCTGCAGCTTCCTTCTCTCTCTGGATCTGCTCGAAAGTCTTCTCACCACGACGTCTTCTTCCCTCTTCAACAAGGAATGTTGCTACGTCGATACCATGAGAATCTCTTCCAAATCCTTGGTCGATACCGGTCTTAACTGCCTCTTCAGGAACAACCTGTGTTCCGCCTGCTGCGATCATAACCTTATCTCTGATACCTTTTTCTATTGCAAGTTCATTGATTCTCTTCATGTTCTTGTAGTGAACGTTATCGTGAGATATGATTGTTGATGCGAGTATTGCGTCAGCATCTAGCTCAACGGCTGCGTCAACAAGTTTTTCAACAGGAACTGAAGTTCCAAGATAGTGAACCTCAACGCCCCACTTCTCGATTCCACCGTGCTTGATATTGATGATTTCACGAAGACCTACTGAGTGCTCGTCTTCACCAACTGTTCCGCAAACAACTCTTACAGGATGTTCTTCAATTTCCTTGAACAATGTAGCATCGTCTAGTCTGAATGGTTCTGGAGGAATAACTAGAGTTGAAGGATCGATATCAAATGGAACCTTACCCTTCATCTCAATTCTTGTACCCTCTGCATCCTGCATGATTTCCTTAGATGTTACCTCGCAGTGTTCAAGACCTAGCTTCTTACCAATCTCAAGTGCAACAGCTTCTGCCATTCTTCTTTCTGAAGGAACCATCATAGTGAGAAGGATAATTCCGTCTCCGCACCATTCAACCTCAGGAATAATAGCATTACCGTCATGATATTTAGCAACCTTTTCAAGTCTTGCGTTTACATTATCCTCGTCAAGCTCGTCGATGTAAACAATCTTGCTTCTATCTTCAAATGTACATCCACCAATGAGTGCTGAAGGATTTTCTGGATCTCCACCATACTGCTCAACATTATTGTAGCCATAGTGAGCTGTTACAGGAGCCATGTAATCCTCATCTCTTTCAAAGATGAATCCATAACCGATACCGCCCTCAATCTTTCTTGCGATACCGTCGCCATTTCTAGCAGGATATTTTGCTGAGTCAACAAAGAAGCCCTCCTGTACTGCCTGGAAGTACCCACCGACCTCGATGATTTCTTCCATGAACAAAGTAGCTCTCTCCTTTAGGTCTCTAACTGTTTCAGGAAGTGGACCGTCTTTCTTGAGTTCTACCATCTCCATCATGCCGTCCATTGCGATCAATGCCTGTTTTGCATTATCGCAGGCTTCTACATTGTAGATGTGCCAAGGAACGTTTCTTCCTTCGTCCGGTGTGATTGTTGACTGAATGTCAGCTCTTGTAAGTTTTGAAATTACCATATTCATTACGTGAGTTACAGTAGCTTCTCTTACTGAAGAACAGATATATTTTGTGTTCTGCTGTGCTCTCATCTTATATCTGTCGCAGAAGTCTCTAAGTGCTACAGCATATGGAAGGTCATAGTACATACAAGGTGCAGGTGTTGCTGTTGGAGGTACTGTTGACAAGCTGATATTTTCAGGCTTGATACCAACCTTCTCTGAGAATAGAGAGTTGATAGCGTGCTGAACGATTAGCTCAGGCATTACCTTCCATGCTTCTCTTGCAGTTGCGTTAGCATTGTGCGCACCATCTATCTGAAGGATTTCAGCCCATGCCATAACCTTCTTTGATTCGCAAGCGTCAACAAAAGATCTTACGCAGTTGATGTCCCTGTAAAGAACGTTGTACTGAGGGTCCTGGTGAGCTCCGTTAATACCTTCTTCGGCAAACATTACTGCTACGTCAGGTCCTGCCACACCAGAAACATAAGAGTGATAGTTGATTGGACGACCAACTTCATCTTCAATTAGATCAAGAGCCTTTCTCTGTGCTCTAACTTGCTTTCTTGTGATAGGCACACCACCGATACCCTGTGGAGTTCCTTCCATCAATCCGTCAATGTGAGACTGACCCATGTGTCTGATAACCATTATATGGTCAGCACCATGCCATGCAGTCATTCTCATTCTTCTGATGTCATCCTCGAAACGACCTGATGCAATCTCTGTTGTAATAACAGGAAGCGGTTGTGGGTCGATGTTGTCAAAGAATTTTGCAGGTGGAAGACCTACATAGTTCTTCAAAGGTTTCGAAACATCTTTATAAGTAAATTCGTACATCTTGAGATTTGGAGCAGGTTCTCTCCAATGCCAGCCTCTTCTTCTCGGTTCATATTTGTCGAGGTCTTTGAGGATTTCTCTGACATTAATCTTCTCATTTCTCTTAAGAATCATATCTGCCATTACTTCTTACCTCCTTTGAAAGCTGCTGCAACGGTATCCCATCCCTTACCTTCAGCAAGCATAGTTCCTGCTTCTGGAATTGAAATACCTAGTTCTTTTGAAAGTTTGTAAACGCAGTGTCCAGCACCTTTTCCCATTAGTCCTTGGTCCATGCATCCTTCTACTATCTTCTGAGTTTCAAGGGAAGAAATTCCCATTCTCAAAAGAACAGCTCTTTCAACGGATGGTGTAGTATTCTTTCTACCCATCTCAAGTAGAGGATCTACAACCTGAGCTGTAAGCTCCCAAAAGCGATCATAGAGCTCTTGGTCGGTTAGATTGGCGATATGCTTACGCCTTTCTTGAAAATCGTCTTCTCTTTTCATTCTTTACTCTCCTTATAATTAATTTTATCAATGCCTTATTACAAACCTAATGCCTTCTTTACGAATGCTTCGTCTGTCTTAGTTTCAACTGCCAGGAACTCAATGTCATCTGCCTTAAGATCCTTAGGGTCTACACCAGCCTTTTTAACAGCCTTGTTTATAAGTCTGTTTCTGAAATGGTTAACGTCAGCTACTTTGTGCTGTACAAAACTTGGGTCCTTAGGTAAAACAATGTTTATACCTGGTTTATCTTCTTCTTGTGGGTTTCCGAATTTAATTTCAATGCCATTTTCACGAGCAAATGAAAGCTGTGGCTGAATATGCTTACCAGCACCTGTGTACTCAGTTTCACTGATTACGATTACAGCGTCCTCAGGCAATTCTCTAGCTAGAGAAAATGCAGCTGCAAGTGCAGTGTTTCCAGCAGGTCCTCTCTCAATACCTTCAAGGTTTGCAAGAGCTTCTGTCATATACATAACTTCACCCTGTGTAACTGTTACATATTCATCAATGTATCTTAGTGGTCTTGCAGCACTTCTTGGAACGTCTGAGTGGTCAGGGTCTGTTGCGTAAGGCACGCCAAATCCTGTATGACCTGTTGTGCATGATTTCTTGTTAAATTGTTCATCTGAAGCCATGTGAAGTCCAGTCAAGTCAATAGAAGCTGCAACAAGCTTAGTATCAACAGCGCCTGCTTTAATTAATCCTCTTGCAGTTCCAGTCATCATTCCTCCACCTGCATTAGTACAAATTACCATGTCAGGATCTTTGCCAAGAAGTTCACGGCACTGAGTTGCAATCTCATAACCTAGTGTTTCAACGCCTGCAATTCCAAATGGAGAATAAAGCGATGCGTTAAAGAATTTTGTATCTTCTAGAACAGATAGGAATGTGTAGAAAAGTTCAGGTCCAACTGTAAGCTGGATAACTTCTGCTCCATATGCCTCGCATTTTCTTGCTTTCTCTACAATTTCAGGTTGTCCTATTCCTCTTGAATCATAGCATTCCTGTACGATTATGCACTCAAGGCCCTGCATAGCAGCCTGGGAAGCAACAGCAGCACCGTAGTTTCCAGATGTTGCAGCGATTACGCCTTTGTAGCCCAATTTCTTTGCATGTGCAACAGCGCAAGCAGCTCTTCTTGCCTTAAAGCTTCCTGAAGCATTTGCAGCCTCATCTTTTGCGAAAATCCTTGCACCATAGCCTGGTTTAGCATACTTTCTTGTAAGTTTCGAAAGGTTCCTAAGTTCAATCAGAGGAGTGTTACCAACTGCTGTCTTAGCCTGAATCTTTGCAACCTCATCAAGAGTATAACCTGTAGACTTCATCAAAGCTTCGTAGTCAAACTTAACGCCACCTTTTTCAAAGTCATTATAGTCAAGACCGAGAGCTTCCTTCATTATTTCATTAGATCTTCCCATTACGGAATCATAGTCTTTAGCTAATGTCATTATTTGTCACCTCCAAAATCCATGATCTCACGTAGTTGTTTGTCTATCTGAACAATTTCAGGAACAAATTTTCCATAACTATGTGTATAATATGGGTCAACTTCAATTAGTTTTCCATGTTCTTCTCTATTTGATGCAGTAATTACTGTTACCTCGTCGCCAATCTCAGCATCAGCCTGCAAAAATCCCTTTGTCCACATCTCAAGATCACATTTCTGCGTATCATCAGGAATCTTGGCAGTTCTCTGATCAGCCTTTAGGACAACTCGGTGAATTCTCACCCAATCACCTTTTTTTGCCATTTCATTCTCCTTATCTATTTTTCTTATTAGCTATAAACTTCTTTATATATTTCATATGTTTCAACAAAATATTTTTGCACTGTCAATACGATTTTGGATAGCATAGATTGAAATCTTTGCCTGGCCAAAAACGTATCGACAATGCTTAATCACGAAACTATTTTACAAGCTTGCAGTCCTCTTCGATCATATTTCTCATGTCGCCCATAATTGCTCTAGGTACAGGAATGTCAAGCATAGTTCTTAGACCTGGTCTAGCGTTGATTACGTGTGGTATGCAGTTCATAATCATAGCCATTGTGCCGATTCCGCCTTCAATTTCAGGAGTGTTAGCCATGTTTACAGGAGGATTACCCTTGATTTCTACATAGTCACCTGTGTGAATTCCAACCTGTTCAGGTTCGATCTGCTGTGGGTGATCCATTTCAATCTTCATTTCTCCGTCAACATATCCCCAGCCTTTCATTGCAACGCCGGCAACCTGCCCCTTAGCTGCGAATCCATAAGGAGATTTTCTGTCAACATCTGTAACGATTGGTTCCATGTCCTGTTTGAAATCTGTTAAGTTCCATCCAAGAGCTTCAGCAATCATGCCTACAGACTCAGCAAAACCAACGTGTCCTGCCATTGTTCCTTCAGCTTTTCTTCTCTCAAACTCAGCAACTTCCATTCCGATTCCCTGTTCTTCCATTACAGCAGGTCCGAATGGAGACAAGCTATTAACCCTTCTTGATACGATGTGGTCAACTGATTCGCAAGCACCAGTCCAAAGAACAACTAGAAGGTCCATGATTAGACCTGGGTTAATTCCTGTTCCTAGAACAGAAACGCCATTCTTCTTAGCACACTCATCAAGCTTCTTAGCAAGTTCAGGCTCCTGAGCCTGAGGATAAGCCATCTCCTCAGCAGATGTAATAACGTTGATTCCTCTTTCCATTACGAAAACCAGTTTATCAAATACGTCCTTAGTGAAAGAGTTAGTGCAAACTACAACAATATCAGCTGCGCCCTTCTTGATAACATCTTCAGGAGTTCCAACGATAACGTCCTCTCTATCGCCTCTTTCGATACCAGGAACTACGTCATAAAGGCTCTTACCAATCTTGTCGCCTATATCAATAGCACCAACAATATCTACACCTTTCTTCTTAGTGAGCATCTTACCGATTCCACCGCCCATTGCACCGAGTCCCCAAAGAATTACTTTTACATTCTTCATCTTTAAATCTCCTTTTCATTTATAGAAATAATTTTAGCAGATTGAAACGTGTCCTCAAATAACGAAGCCATTGTCATTCCGCATATTAACAGCTTGTCCTTGTCAAAAGACATACTGCATTATATTTATAGCAATTATCGTGCCATAAAAGTCAAAATATTATATTTATACAAAGCATTAGTTCGAAAAATTTATTTTTCCCTTCTTTTGTTTTTTATAACAATATTATTCGCGATTATTATTTGCTGCCACAAGTTTGATGGTGATTTTATCAGAATGAAGTTATTTAAATGCGTTAAATTTTATTTTTTTAAACAAAATTTGCTACATCGCCGCAAATACTTTTGCTGTTTACCGCAAAAGTATTTGCACTCTCAATTTTTTATCTTTGATTCATTCTATACTTCTTGAGTTTATGTTGAAGAGTCTGTCTTTTAATATGAAGCTTATCTGCAGCCCTTGAAATTACACCGCCCTCTTCTATCATAGTTCTCCGAATCACCTCTTTTTCTATGTTATCAAGATAGATATCAAGTGGCTCGCTGCCATCCCACTGTCCCGCAACATCGCCAATTTGGCGTATGCTTGCGGGCATATGAAGAAGCTTTCTTGTAAGCACATGTTCGTTGCCAGCAAGCGCGACAGACTGCATTATGATGTTCTCAAGTTCCCTGATGTTGCCGGGGTAGTTGTATGATTTGAGTGTCTTGATGACATCGTCCGATACCATCCACAGCTCCTTCCCGAAGCGCTTGCAGTGCTTATCAAGAAAGCTTTCTACTAGGAGCGGAATATCATCTTTCCGCTCCCTCAGCGGCGGCAAATTTATGTTCACAACATTCAATCTGTAATACAAATCCTTCCTCAATTTGCCCGCCGCTATCAGCTCCTCCGGAGGCTCATTAACAGTTGCAATAATATGCACATCTATTGGAATCTCTTCGGTTCCACCAACACGTCTTATGTATTCCTCCTGCAAAACTCTTAAAAGTTTGCTCTGCAGCTCATATGGCATTGCACTGATTTCATCAAGCAGAAGCGTGCCGCCATTGGCCTGTTCAAAGAGGCCGGCCCTGTCAACTGCTCCTGTAAAACCGCCCTTTGCAGTACCGAACAAAATTCCTTCTAGCAATGTCTCAGGCATTGCGGCACAGTTTTGTGCTAAAAACGGTGAATCTCGCCTTGCACCGTCATAATGTATGCTCTGCGCAAGAAGCTCTTTACCCGTTCCCGTTTCGCCATAAATAAAGACCGTTGCACTATTCTCAGCCGCCCTCTTTGCAAGGCTAATTGTCTGAAGGAACTTCGCATTCTGCCCGATGATATCACTAAAATGATAGTGCTTCATTTTCGGCTTCACTTCTCGACTTTTTCCTGTCCGCCGCTCACTGCGCTCCTTTTGTCTTAGATCCTGAATCGTATTGCTAAGTTCTTCAATCCTCGATATATCCTTAGCGATTTCAAGGGCCGCAACAGTTTTACCCTTGCTAAAAACCGGCATAGTCATGTTATTCGTAGTCACCTTCTTGCCCCTTAAATTAACATAGCTCTGCTGATTTTTCTTACTAGATTCCTTCTTTTTTAAAGCCCTAAAAAGGGTGCTATCCTTAAGTTCCACACCTGGAAAGGCATCCTGAAATTCCTTGCCCAAAACGTCATTGATGTTTACATCTTCAATCTTGGCCATTGCCTCATTATAAAAAAGGCCCTTCCCATCGCTATCCACAATATAAACGCCTTCATCTATCATTTTCACCAGCGTGTCTATAATGCTAATATAGTCATCTTTTCCAAGTTTATCTCTTATTAGTGCAAGATTTTTTGCACCATCTTTTGTTTTACTCATGTCCTCTAACCCACTCTACGACAGTTCATCCGTTGAAATTATAATATTCTAACAAAACACTTATTGTTTTCACCTAATATGATCGGTTATCCGTATTATATCAAATATTCTTAGGGAGTGCAAATTTTTTTGCAGGTGTTCCATGCAAAGCCATATCGTAATTTCAGCATTCTCATCCATTTTTTCACGCCATTCATTTCAACAAAACATTTGCAATTTCGACTGTTTTGTGCTAAAATAAATACATAAACATGGGGGTGAAATGGTTTCGACGGGGAGGTTGAAGCCGGGTAAGCGAGCCGTAGTCGCCAAGTCTACGTTAAAAGTGGCCGTTTTAAATATAAACGCTAAAAATAATAATAATTTCGCAATGGCTGCATAGTTCAGCCCGCGTGCCTCGAGAGATTTTCCTGTAGGTCTCTTGCAGGTATCAAAATATGCAGGAAACTTTCCGGTGATTGCTAGGTAGCCATGGATCGTATTACTAGCTAGTCTGTTCTTATCTTTGATCTTCAGGAGTGGGCAGATGAAGTTTATTGAAGATCTTCGCTCGGAGAAAGCCTCGTGAATATCTTTTCGGACGCGAGTTCAACTCTCGCCACTTCCACCAAATAAGGAAGCATATTTTGATGGAAAAATGTGCTTCCTTTTTTATTGCCGAAAAGCCTTGCTTTCAAGGGATTTAATCGTTTTAAGGCATAAAGCAGTCCGCCCTGAGGTTGATTTCGGGACGGGTTTTTCTTGTTTTCGGCGGTCTGCGAGGTTAGGCTTAAAAGCAAAAGTTTGCTTTGTGGGTAAAGGTTTGCATCGTGGGTATATAGTTTGCTTCGTGGGTATATCCTTTGACTTGCTTTATGGAGGAATCAAATGGTATCCTTTATACATGCGGCACAGGCTGTGAATTTGCAGAACGGCAAGGTAAAACTCGTCTGCCAGTTCAAAATTTTGTTCAACATGTAGACTGTAAAGTGTGTTATAATACAATACTACATGTTAGAAATGACTAACTAAAATTTGAGGTGATTGAATATGATTATGCATGATTGGAACAGCGAAAAGAAAGATGTCATTCTGCTGATCCATCCGATGCTTTCGTCAGCAAATGGAATGAAAACTTACGTTGCCGACATTATCGGGAATGGATACCGCTACCTCGCACCGGATCTTTCCGCACATGGTGATGCAGTTAAAGACACCTACAAAAGTGCTTTAGACGAGGCAAAGCAAATTCATGATTATCTGGTCAATAATCAGATTATGAAGCTTAAGCTTGGCTTTGGAGCCTCCCTGGGAGGTGTGATTCTTCTGCAGCTTCTCAAGTATGACGATATTCAGTTTGAGCATGTGTTCTTTGAGGGAACGAGCTTTTACACTAACGCGAAAATTCTGGAATGGATCCTCAGATCCGTATTTCTGAAAAAGCATAAAAAGGCCGTGGCAGATCCGGCGCTCAGTGTAAAGAGGATGTCCTCAATGTTTGGGACAGAAGCCGCTCCGCTTCTGGCAAAGCATTTTATCGCCATGAGCGAGGAAAGCATAAGGAATATAGTTCACGACTGTGCATTCGTGAAACTGCCGCCATTGTCCGTTACGATGCAGAAGAAATGTATGTTTGCCTATGGTGATAAGGATTTCGATTACAAGAAGGCAAGGAGGATGCTCCGGAAAACATATCCTCATGCAGGAATGAAAGTGTGGGGAGGCTACGGGCATTGTGAGAGGATGACGAAGGATCAAGAAAGTTATTGCCATGACATCGAAGACTATATTCGTGCATAAATACAATACGAGATGAGGTTTTCAATGAAGAAAGAAAAAACAGCCATGCTTTGTGGCATCATTCAGATTTATAAGGATAGAACAAACAGGTGTATTCCCAGGATTCCAAAGAAATAGGGCAAAGGAGTGGGTTTTATGGATGTAATGCGAGCGATTTTAGACGGGATTGCGATAGCCGCAATCTTTAGCGGTTCGGTGGCAGCCGTAGCGCTTATTGATCCGAGATATTTTTTTGATTCTTATCCAAAGGCAATTCAGAGAGCCGCACACGAACAGATGACAAAAAAAGAGAAAAAAATAAATCACATTTTGACAATTATAATTTGCGGAATTTGCTTCATATATTCAACAGCAAGTATTTTACATACAGGCATTGCGGGCTTTTGGAATCTTTTTTTGATGGGATATATTCAGTGGAGCATATTAAACCTTGGAGATTTCTTTTTGCTGGATTGTCTGTTATTTCAGGGAAAATATAAGGATAAAATCGTCATTCCCGGCACAGAAGGACACCCTGACTATGAGTTCGGCAACTGGATGAAGCATTTGGCAATCATGGAACATTTTGTAGTCACACCATTTTTGATAATACCGTTTGTTGCTGCGATCCAGGCTTTGATTATTGGGTTGATAGGAAGATAAGTTTTCGGGTTGTTTATCTAAATCTTGGAAATGCTTCTATCAAAATGCAGAAAATGGGGCTGCTCCCACACCCTTTGGATTGCACCCACGGATATCAATTTGCACCCATAGGCTGAAATTCTATTAGTATATGATTTATTTTCCATCAAAAAATAAAAGATTTGCTTTCTGAAGCAAATCTTCTATTTTTTTATACCAGAATTGAACTAATTTGGCCTGAATTTGAATAGTACACCTATCCTTCTAAAACACCTTATTCCATTAGTTTCACGAGTCTTTCTTTGACTCTAAATCTTCTATTATCGTTCTATCCGAAATATCATGGAATTCTATTTGAGAAGTATTTTCTTCTGGCATTTGATCTATTCTGCCCTCCCCAAATACTTTCTTTTGCAAATGTATCACATTGTCTTTTATCACAGGCGTAATTTCTTGAGCTGTAGCTGCTCCGCTGCCGGATTTACAATAGAGAATTGATTTTAATATGCTATAATGATTTGGTATCGCAAAATTTAACTAATTTTTTGGAGATATATGATGAATCGAGATTTAACAAAAGGACCTGTCGTCAAGTCAATGTTGATGTTTGCAATCCCCATGATTTTGGGGAATTTACTTCAACAGTGCTATAACATTGCAGATACAGTGATCGTAGGTCAGTTCCTATATGTTGGCTTCTTGCCGATTTAACAGGTTTGATCTATTACAAAGTTAAAAAGATGGAATTACTTGCTTGAAATTCATATGGAAGTATCGCAAAATGATACTAAGAGGTGAATATATGTTGAATTTTAAAAATCAGAAAACTAACCAATTCTCCGACCAACAACCGAGCAAGAAAGTTTTAAGCACAAACAAAAAAGTCATCTACCTTGCAGGCGGTTGTTTTTGGGGTGTTGAGAGCTACTTTAAGAAACTTCCCTGCGTTTATGAAACCGAAATAGGGTATGCAAACGGCAAAACGGACAATACGGACTATTCAAATTTTCCATCAGTATCAAAAATATGCACAAGCTCATCATCTGTCATGGCTTGAGATACTTTGTCACGCACGGAACTCATAGACATATCAAGTCGTTTAAAGCGAGTATTTCCAGCAGCATCTTTGCCTTTTCTTATGAGTTCAATTCTTCCCACACCTGGATTTTGTCTTGCATATTCAGCAAAACCCTTTGCTTTTCCAAGATTATCATTAAAGGCTGGATTGTGCGGCTCTAGTACATCAATGATAAATTCACCTGGCATCACAGGATCTTTGCGAATGACAATAAAGTCGGGGTAAGCAGGCTTCATATCGCCATCTTTTTCATATGGAATGCACAATGACCAAGATGCTCTTGGAGGGTTCCTTAACCAGCAGACAAAGTTTTCTCGGCTCGATTCTTCTTCTAAAACACCTGCCTCCCAATCATTGAGTTTAATTTTAGCATATCCATCGTCATTAACAAAAAGGTGATTATAGTATTTTACCCCGTTGGTGTCATGAGCAACGGTAATTGTCTCTGGTAGGCGGAAGTTATGCTTGCTGATCACATCACCATCGGATACGATGCGATCATATTGTTTTCGATAAGTATCTGTTAGTTTGGTCATATACCTGCGGTACTTATCGTTTAAGGCGTGGTAGGTTTCCTTGGCATAACGATTCAGTTTTGCCAAGCTCTCATCATCTGTGGCAAAAAGAATGACGTCAATTTTCAGATCTACTAGGATATTAGGATCAAAATAAGTGTTTAAGTATTCGTTGCCAATACCTTCAGTTCCCAGGTGCGTTTCAGCAACTCTAAACTGGCGATCAATATCCACATCAGTCGAATAGAAGGAATTCTCATCATAGCCAGATTTGATGCTTTCACCAAAAGCATCAAACACCTGGGTAGAGAGCTTAAACTCTTTTGCTTTTTTAACGAGCTCGTTATAAACACCTTGGATTTTTAGCTCTTCTACATAAGAAGTGATGAGTTTAACAATATCAGCATGCACCTTCGCAAGCACGGAAGCATCAATATTTGTTTGGCACAAAAGGCGGGCAAGGGCAAACATCGACTTCAGATAATCATTTATCCGTATTTTGCGGACGTTGTAGGTGAGAAGTCCAGAATCATTGATTGCTTTTACGATCTTTTCACGATCAATATCAGGGAGGTCGGAAGCCACATACGCAGGCTTGCTTTCAGCAATGATTTCCGCATTATCTTTTGATAAGTCAGCCTCTTCTGCAGATGTGTGATCTGAGATAGGTGATGTAGTTACCAAATTTGTTTCTACTTGAAAAGGCTGAATCTTAGAGCATTTTCCCTTGTCATCTGGATTAACGCTTTGACATAGATTTGATGACGTTGCAGCTTCCTCGACCCTTAAAATAGGTAACGTTGGATCATCTGTTCCATAGAAATCCAACACGCCTTGCTCTGGACTTTGTTTTGGAGCAGAAGCCCGTCTTTGCTTTGGTCTTACCGTCAGGGTCTCTAGTTTTTTATTTTCGATGGATTCGCCATAAATATCAGTTGGGATGCTACCACCTTCTTCGGATTGCAGTGCCTTGATCACATCTTCTACGGTTTCTTTTTCAAAGAAAGGCAGATAGAGGTGAACATCATTCAAGCTGTCGTCTACCTGAATATGCATCTGCATTGGTGTTCTGACCATACGCCCTAAAAGCTGGGCAATGTAGGTGGCATCTTTTGCATTCCTAAAACTCATCATGGTTTCTGCTCTGGGGCAGTCCCAGCCTGTTGAAAGATTTTCTTTAAAGAACACGACTTTAATTTTCTTATTATCTTGAATGCGAGAGGGTTCTTCGTATGGTACTTCAAGACCAGCTATAGTAATGTCAGCATCGGTATCTCCAAATGTATGAACGACCTCTCCTTTAGAAAATTTAAAGCCCGTGCGTTCCTCAATCTTACGAATACAATCATCGAGATCAGTCACTGAAATTTCTGAAGTTGTACCATTTTCTACTTGAATGACAAAAACAGGATTGACATAAGCATAGTGTTGCTCATAGCAGTACTGTTTCCAGTGATCCCATTTATCTTTCCAATCATCTGCAGCTGCCTGAAGGACTGCCATAGCCTTATTTACTGAAGATTCCTCAGAATAGGAGATGACAATACGGTCCTTCAAAAGACCAGAAGACCGTACTTCTTCGGGACTAACGACCACTTTATGGATGGTAGAAGACGTTCCTTCCACCAGTGCATTGAAGCGCTCTGATGTAGCCGACATGCCAAGCACAACAGGCATTGGTAAAAGATGGTCCTCTTCACTACCTTTTAAGAATTTCTGCATGATAGTTGTTGCCTTTGCGGCGGCTCTATCTTTCATACCACGGTGGGCTTCATCAATAATGAAATAGAGGCGGTTAAATTTTTCAATGGCTGTGTTTCGTAAGGTCTCCCAAATGGTATAGGTACGGATATCGCCCGTTTTAGTCAGGTTTTTATCCTTACCTATTTTTTGTGTGTTTAGTAAATAGATATGTCCGTCTTCTAAAAACTCCTTATCAAAGTTCTCATCACTGATTGTGACACATTGACCAATACGGATTTTATCCGCCTTTGTTTCAATTTTTAGTTTAGATTGTTCGTTGAGTTCTGGAGAGTCCGAAAGCCAGACAAAGATAGCATCAGGCTGTTCCGGATAATGTTCGTCACCAAAGAGGACACTCTCGATAAAAGCCGTCATTATGATGGTCTTACCGGCACCTGTTGGAGCTGTAAAAGAAATGACCTGCGGAGTATGAGTTCTTTGATAAGCACCTAAAGCTTCTGCCGTATTCATACGGAGGTGTTTTATTGCTATTTCTTGAAATGGAAATAAAGATACTTTCATGGGTTACCTCCCTGTATTAATACGAAAGTTATCTAAATAGTCACGATAGAGTTGGTAGGATTTTTCTATATTCAAATTGTTTATCATCTCGCGGTAACCATCAGTAGAATCAGTAACGATAAAAACCTGTTTGATTCTATTGTCTGTATTGACCTTTTCTTTAAAGTCAGAAAAGGCGTGTTCATTAATTAGAACTGCAAAAGCATTCTCAGGTAGAATTATCATAGATAATAGTGGATCTGAATCAAGGCTTGGGCAAGCACCAACACAACCTGTTTTCATCCAAAGAACAGGTAAGAGTTCTTTGAACTGCCTACCAAGTGCAACAGCGTTCTTGTCTAAGAAACCAAGCTTGAAAAATGTTGCATTCGATTTGAAACCGTCTGCCATAGCAAGATCGCTATCAAGATAGTTGCCCTTAAGGGGCTTACCGTTGATATCCTTCCCCTTGATCGAGCATACTGTCCGCGGCCAAGTCACATAGTGGGCGATGCCTAGTCGTTCCCATTCATAATCTCCTGGCTTGAAACCGTCTTTTTTTAGCTCTTTGGCTTCTTCATCTGACACTTCATTATTAGTGACCATAATACAACGGCGGTGTCCGCCATCTTCGGCATTGAGCAGATTTACAGCGTGAAGCGTTGTTCCAGATCCTGCAAAAAAGTCGAGAATAAGGGCGTTGGATTTATTCGCTGTTGCCATCTGCACGCAATCTGCAACTGCATACAAAGATTTTGGATAAGAGAATTTATTCCCTATAAGCATGTTCAACATTTTGGTTCCATACTCAGATGCATCGTGAGCTGAATAATCCCATTGATTAGTTTCCATGATGGTTTTTTTTTCAGGACTAATAGCAATAATACTACCATCGCTATCGTAACCTACTATCTTAGTGTTACCTGATTCTATTTCTTTAATCGTTCCTGCTTGTAGATACGTAAGTGAGTATTTTTGTTTTTTATTTGGCCGATATTTACCTACTTTAAAATAACCCTTTTGAATATATTCTATTGTTGTTTTTCGCTCTAAAGCCCAACAACCTTCACTACCATCATCTCGAATTGGAAACACAGCACAACAATTTGCAATTTCTTCAACATCATGTATAGTTTGATTTCTTTCTAAATGTTTTCCAACAAATTCTACTGATCCGTTTATGGTATTGATGTAAATAGGATAAAAAAGCCTAGGTCTTCCAGAGCGAAAATTACCTTTGCTTGTACCGCTTCTTTTTAATGAATGCCAGTGAACTGACTGTTGCTTATTCACTATAGTTTTTTGCCCAACAACAGCATTTCCTATCCCCACGAAAAAAATGTATTCATTAACACGCGTAAAATCTGAAAAACGCATTGATCCATGCCTGTTAACAACTGTACTGACCATTGATAAACTTCTTTCTGGGAACAATTCCTCAAGTAAACACCCAAGATGCAGATATTCTTTTTCATCAATTGTCACAATTAACACAGAGTCTGTTGGATTGAGTAGCTTTTTAGCTAGCTTCAGTCTCTTTTTCATCATAGAGAGCCACTTGCTATGACGGTACGCATCGGAGGAATCCACGTAATCGTTATTGTACTTCCAGTCTTTTGCTCCCGTGTTGTATGGCGGATCGATGTATATGCAATCAACTTGACCGGCGTAAAGATATTCTAGAAGCTGAAGTGCATGGTAATTGTCTGCTTCAATCAGCGTATGCCAAAGAGTGCTATCCGGTGCGTTTTCAATGCTATCGATTGGCTTCAAGTAAGGGTAAATCGCCTCACCAAACTCGGCAATAGATACAAGAGAATCAACAGTAAACTCTGCAGTCTCTTTCGTCTGAGTGTTCACACAAGTTGCATGATTACCATTTACAGTCTTAACAACATATACATCGTTAATCTTTTTATCTTTAAGAGCTACTTTGCTACCAATATGAACAGGAACATCATAGAGTGCGGTACATTCTGGCACATGGTCTTCAAACACTAAACCGAATTTCTTCTGTTTAGCCAATTTATCTATTTCTGCCTTGATGCGATCTCTTAGCTCAAGGTCATCTATTTTATTGATTAAATCATTAATCGCAGCCATTGTTAGTCCTCGCTTTTAGCCTCATTGCTATGAGTGAGGCTATCTGTACTGTTTAAATTTACTTCTTCATTGTTTTTTCGCTTTAATCGTCGGAAGCACCGCCAGAGGGAATTCATTCATCAACTTCAGATAGCTTGAACTTCCATAATCTTTTAAATTTATAGGCTGGCATTTCTCGTTTAGATATCCACTTAAGTTTTTACTTCTATCCAACGAGAGTTTGCATAGTTGTTAGCTGAATCGTGCTATAAAAGAGCATGTTGATTTAAATCGTATTTCGCCTGTCCTTTAGCAATTCTCTGATATTCGTTCAATTTTAATTTTAGGTTTACAGTTTTTCTGAATCAGTGCACTGCATGTCGAAAAATTCATGCTTAAAAGCCTTCATTCCAAAAGACCAATTTTTTCAAGGTTTCTTCTGATCAAGTTGGAAGATTAGGAGAAAAGAAATGGTCTTATTAATGGATATTATACGTCAGAATCGTGCGGAAATCAATGAAAGCACATGCAAATATGTATAAGCCCACTCAAATGCGCAATGCTGCACTGATACCAAACCGAGGTGATTGAAATGGCAAGAAACAGTAAGCAGACTTTAAGAATATAGCTTCTAAGGCAAGCAACATCTTGAAGGACGGATTCTACGACAAAGGCTCAAAGTCGGTAGCTGGAAGCGACTTAGCAAAGACCAGACATGGAAAGACAAAATAAGATTACTTAATTTATGGGCGGTAACAGATTAGATAATCGCCCCGAACCTACCTCTTCGGGGGAAATTCTCAAAATTAAATCTCTTAGTCCGAATAGCACTATAAGTACGAAGAAATGTATGAGAATTTTAGGCATAGCACTTAAGACTTTATAAATTCCTCCGTTAGCTGCACGGACTGATAATGCTATCGGATGGTTTCTTGCTGATTTAACAGGTTTGATTTATTACAAAGTCAAAAAGATGGAGTTACTTGCTTGAAATCCAGATAAAAGTGTTGCAAAATGATAACAAGAGGTGAATCTATGTTAAATTTCAAAAACCAACAACCCAGCAAAAAAGTTTTAAGCACCAACAAAAAAGTCATCTACCTTGCAGGTGGCTGTTTTTGGGGCGTTGAGGGCTACTTCAAGAAACTTCCTGGAGTTTACGAAACCGAGGTAGGCTATGCAAATGGCAAAACCGATGATACAGACTATGCAAATGTTGCTGCAACCGACCACGCGGAAACAGTAAAAGTGTGCTACGACAAGTCTAAAATCTCGCTTGAAGAAATACTTTTGCACTATTTCAGAATAATAGATCCCCTCTCCGTTAATAGGCAGGGCAATGATATCGGCAGGCAGTACCGCACAGAAGTTTACTACCAAGATAATTCTGGATCTGTAAGCCACTCTTGTACGTCAAACGGCTCCACCTCTTCAAATGATGACGATTTGAAAATTATCGATAAGATTTTCAGGTATGAGGAAGACCTGCACGGTCCAATCGCTGTTGAAAAATCAGCCTTGAAGAATTTCATCAAGGCCGAAGACTATCACCAAGATTATCTCGATAAAAATCCCGGCGGATATTGTCATATTGACCTTTCGCTTTCATCCAAGCCACTGTTTGACGAAAAATATGCAATGCCTTCAGATGACAAGCTTAAGGAAATTCTCGACCAAACCTCATACAATGTAATGCGAAAGTCTGCCACCGAAGCACCGGGCACAAGTCCGCTAAATAACGAAAATAGACCCGGCATCTACGTCGACAAAATAACTGGCGAGCCACTGTTTTGTTCTTCTGACAAATTTGATGCGGGATGCGGCTGGCCTAGTTTTTCTAAGCCTATCACATCTGACAAACTCGTGGAGCACGTTGACACTTCTCACATGATGGTCCGAACAGAGGTAGTGACAAAAAATTCAAATTCTCACCTCGGCCATGTTTTCGACGATGGACCTATCGAAAAAGGCGGCCTCAGATACTGCATCAACGGCACTGCCCTTAGATTCATCCCTCTTGAGAAAATGTATGAAGAAGGCTATGGCGACTACAAAATATTTTGCTGCGAGTAATTGTGAGGTACCCCCGGTGCAACTCGCAGTTTTATTTTAATTTATATTTCCATATGCTTCTTAATCTGGAATTGATTCTTGTGAAAATCGATTAGGCCCTCTCTCTTCATTCTCCCAAGTTCTTTGGATAGAGCCGTCCTGTCCAGATTCAAATAATCAGCCATCTGTTGGCGGTTAAACGGTATTTCAAAAGCCATTCGCCCTTTTCGGATTGACTCACTGTTGAGATATGACATCACGCGCCCGCGAACTGTTTTGTGCGATATGTGAAAGCTCCTGCCCGAAAGAGCCAGATTCTTTTGAGTTGAAATTATGAGAAGATTGCCAATTATTTTGCTTGCCCAGGGTTCATTTCTAACTACGGCAGATCGCAAGGCTGCAATAGTTAAAAAGACTACTGTGCAATCCTGGTTCGCAACAACATCCACAAGCATCGGCTCATCAGACAGCATGCCGTAGGTTTCTGCAAAAAACTCATTCCTAGCGACAAAGCCAAGAATTGTCCTGTTCCCCCAAATATCGTTGTTTTCTATAGTGACACTGCCCTCGAGCACAAGACCCATCCTCTTTGTCTTGGAGCCTGCAAACAAAATAGTTGAGCCTTTTTTGTACCGCTTAGTTGAGGCATTGAGTCCTTGCAGTGCATCCCCAATCTCAGATTCAGTCATTCCCTGAAATATAACAGTGTTCTTTATTTGATTGATATCCATAAAAATTTCACCTTTTTGATTTTTCGTGGTTATAACCACATACTTGACACGAATATAATACTAAAATCTTATTAGAAATACAAGAGTGTTCCAAGAATTTTCAGAATAATAAATGTTTTGCTTACAATATAGGCCGCTAAGAAATAAGATCGGCTGTTTTAGGAGGAAGTGTTATGATAAGAAAAATTATTCATATTGATGAAGACAAATGTAATGGCTGCGGTGTATGTGCAACGGCATGCCACGAGGGCGCGATTGACATTATAGATGGTAAAGCGAAACTCGTAAGAGAGCACTATTGCGACGGTCTTGGTGATTGTCTGCCCGCATGTCCAACAGGTGCGATTAGATTTGAGGAAAGAGAGGCTCCAGCTTATGATGATGCTGCTGTCAAAAAAACTCAGAAGGCACACAGAGAGGTTGCATCGAAGATGACCACTGAGCAAATTATGCAAATCGAAGACGACAATGAGAGAAGAAAACTCATGATGGCCAAAATGAAGGAAGATGGCGGTACTGGACATGCTGTACATAGTGGATGTCCTGGTTCACGCATGAGAGAACTTAAGGCTAAAGAGCACGAAGTGACTCCGGAAAATCATACCCCAGGAAAACTGGTATCTCGCCTCGCACAGTGGCCTTGCCAAATCAAGCTTGTTCCAACGCAGGCTCCATTCTTTGACGGTGCAAAATTACTTATTGCTGCCGATTGCACTGCCTATGCCTATGCAAACATGCACGACGAATTCATGCATGGCAAAACAACTATAATTGGCTGTCCTAAACTTGATGACATTGACTATTCGAATAAGTTGACAGAAATTATTTCTAATAACGACATTACCGAGGTCACTATTGTCCGAATGGAAGTCCCATGCTGTGGAGGACTCGAGATGGCTGCAAAGAAAGCACTTCAGGCAAGCGGTAAGTTTATACCTTGGCAGGTAGTAACTATATCCATAGACGGGCAGATTCTTAAATAGCCTTAATCAGTTCAAAATTATTATAACCTCTACAGTTGACGGCAGGATAACTTAATGATTATAATGGTTCATCTAAAGGAGGTACTTAATGAATATTACACGAGATACTAAGGCTGTAGATCTCTTCGCAAAATATCCATGGCTAAAGGATCATCTTATCAAAATGGATGATAAGCTCAAAAAGCTTAACTCGCCCTTGGTCAAAATAATGCTGAGGAAGGCAACTATTAAAGATATAAGTGTTAAAACTGGGATTAATGAAGATATAATAATATCGAAGCTCACCGAAATAATTCGAGCACACAAAAAAATTTGAAAAATCAACATATTAAAAGCCCTCATTATGAATCCATAATGAGGGTTTGTTAATGTTTATAAACTTTTGTTTGGATTAGTCGCCAACTCTTTCCGGTGCCTTAGCCGCTTATCGCAATTCGGTCTTACCTTTCTACAAGCTTACCAAATACGGTGAACCGGCCATTCTCATCGACGTTGGTGCACGTACTTAGCATCACTATTTTGTCGCGTGCTGAAACCGACTCGTTGGTACTAATTAGTGAGTTAGAGGCTATCCAGCTCACGTAGCTCTGCTTTTCTGATTCGTTGAAAAACAACTTATACTGTGGGGCTGCTGCATCAAGGTACATTGAGCCGATTATATGCATATCGTAATTAGCCGATGGTGTATAGATCTGCATCGTTGGATGACTGTTGTAGAAATCCTGCTTCTCATATTCCATGAGGTGACTGAACATGGTATTATCCTTCATATTGTGCCCATACACTATAGTCATAAAATCCTGAAACGGATTTTCGACTCTATAGTCTATAAAAATCGAACCCTTTGGATTGTATTTGCCGTCAAACATTCTTCTCAGGTAAGTATCGTTGGTTGCACCTTGAAGAATAGGATAATTTATATTTGTTCCCTTAAGTTTAATCCATCCCTTTGTATCCGGATTTTCACTCAACAATTTATCAAAATCTATATGATCAGAATCTTTTGAGCCGATTCCTGCAATCTTAGCTACATGATCATAAGTCTTGGTCCCCTCGTAGTATCCCCATAATATTTTCCCAATCTTGAACAAACAGAAAACAATTACTACTACGAGAATTAGCGTCACGATGTTATAAAAAAATCTTTTGCCACTGCTCATCTTTCTGCCTTTCGTGCCTCTATTCCCGACTTCTCTCATACTTTTTCCTCCTTCAACTCCTTTCTTACATTATACTTGTTTCCGCTGAGATTGCAATATCTTGGTTTAATAATTTATTGTGCCATTTTGCCTATTTTGTTGACATTCTAGCGTTTTTAAACTATTATTTCCAATAGGAAGTACAGGTGATGAAAAGGAGTGTTTTATGAACAAAATTAACTACCGAGCTCTTCAAAATGGCAGTGACATAAGGGGAGTGGCCCTTGCAACAGTACCGGATGAGCCAGTCAATCTAACAGACGGGGTTATTGAAAATATTATTACAGGTTTTGTATATCTTTTGTCTAACAAGCTCAATGCTCCTTTTGGCGATTTACGTGTGTCAGTGGGACGTGATTCGAGGATTTCTGGCGAGCACATCGCGGGCGTCGTTTGCAAGGCTCTACAGAAACTTGGTGTACAGGCACTTGATACTGGGTTGGCTTCGACACCGGCAATGTTTATGTCCACAAAACTTGATCATTTCAACTGTCACGGCGCAATTATGATCACTGCAAGTCATCTTCCTCAAAATCGAAATGGCTTCAAATTTTTTTCGGCAAGCGGTGGTGTCAGCAAGGACACAATCAACAAAATACTTGAAATTGCGAAACAGCGTGATGAGAATGGCGGCGCAACAACATCGTTATATGAAAACGAGATGCGTCATGAGCAGGGATCATATTCTATCAAACCTATCGAAAAAATCGACATCATGACTAAGTATTGCGAAATCCTGAGGAACCAAATTTCTGTTGCCCTTGGGAATACTGAGAAACCTCTTAATGGTATGAAGATCCTAGTCGATGCGGGTAATGGCGTTGGAGGGTTTTATGCTGAAAAAATTCTTGTTCCTCTTGGTGCAGATACCGAAGGGAGTTTATACCTTGACCCAGATGGCACCTTCCCTAACCACATACCTAATCCAGAAAAGGATGAGGCTGTGAAGGACATTATCGAGCAGGTTAAAATAAGATGTGCTGATCTCGCACTTGTTTTCGATACAGATGTTGACAGAGTTGCAGCTATTGATGAAAATGGTAAGCCGATGGTTAGAAATGGAATAATTGCTGTTGCAGCTTCTCTTATATATAAACTTCACCCTGCATCCTATGTGGTTACAGACAGCATTACAAGCCCGGAACTTGCTGATTTTCTAAGTAAAAAACTTGGGCTCAAACACTTCAGATATAGGAGAGGATACCGAAATGTTATCGACAAGGCAAAATCTCTCATAGAAGAAGGAAAAGACTGCCAACTTGCCATAGAGACTTCTGGTCATGCAGCGTTTAAGGAAAATTATTTCTTGGATGATGGAGCCTTTCTTGCGACAAAAATTGTGATCGAGGCTGCAAGGCTTAAAAGAGAAGGAAGAGGGATTTCAAATTTGGTTTCTGAGCTTTCAGAGCCAGCAGAATCAGTAGAATATAGGCTTCCCCTCGATTCGAGTGATGAGAATTTCAGCAAAGCTGGCGAGGCTATTTTGTCGTCACTTAAAGGCTGGACAGAAGATGAGGGATCTAACTACGGAGCGGTTTTAGAGGAACCTAATTATGAGGGCGTGCGCATTAAATTTCCTGAGGGATGGTTGCTCTTAAGGATGTCTCTTCATGACCCTATCATGCCGCTTAATATCGAGAGCAATATACCTGGCGGAGTTAAAAGAATTATTGCGATTGTAAAGCCGATTCTTGATACATTTACTGAACTTGACACTAATAGTTTAATTTAAAATAAGCGAAAGAGGTGTGCTTTTATGGACTATAGTCAGATTAAACATATGATAGGCGCTGACATTGATGACAATAATATGACTGGAATGGAAATAGCCTACGAAGTTTTTGTTGGAATGTGTGCTTTAGTGTCCGTCGTTTTTGTCTGTCTTGACTACTTTACGGTTTTAAACTTTAAGAACTCACCCTTTGTTGAAATTGATTCTATTATTTTGGTTATACTTTGGGCTGATTATATAACAGGTTTTGAAAAGGCTGAAGACAAAAAAGAATTCTTTTTTTGCCATCTAATTGGTCTCATATCCATTATACCCATCGTATGGATTACTGATGTGATTCCTGCCATCGACGCTTGGAACGGCGCTGCCCTTATTAAGATTGCAAAAATAACTATGCTGCTTAGGGTGTTCCGCGCCTTTGGGTACTTTACTATTCTACATCATCGAGTTGAGCGCATCTTAAAATACCTACCTTAATTTATCAAAAAATCTTGAATGTCTTGCCCTAGTGTAGTACAATACAATAGGTGAGATTGTTAATTTATTAGCAGATTCAAAATTATTATTTTATTGCAATTTTAAATTAACTGCTCAGTCAACTATTTTGATGATGTTTTGTGAATGAGAGGCATTTAAATGTATAGGTTAGACGAAATTCAAGACAAATACAAAGAGAAACTTATTACCGCCGATGAGGCCGCTTCAAAGGTCGAAAACAACATGAGGGTTCACTTTGGACTTGGAATTGGAGCTGTTAACGATCTTGATGTTGCACTTTCAAAAAGAGATGATCTGAGAGGTGTTGAAATATTGTCGACTGTTGCAATTCATGCACCTTGGGAGGTATACAAAAAAGGTTATCCTCTTG
The DNA here is from genome assembly GCA_000758905.1 of Clostridiales bacterium S5-A14a. Taxonomy (GTDB): domain Bacteria; phylum Bacillota; class Clostridia; order Peptostreptococcales; family Anaerovoracaceae; genus S5-A14a. The sequence continues at coordinate 59,879 of JRNA01000008.1, forward strand.
AATATTACAGATTTGCATCGGCACATTTTACTGGTGCAGATAGAAAAATGGCAAGTGACGGGAGATGTTGGTACATCCCGATGAATTTTAATGAACTAACTTCCTATTGGGAACATAACGATTGCAACATTGATATTGCAATGCTTTCCGTATGTCCTATGGACGAATATGGTTTTTTCAATCTAGGACCGCAGGTAGCCGACGTATGGGGTGTTATCAAATCTGCCAAGATGGTAATTCTTGAAGTAAATGAGAAAATGCCTAAGGCTCTAGGGTTGAATAACAAAATAAATTTAGCTCATGTTGATTACGTTGTTGAAAGTTCAAACCAACCTATGGCAACAATTCCGAACGGCGTTACCACAGAAATTGACGAAAAAATTGCAAAACATGTAGTTGAGAAGATCCGCAGCAATAGCACACTGCAACTTGGAATAGGTGCTTTGCCATCAACTATTGGTAAACTTATTGCAGAATCTGATATTCAAAATCTATCTGGGCATACGGAAATGCTTGTAGATGGTTATCTTGAACTTTTTAAGGCGGGCAAACTCACTAGCAGCAAGGAACTTAATAACGGGAAATTGGTATACGCCTTTGCAGGTGGAACGCAGGAACTTTATGATTTTATAAATGATAACTCTCTATGCTATTGTGCTCCAGTTGACTATGTGAATAATCAGGCAATAATAGCTAGAATGGATAACTTCGTTTCTGTTAATAGTTGTATAATAATGGACCTCTATGGACAGGTATGTTCTGAGTCTTCTAAATTTAAGCATATTTCAGGAACTGGTGGCCAGCTTGACTTTGTTCAGGGTGCTTATCACTCAAAGGGAGGACAGAGCTTTATATGCACGCCGTCCACCAAAGTCCTGAATGGCGAGCGAATGTCTCTTATTACCGCTGCAATGAAACCCGGATACATAGTAACCACACCTCGATCATGCACTCATTATGTAGTTACAGAATTTGGAGCTGTAAATCTGAAAGGAAAATCAACCTGGGAAAGAGCAGAACTTCTTGTAAGCATTGCCCATCCTGATTTCCAGGACGAATTAATTGCCGAAGCTGAAAAAATGGGAATCTGGACAACCACAAGCAAAAGTAGTTTTTAAAATATTTTTTAAAAAGATCTACCATATCTAGTTTAAGTATGATATAATGCGTTTGTAGTTCTCTTACACCCCTGCGTGAGAGGACCGAATAATTTAAAAGCAATTACATTAAATTTATTAGGAGGTATGGGGATGAACGTTAAGATTACTGGAAATGCAAGCAACACAGAAGCTGCTAAGTACATTGAATATTTAGAAGATAAACACGGCAGAAAGCTTGATTCATTAGACATTCAATTGAATGGTGATCACGCTGATCTCAGTTACTCTTTTGCTCCTGTAGAATTTGAAAGAATCAGAAGGATCACAGGCTATCTTGTAGGCACAATGGATCATTGGAATAACGCAAAGTCCGCCGAAGAAGCCGCAAGAGTTAAGCACGGCCTATGCTGCTCTGACCGAATATAGTTACAGCAATAATAAGATAAATTAAGCCTTTTATAGTGGAGTATATCTATTATATAAGGCTCTTTTTTTTGCATAATAGAATATAACGTCATTAATAAGAGTTGCAATACCATCTCTACTAGTTGTCTTAACTATATATTTATGATGCATTTGAAATATAAATTATACTTTCTCGCAAATTCAATCCTATGCAGACGTGTTGCCAACAGATAGAGAAACTGCTTCTAGAGGCAATGTACTAGTTGCATTCCCAGGATATTATTATCCTGATTCTCAAGAGATTTTGTATCAGGTTATGTGAACGTAAATGAGAAAACATACTTTTTTGATAAGTATGGTGTAATGAGAACTGGCTAGATCAAATCCGGTAGCCATTGGTACTATTTGAATTCAGACGTCTCAATGACAACTGCTTATTTAACAGAAGGCGATACAGTTTATATATTTAACGCAAGTGGTGCTATGATTTAAGTATCCTGCACTCGGATTTCGAGAAAGCCCATCTAAATCCTGATTTAAGATAGAACTACTTAAGCTCATATCTCTAACATATATTTAGTGATATGGGATTTTTTATACATCAATAGTATTGGAGAATTCTTGTAAAAACAGCTATTTTGTGATATAAAATAAATGAAGAAAATACGTTGAAACGATGACGATTACAGGAGAATATAATGAACGAATTTTATGTAAGCCCTCTCTCGGAGCGTTACGCAGGTAAAGAGATGAAGGAGCTTTTTTCACCGCTTACCAAGTTTAGAACATGGCGCAGGCTCTGGATTGCACTTGCTGAGTCTGAAAAGGAGCTTGGTCTTCCAATCACTGATGAACAGATTAAGGAGCTCAAGGCTTTTAAAGATGACATAAACTTTGAGGAAGCTAAAGCCCGTGAAAAAGAGGTCAGGCACGATGTTATGTCACACGTTTATGCTTACGGCCTGCAATGTCCCAGCGCCAAGGGAATAATTCACCTCGGAGCTACATCCTGCTATGTCGGCGATAATACCGATATTATTTTGATGGCTGAAGGTCTCAAGTTACTCAGGAAAAAACTGATTTCCGCAATCGCAAGGCTTTCTGATTTTGCTGAGAAATACGCAGCTCTTCCAACTCTGGCATACACTCATTACCAGGCAGCACAGCCGACAACAGTCGGAAAGCGCGCAACGCTTTGGATTAATGAACTACTCTTAGACCTTGAGGACCTTGATTACGTTCTTTCCACGCTAAAACTTTTGGGCTCAAAGGGCACGACGGGTACTCAGGCAAGTTTTCTTGAACTGTTTGAGGGCGATCACGATAAGTGCAAAGAGCTCGATAACAAAATAGCTGAAAAAATGGGATTTACGGCCTGCTATGCCGTGTCTGGCCAAACCTACTCAAGAAAGGTCGACACCAGGGTATTGAATGTACTTTCAGGGATTGCACAATCAGCTCACAAATTTAGCAATGATATCAGACTTCTACAGCATATGAAGCAGGTTGAAGAACCTTTTGAGAAGCATCAGATAGGTTCTTCTGCAATGGCATACAAGAGAAACCCTATGCGTTCTGAAAGAATGGCTGCTTTAGCAAACTATGTAATCGTTAACAATACAAACCCCGCTATAACCGCTGCAACCCAGTGGTTTGAGCGTACTTTGGACGACTCTGCAAACAAAAGACTTTCTGTTCCGGAGGGTTTCCTTGCTACAGACGGCATCCTAGAACTTTACAATAACATTGCCGATGGTCTGGTTGTCTATCCTAAGGTCATCGAAGCACAGCTAATGGCGGAACTACCTTTTATGGCTACAGAAAACATAATGATGGATGCAGTTAAAGCTGGCGGAGACAGGCAGGAACTTCATGAGAGAATTAGAACGCACTCGATGGCAGCCGCAAAGACTGTAAAAGAGGAAGGTAAACCTAACGATCTTCTCCATAGAATTGCACAGGATCCTGCATTTAATATAAGCGAAGAAGAAATCAAAAAAATTATAAAGCCTGAGAATTTCACAGGAAGGGCTGAGCAGCAGACTCTCGATTTTATCTCAGAGATAGTCAAGCCTATTCTCCGTGAAAACTCAGATGATATAGGCGTCAAAACCGAAATTAATGTGTAAAAAATTGTAGAATAGAATAGCATATTACATTTTTATAACTGTTTTGTATCACAGTCAAAGTTTTTAATGAAAGGAAGATTAAAATGTTTAAAGAAGCTGTAAGACCTGCATGGGTAGAAGTTAACTTATCTAACTTGGACTACAACATCAAAAAGATTAGAGAGAAAATTGGTCCTAATCGCGAAATGATAGGCGTTATAAAGGCGGATGCCTATGGACATGGATCGGTAGAATGCGCAGAGGTACTCCGTAAAAACGGGGTAAAGATGTTTGCGGTTGCAACTCTTGCGGAAGCTATCCACTTGCGTGAAAACGGAGCCCGCGAAGAAATTATTATTTTAGGTCTTACACCAGATTTTTACGTTGATACATTAATTAAATACGACCTGACTCCAGTTGTTTGCTCTATAGATAACGCGAAAGCTATTGATGCCGCTGCAAAAGCTGCAAATAAAACAATTAAGGCTCTAATAGCTGTCGACACTGGCATGGGTCGAATTGGTTATCTGGCTGACGAGGTTGAAAAAGCAATTCCTGAAATTAAAGAAATGACAAAGCTCAGTAATTTTAAAATTAAGGGGATGTTTTCTCATATGTCAACAGCTGATGCCGCTGATAAAAGTTTTTCTCATTTGCAGGAAGAAAAATATAATAAATTTTTCAAAGCCCTTACTGAAAATGGTATAGAAATCCCTTTCAGAACTCTCGCTAACTCTGCATCTATTATGGAAATTCCTGCTGTTTATTTTGACGCTGTAAGACCTGGCATTATTTTGTACGGTTGCTATCCTTCTCACGAAGTTCTAAAGGAAAACCTTGATATTAAGCCTGTTATGTCCGTAAAGGCAGCAATCGTTCACTTAAAGGATGTACCTGTTGGATTCTCATGCGGATACGGTAGAAAATTCATCTCTGAGAGACCTTCAAAAATTGCGACACTTGCTCTCGGATATGCGGATGGTTATCCTAGACCTTACTCTGCCCATGCTAAAGTAATCGTAAACGGTGTTTTGTGCCCAGTTGCAGGTAATATATGCATGGATCAGTGCATGGTTGATGTTACCGATGTTCCCGATGTAAAGCTCGGTGATGAAGTTATTGTAATGGGTAGCGATGGCAAACATACAATTCTGGCTGATGATATTGCTGATGCCACTGGAACAATCAACTACGAAATAACTTGCGCATTTGGTCAGAGACTACCAAAGGTTTTTGTTAAATAACTCGATAAATTGAACTCTTTGCAAGGTTTTTGTGTCGACTTAAAATTTTTTAAAAATCCCTGTCAAAAACCTTGCATTTGTTTTTGACATAACATATAATTTAGAAATGAAATTGAAAATTTTTACAGACGGTGCGTGCTCAGGAAACCAGAACGAAGAGAATTTTGGCGGCTGGGGCGCGATTTTAAAGTTGGGCATACACGAGAAAGAAATCTACGGCGGGGAGCCCAATACGACCAACAACCGGATGGAACTTACCGGAGTTATAGAGGCTTTCTCTGCTCTCAAAAAGCCAAATCTTGATATACAGGTCTACACAGACAGTGCCTACATCGTTAACTGTTTCAAGAATGAATGGCATATCAATTGGCAGACAAACGGCTGGAAAACTGCAGCTAAAAAGTCCGTTGAAAACAGAGATCTCTGGGAAAAATTACTATCACTAATGGATGGTCACTCTGTCCAATTTATTAAGGTGAAGGGACATGTCAGTCTCAAGTCTCAAGAGTCCACGTGGCTTAAATTATATGAGAAATTTCTTTTGGATAGCGGTATGAGCCGTGAGGATGTTACTCTTGAAGATTTCAAATCAATAACGGAAATGAATGTACGGGTCGATGCCTTGGCTGTTAGGGGAGCCGATGAGGCTAAGACCCAAAAGATATAGCCGCGCAATTATGCCGGCGACCTGTTTTGAGCCCTTGCAAGCAGGTGTTTTTAGTTTTCACAAAACATTTTTAAATCAGAAAGGAAACGAAGATGCAAAAGAGATACGTAGGCACAGTATCAAGAGGTCTAAGAGCCCCAATTATTAAAGAAGGTGATGATCTTAAGAAGATCGTTGTAGACACTGTTTTAAACGCAGCAGAAGCTGGAGAATTTAAAATAAGAAATCGAGATGTTTTAGCTGTTACAGAGTCAATCCTTGCCAGATCCGAAAATAATTATGCAACTTTGGATCAAATTGCAGAAAGTCTTAGAAAAAAGCTTGATGAGAATGGATATAGTGGACAGCCGCTTGGTCTTGTTTTCCCTATTATGAGCCGTAATCGTTTTGCTATCTGCCTAAAGGCAATCGCAAGAGCTGTTGACAAACTAGTTCTTCTTCTTGGCTATCCTTCAGATGAGGTAGGAAATCACCTTGTTGATCTTGATGCCCTTGACGAGAAAGGAATCAATCCTTATACTGACGTTCTTGATCAGGAACAGTTTGAATCACTTTTCGGAAAATCTCGCCACCCATTTACCGGCATGGACTACATTAACTACTATAAGGAGCTTGCTGAGGAGCAGGGATGCGAAGTTGAGATTTATTTCTCTAAGAATCCTAAGTCCATTGTTAAGTACACTGATTGCGTCCTCGCATGTGACACCCACACAAGGCATAGAACCAAGAGACTTGCTAAGAAGGCGGGAGCAAAAATTGTTTTGTCTATGGACGACATCATGACAGAGCCTATCGATGGCAGTGGATATAACCCTGATTTTGGTATTCTAGGGTCAAATAAGGCAACAGAAGATATGATTAAACTTTTCCCAATTAACTGCCAGGAGTTTGTTGATTCTATACAGGAAGACATCAAAAAAGCAACTGGAAAGAACATTGAAGTTATGGTATATGGTGATGGTGCTTTCAAAGATCCTGTGGGTAAGATTTGGGAGCTTGCAGATCCTGTTGTTTCTCCAGGATATACAAAGGGCCTAGAAGGAACGCCTAACGAAGTAAAGCTTAAATATATTGCAGACAATGAGTTTAAGCACTTAAAGGGTGAGGAACTCCAGAAGGCTATGAGAGACTATATTGAGAACAAAGCAAAGGCTCAATCATCCATAGATGATGATATGCTTAAGCAGGGTACGACTCCAAGGCGCTTAACTGATCTAATCGGTTCGCTTTGCGACCTGACATCAGGCAGTGGTGACAAGGGAACACCTTTTGTTTATATACAGGGTTACTTCGACCACTATACTGACTAGTACAATTATGCATCCACTTTAACAAAATATTAAAGCCGGTTAATTAACCGGCTTTTTCTTTTCCTTATTCCTATGATAGATTTTTACATCACTCTTCATAAACTTTCGCATAAAGAGTCCTTCATCAATAGCATCCACTGCATCGGAAATAAAGCATATATAAAATACTATAAGAAATATTAAATCCATCCATGGAGGCGTAATAGCTAAGAAGCTCATCAAAATGGGATTAACCAATACCAGACATCCAGCAAGCATCAGAGTGACTTTCAAACTATGATAAATACTTGTATATCCTCTTATGTTTAAAAATCTGTCTGAATAGTTCCAATATCTATTGGAGCTGACAAGATGTATCAAAATTCCTGAAATAAGTTCAATCACTGTAGCTATCACAAAGAGTATGATTATCATATATACCAAATCCTCTTGAAGTTGATAAGCAACCAAAAGAGAAATTATCATCATTATTCCATACATCGGCATATATGGTCCCTTTAGAATCCCCCGATCAAATCGGTGTCTGTCTTTAATCAGACAGTATACGTTGTCAACAAGCCAGCCGATGAATGAATATATTGCAAAAAGCTGCAAGATTTGAATAATACTATATCCCGTGCTCTGCTCAAAAATCATTCGAAAATCAGCTTCCTTTCCTTAAAACTACTTATCTATAGTGTGAGTCTTCGTCCCATCACCCTCGATGTCAATCTTTTCATCTCTAAACTTCGGTATCTTCTTTAATTTCAGAAGGAAAAAGTCTTTGTTCCTCGCCATCGTCTCGCGAAGCATAATTTTAATTTTGCCGTCCTTAAAACTACCGCTTCTTATATCCCTTGGCCCAACCTGATCGCTCGCAACACCCCTCGTTTTGACATTTATCTTCTGCCCAATATATATTGCCCGCGGCAGATGAAAAGTTTGGGAGACCACAATCGCTCGCTCTATGCCGAAAACCTGTTTTGCTCTAACCATGCTCTCAAAGGTGCTATAACCCTTGTGATCACAAAATATATCCGCATCTGGAATTCCCCTTCCCTTGACATACGCAAGCATCGCTGAAATTTCATCATAAAATTCCTGAGAGTTATCACCGTCCCCGGTCAAAAGAATCTTTTGTGCAACATTTTTCTCATAGAGGTCAACTGCAACATCAAGCCGTGCTTTGAGAATCGGGCTTGGAGTCTTGTCCGACAAAATAGCTGCCCCCGGAACAATGATAACATTTGGCCTAAAATCCCTTACCCTCTCATACATTGAATAACTTGCTGAAGTAGAATCTTCAGTATATCTGCCTATTATATTATCTTCTTCAAGTGTTTTTACATGTTCGCTCACAGACAGAATTGACGCTATGATAAGAAGGATGATTACAAGTATTAAAATTATTATTTTTCTTATTTTCTTCCTGTGTTGATACATCTCATCCCCTGTTGATATTTTGCATTTAAAGATGAATTGTGATACAATTCTTGTGCTATTAGTATACCATAGAGGAGCCAAAAATCATAATATTTTGCTATGAGATTGTTAGTTTCAAGAGATTATAAAAAAGACGATACAGTCGTTAAAATAGGTAATGTTTCCATAGGAGATGGATCCCTGTCCATTATTGCCGGACCCTGCACTATCGAGAGTTTTGATCAGTTAAACGATGTTGCATCAGGTCTAGCAAAAATGAATGTGGATATTTTGCGAGCGGGAGCATTTAAGCCGAGGACGTCCTCATATTCTTTCCAGGGTATGGGAGCGGAAGGCCTTGAGATGCTATCTGAAGTTAAATCTAGGCTTGGCTTGCCTACAGTCTCTGAAATTGTTGATATTGCAGACTTATCGTTATTTAACGATGTGGATATTTTACAGGTCGGAGCAAAGAATATGCAGAACTACTCCCTTTTAAAAGCACTTGGTATGCAGGAAAAACCTGTTTTGTTGAAGAGGGGATGGTCCAATACAATAGACGAATTTCTTGAGAGTGCTGAATATATATATCGAGAGGGCAATCATAATATTATTTTGTGCGAGAGAGGCATACGAACATTCGAGCCATCTGCAAGGAATTCCTTTGATATAAATGCGATTCCATTACTGAAGAAAAAAACACATCTGCCTGTAATTGGCGATCCGAGCCATGGAACGGGGATTTCCGAACTTGTTATGCCTGTAAGTCTTGCAATTGTGGCAGCTGGAGCTGATGGACTTATGATCGAGGTGCATGAAAATCCAGAATGTGCTCTTTGTGACGGTAGGCAGTCCATTACGTTGAAAGAATATGAGATCTTAGAAAATAGGGTTAAATTATATGAAAAAATTCGAAATTTCGACAACTCATCCATATAACATCTGCATTGGTAGCAATATTATGCCAAATAGCGGGACTCTTATAAGTGAAGTTCTTGAGCCGTGCAAGATTGCAATCATCACTGATACGAACGTAAATAGCCTGTATTCACAGGTCTTCCTGACCTCTCTTATCGAAAGTGGTTTTGAAGTCTCGAAGATTATTTTCCCTGCTGGTGAACATTCAAAGAATCTTAATACCTATGGGAATGTTCTTGAAGCACTTGCTGACGAGGGTATAAGTCGTTCTGACGCAATCGCATCTCTTGGTGGAGGAGTGGTTGGAGATATCAGTGGATTTGCAGCTGCTACTTACATGCGTGGAATCAAGTTCCTACAGATTCCGACCTCCTACATTTCGGCCATTGATGCTTCTGTAGGCGGTAAAACAGGAATCAATCTATTGTCCGGAAAAAACCTAGCCGGAGCATTTTGGCAGCCGTCTCTAGTTATCTGTGATACCAAGGTCTTTGAGACTTTGCCTCCCGAACAGATTATGGAAGGTGTTGCAGAAGCTATGAAGCTCGGAATTTGTTTTGATTCGAATCTTATTCCTAGGATTATCGATCGAGATTACCCTTATATTATTGAAAGGGCTGTCTCAATTAAAAAATATATTGTTGAAGCTGATGAGCTTGATGTCGGCCTTAGGCAGATGCTGAACTTTGGGCATACTATAGGTCATTGCATAGAAAAAGCCAGCGCATACTCTATTCCGCACGGTGTTGCCGTTGCAAAAGGAATGGCAGCTGAGGCGAAGGCCTGCGCTGCCATGGGGTTAACGTCTGTTGATGTATATGAGAAAATTTCTTCAATTCTAACTGAGGCTACATTTGATTTATCAATAGATTTTGATGCCTCTGAACTGTACCAGTATGCTCTTCTTGATAAGAAAATTTCTCATGGCAAAATTGCTATTACAGTAACTGACCAAATCGGTCAGAGTCATCTTGAAAAAATATCTTTATCACAACTGAAATTGTTTTTTGAAAGTGCTTTTTAAATCAAGCACTTTTTTATTTTTTTACTAGCATCTTTACGAAGAATTAGTTCTAGTTAAATCTTTATTTTTGCTCCCACTCCTCTTTTGTGAGTGAAAAAACAAAAGAGTCTCTGAGTTCGCCAGTATATATCCTATATGCTTTTCTTATTCTACCTTCATATGTGAAACCATTTTTCTCAGCCACGCGTTGAGACCTTTTATTAACAGGAGAGGTGCATATCGTCAAAATCTCCATTCCTAAATCTTCAAAAGCATATCTTATTACCTCTGCTGCAGCCTCCGTCATATAGCCCATGCCCCACGCTTCTTTTGCAAGACTGTATCCGATTTCCTTGCTTTTTGCATCAGGTCTAAATCTATCCTCTTCAAGGGCAATAGTTCCAATCATTTGTCCAGGAAGTCCATCACTTTCGATTTCGTGAATTCCCCAGGCTCCACTTGGCAAGAACAAGCCTTCTATAATTTGTCGTGATTCTTCTACACTTTCATGTGGCTTCCATCCAGCATGCGGACCCACGTCGGGATTTTTTGCATATTTATATAAATCCGCTGCATCGTCTATTGAGCATGGAATCAAAGCGAGTCTTTTGCTTCTTAAAGTTTGATGCTTTTCATAGCTTTTCATATATCTTACCTTTCAAATTCTGTTTTTATGACATCTAGTAAATTTTAAATGCTTTGCTTATAGACGTATTATTCCCCAAACTATGTAATTTAAGCGTTATTTTATCAACTAATGGGCAGCTTCCTTGAAATTCGATCTAAAAAATAATATAATTTGACTTAAAGTATTACTAAAGTTAGCAAATTATAAAAATAAAACTTAATATAGACTTGGGTTAAGGTGTTGAAACTATGAACGAAGTACAAAAATATTTGTCCGATAATTTTATCTTCTTAATGATAATTTTTAGCACATATTTTATTGCGCCAATGAAATCTTCGGTAGATATATCCATAAAAAAGAATATGGTTATCAATATGACTTTGCTACTTATAATCTCAATAAACGCTTCTTATCTTGATTATTTAGAGACAACTAATATTTACACGCTGAGATTTACTTTGGCTTGTATTTTATATTGCTCCTTAAAGCCTCTTCCAATGGTTGCAATGATAAACCTCGTATATAAAAACAGCAAATATTTTTATATACCTGCTGTTCTTAACGCTATCGTTTGCACTGCTTACCTTGGCATATTGAGCCCGTCATCTACATTATTTCGTTTGATGCAGAGTTATCATGTGCCTACTTCTTCTTTTGTTGTAACTGAATGGACATACTGGATCATTTTTCTATCTATACTTAATATTAAATTTTATAAAGAGAGTAATAAGAACCCCCTCGGAATTTTTTTGTTTGTCTCAGTTTTGATGACAGCTAATATCCTAGATACAACCGCTATTTCCCCAGGAATTTTGATAAAGACATATGCGTTTTCATTTATTTTGTACTACCTCATAATACATGTGTATATTTCTCAGCAGGTAAATGAGGGCAAGGATATTAAGCTTAGGGAGCAGAGGATGTCGCTTATGCTATCTCAGATTCAACCTCATTTTTTATATAATACCTTAAACACAATAACTGCACTTTGTAGGATAAATCCCAAGCTTGCTGAGGATACCACCGTCAAATTCTCGAAATTTTTACGCGAAAACATGTATAGCATTGAGGAGTTCGATACTCATTCATTTGAAAGAGAGCTGGAACATATAAAAATTTATTTAGATATTGAAAAAATTCGTTTTGGTGACAGACTAAAAATAATCTATGATATCCAAACCAAAGATTTTGAGGTTCCTGTTTTAACTCTACAGCCGATTGTAGAAAACGCAGTAAAACACGGCATTTGCAAAAAAGTCGAAGGCGGTACAATCACAATCATCACGCGAAAGACAAACAGAAATCATGTGATAATAATTAAAGACGATGGCATTGGCTTTGATACATTAGAAATGCAAAATGATAAAAGAGCTCACATCGGAATTTCTAACGCAAACGAAAGATTAAAGAGCATATTTCATACTGAAATGAAAATATCGTCATTCCCCGGTTGTGGAACCGAAGTAACAATAATTATTCCTGAAAAAAATAAAACAGTGAACAGAAAGGTTGGTGAAAGACGTGAAATACATAGTTTTGGACGATGAGCCTATAGCGGCTGATTATCTTGCTGAACTCATCAGAGAAAATGATCCTGATGCTAATATTACAATTAAATCCAACCCTGTTGATGCCATTGAAGTCGCTCTGTCAGAAAGATTTGATGTATGCTTTCTTGATATACAGATGCCCAGCCTTAACGGAGTTGATTTTGCAGCACGTGTAAAGGAAGTTTATCCGAAAACTAATTTTGTTTTTGTAACTGGATATTCTGATTTTATGGGGAACGCCTTCAAACTTGATGCCAGCGACTATATAATGAAACCTGCTACCTCAGATCAGGTCAAGCATGCCATTGAAAACTTGAGATACCTACCTGAAAATAACACATCAAGCCGTGATGCAAATGAGTTCACTTCTCCATACATAAAGATTATTTGTTTCGGTAATTTTGATATTCTTGTTGATCGCAAGCCGGTTAAATTCAAATTTGATAAAACAAAAGAGCTTTTGGCCTTTTTAGTTCATAGACATGGCGCGAGATGCACAAATAACGAAATCATGGTAACTCTTTGGGAGGACGAGGGTCATGGCTCCTACTTTAGAATGCTAAAAAAAGACCTTGTAGACTCTCTGACAAAGATTGGCTGTAATGATTTAATTTATATTGAGAGAGGCAGCATGTCTCTTTCTCATCTAGAAAATATAAGCTGTGACTATTTTGAGTGGATCGATGATAGAAATAAAAATTTATATAAAGGAGAATACATGTCACAGTACTCATGGGGAGAGGATATGAAACCATTTTTCGAAAAATTATAAAATTTATCAAATTTTTTAAATAAAATTTAACTTTTGTTAACTTATTGACACTTCCTTGACAATTCCTGTGTTAATATTTCCGTAAAATATTATATAAGGAGGAAGATGTGAATTAGCCATTGGTTAGTAATCACACAAAAGAACAATGAACGAAAATAATAGAAAAGCTAGATTACCAAACAAGTTAGAAGCTGCAATTCCTATTGTATTCTTACTTGTAATCATGATTTCAAACTATTCTTTCGGATGGGGTGCTGATCCTCATATTCCAGTAACTTTATCTTGTGCTGTTGCGATGCTTATTGGTAGGCTTTGTGGCTACTCTTATAAAGATATGCTTGCTGCAGGACTTGAAGCTGTTAACCAATCACTTGAAGCAATTATTATTATTTTGTTAGTAGGTTGTCTGATTGGTTCATTTACCGCATGCGGAACCATTCCATCTGTAGTTTATTATGGTCTTAAGTTGTTATCCCCAGGCATATTCTTGCCTTTTGTAACAATCATGTGTGCAGTCGTAGGTATCGCCCTAGGTTCAGCATGGACAGTATCTGCAACACTGGGCATTGCTTTTATGGCAATTGGAACAACAATGGGTTTGAATCCAGCACTGATTGCAGGTGCAATTCTATCTGGAGCTTGCTGCGGGGATAAATTTTCTCCTCTTTCAGACTCCACTAACTTGGCAGCTGGTTCTGCACAGACAGGCTTATTCGATCACGTGGGTGCTATGATTACGACTACATTCCCAAGCCTTGTAATTGCTATCTGCATTTTTGCTTTCTTTTCCTTCAAAAGCGTTGGGAAGTATGATCCATCACTTGCAGATAACCTTTCAGCTGCAATAGTCGGCCACTATGATTATATGAGTCCGATTCTTTTGATCCCAATTCTTATGATCATTATAGTAGCAGTTATAAAAATGCCTGCAATACCTTCAATTGTTCTATTATCTCTTATAGGATGTGGATTTGCTGTTGTTTTCCAAGGAGCCGGAATCTCTGATTGTTTCACCATGCTCCATTACGGATATTCAGCAGAATCTAAAAACGAACTTTTCTTCAAGCTCGTTAACAGGGGCGGCATGGACAGTATGCTTTGGACAAATAACCTTGTAATCGTTGCAGTTGCATTCGGAGGTATATTACAAAAGATCGGTGCTGTGGAGTCGATACTCGGTGGTCTTATTCACAAGGTCAAAACACCATTCCAGCTTGTCGTTGTTACGATTGCGACTTCGGTATTTTGTATCACCACAATGTGCGACCAGTATTTAGGATTAATAATCCCATCATCAATGTACAAAAATAATTATGACGAGCTTGGTCTTGGAAGGAATATGCTCTCTAGATCACTAGAAGATGGTGGAACACTATGGTCACCACTTGTTCCTTGGTCTTCATGCGGGTCATATCACTCAGCAGTTCTTGGAGTTCCTACACTATCTTACCTTCCATTCTGCTTTATGAATTTGATCAATCCAATTTACGCTATCGTTACAGCTAGCTATGGCGGCAATATTATTTATGCAGATGGTTCAAGAACCACAGTGTTTGGAAGGCTAAAGAAGGGCAGAGGTCCTGCTGGAGCACCAGAAAAAGAGCACAAAATAGCTATGGAAGCTTTGGTGGCAAAGAGAAAAGAAGGCATATACAAAAGTTTATAAAAATACTATATTTTAGACAATTAAACCCATTTAAAAATAAACTTTTATTTCTTTTACAGATTTAATGATTTAGAGGATTTTAACAATATGAGATATTACGGAATACTCCCAAAAAGAAAGCTCTGGGTTAAAATAGCGGCTATAGCACTAGGCATGCTTGCAGCCTATGATGCTTATGTAAATGGTAATTGGTTTTACGTTCCATTTGGCCTAGTTCTTATAGTTGCTACGTTTTCATCTAGAACGCAGGTCATTTCAGAAAGTGGCGTAGACATTGAATATAGACTCTTGGGGCATTGTTTCCATAATAACTGGTCGTATGATGAGATTCTCGCAGTTCACAAAGACAGCATTAAATCTGCTCCTAATATCGAAATTCATATAAACAAGGGTGCCATAAATCGAAGATTTATTTTCAGCCCAGATGATGCCGAAAATGTATTGGCTTTAATTCGGAAGTCAAAGCCAGGAATAGTTATTAAAGAAGTAAGTCATAATTAAAGTCATAAATTTCTTTACTACTGAAAGGAGGATACGTGAAAAATCACATATCCTCCTTTACTGTCTAATTATGTTTAATGTTTAATTCTTAATCTAAATCTACTCCGTTGTGCTGATGATTTCTTTGCTATTTCTGTCTATCTGGCTGACCTTCATTTCTTTTGCTTTGCTAGGATCAACTTCATCCACAAGCCCAAGCAGCGTCGGTCCGAGATAGAACGTCTTGAGCAACTCGCCATCCAAGGTAACCTTACTATACTCGGTAAAATTCTCACCCTTAATATAATACTTATCGCCGGCCTGCACAATCTTCTTTATTTTGATAGGCTTTACACCCATCCTCATAGCCGTAGGTTTTACAATAGATTTGCCACCATACATGTATTTCTTACCATAAAGGACATCATATGCCAGCGTTTCTAATCCTTCTAAATATTCAGGCTTGTTTCTATCCACATTTTGACCGTACTGTATTATATTCCCTGTATGTATGCCAAGTCTTTCGAACAAAACACTTGAAAGTTCATATGCACTGAGTTTCTGATTAATCTTTTCCATCTTGAAGTTAGACCAGATTACATATTGAGTCTGATAGAGATCTTTCGGTGCATACGTCTCCTCAGTTATATCAAGCGCCGGTATATGGTCACCAAACATCACCAAAACAGTCGGCTCATCAAACTTTTCAAGTTCTGCAGTGAGGTCCTTAACAAACTTATCCATTTCGTAAATCTGATTTACATAATATTCATACTTCCACTTTAGCTCTTCGTTTGGTGCTGCGGTAATATTGATATTAGGATTTTTAATTAACTGCTCAGGCGGATATTTGCCGTGTCCCTGCACAGATATAGTATGCACATAGTCTCTGCCGTCCGTACTCTTTAGAGCATCCATGATTGCACCAGTAAGCACACTATCCTTTGCCCAATTCTTCGGGGTTTTGTCGACATCGCTCATGTACTCAACCGACGTAAAAGTATCAAAGCCGAGATTTTTAAATACCTCGTGTCTATTGTAAAAAACAGCTCTGTGGTTGTGGATTGCATGAGTCCCAAAACCAAGCATTTTTAAATCAAAAGCGGTGCTCTCCATCGGATGATCAGTCAACACGGACTTGTACGGATATTCACCCGGTCCGAAGAATCTCGCACTTACTCCTGTCAATGTCTCAAATTCCGTATTTGCTGTTCCTGCACCACAAGCTGGAACCTCAAGTGCCCCTGAGGAATAATCCTTCATGAGTTGTCTGTAATAGGACATTGGATCCTTATCACATTGAATATTTGTGAAAAGCTGAGGATCTACAAAAGATTCAAGCTGCAGATAAATTATATTCGGATATTTTTTACTATCTGCGGGATCCCCCTGAACAAAATAGTCCGACTTCCTTTCAGAAAGCCCAGCCGAAGCCAATATTTTGTCGACCTCTTCTTTTGAGTAATTGTTAGGTTTCTTGATGCCGGTATTAACCCATGTACTTATGAAGCAGTATGGTATTCCATAGTCTCTATACGCATAAGCCAGATTACCAAAGAAGGTGTTGACGATGCCCTGATTAATTACTCCCATTGTAGCCGCGCCTGTGAGCATGCAGACGAGAATAAAACCTGCCACATTTCGCCTGTAGTTAATTTTGTCTTTCTTCTTAGGTCCCTTGATAAACAAAAATACGACTCCAACTACGAGCAAAACCAGCCCCGCAGCGATCAACGTAATCTGAAGTTTAGACAAATAATTAGTTATCAGCGTCGCTCCTTCAGTAATAGCGCTCAAATCCTTAACCGTGAACGGCGTCATCCTCTGCGTTAGAATTATACCGTTTGCAACACCTATTGCCACCCAGCATGCTGAAATGATTGTGATTGCAAACACACGACGTCTGAAGAGGGCTGCAAAAGAAAGTGTTGCGAATATTATGAGGGCATTATAAAAAAATACTATTGGTGAATTTACAAGGAAAAGAAATCCTCCTGCCCATGATACGCCCTTCCTTGCGAGTGTTTCCATAAAAAGGTTAAGAATAAATGCATGGATAACACAAAAGCCCAAAAATCCATGTCTGTATCTATCAAATATCGTCTTAATATCTTTAATATTTTTGACTTCCATATTATCTTGGTCCATTAAAGTTCCCTCTGTCTTCCTATTTTGTTAGAGATCCTTGCAAATTCCTGAATCGATAAGGTTTCCGCTCTACGACTCGGATCAATTTCAACGCTCTTTAAGATGTCCTTCAAATCAGTCTTGTCTATACCCATAGCGGAGAGTGCATTTAAGAGAGTTTTTCTCCTCATATTAAATCCTGCCCTCACGACTTTGAAAAAGAGTTCTCTCCCGCCTGCGCCGATTTCCCATGGCAGTTCCTTCCTCTTATCAAGCCGTAAAACCGCTGAATCGACCTTAGGCTGTGGCTGAAAAACAGTTCTGGGCACCGTCGTTACGTAATTCGTCTCACAAAAAAACTGACAAGCTATGGATAATGCTCCGTACGTCTTTCCTCCAGGAGTTGCAACTATCCTGTCGGCGACTTCCTTCTGCATCATTATAACCATCGTATCCATATCTACTTCTTTTTCAAGAATTCCCATGATTATAGGGGTCGTAATATAATACGGCAAATTGCCCAAAATTACAACTCTTTTTAGCTCACGCCCCGAATCTGAAAAGTTTTTCCTCTCTGCTACAATCAGTTCATTTATGTCAGTTTTCAGTATATCCCTGTTGATGATCTCAACATTTTCAATTGGTCCAAGAACCTCATTTAGCACAGGTATCAGATGGCGATCAATCTCAATCGCAATGACCTTGCCTGCTTTTTCTGCCGCCATTTGCGTGAGTGCCCCCATTCCAGGCCCAACTTCAATAACCAGCGTCTCCTGGTTCAGCTCTGCAGCATCAATTATTTTTTCGATTATATTTCTATCCACCAAAAAATTTTGGCCCAGGCTGTCAGCACGCCTAAATCCATGTCGCTCACTGATATCCCTAATTGCACTTCTTGTATACGGTTTCATATTACCCCTAAAATTTCTAAAACTCTTTCCAAATCGCTAATATTATCCTCTGCAATCCATTTCCCTCAGCACTGCCTCAATCTCCTTCAAATCAATCTCATATAAATTGAGTTTCTTAATCAGCGCACTCGAATTGCTATATCCTATGCCTAACTTACCACAAAACATTTCTCTTCGTTTACGTGAGCCCTTTTCTCCAACAAGCCCCCACTCAGCAAGCATATTCATATCATAACTTGTTTCTGCGTTTTCTGAATTTGTCTTTGCAATTCCTGCTCTCGCTTTTTCTAAAGCCTCCAAAATATCATCAGGGGCTGCGTTCTCAATGCCCACATCCATTTTTTTACTAGCTTTTTCCACAGTTATGAAAGCTTCCTTGCTATCTGGAAATCTTTCCATTATTTTGTTTCTAATAGACCTACCGCCATGGTCTGGATCGGTGAGCACAATAAGGCCTCTTTCTTTATATGCCTTATCAAGGACCTCCCACATCTCTTCGCTCATTCCAAAGCCATGAGTCTCAACTGTAATTGCATCGACCGCTCGGCTTACTGCGAGAGTGTCATCACGACCTTCAACTACAATTACTTCTTTTATCCTGGGTTTTACTTTTTCCATCTTAGATTTTTCTCTTATTGATTTTCCTTATCTTTTTGCTGGGGATCATCATCGCCAAGAATAAAAAGTGTCTCGCCTGGCTTTATAAGTTTCAACTGTAATTTAGCCTGCTCCTCGATATATTCGGGCTTGTTTACGTTTTTCAATTCCTTCTCTAGGCTTTTTTTCTGCTTTGTGAGTTCTTCGTTCTGCTGTTTTAATTCAGAATTTTCAGAAAGCAACTTTGCCATATTTTTTACGATAAAAATCCCATAAATCAATGATACTACAATTATTGATATTACGATAATCCTCAACCAATTGTACCTAACCCTCTTTTGCATCACTGATACCCCTTTTTTCTACAAATCCTGAGTTTGCTTTTGTTTTTCTTTCATCCATTCTTTTGCCTCTGCAATCCGCAGTTGTCTGCAGCTGCAAACGCCTTCTTCCGTAACGCAGGTGTCGGAACAAATATTGCATTTGTATTCGGGCTCTAGATAGTCACTCTCAAGTCCAGCTTCATCAAGCAATTTCTGTTTTTTTGTCTTAAGTTCCTCTATCAATCTATCATACTCAGCTCGTGTTGCTGCGCCGCCTCTAGAGCCTTTGATAATTCTTTCCCTGTATGCTTCCTGAAGTTTTCTTTCCGTATCCTTTATTTCTGGATAATCTCTAAAGAGTCTAATAGAACGGTTTTTCGCCTGTTCCTGGGCTTCTCCCCTTATAAATCTGAGGTATTGTTCTAGAATGCTCGGTGTAATCTCAATGTCCTGGTTTGCTTTTTCCTCTTTTTGATTTTGTTCATTACGCCATCCTTCCAAAACCTTGTTTACATAATTGAAGTTAGGTTCTCGGATACCAGTAGTTTTCTTACAAGCACTCAAGATGCGTTCAAGTGAATACCCTTCATCATCTATCCACCTGTTCATCATCTCTTTTTCGCCCTGATTTGGAGGTCTATCATAACCGAAAAGATTTTTCATGATAACAGAATATACGAAATATCTTTCGTCGTGTTCCCGAACAAAATTCACTGCCGATTCTTTATCTCTTATTCCTTTTTCAAGCCAGTTCTCGACAACCCTTACAATATAGCGCATATCGCCCTTTTTTCGGCTGTTCGAATACTGCGCTGCATAGTCTATCATATCGACAGCGGCATGTTTTTCATTTATCAAACGAATAATAGACTCAAATCCGTATGTGGTCATGTTAGTGCCTATTATTTTTTCAATATTCTTGATGAGCGCCTTTACTTCTTCATTCCCAAAAACGTTTTCTGTTTCAGCTTTTTTGTTGTCTTCTCCCTGGCTAATGCCTGCACTGTCATCATCGGAGTCAAGCCCTATGGAATAAAATCTATTTTTTAATTTGAGAAATTGCACGGAAAAATCAAGCTCTCCGTCATCTCCGATGTATAGCCTCTTAATTGCGCCCATAGTTTCCCAGTATTCCCAGGCCTTAAGGACTTTGTCTTCAGTAATGCCAAGTGTCGATGCCATTACCTTAGTTTCGAGTGTCATATTATTCTGACTGCACATCGCGCCGAAGAGATATACCTTCACATAATCGCTTGGAGCGCTTACAATATATTCGCTTATAAATAAATTCTCAATCGCTGTATCCTTGAGAAAAAAATCATTGGTCGATTCAATTACATATTTCATCATATTCCCCTAAGCGCACTCTCGCTTGTAAGGTTCACAAACTCTGTATACTCTGATCTCCATCCAAGCTTGATTGTTCCTGTCGGGCCTGCCCTATGCTTTGCTATATGGAGTTCTGTGATGCCTTTTTCATCAGACTCATCGCCGTTATAATATTCATCGTTATATAAAAACATAACTATATCGGCATCCTGCTCTATGGAGCCGGACTCTCTCAGGTCTGAAAGCAGGGGTCTTTTGTCGGTTCTGGCCTCAGGGCCTCTGGAAAGCTGTGAAAGCACTAGGAAGGGGCAATCCATTTCCTTGGACATGAGTTTAAGACTCCTCGATAATTTGCTGACTTCTTGTTGGCGGTTTTCACCTTCGGCTTCCATCAACTGCAGATAGTCAACTATAACGAGGTCCAAACCTTTTTTTGCTTTGAAACGCCTGCATTTATTCTTCATTTCAAGTATTGAAATTGCAGCTGTTTCGTCAATTGCAAGCTTGCTGTTGCTTAAATCATCTACGGCTTGATTTAGCTGCTCCCAATCTTCTATCATCAAATCGCCAGTTCGTAATTTGGTAGAGCTCACACGAGCCTCCATTGAATGCAGTCTAGATCCAAGTTCTTCTTTCGCCATTTCCAGGGAGAAAATGAGAACCGATTGTCCTCTCTTTGCAATGTTTTTCGCGATGTTTAAAGCAAGCGCAGTCTTTCCCATTCCCGGTCTTGCTGCAATAATATTTAGAGTACCCTTTTGAAGCCCTCCTATGCGATTATCAAGATCTATAAATCCAGTTTCAACCCCTACATTTCCTTCGTTTTTACATGCCTCGTCTATTCGGGTCATATTCGCAATCAGAACTTCACTTATCATAGTGTAATCGCGTTTTTGGCGAGCCTGTGCAATCTCAAAAATTGCGCTTTCAGCATTTTCAAGTATTGTTTCTGCTGGGAGATTGGCATCATAACTTTGCGTTTCGATATCGCCCGAAATCTTAATTAACGAGCGCAAAACAGCTTTACTATGAATTATCTTTGCGTACTCCGATGCGTTGGAAACAGACGGAACATCAGATGAGAGACTTCCGATATAAGCTCTGCCTCCCACAGTTTTAAGTGTTCCTCTTTTGCTCAGTTGCTCCGATACGGTAATTTGATCAATTGGTGAACTTGCCTTCGCCAAATCAACAATCGCCGCGAAAATTTCTCTATTATGCGGATCGTAGAAATCTTCTTCCTTGGCATAATCTGAAACATCGGTGAACGCTTCTTCTCCGCGCAAAAGAATTGCGCCAAGTGCTGTTCTCTCAGCATTTAAGTCTTGTGGTGGGATTCTACCTGCCATTATGCTTCCTCTTTAACTTCAACTGTAAATTTGCCAGTTACTTCAGGATAAAGTTTTGCTTCAACAGAGACTTGACCCAGTTCCTTTATTGGACTGTCCAAAACAATTTTTCTTCGATCAATCTTGATTCCTAACTGTTCTTCAATCGCTTCTGAAATGTCCTTATTAGTTATCGAGCCGAATAGTCTTCCACCTTCTCCAGCTTTGGTCTTTATTACAACACTCACCTTTGATAGTTTGTCCGCTATTTTCTCAGCCTTTGCCTTTTCTTCAGCTTCGTTTTCCCTCTGGATTTGTTTCTGCTTTTCAAGGTTTCGAACATTTCCCTCAGTAGCTTCTACAGCAAGACCTCTTGGTATAAGCATGTTTCTTGCGTATCCAGGACTTACTTTGATAACATCTCCTGCCTTACCTGTTCCCTTTATATCTTTTTTTAATATTACTATCATATCTATCCTCCATATCCTGCATTACATTATTTTGCATTATATTACATCGTTATTTTGTTGTGCTATCCTACGAAATATCGAGCACCAACTCTTTAACTTTTTCTAGGATTTCATCAGGTGACAAATCATCCGACTGGGCTCCTGCAGTTGTTAAATGTCCTCCGCCTCCAAGTTTTTCCATAATAATTTGCACATTCATATCTCCGAGTGAACGTGCACTTATAACCGTTGTTCCCTGCTGATTCCTTCCTGCAACAAAAGAGGCTTTGATGCCTTTGATTGTCAGCAGTTCGTCGGCGACTGTGGAATTTATTACCTGAGCATCCTCATTCTTGCCCTTGCAAATTGACATTGCAATACCCTCATCATAGAATTTCGCATCACTGATGCATCTAGATTTAATTTTAAATGACTCAAGATCGGTCTGGAAAAAACGCTTAACTTCTGTGGTATCTGCACCAGACCTTCTTAGGTATGCCGCCGCCTCAAAGGTTCTGACACCTGTCTTTACTGCAAATCTGTTTGTATCGATTGTCATTCCGGCAAGCAAAGCTTCTGCCTCGAGTTTAACTAAAAGTTTCTTCTCTCCGGAATACTGCAAAATCTCTGTTACTAGTTCTGCCGTAGATGATGCATATGACTCAAGGTAGTGCAGTGTAGGATTTTTGATAAAATCTTCTGCCCTTCTGTGGTGGTCAATGACGACGATGTTCTTAGCTTTCTCGAGAAGTTCAGGGCAATCCACATAACTAGCCCTATGAGTATCAACAACTATTACAAGTGAATTCTCTCCTATTTGTTCAAGTGCTTTTTCACCGTTTGCAAACTTATATGTTTCCATATCTTCTGCACTTTGGTATATATCTTTTAAAGATTTGTTTACGGTTGAAACAACAATGGTTATATCTTTGTCCTTATCCTCAAGTTTACAGATTCTAAAAACACCCAATGAAGATCCAAAAGCATCCATATCTGCATTCCTGTGACCCATAATAAAAATTTGATCACTCTGAGAAATCAGGACTTTCAATGCATGTGCTATAATTCTAGATTTACCCTTATTTGATCTCTCTCTTGCTTGAGTTTTTCCACCATAGTAAGTCGTTTTATCATCTGTTTTAACAACAGCTTGATCTCCACCTCTACCGAGTGCCAGATCGATCGCGCTGTTTGCAAGGTTCTCCGTTTCTTGCATATCATCAGCGCTTATACCAATTCCCATGCTTAAACTCAATGGAAAATCAGCACCAGTATCCACATTTCTAACCTTATCGAGTATCTCGAATTTATTTTCAATCGCTTGTTCTAATTTATAAAATGGGAAAAAAAGTAAAAATTCATCTTCCTTTATTCTATTAAGGGAAGCCTTCATCTCTTGAGACCATTCCGTTATTAAAGCTATAATTGAATTTATTGCTTGGTTTCTCTGTTCAATGGACACTCTATTTTGAAGTTCTTCATAGTTATCAATGCTGATTCTGCCCATGCAGTTTCTATTTTCTATGTATTTTAGACGAAGTTCTTCAAGATCAGTTACATCTTCAAATGTAACAAGATAAGAGTCTGATTCTGTATCCCTTACAATCAATCTAAATATACAGCCATTTCTTTCAATAGTAACGTATGTATTCTCAAGAGATATTTCTTCTAGCGTTTCAAGTTTAACTCCTGTTAAGCCAAAAAAATCCATATCTTCAAGAGCATCATACAAGAAAACTCTATCTATAAACTGATTTGCAGAAACAATTTTACCATTTTTGCCCACAACACATGTTGGAAATGGGGAATCTATACCCTTAATAGAGTTCAGGTTCTCTTTATTTTCAGTCTTTTTAAAATTTGTTGTTGTCAAACTTGTCTTTTTATCTGTTTCATCAACTGCCATTATTGCCTCCGGTATTGTTTCACGTGAAACACAACTAAAGTCTCCGTCTATTTCACTGATCTAAGAAGATCGATAAGTCTATTCAACTCATCATCTCCATAGTATTCAATCTGTAATATCCCCTTCTTGCCCTTGGTTGATATAGAAACTTTTGTTCCGTATATTTCTTTTAGTTCTCTCTCGACCTGCAAAACATTAGCATCCTTAATTGCTTTACTCTTTTCAGTCTTTTTAGTCTTAAAGTTATTTGCAAGTTCTTCTGTTTTTCTTACAGATAGACCTTCATTTATAATTCTATTGCATAATTTTTCTTGATATTGTTTATCCTTTGCTGCCAGAAGAGCTCTCCCATGACCTGGTGAAATCTGTCCATTTGCAAGTTTCTCCTGTATGTTTTGAGGTAGCTTTAAAAGTCTTAAGGCGTTTGTAATATACGGCCTGCTCTTGCTTACGCTTCGACTTACTTCCTCCTGAGTAAACCCATATGTTTCTATCATTTGCCTAAGCCCTTCAGCCTCTTCAATGGAATTCAGGTCTTCTCTTTGCATATTTTCAATGATAGCGATTACCATATTTTCTTCATCGGTAAAATCCCTGATTATTGATGGGACTTTCTCTAGACCAGCTGCTCTTGCAGCTCGCCATCTTCGCTCACCAGCAACTATTTCATATCTTTCATTATCGATCTTCCTTAAAACAAGTGGCTGAATAATTCCATGTTCTATAATTGAGGAAGCCAATTCTTGAATTTTTTCTTCATTAAAGTGCTTGCGGGGCTGATTATCGTTCGGTTTTATGTCATTTATATTTATATACATTACCTTATCAATCGAAGTTGAATCTTTTTCATCCGAAAACTCCGAATTTTTATTTTGTGAAGATTCAACAATGGGAGCTCTGTTGTCAAAAAGAGCATCAAGACCCTTGCCAAGACCTCCTTTTTTATTTTTCATTACGCTCCGCCTCCCATTCCAAAAACTCATTTGCAAAATCCATGTATGCCTCGGCACCCTTTGATTTAGGATCATATTCAGTTATAGCCATACCATAACTTGGAGCTTCTGCAAGTCTTATATTCCTTGGTATGACAGTAGAATAGACTTTTGAACCAAAATATTTTTTCACTTCTTGTACAACCTGTGCAGATAGATTGGTTCTACCATCGAACATACTTAAAATTACACCTTCGATTTCGAGATTTTTATTTAGATTCTTTTTAATCAAATCTATTGTATTTACAAGCTGGCTAACACCTTCAAGAGCATAAAATTCACACTGAATTGGTACTAAAACACTTTCAACAGCAGTAAGTGAATTAATCGTAAGCAATCCTAAAGAAGGCGGGCAATCAATAAAGATATAGTCGTAATCATCTCGAACCTGTTCAATTGCATTCTTTAGCCTTTGTTCTCTTCCCTCAAGAGCAACCAGTTCAATTTCAGCGCCTGCTAAATCAACGCTAGCAGGTATTATATCAAGACCCTTGATAGAAGTGCCTCTGATAGCATTTTTCGTTTTAAAATTGTTATCAATTAAAAGTTCATAAACTGTATAATCTAGATCTCGCTTTGAAATCCCAACTCCGCTTGTACTATTGCCTTGAGGATCTATGTCCAGCATCAATACTCTCTTATTCTTCATAGCCAAGCAGGCTCCCAAATTAATATTAGTTGTGGTTTTCCCTACTCCGCCCTTTTGATTAAAAATTGCTATTGCTTTGCCCAAAACACTGTCCTCCTAAAACAAATACTGTCCTTAATTATACTACAAATCCCTTATTTTTGCCACAAAAATGCTATTTCTAGATATTCCACCTAGATATATTGTTTCACGTGAAACATTAAGTCCTCTATTGCTAAAAACTAGAGGAAAGCTATCTTATTTTCTTACAAATGACTGCATTGTGTTTTAACTCACCAAAAGATAAATCTTGCACCCTGATCATTTCACCGCCGAGTTTTTTTATAGTTTCTTTCGCTTCCTGAAGTTCTTCTTCAATACTCGGTCCTTTCAATGCAACAAGGAAGCCGCTCATCTTTACATTTGGCAGAGTATATTTTGCAAGTTTACTCATATTTGCTACAGCCCTTGCAATTACAAGGTCAGCACCATTTTCAAAAGGATGGCTCAACGATAAATTCTCTCCCCTTGCATGTACTGCAGAAACATTATTTAACTGCAGAAGATCAATCCCTTCATTTACAACTTTAATCCTTTTAAGAAGCGAGTCAACAAGCAAGAATCTCTTTTCTTTAGCCAAAACTGCAAGAGGAATCCCCGGAAAGCCTGCACCTGTTCCTATATCAATAACTGCTTCCGACTTAGTGAATTCTGGTAGCTTTGAAATTATCATGGAATCGATTAAATGTTTTTTGATAAATTCTTCATCGTCCATTATTGCTGTTAGATTTATATGCTGATTGCGGTCCAATATATAGTTCATATATATAACTAGCTTTTCAGCATCCTCAAAACCTATTGGAATGCCTATTTCACTTGAAAAATCAATAAGTTTTTGAATGTTTTCTGAAGAGTTATTCTTCATTTTTGGTTCTCCTCTTTTTGCTTAACCATATCATTAAAACATTTATATCAGCAGGAGAGACACCCGAAATCCTTGACGCTTGACCTAGAGAGATTGGTTTTATCGCATCAAGTTTCTGAGCCGCTTCTATTCTCAGTCCCTCTATTTTAGAGTAATCAATATATATATTCAATTTCTTGTTTTCAAGTTTTTTAAATCTCTCAACCTGAGCTAATTGTTTGTTAATATATCCTGCATACTTGATACTTACTTCCACTTCCATTTTTTCGTGCCTTGTTAGGCTCGGCCATTCAATGGAGTTATCATCTAGTATCGATGCCATCATCGCATATGTAATCTTAGGTCTCTTCAACATCTCCGAAAGTAAAATAGAACCTGAAACCAGTGTATTCCCAGTTTCTTCCATTATTTTGTTCGCTACCGGAGGCTTAACACTAGTGTTTTCAAGTCTTCTAATCTCATTCTCGACATTTTTCTTTTTTTGAAGATACTTTTGATATCTATCATTATTAACTAATCCAATCTGGTATCCAAGCTCAGTCAAACGTGTATCAGCGTTATCTTGCCTCAGAATAAGCCTATATTCCGCTCTGCTGGTCATAATTCTGTAAGGTTCATTAGTACCTTTTGTCACGAGATCGTCGATTAGAACGCCAATATAAGCCTCGTTTCTTTTCAAAACAAGTGGATTTTTTTCTTTTACAAACTGCGCTGCATTAATTCCTGCTATAAGACCCTGCGCTGCCGCCTCCTCATAACCCGAGCTACCATTAAACTGTCCAGCACAAAATAGCCCCCTTACGTTCATATGTTCAAGAGATGGCTTTAGATCGATTGGATCAATACAATCATACTCAATCGCGTATGCCGGTCTAGTAATAATCAAATCCTCGAGCCCTGGTATTGTTCTATAGAAATCATACTGAACATCCTCTGGAAGACTGCTTGACATGCCCTGGATGTACATCTCCTCTGTATCAAGACCTTCAGGCTCAATAAAGGTTTGATGTCTCTGCTTATCTGCAAATCGATTTACCTTATCTTCTATCGACGGGCAGTATCTTGCTCCGATTCCTTCAATTTCTCCACCAAATAGAGCAGATCTGTGAAAATTACGTCTAATAATGTCATGCGTTTTCTCATTTGTATATGTAAGCCAGCACGAAATCTGATCTTTTTCCAATGAATCGTTCATAAATGAAAACGGTACAATCTCCTCGTCCCCCTTCTGCTCAGACATCTCCTCAAAATTTAGTGACGAAGAAAGACACCTTGCAGGCGTGCCTGTTTTGAATCTACGCGTTGAAATTCCAATGGATTTTAGATTGTCAGCAAGTAACATTGATGGAGAAAGCCCATTAGGCCCGCTAAAATACGAGGAGTTCCCAATAAATATTTTGCCACGCAAAAATGTGCCAGTACACAAAACAATTGCCTTGCCTTCGTATATGCTATGAGTCTGCGTAACGACACCCTTGACATTTCCATTCTCCACAAGAAGTTCAACAATCTCGGCCTGCTTGAGGAAAAGATTCTCCTGTTTCTCAAGCGTTTTTTTCATCTCCGTATGGTAAAGTGCTTTGTCGGCCTGCGCACGCAAAGAATGAACCGCCGGTCCCTTTGAAGTATTAAGCATTCTGCTTTGAATAAAGGATTTATCAATATTAATGCCCATTTCGCCACCAAGTGCATCAATTTCTCTAACCAAATGGCCCTTTCCTGTGCCTCCAATTGAAGGGTTGCACGGCATCATCGCGATTGCCTCTAGATTCATCGAAAAAAGACAGGTCTTAAGTCCCATACGCGCTGAAGCTAGGGCAGCTTCACAGCCTGCGTGCCCCGCACCAACGACGATCACATCGAATCTATCCATAAGGTTCTTTTCTTTTTCATTCATATCTTTATTAGCCATATTCTCTGTCTTCTCTGAAATATATTCTGATTTGTTCATATAATTAGACCTCTAAACTTTTCAAATAGATCTCTATTTACCTTTTATCATGCAAGCGTGCTTACTTTCCTAAACAAAATCTTTCAAATACTTTATCGATGATGTCTCCCGTTGCTGTTTCGCCAATGAGTTCACCTAAAAGCTCATAAGCGTGATTAACATCGATTTCGATAATTTCAAGTGGTTCAAAAGACTCTGTCGATGAGATTGCGTCCGAAATAGTTTTTATACTATCGTCAATAATCTTTTTGTGCCTTGCGTTAGAAATCAAGAAATTCTGTGAGTTACTAAATCCCGATGATTTGCTGTCCACAAAATCCTCAATCAATGTTTCTATCTCTTTAATTCCGGCATCGTTAATAGCCGATACTTCAGTCGCCGCCTCACCAAACTGCTCACTAACCTCTTTTGTAGAAAGCACTTTGTCATCCATATCATTTTTATTAATCAGGATAAAATGATCCCTATTTCGAATATTAGAAAAAATCTGTCTATCCTCATCATCGATGCCACGTCCAGCATCCAATACAAAAAATATTAAATCTGCACCCTCAATTGACATCTTCGATCGCTCAACACCGATCTTCTCGACCAGATCCTCCGTATCTCTAATGCCTGCGGTATCTGTGATAACAACCGGAATGCCCCGAACATCAAGGCTTTCCTCAATAATATCCCTAGTAGTACCTGGAATATCCGTTACTATAGCCCTATCCTCATACAAAAGTGCATTCAACAGCGATGACTTGCCGACGTTCGGCTTACCGACAATAGCGACCCTTAGCCCTTCTCGAAGGATTCTGCCTTTTTCCGAAGATGCCGATAGGTCCTTGAGACAGCCAGCTATTTTGTGCAATTCTTTGAGAATGTTTGAGTATGTGAGTTCTTCAATATCCTCATCTGGATAGTCGATATTTACGGTTATTTGAACAAGTAGGTCAACAAAATAGCCGCGTATCAATCGAATGTGTTCTGAAAGGCGCCCCTGAAGCTGACTCATTGCAACGTTAAATGACATATCGGTTTTAGCCGATATCAAATCAATAACCGCTTCCGCCTGTGCTAGATCCAGTTTGCCATTTAGAAAAGCGCGCTTGGTGAATTCTCCCTTTTCTGCGGGACGGGCACCAAGGCTTATAACGGTATTCAAGATGTTTCGAAGCGGGATTATGCCACCATGACAGTTTATTTCAACTGTTTCCTCGCCTGAATAAGTCGTTGGAGGTTTCATATATGATACGAGTGCTTCGTCAATTAGATTCTGATCTTTATCGTATATTTTCCCATAGGTCATAACTCTGCTCGGAAGCATTATTCTGCCCTCAACTTTGTTCTTTAATTTTGGATTTACAGGGTCAAAAATTTTTGATAAGATTTCAAGAGATTTGTCTCCAGACAGCCTTACAATCCCTATTCCTCCCTCACCAATAGGCGTTGAAATTGCAGCTATTGTATCGCCATCATCATATAATTTATTCATTTTTCCTCTTATTAAAAAACCCGCAAAGTTTGCGGGTTAATTGTTATTTAAGCTCTACTATAACCCTTCTATATGGGTCCTTGCCTTCACTTCTTGTCGTTACTCTTTGATCATCTTGAAGTGCTGTGTGAATAATTTTTCTTTCATAAGGATTCATAGGCTCAAGTTTCTGAGTTCGTCCTGTTCTTATCACTTTCCCGGCAAGTCTATGTGCAAGCTGCTCCAAAGTCTTCTCTCTTTTAGATCTATAGTTTTCAGCATCAAGTATTACTCGCTGATATTCTTCTTCATTTTTATTTAGTACAAGATTTGTAAGATACTGTATTGAGTCCAGTGTCTGTCCTCTTTTTCCAATGATAGTGCCTGTATCCTTGCCTGATATGTCAATAAATATATAATCATTAGCTTTATAAGGAGTAAATTCCAAATCTATTCCCATCTTTTCGGTAACATCCCTTAGGAATGGTACTGCAATATTTTCTTCTGGATAAGGTACCTTCTCTGCAAGTATAACATCTATAGAAGAGGTATCTTTATTTTTTTCTTCCTTTGGAACATCGTTTTGAACAGGTTCTGTCTTTCTATCATCTTGATCGATCTCATCTTTAGTATTGTTTTTTTTCTCAGGTTTATCAAGACTTTGCTTATTGCTTTGTTTTGCAGTTTTTTCTGCTTTTTTTGGGTCGCTTTTCTTAGGTTTCTCTTTTTTTGGCTCTTCCTTCTTAGGTTCTTCCTTTATCTTAACCCTGACCAAAGCAAGCTTAGATCCGATGCCAAAAAACCCTCTAGATGGCTCTTCCAATACTTCAACATCAACCTTATCTCTAGTCGTTTTAAGTTCATCAAGGGCTAAATCTACAGCTGTATCAACATCTGTGCCCCACTTTTCAACAAATTCCATTTTATTTCCTATCTTTAAAATATTATAAATTTATTTTAATTTCTGTTACGCTTTCTTAAATTTTCTCTTGTTTCTCATTTCATTTTTTAGTTTAGCAAATCTGATATTGTAGAATATCTGAATAAACTGGCTCATGAACCAGTAAATTGCCAAACCTGCCGGGTATGATCTTGCTAGCCAGACAATCATAAGCGGGAATACAAACATCATTATCTTTTGCATTCCACCGCCTGCCATCTGTGTTCCCGGCGTACCTACTTTGTTTTGTATAAAGAAAGCAAAGAAGGTTGCAACTCCTGCCATTATTGGAAGAACCCATAAATCCGGTTGGCTAAGATCCTTGATCCACAAAAAACTCTCATGTATTGCAAAAATCATTTTATCTGATTTTATATACAAAAGAGGGTTTCTCAAAAGTCCAAAAAGTCCCATGATAACAATCATCTGGATTACCATAGGTAAACAACCGCCTGCTGGATTTACTCCATGTTCTTTATATAACTCTGCAGTTTTTTCTCTCATCAAAACAGGATCGTTAGCATATTTGTTTTGAATATCCTTCATAAGTGGTTGCAAATCGCCCATGCTCGCCATAGACATGATTTGCTTTTTATACAAAGGATAAAGCAGAACTTTAATGACAACTGTAATCACTATAAGAGTAATTGCATAGTTACCAATAATGTTGTATAGCTGGCTTATGACAAGTCCTAGTGGAGCTGACATAATTCCAAATATTTTCGCCATTTAATAAACTTCCTCCGTTATTTCAAAGGATCGTATCCACCTGGATTCCAAGGATGACATCTTAGTATTCTCCTCATTCCCAAATACGTTCCTTTGACAAGTCCATACTTTCTTAATGCTTGCAAAAAATAAGTTGAACAAGTTGGATAAAATCTGCATGTTGCAGGTGTAAGAGGCGATATGAAGATTTGATAAAATCTTATTATTATAATAAGAGGTAAGCAGGTTAATTTTCTAAAACTAAATTTGTTCATTTAGAATTCCACTCCTCTTAATTGCTGATTTAACAGAACGACTCACATCGCTATACGACCTACCGTTTATAGTATTTCTTGCTATAAAAATATAGTCATAACCGCATGGCAGCTTGAAATCGAGAAGTCTAATACTTTCCTTCATAAGCCTTCGCGCTCTATTCCTCTTTACGCTATTTCCAACTTTTTTGCTTGCTAAAAAGGCTGTTCGACTATAATCTTGATTGTTTTTCTTAAAAAACAAAACAACATATCTGTCCCCTATAGATTTACCTTTACTATAAATCCTAGAAAAATCCTTTTTATTTCGCAAAACTGTTTTCTTTAACATTATATTATGCAGTAAGTTTCTTTCTTCCTCTTGCTCTTCTTCTCTTAAGAACATTTCTGCCGTTCTTAGTCTTCATTCTTTTTCTAAAACCGTGTTCCTTTAGTCTCTGCCTCTTTTTAGGCTGATAAGTTCTCTTCATTTTCTTCCTCCAAAATTTCTAAATATATGATATGCGCAATCTAAATTACAATATGCGCCCTAATATTATACTCGTATACCCCTCCTAAGTCAAATTTTTGTAATTTTATATATTTTGCTGATAATAAATAATATTTAGCCATATTATGTTTGATAGGTCTTATTAAAAACATAACAAAATAGATTAAATCTAAAAAATATTAACTTTTTTAAAATAAAAATTAATAAAATATTTATCCACATTGTGTTTATAAACCTATGTTAATTATGTTAATAACTCTAATTTAGACTGCGTTTCAAGCGTATATTGTTCTAATTTATATGTGGATAATTCTTATTTTTTCTCTTTTGTGTGGATAACTTGGAAATATTGCAATTTATCCATATTTTTTGTAAAATACTAATATAAGATTTATAGGAAGTGAATATAGAGAATGATATCTGAACCAAACAGCGTATGGATTCGCGTTAAAGATAATCTTAGAGAATTGATTCCGTCACCTAGCTATGAAACTTTTATTAAACCTGTTACATTAAATTGCATAGATGAAGATATATTTATTTTTTATCTTGAAGTTCCCGATAATATCGATTTAGATATTGTAAATAGGTACAAAATAAGACTTGAATCAATTATTCAAAAGCAAACTGGAACTGCTTATAAGGTTATTACAAAGCACAAAAGTGAATATGGTAATAATAGTAACCAACATTTAAAAAGAAGTAGCAATGTTGGGAATTTTGATGTTTTAAAAATAGAACCTGATTCAAAAGCTTATGACGAATATTTCATTCCTTCATATACATTTGATAATTTTGTAGAAGGATCCTGCAATAAGGTCGCATGTGCTGCTGCTCACGCTGTTGCTGAAAATCCTTCTCAAGCGTACAATCCACTATATATTTACGGAAAATCCGGACTTGGAAAAACTCATTTAATAAATGCTATTGGCCTCTATATTCAAGAAACAAGACCAGAGTTAAATGTAATATATGTTACTTCTGAAACATTTACAAATGAATGTACTCATGCCATAAAACAAAATAAAATGAATGAATTCAAAAGAAAATACAGGAAAGCTGATGTTTTGTTAATAGATGACATTCAATTTCTAGAAAACAAGGATACAACTCAAGAAGAATTTTTCCACACTTTCAATGAATTATATAAATATGAAAAACAAATAATAATCTCAAGCGATAGGCCGCCTCAAAGACTTACAAGACTTGATGAAAGGCTTAGATCCAGGTTTGCTTGGAAGATGATGGCTGATATCCAACCTGCGGATTATGAAACAAGAATAGCAATACTTATGAAAAAGGCTGAAAGTAAAGGTATTGAAATTACTGATGATGTTTATGACGTAATTAAACTTGTAGCAGAAAGTATAACAGATAATATTAGAAACCTTGAGGGTGCATTTAATAGAATTATAAGTTTTTCAGTTCTTCTTAATAGAAATATTGATGTTACATTTGCAAACGATATTTTAAAAGATATTGTTACATCTAAATCTGTACTTCCTACTCCAGAAAAAATCAAGCAGATTGTGTGCAATCACTTTGACATCGGCCTTGATGAAATGGAAGGAGCAAAGAGAACTAATAGAATTGCATATCCTAGACAAATTGCAATGTATATTTCTAGAGAAATTACAGATTATTCTCTGCCTAAAATAGGAAGATGTTTCGGTGGTAGACATTATTCAACAGTTATACATGCTCATGAAAAAATCCAAAAAAAAATAAAGGATGATGAAACACTTAAGGGAATTGTAGATTTATTAATTGAAAAATCTAAAGAAAGATAAAATTATTTAAGATATTTTCTTACATAAGTCAAAATTTTAAAATTTATTAATATCAAATGTGGAAACTTATCCTTATCTTTTGTGGATAAAAAATGTTAGAATTAAGGGTGTATTGATAGTTATCCATATTATCCACATAACCTACTACTACAACTACAAATAATAAAATATAAAATAAAGGAGTTACGAATGAAATTCTCTTGTAATCAAAGTAAATTATCAAAATCATTAAATATAATTTCAAAGGCAATATCTACAAGAACAACAATGCCTATTCTTAAGGGTATTCTTCTTGAAGTAGAAGATGGAATGCTAACTCTGACAGCATCCGATCTTGATATTTCAGTAATAAGAAAAATGAAAGTTGATTCTTCTGAAAATGGAAAAATAGTTGTAAATGCTAAAATATTTACAGATATAATAAGAAAATTACCTTCAGCTGATATAGAATTTGTTGTAGATGATAGCAATAAGATGGAAATTAAATGCCTTAATACAGATTTTGAAATTATTTGCATTTCACCAGATGAATTTCCAAGTATTTATAGGGAAAATTTTGATGATGCTATCAGTTTTCACAAAGAAACATTTAAAGAGCTTATTAGAAGAACACAATTTGCTGCTCATCCAGATGAAACAAGAGGAATAATAAGCGGCATTTTGATAGAAATGAACAAAGAATATCTTAAGATGGTTGCAATTGATGGGTATAGAATGGCTATAAATAAGGCTGTTACTAACATTGATAGCGAACAAAAATTTGTAATATCTGCAAGAATAATGGGTGAATTATCAAAGATAATAAACGATTCTCAAGATGAATCAGATATTATAAAAATTAAGAAAAATGGAAAAAGCTTAGCTGCTCTTATAGGAAATAACGAAGTTAATTTAAGGATAATAGATGGCGAATTTCTTCAGTATAATGAAATGGTTCCTACAGAAAGCAGTATACATGTAAAATTAAATAGAAAAAGTTTAAATGAAGCTATTGATAGAGCATCTATATTTACAATTGAAGGTCAAAATAATTTAATAAAATTAAATATAAAAGATCAAAATATGAAAATTTCCTCAAAATCACAAGAAGGAAGCGTAGTTGAGGAAGTTATGATAGAAAAAACGGGTCAGGACATAGAAATAGGATTTAATGCAAAATACTTGATAGATATTCTTAAAGTTATAGAAGACGACGAAATTATGTTATACTTTAATTCACCTGTTACTCCTTGTGTTGTAACACCTATTGATGGAGATGACTATCTATTCTTAGTTCTTCCAGTTAGAGTTAAATAAATGTTTTTAAAATCGATAGAACTGAAAAATTTTCGAAACTATTATAATTTAGAATTAGATTTTAATAAAAATATAAATCTTATTCTAGGTGATAATGCTCAAGGTAAAACTAATTTACTTGAATCAATATATTACACATCGATGGGGCGTTCATTCAAACCTGTAAAAGATAGAGATGTAATAAATTTTGGTGAAGAAACATCTATAATCAAAGCGAATGCTCATAAATATGATGACAATCTTGAGATTTCCATAATTCTTCGTAAAAATGGAGATAAGGAAATAAAGAAAGATGGAGTAAAATTAAAAAAAATTTCTGAATTATGCGATAATATGCTTGTGGTGATGTTTTCACCTGAAGATTTAAAAATTGTTAAAGAAGAGCCTGAAAAAAGAAGAAAATTCATCGACAGAGAATTATCTTTAATATCTCCTATATACTTAGATAATCTTAATAATTACAAAAAAACCTTGTTTCAAAGAAACAATTATTTAAAAGAAGAAAATATAGATGAATTACTGATAAATGTGCTTGATAAGCAGTTATCTAATTATGGATATGAGGTCATAAAATATAGAAAAGAATTTATAGAAAAATTACAAACATATGTTGAAAAAATCCACTCAGGAATTACATCTGGAAAAGAAAAAATTAAATTAATATATAAACCTAGCATAGATCCAGAATCTAAAGAAGAATTTGAGAAAATTTTAAAGGATGATTTTTACAAAGATAGCAAAAATGCTGTAACTTCAAGGGGACCTCACAGAGATGATATAGAATTCTTAATCAACAAAATAGATGTCAGAAGATATGGATCACAGGGTCAACAAAGGACATGTGCATTATCTGTACGACTTGCCGAGCTTTCTTTAATAGAGGAAGAAACAGGAGAATCAGCTATTTTGTTGCTTGACGATGTAATGAGTGAACTTGATTTGAATAGACAAGAATATCTTATTAAAACACTTGAAAATAATCAAATTTTTATAACAGCAACAGAACTTTCAAATGATATTATCGCAAGATTAAAAGGTGTGAACAAAATTTTTATAAAAAATGGAAAAGTAATAGAAGGGGACAGTAATGACAGAACAAAAAGTTACAAATGAATATGGTGCTTCGCAGATTCAGGTTCTTGAAGGGCTTGAAGCTGTAAGACAAAGACCGGGAATGTACATAGGAAGTACAGGTACCAAAGGATTGCATCATCTCGTTTATGAAATTGTTGATAATAGTGTGGATGAGGCACTTGCAGGATATTGCAAGAATATCAAAATTACCATTCAAAAGGATAATTCAATAAAGGTTGAAGACGATGGTCGTGGAATGCCAGTTGATAAACATCCTAAGATGGGAATTCCTGCTGTTGAAGTTATTCATACTGTGCTCCATGCAGGTGGTAAATTTGGTGGAGGAGGATATAAGGTTTCAGGAGGACTTCATGGTGTTGGAGCTTCTGTTGTAAATGCTCTTTCGACTAGAATGGAAGTTGAAATTAAAAGAAATGGCAAGATATATATGCTTGCATTTGAAAAAGGAAGAACTGTTGAAAAACTTCACGAAATAGGAGAATCAAAGAAAACTGGATCAACCACTATTTTTTGGCCGGATCCTGATATTTTTGATGAAGTTGAATTTGATTATAGTACCCTCCAGCATAGATTTAGGGAAATGGCTTTTCTCAACAAGGGCGTTAATATAACACTCAAAGATGAAAGAGAAAAAGGTAGGAAGGACGTTTTTCATTACGAAGGTGGAATAAAGGAATTTGTTAAGCATATTAATATCAACAAAGAAACAATCCACCCTGACATAATATATTTTGAGGTATCAGAAACTGAACGAGAAGTTGAAATTGCAATGCAATACACAGATAAATATAACGAGATGATTCAGGCTTATGCAAATAATATTGCAACACCTGAAGGAGGTTATCATTTATCAGGTTTTAAATCTGCATTAACAAGAGTTTTCAACGATTATGCAAGAAAAAATAAATTTCTAAAGGATAACGATGATAATCTAGCTGGAGAAGATATTAGAGAAGGATTAACGGCTATTATCTCAGTCAAACTTACAAATCCACAATTTGAGGGACAAACTAAAACAAAACTTGGAAA
The DNA here is from genome assembly GCA_000758905.1 of Clostridiales bacterium S5-A14a. Lineage (GTDB taxonomy): Bacteria > Bacillota > Clostridia > Peptostreptococcales > Anaerovoracaceae > S5-A14a. The sequence goes on from JRNA01000008.1 coordinate 97,679, forward strand.
TAGTGAGATGAAGGGTTTTGTTGAGACGGCTACAAATGAGTATTTAGCCGCATTTTTAGAACAAAATCCAAATCAGGCTAAGAATATCCTTGAAAAATGTATTAAGGCAAAAAATGCAAGAGAAGCAGCTAGAAAGGCGAGGGATCTAACAAGGAGAAAAAGTGCACTTGATAGCATGTCTCTTCCTGGTAAATTAGCGGATTGCTCAGAAAAAGATCCAAAACTTTCGGAAATTTTTTTAGTCGAGGGAGATTCAGCCGGAGGTTCTGCAAAACAGGGTAGAGATAGAATAAGACAGGCAATACTTCCACTTAGAGGAAAGATACTCAACGTTGAAAAAGCAAGGCTGGATAAGATATTAAATTCCGACGAAATCAAAAATATGATTACAGCATTCGGATGTGGTATAGGACATGATTTTGATATTGATAAGTTGAGATATCACAAAATAATAATCATGACAGATGCCGACGTTGACGGAGCGCATATCAGAACGTTATTACTGACATTCTTCTATAGATACATGACACCGCTTATTGAAAATGGGCATGTTTATGCTGCGCAACCTCCTTTGTTTAAGACTGTTAAACAAAAGAAGACGTATTATACATATTCGGAAAAAGAGCAAGATAGGCTAATGGAACAGTTAAATGAGCAGCCAGGAAAGGCTGAGATACAGAGATATAAGGGTCTTGGAGAAATGGACTTCCATCAGCTATGGGAGACTACAATGGATTATAATCACAGGACGTTAATTCAAATTACACTTGATGATGCAACGGCTGCGGATGAAATCTTTACGACGCTTATGGGAGATAAGGTTCCACCACGAAAGAAATTTATCGAAGAAAATGCAAAATACGCAAGCTTAGATTTTTAAGGAGAATTGGAGATTTATAGATGTCAACACTTGTAGAAGATACAAAGATGATACAGCACGAAATTCATGAAGAAATGAAGAAATCTTACATAGATTACGCAATGAGTGTAATTGTAGGACGTGCATTACCTGATGTAAGAGATGGTCTAAAGCCAGTACATAGACGTATTCTTTACGGAATGAGTCAACTTGGAGTTACGCCAGATAAGCCTTTTAAGAAGTCGGCAAGAATTGTCGGAGAGGTAATGGGTAAATACCATCCTCATGGAGATAGTTCTATATATGATGCGATGGTTAGAATGGCCCAAGACTTTTCAATACGATATATGCTTGTTGATGGCCACGGAAACTTCGGTTCCGTAGATGGAGATGGCGCTGCGGCAATGAGGTATACAGAGGCTAGGATGACGCCTTTTGCATTGCAGATGCTTAGAGATATAGAAAAAGAAACAGTCGACTTCATGCCTAATTTTGATGAGGAAGAAGAAGAACCGGTTGTGCTTCCAAGCAGATTCCCAAATCTTTTGGTAAATGGTTCAAACGGAATCGCAGTAGGTATGGCAACGTCAATACCACCCCACAACCTAAGGGATGTTATCGATGCTACTATTTTGCTCATAGATAAAAAAGATGCAACAGTAGATGACCTCATTAAAATTGTTAAGGCTCCAGACTTTCCAACAGGAGCACATATACTTGGAAGACAGGGTGCAAGACAGGCATACAAAACAGGAACAGGCAAGGTTCAGGTTCGTGCAAAGTGCGAGATTGAGGAAACAAAGGGTGGTAAATACCAGATAATTGTTTCTGAAATTCCTTATCAGGTAAACAAAGCAAGACTTATCGAAAAAATAGCTGAACTCGTTAAGGAAAAGCGAGTTGACGGGATTTCTGCTATACGTGATGAGTCAAACCGTAAGGGTATGAGGATAGTAATAGAGCTTAAGAGAGATGCAAATCCGCAAATTACTCTAAATAGGCTTTATAAGCATACGCAGTTACAATTCAGCTATAGCATGATCATGCTCGCACTTGTAGATGGTGAGCCAAAAATTTTAAATCTTTACGATATACTCAGTGAATATCTGAACTTCCAAAAAGAGATAATTACAAGAAGAACACAGTTTGATTTAAAGAAGGCAGAAGCAAGGGCTCATATACTTGAAGGATATAGAATTGCACTTGATAATATTGACGAAATCATCAAAATAATTAGGGCAAGTTACAACGATGCAAAGGAGAAGCTGATTGAAAGATTTGGTTTTTCTGATATTCAGGCACAGGCTATTTTGGACATGAGGCTTGCAAGGCTTCAAGGTCTTGAGCGCGAGAAAATCGAAAAAGAGTATGCTGAATTGATGGAAAAAATAGCATATTTCAAAGCTATTTTGTCGGATGAAACTCTGCTAATGGGAGTAATTAAAGAAGAACTTCAGGAAATCAGAGAAAAATACGGCGATAACCGTCGCAGCAAAATAGTGGCAGCTGAAGACGAATTCGACGATGAGGATTTAATAGAGGAAGAGAGTGTGGCTGTTACGCTTACACATCTTGGATATATCAAAAGAGTTCCGGCAGATACCTATAAAGCCCAGAGAAGAGGTGGGAAGGGAATAACAGGAATAACGACAAGAGAAAATGATTTTGTTAAAGACCTGATTATGACCTCAACTCACGATTATCTTTTGTTCTTTACAGATACAGGTAAGGTGCATAAACTTAAGGCTTATGAGATACCTGAGGCATCAAGGACGGCAAAGGGAACACCTGCAGTAAATCTTTTAAATCTGATGCAGAAGGAGAGAATTACTGCTATAATTCCAGTATCGCAATTTGACGATGAGAACTATTTGATAATGGTTACAAAGAATGGAACAATCAAGAAAACTGCTTTGTCGCAATTTGATACAAATAGGAAAAACGGTCTAATAGCAATCAATTTGAAAGATGATGACAGTTTAATTGGCGTTAGAGAAACTTGTGGCGACGATAACATTATTCTCGTTACAAGGAAAGGCAAGTGTATCTCATTCTCAGAAAAAGACGTAAGGAGCATGGGAAGAATAGCAGCGGGCGTAAGAGGAATTAAACTCGATAAGGCGGACACCGTTGTTGATATGGATATTTTGGAGAATGACAAAGAGATACTTGTCGTAACTCAGAACGGATATGGCAAGAGGACACCAGTTAAAGACTATACTATTCAGGCAAGAGGTGGAAAGGGCGTTCTTACATATAACAAGAGCAAGTTCTCAAAGACAGGAGAGCTAATAGGCGCCAAGGTTGTAGACGAAGATGATGAAATACTTCTTATCAATTCAGATGGTATAATTATTAGAATTAGAGCAGAAGAAGTTTCTAAACTAAGCAGATCAACGCAGGGTGTTAAGATCATGAGGGTCGATGATGACGCAAATATTGTTGCGATGGCCAAGGTGATCAAAGAGGATGATACAAATCAGGAGAAGGACGAAGATGGACAAATTAAGTTTGAAGATTCCAGGAAAGCCTGAATACATTAAGGGCACCAGGCTTTTTATAGGTTCTGTCGCTGCAAATGCGGGCTTTGACGTTGAGCAGTGTGAGGATCTTAAGACAGCTGTATCTGAGGCATGCAAAAATATATCCTGCCATGGTTCTTTAGGGTTTTCTGACGAATATGAAGTGGTATGCTTACTAGAACAGAACAAAATAATGGTTACCGTGACTGATTTGTCAGATTCTCATCAGATAGAAAAATTGAACAAGCCTTGTAAACATTGTCCTAAAGAAGGTGATTTAAGCATATTTATAATAAGATCTCTTGTTGATGAACTTGAATTTGGGAATAACGAGGATGGATTAAAATATATTACCATGGTGAAAAGGCATGACAGCAAAAACTAACGGATTTCAGGAATATAAGGCAAATCCGACAATTGCGAAAAGGAATAAACTTGTGGAGGATCATCTCTATATGGTAGAAATTTTAATTCGCAAGTATCTCGGGAAGGGCGTAGAGTACGACGATTTATATCAAGTAGGTGCTCTTGCGCTTGTTTCTGCTGTGGAAAGATTTGATCCAGATAAGGGCTTTGAGTTCAGCTCTTTTGCCACACCAACTATTCTTGGAGAGATAAAAAAATATTTCAGGGATAAGCAGTGGAGTCTCAAGGTGCCTAGGCGTCTCAAAGAAATTTCTGCAAAAGTTCAAGATGCCAGAGAAAAACTCTCAAGTGAGCTCGGCAAAAATCCGACTATTCCAGAGATCGCTAAATTTACAGGTTTAAGCGATGAACAGATTATTGAAGCGATGGAAGGCGCTAAAGCTTACAGCACATATTCCCTCGACAAGACGTTTGATGATATGACGGGCGAAGGAGATTCGGCATTTCTAGAAAAATACACTGGTTTTGACGAAAAAGGATATGAGCAGCTTGAGGCAAAAGAGATAATTGAAAAAGTTCTCGATAAAATGACCGAGCAAAACAAATATATATTTAGAGAGCGCTTCATTTTCAACAAATCTCAGGCAGAGATAGGTAAAATATTAGGAGTGTCTCAAATGACGGTTTCACGTGCTGAAAGGAGCATGGTGGAGCAATTTAGAGCAGAGTTAAAAAAATCTTAAACTGAGTTAGTTAAATCAGATAATGTGAATTGCACATGCAGTTATTAGAATTGAGGGAAAAATATGAAAAGAGTCTTTTCAGGCGTACAGCCAACAGGAAATATACATCTAGGAAATTATCTTGGAGCGTTGAGACAGTTTGTCGAATTGCAGGAAGAGTACCAGTGCCTGTATTGCATAGTTGATCTTCACGCAATCACTGTACCGCAGGATCCAAAGGAACTTAGAAAACACATTCTTGATGTGGCGGCACTTTATCTTGCGGTCGGAGTTGATCCTAAGAAATCAATAGTCTTCGTACAGTCGGATGTCCCTGGCCACTCAGAACTTGGATGGATTCTAACCTGCAGTTCATACACAGGGGAACTTTCGAGAATGACGCAGTTTAAGGCGAAATCCCACAACAAAGCATCTGCTCCGGCAGGACTATTCACATATCCTGTTCTCATGGCTGCAGATATTTTGCTCTATGATACGGATGTTGTTCCAGTAGGCACAGACCAGAAACAGCATATTGAATTATGCCGTGATTTGGCAATTAGAGTTAATAACACACGAAAGAAAACTTTTGTTGTCCCTGAGGGCAGATACTTAAAAGCGGGTGCTAGAATTATGTCTCTAGATGATCCTAGCAAAAAAATGAGTAAGTCTGCAGAAAACATACACAGCAGGATTTCTCTTCTTGATGAACCATCAAAAATCAAAAAATCAATCATGAAGGCGACAACTGATTCTGAGGGGATTATCAGATTCGACAAAGAGGAAAAACCAGGCCTATCAAACCTTATTAACATTTACAGCGCACTATCCGACAAAACAGTTGACGATATAGTGGCAATGTATGAGGGTAAGGGATATGGCGATTTCAAAAAAGACTTGGTTGAAATAACAGTTGATGCACTTGCACCTATTAAGGAAAGATTTGATGAAATCAGATCGTCGCAAGAGCTTATCGATATTTTGGAAGATGGTGCAGAAAAAGCCAATGCAATTGCTGAGAAAACTATGGCAAGAGTAAAAGATAACTTTGGTTTAGGCTTGAAATAAAGAGCTAAAAGTGGTATCATAAAGAGCGATTTAACTCAAAGAATTTGAGAAAATTCTTCTGCCTCCGTAGCTCAGGGGATAGAGCGTCGGTTTCCTAAACCGTGCGTCGGGTGTTCGAATCGCCTCGGGGGCACCAATAAATAAAGCCTTGAAAACACTGTATTTTGCAGTATTTCAGGGTTTTTTTGTTGAAAAATATTTTTATCCTAATGGTTACAATGTAGAAGTGTATATTAAAAAATATTAAGATTTGTATATTTAAAAGGGGGCAAAATGTTGGTACAGTATACTTAAATAAGGTATTATATAAAATATTAAAGTTAGGAGTTATAAAATGGAAAGAAAAATGCAAGCATCAAATTATACGGTTAAGAATATTGTGACTACCGCACTTGTGATGGCACTAATATGTGTAGCAACGATGATAATTAAAATTCCTGTTCCAATGACCGAGGGATATGTTCATCTTGGAGATGCAATGATATTTTTAGGAGTACTAATACTTGGAAAGAATCAAGGAGCATTAGCCGCTGGAGTTGGGTCTGCTTTGGGAGATTTAATTGGGGGATATCCTGCATGGATTCCGTGGACACTTGGAATTAAATTTATAATGGCATTTATCGTAGGATTTGTACTCGAAAAAGCTATTAGCAATCAAGTCTTTATTAAGATTTTTGCGATGGTTCTTGGTGGAATTGAAATGGTTGCTGGATACTATTTTGCCGCATCTATAATGTACAGTAACTGGATAGTGCCTCTTGGATCAATTCCTTGGAACATAGGACAGTTTGTCATGGGAATTATACTTGCAGTTCTTTTAGCAGCAATGCTTGAGAATACACCTATTGGAGCACAAATGAAATATAGAATAGGATTTACTGTTAAAAATCACAGCGCAGATTCAAATTAAAGTAGGTAACTAAAATTGAAGTGAGAATCTTACATATATTTCCACTTGGCAACAAAGGTAAACTGATGTATAATAGATGAGCACAATTTTGTGCATATTCTCTGCACCGCAAGAGGCGGTGCCGGATAGACCGTAGGGAGGTGAAGATATGATTAACTATGAAATTATGTTCATTGTCGATCCTACTCTAGATGATGAGATGAAGGAGAAAACAGTAGAAACTGTTAAGGAAATCATCTCAACTGAAGGTGAAGTTAAAAACACTGAAATTTGGGGACTTAGAAAACTAGAATACCCTATTGAAAAGAAAACAGAAGGATATTATGCTGTTATCGATTTTCAGGCAGAACCAACTTTACCTAAGGAGCTAGATAGAAGACTTCGAATTTCAGACAACGTAATTAGACACTTAATCGTAAACAAAGACGAGAAATAGTGGGGGTTTGAAATGAATAGCGTTGTATTAATTGGAAGACTTACAAGAGATCCTGAACTGAGATACACATCGGGAACTCAGATGGCTGTAACTTCGTTTAATATTGCTGTAGATAGACCAACAAGGTCAGGCGGCGAGCGACAGGCGGATTTTCCTAGAATTACTGTATTTGGGAAACAAGCGGAAAATTGTGAGAAATATCTTGCAAAGGGAAGGCTTGTAGCTATTCAAGGCCGCATACAGACAGGAAGCTATCAAAATAAAAACGGAGAAACGGTTTATACTACCGACGTTATAGCAGACAGGGTACAATTTCTCGAATGGGGAGATAGACCTCAAGGTAACCAAGGATATGGATACCAGCAAGGTGGCGGTGCTAAGAGCAATGATAGCTTTGCACAGAATTTTGACAACTCGCAAGAATCTGCAAACCAGATGGATGCAACTGGAGATTTTGGGAATAAGAGTGGTCTAGGCGATGATATCCCACCATCTTTTGAAGCGATTGAGGACGATCTGCCATTCTAAAAAATTAGAGAGGAGATTGACATGGAAAAGAGACGACCAACAGGTGCTCGTAGAAGAAAGGTTTGTCAGTTTTGTGCTGATAAGTCTCAAACTATAGACTATAAGGATGTTGAAAAACTAAAGAAGTTTATTTCCGAAAGAGGAAAGATTCTTCCTAGAAGAGTTACAGGAACTTGTGCTCTTCACCAAAGAGATGTTACGAAGGCAATTAAGAGAGCTAGAATCGTTGCTTTGTTGCCTTATGTAGCAGACAAATAAAACAAAAGACTATAATAAAGAAATAAAAAGCATAATTTTCTAATCGCATTAAAAAGTTATGCTTTTTTGTTAATCAAAATCAGAGAATATAACTGATAGATCCAAGGAGATATATATGAATTTTCTATGTGTTGCGCTCGGTGGTGCTCTTGGAGCAGTATTAAGATATACGCTCGGAGCAATACCACTGAAGATGACTTTCCCTCTTCATACATTGATAATAAATATAGCAGGAGCAATTCTTATAGGCTTCATTGTCGGAGCCATAAATGAAAGAGGAGAAATTTCTCATAATATAGAACTATTTTGGAAGACAGGTGTCTGCGGGGGATTTACAACTTTCTCGACTTTTTCGCTTGAGAGCGTAGAACTCTTTGAAAAAGATATGCACATTTTAGCAGGTGTTTATATTATTCTAAGTATAACACTATGCCTGTTCGGAATATTTTTCGGTAAGAGGATTGCGATGGGCATAGCATAATCAAATTAAAAAGAACTTTCAAAGCATATTACTTTGAAAGTTCGTATAGTGCACGAGCGAAAATTTTAATTGACATATATAAATCCTCAGCGTGAATATATTCATTAGGTTGGTGGCAAATATCTTCTCTGCCTGGCATAACAGGACCAAAAGCTACAGTGTTTGGAACAGCTCGAGCGTATGTACCACCGCCAATTACTATCGGCTTACACACTAAATCTCCCGTAAACTCTTTATACGCTGCCATTAAAGTTTCAATTAAAGGATCAGTAACAGGCTTATAAAGCGGTTTCATGTGATTTAGATTCAAAACCCTGTATTCGTCAGGCACTACGGCCTCTAATAGACCGTCGCACACATCCTGAAAGTCTATTGTTACAGGATATCTTATGTCTATCGTATAACTTACCTTCTCCTCATTCCAATCAACAAGTCCAATATTTAAGGACAATTTTCCAGATGGCTCATCTGAAAATCCGACACCCATTTTGCTTCCATCAAAGTGATAGCCAAGCCTATCGTTATAAAAATCAACAATATCGCAGGATTGTGAGCATAATAGATGTTCTCCTTCAATTTGTCCGAGAAAGTCCATCAATAGTGAAATCGCATTTAAGCCTAGGCTTGGCCTTGATCCGTGTGCAGATACACCGTGAGCTGTAAGCAAAATACTGTTTTCCTCTTTACCTTTTTCAACTTGAATTAGATCTTCCACCCCATCAAAATTTTCGATATTTGATCCCTTTGAAGGAACAAAAGAGTTAGCCGAAGCAAGTATTTTTTTGTAGACATCATCAAAATTTAGGCTGCCATCCTTAAGACCTAAATATTTAAATTCCGCTATTGCCTTGTCAGCAACTGCATTTGCAACAGTACCACCCTTCATGGATTTTACGCAAATACCACCTGAGGAATGTGCAGATAGTTTCTTCTCAATAAGAAACTGTGCACAGCCTTTTTCAGCGTGAATGGCAGGAAAGTCTGCATCAGGCGAAAACCCCGATACAACGTTAGGTTTTTCTTTTTCCATATAGTATGTCATACCATTCCATTCGGTTTCTTCGTCGCATCCAAGCATGATTCGAATTGTTTTGTTTGGCTTGAAACCTGAGTCCTTGAGAGCCTTTACTGCATAATAGGCTGCAAGAAGGGGTCCTTTATCATCTAGAACACCACGACCATAGAATTTTCCGTCCTTTTCAACCATTTCAAATGGATTGGTCTTCCAATTTTCGAGATCTCCGCAAGGCACAACATCAAGATGACCAACTACAGCGACTATCTCGTCTTGGTTTTCTCCCGAAAAGTCTATATGGCCACCGTAATTATCTACGTTCTTAACCTCAAATCCATCTTTCTTTGCAACATCAAGCACGAGTTCGAGTGCGCGATTTACATCAGCTCCAAATGGCATATTGCCCTCAGCTTCGGAAACAACGCTTGGGATTGCAATGAGTTTAGATAGGAACTCCTTAAATTCATCGTGATATTTTTCAGTAAATTCCATTGAATTGACATTTATTTTTTCCATAATAATCCTCCAAAACTTTAGATGATTTTCAATCAATATCATGCTAATACATTTTATCATATTCGAAAAGTTCATTCAAACGTTCAGCGATTTCTTGATGGGATGCTTTAACGCGTTTAACTGAAACCGTTGGAAATCAGCCGTTCTTTTGACGAATTTTTTTAAAATTTATCATAAACTAAAGTGAATTTACTAGTAAAATTTTTCAAGTAGGGTATAATATAAGGTAGTTAGATAATCATAAGGATTGGAGAAGTTATTATGACGATAAAGATAAACGGAAGAGATTTAACTCTAGATCAGGTCATTAAAGTTTCAAGATATGGCGAAAAGGTTGAGCTGTCCGACGAAGCCAAAGTCAATGTTAAGAAAGCGAGAAAATATATAGAAGATAAACTGGAATCAGAAGAGGTCATTTACGGGCTAACGACTGGATTCGGCAAATTTTCTAATGTTTTTATTTCCAAAGAGGAGACTGCAGACCTACAGAAAAACCTCATAATGAGCCATACTTGCACTATGGGCGAGGGCTATGAGGAAAAGTACGTAAGAGCAGCAATGCTTCTAAGGTGCAACGCTTTGGCTAGAGGAAATTCAGGTATCAGGCTCGAAACACTTCAAACTCTAATAGATATGATTAACGCAGGCATTCATCCTGTAGTGCCAGAGAAGGGTTCACTTGGAGCTTCGGGAGACTTGGCACCTCTTTCTCAGATCGCGCTCGGCCTTATCGGAATGGGTAAGGTAACCTACAAGGGTGAAGTATGTGACGCTAGTGAAGCCATGAAAAAAGAGGGTATAGAGCCCGTGCAACTTGCAGCAAAAGAAGGCTTAGCTCTCAACAACGGAACACAGATGATGACAGCCGTTGGCGCCAATGTTTTGTGGGACGCTATTCAGCTTACAAAGATTGCAGACGTTGCAGCTGCAATGACGATGGAAGCTCTTCATGGAATTACCAAAGCATTTGACCACAAAATACATGTTTTGCGTGGGCATCAAGGGCAGATTGACTGTGCCGATAACCTTCTGAAGATTTTGGATGGCAGTGAGAACACGAAGAGAGTTCAAGAAACCAAGGTCCAAGATCCATATTCGCTAAGGTGTGTGCCTCAGGTTCATGGGGCTTCAAGAGATTCCCTCAGCTATGTATATGATGTAGTTTCAAGGGAAATCAATGCCGTAACCGACAATCCTATCGTCTTCCCTGATGAAGATGAGGTTATTTCTGGAGGCAATTTCCACGGACAGCCTATGGCGTTGGCATTTGATTTTATGAAGATAGCAATTGCAGAATACGCTAACATTTCAGAGAGAAGATCTGAAAGAATGATAAATCCTGCACTATCTGAAAATCTTCCGGGGTTCCTAACAAAACACGGCGGTGTCTGCTCGGGATTCATGATTGCACAGTATGCGGCAGCTTCAATGGTTTCTGAGAGCAAGGTTTACGCTCATCCAGCATCAGTAGATTCGATACCAAGCTCAGGAAATCAGGAGGACCATGTTTCTATGGGAACGACTTCAGCGAGAACAGCAGCACTGATACTGGACAACTCGCAGAAAGTTCTTGGAATAGAGTTAATGACAGCAGCTCAGGCTATCTGGCTGAGAAATGAGATTGGTGAGCACACAATTGAACAGCTTTCACCAGTAACCAAAGCCGCATATGAATTTATAAGGAAAAAGAGCGATCCTGTAGATCAAGATATAATCATGCATGATGAACTTGTCAAATTTGACGAGATGATCAAAGACGGCAGTTTCCTTAAACATGTTGAGCAGGTCGTAAATTTGAAGTAAGTAGAGTTAATTGTTAAGATAATGCAGCAGTTTATGAGCATTAAAATATGGCAAGGAACAAAATAGCATATTAGGATGCCCATCTAGGAGGTCTATTATGAATACAAATCGTGAAAATGTCGCAGAATTGAACAAAACAGCAAGAGAGTCAATGACAATCAAGCTTGATAATAAATTGCCTGATTATCCGACTTTCAAAGAAGGCATAAGGCGTGCGCCTGATAGAGGGTTCAGGCTCTCCACTGAACAGACAAAACTTGCACTCAGGAACGCTCTAAGGTATGTGCCTGAAGAGCTACACGAAAAGCTTGCACCTGAGTTTTTGGAAGAACTTAAGACAAGAGGCAGAATCTATGCCTATAGATATAGACCCGAAGGTAGAATTTACGGAAGACCGATTGAGGAGTACGAAGGCAAGTGCCTAGCAGGCAAAGCATTTCAGCTTATGATGGATAATAACCTTGATTTTGAGGTTGCACTCTATCCCTATGAACTTGTTACCTATGGTGAAACAGGATCAGTTTGCCAAAACTGGCTCCAATACAGATTGATTCAAAAGTATTTGAGAGAACTCACCGAAGATCAGACACTCGTTATAGAATCAGGACATCCGGTTGGGCTATTCCCTTCAAAACCAGATGCACCTAGGGTAATAATAACAAACGCCTTAATGATAGGTGAATATGACAATATTAAGGACTGGGAAATTGCAGAAGAAATGGGTGTTGCAAACTATGGACAGATGACAGCAGGCGGCTGGATGTACATAGGACCTCAGGGTATCGTCCACGGTACTTTCAATACAATTTTAAATGCAGGACGAAAATATCTTGGCGTTCCTGACGATGGCGATCTGACTGGAATTACGTTTGTATCATCAGGTCTTGGTGGAATGAGCGGCGCACAGCCTAAAGCTGCCAATATCGCTCGCGCTGTCGGAATTTTCGCAGAAGTTGATAAATCAAGGATTGATACAAGGCATGACCAAGGCTGGGTGGATGTCGTAATGGATGATCTTGATGAAGTCTTCAAGCTTGCATCAGAGAAAGTAGCAAAGAAAGAATCGATTTCAATCGCATACCACGGCAACATTGTTGATCTACTTGAAGCGGCATACGAAAAGAACTTCAAAATTGATCTTTTGTCAGACCAAACTTCATGCCACAACGTATATGACGGCGGATATTGCCCAGTTGGTATGACATTTGAAGAGAGAACAAGGCTGCTCGCAAACGACAGAGAGCAGTTTGTAAAAAGAATAGACGAAACCTTGAAACGCCACTATTTTGTTATCAAGAAATTGACAGAGAGGGGAACATACTTCTTCGACTACGGTAACTCGTTCATGAAGGCGATGTTCGACTCCGGAATTAATGAAATTTCAAAGAATGGCGTTGACGATAAGGACGGTTTTATATGGCCATCATACGTTGAAGACATTATGGGACCGATTTTGTTCGACTATGGATATGGCCCATTTAGGTGGGTTTGCTTGTCAGGCAAGCCTGAAGACCTTGATATGACCGACAAAACAGCGATGGACTGCATTGACCCGCAAAGACGTGCACAGGACCGCGATAACTGGGTTTGGATTCGAGACGCGAAGGTCAACAAAATGGTTGTCGGAACACAGGCCAGAATTCTATATCAAGATGCTGAGGGCAGAAGGGACATTGCACTTGCGTTCAACAAGCTCGTTAGGGATGGTAAAACTGGCCCGATCATGCTTGGAAGAGACCACCACGATGTTTCTGGAACGGATTCGCCTTTCAGAGAGACGTCGAATATCAAAGATGGCTCAAATGTAATGGCCGACATGGCAGTACAGTGTTTTGCAGGAAATGCAGCTAGGGGAATGAGCCTTTGTGCACTTCATAACGGTGGAGGTGTAGGAATCGGTAAGGCAATTAATGGTGGATTTGGACTTCTTCTTGACGGCTCGGAGAAAACAGACAATATAATAAAATCTGCGATGATGTGGGATGTTATGGGCGGCGTTGCTCGTAGAAGTTGGGCTAGAAACGAACATGCTATGAGTACTGCAACAGCATATAACAAGCGATATGAAGGAGATGGACATATCACTATTCCGTATCTTGTTGATGATGAGCTGGTTAACAAACTCGTAGACTAGAGGAATGGAGTTTCGATTGTAGTTAGTAAGATATAAGTGATAAGAGAAAAAAGAGATATGAGTAAGGTTTTAGTAAAAAATATAGGCAGATTACAAACTCCTGTTGGAAGTTATGCACATAAGGGCAGTGAACAGGCTGAGAATCTTGTACTTGAAAATGCAAATATTATCATAGATAACGGTATGATTTCTGAGATTATCTCAGGACGAGGTGAGCATAGCAAGGCACAAGTTATTGAGGCCGAAAAAGAGGCGGACAATGTGATTGACGCTTGCGGCCACTTAGTTACACCTGGCTTAATAGATAGCCATACGCACATGATATTTGGCGGATATAGACAGCACGAGATTCCTAAGAAATTAAGAGGAGCGACTTATCTTGATATTTTGAGGGAAGGCGGTGGAATAAATGACACCGTGAGAGCCACAAGAGAAGCTGATGAAAAGTCTCTTTACGACAAAACATCTGCCTTCCTTGATGAGACGGCTTCGTTTGGGGTTACGACTTGCGAAATTAAAAGTGGTTATGGCCTTGATTTTGATACAGAGATAAAATGCCTCGAAGTATTGAAAGAACTCAATGAGAAACATCCTGTTGATGTGGTGCCAACCTTTATGGGAGCTCATGCATTGCCACCGGAATATGCGGAAAGTAAAAATGGCGGCAAAGAGGGCTTTATGGATTTAATGATTCAAAAATTATTGCCATATATCGCAGAACACGATCTTGCAGACTTTGTGGATATCTTTGTAGAAGATGAAGTATTTAGCCCAGAAGAAGGCAGGCCATACCTTGAGAAGGCGAAGGAGCTAGGGTTTGATATCAAAGTCCACGCCGACGAGATAAAGGCAATTGGCGGGACAGAACTTGCAGGAGAACTTGGTGCTAAGAGTGCAGAACACCTCATTGTGACTGATGCTGAAGGAATCGAAGCGCTTGCAAAAGGAGGCACGATAGCAGTATGCCTTCCTGGAACGTCTTTTTACCTTGGATCAAAATTTGCTCCAGCAAGAGAAATGATTGAAAAGGGTGTACCTGTTACAATTGCTACAGATTTCAACCCTGGATCATGTCCGAACTTGAATTTGCAACTTATGATAAATGTCGCCATACTTAAATATAAGATGCTGCCCGAGGAAATTTTGACAGCCATTACAATCAACGCAGCGGCAGCTCTTAACAGAGAATATCTTGTAGGCACGATAGAAATTGGAAAGCAAGCGGATTTGTTGATATGGAATGTAGATGATTTTGACATGGCTTGCTATAGATATGGGTCAAATCTTGTAGACAAAACAATCAAGAAAGGTGAAGTTATTTATGAACAGAGATAGACTTATCGATTTAGATATTAAAAAATACATGGAGAATCTTGCTTCGAATCTTCCTGCCCCCGGCGGTGGTTCTGCAAGTGCACTTGCAGGCGCGCAAGGTATATCGCTTGTAATGATGGTGGCTGAGCTAACCGTGGGCAAGGAAAAATACAAAGAATGGGAGCCGTATTGTCAAAAAGCGATAAGCGATGGAGCAGTAATTCAAGCGGATTTCCTGAATGCTATAGATGATGACACCGATGCATACAACAAGGTTGGAGCTGCATTTAAGCTTCCAAAAAATACGGACGAAGAAAAAGCAGCTCGAAGTCGTGCAATACAGGAGGCAACTGTTTTGGCGACAAGCGTTCCTCTCAGGACAATGGAAATATCACTTGATGCACTAAAAGTTGCCGAAAGTCTAATTGGGAAATCAAATCCGAACTGCTCTAGCGATATAGGCGTAGGGGCGCTGAATTTAAAGTCTGCTCTAATGGGAGCGTGGCTTAATGTTAAGATAAATTTGCCTGGAATCAAAGACGAGAATTTGAAAAATGATCTTTTCGAAAAGGGTAAGACATTACTTGAAAAAGGCAACAAAATAGCTGACAAGTGCTACAAAATTGTTGAGGAAGAGTTGTAAAATATTATATAGAAATATAAAAAGTTATTGAGAATAGGGTACAGAGGATAAGAGGTTCTGTTTTTAAGGAGGAGAAGATGGCACAGATTATTGAGAGCATTCCCAATATTAGTGAAGGCAGGAGAATGGACGTTATAGAGGCTTGCGTTGCAGAGATAAGAAATACACCAGGATGCACGCTCCTTAGTTTTGTCCCTGATGAAAGTCATAATAGAACGGTAATTACGTACATAGGCGATGATAAGGGCGTTGAAGAAGCTAGCGTTAAGCTTGTTAAGAAGGCTGCGGAACTGATTGACCTTACTAAGCATGTAGGTGAACATCCTAGAATGGGTGCTGTCGACGTAATGCCATTTCTTCCAATAAAGGAAGCGACAACGGAGGATTGTATCAAACTTTCAGAAGTTGTAGGAGCTAGGATAGCTGAAGAAGCAGGAGTTCCGGTATTTTTGTATGAGCAGTCTGCGAGAACGCCCGACAGGCAGAATCTTGTTAAGATTAGAAAGGGTCAGTTTGAAGGCATGGCCGAAAAGGTTCAGGAGCCAGAGTGGGAGCCTGATTTTGGTGGCAGAAAAATTCACCCAACAGCTGGAGTAATGGCAGTAGGGGCAAGACCACCGCTAATTGCGTATAACTTAAACCTAGACACAGACGATGTAAATATTGCAAAGAGAATCGCAGAAAGCATCAGGGAAAGAAATGGTGGACTTGATTGTGTTAAGGCTATGGGCTTCATGATTGATGATGACAAAGCTGGAAAGCATTATGCGCAGGTTTCAATCAATATGACAAATTATGAGGTAACACCGCTTTATCGAGTTACGGAGCTTGTAAAGGCTGAGGCTAGAAGATGGGGTGTTAGGGTTGTGCAGACTGAAGTTATCGGACTTTGTCCTATGAAGGCTCTCATTGACAGTGCAGAATACTATCTTCAGATCAAAGATTTTGACTATCACACTCAGGTACTTGAGAATCATATTTTGTAGAAGATGGTTGCTAGAGTTTTAGGGTTAATGTTCGGTTATATTAGGAGTTGTAAGAAGTAATGCGAATTGAAGAATATAAGGCACGTATTCCGGTAGTTGAATATATCGAAAACTTCGTAGACGTTGATAAATTTGAGGATTATTGCCGCGAGTGCAAGAATTGGGAAAGAGTATGGTCATGTCCGCCTTTCAAATTTGATCCGATTGATTATTGGGCACAGTATGATAGGTTTTTTGTGCTAGGCTACAAGATCTTCCTCGAGACGGAGGAGGAGAAGTCAAACTGGGAGAAATCTCTTGCAGACGCCAAGAAAAAAATGATGGATTATCTCTTTGAAATGGAACTTATGTATATTGGTGGGGTTTCGCTCGCGCCTGGAAATTGCAAGATTTGTGCGGAGAAAGAGGCTATTATTATAGATGATAATAGTTACTGCACAAGGGCTAACGAGGAGCCTTGCAAACATCCCGAAAAGATGAGATATTCGATTGAGGCACTTGGTGGAGATGTTAGCAAGACGGCAGCGGATTTGCTGGATCTCGAACTCAAATGGGGGAAAAACGGTGAGCTGCCGGAATATTTTGTACTGGTAGGTGGCTTGATATACAGCGATAAAGCTTTTATGTAGATTTTATAGAGAAATCTGCAATGTTATTTGGGAATCAATAGGCAGAATTAAAGAGTTTAGAAGGTATAGATGGGATTAAAGTTTTGTTCCTTTGCAAGTGGAAGCACTGGGAATTGTTATTTACTTAAAACGGAGAACACAAACCTCCTCGTTGATGTGGGCATAGCAGGGAAGCGCATCATAGAGGGGCTTGATTCTTGTGCCCTAAAACCTGAGCAAATTGACGGAATTCTAGTCACACATGAGCATACCGACCACATCAAAAGTCTAAGAATGATGGCGAAAAAGGCTCTTAATGGGAAGATTTACACTTCTGAGGGAACGGCGTACTCTGTTAATGAAAAACTGCCTATGCTCGCGGATAACATTCGTATAAAAGATTGTTCTTTTAAGGTTGGAGATATTGAAGTGGAGCCATTTTCTCTTTCGCACGACGCCGAGGATCCTGTGGGGTTTAGCGTTCAATCGGGAGGCAAGAGAGTTACAATAATAACTGACACTGGAGTTGCAACAAAACAGATGCTCTCCATTGCTGCTAAATCAGATCTTCTTGTGCTGGAAGCAAATCACGAAGTCAATATTTTGCATTGCAGTTCTTATCCATATGAGCTAAAAAGGCGTATTTTGAGCGATCACGGGCATTTGTCAAACGATGCGGCTGCTGAGTTTATATATGAGGTTGAGCAGTTGAGAACGAGCGGTGGCGAAGAGATGACATCTGGAAAACAGAAGATTCTTCTTGCGCATCTTTCAAGGGAAAACAACTCACCTATGCAGGCAATGCTTACGATAAAAAACAGGCTTTTTGAGGAAGATATGATAGCAGGAGTAGACTATCTTATGAATGCTTTGTCTGCGGATGTTGCAACTAGGCTATTAGAAATTTAGATTCTGCTTTTATCGCTTGAATATAAAAGTTTTAAATTAGGGAAGTGCCAGATGGATATCAAAATATTAGCAGTTGGACGCTTAAAGGAAAAATTTTGGGTGGATGCATGCAATGAGTATTTAAAGAGACTCAAACCGTATGCAAATGTCAAGGTAATCGAAATAAAGGAAGGCTACACAGGAAACAATCCCAGTGCTGCCGAACTAGATTCTGCGAGGCTTGCGGAAGGGGAGAAGATTCTAAAACACATTGAGAAAACAGACTTCCTCATAACATTAGAAGTGGAAGGTAAGGGATTTTCGTCGGAGGCTTTTGCCGAGAAAATACAAGGTTTTTCAGATGATGGGATAGGCTCGATTGCCTTTGTTATAGGAGGTTCAACCGGTTTAGCAGAAAATGTGACTGAAAAATCGAATTTGGCACTCAGTTTCTCTAAGATGACATTTCCGCATCACATGATGAGAGTTTTTCTGCTGGAGCAGATTTACAGGGCTTTTAAGATCAATAGGGGAGAAACATATCATAAGTAGATAAGAGGGTTTCTTTTAAATGGTATATCCTCATATTCAATATTTTTATACCGAAAAACGTTTAGTGAGATTGAGATAGCGAGTTAAGACGCCAAGATTGGCGTAGTAATATGAGAAGCTATCTTTTTTCTTAACTTCAATAAGCCCAGATTTAGTTAGTCGCTTCATATGTTGTGATATGGTAGATTGTGAGTAATCGAAGCTGTCAACAAGGTCTTTGTTGCATATTGGCTGCATCGATCTGTTGCATTGCATTACAAAACGAAAAAGCTTCAACCTTACAGGGTGAGCCAGTGCATCTGAGATAAGCGCAATTTCTTCAAGTTCCGGTTCATCAAATCCTAAATCTTTTCTAATCCTCATAAAAATCCTTCTGTCTATATATTGCGATGCCTTTTTAATATTTTGTGGATAACAAAACATGCAAATTTAGGCATTTCTTTAAACTCAACAAAGAATAGTATACTTATCTTGAATTAAAAAGTCAATGTGGGTATATAAATATGGAAGCCGAAATAAAAAGGGAAAATGAATAGGTAAGTATGAAACTATTTTTTAAAAATTTAAAACCGTTTAGGGCATTGATTGCACTGGCTATTCTAATGCTTTGCGTACAGGCATTTTCAAACCTGAAGTTACCTGACCTAATGTCCGAAATGGTGAACGAGGCTATCAAGCTTGCAGGAAATAGTGATATCGCAACAGATACAACAAATGTAATAGATAGCGCCTCAAAAAAATCAATGGATGAAGGAACCAGTTTTATATGGCTCAAGGGCGGAGAAATGGTGATTGTTACTTTAGTAGGCGCAATTGCTTCTATTATAGTGAGTCTGATAGCTTCCCATATAGGCACGGGCGTTGCGAGAAACCTCAGAAAAGAAGTTTATCAGAAGGTAATGAGCTTTTCACAGCGTGAATACAATGATTTCTCAACAGCATCCCTCATCACCAGAAACACAAATGACATAGCACAACTACAGAGAGCAACAATACTTGGCATCAAGATACTTTGTTTCTCGCCGATACTCGGTGTAGGCGGAATTATTATGGCTCTTAGGAAGTCAACTTCGCTCGGCTGGATTATAGTCGTATCTCTTCTAGTGATATTTATGATAATAGGAATGGTTTTTGTGTTTATTACCCCGAAATTCAAGCGACTCCAGACTCTAACAGATAAGATAAATCTAATTGCTCGGGAGAATTTGACAGGACTTATGATTATCAGAGCTTTTAACACAAAAGACCACGAAACTGAGCGCTTTGATGATGTTAATACAAGCTTAAAGAAGATATCAAGAATTATTATGGCGACTATGGGAGGCCTTTTTCCAACGATGTTATTTGTTTTGAACATGACAGCTGTTGCTATTTTGTGGTATGGAGGGAAAGAGATTTCTATAGGCGGCATGCAGGTCGGAGATATGATGGCTTTCATACAGTATTCAATGCAGATTATCATGTCGTTTTTGATTATGACTGCGGTTTTTGTGATGATTCCAAGGGCAGCAGTTTCACTTGGGCGAATTGAGGAAGTTTTGAATACGCCGGTCCTTATTACAACAAAAGATGACGCTAAGGTGTCTGGGTATGACATTGAGTTTGAGGATGTCTGTTTTAAATATGGGGAAGCTGAAAACAATGTCCTTGACCATGTTTCTTTCACTGCAGAAGAGGGCAAAACAACGGCAATAATCGGATCAACAGGATCTGGTAAGTCAACTATTTTGCAGCTGATACCAAGGCTTTTCGACGTTACATCGGGAAGTGTACGAATTGGGCGTACAGATGTTAGGGATATGGATCTTGTAAAGCTGAGAAATATGGTCGGATATGTTCCGCAGAAAGGCGTGCTGTTCAAAGGTAGTTTTGCGTCAAATTTACGTTTTGGCGATGAGCATGGAACCGACGAAGAAATAGCAAAAGCACTCGAAATTGCACAGGCAAAAGAGTTTACCCTCGAAGCTGATGGAATTGAAGGCGAGGTGGCCCAGGGTGGATCGAATTTGTCTGGTGGTCAAAAACAAAGGGTTGCGATCGCACGAGCAATTATTAAAGAGGCTCCGATATATATTTTTGACGACACTTTCTCTGCTCTAGACTACAAAACAGAAAGGGCGCTGAGGATGGCACTTCAAAAGGAGATGTCAAAAGCGACTGTTATTATTGTTGCCCAAAGAGTCAGCACGATAAGGGATGCCGATAAAATCATTGTACTTGAAGATGGCAAGATCGTAGGCGTGGGAAAACACGAGGACTTGATGAGAGAATGCAGTGTTTATAGCGAAATTGCTCAGTCGCAGAGATTTTCTGAAGTGGATGGCGGAGATATGCCAGGAAATCAAGGTATAAAAGAGAATACTGACAAGGGAGGTGAGGTCTATGAGTAGACATAAACTTCCGTCAAAGTCTGAGTCAGGCAATTCATCTGCCAAGATATCCACAAACTTTGTGGAAAGCATGAAAAAACTCTTAGAGGTGCTGAGGGGACATAGAGTATCATTAATTTTGATCTTTGTTTTGGCGACTGTTTCTACCTTGCTTAATGTAGCGGGACCTATGGTGATGGCAAGGGCAACCAACGAAATGGTAAGAGGATTCCTTGCAGTAACAAGAGGAAATGGTGGGCCTATAGATTTCACTTTAGTTGCCGAGATTCTTTTAGTAATGTTCTCACTCTACATATCATCATGGGTGATTGGAATAATTGAAAAGAGTCTGACAGCCAAGGTTGCTACCAAGGTCTGTTACGATATTAGAAATAGACTCATTGAAAAGATTCACAAATTACCGCTGAGTTATTTTAATGAGCAGAAAAAAGGCGATGTGCTGTCGAGGATAACAAACGATGTGGATGTTATAAATACAACGCTTAGCCAAACGATTTCCGATGGCGTTTCTGCAACCGTTACAGTAATCGGTGTTCTTGCGATGATGATAACTATAAGTTTTCGAATGACACTGATTGCACTGGTGATAGTTCCAGTCGTTGGTATCATCGTATCTGCTATAATTAAACGTTCACAGGGATACTTTAGAAATCAACAAAAATTCCTTGGTGAGCTCAACGGTATAATCGAAGAAGATTTTGCCGGGCATAATATTATAAAATTATATAATCAGGAATCTAAGTGCATTGATGATTTTAACAAAACAAACGATAAGCTTAGAAAGATGAGCTGGAAGGCCGAATTTATTTCCGGATTGATGATGCCAATAATGCATATAATTTCCAATATCGGATATGTGATTATTTGCGTGGTCGGTGTATTCCTTGCAAGCAGCGGCAGTTTGACCGTCGGTGGCTTACAGGCTTTCTTGCAATACGTAAGGCGATTTACACAGCCGATTGCTGAAATTGGAACTATTATGAATGAATTGCAGCTCACTGCAGCGGCTTCTGAACGTATCTTTGGACTACTGGAGGAAGATGAAATAATTCATCACAGCACCAAACAAGATGTGCCGGTGGATGACATCAAAGGTGAGGTTGAATTTGCTAACGTAAAATTTGGTTATGATAGTGACAAAATAGTAATAGACGATTTCAGTGCATCAATCGGAGCAGGGGAAAAAGTTGCCATAGTAGGTCCTACAGGAGCTGGAAAGACAACCATCGTTAAACTTCTAATGGGTTTCTACGAATTAAATGCGGGCTCAATTTCGATAGATGGGCACAACATTACAGATTTTTCAAAAGAAGATCTCAGAGATGAATTTACTATTGTTTTGCAGGATACATGGCTGTTTACGGGAACAATCATGGAAAATATAAGGTATGGCAGACTTGATGCTACAGATGAAGAGGTCTTTGCAGCGGCTAAGGCTGCACAGGTAGACTATTTTATTAGAACACTGCCAGACGGCTACAACACTGTAATCAATGAGGAAGCTGATAACATTTCTCAGGGTCAAAAGCAACTTTTAACGATAGCAAGAGCAATGCTTGCAAACAGTTCAATACTTATTTTGGATGAGGCTACAAGTTCCGTGGATACTAGAACGGAAATTAGAATTCAGAAGGCGATGGACCATTTAATGCACGACAAGACCAGTTTTGTCATAGCTCATCGTCTATCAACGATTATGGATGCAGATCTAATTCTGGTACTGAAAGATGGAAACGTAATAGAACAGGGTAGCCATAAAGAACTCCTAGAAAAGGGAGGATTTTATTCGGAAATGTTCAACAGCCAATTTTAAATATATATCTTTAAAATTGGCTGCTTATTTTGTAGTAATTATAGTTTTATGGGATAGGTTATTTTGCAAATTCTGCGGTATAACCTATTTTTTCTCTTTTGCATAGATGGTCACACCTGTGCCACCAATTTGATCTTCTTTTTTGATCTCAAAGAGTCCGCAGTTCTCAACAAAAAGTGAGAATTTTTTATAGCCGTAGTTACGAACGTCGAAATCAGGGAAACGCTTCTGTAGTTTATTGCCAAGATCTCCTATGTTCATCCAGCCATCGCCATCAGAATTTTCCTGTACGATATTTTTCATGGCCTTCTTAACTTTCTTTAAACCAACCTTTGAAACGACATTGCTTACAGGCTTATTCGAAACCTCTTCCTCAAAGGATTCAGCTGCAAGTAGGTCGAGATATCTGTAAACAGTACATGCACTTATGAATGCAGGAGGTGTTTTGGTTTCTCCCATTCCTACAACATCAAGGCCAGCTTCTCGGATTCTCGCAGCAAGCCTTGTAAAATCACTATCGCTTGAAACAAGGCAAAAACCGTCTACTTTGCCTGAGTACAGGATATCCATTGCATCAATAATCATAGCCGAGTCTGTAGAATTTTTTCCTGTGGTATAGCTGTACTGCTGAACTGGAATAATTGAATTCTCGAGCAGAGATTTCTTCCACTTTGTCATCCCTGTTTTTGTCCAATCTCCATAAATCCTTCTGGTAGTAGCGGCCCCGTAGTTAGAAATCTCTTCTAAAATAATGTCAATATATTTTTCTGACACATTGTCTGCATCTATTAAAACTGCATATCTTTTGTCCATTTTTAATTCCTCTTATTTTTCTTTTTTGATTAAGTATGATAGCGTTTCATTTAAACCTTCGTTTTTGATTCTATGAGGGGCATAATGAAACAACATAAATACATAGTGCACTGATGGTCCTATGAGAATAACAAATATGAGCGTGCCAGGTCCTACCATACCGCCAAGAAAATATCCAACTGCTGTCACCGATGCTTCTAAAATAAAACGAGACGCACCTATTGATAATTTGGTGTTTCTAGCGATAGCTACCATGAGAGAATCTCGGGGGCCTGAGCCAAATCCTGCAGAAATGTAAAAATAACTTGCAAAGCCCATAATTATTATGCCAGAAATCAACATGATATATCCTGATATAGGTCCATTAGATGGAGGAATTACTCCATTGTAGAGGAGCAAATCCATAAATATGCCTACTAGAAACATATTAACTATTGAACCCAATCCAATTTTTTCTTTAAAAATTGCCGTGATAATCAGTACAACCAGGCCAACTATTATATTTGTAAATCCAATTCTAAATCCCAGTTTGCCTGCAAGTCCAACATGGAAGACATCCCAAGGATCGAATCCAACCTTAGCCTGTATCGTTAGTGATGCAGCCACAGCAAATAAAAAAAGCCCAAATATTAACTTGGCAAATCGCTTTGGGAATTCCTTCCTCAATCTCATATCCCTTATAATCAAATAAATTAAATCTTAAATTTAAAGACATCACGTAATGTGATTGACAATCAGCCACGATGATAAATGACAAGGCTGAAATGCTCTCTATCATTAATATGATAATACAAAATTAGCCTAAATTCAACAGAAGAGATGGCGCAGAATCTCATATCGTATGGATGAATGTCTTGTCTGAATAATAGAATATAGGGTATAATGGAGTAGGAAAGATGATACTTTTGACTTTAATAGCAAACTATTTTGTTGAATTTGAAATATATTTAGGAGGTTTATATGGATCCACGAATTGAAAAATTATCGAATTTATTAGTGAATTATTCATGCAAGGTACAGAAGGGCGAGAAGGTTCTAATCGACTTTGAGGGCGACTCACCGAAGCCTCTAATCAGGCAGCTTATCAAGGATGTGTACAAAGCAGGGGGCTACCCTTACTACACGATTCGTGATGCTGTTTTGGATAGAGAAATCATGCTTGGTTGCCAGGAGCCGCAACTATCAGTTATGAATGATTATAAACTCCACGAGATGAAGCAAATGGATGCTTACATTGCTGTTCGTGCGGGCAATAATACAAGTGAAACAAGTGACGTGCCAGGCGATAAGATGTCACTATATAGCAAAATACTTGATCCAGTAACGGATTATAGAGTAAGCAAAACAAAGTGGGTTGTTTTGAGATATCCTAATGCTTCAATGGCTCAACTTGCTGGAACAAGCCAAGAAGCCTTTGAGGACTTTTTCTTCAATGTTTGCACACTTGACTATGAGAAAATGAGCAAGGCTATGGATCCGCTTGTAGATTTGATGAACAAAACAGACAAGGTTAGACTTGTTGCACCAGGAACTGATTTGACGTTCAGCATCAAGGGTATTGGTGCTATCAAATGCGACGGTGGACTTAATATTCCCGACGGAGAGGTTTATTCCGCACCGGTTAAGGATTCAATGAATGGTGTAATTTCTTATAACACTGTGAGCGAGGAGCAGGGCTTTACGTATGAGAATATAGTTTTCCACGTTGAAAACGGAAAGATTGTAAAGGCTGAGGCAAACAATAACGAAAGAATCAATCAGCTTCTTGATACTGATGAAGGGGCAAGATATTTCGGAGAATTCGCGATTGGCGTAAACCCTTATGTGCTTCATCCTATGAAGGACACACTCTTTGACGAGAAAATTGCAGGCAGTATTCATTTGACACCGGGTATGTGCTACGATGACGCGTACAACGGCAACAAATCAGCTGTTCACTGGGATCTAGTGCTGATTCAGAGGCCTGAATACGGCGGCGGAGAGATTTATTTTGATGACGTGCTGATCAGAAAAGACGGATTGTTTGTAATTCCTGAACTTGAGGGATTAAATCCTGAAAATCTGATGAAATAGTATATTATTTAAGTAATTTCCTTATAAGCGGAAGATTTTTATTAGCAAATCTAGGATAGCGAAACGGTAAATCCACAAGAGTTGATGTTGAAACAACCGGCTTGAAATGAGTAAATGTATCAAAACTGTATTTGCCGTGATACTCGCCCATTCCGCTATTTCCGATGCCACCAAATGGCAGGTGGTGATTGCTGACATGCATTAATACATCGTTTATGCATCCGCCACCATATGACACGGAATTCATAAAGCTGTTCGCCTTGTTAATATCTTCAGAAAAGAAGTAACAAGCGAGCGGCTTTTCGATTTTAAGCATATATTTTTGAAGCTTATTCAGATCATCAAAGCTTAGTATTGGAAGAATTGGACCGAAAATTTCTCTTTCCATAACTTTGTCGGATAAATCGGCATGGATTATCAAGGAAGGAGAAATTTTTTGATTTTCCTTGTTGCGGGAGCCTCCAATTACAAGGCGATCTTTGTTAGTTAAGCAGTCATCGAGCAGATCAGACAGTCGGTCGAAGTGCTTTTCTGAGATTATTTTAGGATAATCTGAATCGTTTACAGCATTGCGATAGTTTTCCAGCATTTCATTGAGCATAGCATTCACAAAATCTTTTTCGACACTCTTATGCACCCAAACGTGGTTGATTGATATACAGGTTTGGCCTGCATTCAAAAACTTCCCCCACATTATTCTCTTTGCGGCGAGTTTAACGTTTGCCTTTGAATCAACTATACAAGGGCATTGGCCGCCAAGCTCAAGGCTTACAGGTGTTAAGTGTTTAGCAGCTTTCGCCATGACATTCCTTGCGGCTTCAGTGCTCCCCGTAAAAAAGATATAGTCGTATCGTGGTTCGAGCAATTCATCGTAGTCGATTGCCGGATCAACTGCATAAACCACCTCGGCAGGGAAGTATTTTGTTATAAGGTCTCTCAGAAGTTCTGATGTTTGAACGCTGCTGCGCGAAGTTTTCAAAATGACTGAATTTCCGGCGGCAAGGGCTCCGACTAGGGGTGTAAGTGCGAGATTTACAGGGTAGTTCCAAGGCGACAAAATAGCCACGATGCCATACGGTTCGGGTAAAATATAGTTCTTGGATGGGATGTTTGCAGATGTTGGGGGAACTTTGCGAGGTGCCATCCACTTATTTAGGTTTTTTAGGGCGTAGTCAATCTCTTGATAAACGATCGAAATCTCTGTAATAAAGGCTTCGCTCTCTGATTTTGACAAATCGTCGTTCAGTGCTTGAATTAGTTTATCCTCATTTTCGGAAACCATGAATCTAAGCGTTTTCAGTGCAGAACGACGGAAATCTTTTTCTAGTGGTACACCACTCCTTTGGAATTTTCTCTGCGAATCAATAGTTTTCTGAAGTTTTGAGTCGTGATTTTCTATTACTGTAGATATTCTCATTGCATCAAAGCGGATAGAATTCCGCCCCTCCTCATTTGCTAAATTTTCTTTGTTTTACCCCAAATCCTTATTTTGCTAAAACATCTTTGTATTCAGGTGTTGTTTCGAATTTCTTTACTGCGTATGAACACTGCGGAATGATTTTTGCTTTTTCAACTCTAGCGTTTTTAACAACTTCGTCAATCAGTTTGGCAGCAATTCCTTGACCGCCATAATTTTTGTCAACAAAAGTGTGGTCAATTGTCCATGTGTTATCGGATTCTAGGTAGGTCGCTTCGCCGACGTTTTTGTCGCCATCGTATGCAGCGGCCCTGTTTTGTGCGGGCTCAAATATAATTTTTATCATTGGTATCTCCTTTTAGAAAGTATATCTTTGGATATGATAGATACTCCCTATTCATTGACTAAGATTTTAATTATTATATCATAGATGCTGAGGTTATCGAATATTATGTTGCCAATGGTATAAGTAAAATTTATAAATAGATTTTCAAAAACAAACTTGACACAAAATGCAAAGCAGACTATACTAAAAATGTAAAGCATACTTAGCAAAAGGAGATATCATGAAAAATACAGTTTCTGAATTGCGAAAGCAGAAAAAACTTTCACAAGAAGAATTAGCTGAGGCGGTAGGGGTAACAAGGCAAACAATTACTTCTATTGAAACAGGAAAATACATAGCATCATTACCCTTAGCTTTTAAGATAGCAAAATTTTTTGAGTTAAAAATAGAAGATATTTTTAAGATGGAGGATGAATAGGATGATGAAAAATATAGAAGAATATAAAAATGAAATTAAAAAGAGGATTGCTCTATCGATAATTTTTTGTTTAGTAGCAATGATTACAGTCATGTTTGTAAATTTTTATTTAAAGCCACTCTTCCCAAGCAAACAAAATGTTACAGATTATATAGTTGGGTTTTTTACGGGTTTTGAGTTAGTAACAGTTGGGTTATTAGGCTACTATATAAAAATATATAGTAATGAAAAATTACTAAAAAAACATTTACTAAAAGAAAATGATGAAAGAGAGATTTTGATTAGAATGAAATCGGGGGTAAATATTATTCCTTTGATGTCAATGATTATTGTTATTGCATCATTTGTGGTTGCATATATTAGTTATGAGGCTTTTGTTACAATGATGGTGATTTCTTTCGTTCAAATTTTATGCTCTTGGGTTCTTAAAATTTACTGGCAAAA
Organism: Clostridiales bacterium S5-A14a; assembly: GCA_000758905.1. Classification (GTDB taxonomy): domain Bacteria; phylum Bacillota; class Clostridia; order Peptostreptococcales; family Anaerovoracaceae; genus S5-A14a. The sequence goes on from JRNA01000008.1 coordinate 126,002, forward strand.
GAAGATATGATGTAAAACAAAAATAGAATAGAAAAATCATTACCCACAAGAGAATTAAATAAAAATGTGAAGTTACTTGCCTAAAGAACTATAAAAATTCAATTTTTAATAATAGGCATCAACATTTTTATGAAGTCAACGAATAACTTTGCTCCATAAAACATTATAACGGCACCGCAAACTATGTTAATTATACGCAGTGTTTTGCTTGAGATTTTCGCTTTGAAGAGAGAAACAAAGGAGGACATGCCAAACCACCACAGGAATGAAGCAATGCAAACGCCCGAAATGAAAAGTGTGCCCGCATATCCAGGCATAGACGCATGGAAGGCTCCAAGCATGAGGCTACCGTCAATAAGTGCCTGAGGGTTGAGCCATGTTACAACAAATGCTGTTGTCAGGACTTTTGTTATGGGGATGTTTACGTTGGTATCGCTATCGATGTTGGTGTTTTTATCAACAAATATTGAAAATCCTATGTAGATGACGATCATTGAGCCGAGGCAGAGAATCGATAATTTTAGCCATGTTGCTGTTTGCAGAATCGCTCCGACTCCGAAAAAGCAGGCGATGGCAAGGCTAATATCAAATAGAAACACAATAAGTGCAGTAAGCAAAGTCCTTGACCTACGCTGCCTGAGAGCTGTATTTATAACAAAAATATTTTGTGTGCCAATCGGCATGACATAAACGAAGCCTAAAATGAGGCCCTGAATGAAGTTTGACATTCTATTCTCCGTATTTTCTATAATTTTCACAAGTTTCGAAGGTCACGGGGTTAATATTCTCATAATATGCATTGAAAGGTGTTTTGTAATGACATTTTAACAGTAAATGGCTTGTGAATCGATGATTTCAAAAAGACTAAAGTTAAATAAAAAACCCTTGATTCATTGGAATCTCCAATGTTTTCAAGGGCTTTCTTCGATGGTACACCCACGGGGGTTCGAACCCCGGACACCCTGATTAAGAGATAGAAGTAAAATGCCTATTTTTCAACGCCTATTGGCTTTGGTAAAGCAGGGGGTAACACACATAGGTTCATATTCTTTGCTACCTCGATAACATCGTCCTGATCCACATGCGTGTAAATATTTGCTGTGATACTTATATCACTGTGTCCCATTAACTTTTGAGCCATTCTGATGTCGACTTTGTTCTTCGCAAGATTAGTGCAGTATGTATGCCTTAAACAGTATTGCACAATACAGGAATCTAAAGGATAAGGTTCTGTGAGTTGATTGCGATATGTTTTACATCCCATTCTAAGATTTATATTCCTTTTATAGCTTTTCCAAGTTTTTCTCATGTAATTTTCAGTTATTCTATTACCTTTTGAAGTCACACAAATAGTCATATCTCTAGGTGTATCTTTAATTATGTCATATAGCCAATCAGGCAAAGGAACATATCTATTTGCATTCTTTGTTTTTGTCCCGCAAATGTGGAGTAGATTTACATTATCAACAGATTGTATATCTTGACCTTTACAGTTATACGCTTCACTTGGTCTGCATCCGCAGTACAACATGAGTAAAAAACCATAATACTTCCTGTTTGTCATGGCTACTTCAGTAAAAATTTCTTGCTCATATTCTGTTAAAGCACGCCTTGTTTTTTTTACTCCAGAGGGCTTTTGCACGAATTTCGCAGGGTTTTCATTTATTAGCTTTTGTTGTTCTGCTTTATTCATCAAAAATTGAAGTGCCTGATATACCTTGTTGATTTGAGACGTAGATTTACCCTGCTGATAGTTTAAAACCTGCTGACAATGCAAGGGCTTTATATCTTTAAGTTTTAAATTGCCCAAGTGAGATAAAATGCTGCTTCTAACGGTATAAATAAAATCCTGCTTAGTTTTTTCTTTTACATTTACTTTATAGGTATCGATACAACAACTTGCCCAATCGGATAAAGACATCGACGATTCTATGGATACTCTTCCTTGCTCAAGCTCCATTTTACGCCTTTCGGATTTTCTTATAAGCTCTTTTTCAGTATCGGCATATATCTGATATCGCTTGCCATCGAAAGTAAACGTTGTTTTATATTTATATTTTTTCATTAAAAAAGCGCCTCCTTATTTGACACAGGAGCGCTGCAATGATACAATTTGAGTGCTAATCGGGTTGTATCACTACAGCCTACCCCGGGCTTTATGCCCAGGGATTTTTTATTTTAATTTATAGTTTATTAAAAAAGATATTCCTGTAAAAATAAGCTATCTTTTGGATAGTTTTCACAATGAGAATTGAACCATAAATTGATTGATTCCTCAATTATGCCAGCAGGATGTTTATTGTCAATTAAGTTTAATGCTTTTAACAATTCTGGGAGGCTTGCATTGTTTCCTTTCCGATAGTCCTCTTCCGAAATTCCATTGTTCTTATGCAAAATTTCACTATATCTAAATTTGGCCTTAGGAGAGAAGTTATATACTCTACCCCCGTGCGCAACAATATTTCGATAATCAAGACAAACAAATAAAGTATCCATAAATAAATCGATAATGGCTGGCATAGAATTAACAATAGATATATCTATGCCGTAGATAAGAGCTGCAACGTTATTTTTTTCTTTAGACTTAAGCAATTTAGTGAAATTAACTAAATTGCCGAAACTTGCTCTTTTTAGTAGTACCCAGGGAGGTACATTATTGTACTTCTCGCGATGATGTTTGATTGGTTCATAGTCGTCTTTAAGGATATAATTAAATTTATCCAAAATATAATCTCTTTGAAACTTACCTTTTCGAGCTTTGCCTGTTCTGTAGTTCTCCTTTTTTAGATATAATGCTTCTTCGGCACTAAAAGATTCTGCTATGGTATGAGCAACGGCGGTCCTTAAAGTGTCCTCGACCTCAAGCATCGCTTCCATTACGCTTGATCTTATATTTCTATCCATACAATATAGTGAAAATATCTGTTCAAACATTACACCAATTTTGTATTTTTCTTCTCCGTTTTCATTTACGCAATCTATATAGGGGTCTTTATATCCATTTATTATATTGTAGTATCCAAAACGCTTTAATAGATGCTTTGCAGTTTCTTCATTTCCAAATAATAAACTCCTCTTTCTTAGAATCTCTATTTGTTGGCCAAAGCTTGTAAAATTTTTATCGATCAGCAAAATTTCCCTCTCTACTCTAAAACGCAAAATGCCTCAAGCTATTCGCTTAAGGCATCTGGTAGGATTAAAAGCTAATCCAGTCATTAAATTTATATCCAGTTTACACCTAAAGCATAAATAAGTCAATCCGTGTTTTGATGTGATTTGCGTTAATTTGATTAAATTTGATTTATTTTATGTAAGATTTTTAACTATAAATTTCAATAAATACCATTGGTTGTGTATTGAGAACACCAATGCCACAACAAGTTGTGTTGCGTGCTTCTCACACGATTATTTTGGCTAATTTAAGCCGTTTGTCCTAGTCTGTTCACACGATTAGCTCACGATTATATAGGCTTTTACTTTTCTTTAATTTCGTATTGAGCTACTTTATAAGTTACTACATTTCCATCAGGTTTATCTGTATCATATTGAACAACTTCTACTTTATGTTTGCCAACCTTTAAGTCATTTTTTTCTAAATCAATTGTTGATTGGGCATCACCAAATTGGTCTTTGTCTTTTTCCATGCCATCAACATACACATAGGATAGTTTGCTACCATCAAAATCGGAAGTGTCTAGTCCTATTTGAATTAACTGGTCGTCTTTTTCAACAAAGAGAAATGGAACATTGCCGTCTTCAGATGTACCGCTTGGCGTGGAAAGCATTATTGTACCGTTGCCCATATCCTCATAATCACCTTTAAAATCTTTTTCAACTTTCTTTTCTTCGGATTTTGTTTCTTTTGACTTTGACTCATTTGTGTTGCCATTATCGCCACATGCCACAAAGACAAACGCAAGGACTAAAGCCAACATTACAACTGATAACTTTTTCATTTTTACCTCCTCAAAATTATTAATTAAAATATAAAATACTATTCATAGTGCATGGTATACGCCAACGCACTAACAAACCTTAGTTGCTACCTTACAGGCATTGATAACTCAACTAAAACTTCAACTCCGTATTCGTCTTCACCAGTGACAATAACTTCCTTCATATCGTAACTATTATCATCTTCTTCCAAATCAACAAATTTATACTTACCACCAGTAATATAAGCATTAATATTTTGAATTTCTCCAGCATTGCTATATTTTAGAAAGCTTTGAACATCTTTGGCAGGCATACATCCGACACACCCAAATTCTGTGATTACGTAGAAAGCTGGACTACCTTCGTATTCAAAAGGCTCAAGTTCGATATCTGAAATCGAGATATCTTCCAGTTCATATATCTTGTCTGATAGAGAAGAGTAGTCATCAATGATATCCTTGTTGCTATAACCACAATAGAAATCAGTTTTACAAGAAGTCTCTCGAGCATCATCTACAAGTTGATTTAATATTTTTCTTCTACTTGTACCATCTGGATTATCGTAAGGAATTCCTACAACATTAAAACTAAAAATTTTTGTATATCTTTTAGGTTTGTTGCTCTGCTGCTCAATAGATATGTTTTCTCCCTGCTGTGATTCAGACTTTAATTTAACAGCCTTATCATTTATAGTAGCGATATTATCGTCTGCGCTAGGTGTCTGAGGCTTTATAGCGTTTGATTCAGATTTTTGGTTAACTCTAACTTTTAAACCCCAAAATATAAGGAGGACGCCAATCAAAACAGTGAGTAAACCGACAGATATATCCTTTGGTATATGGATTATACCTGAGAGAATAAATAAAGCACCAAATCCTATTAATAATTTCTTTTTCATAGCAAAGCCCTTCCTTTTTTACAACGCATGATACACGCCCACGCACTCACCAACCACAGAAACATTCTTACAGTCAGCAATCATAGGTTTAAATTCGGGATTGCAAGGCTGCATGATCACCTTATCTTCCTCAAAATAGCACCTCTTAATAGTTGCCTCGTTTTCGTCAATAAGCCTTATAGCATAAATCTTGCCATCATAGTAATCAAATACTTTTTTAATTAAAACAATATCACCGTCATTTATATCAATATCAATCATACTATCTCCCTTAACTACAAGGGCAAAATCAGCCTTGATAGTATGGTCAATCGTAAAGTATCCCATTTTTTCTTCAATAACAAAACAGCCATCTCCAGCACATATCTTGCCAACAATAGGGATGCGGTAAGCGGAGGGGTGAATAAGATTCTTAACATCGGAATAGTCATCAAATTCAATTCTAGTAATTTTATCTGTTTTTCCCAGTAAATAATCAATATCTACATTAAAATAGTCGGCAATCGTTTCTAAAGTCTCAAAATCAGGCTCACGCTTACCATTCTCATACATAGATATTGTAGACGTTGCTAGGTTTAAGGCGCTACCTAAATCAGTTTGATTTAATTGTTTTTCCATCCTTAATTGTTTAAGTCTAGTACGAAAATTCATTTTTTCACCTCCTGTATAAATAATATCACTTAAAGTGAAAAAATAAATATAATTTCACGAAATGTGTTGACAAAATGTAAAAACAGAATATAATATAATTACACACTTAGTGAAAGGAAGGAGGAAATATAATTGAACAATTATGCTGATGCTATAAAAAATTATAGGATTAAAGAAGGATATACCCAAGAACAACTTGGAGAATTGCTTGAAATTTCACCATCTGCTGTTGCGATGTATGAGAGTGGCGAAAGAGTACCACGTGATTCAGTAAAAATTAGAATTGCAAATTTGCTTAAAAAGCCAGTGGGGGAGATTTTTTTTAACAAATAATTACACACTTTGTAAAAAACGGCTAGTACATCCCTTAACCAAGCCGATAAAAGAAGAAAGGAGCGACGCTATGACAAAGACACAAATTAAAAAAGATTTAGAGAAGAGAACCGAAGCGATTGTCATAACTGCACCTATGGTCGCAAAAGTAATGCAGATGAGAAGATCCGAAGCATACGCACTATGCGAGGGTTGCAACTACGAGAAACGAGGCAGGAGCAAACTCTACTACATAGATGATGTAGCAGAGAGGCTTGCCAAGAGGATGATGGTTTGAATTTAGCGGACAAGAGTTAAAAAGAAAGGTTGAGAGGTGTTAGGAGGTTACTCATGAAAAAGCAGAGAGTTAGCACAGAAAGAGAAATAAAAAAGCTAGTAAATGAACTAATGCCATTACTAGACTTAGGAGGAAAGAAATATTTAATAGGACTATTAAAAGGAATTAAGGCAGCTAGGCTTCGTCAGATAAACACTTCTGGAAATGGGCAATTGCCTTGCGGCGTATCTCCTTATCAAGAGAAAAGTAAGCTTTCATAATATCAAGGTCGATAGGGTCGGCATCAGCCATAAGATCATCAAGGGAAATTTTAGAAAGTTCATTAAACATTTCCCCAGTGCCATATCTGAGCCAATCCTCACTAACGTTAAACTCACGGCAGATGGATTTGATATTAGCCTCTGTCAAGCCGTTTTTACCTGTTTCTATTCTGGATATAGCATTTCGTTGAACCCCAATGCGTTCTCCGAATTTTTCACCAGATAGACCTAAATAAGTTCTTAATTCTTTTACTCGATCGTTCATTATTTTGTCCTCCTTATGTAACCAGTATATACAGGAGAATAAAAAAAGTCAATAAAAATGTGAATAAAAAATACAAAAAGGTATTGACAATATCCATAAAAGATACTATAATGTGAACATAAGATACAGAAAGGAGGAAACAAGGTGAAGAAAAATAAAAAAGACGACCAACTCATAAAATTCGCATTAGCCACGGTGAGCTTAGAACTCATCAAGGCAATCATTGAGTTAATCGTCAAAATCATAGAACTTGTTGGGGGTAAATAACCCCAACGAGTTGCACCTTGATTATATATGAAAGACAAAAGAAAAGCAATAGAGCTAATGCTCAAAGCAACAATTGGGATTTTAACAGTCTCAATAATAATCACGATAATTAAAGCATTTAATTAGGAGAGGGGAGAAATCATGGCAGAAATTAAAATACTAATTGACGGCAAGGAACTTGAAGAAAGTAAAGAAGTTCAGAAAGTCACAAAAGAATTAAGCAAAACAAACAAACAAAAACTATTAGGATTTTTACAAGGTCTAGCCTTTGGGCAGAACTAGGAGAGAAAGATGGAAATCAAGGATTATGTAATTTTCAGTGAAGATTTTTCTGAGGCAATTCAAGTGTCATTTGCTTTGTCTCGCCACGATTGGTCTGAACTTCAAAAGTCAGAGCACTGGCATTTTGTAGAACGATTTCTTGCTTCAAAGGAAAATAAAGATAACCTGAAGAAGCAGAAAGAGAATCTAAATTGATAGGAATCTGTAATGAGTAATGTTTTTCCTTGTTAGTTATTGTATCTCCAGTCCTTGATGTTAATTGGAACACGAGCTCAGGAATAGGCTTGCAGGATATGTAATCATCGCCCTGTAACAGAGAGATTTTTGTTAGTGAAATAGGAAGCCTTGATTCATTTGCGAAACACAAATAAAGCAAGATGCCTTTTGAAGAAATGAGTTTAGCATAAATTGATAATGAAAAGTTTACACGATTCATATACCAAATATACAGCCAAGAAGATAAACCACCAATCAAAGCTAGAAAAGAAATTATCAAAGATAAAAATGAACACATAAATTAATCACATCCTTTCGGATAGATTATAACACAGATAGGAAGAATGAACGATGAAGGAATTTTTACCAGAAAATAAAGAAAAACAGAATGATGAATCAATCGATACATTTCTTGATATAGGTATACCGATAATAGTGTCTATCATTGGTTCAGTTATAACAAGCCTAATAGTTTTACGGTTATTAGTGCTGTAATGGAATGAATGTGAAGAAAGGAAAAACGATGGCAGAAGCGAAACAAGTAACTAGGAACTTAAACTTAAAAATTGCTGAAACAAACCTAGAAGAAGTAAGAGAGATTATTAATGAAATAAATCAAAAACTGGATGAAGCCAGCGTGCTGATGAAACAACTGGCTTCAATAGAATTAAAAATTGACGTTGACATTGATTGAGGAAGGGGAAAAACCGTGAAAAAAAAGTACAGGCTAAAAGAGTTTGGGCTTGCATGGTTCGCTATAAGGGTCATCCCAACTTTAATGTTTTTCTATCTTATCTATATCACGCTTTTTATGCTAGCCCCACAGTAGAAACTGATAAGAGGGCAGAAGATAGAATCTTGATAGTTAAGACGGTACAGGCTGAAACACCAAAACAGAAAGACTACATAGAAGAAACCGCAGAAAGTTATGGCATATCACCTAAACTTGTAAAAGCAATAATCAAAGTCGAGTCAGGCGGCAATGCCAATGCGGTTGGTGATAATGGGAACTCACTAGGGCTTATGCAGATACAGCCAAGATACCACGCACAAAGGCTAAAAGAGGGTGAGAGCCTGCTTGATCCAAAAGTGAATGTTCGGGTAGGTTGCGAGATTTTATCCGAGCTTATGGCAAAGTATAGCACGCTAGACGAAGCCTTGACGGTATATAACGCAGGGCACGACACAGGAAGCAGGGAGTATGCGAATAGAGTATATGAGGAGATGATGAAATGACACCACAAATAAAGAAAGACACCTCGAAAGGTGCCAATCAAAACCAAAATGATTATATCATGACAACCGCTGAAGCGCAAGTATGGAACAGGTTATCCCATAAACCGACAACCAAAAAACAGTTGTATTCGATGACAGGCTATAGCGACAGAGAAATTAGAGCGGCAGTGAAAATCCTTAGAGATAACGGTTACCCAGTTATAAGCAGTAGCAAAAGAAGCGGTTATTGGATAGCAAGAACTGAAGAAGAAAAGCAACAGTTAATAAAAGAATATAAAAGCAGAATAAGCAAAATGGAACGAACAATTAGGAGTTTAGAAAATGTCAGAATATAAAAATATTTACAAAATAAAAAGAGATATTTATTATCGCAACGTACAGTATGGCACAGCATCATATATTATCGAACTATTTCTTAAAGAAATGTCAGGGTGTCGAGCAGAACTTATGCGAGTACTCAACCACAAAGACGTTAGAAGTGAAAAGATAATGGAAGGATTGGCAGGTGTTGAGATTATGATTGATCAACTAAAAGAATCATTAAATCTAGGCTATGAAGAATTTGAAAAAATAAAAGAAAAAAAGATAATGGAAACCGCTGAAAAACTTGGCGTGATATAAAAAAAGAGGTAGTGCAAGATGAATAAATTAATTGATATACAGTCAGAACTTAAAGCACCAAAAGGGCAGTACAACAGATTTGGAGATTATAAATATAGAAGTGCAGAAGATATTTTGGAAGCAGTCAAGCCAATACTAAAAAAGCATGAGTGCTATTTGACATTAAGCGATGAGCCAGTATCTATAGACGGCAGACACTACATCAAGGCAACGGTAACGTTATGTGCAGAAAATGCTAGCGATGTAAAAGTGACAGCCTATGCGAGAGAACCCGAAACTAAGAAAGGTATGGACGAATCACAGATAACGGGTGCAGCATCCTCATATGCGAGAAAATACGCACTCAATGGACTATTTGCCATAGACGACACAAAAGATGCTGATACGGACGAATACGCAAACCAGACGGCAACTAAACAAACAAGCAATCCAGCAAATAAAAAGGCTACAGAAAAGCAAGTAAATATGCTCAGAAACATATTAAAAACTGATGAACAGATTTCATGGGCGCAGACAAAATACAACATTTCAGATATTGAAGATTTAACCATCGAACAAGCAAGCAGAATAATCAAATTGTATAAAGAAAAAAAGGAGAATAGACCGTCATAAAACGGCAAGGAAGGAGTTAAAAATGGAAATTACAAAGAAAGAGTTACTAGAATATTGTGCTGACGCAACGAAAGAACTTACAGAAGAGATGTCAGGTATTGACGGGCATGGAACACTCGTACTTATATTAACTGTTAGTGCATTTACATCAGTTTTATCAAAGAGAATGTTCCCGGAGGAAGAATAATGTATATTAACCCATTTGCCGCAGGAATCATAGTAACACTACTTGCAGAATTTATTGGATTTATAGTGCTTGCTATTGTAAAGAACAATCAGGAGGATAAAAAATGAACGAATTGACTATAAAAACACCACAAATTGAACTGTTTGATAAAAATGGAGAATTAGATGACATAGCAGTTGAAAAACTTATTTTCTTTGATGCTGAGTGCAAAAGACTTGAGAAAGCACTTAAAGAGGTAAAAGGCAAACTAAAAGATTACATGGAAGAAAACGGCATGAAGCAGAGGAAAACCGAAACTGGAACTATAACACTTATTGAGTCAAGCGAAGATGTAAGGTTCAGCCAAAAGGATTTCAAAGCAGACTATCCTGACTTATACAACAAATATTCAAAGTTATCACCTAAAGCCTCAAGTATAAGGATAAAAGCGATATGAAGCATGACATTGAGTTTATAGAAGATGGGCATTTGTACTTGGTTGATGGGGTTATTACCCCGTCAATCACCCAACTTTTAAAGTACAAATTCGGTAGAATGTATGACTTTGTAAATGCTAAGACTTTAAGTGAAGCGGCTAAAAAAGGAACTGCCGTGCATAAAGCCATAGAAGAGTACGAAAAAGAGGGCAAAGAGTCAGATTTTGAAGAATTGCGAAGTTATAAGCTACTTAAAGACTTGTACAAGTGGAAAACACTTGAAAATGAATTGCCTGTTGTGCTTGATATTGATGATGAAGTGCTGGGCGTTGGAACGCTTGATTTACTTGTTGAGATAGACGGTAAACTCGGAATTGGAGATATAAAAAGAACCTCAACGCTTAACAAAGAATATGTTGCATACCAATTGAACCTATACCGTATGGCATACGAAAGCACTTTTAAAAAACCGATTGATTTTCTCTTTGCTTTACACCTAAGAGATGACAAAAGGAAGTACCACAAAATACCGATAAATGAGGAACTAGCAATGGAATTTTTAAACGAGGCAAGAAATGAAATCGGTAGTGCAGAGTGAAAAAAGGTGTTATATATGCGGCACTTGTCAAAACCTAGAACGGCATCACATCTTTATGGGGCCTGATAGAAAACTAAGCGAGAAATATGGACTAACTGTTTATCTTTGCCATATGCACCATAATGAACCACCTGACGGAGCACACTTTAACATAAACACCAAAAGATGGCTACAAAGAGTTGGACAGATGGCATTTGAGCAAGAATATGGACATGAAAAATTTATGGAACTTTTTACTAGGAACTATTTATGAAAATTAAAGAAATTAGACTCGAACTCTTATACAAGCATGACAACTTAATAATCTCTTTAGCAAAAGGGCAACACGTAGAGGCTATGCAATTGTGCAACCCATGTGACCCTGAAAAGAATTATGAAATCATCATAAGAGAGAGGAAGAAAAAACGAAGCCTTGACGCCAACGCATACTTTTGGACACTATGCAGGAAATTAGCCGTTAAATTAAACGTTCCAGAAAAAGAGGTTTACAGAAAACTAATTACCGAAGTAGGCTCGTATGAGATGTTAGCAATTAAGACTGATGCAGTCGCTAGATTCATCACAGAATGGGAGAAAAACGGCATAGGCTGGATATGCCAAGAAGTAGGAGAGAGCCGCTCACAGAAAGGATTTACATGGATAAAAGCCTATTATGGCAGTAGCAGGTACAACACGGCTGAAATGGCAAGGCTAATAGACAGCATTATAGAAGAGTGCACTGAGGTTGGAATTGAAACCTTAACACCTCATGAGATAGAAATGCTGAAAAAGGAGTGGAAATGAGTGGAAGGAATGGATACATAAAATTACATAGAAAAATGCTTGACTGGGGCTGGTATCAAAATCAAAACGTAAAAGATTTATTTATACATTTACTTTTAATAGCAAATTTTAAAGAAAGCCAATTCGAGGATATGACAATTTATCCGGGGCAGATAATAACAAGTATAGATTCCTTGTCAAGGGCTACAGGAATGGCAAAGCAAAGTATAAGAACATCGCTAAAAAAATTAGAAAAATCCAAAATAATAACAAAGCAATCAACAAGCAGATTTACTCTTGTAACCGTTGAAAATTGGGAACTATACCAATGCGAAGATTTAGAAGTAACAAAGTCTTTAACAAACGAGCAACAAACGGATAACAAACGAGTAACAAACGTTCAACAACATCATAAGAATGCTAATAATGCTAAGAATGCTAAGAATAGTGTGTGTGTTATAGATAATAAAGCTATTTACAATAAGGACGATCAAAAGATTGGACAAAGACCACACACACACCCTTATGGAGAATTTGAAAATGTTTATTTAAAAGAGCATGAGTATGAGCAATTGTGCCAGCGATACATGCAGACAAAACAGCTAATTGAAAAAGTTAGTGAATGGCTAACGGAACACGAAAGAAAAAATCACTATGCGTTATGCCTGAAATTCGCTAAAAATGATGAGTGGCCTAAAAAGAGCAATAGTAGCTCAAAATGGGATAAAGCATTTGAGGAAAACAAAAAAAAGGCAGCACCAATGCCAGAGCATATGAGAAAAAAATATAAAATTTGAGGAGTAAAAAATGAATTCAGTAAACTTAATTGGGAGATTAACAAAAGAGCCACAGGTAAGATATACAGGTGATGGACTAGCAGTTGCAAGTTTTACGCTTGCAGTAGATAGACCAGCGAAAAAGGGAGAGAATAAACAAGCAGATTTTCCAAGAATTATTGTATTTGGAAAACAGGCTGAAAACTGTGAAAAGTACCTTGCAAGGGGCAGATTAGTTGCAATCATGGGACGTATACAGACTGGAAGTTACGAGAAACAAAACGGTGACAAAGTATATACAACCGATGTGGTAGCAGATAGAGTGCAATTCCTTGAATGGGGTGAAGATAGGGCAAAGAGCCAAGCACCACAAAGACCTACACAGACACAGCAAGAGGAATTTCACGGATTCAGCAAGGTAAAAGACGACTTGCCATTTTAGGGGGCTTCATGTACGAGAGAAAATACGATTTCAAATCACGTGGCAAGCAAAGACCAAGAGCAACAAGAAACGGCCGTATGTACACACCTAAGCAGACAGTGGAATTCGAAAAAATGGTAGCGACAGGCTGGGGCTATCCTAGACTCAGCAAGGAAATAAGAGCAGAGGTTGATGTATATGTCAAGATTCCAACAAGTTTTACCAAAGGTAAAAGGCTTGCGGCAGAGCAGAATATAATCAGACCTACAACAACGCCTGATATAGATAATATTCTAAAGGCCATATTTGATGGGCTAAATGGCGTGGCTTATGAAGACGATAAGCAGATTGTGGAAGTTGCGGCCAATAAGTATTACAGCGACAGAAACTATTTTGTGGTAAGGGTTGAGGAGTTAAAACGTGAGAAAGCCTAGAGTTAAAAACAAATATAATTTAAAGCCAAAGGATATAGAATGTGCCGAGATACTTGATAGGGATAGGTTGAAAGAGAAGCCATTTCGTAGGAATGACGTTGTAAAGGCATGGTTCTTATCAGAGTGGGTTGGTGATGAAGAAGATAGAAAGTATGATACAGGGAATTGGTATCAAATATCCTTTTGTGATTCAGGAGAAATCAAACTACTTTGTACGTGTATGGAAATGCTATCATACAATTTTAAGACTTTTTTCAATCCAAACGAAATAGACCATGAGAACGATTTAATATTACAGGAAAAGCTGCTTAATAGGCTTAATTGGCTTATAGACGAAAGGATAGTAAGAATATGAAAGCACGGAAATGGGACTATAAAACAAGAAAATATTATGACTATGACCTACCTGAAGAGGCATGTCTATACAGCGATGATATGGACAAAGTAATAGCATGTCCTCAGTGCGGACGAAAAATGCTATTTGGTGATGGCTACACATCAAGGCAAATACATACTGAGCACGGGTTGGGCTATGCAGTATGCGAACAATGCCATGTAAAAGACTAGAGACATTAAATAAAATCAAGCGTGGTGAATATGAATATCCATTTATCCAATATACGGATGGAACGAGTAATTACTATTACAGGTTAGATCTGCTGTCCTATATGTCTACTGAGGATAGAGAGTATATCTCAGTCGATGAATTAGAGAAGACGATGTGGTCTTATACTGTGAAGAAGGAAAAATTCCCTTTTAAAGTTATGGTTGATGATAATACTGGATTTTAATTCGAGAGAGGAGCAAGAAAACGATTAAAACAGATAAGGTAGTATACAGGACAAGAACACTAGAAGAGTACGACTGGCTGATGGAGAAACTAGAAGAGGCAGGGTGCACGTGGGGCAACGGATGTCCACTAATTGATGGTGACAGGGATTGGATTTTGGCTAGGGCAGCTTCTAATATATGGGTAAGGAATAAAATAATTTCATATTCTGAAGCGAAATTCTTTTATGATTATTATAAAGACAGGCAAGATTATGAAATCATAGAAGTATCAGACCTAATGGAGGAAGAAATGGACACTCAAGATAAAACTGAGGAAGAAACGGGCACAATAGATGAACTCGAAGCCATTCATAAACAGCTGACTAACCAAATTGCGGATTTAAGAAAGCAAGGCAAAGAACCAAAAGCGGTTGAATATACCATCAGGGTTTGCTTTGAATGATAGGAGCGAAGAATGTTTAAAACGGATAAGGTGATTTATAGAACTAGAACGCAGAGAGAATATGATTGGCTGATGCAGGAACTAGATGAAGCAGGGTGCGGGTGGGCAAGCAGAGTAAAACTTCTCGATTTTAATCTGTTTTGTGAATATGGTTCAGGCTTTTGTGTTCGTTTGGAAAATAAGAAGGTGAAATATGCGGATTTTAAATTTTATAAGAATGACCGATACTATAAAGATTATGAATTTATTGAAGTATCAGACCTAATGGAGAATGAAAAGAAAACAACAAATGAACTAATTGAGCAAGAAGATAAGCAACGAAAATTAAAAAGATAGTATACACAACAGAGGTTTACTTTGAATAAGATAGCATGCAGGAATTGCAAAAGGCGGCATATAGGTTGCCATGCAGATTGTAAAGAGTACAAAGAATATAAAAAGATGATAGAGCGTGAAAAAGAAAGCAGAACGGCTGACAAGGAATACTACAGTCATAAAAACGATGTGTTTAAAAGGTCAGGGGGTCAGAGGTGAGAAAAGTTAAAATATGCAAGTGGTGCGGGAAAGAGTTTATTAGCACTGGCAAAGAACAGATTTGCAGCGATGAGTGCAGAAAAGAATCGTATAAGGCATATAAACAAAGGTATAACAGAGCACGGTATCAAAAGAAAAGACTAAAAGAAAGAGAGAAAAAATCCAACCTAAATGAGAAGATTGCTGAAGCGAACCGCAGAGGAATAAGTTATGGCGAGCTTCAGGCAGAAAAGTTTATAGCACAGTCGAGGATAAGCCTTGAGGGGTAGGAGGCAGAAGTGAGCACTGCAAAGGAAAAGTTACAAGAGATACAAAAACTTGATAAAGCCATTCAGTATAAACTTGAAATAGCAGATGACTTAAGACAGGGAAAACTGCCGTGCATAGCAATGGACAAAATCGGAAGTAGTGGAACATTCATCAGCAATCCAACTATGAATACTGCGCTAAAAATCGCAAAGTTAAGCGAGCAGGTGGACAGAGATATTAACAAGTTATGCGACCTTAAGTGTGAAGTGGAAAAAGCACTAAGAAAACACCTCAACGCTTCGGAATATGAGATTTGCTACTTGCGGTATTTTAAATATAAATCATGGGACGAGATTGCAAAGTGGACAAACTACTCAATAAGAGCTGTATATAAAATACATACTGATGCACTAAATAAACTAGATCCAATTATAAAAACAGTGCAGTAAAGTGCAGTCGAAAGTGTGGTATAGTGTAGGTGTGAAAAGAGATAAAAAATATCACTCCTTTATATCATAAATTCACTTAAGGGCACTCAGCGATTGAGTGCCTTTTACATTGTTTAAAATTTTGGAGAAAAACATTGGCTAAGCCGTGGGCAAAGAAGTTTTATAATTCAAAACCGTGGAAGTCAGCAAGGCAGGCATACATTGTAAAAGTACATGGACTATGCGAACGTTGTGGAGCACCAGGATATATAGTCGACCATAAGATAGAGCTGACTATATACAACATTAACGATCCAAACATAACGCTCAATGAAGATAATTTCCAGTATTTATGCCTTAAATGTCACAATAATAAAACATTTGCCAAATATTCAGCAGTACAAGAAGGATTAGAATTTGATGAGAATGGAGAAATTGTAAAAATAGCCCCCCTTTCCAATTAATAGAATTCTAAAAGCTAAAGACCGGCGTCATTTCTCAGATTAGTGCGCACCTCACATGCGTGACCCCCCTCCCCAAAGGAAGAGGAAGGAGAAAAAAGTATGGCAAAGATAAAAAAAGAAACAAGAATTAAGAGAGAGAATAAGAGATTAAGAAATAAGTATAAAGAGTTACCAGAAGATTTCCTAGAAATCGTAGATGGGCTACTGGATGAAGCGGCATTTATGAGAGTTGAGCTTCAAGACATGAAAGAGGATATGATTGCAAATGGACGAATTGAGAAGTTTTGCCAGTCTGCAAATGCAAAACCGTATGATCGTGAAAGACCAGTAGTAAGACAGTACAATCAGATGGTCAGAAACTATCAAAATATTATCAAACAGCTAGACGAAAAACTACCAAAGCAATCAGAGATTCCTGAAAAGCCTGATGGCTTTGATGAATTTATTGATATATAAAAAATGACAAATTATATCGCAAATTACTATGAGAAAATACGAAATAAGGAGATAATAGCACCTAAAAAAGTAGAAAAAACATATAGGTATCTTGCAAAAAAACTTGATGGAACTATTGATGATGGATATACATTTGATAGCAAAAAAGCACAAAAAATTATAACGTTTTTTGAAAAATATTTAAGACACTCTAAAGGAAAATGGGGTGGCAAATTAATTAAATTAGAACTATGGCAAAAGGCAATGCTTAGTGCTGCTTATGGCTTTGTAGATGCAGATGGATACAGGCAATTTCAAAGAATAATCCTTATTGTTGCAAAGAAAAATGGAAAATCATTCATTGCATCAGGAATTGGGCTTTTTCACTTAACAGCAGATGGAGAACCAGGTGCCGAGGTTTACTCGGTAGCAACAACAAGAGATCAAGCTAAAATCACATGGCTAGAAGCAAAGAGGATGCGCAATAAGTCAAGCGCACTTAAGAAGCGTACAAGAGCAACTATCTCTGAAATTGCTTATGACGCTATGGACTCTATTTTTAAACCACTTGCATCAAATGCAGATACACTTGATGGACTTAACGTGTTTTGCGCACTTATGGACGAGTTCCAGCAATGGAAGCTTGGGAGAAAACTATATGACATTGTGGCTGATGGTGTTACAGCAAGAGATGAACCTATGATATTTATGACATCAACTGCTGGTGTTGTACGTGAAGATATTTACGATGAGATCTACTCGGAAGCTACAAGAATTATAAATGGATATGAGGATCCTGATGGATATAAAGATCCTAGAACGCTTGCCATTATATATGAGCTTGATGATAGAAAAGAGTGGACAGATCCAAAGGCATGGATAAAAGCAAATCCGAATCTTGGAGTATCTAAAAGCATAACAGCACTTAAAGAAAAAGTGGAAAGAGCAAAGCATAATCCACAACTGATTAAAAATTTGCTAACTAAGGAGTTCAATATTCCTGAAACAGCAGGTGAAACGTGGTTAAGCTTTGAAGACATAGACAATAGAGAAACATTTGACATAGGAGAATTAAAACCTGATTATGCGATTGCAGGAGTGGACCTATCAAGGACAACTGACTTAACATCTGCAGCGGTTATATTTAATTTGCCAAATGACCCTAAACTTTATGTCAAGTCTATGTTCTGGATGCCGTCTGAATTTGTAGATAGAAGAATAAGAGAAGATAAAATACCTTATGACAAGTGGATTGACCAGGGCTATTTAAGAGTATGCGAAGGAAACATAATAAACTATAAAGATATAATTGCTTGGTTTGAGGAATTAAGAAACGAGCATGATTTGTATATTTCCTGGATTGGATATGATGCATGGTCAGCACAATATTTTGTTGACGACTTAAAACATAAGTTTGGTGAGTTTGCACTTGAAAAAGTATATCAAGGCAAGCAGACACTTTCAGCGCCTATGTACAGTTTAGGTGCTGAGATACAAGCGAAAAATGTTATTTATAATAATAATCCAGTTCTAAAGTGGAACATGACCAATGTGGCTATAGATGTTGATAAAAACGGAAACATACAGCCTATGAAGTCAGCAAATGCCAGGCAGAAAATTGATGGTTTTGCCGCTTTATTAGATGCTTATGTTGCAAGGGATAGACATTTAGAAGAGTATAAAAACTTAATAGGAGGATAAATGGGCGTTATAAACATGATTAAAAATGCCTTTACAAGAAAAGAATCTAGTGGAAATTTTGAAATGATTTCCATGCGAACAGGTTCTTTTTTTAGTTATGAAGGACGATTATACGAATCGGATATTATAAGGGCGGCTATTAGACCAAAGGCTAGGGCAATTGGCAAAGCAGTTGCAAAACACATTCAAAGAGACCAGAAAAAAGGGACTCTGAAAGTCAACGAAGATCCCAAAATTCGATTTTTGCTTGAAGAACCGAATGAGTATATGACTGGTCAGATGTTCCAGGAAAAGATGGCTGTACAACTTGAATTAAATAATAATGCATTTGCTTTTGTTGAAAGAAACCAAAATGTTGTAACAGCGCTATATCCTATTGATTGTAGATCATTTGAAATCCAGGTAGACGAAGCAAAAGAGTTATACATTAGGTTTCTAATGCATGATGGGCAGTACTGGATCGCTAGATATGCGAATATAATACATCTTCGAAAAGACTATGGAACGGATGTGTTTCTTGGTAGTAGCCCAGGCAAAACATTAACGGATTTGATGGATGTTGTAGGAACAATGGATCAAGGGCTTGTTCATGCAATAAAGAATTCGACTGTGATTAGATGGCTACTTAAATTTGCAACAGCATTAAAGCAAAAGGATCTAGAAAAAAGAGCAGCAGAGTTTGCGCAAATTTACACATCAACAGAGGCTAAAACAGGTGGTGTTGCAGCGGTAGGTGCAGATGCAGAGGTCATAAGGGTTGACACACAAGACTATGTACCAAATGCTTTGCAAAATCAGAATATTATAAAAAGAGTTTACGCATATTTTAATACTAACGAGAAAATAATCCATTCACAATACACAGAAGATGAATGGATTTCTTATTATGAAAATGTAATTGAGCCTGATCTAATCCAGTTTTCAAACGAGCTAACAAGAAAACTATTTACAAGAAAAGAACGCAGTTATGATAACAAAATTAAACTGGAAGCCTCTAACTTGTCATTTGCATCTATGAGTACCAAGTTGCAACTAGTCCAATTTGTAGATAGAGGCATGATGACACCAAATGAAGTTAGGGAAATCATGGGATATGCACCAGTAGAAGGCGGTGATGTCATGGTTAGAAGATTAGATACAGCACCAACAAGACAGGAGGATAACGATGCAGATTGATATTAGAGGACCAATAATTCCAAATGATTATGCTGAAGTATACGAATGGCTAGGCATGGAATACACATCACCCAATATGGTTAATATAGGTGATACCGATGAGGATATAACCGTAAATATAAATTCAAGCGGTGGTGATGTTTTCTCAGGATCAGAAATATACACAAAGCTGAAAAATCACAAAGGGAAAGTAACAACGGTAGTAACGGGGCTTGCTGCAAGCATGGCATCAGTAGTTGCAATGGCAGGTGACGTGATAAAAATGTCTCCAACTTCACAGATGATGATACACAACGTGTCAACATTTACTGCTGGAGATAAAAACAACATGACTCATGAAGCAGAGGTGTTAAGTGGCTGCGACAAAACAATTGCGAATGCTTATAGGCTAAAAACTGGACTCTCGGAAGATGAATTACTTGCTCTTATGGATGATGAAACATGGCTAACTGCCCAAGATGCTAAAGAAAAAGGATTCATTGACGAGATCTTATTTGACGATGCCAAAACACCTGTACTGCTTAATAGCGAGACACCGATACTAGCAAAAGAAGTTATAAGCAAAGTAAAGAATCAAATTCATGGAGGTAAGATGAGCAAGGAATTAAAGCAGGTGTTAGAAGATGAAGAACTAACAAATGTAAAGCCTGACGAAGAGGAAAAAGAAGAAAGCCCAGATGAAAAAGAAGAAACTCAGGAAGAGACCCCAGACAAGAAAGAAGTAGCACCTCAGGAAGAAGATCCAAAGGAAGAGGAAACTGAGGAAACTACTGAAGAAGAAAAAGAAAAGGATCCAAAAGAGCAAAAGGGCAATTTAGAAGCAAAGCTAAACAATTTTAATTTAAAGGATGAAATTCTACCAAGAGCAGAAAACAAGGTTGGAGAATTTAAAAACGAAGCAGAAGGGAAAATTTTAAAAACAATTGGAGGTACAAACGAAGTGAAAAACAATTACAGAGAAGCATTTTTAAACTCGATTTTAGGCAAGAACCTAACAGCAGCAGAGAAGGCAGTTATTGACGAGGAAAATAAGAAATTTAACAATGCATTTACGCATGACACAACAAATACTGCGCTAGTAATCCCAAGAACTACCCAGGACAAGATCTGGGCAAGGGCAACAGAAGGATATGGAGTGCTTGAAGATGTTGTTAGATTAAATGTGAAGGGTGAGCTTAGAATGGTTAAGCATACTGCAATCACAGATGGTGATGCTAAGTGGTATGTTGAAGGAACTGACACAGAAGATGAGAAAAACACTTTTGGAGAGCTAATCCTAAAGGGGCATGAGCTATCTAAAGCAGTAACAATTTCATGGAAGTTAAAAGCTATGGCAATGGATGATTTTGAAAATTATCTAATCAATGAAATTGGACAGAGAATTTCCGTAGCACTAGGTACAGCAGTTACAAAGGGAGACGGCAACAATCAGCCAAAAGGAATAATCAAAGCACTAGAAGCTGACAAAGATCAGCAAGTAGCAGTAAAAGAAACTGGAAAACTCACTTATACAGAAATCACATCTGCTGTTGCTAAGATCCACTCTAGCTACAAGAAGGGCGCTAAAATTTACGCTAACTCAAACGTTATATGGACAGTGCTTGCTAATGTTGTAGATGGAATGGGAAGACCGTTCTTCATGCCAGCAGCAGGAACTGACGGAGTAGCAAATATTTTAGGTTTTACTGTAAAAGAAGATGCATCACTAGATGACAAAGAAATAATTATAGGTAACGTTCCACAGGGATATGTTTTCAACGTAAACGAGGAAATGTCAATAACAGTAGAAGACCATGCAAAACCAAGAAAGACAGACTATGTTGGATATATGGTAGCAGATGGAGATGTAATTGACACTAAGGCATTTGCACATCTTAAACTGGTACAGGCAGTATAGGAGGAATAGGAAATGAAAATCAAAGTCACAAGGCTTTTTCATGGCATTGAAGAAGATAGAGATTTTTCACCAGGAGAAATCCTTACAACAAAAGAGTGCACGGAAGATAGATTGAAACTATTTGTTGAAAAAGAAGTAGCTGAGGCAATCGAAGAAACACCTTCAGAAGAAACACCTTCAGAAGATGCACATGCAGCGGAAGAACCAAAGAAAAGAACTGTAGCTCGTAAGAAAAAGACAGAGGAGTAATGATATATGGCTGTATCCAAAGAAACAATTATTTCAAAAGTCAAAACCGCACTAAGGATTAGAAGTAAAGATGAAGGGCTAAATGAAGAAGTTGCGGACTTAGTTGATGCAGCCATACTTGATTTAGCCTCATCTGGAATTAACGAAGATTTAGAAAATAAATTGTTTGCACAGGCAGTAATTGTTTACTGCAAGGCACAATTCGGTTTTGACAATCCTGATTCAGAAAGACTAAATGAGTCGTATATAAGCATGAAGCATAAGATGATGAACATGGAGGCTTACCGTGAGAAGTAATGAGATAGCAACTCTTATAACAACTACATACGAGCCAGGCGATTTTTCAGACGAAGGGAAAGCTGTCGAGACACGAAGAGAAGTCTATATTAATTCATACAGCATGTCGCTTAATGCAAAACTAAGTGCTGCCAATGAAAAACTAGATCTAGTTGGTAGATTCGAAATGTGGACATTCGAATATGCAGGGGAAAAACTAGTTGAAGTTGATGGCAACACACATCAAGTTTTGTCAGTAGATAAGCGAGGAGATAAAACTATAATCAGTTACGGAGACTACTTGAAATGAAGATCAACTTAGGTGAAGAGCTAACAAAAATACTAGATGATTACAATGAGCATGCCGTTGATGTTTTAAACTCTGCAATAGATGAAAGTGCCAAAGAAGCTAGAGATGAATTAAAAGTATCGGGAGACTTTAAAGACAGAACAGGCAAATACAGAAAAGGCTGGGCAGTGAAAAGTGGCCCACGATTCATGGGTGTAGAAAGCAAAATTGTTCACAATAAACCCAAATATCAATTGACACACCTATTAGAATATGGACATGTCAATAGAGATGGAAGCAGAACGAGGGCATTTCCTCATATCGCTAAAGTTGAAGCTGAGTCTGCTAAAACTTTTGAAAGGAAGGTAAGGGCAAAACTATGAATTTCCGGATATTTTACGAAAAATTAAAATCAGAATTTAAAATTAGCGTTGCCTATGATCACTTTGAATCAAAGCCCACTGTTCCATTTATTGTCTTTCTTGATGAAGGTAAAAGAGTCTATACAGCGGACAATATAAACTATTTTAAGTTTAATAACATCAGAGTTGAACTATATACAGATCGAAAAAATCTAGAACTAGAAGAACAGTTAGAGAATTTTTTTAATAGAGAAAATTTAATATTTGTGGATGACGGTAGCACATACATAGAAGATGAAAAACTATATGTGCACTACTACCACATATAATTGGAGGTAAAAAATGAACAAAAATAAAGTTGAATTTGGTACATCGAATTTTCACATAGGCTTGTACACAGTAACAGCATCTGGAGTAACACTAGAAAAACCGATGCATGTGCCTGGAATGAGAGCACTATCACTAGAAGCAGAATCAGAAGAATCTAAATTCTTTGCTGATGACACGATCTATTTTTCAGACTATAACGACAACGGCTTGAAAGGTGATCTAAACATGGCGCTATTCCCTGACGAATTTAAAACTAAGTTTTTAAATTATGCTGAGATGGAAGACGGCGGTATAGGACAAGTAAAAGGTATGCCAGGGAAACAAGTATACTTTGCATTTGAAGGAAAAGGTGACAAACAAAAGAGAAGACATATATTCTTTAATGCATCGCTTGGAGCAATTAAAAGAGAGCACAAAACAATTGAGGATGGCAAAGAAGTTGAAGAAGAATCTATTGCAATTACCGTTGTTGGAGACAATGCAAGTGGAATCCTAAAGGTTTCATATTCTCCTGAAGATACAGGGTACAAAACATTATTTGAAACACCAGCAATTCCAAAGGTAAAGCAGCAGATATAAGGAGAAAAAATGGCAGTACAGACAATTAAACTAGGGAAAGAACAAGTTTTAAACTTAGACTCTTCAATAGGTTGGTTGCTGAAATATAGGGAGCAGTTTGGCAGAGATATTCTGCCAGATTTGCTCCCTTTGCTTACAGCAGGGGTCGACTTTGCTATAAGCACAGCAGCAGGACTTGAAGGTGGACAAGTATCGATGAAAGATCTAGTTGAAAATTTAGATAAAGATGCAGTTGAAAGCATAATGATGGATATAGCAATGCTAGAGTCTACAACGGTTATTAATATTATATGGGCACTCAATGCAAATTATAAGAAGAGGAATGGAGAGGATGGTCAGTCGCCTGAAGAGTGGGCAGAAACAATGGACTATTTTCCTCTCGATGTAATTTTACCGAAAGCATTAAAGCTAATCATGGAAAGTACGGTATCAACAAAAAACTTGAAACGCCTTCAAAGCCTGGGAAAAATGATAAACCAATCCAACTTGATACTATCATCGTTGGAGCAATCGCAAGAGGACTTAGCTACGAAGGCGTAAATAATATGAGCATAGGGCAAGTAGTTGATTATTGTATCGAATATAACAAAGTTAATGAGGTTGAAAACTCAAAAGATGAAGACAAAAAGGCAGTTACAAGAGAGGCAACACAGGCTGATTGGGATAGGTTAGGTGGCTAAATGGCAGGAAATATCAAAGGAATAACAATTGAATTCGATGGCAATACAACAAAACTTAGCAAAGCGTTATCAAATATTAAAGAGAAAAGCAAGGGCGTTGATTCTGCATTAAGAAATGTAAATAGGCTACTTAAGTTCAATCCAAAGAATACTGAATTACTAGCACAAAAGCAAACAATTCTAAAGGATAAAATTCAGGCTACAAAAGACAGACTAGAAGCATTTAAGGAAGCACAAAAAACAATGGATGCTGGCAAGGTTGACAAGACATCAAAGGAATACCTTGAGGTAAGAAGGAATATAATCCAGTGTGAGTCTCAATTAAAAACATTTCAAGCCGAACTCAAAAGAACAGATTCAACAGCAGCGAAACTTGGCAGAGCATTATCAGATATTGAAAATCGAAGCAAGGCCGTTGATTCTGCGTTAAAAAATGTAAATAAAGCACTTAAACTCGATCCAAGAAATGTGGAACTACTAGCACAAAAGCAAACACTTCTTAAAGAAAAAATTCAATTAACAAAAGATAAGTTGGAAGCGTTTAAAGCTGCACAAAAAAGCATGGATGCCCAGGGTATTGACAAGACATCAAAGGAATACATGGATGTACGCAGAAATATCATGGAATGTGAATCGGAACTTAAAAAGTTTAATAGTGCGTTAAAGAGAACAAGTGCAGCGGCTTCGGTAGTTGGGCAAATTGGTTCAAAGTTTCAAGCTACAGGTCAGAAGATTAAAGAGGCTGGGCGTAAATTTCAGTATATCAGCATAGGTGCAGGCTTAGCATTTGGAAAAGCAGCTAAAGATACTGCTGAATATGAAAAAGCGCTTGCTAAAGTATCAACAATTTCTGATGAATCACAAGTACCAATAAAAAAACTGGGAAAGGAGATTTTAAAACTATCAAATACATACGGACTATCTTCAACAGAGTTATCAGAAGCAACATATCAGGCGCTATCTGCTTCAATTCAAACTAAAGACGTTGCAAAATTTGTTGAGACATCAGCAAAACTTGCTAAAACAGGTTTTCTAGAAACCAACGAAGCAGTAGATGTTTTAACAACTACAATAAACGCATATGGCTATAAGGCAAAAGATGCAGGAGCAATCTCAGACAAACTTATAGAAATTCAGAACAGAGGAAAAGTCACTGTTCAAGAACTTGCAAATAACATGGGACAAGTTATTCCAACTGCAGCGGCACTGGGTGTAAACTTTAACAATTTAGGCGCAGCATATATTGTTATGACCAAAAAAGGTATAGATGCAGCGAATGCTACAACATATACTCGTGCAATGCTTAATGAACTATCAAAAGATGGTTCAAAAGTATCTGGGGTTCTCCGTGAAAAAACAGGGAAGTCATTCTCAGAACTAATGAAGTCGGGCAAATCTTTAGGTGATGTTTTAAACATCCTTTATGATGCAACAGGTAGAAATGGAACTGAATTTAAAAATCTTTGGGGCAATGTAAGAGCTGGCTCAGGTGCACTTGCACTTGTACAAGGAGATGCAAATGCTTTTAATGAAGCACTTGGGCAAATACAAGGCAGTACGGGCAACGTTAACCGAGCCTTAGAAAAGATGAAAACGGCAGGAGCTTCATTCAAGAAGATATTTAATGCTCTTAAAAATATCGTGACAATTGTGACGGGGGCATTAGCAGAAAAACTTGCACCTGTAATAAGCTTTGTAGCAGACAAAATAACAGGATTTGCTAATACTCTTGCAGATCTACAAGGTAAGCACGATGGGCTTCTCGCAGCGATTGGTGCAGTCTTGCCTATACTTGCAGCAATAGCACCAGTATTGTTAATCACTGGTACGATGATGGAAAAATTTGGATCGTCTTTAAGTACAATAGCAAGAATTGCACCAGGGTTTTCAGGCGCATTAGGAAAAGCATTCGGATTCCTTAAAGCAAATCCAATCCTACTTGTTGTAGCTGCTCTCGCAGCACTTGCTTTAATGATTGGTAAAACAGGCATGTCAGCAGAACAAGTTTCGAATAAGGTAGCAGGCTTTGTGAATTCTGCGGTTAATATGATCAATGGCATTGTATCTAAATTACCTGAGATAATAAATAGTTTAATTAAAGGACTAATTACTATGCTACCAGCACTAGTTCGAGGTGCAGTGACTTTATACATAGGTCTTGTACAAGCATTACCAAAGATTTTGCCAGCATTAATACAAGGATTAATTCAACTAATAACGATGGGCATTCAAACGTTGCCAGCAATGATGCCAATAGTAATAAATGCAGCCATACTACTTTTTATGGAAATAGTGAAAGCAATACCAGCAATAGCAGTGGCTTTAATCCAGGCTATGCCACAAGTCTTAAATGCAATACTTGCAGGGCTTCAACCAGTAATTGGAATTGTTGGAGATGTATTCACGAATGTAAAAAATAAAATCGTAGAGATTTGGAATAACATAGTCGAAAGCGTAAGCCAGATTATAGAAGGTCTAAAACAATCTATAAGTGCCGCATGGGAAGTAATAAAATCAGCTACAAGCACAATCTGGGAAGGAATAAAAGCTGTAATATCTGGCGCATGGGACATAATAGTTTCAGTAGCCCAATTCTATATACAAACTTATATAACTATAATCACGACAGCTTGGAACGCAATTAAAGCGGTTACCAGCGCAGTTTGGAATGGCATAAAGTTAGTAATAACGACTGCATGGAATCTTATAAAAAATGGTGTTACAACTGCAATTAATGGCGTAAAATCCATTGTTGAAAATATTTGGAACGGAATAAAATCCGTAACAAGCACCGTCTGGAACGCTATTAAATCAGCGATTACAAGCCCAATTAAGGCAGCATACAACGCAGTTTCAAATATCATACAGAGGATGAGGGCATTGTTCAACTTTAGCTGGAAACTGCCACACTTGAAACTACCACACGTAAGTATATCAGGTGGCTTCAGCTTAAAACCTTTGAAAGTGCCACATTTTTCTTTGAAATGGTACAAAGAGGGCGGTATCTTTGACAAACCAACGATTGCTGGAATAGGTGAAGCTGGAAGCGAGGCAGTATTGCCAACTCATAAACTTGATAAATTCCTTAACGATGCAGTTGCGAGGGTAACAGCTCAAAGAGACACAGAGATTGTTAGTGCACTTGGGCAAATACTACTTGCCATTCAAAATATGGATGCAGGTATGACAGACAAGTTAAAAATATACCTCAACACAGGACAGCTCGTCAGCGAGACAGCACCTATGTTTGATGAGGCACTTGGTAAATTGGCATATAGAAAGGCTAGAGGATGAAGACAATCATATTAGATGGCAAAAATCTATATAACGAATATGGGCTAGTATTAAATTCATATAGTGAAAAAATGCCAGTTCCTAAGGTAAACAAAATAGAAATACCTGGGCTTGATGGTTACATAGATATTACAGAAGCTATTATTGGAAGGGTTGTTTATAGCGAAAGAGAAATAACTGCTAAATTGACTGTAACAGGGAACAAAAAAACCATAGAATATAATTTATCAGATTTTTTCAATGCTTTTCATGGCAGGCAGGTTAAAATAGTGCTCCCTGATAGAGACGGATATTTGGAAGGGCGTTGCATTATCGAAGACACAGAGCGGCATATTAGAAGCGGTATAATTACCGCTTCTTTTATTTGTCAGCCGTTTTTTTACGACAATACAGAGGCTGGTGACCCCGATTGGCTATGGGACCCGTTTTCGTTTGAACAAGGCATTATATACCCTACATCTTATGCAATTTCAGGAGAAACCACAATCAATGTACCGTCAGCGCCTAAGTCAAGCACACCTATAATAAAATCAACAGCGGATATGACGTTAACATTTAAAGGTGAAGTATATCAGATAAAGACAGGTGAAAACCGTATGACAGGTATGGTGCTTGAGGGCGGCTATAATCAAATGACAGTAACAGGTAATGGAACGCTAGTTTTCGTTTATCGAGGAAAGAGATTATAAATGTATTTTATATATTGTGATGGCGAAAAAATCTATGACTTAAGAGATGAGTCACTGCTACTTGTCAGCCCTAAGTTAGCGCTTGAAGATAATGCGTCAGGCAGCTTGTCTTTTAATATTGGAACATACAACGAACACTTTGACAAAATCAAACTCATGGCGTCAAAAATAGAGGTTTTCCAAGATAAAGAAAAAATCTTTGAAGGACGACCAATAGACTCTCATGAAAATTTCAACAAAACAATATCATACCAGTTTGAGGGTGCGCTTGCATATCTATGCGACAGTATGCAAAGGGCGAAGAAATATCAGGGGATTACAGTTGAAAAGTACCTAAGCGACCTACTAGAAATCCACAATGCACAGGTAAGCGAGGATAGGCAGTTTAAACTTGGAGTTGTAACGGTTAAGGATAGCAATGACTATGTATACAAATACACCAACTATGAGAGCACGCTTGATGTTATCAAATCCGATTTACTCAAAACATATGGTGGACACCTAAGAATAAGATATGAGAACGGCACAAGATACCTTGACTACTTAAAAGACTGGGCAAGGACATCAGCGCAAAGGATTGAACTAAACTCAAATTTGCTTGATATAGCCAAAAACTATGATGCAACTAAAATTGCAACTGCGGTAGTGCCTAGAGGTGCAAGCCTAGAAAAAGACCCTAGCGACAGCTCACCACTTGAAAAAAGAGTGGATATAACAAGCGTAAACGGTGGGCTGGATTATGTACAGTCAGACGAGGCAGTTAAGAAATACGGATTTATATGTAAAACGGTAACTTGGGATAATGTGTCGGTGCCAGCGAACCTAAAAAGAAAAGCGAGTGAGTATCTAAGCGACACGCAGTTTGAGAACCTGCAACTTGAAGTCAAGGCTTTTGACCTTTCTATGGTCAGCGATGTGGACAATATAAGACTACTTGATGAAGTGAGGGTTATATCAAAGCCGCACGGACTTGACAGGCTTTTCCCAGTGACAAAACTTGAACTCCACCTTGACGACCCAGCACAAAACACTTTCTCGCTTGGAGCGCAAGAAGTCAAAAGAAGCGTGAGCACAGGTGTTGCAAAGGTGCAGGAGAAAAGCATTGAAATCGAAAAGAAAGTAGAAACTGTCGAGCAAAAGTTTGACAACTACCCGACCAAAAGAGAGGTAAGCGCTGAGATTGAGACTGCTGAGGACAGCATAACTATAAGCGTTTCAGAAAAGACAAAGAAAGAAATTAACGGTAAACTAAAGGACTACTATACAAGAAGCCAAATTGATGTGAAAACTGACTCTATAGAATCTGAGGTTAGGACAAAGATTGATGAGCGTGAGTTTGGAACGAAAATCGTGCAGAATGCTGAATCTGTCAAAATAGCATGGAACGACGGCACAAGGGTTTTGGACTTTCAAAGCTATGGCATGGATATATATGACTACTCTAAGACAAGCAGCAGTCTAAGGGCAAGACTCGATGAGAAAGGCTATCACTTTTATAGAAGTGGCTATTATCTAGGCAAAATTGGAACAAATGTATACGTAGATGATGCATCAAAAAAAGGGCTTGTATTTGACCTTACGTATGACGGAGCGTATATGTCATGGGCAACACAAAATAGCGCTTCAGACAGTTTATATACGCACAAGTTTGCTTATGTTTCGAGAGGTTTTGCAACTTATTCATCTGATACGCTAAACGCAGGGTGCAATCTGGATATGCACAATTTTCAAATTAGAAACATCGGAAACGGTATGAATGCTACAGTCGTCGGTATGCTCCCAACATCAATTGGAAGCAATGGTGTTGTTAGTAACTGGACCACTAATTTTAGATTAGTTTTCAGAGATGGACTTTTAACGGAGGCAACTGTATGACAGAAGAAAATAGATACAAAATAGAAGAGGGTGAAAAAACCGCAATTTTAGAGGAAGCAAAAACTCAGAGTGCTACTGACAAGGTTTTTACAAAAGATGAGGTTTTAGCGATGATTAAGGAGGTAATTCAAGATGGATATATCCTTGAGGATAGCAAGGGCAAAATCACAGTTGAAAGAGAGAACCGTTGAACTTGCAAGGGCTGAAGGACTGCCACCATCAATCCTAGAAGGCATTGTGTATGATGTTTTATGCACGGTTAAGGAAATGACAGAGGCAGAGCGAACGGACGACCTAGAGAAACTATTAAAAGAAAGGGAAAACGATGATAAATCTGAAACCACTAATTGAAACTTTTAAAAAAGCCATATATGGAAGAGATGTGAGGCAGTCAATAGTTGACCTTGCACAGGCTATCGGAGATAACCACAACGAACAGGAAACGCTGAGAAACGAAGTTAAGACTTTAAACGCTGACACGAAAGAAGAAAACAGACAGGGCAAAGAGTACATCACAAACAAAACGGCTGAGATGGACAATGCTATAACTGCAGGCAAATCCACTATAGAAACCACCGTGTCTACTGGCAAAGCGGCAGTAGACAGCAAGGTAAGTGAAGCAGTCAGCACGATAGGAAGCGGCAAAAGTGAACTCGATACTAAAATTAATGCTGGTATCGGAAAACTAGGCGCTAAAACCACGGAGGGTGAGCAGGCTCTTTCTGCAAAGACACAAAGCGGCATTTCTAGCCTAGAGCAGAAAACAACAAAAAGTACTCAGACGGTTGAGGCGGTTATCTCAAGGGCAAGCGAAAGCAAAGCGGCAGTTGATACTGCCATCACAAAAGCAGGGGAAAGCAAAGCGGCGCTAGAGAATACAATCCAAAAATCCGAAAGCGGCAAAACTAGCCTTGACAGCACTATACAGCAAAGCACTATAAAGGACAAAGAACTTGAATCCCACATCGCAGAAATTAACCAAATTATCGCAGATGGCAAGGCTGTAACTAAAGATGAGTTAAAAGCGGAAATTTTAAAACTCAAAGGCTTGAGCATTGAGGTTTTGGACACTCTTCCGGAGAGCGGCAAGGCAGGGGTCATCTACTTTATAAAGGCTACAACTGGAAGCGAGCAGAACCTCTTCGATGAGTATGCGTGGGTGCAAGATAAGTGGGAGATGATAGGAAGTAAGAGCATAGACCTAAGCCAGTATGTAGAAAAAGCAGAGCATGAATCATTTAAAAGAGATACAGTGAATAAAATTGGTGCAATCAAAGGAAGTGTTGAGAAACTTGACAGAAAGGTTGAAGCAAACATGCCACTTGTAAAAGTGGTCAGGCCTTTACCGAATTTTTCCGGTAAAGAATATGATTGCTTTTGGGTTTTGCAAAAAACGCCTTTAAATCTTAGTGAAGGCTCGGAGGCTTCGCCATTTAGTCATTACGTAAAAGCTTACTGCAAGGTAATTCTTGATAAGAATCGGTCACTTGTAATGGGAGATGCTCAAAATTCAGTACTCATGCTATCAGGCTGGGAGACCCCCGATGATATGCCAGATTTAGATTGTACTAAAATATTCCGACAGTTTAAATCCGCTGTATTTGGAAATGCAATTCAAAATCAATACGGTAATCCTCCCAAAGGTAAAATCGTGGATATAATTGTTGAGGGCAACACCTTAGGGATAAGCTTTAAGACTGAGGATTTACAATTAACTTTAAAAAATGAAGAAATCAATGTTGTGTGCGAGGCTTATATTTAGAAATCAGGAGAACGCATGGAATTAGAAAGAATATTATCAAACTGGATACCGATTTTTTTAGGACTTATAGGGCTTGCTAAGATTCTAAGGGTATGGCTCAAAGAGTTCGAAAAGAAGATAGAAGAAAAATATCAAGAAAGGGCAGAGGACGAGAGCCTCCACGACTCTATAAGAGAGATTGAGAAAAGACTTGACTCGCTAGATGCAAATGCTGACGGGACACTCGCACTACTAAGGTTCAGACTTAAAGAGGAAATATCAATTGCACTTTCGAGAGGACATACAACCGTTTCTGAGTATGAGGTTATATCAGAGATGTATGCTGCATACGAAGCGCTTGGCGGCAATCATACGATAAAGCATATGTATGAGGACTATAAAAAACTTGAGATAAGAAAGGACGAGAAACTATGAAGATTAACTGGAAAATCAGATTCAAAAACAAGGTGTGGCTTTTGACCTTTATTGGCGCAATCGTGGCATTTGCATACCAGGTATGCGCAATGCTTGGTATAGTTCCTAAGTTGGCAGAAGACCAGGTTATGGATCTTGTAAAAATTCTGCTAACACTCTTAGTTGGGCTTGGCGTTATTGTAGACCCAACAACAGCGGGTACTGCCGATAGCGAAAGAGCTTTAACTTACGGAACTGATGAAGATGTGAGAAAGGAAGAAAACTAATGGGATATGAGTATATCACTAAGTATGACAGTCCAAATTTTACACGTGGCAGAGAGGGCAATAAGCCGCAGTATATCGTAATTCACCACTGGGGGCAAGATGGTGCAAGCTTTTGGGGTGTTGTAAATTGGCTATGCAGGCGTGGCGGAAACTCGTCAGCACACTATGTTGTTGAGGCTGGAAGAGTGGCATGTATAGTTGATCCTGACGATACAGCATGGCACGCAGGGAACTGGTGGTACAATTTACGCTCAATCGGTATTGAGTGCCGCCCTGAGATGAGCGCAGGTGACTTTGCGACCGTGGCTGAGCTCATAAGAGAGTTATGGCGTGTATATGGGAAACTGCCACTTATAGGGCATAAAGATATAGTATCAACATCGTGTCCGGGCAGATATTATGCGAAATTATCAACTCTTAAGAGTATGGCTGAAAGTGGAAACATTTCAGCACCACCACACACAGGCGGCTGGAAGAGAAATGCGACAGGTTGGTGGTGGGAAGATAAAAACGGAACATATCCTACTAACTCATGGAAAAAAATTAGCGGTATATGGTACTACTTCAACGCAAAAGGCTATGCGGTTACAGGTTGGAACAAAATTGACGGCAAGTGGTACTACTTCAACTCGGACTGCAAAATGCAAATGGGTTGGCAGAAATACCAGGATACTTGGTACTATCTCGACGAGAAAAACGGCGGCATGGTATCGGACGAGTTCCGCAAAGTTAATGGTGCTTGGTATAAGTTTGATAAGGGCGGCAAAATGCTAGCAGATACAAAATTAACTGTCGAACCGTCAGGTGCTATACGTTAGAAAACTACATAAATCTCCTTTTCTCCCCTTAACTGGGGAGATTTTTTATTTGAATTATTTCACTATAAATTTGTTTTTAAATAATTTTTGTGGTATATTCTATATAAGAATAAGAATAAAAAGGAGGAAATGATTATGTTAAGTGCTATTGATGTTGCTAACTTTTTTATTTATTTGATGCCAGAAGCTGATAATGAAATTACAAATCTAAAGTTGAACAAACTCATTTATTTTGCACAAGGCTATAATATGCAAAGATATAATAAGCCTCTTTTTGATGATGAAATTCAGGCATGGCAGTATGGGCCAGTAATTCCATCAGTGTACCATAAATTTAAGGAATACAAAAATTATCATATATCAAAACCGACTAAGGATTTTGACATGACGAAGTATTCAGATGAAGATAAAGAACTTATGCTTGATGTAGCAAGAGAATATGGGAAATTTACAGGAGAAGCATTGCGTGATATTACCCACCAAATAGATTCACCGTGGTTTCAAGTATATGACCCGAACAGAAGAAACATCAAAATACCAAGATCAGATATTCAAGAATATTTTGATAAACTTCCTAGTATTGAGATGGAAGACATTGTATTTTCTGATGATTCATTCATTGGATATAGAGATGAAGATGGATATCTAGTATTACCAAAAGAATATGACATTTAAGCGTTGGGAAATATGGTGGGCTAAAGTTAAATTTGAAGATAGTGATGAAGTAAAAAAGCGACCAGTTCTTATTATTAACAGCAATGTAGTTGCTATAATCGCATATAAAATGACTAGCACTAATAGAGGTGATAAGTCGCCTAATTATCAAGTGAGAGAGTGGAAAGCAGCAGGCTTAACAAAAGAAACATCAATAAGATTTGATAAGGTGCTTAGGCTAAACGCTAATGACTTCGATACTAAAATAGGAGAATTAACTGAACGAGATAGATTATTAATAAGTAATCGTTTGCAAATTTAATAAACTTATCAACATTGTTGTTGCACGAAATATCGAAAGCGTCCTTGTCCTTTAGGGACGTTTTTTTATTGCAAAGAATAATCTTGACTTTTTCTAAAGGTACTATATATCCAAAAGTGCAAAAAAGTCGCTTAAATCGAAAATTAGAGCGTCATGTTTTCGTTGAAATTTCAATGGTTTTGAGTGAAAATAAAATATTAAAAAAAAGATAAAAAATTTATAAAAAAGGGTTGACATAGGTAGACACCTATGCTATAATTAAACCATAGAAAGGGAGAGGAAGGAGGTGATGAAGAAATGGACAAAGAAGAAATAAAAAACCTGCTAGAGTTACTTGAAAAAGCGTTAAATAGTGAGATAGTCGACAAACTTGTAATCACTATTAAGCCTAAAAAGTAAAATAACAGGTAGGGTGATGGATTTACCATCACCCTAATATTAACCTAAATTTGCATTATAGTCAAGGAGGAGTAAATTATGGAAGCAAAAGTTGAAGTTAAGTATAAAGATGGTAGTAAAGAAGTCAAATATTTCAGTCAAAAGAAATACGACAAGAAAAATACAACGCAGTTTAGAATGAAATTAAATAATAATACTGACAAGGATATTCTAAACTGGCTGGCGAATCAATCTAATAAGCAGGGTGCTGTTAAGCGTCTTATAAGAAATGAAATTGAGAAAAAGAAATAACAAATCTAGCCTAAGGGTAAACCAGGGGGTAACCCATCTAAGGGGCATTTTGGGAACTTTTGGGAACTTTTCAAGCATAAATTTTGGGAGGAAAAGAGAAATAAAAAACCCTTGAGACGTTGGAAAATCCAATGTTTTCAAGGGCTTTCTTCGATGGTACACCCACGGGGGTTCGAACCCCGGACACCCTGATTAAGAGTCAGGTGCTCTGCCAGCTGAGCTATGGGTGTGCAATTGACATCAGTGCTACAAGCGATAGTTTAACACCATGAAACTTAATTGTCAATAAAAAACTGTGATTTTTCGCTAATCACTGCATAAATTTTTTAATCTA
The DNA here is from genome assembly GCA_000758905.1 of Clostridiales bacterium S5-A14a. Classification (GTDB taxonomy): domain Bacteria; phylum Bacillota; class Clostridia; order Peptostreptococcales; family Anaerovoracaceae; genus S5-A14a. Next base: position 161,451 of record JRNA01000008.1, read on the forward strand.
TGCTAAAATAGAAGCTGTAGGAGGAGTTACTATATGAATTACGACATTGCAATAATCGGTGCTGGAGTTACCGGAGCAGCAATTGCAAGAGAATTATCGAAATATAATCTGAAAGTTTGCGTTATTGAGGCGCATTCTGACGTTTGTGAGGGTACAAGCAAGGCAAACAGTGGCATTACACATGCCGGTTTTGACGCGCATCCGGGATCTTTAAAGGCTAAGCTGAATGCTGCAGGAGCCAAGAAAATGGAAGCATTGTCTAAACAGCTGGATTTCCCATACAAGCGTAACGGAGCTATGGTAATAGCGTTTAGGGATGAGGAAATTCCTGAACTTAAGAGGCTAGCCAAGCAATCCATTGAGAATACAGTAGGCGAACTTCAAATCATAGATGGAGATGAGGCTAGGAAACTCGAACCTGCTCTTTCCTCGGATGTTAGAGCGGCTTTGCTGATAAACCAGTCAGGAATAGTCTGTCCCTTCAATTTGACCATTGCACTCGCTGAAAATGCAGCAACAAATGGAGTTGAATTTAGGCTAAATACGAAAGTAGTTGGTATTTCACAGACAACAAAACAGTTGAATGAGAAAGAGTGTGAACAGGAATTTGAACTTGAACTTGAATATACACCGCCATTTCATATGAGAACTGAAACGCAGATGAAATTGCCAGCAGATTCTGAGGAACTCATTGAAAAGCAAAGTATATCAGCGAGAATGGTTATAAATGCGGCTGGAGTCTATGGGGATGCCATCCATAATATGGTACTAGACAGTTGTAATTTGGATAACGTGGATTCATGTAAAGGTTTGCAAAGGGAAGATATTATACCAAGGCGTGGTGAATATTGTCTTTATGACAAAGAATATGGTGATTTTGTGCAGAGAACTATTTTTCAAGTTCCTACAAAGCTTGGCAAGGGTGTTCTTGTTACACCTACAGTTCACGGGAATTTAATGATCGGACCTAACGCAGTCGATCTTGAAGATAAAGAGAACAATACGACAACTCAAATGGGCAGTGAAGAAGTCTTAGAAAAGGCTAAGAAGAGTCTCAACGTTATGCCGCCTTCATCTAAAATTATAACTTCATTTGCAGGTATTAGAGCACATAGACCTGAGGATGATTTCCTCATAGAAGAACTAAAAAATGTGGCAGGCTTTATAGACGTTATAGGCATTGAATCTCCTGGACTTTCGTGTGCACCTGCTATAGGCGAATATGTTGTAGAAATAGTTAGGGAAAGCGCAAGTAGAATCGGCTGTTTTGAACTTGTTGAAAAATCTGATTGGAAGGCTGAGAGAAAAGCATATAAGACACTTTCGAACCTGTCAATTGAGGAAAGAGGAGAGATGATTAAATCCAATCCATCGTACGGTGTGATGGTCTGCAGGTGTGAGGAAGTTTCAGAAGGTGAAATTGAAGATGCAATCAATAGACCCCTTGGTGCGACGACACTTGACGGTTTAAAGCGAAGGGTTAGACCGGGCTCTGGAAGATGCCAAGCCGGATTTTGCACCCCTAAAATGATTGAAATTTTAGCAAAAAATCTAGGCTGCACGGTCGATCGAATAACAAAGTCAGGTGGAGAGTCGTATGTTTTGTCGAATGTTGAGAATGACAAAATATAATGAAGGCAAGGAGATACTCAATGAGAAAAATAAATGTTGATATAGCGATAATCGGGGGAGGACCGGCAGGCCTTGCAGCGGCAATGTCAGCACATGAGCAGGGAATCCCTTCGGAAAGCATTTTAATTCTTGAACGTGATATTAAGCTCGGTGGAATTTTGAACCAGTGCATACATAATGGCTTCGGGCTTCATGTTTTTAAAGAGGAATTGACGGGTCCGGAATATGCGTGCAGATTTATAGATATGGTTAAGGACGCAAAAATCCCATGCTTGCTTGAAACAATGGTCTTGGAAATAAAATCCGAAACTGACAGCTCCCATATTGTGTATGCTGCATCATCGTCAGAGGGCATGATAGAAGTTCATGCAAAAAGCATAGTGCTTGCAATGGGCTGCAGAGAAAGACCGCGTGGTGCTCTGAGAATTCCGGGAAGTAGACCGGCAGGAATTTATACCGCAGGAACAGCACAGCGACTAGTGAATATCGAAGGAAAGATGCCCGGGAAAAACTTTGTTATTTTGGGATCTGGGGACATTGGCCTCATAATGGCAAGAAGACTAACATTTGAGGGTGCAAAGGTCCACTGTATTGCAGAAATTCAGCCTAAATCCGGCGGACTCCAAAGAAATATTGCGCAGTGCGTTGAGGATTTTGATATTCCGCTACTTCTTTCACATACAGTAGTTAAAATTCATGGCAAAGAACGTATCGAAGGTGTGAGCATTGCCGAGGTTGACGAGAATTTAAAGCCAATTGAGGGTACAACAAAATATTGGCCTTGCGATACACTTTTGCTTTCGGTTGGGTTAATACCGGAGAATGAGGTGTCAAAGACGGTAGGAGTTAAGATCTTGGATAAAACAGGCGGCCCTGAAGTCGACGAAACTTTACAGACCAATGTTAAAGGAATTTTTGCATGTGGAAATGTTGTCCACGTTCATGATTTGGTAGATAATGTTAGTAAACACGCCAACCTGGCAGGCAAGAGTGCCGCAGATTACGTAAAATCAATAAGGGAATAAGTAAAATTATAATATGAGAGATTAGATATGAGAGAAATGATTTGTATAAATTGCCCCATAGGTTGTAATTTAAAGGTGTATGGGGACAGTGAAGAAAATATTAGAGTCGAGGGAAATAAATGTCCAAGAGGCTTGCAGTACGGTACGGATGAAGTTCTAAACCCAAAGAGAATGGTAACTTCCTCAGTACCTCTTTGCGTGGATGAAAATACTGGAATATATCAGATGATTTCAGTTAAAACATCAGAAGCCGTACCGAAGGAATTAATTTTTTCTGTACTCAAGGAAATCAAAAGTATTGATTTGAAAAGCAAGGGTATCAAAAAAATAGAAGTTGGCGATATCCTACTCGAAAATGTCTGTAACACAGGCGTTGACATAGTTGCAACTCAAAGGCATTAGCAAAACTTAGTGCTTATAGTCGGGTTTGCAGCGGCATAGGATGAAATTTTGTAGAAAAAGCAGCAGAAACTTGCAAATGGCAAAGATCTACTGCTTTTTAGCATCATGATATAATATAATTGGAAATTTATTTTACTGTTTCGGTACCTTTTTTTGACATAGCTTCAACGGTTATGGCTTCAATGTAAGTGAACGGCCCAATGTTTGGATCATTGCCCTGTCGAATATATCCTCTGACCTTGATCCAAGTCGAACCAATTGTAAACTTATCATACTTCGGATCAGGATTTTTGTTATCTGGAGCGAAACCATTATTTGTACTGTCGTCACCTGAAACTGTAGGAGGGTCGTTTATTACACTCTTTTTATCTCCATGGTATTCTATGCCAACATAACCTGTAGCGCAGCAAGGACAGCTTGGACCCTTTCTTCCAACGTAAGTGCGGAACCCGTCCCAAATGTAGAATCCCTCAATTTCAACAGTTTTTCCTACGTAGGCCGCAGGATTCAAGTAGCAATCGTTAATTAACGATACATAATTGTTATCCTTAAAAATTACTTCAGCTTTTTTCTTTTTAGGGAATTTTTTCCTATCTTCAGCGATATTATATGGATATTCCTCACCATTACCTTTTGACAAATCAGCACCTGATGACCCATTTGCGTCAGAAGACTGTTTTGTGGCATCGCCTGAAGAATTTTGCGTGTCGGATGCTTTTTTTAATGAATCGCTTGGTAACTTGCCGTTATTTTGTGCGTCATTTTCGAGACATCCTGAAAGTGAAATTAACAAAATAAGTGTGAGCGCAAGAAGTAGAGTTTTTTTCATCAATAAACCTTTCCTAAAATATACCTAATTTGATTTGCTGTTTCCTATAACTGCGAAGACTGCGAAGACAGCCAAGTTTATAATTACAATGCTTGCCCCGGTTGGAGTTGACATGGTGTACGATATGTAAATCCCGATAACAAAACACAGGATTGATATAATCGCTGATGTAGTTACTACGGTTAAAAATCTTTTGCATACCCTCATCGCTGATAAAGCTGGCATCACGACTAGGCTTGATATTAGCAATGCACCCATCATCCTCATACCGAGAACGACGGTTATGGAAGTTAGCGCGGCAAGTAGCATGTTATAAAGGTTTGTGTGAATACCGGTGGCTTTGGAAAAATCCTCGTCAAATGTGATTGCAAATATTTTGTTGTAGAAAAATACGAATAGAATCAATACGATGATCGACAAGATCACGGATAGTATAACATCGGAGGAGCTCATCGCTAGGATGCTGCCGAACATATAGTTGCAGACGTCTGTGTTCATTCCTTGAGTCAGCGAGATTACCATTACGCCTATAGCAAGGCTTCCGCTCATCAGAAGAGCTGTCGCCGCATCACCTTTGATTTTCGAGTTTTCGGTAATTCTGAGTACAAAGAAGGCCGACAAAAGGCATACGGGGATGCTCACTACAAGTGGAGCCGCATTGAAAGCGTATGCAATCGCAAGAGATGCAAAGCCGACGTGGGAAAGTCCATCGCCAATCATTGAAAATCTCTTCAGAACCAGGCTGACACCAAGGAGCGCAGCGCATAATGAAACTAGGACTCCGACGATGAGCGCACGTTGAAGGAACGGGAATTGTAGCATTTGTATAAAATCATTCATGTAAATGGCCTCCTCCGTGTGATCTATGTTCTTCGGAAATATCTTCGCAAACAGGGCACCCTGTAAATTGTTTGCCCAGAGTTGTTTTCATGTAATCATCTGTTTTGCCAAAAAACAACTGCCTGTTGTCGAGATGAAGTATGTGGCTACCGTAGGTTATAGCGCCGTGTATATCGTGTGAAATCATTATGATTGTGATTCCCATATCCTGGTTCAGGCGGTAGATGAGTTTATACATGTCCTGCGTCATCAGTGGGTCGAGGCCAGTAACAGGTTCGTCTAGCAAGATGACTTTGTCGGTTGCGCAGAGGGCGCGGGCCAGGAGGACACGCTGCTGCTGTCCTCCTGACAGCTCGCCGTAGCAACATGCTGCTAGATGCGAGATACCGAGAGCCTCCATGTTGCTACGGGCGGCTTCTTTATCCGCCCTATTGTAAAACGGATAAAGCCCGCGCTTGTTGAGCCTGCCAGACAGCACAATCTCAAAAACACTACCTGGGAAATCCCTTTGGGTAGGCGTCTGCTGCGGAAGATAACCAACTTCGTTAGGCTTCAACCCATCACCCAAGAGAATTTCTCCTGAATGAGGTGCTTTTAGTCGTAATAGACCTTTAGCAAGGGTACTCTTACCGGCACCGTTTTCACCGACTATGCACAGATAGTCACCCTTATTAAGTTCAAAATTTAAATTTTCAACTACAAATTTGCCATCATAGGCAAAAGATAAGTTTCGGCATGTAATTAAAGCCATACATTGACTCCTTTTTTAGCTTAAAGCCTTTTGATTATAAACTCTCTAGTTTCAAGCCTTCAGATTTAAACTCTCTAGTTTTAAGCCCTCTACTTCAAAACCTTCTATTTTAATGCTTTCCAGTTTAAAGCATTCTAGTTCAAAGCTTCTTCAAGAGGCTTCAGATTCTTTTCCATAAGTGATAAGTATGTTTCGCCCTTTTCAAAATCTTCCTTTGTTACATTATGCACGGCATTGAGTTGCAACATCTTTGCACCCGTTGCTTCTGCAATGCTCTTCGCTATTTTGTTGTTAGAAAGCTCTATATGGAAGATTACTGGAATTTTGTCTTCTTTAACTTTGTTTGTGAGGAAGGCAACAGTACTTGCGCTGGCTTCTGTATCTGTTGAGCAGCCAGGGAAGGCAGCATAGTATTTGAGACCATATCTATCAACGAAATATCTGAATGGAAATCTGTCCCCAAAGATTATTTCTTTTCTCTTACCATTTTTTACAACATCCTCAAACTTTTTATCGAGATCCTCAAGCTTCTTAATATAATTTTTAGAGTTTTCCTTGTAATAGTTTGCGTTGTCTGGGTCAACCTTTGAAAGCTCAGAGGTTAATTTCTTTACTATTTCAATGGCATTCTTAGGTGAGGTCCAAACATGCTCATCTTGCTCAGGTTCATCACCATCGTGGTCGTGATCATGCTCATCATGTTCATCGTGCTCATCTTTATCTTTGTCAGAGTCATCCTTGCCATCTACATCTTCATCATGGTCGTGGTCGTGTTCTTCTTCCATCCCCTCGACATGCTCTTCATCCACTGTTTTTACGCAGTCCATGAGAGTGACAACCTTCATCTTGTCATTTTTGTTTCCGTCGAGAATCTTATCTACCCATTCGTCGGAATCGCCGCCAACATATGCGAAGAAGTCAGCGTTACTAACAGTTTTCATATCTTTTGGAGTCGGTTCGTAACTATGAGTTTCAGCACCAGGTGTCATGAGCATGGTTAGGTCAATTTTGTCACCACCGATTTCTCTAAGAAAATCATATACAGGGAAAATCGTAGCAACAACTTTTATTTTCTTTGAAGAGTTTTCCTCTTTTTTATCGCTAGAACAACCGTAAAAACAACTTGCACACATCACTAGAATCATTAGAAGTGTCAATAACTTTGAGAACTTTTTCATACTATATATCCTTTCATAACTGGTATTTACATATTTGCAACAAAGGCAATGCTATACATCATTGCTATATATTTTTATCGTTTGCAACCACAATGACCGTAGAATATCGTTTTCTCCGGGTTCACGCTAAACTTGTGATCTTTCTGCAGATGGGCATAAAGGTGCCCGATTTCATGGCACTCAAAATTAACAACCTTACCACAGTCTTCACATTGAAGGTAAAACTTGCTGCTCTCAGAACTGTCGCCAGGGTTTGCAGCTCTGTAAGATTTTGATGCCACCCCCTCAAGCTGGTTACCGATGACAAGTCCTTCCTTTTCCAAATTTTTGAGATGTCTGTAGATTGTCGTCAATCCCATCTTCTCCCCGAGTGCGGACAATCCATCAAGAATTTCCGAAGCAGATTGATATTCATCTCCCATTTTTTGTATGTACGACAAAACAGCTGCTCTTTGTCTGGTTGCGTAATTAGAAGACATATTGCTCTCCTTTGTTTTATCCGACTGATTCATTCGAATCGTATAAATGAATCCAAAATCAAAATCAGCGGAATTTTGTGATATTTTTAATCATTCAATATCCGGAATATGAATGAAAACGAATGAAATTGAAAATCATTTTCAATTTGCAGAGCAATTTTACCACTAAAAACATATATGTGTCAATCGAAGTTAGAAAAAAATATAAAATTGTTTGCATTATGGATCATCAGGAACCTCTTAAAGAGATTCATTCGAGCAAAAACTTAAAATTAAAGGGGTTATATGTCTTATTATCTAATGCTAAATAGTGTATAATATAGGAAATTTGCTTATTTTTAACAAGAAAAAGGAATGAAATATAAGGTTAGAAAATACAAGCGCAAAAGCAAGATTTTTGACGGGAGGACTTATTTACATGCTTAATTTTATGAATACCCTAATTCAATTTACTGACAGCATTAACGGATTTATTTATAGTAATATTCTATTCTGGGTTCTAATCGCAGTTGGAATTTACTTTATAATTAGAACAGGGTTTGTTCAGATCAGACTATTTCCAGAAGCTATCAAGGTTCTTAGCGAAAAAAGCCATGAGGGAGGGATATCGCCCTTTCAGGCTCTAATGATTGCAACGGCTTCAAGAGTTGGCACAGGCAATATAGCAGGCGTCGCAACAGCTATTGTAATGGGAGGTCCAGGAGCAGTTTTTTGGATGTGGCTAATGGCAATTATAGGTGCTGCATCAGCATTCATCGAATCAACCCTTGCCCAAATTTATAAAGAACCGGATGGGGCAATCTACAAAGGGGGTCCGGCTTACTATATTGAGAAAGCGCTAAACGCAAGATGGCTTGGCGTAATCTTCGCCGTATTTCTCATACTGACATTTGCTTTTGGATTCAACGGACTGCAGGCATATAATATCGCATCGGCATTTGAGCACTATGCAGGTGATAGCTACAAAATAGTTGCGTTGATTCTAGGAGTTATTCTAGCTACTATCTCTGCGTTTTTGTTCTTCGGAGGTGCCCATAAAATTTCAACATGGTCTTCAGTTCTGGTTCCGATAATGGCAGCGGTGTATCTATTGGTAGGTTTTGTGATTTTCTTTTCTAACATTGGTAAGGTCCCTGCAATATTCACCCAGATCTTTGAGCAAGCTTTTGACTATGAACAGATTTCTGCCGGATTTGCTGGATCATGTGTAGTTTGGGGTGTTAAGAGGGGGCTATTCAGTAATGAAGCTGGAATGGGGTCTGCACCAAATGCTGCAGCGGCAGCTGATGTTAGTCATCCAGTAAAACAGGGCTTGGTACAGGTAGTTTCCGTTTTCATAGACACTCTAATAATTTGTACAACAACTATTTTCATTATTCTATGCACAGGGCAGTACGAAGTTGGCGGCAAACTCAATGGCATACCACTTGTTCAACAGAGTGTGAGCACAGTGTTTGGAGAGGTAGGAATTGGTATTCTAACTGCATCTGTAGCTCTTTTTGCCTTCACATCGCTTATTGGAAATTATTTTTATGCTGAGTTTAACTTTAAGTTTATAACAAAGAATAAAACTGCGCTAATGATATTCAGATGTTTTGCTGTGGTTGCAGTCTTTATAGGAGCTAATTCCAGTTTAAAACTCGCTTGGAATACAGCAGATATTTTGATGGGATTTATGGCATTGATCAACTGTGTTGCTATTTTGTTGCTTGGTCAATATGCGATTAGGGCATTACACGACTATACTGTTCAGAAAAAAGCGGGACATAATCCTATTTTTAAGGCAGAATCAATTGGGCTTGATAATACAGATGTATGGAAATAAATAAAATATTATAGTCTCACGTTGAAATTAAATTCTCTGTATTTACTTAACACATCTGAGTTTCACAAAAGTTCGAGTTTTCAACAAGACAACAAAGGATATGCACTTAGTTGAACAGAGATTATTTAACTGATATAATTAATGTTGAAAAATTTATGGAGAGTTAGAGTATATGATAAAAGGCGTGATTTTTGATGTCGACGGTACCTTGTTTGATTCAATGGGTGCGTGGCATGATTCGGGCTACAATGTCCTGAAAAGCATTGGAATTGATGCGGATAATGGCATAGGAGATATTTTCTTTTCGATGACGATGGATGAAGTGATTGATTATATGCAGGAGCACTTCCCAATTAACAAGAGCAGGGAATTCTTGAGGAAGGGCATCCATGATCAAGTCGAATACGCATATAGAAATGAAATAGAGCTAAAACCAGGTGTTATGCAGATTTTGGACTGGATTAGAGATCAAAAAATTCCTGCGACAATAGCTACTTCGACGGACAGATTTTTAATTGAGATCGGTCTTGAGAGGCTTGGCATCGAAAAATATTTTGATGGTATTTATACGGCCACAGAAGTCGGCAAGAGTAAAAATCATCCCGATATCTTTCAACTAGCAATGGACAAAATGGGGACAAAGCCGGGGGAAACTTGGCTGTTTGAAGATGGACTTTATTCGATGATAACCGCGAAGGCGTATGGCATGCCTGTTGTGGGGGTATATGACAAAGTAAGCCATGATGATCAAGAAGCTATCAAACAGGTAGCAGATATATATCTTGAAGATCTGAGAGATTTAGATTTTGAGGATTTTCTGAGGAGGTAGTTTAATGAGCAAGGGAAGAGTTTTAATAGTTGATGATGACGCTGATATCAGGCAGGTCGTTTCGGTTCTCTTAAGAAGTGAGGGCTATGAAACAGAAACTGCTGCCAATGGTCAGGAGGCAATACTGAAGGTGCTTGAAATTCGTGATCTCGATCTTTTGATTCTTGATATTATGATGCCTGGTATGGATGGTATAGAAGTTTGTAGAAAAATCAGGAAATTTTCCAATGTTCCTGTTCTTTTCTTGACCGCCAAATCGCAGGATGACGACAAGGTTGATGCGTATAACGAAGGCGGAGATGATTATATAGTAAAACCCTTTGATCAGACCGATCTTTTGTTGAAAATCAAATCTCTTTTGAGGAGGTACAACAATTATCAGGGACATACTAAGGTTGAGCGAGGCATTGAAGTTTTGTCTGAGCACGTGGCTGTAGATAAGGATAGAAGAATTGCAACTAAGGCGGGTGTAAGAATAAACCTAACAGATAAGGAGTACGCAATTTTGAGCACTCTTCTTGAAAATCGAGGCGAGGTTGTATTGAATAAGGATTTGTATGAGGCAGTATGGGGAGGAGATTATTCTCCAAGCGCAGGCAACAAAATAATGGTGCACGTTCTCAATTTAAGAAAGAAAATAGAAGAAGACATAAACAACCCATCCATAGTCAAAACGGTATGGGGGAAGGGGTATAGAATTGATAAGTAGGAAGGGAAAAAAACTAATCATACCCTTAAATATGAAGGTGGTGACTTCGGTTGTTATCGGTCTTTTGCTTGCTTTTGCAGTCTATGCCGGCCTAAACAAACTTGAAAGTGCGCTAGTGTACAATTATTATACAAGCAACAAAGCATATTCACAAAGCCTTGATAACAGTTTTGCGGAGCTTAGAGAATACATAAAGAAAAACAAAATTTCTTCGACAAATTCGGAAGCAATGCAAAAATGGCTTGAAGAAAATCCATATACCTATCTTGTAGTTTATGATAACTACGGTGGCTATTTTGAAGATGGTTGGGTTGCCGAAGGTAAGTCTAGATCGACCAAAATAGAAACCGCCAAAACTACGATTACTGAAAGCACTGACAAGGAAAAAGATGGGAAATCAGGGCCAAGACTGACAGCAGACAAACATATAAACGGCAATGACAGGGTAGTATCATTCTCGGATGACGACTACTATGTTTATATGGAAATCTATAGAGAAGAGGGTTTCCGAAGAATAATGAAGATAGTTGAGCTTATTGTCGGATTCATTGTCATTCTGGGTGTTGTAATGGCTTATACCACAAGCATAACAGCACGTATCGCAGATATATCAAAGGACGTAACTCGTATTACTTCTGGCGATATAAATGCAGATATACAGACATCGGGATCAGATGAGATCGGTGTCTTGGCAGATGGCATCGATAATATGAGATACTCTCTTATTGAAAGGCTTGAGGGAGAGAAGGCAGCATGGGATGCTAACAGCCGCCTTATCACATCGATGTCACATGATATCAGGACTCCACTGACGTCGCTTGTGGGATATCTTGATATAATTGAGGGGGGAAAATACGAAAGCGAAGACGAACTTCATCAATACATACAAGCGTGCAGAAACAAGGCTTTTCAGCTAAAAGATCTTTCGGATAAGCTATTCCAATACTTTTTAGTATTTGGAGGAAAGAAGAATCCGCAGAAACTCGAAGTTCTGGATGGGGATATTTTGTTCCAGCAGCTTCTAACAGAGCATGTTGCAGAACTGATAAGTTATGGGTATATAGTTACGATGGATTACGAAATTGCGGGGCGCTTAGTGGAGACTGACATTTCTTCACTGAGAAGACTGTTCGACAATATTTTTTCAAATATAATGAAGTATGCGGATAAGAGGAAGGCAATCAAGGTCAGGGCGATCACGAAGCCTTCTGAGGATAAAGCTCAATCAGATGAATTTGTATTTCGTGTCGAGAACAGAATATCTCACGAGGCCAAGCAGGTCGAGAGCACTCAGATTGGCGTGATGACATGTGAAAAAATCGCGAAGGACCTTGGTGGAAAGTATGCATGGAGCGATGACGGTGAATTGTATATCACGGAGTTCAGCTTCCCTGTGCATCACGAGGTCGCTGAAGACGAAAAAGTGGAAGGCGATGAAAAAGAAGCCTGATTTCTCAAGATGTTTGCAACAAGAATATAAATTAAACAACCCCAGAATTTACTACAAGTAAAATCAAAATTAAATTAAGTATCATTTGGCTCCGGTGTAGTCTGGTTCGAATCTAATGTTAACTTCAAAAGTCGGATCGATTAACTTTAATCGAGATGAAAAGGCTTTGGTTGCAGCGGATATGTCTACATCGGAGTTTCTTTCTTCGACTATTTCAAAAATTATATTCGAATGATTTTCACCTGGTACTATGCGGATGTCATGCGGATTACAGAGTCCATCCCAGTTTTTGACCTCGTCGAATATAATATCTGAGATTAGATCCAGTTTTGGATTGTTAATTTCAATAGGATCGAGATGACATGTGATGTGGATATCATAGTCATCCAGGAAGGCTTTTTCGATATCATCGATGAGCTCGTGACTTACCATAACGTTGTTACGGCTGTCAACCTCAACGTGAATAGATGCAAAAATTTCTCCTGGGCCGTAGTTGTGAACGAGAGGGTCATGAACACCGAGAACTCCGGGGAATTCAGTTGTTTTGTCCATAATAAATTTAACGAGTTCTGAATCTGGTGCCTCGCCAAGAAGGGGGCTTGCAGTGTCCTTGATAAGGTCATATCCTGATTTCATGATGAAGATTGCAACAAAACATCCAACATACCCATCTATGTTAAGTCTTGTGAAGTGATAAATGCCCATGCCGATGATTACTGCCATAGTAGTGATTACATCATTTCTGCTATCCGTTGCAGTTGCATCAAGCGCGACCGAGCTGATAGCTGTTGCTATTTTGTGATAAAACCTGCTCTGCCATAATTTCACGACAACTGAGAGGAACAAAACGACATACACCCATATGTTGCTTTTGATTTCTGCTGGGTGAAGTATCTTTAAAAACGATGACCTGAATAGTTCTACTCCGACTACGACTATCAAAACGGAGACAATCATACCTGCGATGTATTCGCTTCGTGCGTGCCCATATGGGTGGTCCTTATCTCCGGGCTTTTGACTCATGCGGAAGCCGACCAACGTTATTATTGACGATGTAGCGTCAGTCATATTGTTGATTCCATCTGCAGCGATTGATATACTGTGGACTATAAACCCGAGGAGTAACTTGATAATGGCAAGTAAAAAATTCGTTGTAACTCCAACGATTGCAGCGACCGAGCCGTACTTTGATCGAATTTTACTATCATCAGTATTTTCGTAATTCTTAATCGTTTTTTTTATAATTGTTTCTGTAATCATAATTGTATTATAGCACAAAATACTATATAATTATGTTGCTAATTTTCGATTCCTTTACTGAGGAGGTCCGCCTATGAATAAAGAAATACCAAGAATAACAGGAACTTTGAGAGCAAAGAGTTTGCAGGTACCAGAGGTTATCTGGACAGCTAGGGGTATTGTTATTATGGGAAGAAGAATTAAGTCTGTCATATTTACAACAGACATTGCTACGATTAGAAATTGCAACGCAGACGCAGTTTTAGCTGTTTATCCATATACGCCGCAGCAGATAATATCGCAAACCATAATTAATGCTTCTTCAATTCCTGTGCTTGCAGGTGTTGGAGGCGGAACAACGCAGGGATTTAGAACCGCAGTAATGGCAAAGGATGCGGAAGCTCAGGGGGCATACGGAGTCGTTGTAAATGCACCTATGAGCAACAAAAATGTTGCACTCATAAATAAGGTAATCGATATTCCTATAATTGTAACGGTTGTCAACGACTTAGAAGATGTTCAGGCTAGGATTGATGCTGGAGCCACGATTTTGAATGTTTCTGCAGGTGCAAGGACACCCGAAATAGTTAGGAATATAAGGAAAGATTTTCCTAAAATTCCGATAATTGCAACTGGTGGTCCAACGGATGAATCTATAAAACAAACAATTGAAGCTGGAGCTAATACAATTAGTTATACACCACCTTCAATCGCAGAAGTTTTCAGCGATTTGATGGATATTTACCGCGAACAAGCCGAAAAAACAAAGGAACCAGATGCCGGAGATGAGGAACTTGGCAGGTTAATAGAGCTTCTTTAGAATAATTATAATATGTCTTAATTTAATTTAGATGTTCAATCTGATAGATTCCTTTAAAAAGGGATTTTGACTATATCAATAATACTTGATTTTAACTATATAGAGACCGTAAAGTTGGGTGATAATCCCGTACTTGCGGTTTTTTACACATGTAGGATGAGGAGAAATATGGGAGATTTTCACTTAATATCAGAATATAAGCCGACAGGAGATCAGCCACAGGCAATTGATAAACTGTCAAAGGCGTTTTGTGATGGGCAGAATTATCAGACACTTCTTGGTGTTACGGGCTCGGGCAAAACCTTTACTATGGCAAACGTTATAGAGAAAATTCAAAAACCAACGCTTGTCATATCTCACAACAAAACACTTGCCGCCCAACTGCATGGTGAATTCAAGGCTTTTTTCCCTGAAAATGCAGTTGAATATTTTGTATCATACTACGACTACTATCAGCCGGAAGCTTACGTGCCATCAACAGATACCTATATTGAAAAAGACTCGGATATAAACGAGGAAATAGAAAAACTCAGGCACTCTGCAACAGCAGCTCTTGCTGAGCGAAAAGATGTAATTATAGTGGCTTCTGTTTCGTGCATATATGGCCTTGGAAGCCCGTTTGACTACGAAAATCAGATGCTATCTCTAAGACCCGGCATGATTAAGTCAAGACGAGATATATTGATGAAACTTGTAGATATTCAATATACTAGAAATGACATGGAATTTGATAGAGGCACGTTCAGGACCAGGGGCGATGTGATAGACATATTTCCAGCAGGATCGGATAAGGCTATAAGGGTTGAAATGTTCGGCGATGAAATAGATACACTTAAGGAGATTAATCCTCTGACTGGGGAAGTGCTTGGAATAAGGAATCACGTTGCAATATACCCAGCATCACACTATGTTACATCAAAAGATAAGATGGAAAAGGCTTTGATTACGATAGAAGAGGAACTTGAGGATAGGATTAAGTGGTTTAAAGATAGAGGAAAACTTCTTGAAGCACAAAGGATTGAGCAGAGGACACGATATGACATGGAGATGCTCAGAGAGGTCGGAACCTGCAAGGGCATTGAGAATTATTCAAGGCATATCAATAATCTTCCGCCAGGAACAAGGCCTTACACGCTGATAGACTACTTCCCTGACGATTTTGTCGTGATGATAGACGAGTCCCATGTAATGCTTCCTCAGCTTCGAGCGATGTTTGCAGGGGATAGGAGTAGGAAGCAATCTCTTGTGGATTACGGATTTAGGCTGCCTTCGGCACTCGACAACAGGCCTCTAAGATTTGAAGAGTTTGAGAAACTTGCAAAGAAGATTTTGTTTGTAAGTGCAACTCCGGCGGCTTATGAGAAAGAGAAGTCGAATGGCGTTACGGCAGAGCAGATTATAAGGCCGACGGGTCTTCTTGATCCTCCGATTGAGGTGCGAAAGACCGAGGGGCAGGTGGATGACTTGATAGGGGAGATCAAGAAGACTACCGCTAGTGGCAACAGGACATTTATTACAACTTTGACGAAGAAGATGGCCGAGGATTTAACGGATTACTTAAAGGGAGTAGGCTTGAGGGTTAGATACCTACATTCAGAAATTGATACGCTTGAACGGCTTGAAATTATAAGAGATTTAAGGCTTGGTGAATTTGATGCATTGGTGGGTATAAACCTATTGCGAGAGGGTCTTGACTTACCGGAAGTTGGTCTTGTTGCCATACTTGATGCGGATAAGGAAGGCTTCCTCAGAACAGAGACGTCGCTAATCCAGACCATAGGCCGTGCAGCAAGAAATGCGAACGGTAGAGTTTTGATGTATGCAGATCAAATAAGTAAAGCTATGAGGACGGCGATTGATGAAACCAATAGACGTCGAAAAATTCAGAATGAATATAACGAAAAAAATGGTATTACACCAAAAGGTATAGAAAAGGCTGTAAGACAGGTAATTGAGGCAACAAAGGCAGCTGAAAACGAGGATGATAAATTCAAGGGCAAGTCACCTATTGATATGACTAAGAAGGAACTCAAGGAATATGTGAGTATTCTTGAGAAGGAAATGCATATTGCTGCTGACGATTTGCAGTTTGAACGCGCGGCAATTTTGCGAGATAGAATACTTGAGTATAAGGCTGCACTTTGATTTTTCAATTCGGCTTAAATTAGCGTGAATTTACTTATTGCAGGCTTATGGCTATTTTGTGAAAGGAAGTAAATGACAACAAAAGAGATTTTCATTAAAGGGGCAAAAGAAAATAATTTAAGAAATATAGATGTGCATATTCCACGCGACAAGATGATTGTTTTGACAGGTTTGTCGGGGTCTGGCAAGACTTCTTTGGCATTTGATACCATTTACGCGGAGGGGCAGAGGCGATATGTTGAGAGTTTGTCAGCATATGCGAGGCAGTTCCTTGGGAGGATGGATAAACCAAATGTTGAATTTATCGAGGGGCTTTCTCCCGCCATATCTATAGACCAGAAGACTACGAGTAACAATCCGCGATCTACTGTGGGAACGGTGACGGAAATCAATGACTATCTGAGGCTTTTGTTTGCTCGAATCGGAGTGCCGCACTGTCCAGTTTGTGGCCGCGAAATTTCAAGTCAGTCTGTTGACCAAATCGTTGATCACATAATGGAGATGAAGGACGGAACGAGGATTAAGGTCATAGCTCCAGTGATTCAGGAGCGAAAGGGCGAGCATGTAAAGTTACTCGAAAGGCTGAAGAGAGAAGGTTTTAACAGGGTAATTGTGGATGGCGAAGAGTACCTTCTTGGCGAAGATGAAATAAAGCTTGAGAAGAATTTCAAACATACAATAGAAATCGTTACAGATAGGATTGTAGTTTCAGAAGGTCAGGAAGGGCGAATTGCAGAAGCTGTTGAAATTTCAATAGCTCACGGGAATGGCCTTGTGGTTGTCGAAGAAGTACCTCGCAGATCAGCTCAGGATAACAAAGAGGAATCACAGCAGGCTGATGGAAACAAAAACAACGGCAATAATAGGAGGACGTTTTCTACTAAATTTGCTTGTCCAGTGCACGGAGTCAGCCTTGAGGATATGGAACCTAGGTCGTTTTCATTCAACAGTCCATTTGGGGCTTGCCCTACATGTAACGGATTGGGATTCATACAGAGCATCATACCTGAGAAACTCCTAGATTACAAGAAATCAATTCCAGGCGGTGCACTCGGACGAGTATATGCGTCTATGGAGTTTTCGGGATTCTATCGCCAAGAAGTGGAAGCACTTGCTGAGATGTATGGCGTTGATATTGATTTGCCTCTTGAAAAGCTTCCTGCAAAATTTATGAAGGCACTCCTATATGGAACAGGGAATAAGCACTTAAAATATACATATATAAGCAGAAGATCCGGACGCAGATCGCAAATGGATCACCCTTTTGAGGGCGTTATAAATAATCTTGAGAGGAGATACAGGGAAACTGCCTCTGACTTTATGCAGGAGAGGATTCAGCAGTATATGACTAATAAGCCATGCCCTGACTGTCATGGAGCGAGATTGAAACCGGAAATACTTGCTGTAACTGTTGGAAACAAAAGCATATCGCAGATAAGCGATATGTCGGTGACAGATGCTTATGATTTTTTTGAGAGTCTTGACCTTAACGAGAAGGAGTCGATGATAGGTTTTCAAATCCTGAAAGAGATAAAGGAAAGGCTGAAGTTTCTCATTGACGTTGGACTTTCATATCTAACACTAAGCCGAAGCGCTGGGACTCTCAGTGGTGGTGAATCGCAGCGAATACGCCTAGCAACCCAGATTGGTTCGGGACTGATGGGTGTTTTGTACATTCTTGACGAGCCAAGCATCGGTTTGCACCAGAAGGACAATGCCAAATTGCTGAAGACTTTGCGAAGGCTCACGGATATGGGGAATACTTTGTTGGTCGTGGAACACGATGAAGACACTATGTATGCTGCGGATCAAATCATAGATATTGGTCCGGGTGCAGGAGTCAATGGTGGCAAGCTGGTGGCCCAGGGGACGGTTGAAGAAATCAAGAAAAATCCCGAGTCTATCACTGGCCAGTATCTGTCGGGAGCGAAGAAAATCTCGGTGCCAAAGCATAGACGAGAGGGCAATGGTAAGAAAATCCAAATCAAGGGTGCGGCGGAGAACAACTTACAGAACGTAAATGTGGACATACCTCTCGGGAAATTTGTATGCGTTACAGGGGTTTCAGGTTCAGGGAAATCAAGCCTAATCAACGAGGTTTTGTACAAAACAGTTGCCCACAGGCTCAACGGCGCGGCTGAGGAGGGCGGTGCGGTTAAGGCTATCAAAGGTCTTGAGCACATAGATAAGGTTATAGATATTGACCAGTCTCCAATCGGCAGGACTCCGAGGTCAAACCCTGCAACATACACGGGAATGTTTACACCGATTAGAGAGCTTTTTGCGGCATTGCCGGAAGCAAAGCTAAGAGGATATGAGAAGGGCAGATTTAGCTTTAATGTGAAGGGCGGACGATGCGAAGCGTGCAAGGGTGATGGAATCATTAAGATAGAGATGCACTTCTTACCTGACGTATATGTTCCTTGTGAGGTTTGTAAGGGGAAGAGATTTAACCGAGAGACCCTTGAGGTAAAGTATAAGGGGAAAAATATATACGAAGTTTTGGATATGACAGTTGCAGAAGCACTGGAATTCTTTAAGAGCATTCCAACGGTGATGAGGCAGCTTGAGACCCTCAATAGAGTAGGCCTTGACTACATAAGGCTTGGACAGCCTTCCACGCAGCTTTCAGGTGGTGAAGCTCAGCGTGTTAAACTGGCATCGGAACTCTCTAAGAGGCAGACAGGAAGGACCCTATACATTCTTGATGAACCTACGACTGGACTTCATTTTGCTGATGTGCACAAATTGATTCATGTACTTGAGGCATTGGTTGAAGCTGGGAATACGGTAGTTGTAATAGAACACAACCTTGATGTAATTAAGCGAGCAGATCACATAATCGATATGGGACCAGACGGTGGAACCGGCGGTGGTCGAGTGATTGCCGAAGGAACGCCGGAAGAGGTAGCCAAGATAAAAGGCTCTTACACAGGGGAATTCTTGAAGAAAATGCTTTAATTTAGTATAATAAGCATGTTTTGTAAATATAATAAAATTTTTGAAAATTAAAAAAGAAGGAAAGCGAAATGATTACAAGAGAAAATCTGACCATGCTGACTGATTTTTATGAGATCACTATGGCGAATGGATATTTTGTTAACGGTATGGGAGATGAGATTGCATATTTTGACATGTTCTTCAGGAGGGTCCCTGATGGCGGTGGATATGCAATTATGGCAGGTGTAGAGCAGGTTGTTGAGTATCTGAAGAATTTAAAGTTTGAGAAGGAAGACATAGAATTTCTTAGAGGCAAAGGATGCTTTAGCGAGGAATTTCTCGAATATCTTGAAAATTTTAAGTTCAGCTGCGATGTTTGGGCAATCGAAGAGGGAACACCTATTTTCCCTCATGAGCCCATTTTAACTGTAAGAGGACCAGTTATTCAGTCCCAGTTTGTAGAATCAATGATTTTGCTCATCATCAATCACCAGAGCCTGATTGCTACAAAGGCAAGTCGAATTGTTAGATCGGCAGCTGGAAGGCCTGTCATGGAGTTTGGAACAAGGCGTGCGCACGGATCTGCAGCGGCAATTTTTGGAGCGAGGGCTACTTATATTGCGGGATGTGCTGCGACTGCTTGCACAATTGCGGATAGAGAATATGGCATACCTGCTACCGGTACAATGGCCCACAGCTGGGTACAGATGTTCCCTACAGAATATGATGCATTCAAAGCATATGCAGAAGTTTATCCAGATAACTGCGTGCTTCTTGTAGACACATATAATGTCCTCAAATCTGGCGTTCCAGCAGCCATCAAGGTTTTCAAAGAAATGAAGCCTAAGAGTATGGGGATTAGGATTGACAGCGGAGATATCACCTACCTAACAAAGAAGGCGAGGAAGATGCTCGACGATGCAGGACTTTCTGAGTGCAAAATAGTAATTTCCAACAGCCTCGATGAATACATTATCCGTGATGTACTGCTTGAGGGTGCACAAATCGATTCGTTTGGTGTCGGGGAACGTATGATTGCAGCAAAGTCTGAGCCATTGTTTGGAGGAGTTTATAAGCTAGTTGCACTTGAGGATAAGAACGGCAATATTATACCGAAGATAAAGGTTTCGGAAAATGTTGAAAAGATAACAAACCCTGGATTTAAAACGCTTTACAGGCTTTTTGACAAGGATAATAACAAAGCACTTGCTGACGTTATAACTGTGGACGGAGAAAACTTGCCTGAAGAATGCGGAGAAGGCGAGGGTTACGAAATATTCGATCCTAATGCTATATGGAAGAGAAAGACTCTGACAAATTTCTACGCGAAAAACATTAGGGTGCCTCTTTTCTTGAATGGTGAGTGCGTCTACAAGTCACCTGGGATTGAGGAAATCAAAAAGAACTGCGAAGAACAGATGAAAACCTTATGGGACGAGATGCTTAGGTTTGAAAATCCTCAGACATACTATGTTGACTTATCTCAGGCTTTGTGGGATATGAAGGAAGAACTTTTGAATAAAGCAACATACAGTAGATAAAAGATATACTAAGTTAGAAAGGCTTTTTATGTCTAGTGAATTTATATATAAAAAGCGACGTCTATCGTCCTTTCAAACTATTATTATAGGTTTTGCAGGAGTAATTTTGCTTGGTGCTTTGTTACTCATGTTACCTATATCTACAAAAGATAGAATAGTTACTCCATTTAATGAGACTCTGTTTACAGCCACTTCGGCAGTCTGCGTAACAGGACTTGTAGTACAAGATACAGGCAGTTACTGGTCAAGCTTTGGACAGAGTATAATCTTGATACTTATTCAAATTGGAGGGCTTGGCGTCGTAACTGTAGCGGCATCTTTTGCACTGCTGTCAGGGAGGAAAATATCTCTTATGCAAAGAAGCACAATGCAGGATGCT
Organism: Clostridiales bacterium S5-A14a; assembly: GCA_000758905.1. Taxonomy (GTDB): domain Bacteria; phylum Bacillota; class Clostridia; order Peptostreptococcales; family Anaerovoracaceae; genus S5-A14a. Next base: position 182,464 of record JRNA01000008.1, read on the forward strand.
ATTTCAGCACCAAAAGTAGGCGGAATAGTCCGCTTGACGCGGTTTATCATTCGCGGAACCTTAATCATTGAATTGATGGGAGCGCTGGTTATGCTGCCTGTGTTCTGCCACGATTATGGCTCACGTGGTATCTGGATGGCTGTGTTTCACTCAATCTCAGCATTTTGTAATGCAGGCTTTGATTTACTAGGTGATTCGGACAATTTATATCCCTCTCTTATCCAATATTCATATAACCCTATAATAAATATCACAATAATGGCGTTGATTGTGATTGGTGGAATTGGCTTTGTGACATGGAGTGATATTTGCGAAAATAAACTAAATTTTCACAGGTATCGAATGCAAAGCAAGGTAATTATTGTTACCACCATATTTCTAATTGCTTTTGCGACAATCTTCTTTTTCTTTGCGGATTTTAGAAATTTGCCCCTTGGTCAGCGTATACTTGCGTCTTTATTTCAATCGGTAACACCTAGGACAGCAGGGTTTAATACGGTAAATATTTCCGCAATGACTGGAGCATCACAAGGTTTGATGATTTTGTTAATGCTCATAGGAGGATCACCAGGATCTACTGCTGGAGGTATTAAAACTACTACGTTTGCAGTTTTGCTTGCGAATGCAGCGGCAACTTTTAGAAGACGAGAAAGCGCACAATTTTTTGGACGAAGAATAGATTACACTGCTGTTAATACTGCTACAACAATTCTTACTATGTATCTTGTATTGTTCTTTTGTGGAGCAATTTTTATAAGCACGTATGAAGGGCTTCCATTGTCTTCATGTTTATACGAGACTGCATCGGCAGTAGGAACTGTAGGTTTGACACTTGGTATTACACCGAAACTACACATACCTTCGCAGATAGTTCTTATCGTGATTATGTATCTAGGAAGAGTCGGGGGTCTTACGTTGATTTATGCAACCCTTTCTGGCACAAGAAACGGTAATTCAAGGATGCCGAAAGAGAAGATTACAGTTGGATAGAAAAGAGGATAATATTTTATGAAAAGTATTTTGTTGATTGGGGTCGGTCGCTTTGGTAGGCATATAGGTATGGAGCTTACTAAACTTGGTTATCAGGTTATGGCTGTAGATACTAATGAGGAGCGAATCAATGATGTACTTCCTTTTGTGACAAATGCACAGATAGGGGATAGCACAAATGCTGATTTTTTGCGTTCTTTAGGCATAGGGAATTTTGATGTTTGCTATGTAACGATAAGCGGGAATTTTCAGAATTCACTTGAAACGACATCTCTACTTAAAGAATTAGGTGCAAAATATGTTGTCTCACGTGCGGAGCGTGATGTACAGGCAAAATTTTTGCTTCGAAACGGAGCGGATAATGTAGTCTATCTGGAAAAACAAATGGCTAAATGGGCAGCAATAAGATATACGGCTGATCATATTTATGACTATATTGAAATTGATGATCATCACGCTATTTTTGAAGTTCAGGTACCGGATGCATGGGTTGGAAAGACGATTGGAGAACTAGATATTCGCAGAAAATATGGTATCAATATTCTCGCTATTAAATCTGATGGTGAAAGCAATGTTGAAGTTACACCGGATATAAAACTCTCAAGGGATGTCACTATATTGGCATTAGGTGAATATAAAGCACTGCAAAAATGTTTCCATATATAATATTAAACACCATCAAGAATAAAAACCGGGAGATTAATCCCGGTTTTTTATAAGAGTAAATGTCCTGACATCTCTCTTTTTATTATTCAGTCTTTATCTTGTAACCAATGAAGTGAATTTAATTTTTTTGACGCTTTCTTGCATATATTTTAGCATAATTTGGATATAATTCTCCAAGCATTGTACATACTATAGCTTCGAGTGGCAGCAAGCACTGGTAATCTCCAAATCTGCCACAAGATAAATCAATTAAGATAAATATAGCCATAAGTATGATGCTTGCAATTGCAGATTTTGTATTTATATTCATAAATGGTTTCTTTGTAATCTCTGAGCGAATGATGAAATAAACAAAAGGAATACCAAATACAATAATAAAAAATAATATTATGTTAGCAGTATATTTTTCAACATTGTCTGGGAAGCATATAAAGTACAAATATACTAGCATAATAAGCAAATCAAGTGCTATAAATATCTTATTTTTATTCATTTTCGTTATTTCAACCAATACTGATAGGTTGTCTCCTTTATAGTGACTCATCACAAATTATAAGTATGAAAACAAAGCCAGTGAGGCTCGAATGTTTTATATTTATACTTAGATTAAGTTGAAATTTTTATATACAAAACTATGAAAACAACAATTGGTAATATGTATAAAAATCCCCATTTGTTGTGATTTTTTATGTCGTATATCATCCTAAATAAAAATATGACACAGCATAAGGCATAGCCTATTACGATATATGTTAATTCTGAAGCATTCATGATAATTTTATTCTCCCAAAGCCTCGTATATTTTTATCATCTTACCAATGAAGATGTTTATGCATAACCCATCGGATCAACCTCCATTAAATATAAATCACTATTATCTTATAATTATTATAATTCGCTCAAAATAAAAATGCAAGCATAATCTTTCAAAAAAGTGAAATAATTTTCAAAATATTTTTAAAAAGCGAAAAATTATAATTATTCTATGAGGACAGAGATTGATCACCACATATATCAATAGATAAATACTATAGCTTTAATGAAAATGCTTATTCTAATAATTAATTATTTCCTATTTTTATATCTGAAGTAAGTTAAGGTAAGGATAATTAGCAAAAGAGATATTTGTGAGGTTATACTTAAAATAGAGATATACATATATTTCACATGACGATATACACAAATTATATATGCCACCCAAGAAAATAAAGTTAATAATACTAAGAATAAAAGTATTTTAGATTGTCTATTCATAAATTTTACCACCAATATTTAAATTAAAAATATAGATGCTATCCGTTCAGTGTTGAATAGCATCCATGAGTTTCATAATATATTTGCACTTAAAACTTTTATATTTTGATAATCGTTAAGCACTTATATAGATTGCATAGTTGAAAACCTAGCTAAGTTATTTTTTGTTTGAAGCATTCAATACGTCACGTATTTTGTGCTGAACCATTCTCTTAATGGCTTCTCTTCCAGGACCTAGATATTTACGAGGGTCAAACACATCTGGCTGCTCTATAAAAACTCTCCTGATTTCAGCTGTCATAGCAAGTCTTAAGTCTGTGTCGATATTAACCTTGCAAACACCGTGTTTAACGGCTTCTCTGATCATTTCTTCAGGTACGCCCTGTGCGCCTGGTATTTTGCCGCCGAATTCATTACATCTATCTACGAACTCTTTGAGAACTGTTGACGCACCATGTAGAACAAGAGGTGTATCAGGAATGAGCTTGTGAATTGCCTTAAGTCTTTCAAAATCCAGATAAGGATCGCCTTTGAATTTATATGCTCCATGGCTTGTACCAATTGCAATTGCAAGTGAATCCACACCTGTTCTCTCAACAAATTCTGCGGCTTCATCAGGATCTGTAAATGTTGCCGAACGAGCATCTACATTGATGTTATCCTCAATTCCTGCTAATTTTCCAAGTTCAGCTTCTACAACAACGCCATGTGCATGAGCATATTCAACTACTTCTTTTGTAAGAGCGATATTCTCCTCAAATGGGTGCTTTGAACCGTCTATCATTACAGATGTGAATCCATCATCGACACACTGTTTGCATATTTCAAAATCCTCGCCGTGGTCTAGGTGAAGGCAAACGTCTACGCCGGTATCCTCAATAGCTGCTTCAACAAGGTGTCTAAGATAAGGTGCCTTTGCATACTTCCTTGCACCGGCAGACACCTGCAAAATAAGCGGAGCGTTTTCCTCGCCCGCAGCTTCTACTATACCCTGTATAATTTCCATGTTGTTGACATTGAATGCTCCAATTGCATAATCAGATTTCAGTGCTTTGCGGAACATTTCCTCACTTGTAATTAATGCCATTTTTTCCTCCTTGTCTCTTAACAGCATAATTTTATTTCATAATTCGCACACAAAATAGTTGCGATTTCAGACAAATTATATTTAATACCAGGCTAATTAATAAAATTTATTGATATTACTGGCAAACAATTTTAGCAATATCTGACTTAGATGAACCCGCCGGGATGGTAAAGTTACCAGCCTTGATAGCATTAGGGTCGATCCCAGCGCTGCTGCATGTTGAAATGAAATCATCGTATGAATTAAAATAGCCCAGACTCACAAGACTTTCTGTAGCTTCAATGGCAGAGCCTGATTGAACAGAAATGTTTGCTTCTTCTTTGGTTACACCGTCACGATAAACCTTTGATGAGCTTTCGCCGCTGTCATCTTTATCTGCACCTGAATCAGAGTTCTCTTTTTCGGATTTAGTCGCTTTAGAATCAGTATTTTTAGCCTTGTCCTTCGATTTGGTCATTTCTGAAGACTCACTTGCAGATTTAACTTTTTCGTCGTCAACAAGAGTTGACGGATAGTCCGCAATCGCCTCAAAACGCCAAAATATTACAAGAGCTGCAATTAGTAAAATCACTAACGCAACCAAAATATCACTTTTATCATATATGAATTCTCTTAAGTGCTTCATGCTACCCCCTGTATTTTCCAATTTCTAATATAAATTTAACACAAAACCAAAAAAATCTCAATATATTCAGAGTTTTATATGTTTTAAATTTCCAATTCTTATTAACATAGTGTATAATGGAAAGCGTGAAAAATATAGAAGTAAAGCCTGATGATGCAGGACAAAGGCTGGATCGATTCCTGCGCAAATATTTGCCAAAGTCATCCCTTTCCGGAATTTACAAATTAATTCGAAAGGATGTTAAGGTCAATGGGAAAAGATCAAAGATAGATACATTCCTTAAAGAGGGAGACTTGATAACACTCTATTTGCCAGATGAGAAGATAGAGGAACTTTCTGTAAGCAAAAAAATCAGAAATATAGACAGGACATTTAGAATTATCTATGAAGATGAGAATGTGCTCATAGTTTTTAAGCCTTCAGGAATTCTCACGCACGGCGATGCAAAAGAAAAGAAAAATCACTTAACCAATCAGGTGATTTCGTATTTAATTGAAACGGGGAGCTATAACCCAAGACTTTCAAGCACCTTTTCACCATCACCTTCGAACAGATTAGATAGAAATACATCAGGGCTAGTTGTATTTGGGAAGAAGGCTGATTCTCTACGGAGATTGAATCAAATTTTTAAGAGCCGCGATATTGAAAAGTTTTATCTGTCAATTTGCCATGGAATCATTGAAAAATCCCTAGATTTGCATGGCTATATGGAAAAGACAGAACTAAATGGCAAAATAAGGACATGTATAACAGAAACGAAAAACCACAAGAATAAAGCTATCCATACCCAGGTTGTTCCACAAAAATATGGAGAGTATGAAGGCAAGAAATACACCCTGGCCGAGGTCAGATTGTTGACGGGCAGAATGCATCAGATTAGAGCTCACCTATCATACATAGGGCATCCCATTGCAGGTGATTCCAAGTATGGCGGCACTGAAATTATTGGGCTTGGCATAAGGAACCAAATGCTTTGTGCAAATAAAATTATTTTTCCACAATTTTTTGATGATGATGTACTAGCTAATCTCAGCGGAAAAACGTTTGAAACTGAGCCGGATCAATGTTTTGTGAAGGCTGTAAATAATATATTTTAAGGGGATATACAAAAGTGACAGAGGCAAATACAAATTTAAATATCGATACTGAAGAAATTGAAAAAGCTGAATCATGTGAAAATGAAGTAAAAGAGTCGCAAGTAAAGCCTAATATCAGACGAGGAAATGAGATAAAGGACTGGGTTAAGAGCATAATAATTGCAGCCTTTATTGCTGTTTTGTTGATGCAGCTCATAGTGCCAACGGTTGTGCGAGAGCATTCTATGGAGCCTAGTTTTTACGGAGGAGACTACCTGATAGTGGGAAAAATCAATTATAAGCTTACGGATCCTAAGCGGGGTGATGTCATTATTTTCAAATCTGATATACCGATGAATCCAGGCGAGCCAAGCCAAAGCAAGAAACTTTTGATTAAGAGAATCATAGGATTGCCGGGAGATGTCATAAACATTTCAGATGGTGAGGTGTCGATAAATGGAAAGGTTATAGACGAGCCATACATTAACGAGGGAGGCACCCCAGGAGACGTCGTAAATTATGTTGTTCCGAAAGACAACTATTTTGTTATGGGAGACAATAGGACGGTGAGTATAGACAGCAGGCGAAACGAGGTAGGGCCGGTACAGAAAGACAGAATTGTGGGCAAGGCTCTGATCAGGCTATATCCTTTCAACAAAATAGGATTGATTAAGTAATCATTCCGCATCGAATTTTGACATTTGAAAAGGTTTGCTCGAGTTTGATTTTTGAAGGTGGGTATTAACGTGAAAACGATTATTAAGGAGTTTGCAATTGCTGCAGCAGTAAGTTTTATAATAATGCAGTTCATTCGCCCTGTGACGATAATGGGGAGGTCTATGGAGCCAACTCTAAGTTCTGGTGATAGAGCTTTTGTGAGTCTGGTTGCTTACAAGAGGACAACACCTGAGCGAGGAGATATTGTTGTTTTTAAATCCAGGCTGAAGGATGCTAGTGGCAAAAGTAAAACTTTAATTAAGAGAGTTGTTGCGCTTCCAGGAGAGAAAATCAGGATTGAAGAGGGCAGAATTATTGTGGATGGCAAGGAACTCGTTGACAATGTGAGCCTTGAAGGTATGGAAGGCTACAATATGAGCGAGAGAATAGTGGATAATGGATGCTATTTTTGCATCGGAGACAATAGACTGCATAGTACCGATAGTAGGTCCTTGGATGTAGGAACCGTTCCTATCAAGAAAATTTTGGGAAGGGTAGTTTACAGATATTTCCCTCTCGAAAAAATGGCGGCAATTAAGACTATGGTTTAAAAAATGAAGGTAATAGCAAATAATAAAAAAGCAAGACATGAATATTTTATTGATGAGGTTTATGAGGCGGGCCTTGTTTTGACTGGCACCGAAATCAAATCAATTAGAAATGGCAAGGTCAGCATTAAGGAAGCTTATGCAAAAATAATAGATGGCGAGGTCCTGATTCTTGGGATGAATATCAGCCCATATGAGCAGGGTAATAGGTTCAATGTTGACCCGCTTAGGCCCAGGAAACTTCTTCTGCATAGACGTGAGATTAACAAATTAATTGGGAAAATGAAAATCGGGGGTGTCACCCTCATTCCTCTAAGGATTTATTTAAACGATAGAGGTAGAGCTAAGATAGAAATTGCGGTTGCGAGGGGCAAGAAACTCTACGACAAAAGAGATTCGATTGCAAAGCGTGACACAGAGAGAAAGATGCAGCGGGCTATGAAAAAGCAGGTATAGGCTTTATTCTAAATAATAAACTAAAAACGGCAAACTCAATTTGTGAGCAAGCCGTTTTTTTATTTTTTTCTGCAAAATTTAAATTCACACAGTAATGTATCGAGGATAATCTTTATAATTTATTCCTTAATACTACCGTCAATGTTAAAGAGAGGAAGTTCCTCAAGGTACGTAATATCCTCTCTTTTTGCGGCATCTCCCTCAGCTAGAACGCACATACGTCCAACTATTTTGCCGTCAAGTTTCTCAACCAGCGATTCAAGTGAAGCTAGGCTGTGACCAGTGCTTATAACGTCATCAACTATAAGTACACGCCTTCCGCTGAGAAGTTTTTGCTCTCTTCGCCCAAGATACAATGTTTGAATGTAGTCTGAGGTTATAGACTTAACCTCTGTTTTTACAACATCTGCCATGTATAGTTTGGTTTTCTTCCTCGCAACAACGTAGTCATCAATCTCGGCCTGTCTTGCCATTTCATATGCAAGCGGAATTCCCTTTGACTCAGCAGTTAGAATAACATCAAACTCAGGCGCACGCTCTAGCAAAGCAGCTGCAGTGGCCTTTGTGATCTCAACATCGCTGAAGAGAATAAACGCTGCAATAGCGGTGTCGTCAGAAACAGAGAAGAGTTCAAGTTCTCGGGTTAGTCCGCAGATTTGAATTTCATAATACATTTATTTATCTCCTTATATTCATGAATTCTTAAAATCATGAACAAAATAGTTTTCTTGGATTTCAGTTATGCTAGGGTATAAAGCCTTATAATAAATAATGCAGCAGCAATCCACATTACAGGCGGAACATCTTTAATCTTGCCTGTTAGAACTTTCAATATTACCCAGCTGAGTATACCGAACATTATTCCGTTTGCAATTGAATATGTGAATGGCATCATGATTACAGCCATAAATCCTCCGAATACGTCTGCAATATCACCATCAAATGTCATATTCTTAATAGAACTCATCATGAGAAGTCCTACCCATACAAGAGCAGGAGTTGTTGCAAATGCAGGGATTGCAAGGAATACAGGTGCGAAGAAAAGTGAAATCAGGAAGAATCCAGCTGTTACTACGGATGCAAGCCCTGTTCTTCCGCCGTTAGCAACGCCGGCACTTGATTCAACGTACGATGTTACAGTTGATGTTCCAAGGCATGCTCCAAGAACGGTACCGCAGGCATCTGCAAGTAGAGCTCCCTTTACTTTTGGTAAATTACCGTTTTCGTCAAGCAAATTTCCTTTTGCTGCAACACCGATGAGTGTGCCTACAGTATCAAACAAATCTACAAATAAGAACGAAAATACTATAACAAGGAAGTTGATAATATTCTTTGAAATCCATGAAAAATCAAATTCAAAGAAATAAGGTGCGGATGGTATTAGGTTTTTTCCAAGTGAAGGATATAATGAGAAGGCTCCGGCATCTGGATTTATCTGATACCAGCCAACTGCCTGGGCAATCATGCCCAAAATCCAAGTTGCTAAAATTCCGATTAGTATATAGCCGTGAATACTGTAGTGATGAAGAACAGCAACTATTAGAAGACCTATCATAGCCAGCACAAACTGAGGAAGACTAACCTGTCCAAGATCAACAAGTGTTGCCTGACTTCCGATGACAATACCAGCACCCTTAAGACCAATTATAGCTATGAATAGTCCAATTCCAACTGTAATGCCATATTTTAGGTTTGCAGGGACATCATTTACAAGTTTTTCGCGGAAATTAACAATTGAAAGCACGATGAAGATTATACCTTCAAACAAAACAGCTGCTAAAGCGATCTTCCACGGATCTGTTACGCCTTTTTCTGCAAGCTCACCACATACTGTGAAGGCAAAATAAGCGTTTAACCCCATGCCTGAAGCTAGGGCAACCGGATAGTTTGCAAAGAATGCCATGAACAATGTTGCAAGACATGCAGACACTGCAGTTGCAGTAAAAACAGCCCCACTGTCCATGCCTGAAGCAGAAAGTATGCTAGGATTGACGGCTAAGATGTAAACCATTGACAAGAAAGTAGTGGCACCGGCTATAAACTCTGTTTTTACATCGGTCCCATGCTCTTTCAACTTAAAAAAATTCTCCATAATAATAGCTCCTTTTAAATAAGTGTTTGGTAATAAGTGAAAATAAAATTTTATTAATATTAGAATAGCTTTAAATTGCTATTTCTTATCGCGTCTGATCATGTTCGAAAGTGCTTGCTTTGACGGAAGTTGAGAAAGTATAACTGCAGTAAACATCATTAGACATCCGATGGATTCTCGCGCAGATAGCGTTTCGCCGAGGATAATCATCCCGGAAATTAAAGCAAACACAGATTCGAGGCTCATTAGGAGAGAAGCAATTGCTGGTTCTGCATCCTTTTGAGCAACTATCTGCAATGTGTAGCCGACACCTGACGAAAGAACTCCAGTATAAAGCAATGGAATGATGCATGCCCAAATATTTTCGAGGGTGAATCCTTCCGGAGTAAATATGAAATTAGCAATAAGGCTAAGGATACCGCAAACAAAGAACTGTATCATCGACATGCGCACACCATCTGTCCTAGGTGAAAAGTAGTCAACTACAAGGATGTGCATTGAGTATCCGAACGCACAGATAAATACAAGAAAGTCGCCATCTTCAAAAGTGAAATTACCTTTGATACTAAGCATGTAGAGTCCAACGGCACCTAATGCAACGCAGAACCATATGATAGGCTTGACGCGTTTTTTGAGGAAAATGCCTAGAACAGGAACGATTACAATGTATAGGGATGTTATAAATCCTGCTTTTCCTGAACCTGTACCAGCGGAAATTCCGAGTTGCTGAAATGAGGCTCCGATAAATAGGGCTATACCAGTACAGACGCCTCCTATAAATAAAAACTTTTTTCCCTTAGGTGATGAAATATCAACTTTTTCTTCTTCGGGACTTGCCGCCTTTCTTTTGTCAAGAAAGTATATAACCGGAATAAGTCCAATACCTCCTATGATGCTTCTAACTCCGTTGAAAGCGTAAGGACTAAGATAGTCAACTCCTTTAACTTGGGCAACAAAGGCTGATCCCCAAATGAAAGCCGTAATTAAAAGCAGAATGTTGCTGCGCATTTGCTTGCTCATAGTTTAAAATCCTTTCCTGGGTGATGTTCGAATCGCTAAGAATCTCAGCAAAATTCGATATTAATATTATCTAAAAATTTAAACAATAATCTACTGTAATTCTAGCATAAAAATACCATTTGTGCTAGAATAAAAAATAATTAAAGGAGTTTTAATATGATTGATAAAACTGATGAAAAAAGACTTGCGGAGCTCATCTCTAAAATAGGTGAACTTGATCAAAATCAGATGGAAGAAACAAAGCATAGACAGGACTATTTGGCTAAACCTCCAGGAAGTCTTGGGAGGCTTGAGGAAATATCTGTCAAGATGGCAGGAATTTACGGTAAAGTGAAAACTCCGGTAGAGAAGTTTGCAATTGCGATAATGTGTGCAGATAATGGAGTAGTGGAGGAAGGAGTTGCATCAGCTCCCCAGTATGTAACTCTTGCACAGACAATAAATTTTACGCGCAGAAAGACCGGCGTAGGAACCATGGCTAAACATTTTAATATACCATTGCTAGTTATCGATGTCGGTGTCGCAATGACAATCCCAGAAGCCTTGTACACTGATAGCATGCTCGACGAAAACGGTAATATTCCAAAGAACATCGTTAATAGACGATTCTCAAACGGAACAAAAAACTTGGCAAAAGAAAATGCTATGACAAGGGAAGAAGCTGTTCGCGCTATCTTGGTGGGTATAGAGGCATCGAAAGCGATAAAGGATTCGGGAGCGGACGCCTTTGGCGTGGGCGAGATGGGAATTGGGAACACGACATCGAGCTCATCTGTTTTGTGCGCACTGACTGACTTGTTGCCAGAAGATATCGTCGGCAGAGGCGGCGGACTCAAGGATGAGGGACTTGCGAAGAAAGTGAATATCGTTCGTAATGCAGCAAAGCGCTGTACTGAAAACCAATATGATGTAATTGATATTTTGGCGAGTGTTGGCGGATATGACATTTGCGCTATGACGGGGGCGTTTCTTGGTGCTGGAATATATAGGCTTCCAGTTGTTGTGGACGGTGTAATCTCGATTGTTGCTGCACTTGTTGCTAAAGAATTGGCACCGAATGTAGTGAATTTTATGTTTGCTTCTCATAAGTCGAAGGAAGTTGCGTACGAAAGAGCAATGGAAATACTGGGTCTGTATCCATTATTCGATCTCAAAATGAGGCTGGGAGAAGGAAGTGGTTGCCCTATTGCTTTTAATATTTTGGAAACGGCGTCTGCGATTATCTGCGATATGGCCACGTTTGAGGAAGGCGAAATAAATGACGATTATATGACTGAAATTAGAGATAAGATGCTGTTCAGCTGATTTGATCTATTAAATGGAGTCAGTGGAGTGAAGTATGAGAATTCTTATTAGTGGAGGAGCAAAAAACGGCAAGTCAATTTATGCCCAGAAGATTTCTAAGGCTATGTCTGTCAAATATGACGTACCGCTTTATTATTTAGCGACTATGGAACCGGCTGACGAAGAGGATGAGAGTAGGATAAAGAGACATATTCAGGAGCGAGCTGGTTGGGGATTTACAACGATTGAGGAACCAAGAAGACTGACAAGAATTTTTGATGGGATACATAAGCTAGACAAACACGCCAAGGTTGCAGTGGAAAATGCAAAAATGGGAAATTCAAACGTGGAAAATGCTAGCACAAAAGATATTAATTCAAAAGGCGTTTTTCTGGTTGATAGCCTTACTGCCCTATTAGGTAACAATATGTTCAGCTCCGATGGGAGTATGAACCTTAACTGTTTTGAAGACATTAGAGATGATATATATATATTTTCACAGATGGCTACTAACATTGTGATTGTATCGGACTCAATAGGTTGTGACGGCATGAAATTTGACGAAGTCACGGAGAATTATAAGAGGTGTCTTGCAAGGCTTGAGAGAGAAATCGCTTCGTATTATGACAGGGTCACAGAGGTGAGTGTCGGACGAATTATAGATTTTAAATAATACTACTTATATTTTAAATCTCGCAAAATTTAGGTTTTGCATTAGTTTCGGGAGGTTTAATGTGAAAAAAATCATTACAGCATTTTTTATGGCTTGGGGATATTTCCTTGCACTGCCATGCCCGTACAAAAAATGGGACAATTCTCAGAGACATCTCATGCTCGCGTTTCTGCCTGCTGTGGGTATGGTTGCCGGAGCGCTATGGTGTATGTGGGCGTGGTTTCTAAGACTCTTCGGAATACCTGAACCAATTGAAAGCCTTGCGACGATGACATTTATATTTTTTATAAGCGGATTTTTTCACTTGGACGGATTCATGGATACCTGCGATGCGCTTCTTTCGAGGCGTGACATGCTTGAACGCCAGAGAATTTTGAAGGATTCAACTGTCGGAGCATTTTCTGTAATTTCCGTAATACTGCTAATTTCATGGTGGCTAATTGCATTTGTCTTTGTAATTGGTAGGCCGGACTACTGGATGCTGTTTATTATACCTGTGATAAGCAGAACCATGTCATCAATTCACGTTCTAACTCGTAAACCTATAGGTCATAGTCAGTATAGCGATAGTTTTTCAGATGCACAAAGAAAAACAGCAATTATTCTGACTGTTTTGCTGGCAATTATTGGGGTAATTATAAGTGCAATCATTTTAAAACTGTCGGGCGGTGAATTGGAAATCCTAGAAGGTACAGTCGTTCTTATGGTTTGTATCTCATTTGGGTTTACATGGAATGCAACAAAACAGCTTGGCGGCATGAGTGGCGATATATCGGGATATGGTCTCTGTTTAACAGAGCTCTTCGGCGTTATAGTAGTAGCACTTACTTTAAAATAAAAGAGGAAAATATGAAATTGATTTTCGGCGGTGCATATCAGGGCAAACTTGAATATGCACTAAAAATGTACAATATGAGTGAAAACGATGTTTTCTACTGTTTGCGAGATAAGGCTGAAATAGATGTGTCAAAACGCATTATCTATGGGCTTGAGAACTTCTCGTGGGCATGCGAGAAAGCAGGAAAAGTTGCAGAAAATAAGTTGAGCGAAATCCTAGATAACAGAAAAGAGCCCTTTGATGACATAATTTTTATCTCGGAAGATATATCATGCGGGCTTGTACCGATGGATAAGATGGAGCGATCATGGCGAGAAAATCACGGTAGAATGATGATTGCGCTGGCTGATAGATGCACTTCTGTAGAACGGGTATTTTGTGGTATAGCGATGAAGATTAAGTAATTGAAGTATAGTATTTGACTAGGGAATTAAGTCGGTTTTATATTTTAGAAAGGTAATGCAAATGAAGTCAATCATTTATTTGATAAGACATGGTGTAACGAAGGGCAATCAGATGCGTTGGTATTACGGGGCGTCTGACATAAGTCTGTCTCCGAAGGGACGCAAGGAACTTGAGGATATTGCAAAAAACAATCCATACCCTCATGATGATAAAACACGGTTTTTCAGATCTGAGCTTTCTAGAACTGCAGAAACTCTTGAAATTTTGTTTGGCGAGCAGGAAAGTGTTGCAGTGCCACATTTAAATGAGATGAATTTTGGGGTTTTTGAGAAACATTCATACGAAGAACTGGAGGATGACAAGGCTTTCAAGGAGTGGGTATTCGATGAAACAGGTGAAATCAGCACTCCACAAGGAGAATCCAGGAATCATTTTAAAAATCGTGTAATTATGGGGATAAACGAAGTTTTTGCTGATCATGGTGAACGAGTTAAGGCATCAACAGATGAAATTAGCACAGTTTGCGTTCTGCACGGGGGTGTGATCGGAACTCTTTTGTGGAATTTTTTCGGAGATGATCCCCATACTATGTGGGATTTTATACCGCCACCAGGTAGCGGATATAAACTTGTTATGGAAACCGACGACAATGGTACAAGACCAATCTCGTATGAGGTTCTTGATCATCGGTCCGACGCTGCTCATGAGAAGGGTAGCCCAAGCGATAAACCCCAAATAATAAAACTTGAAGATATCGTTAAAACTTTCAAGACTAAAACTAATACGGTACAGGCGCTAAAGGGGATAAACCTCAGCATTTCAAAGGGAGAAATCTTTGGTATTATCGGTTTATCTGGGGCTGGCAAGAGCACGATTGTAAGGTGTATGAACCTCCTTGAGAGGCCTACTTCAGGCAGAGTCTTGGTGGATGGCGTCGATATGATGAGTCTCAGCAAGAATGAACTAAATAAGGAGCGTCGAGAGATCGCGATGATTTTCCAGCAGTTCAATCTTCTTATGCAGAGGAATTGCCTTGAAAATATATGTTTTCCACTTGAGATAGCAGGATACCCGAAGGATCAGGCTGTAGCAAGAGCAAAAGAGTTGCTTGAGGTTGTAGAACTCGCTGACAAAGCTAAGGCATATCCGTCACAGCTTTCAGGTGGACAGAAACAGAGGATTGCAATAGCGAGGGCACTTGCGACAAATCCGAAGGTGCTTTTGTGCGACGAAGCGACCAGTGCACTTGATCCAAAGACTACGAGAGCTATTTTGTCGTTGCTGAAGAAAATTAACGAAGAATATGGTATCACCATTGTGATAATTACTCATGAAATGAGTGTAATACAGCAGATATGTAACACGGTTGCGATCATAGATAACGGTGTGATCGCAGAGACTGGAAGCGTCAAGGATATTTTTGCAAATCCGAGGACTGAGGCTGCGAGAAAACTTGTGTTTCCAGGCAACAGCATGACAACAGCTATAGTCGGAAAACGCCTTGTAAGAATGGTATTTGACGGCAGGTCCACATTCGAACCAGTAATCAGCAATATGATAATGGAATGTGGGGAACCGGTTAATATAATGTATGCGAATGTACAAAATATCGACGGCGCTTCGGTAGGGCAAATGGTTATTCAGATATCAGAAAACCGTGAATCCGCCGAAAAACAACTGAAATATTTGAAGGCTCAAGGCATAAATTTCGAAGAGATTGAGGAGGTGGGAAGCGATGCTTAGTATGCTAGCAATTCAAAGTTTGAACACTGTGTATATGACTCTTGTTTCTACTTTCTTTTCCTACGTCTTCGGATTACCACTTGGAATCGCACTCGTTGTAACGGGGAAAAACGGTATAAGGCCAAGACCAGTGCTGAATTTTATTTTGGGGACCATTATAAACATTTTTAGGGCTGTGCCATTTCTGATTTTGCTTATTGCGATAAGTCCATTCACGCAGATAATAACTGGTACTACCATAGGAATAGCAGCAACTATTGTGCCCCTTGTCGTATCAGCTACACCTTTTATTGCAAGGCTTGTAGAAGGATCGGTTCTTGAAATAGATCAGGGCGTAATAGAGGCAGCCCAATCTATGGGAGCCAGTGATTGGCAAATTGTATCGAAGGTCATGTTGACAGAAGCAAAACCAGCGATTCTTGTCGGGAGCGTTGTTGCAGTCGTAACTATACTTGGCTATTCTGCTATGGCAGGTATAGTCGGAGGGGCAGGCCTTGGTGCAGTTGCAATCAACTACGGCCTTTACAAATTCAACGCAGAAGTTCAGTGGATCACGATTGCAGTAATTGTAATCTTGGTTCAAATCTTGCAAGAACTTGGAATGTGGATTTCAAGGCGTACAGATAATAGAATATAATTACTTATTTGGGAGGAAGAAAAATGAAACTACAACGAAGAAGCACACTGTCACTTGCAATTATTTTGTCGCTCATTATCGGTTGTATCGTTATGACCGGTTGTGGGGGCAAAGATGGCGATGACAAAACAATAAAAGTTGGTGCGAGTCCCGCACCTCATGCAGAAATTTTGAAGGAAGTTAAATCTGAACTTGAGAAAGACGGCTACAAGCTTGAAATTGTTGAATTTCAGGACTATGTTCAGCCTAACAAGGCGCTTGATGCAGGTGATATAGATGCTAACTATTTTCAGCACAAACCATATATGGATGAGTTTAATGCAAAACAGGGAACAGAAATTGTGAGCCTAGGCGCAATACATTACGAGCCGCTTGGCCTGTACCAGGGCACAAAGAAGAGTTTAGATGACCTTGTTGAAGGCGACAAAATAGCAGTTCCTAACGATACCACCAATGAAGCGAGAGCATTGCTTTTGCTTGAGTCGGAGGGTTTGATTAAACTTAAAAAAGATGCAGGTCTCACAGCTACAAAACAGGATGTTGTTGAAAATCCTAAAAAACTCGAGATTGTGGAGCTTGAAGCTGCTATTATTCCAAGGAGCATGTCATCTGTTGCTATGGGAGTCATAAATGGAAATTACGCTTTAAGTGCAGGAATCAAGGAAGATACGGCGATTACTTTCGAGTCATCAGATAGTGAGGCTGCTAAAACTTACGCTAATATTTTAGCAGTTAAGAAGGGCAATGAAGAAAGCGAAAAGTCAAAGGCTCTATTCAAGGCTATGACATCAGATAAAATAAAAAAATTCATACAGAAAAAATACGGCAATGCAGTTGTACCTGTATTTTAGTTTGAGAAATTAACGAAATAACTTTAAATAGATTTTGATGAAAAAATAAAAGAGTCTCTTAAGATGTTTCTGAGAAGAGACTCTTTTTGAATGTTATATAATGCAGATTGATTGAATCAATCTAATCTGATACTGATTTCGCCAGTTGTCAAAGACTCTATTTGACGCATTTTTGGGCCTTCCATATATTCGACAACTAGTCCACCGTTATCGTCGATATCGATTGCATTTGCCGCAATTGGACTAGCTCCCTGATATGGGAATATTGAAATGCGCTTCCCAAGTACATTTGATCTCAACCTATATTCTTGAAGGAACTTAGGACCTCCAGCTCCTGAAGTTGGTGCCTCAAAAAATGCTGCTGGATCTTGTTCCTTCGGTTCAAGTTCCTTTAAGACTTCAATGGTGTTATTATATACGAGGGCCGCAAGTTCACTTCTTGAAAATGAGTTCCTAGTTTTTGAAATAGCCCCTATGGTATCGCGAATTTCTACGGGAATGGACGCGGGGCTAAAGCAGTTGATGCCAATGCCTATCAATATATTATCTATTTTACCCGTTTCTAGATTAGCACCAGCCTCGGTCAAAATTCCGCATACTTTTTTGTTGTTGACGAATATATCATTAACCCACTTAACCCTTGCTTTGACATTTGAAATTTCTTCTACAGCACGGCATACAGCCACGGCAGTCGCGATAGTAACGTATAGAGCTTTATCTATAGCAAACTTGGGCCTAATTGCAATGGTCATATAAAGACCTGTGCCAGGGGGAGAAAAAAACTTCCTGCCCATACGTCCTCTTCCATCTGTCTGCTTATTTGCAACAACAAGAAGAGGCTTTTCTGCGGAAATCATTTCACTATGGTTGCTTGCAAATGTATTGGTTGAGTCTATACTATCAAAAACAGCGAGTTTAGCTGGAAATTTGAGCTCGGAAATTATAGAGCTTTCGGTAAGACTATGTTCTCCACCAACCAATTTATATCCAACCCTTGTGCGACTTTCAATTTCGTAACCGTCCTCTCTGAGCTGCTCGATTGACTTCCAGATTGCATTCCTTGAAACACCAAGGCGCTTTCCGAGTTCCTGACCAGAGTGGTATCCAATGTCTTCTTCCATTAAAATATTTAAAACTTTTGTTCTTGTAAGCATGAAAATCTCCTAACGCAGATGTATTGTCAACCCAGTATAGCATATAAAGTGGACGCATGTAAACCTTTTAAGTCGCGCTATTTTGTGGTATCATTTATTATGTGTAAATTAAGAGAAATAGTATTGGAGAAGAAAATGAAGAATGTTACACTTAAAATTTCAGGCGGAGAATTCGGCATGCCAGAAGATGCAGAAGGAAACGTTGAAATTATAACAGAAGGAAAATTATATAAGAGGAACGGGAAGACATATTTGCGCTATGATGAGCTACCAATTTCTGGTCTTGAGGGATGCGTAACAACTTTAATTATGGATAATGAACGCGTTAAGATGAAGCGAAGCGGTGATGACCGTGGAACAGGTGAAATTGTATTTGAGAAGGGCAAGAGATACTTCAGCGAATATGAGACACCAATGGGCATTCTTCCTCTTGAAGTGCTCACAAACCATGTAAATTACAGGTTGAATGAAGATGGCTATGGTGATGTTGACATAGATTACCATATAAGTCTTGACGGCTTGATAGACGGTAGAAATATGATAAAAATTAGCGTGAGTGAGTAATTTAAATCTCATGGGCGCAAACTAAATTTTTCAAATTTAGAGTTGGGCATACAAAATATCAAAACATTACAAATATTTTAATAAATGAAGGAGAGTTTTATGCAACTAGGTTTTGATCCGGAAAAGTATCTTGAAATGCAATCGAACCATATTTTGGAAAGAATTAGGTCAGGCGAAAGCGAAAGGCTATATCTTGAATTCGGCGGTAAACTCGTTCACGACAAGCATGCCATGAGGGTGTTGCCAGGATTTGATGAGAACGCGAAAATTAAACTTTTGCAAAGTCTGAAAGATCAGGTTGAAGTGATTATATGTATCTATGCTGGTGATATCATGACAAACAAGACCAGACAGGATTTTGGCATCACATATGACCTTGAGGTCCTAAGGCTGATTGACACATTTAGAAGGTATAATCTTTCTATAAACAGCGTAGTTGTAACAAGATATGAAGACTCACCTTCGGTTAACATGTTTATTGCAAAACTCGAGCGAAGAGGAATCAAAACTTATAAGCATACATTTACCAAGGGTTATCCTACGGACGTTGAGATTATCGTAAGCGAAGAAGGATATGGTGCAAACCCTTACATTGAGGTCGAAAAGCCTCTTATAGTCGTTACGGGACCAGGCGGTGGAAGCGGCAAACTTGCTACCTGTCTTTCCCAGCTATACCATGAGGAGATAATGGGAAGAAGCGTACGATATGCAAAGTTTGAGACCTTCCCTATTTGGAATTTACCACTTAAACATCCTGTAAATATAGCCTATGAGGCAGCAACTGCAGACCTTAAGGACGTTAATATGATTGATCCGTTTCACCTTGAGGCATATGGAGAGATGACAGTAAATTACAACAGAGATGTTGAGGTTTTCCCCGTAGTTAAGAGAATAATTGAAGAGATAACAGGCAAGTCGTCAGAATACAAATCGCCAACCGATATGGGTGTAAATATGGCGGGAAATGCAATCATTAATGATGAGGTTTGCAGGGAAGCAGCATGCCAGGAGATAATAAGACGCTACTTGATTGCAAAATGTGACTACAAAAAGGGTAAAATTAGCGAATCATCCCTTGAGCGCTCTCAGCTTCTAATGAACGAGGTCAACAAAACAGTTGAAGATAGACACGTTGTCATGCCCGCAAGGGAGTATGCTGAACTAAAGAGACAATGCGATGAGAGATATGAGAATGTTGTAGTTATGGCCTTGGAACTGGAAAATGGCGAGATGGTCACAGGACGCAGTTCAAGAAGGATGGTTGCAGCGGCTGCAGCTGTTTTGAACGCTATCAAGAAACTGTGCAATATGAATGACGATGCACTGCTTATAACTCCTGAGGTGTTGGAAACCATACAGAGGCTTAAGACTGAAACTTTGGGATATGATCGCACATCGCTAAATTTGGAAGAAGTTCTAATGGCCCTTACCATTTCGGGAACCCAAAATCCAGAAGCAAGGCGTGCCGCTGAAAAACTTAGTGAACTCAGTGGCCTTAGAGGTCATTGTACCGCGATCCTGAGCGATAACGATGAGCAAACTCTAAAGGCTTTGGGCATAGACGCAACGTGCGATCCTGAGTATATGACAACCAACCTTTATAATAATTAATGCAAAAGATTAAAGTAATTAATGCAAGAGATTGATAATGAGAAAGAACAAAACAGTTTTCCAGCTTGAAAGATTCAGGAATATGAAGCACAAAATGACGCTTCAGGGTGTTTTGGTAGGCCTTTTGACAGGAATTGTCGTAGGCCTTTTTCGTCTTGTTATTGAAAAGGCTGATATGATTAGAACCAGCTATATGCTTCCTCTTATAGGGGGTGGACGAATTTGGATGCTAATCGTAATCGTGATGGTAATTGCTTTCTTTGTTTATATTCTAGCTAAATGGCAACCTCTGGCTTCAGGAAGTGGAATCCCGCAGGTAAAGGCAGAACTCAGAGGGCAATTGAAACAGCCAGTTTATAAACTTCTATTCGCAAAATTCACCGGGGCCGTTTTAGCTATAGGAGCAGGGCTTTCCATCGGAAGGGAAGGTCCGTCAATTCAGCTTGGAGCGCTTGTTGGAAAAGGATATTCTAGAGCGACAAGGCAGCTTCCCGTTGAAGAAAAAATGCTACTTACATGTGGTGCTGGAGCGGGCCTTGCAGGGGCATTTTGTGCACCCTTCTCTGGAGCAGTTTTTGCGCTTGAAGAACTCCACAAAAATTTTTCCGTTGATGTACTAGTCTCCACTATGGCGGCGTGCATAAGTGCTAATTTCGTATCAGCATATATTTTTGGGCTCGACCCTGTATTTGATCTGAGCATCCCACATAGACTGCCACTCAAACAGTATTGGATTTTGCTACTGATGGGTATTTTGTTGGGCCTTCTTGGCAATGTTTACAATAATCTAATGATGAAGGCTCTGAGGACATATGACAAACTGCCTAAACCTCTAGCTATAGGGGTTGCATTTGCGCTTGCAATCCTTGTTATGACGTTCATGCCGCAGGCACTAGGTGGAGGCCACTCAATTGTAGGCCAGATTGCACACGGCGAATTTGAACTTTGCTACGGAATATTGGACAACAAAATAGGTACAAGCATCCTCATAAGCTTAATAATATTTTTTATAGTAAAACTAATTTTTTCTGCAATCAGCTTTGGCTCAGGCGTAGCGGGAGGTATATTCCTGCCGCTTTTGGTTCTAGGTGCGATAGTAGGGGGAATTTTCGGTGAAACTTACAACCAAATAAATGGAACGCAAGAATTGTACATTGCAAACTTTGTAATATTTGGAATGGTTGGGATGTTCTCTGCAATAGTAGGAGCTCCTGCGACGGGCATCATTTTGATTACTGAGATGACAGGTGACTTACAAAACTTTTTCCCGCTTGTAATCGTAGGCCTTATTTCTTACATAGTTGCTGACGGAACAGGCACATCGCCTATATACGATCTGCTTCTCGACAGGCTCATGTCAAAGAATAACGAAAAAGATAATATGAGTGACGAAGAAGAAATTGCCTATCAAAGCAAGTTGAAGAAGCGAGCGAGCAAGAAGGTAATAATAGAATCAGATGTTTATATCGGAAGCCCTGCGGACGGCAACAAAATAATGGAACTTGCTCTGCCACCAGGATCCTTGGTCATATCTCTTGTAAGACATGGAAAAGAAATAATTCCTAGCGGCGAGACCATAATTAGGGGTGGAGACTACCTAGTCGTACTCTGTGCCGAAGACTATCAAAATGCAGTATTTGAAAAATTAGATGAATTATGCAAAACAGTTGCATATGATGATATAGATAAGGCGAATTTATAACTTTCATATTGGGTTCATTAATTGACAAAATCTCTAATTTTCTATATAATTAAGAACCGTCGTATGAGTTTGTGAAAAAGCTCGAAAATATTGATATTATTTAAAAATAGACATAACTAAAGTAGGAAATTATATTAATTTATTGCCCTTAGTTAGCTCCACCTGTGTGGTTTGGGTCCTGCGCAATAAGACACCATGAACCTTGTCAGGTCCGGAAGGAAGCAGCAATAAGTGGAGGCTCTTATGTGCCGCAGCTAAGCCTTCTCCATTTCGGCTGTGGAGCTAACTAAGGGCGATTTAGTATTTGCATTGAGGAGAACAAAATGTACAAAGCACTCTACAGGCAGGAAAGACCAGAAAGGTTTAAAGATGTTCTTGGACAGGAGCACATCATAAAGGTTCTCGAAAACCAGATTAAGACCAACAAGGTTGGTCATGCTTACCTGTTTTGTGGCACTAGAGGTACAGGAAAGACGACGATTGCTAGACTTCTGGCTAAGGGTGTAAATTGCTTGAGCGAAAATCCAGGGGAAAGGCCTTGCGGAGGATGTGCACATTGTCAAGCGATAAGCGAAGGGACTTTTGTGGACGTGATTGAGATGGATGCGGCATCGAATCGTGGCATCATGGATGTCAGGGAAATCCGAGAGAGCATCAAATATCCGCCATCAGTAGGTAGGAAAAAAGTTTATATAATAGACGAGGTTCACATGCTCACAACACCAGCTTTTAATGCACTTCTTAAAACGCTCGAAGAACCGCCGGAGAACATAATTTTTATCCTAGCAACGACAGATCCTGAGCAGCTACCACAAACTATTTTGTCGAGATGCCAAAGGATGGATTTCAGAAGGCTTGGTCATAAAAATCTCGCTGAATACTACCAGGAAATTTGTAAAAATCGAGGTGTAGAACTTAAACCTGAAGCTGCTGACATATTGGCGACAAATGCAGATGGATCGGTGAGAGATGGGCTAAGTCTCCTTGAGCAGAGTCTTGCATCCGGCGAAAAGGTTATTACCGAGGATGTCGTAAACCTTTATGGTGGAGCGATTTCTCAGGAGTTTCTGACAAAACTCACGGACTGTGTTTTGCAAGGGGATGTTGCAGGCGGCATAAAACTAATAAATTCGCAGATTGAGTCGGGCAAGGAGTCGGGACAGATTCTCAAAGATTGGATTAGGCATTTCAGAAATTTAATGGTAGCTAAGGTTGTCGATGAGCCAGAAGATGTAATCAATTTGTCTTCTGAATCCGTGAACAAAATAGTTGAATCCTGCAAGACTATGGAACTAGATAGAATATGCGAAGGCCTCAGAATATTGGCAGAAACTGAGAAAGAAAGCAAGGGCTCTGCGCAGCCAAGAGTGTTCCTAGATTTATCCCTGATGAAACTTTGTGCGCTCTTCAACTCGCAGCAAGGTGGGAATTTTGAAAGACCTATCAAAGTGGCAAGGCAACCGGAACCTAAGCTAAAACTGGAATCGCTTATAGGCGATAGCCCTGAAACTCCAGCGGAAACGCAAGCGCGGAAGAGAGAGCAGACGGGAGCGGAGACAAATTCTATAGAGCAAAATGAGAAGGCAATTACAGCGGAAAATGCTGAAGGAAAAGACAAACTGACTGTGTCAAAGTCAAGCGTTAAAGAGGAAAGTGAAAATTCTGAAAAATTTGATGAAGTCTGGACGTCCATCTGTGAGATGGTTATAAGAGAACGGCCGTCGATAGGCACTCTTAGAAAGAAGGCTGAAATAAGTGCAATATCTCAGAACACTATAAAAATCGAAGCGGGAAATGAGATAACTGCCAAAAGGCTTGAAGACGGTTTACAAATCATATCAGAAGCTGCTACCGTTATTTTGGGAAGACCGATTAGAGCACAGGTGACGCTTCAGGGAGAGGCTCCTAAATCAACAGATGATGAGGATGACGAAACAATTCAGAAACTGAAGGAGCTTCTAGGAGATATACCGATTAGGATGCAATAAGTGCAAAATTTATAAATTACTCAGTAGATGAAAATTGAAAATTAATTAATTCATAGAGATAAAATAATTTGTGGAGGATAAGAGTATGGGAAGAGGAATGAGAGCAGGCAGAAAGAGGCCGGCAGGTGGAAAAAAGACTATGGGTGGCAATGCAAATATGCAACAGCAGATGGCACAGATGCAGGCTGTACAAAGACAGATGGAGGAAATGCAGGCCGAGCTTGAAGAGAGAGAATATGAAACAACATCAGGCGGTGGCGCAGTTTCAGTTAAGGTTAACGGAAAAAGAGAACTTCTTGAATTGAACCTATCTCCAGAGATTGTAGATCCAGATGATATTGAAATGCTGCAGGATCTTGTTGTGGCAGCAGTTAACGAGGTTATGAGGCAGGTTGATGAAGCTTCAGAGAATGAAATGAGCAAGCTTACTGGAGGCCTGGGAATACCGGGACTATAAAGATGAGTAGATATCCGAAACCTTTGGCTGCATTGATAAGGGAACTATCAAAACTTCCTGGAATAGGAGAAAAATCGGGACAAAGATTAGCGTTTCATATTTTGTCTTTGCCAGATAATGATGTTGAAGCTCTGAGCAGGGCGATTGGAGAGGCAAAGAAATCTATGCACAGATGTTCAATTTGTGGAAATTGGACTGATTCGGATCCTTGCAGCATATGCAGTGATAAGAGACGGCGAGATGATATTATTTGTGTTGTTGAGATGCCGCAGGATGTTGCAGCGATTGAAAAAATGAGGGAGTTCAACGGACTTTATCATGTGCTTCACGGGCATATATCGGCAATTGAAGGGATTGGACCCGAGGATATCAATATCAAGAATCTGATCATAAGATTGCAGAAATGTCATGTGGAAGAAGTGATTCTTGCAACCAATCCAACGATTGATGGTGAAACGACAGCCATGTATATCGCGGGTCTCCTTAAACCAGCTAAAATCAGGGTTACAAGGCTTGCGAATGGCATCCCTATAGGGGGCGACCTCGAATACACCGATAAGACGACATTGTTTAAGGCAATGGAAGGAAGGCGAGAACTCTAAAGTATGTAGCAGCTGAGTACATATGCAAAAAACGATCAAAAAACGACATTATCGTGACATATCTTGCCATAAATAAAGTTTCTCATAGAAGTTTTGTGGGTTATACATTATTTTTATATTAAACCTACACAGCATTAAATAAAAAGAGGATTTTATTGAGAAGTAAGATATGGAGGAGTTTTAATGGAAAAACGAAGTGGACGTGAAATCACATACAAAATTACCAAGAGTTTTGGTGCCCTAAGGGAATCTGATAAGGGGTGGACTAAGGAACTTAATCTAGTTTCATGGAATGATATGCCTGAGAAGTACGATATTAGGGATTGGAATGAGGATCATTCAAAGTGCGGCAGAGGTATGACACTAAAGGCTGAAGAAATGAAGAGGGTTTTGGAACTGTTAAAGGATGAATTTCCTGAAATCGATGATGAATAATATTTGGCTCTAAACAAAGTTAACCACAAGAAGTCAGCGGGTTAGATTATAGTAGATTTGCATACATTTATAGAATATAGTGCAAGTTAAGGGTGTAGGGAGGATGTAATGGAAATCAAATTAAAACTTGGGTATCGTGATGAATGGCAGGTATTTTGTTGTCCCGAGGAAAGCAGAATAGAAGATATTTACAAACACTTTAAGGATGAGATTCCATATTCAATATTTGCGGCGAACGTTAATAATGAATATAAGGATCTCAATCACAAAATTAAAGATGGGGACGAAGTTATTCTCCTTGATATAAGGACACAGGCTGCTAACTACGTTTATCAATATAGTCTAACCTTACTGCTACTTCGTGCTGTTGATGAGGTTTGGGGAAGAAAATCTGAAATAGTCATTCAGAATTCCCTGAATAAGGGCCTTTATATTGAGGTTGAAAAGAAGCATGGGTTATCAGACGATGACGTAGCTAATCTTGATGCGAAAATGCGAGAACTTGTAGAGAAGGATTTGCCGATTGATCTTGAAATCGTTAGCAGAAATGAAGCTATGAGGATTCTTTCTGAAGAAGGAATGGAAGAGAAGAAGAGGTTATTAAGGGAAGAACTTGAACTCAAGTTTGTCAGGTTCTATACTCTTGATGGTTATAGAGATTTTTTCTACAGCCTGATGGTACCTTCGACGGGTTATCTGAAGTTTTTTGAACTCAGAAAATACAGAAAGGGTATGCTTATGAGATTCCCTCACCAGACAATGCCTGACAAAATACCTGAATTTAAGGAAGAGAATCAGTTATATAGGACATTTTCAGAACAAAAAATTTGGGATAGCCTTCTAGGAATACATTATGTTTCCGATCTAAATGAGAAGATAGAAAACAGTGAATACATGGACCTCATGTTGCTATCCGAAGCCTTGCACGAGAAAAAAATCAGTCAGATTGCAGACGATATTAAAAAGCAGAAGAAGAGGATTGTTCTGATTGCAGGGCCTTCGTCTTCTGGGAAAACGACGTTTGCAAGGAGATTGTGTATACAGCTGAGGGTGAATGGGCTGTCTCCGCTATATATGGGGACAGATGACTATTTTGTTGAGAGGGCTGATACACCTCTTGACGAATATGGCGAGCCGGATTTCGAGAGTTTGAGATCCCTGGATATCAATCTATTTAACTCAGATATGAATGGATTGTTAAGAGGGGAAGAGGTCGATTTGCCGACATTTGATTTCATGACTGGCACCAAGATTTTCGGTAAGAGGAAAACATCTGTTGATCATGATCAGCCGATAGTTATTGAAGGAATTCACGCTTTGAATGATGAGTTAACGCCATTTATCCCGCAAGAGCAAAAATACAAAATTTACATAAGTCCGCTGACGCAGCTTAATATTGATCCGCATAATAGGGTGCCGACTACTGATGAGAGGATGCTCAGGCGAATGGTTAGAGATAGCCAGTTTAGGGGGCACGACGCGAAGAGCACGATTGCGAATTGGCACAAAGTAAGGGCGGCTGAGGACAGAAACATCTTCCCATATACGGACGAGGCGAATGTTTTGTTCAATTCATATCATGTTTATGAGATTGCTGTTTTGAAGAAATATGCTAAGCCACTTTTGGAAAAGATTACTCCAGAAGATGATGAATATGCGGAAGCTAGAAGGCTTTTGAAGTTTTTAGAGTTTTTCCGTGAGATCGATAACGATGATGTTATTGTGAATAACTCTATAATCAGAGAGTTTATTGGCGGAAGCATATTTGTTGATTAAATTTTGATAAAGGGAAATTATATATTTCATCAGCGTGGAGGTGTTTGATTTAGTTATGAGGTTTCAAATTCAGGATCCAACATATGGGAATACTAGACCACTAAGGGAGACAATTTTAAATATTTGTCCAGATATGAAGATGGGTGCAGGAGCATATGCCTTTGCGACTAGTGAGGGCGTAAATTTCCTGTTGGACGGGGAGAATTTCAGAGATTTTATATCTAATGGAGAATTCTTCCTTATAGTTGGAACTGATGATATTACAAATGTAAGAGCGTTGAAGACACTCAAAGGTTTTGAAGAAGAATTCTCAGGCAATCTTAAGGTTAGAGTATATATCCATGATGCGATAGGGTCTATATTCCATCCTAAGTATAGCTGGTTTCAGTCCAAGGAGTTGGGCGGGAAACTGATAATTGGCTCGGGAAACATGACTAAAAGAGGTATGAAGAATAATCGTGAGGCCTATGCAGTCATCGACCTCGATGCTGGCCAGCTAGAGGAAGTTAAGCGGGAATGGAATAGATGGGTGATGCACAGCAGGCAGTATCTCTACCCTCTCGATGATGCGATTCGCATAATGTCGCAAAGAGATAGATCGTTCATAGGAAGATTTGTGCATGCATTGAAAAAGGCTATGGGGATTGGATAAGCTTGCGGACCTCGCTAGGATGTTTTCCCTTATATTTTTTGTAATAAGTGCTGAATTTGCTATGGGATGAATACCCTACAGATTCAGCAATTTCTTTTATAGGCAAATTTGAATTTAAAAGCAGTACTTCTGCGATGTTCATTCGCTTTCTGCGAGTATATTCTTTAATTGTCTGGTGATAGGTATTCTTGAAAAGCTTCTTTAGCTTGGTGCCGCTCATCATCGATATCTTTTCTAAAGTCTTCTGATTAACATTCATAGCGTAGTGATCATCTAAGTATTTTCTGACATCTTCAAGAGCCATCTTATCATCAGGTGAAATCTTTATATTTTCTCTCTTAAGAAATGTATCTATGATTACACTTATCCATTCATTTGCTTTCGCGTTGAAGAAAATTTCTGCAGCGGGAGATTCCATTCGGCAGTTTAAAATATCCATGGCGATAGGTTCCAAGACCTTTGTAAGAATTGACTGCTTGTTGAGGAAGAATTCTGAATAGAAAATTTCGGGGCTAATTTTGATTGAAGCAAGGTATTTATTCAAAATATCTTTTTTAAATCCTATTGCAACTCCAAGGTAGTTAGAATTTTCGTGAAGAAGAAAACAGAAATTGTTGTCTAAATGATCAAAATCTATAGAGTATAATGAATTAGGCGTTAAAGTCTGATAAGGATTGAATCTCTCGCCGTTACCACTGATCAAATATGTCGTATAAATAGAAACATAATCCGCCATACTGTGAACCTTGTCTCGAAGCACCTCTCTTTTAACATGGAAGTTGTGAATATCAATAATAAAATCATCGCTCTGATAGAACCAATAATCTCCTATCATATCCTCAGTATCCCATGAAAACAGGTGCCCTGCTGGAGAGTACTTATTATTAATTTCTGCTTCCTCTACTCCCATATAATCCTTTACAAAATCATAATATGTCATTTCACAATCACCTCATCACAAAACACTTAAAACACAATATCCCTTTTAGACATTAATCCTGTTAGACATTTCTAACAGAATCTCTTGATTTCCCCATTATATCAGTATATATAATATAATTGCAAGCAGAAATAAATGCAAAATATATGTATGCGGTCAAATAAGGCTAGTTAGGAAAATCAGAGGAGAAATTTTATGAAGGTTTACAAAAAACTTTTCGCGTACGCAAAAGAAAAAGTTTATATGGGGTACATAGCAATACTATTTTCTTCGATATCCGTTGTTTTAACGATATGGGGATATTATTTTATATATCGATTTTTATATAATCTGATAGTACAAAATAACTATATTGCAGCTGAGGAATATGCTCTTAAAATTGCAGTTTTGCTGACAGTCGGAGCTGTGATATATATAGCTTCGGGCATGTTTTCTCACATACTTGGATTTAGGCTGGAAACTAATTTAAGAAAGAGAGGAATAGATGGGCTATCAGAGGCAAGTTTCAGATTCTTTGATCAGAATCCTTCGGGGAAAATCAGAAAAATAATTGATGACAATGCCTCGCAAACGCATAAAATTGTGGCTCATCTGATCCCAGATAATGCGCAGGCCTTTTTAACGCCAATACTTGCAATACTTCTAGGATTTATAATTAGCATAAAAGTAGGAATCGTACTACTTCTTCTTACAATTCTTTGTGGATTTATTCTTTCCTCCATGATGGGAGAAAAAGAATTTATGAAGATTTACCAGGAATCTTTAGCAAATCTAAGTGCGGAAACAGTTGAATATGTCAGGGGCATGCAGGTTGTTAAAGTTTTCGGGGCAAGCGTTGAGTCATTTAAGGCACTTTATGGTGCAATTAAGAATTATTCAAAATATGCGTATGAATACTCACTTAGCTGTAGAAGACCGTATGTGATTTATCAGTTGCTATTCTTTGGCATCATAGCTATTTTGTTGCCACCAACTGTCTATGCTTTAGATAAGTTTAATGACATCAATTCCATTCTTGTTGAGCTTTTGATGATAATGTTTTTAAGCGGAGTTCTCTTCGTTTCATTCATGAGGATAATGTGGGTAGGAATGTATGTGTTTCAAGGAAATTATGCCGTTGATACGCTGGAGGCTCTGTACAACGATATGCAGAAGGACAAAATAAATCACGGCAAGCGTGAGGAATTTAAAAGCTTTGACATAGAATTTGATGATGTGAGTTTTGGATATAATGACAAGATGGTAATAGAAAATCTGTCGTTTAGGCTCGATGAAGGGAAGATTTATGCACTCGTTGGCAGTTCAGGCTCAGGGAAATCTACAATCGCGAAGCTAATTTCAGGGTTTTATAATGTTGACAAAGGAAACATTAAAATTGGAGGGATTCCTCTTAGTGAATACTCTAAGGAGGCAATTATAAAAAACATTTCTTTTGTCTTTCAGGAGGCTAAACTTTTTAAAACAAGCATCTACGAAAATGTAGCTTTGGCGAAAAAGGATGCGACTTATGAGGAAGTTATGGAGGCCATGCGGCTAGCGGGATGTGAGTCTATAATAGAAAAATTTGCCGATGCTGAAAATACTGTTATAGGTTCAAAGGGTGTTTACCTTTCGGGTGGCGAAAAGCAGAGAATTGCGATTGCAAGATCAATTTTGAAAGATTCAAATATAATTATAATGGATGAGGCTTCGGCATCTATCGATCCAGACAATGAATATGAACTTCAAAAAGCATTTAAAAACCTGATGAAGGATAAAACAGTAATAATGATAGCGCATAGACTTTCAAGCATCAGTAATGTTGACGAGATATTAGTCCTTGAAGAAGGCAAGATTGTTGAGAGGGGAACTGACAAGGATTTGATGTCAAAAGATTCAAGATATAAGGAATTGCAGGAAATGTACAACATTGCAAATGAATGGAGGGTAGGATATGAAGTCGTTCTATAAAAAAAGATTCGCACTTACGGATAAGGGCGCAAAGAATATTACTAAGGCAACTATAGCCTCATTTTCAGTATATTGTATAAACATGGTGCCAGCTATTTTGCTCATGTTTTTTGCACAAGAAATACTGGAGGATATACCACAAAATAATTTTTTCTATTTGGCATTTTCCATCATAACACTTGTGATTATGTTCGTTTTGCTGCACATTGAATACGACAAACTTTATAGTACAACTTATGAAGAAAGTGCTAATTTGAGAATTGAAACGGCTGAATATTTATCGAAACTTCCGCTATCGTATTTTTCTAAGCATGATTTATCTGATATTTCGCAAACGATCATGGCTGATATTGAGGGAATTGAACATGCAATGAGCCATTCCATTCCAAAACTTGGTGGATTCCTTATATTCTTTCCGCTCATTTCAATTATGATGCTGATAGGGAATTGGAAAATGGGAATTGCCGTTATAGCTCCAACACTAATTAGTTTTTTGTTCATTCCATTATCAAAAAAATTACAGACAAAGGGATTCCAAAAACATTATGATGTGCTACGAAGAAATTCGGAGGCCTTCCAAGAAAATATTGAAATGCAAATGGAAATAAAAAGTTACGATTTGTCAAGTGAAATGCAATCGGACCTCTATGCTAAGATGGATGAGAGCGAGAGAATACAGTTCAAAACGGAGTCGGCAGGAGCGGCTATTTTGGGTGTATCAACCCTATTTGGATTTATTAGCTTGGCAGTGGTGGTATTTGTAGGCACTAAGTTAATTTTAAACGGTGAACTGAGCGTGCTTTATCTAATTGGATATTTTCTCGCTGCGATTAAAATAAAAGATGCGGTGGATGCTTCAAAAGAAGGCGTGATGGAGATTTATTATTTAACACCTAAGATTCAAAGGATAAGGGAAATTAGGGAACAAAAGTTACAGCAAGGTGTGGACTGTGAGATTTCGAGGTTTGATATAGATGTTAAGGATGTCCATTTTTCATATAATGATGATACCAAGGTTCTTAATGGGAGCAGTTTTACTGCAAAGCAGGGAGAGGTAACGGCGCTTGTCGGAGCAAGCGGCAGCGGCAAAACAAGTATTTTGCGCCTAGTTTCAAGACTGTATGATTACGATGATGGAGAGATTCTAATTGATGGAAAGGATATCAAGAATATTTCAACAGATTCGCTATTTAGTAAAATTTCAATTGTTTTTCAAGACGTTACGCTCTTCAATACAACAGTGATGGAAAATATAAGAATTGGAAGACAGACCGCGACAGATGAGGAAGTAATGATGGCCGCGAAACTAGCGAATTGTGAGGACTTCATAAGCGAATTAAGTCAAGGTTATAATACTATTATAGGTGAAAACGGCGCTGAACTTTCCGGTGGCGAAAGGCAGAGGCTATCTATAGCGAGGGCGTTTTTAAAAAATGCTCCGATACTGATCCTAGATGAAATTGCGGCCAGTCTTGATGTTGATAATGAAAAGAAAATCCAGGATTCCCTTAATAAACTTGTGAAAAACAAAACTGTTTTAATAATATCGCACAGGATGAAGTCGATTGAAAATGCCGACAAAATAGTTGTGCTAGATGAGGGCAAGGTGGAGTCGCAAGGGACGCATGCTGAGCTTTTAAAAACATCGGAGGTATACAAAAATTTAATCAAAAAATCTCAAAGTGCAGAATGCTTTGTATACTAAAGAGTATATTTTGGAATAATATAAGTGAGGTGAGAGCGCGTTAATTTTATTAGCACGCTCTCACTTATTTTGTTTAAATATGGTGATAAGAGCTTAATAGGGGTATATATAGCACAACCAACGTTAGAAAAACATATAAATTAAAAATATAAAATGGAAGGAGATTATGATAGGAATATAAGAATATCATAAAATTAAGCTATGAATTGGAAAGATAAATATGACAAGATGAAAATGACGGCAGATGAAGCTGTTAAACTGATTAAAAATGGAGATACAGTTGTTCTTGGCCATGCGATGGGCGAACCACAGGAACTTGTAGAAGCACTGAGTAAAAATTATCAGAATTATAAAGATGTTGAAATTGTTCAGATGGTTCCTTTTACAGGGGAATTAGCCAAAGAAAAATATGAGGGCCATTTTATTTACAACTCACTGTTTGCAGGTGGGAGCACTCGTAAAGCGGTTCAGGACGGATTTGCTGAGTTTACACCAGTATTTTTTCATGAAGTTCCTAAGCTTTTCAGGGAGAAACTTATAGATGTAAATGTTGCACTAATAATGGTTACTCCGCCAGATGAGCACGGGTACTGCAGTTTTGGCGTTTCAATAGACTATACAAGACCAGCAGCACAGGAGGCAGATATTGTAATCGCACAAGTTAATAAATACATGCCTAGAACGCTAGGAAATTCAATGATTCATCTTAACGAAATAGATGCAATTGTTGAGTCACATCATAAGCTGCCGGAACTCCAACCGCCTACAATCGGTGATATTGAAAAGAAAATTGGAGAATACTGTGCTTCACTTATTAAGGATGAGGCTGTTCTTCAGCTTGGCATAGGAGCGATTCCTGATGCAGTGTTGACATTCCTCGGCGACAAGAAAAATCTGGCACTGCACACGGAAATGTTCTCAGATGGCGTAATTGATCTCATAGAAAATGGGGTTATCAACAATTCAAAAAAATCTTATATGCCAAACCTGTCTGTATCGACATTCTTGATGGGCACACAGAGGCTATACGACTTCGTTGACAACAACCCTTCCATATACATGGCTAGCGTTGACTTTGTAAATAACCCTGCCGTTATCTCAAAAAATAGACGAATCACAAGTCTTAACTCGGCAATCCAGGTGGATTTAAGCGGACAGATTGTCGCTGGAACCATGGGACACAAAATATTCTCAGGCGTTGGTGGACAGCTGGATTTTGTACGTGGAGCTGCAATGGCTAATGAGGGTGTCTCAATCATAGCCTTCCCATCAACAGCATCAAAGGGCAAGATTTCAAAAATAGTTCCAGATATTACAGTAGGATCTATGGTAACGACAACAAACCATGACGTCGATTATATAGTTACCGAATTTGGAATTGCTAAGATGAGGGGAAAGACGCTGAAGAAGAGAGCAGAGTCACTTATAAACATTGCTCATCCAGATTTCAGGGAAGAACTTATTGCAGCATATGAGGAAAGATATAATTGCGAATTCCCAAGATAGAATGGAAATTGTCTTCCGGAAAGGAATATTAGTGTTATGAACAACATTTCAGCTAAAGGGAAAACGATTATTGGAATAAACATTATATTGTGGATCATAGGTCTCACGGTATACATGTTGTATTTAAAAATGCGTATTAATCCCTATATATACTACGGCATGCTGTTTGTAATGCTAGTGTACCTAATAACATTGTATTCAAAGTACTTATTGAAAGCTTCCAAGGAGATAGAACCAAAACTTATAATGGCTTCTACTACTCCAATACTGTCATTGATAGCATTTTGCATCAGAGACGTAATATGAGAAATAGAGCCTATATAGGCTCTAAGCAAACTGTAGACAAAGGAGCGGCGCATTAAAGAACAAATCGTTAATGCACCGCTCCTTTAAAGTTTCGCTTAATGTTTGAGCCTTTTCTAATGGCGCAAAATGTATTTGTAATTTATGCTTCAGCCTTCCAAAGACCGTGTAGGTTGCAGTATTCGTAAGCAGCCTTAAGCTCTTCGCCTTCACCTAGATAGAAAGTAGCTTCTGGCTTGCCAGTGTGATCAAGCTCAGCAAGTCTAAGTCCGCAGCAAGTTTCTATAGCAATGAATCCAATGTGGTGTTCTTCAGTCATAGGGTGCTCAACGCTTCCTACCTTAACAACAACCTTGTTTCCATCTTTTTCAATTACAGGAACGTGCTTTTCCTGTGCAGCATCTTCAGTGTTAGCCTTTAGCTCAACCATTTCCTTACCACAGCATGAAGGAGCATGATCATCTGCACCATAAATTTTAGCAACAACGATTCCAGACTCTTGACATTTATAAACCTTTACCATTTTTAACCTCCTAAAACAATTAATAATTATATAACTTTTAACTTTACGTCTCTAAGCCGTACATAGCATTTATAGACATAAAAGCAACTATTTAAACACATAAATAAAAATAAGGCGTTAATTTATTTTGTTCGCGAAATTTAGAGAAAAAACTAAAAGATTAATCATTCATTGTTGACAAAGCCATTGAAAAGAGATATACTCTAGGTAAATGAGAATGATTATCAGTTAGCGAATGCATACAAAAAATACTACTCATATTCAAAGACAGAGGATTGTATTTTAAATATAGCACAAAATATATGAGTTGGGTTATTCGATTTAGGAGGTAGACCATGCTTGAAAATTTAAGAAAAAGCAAACAAAGGGATCTTATCCTCGAAATCGTTCAAAATAACAATGTCCATCCAACAGCAGAATGGATTTATGGAGAAGCAAAGAAATTCATCCCTACAATAGGAATTGCGACTGTATATAGGAATCTCAATAAGCTTGTTGAACTCGGAGAGATTGAAAAAATTTCGATACCCGGAGAAAGCGACAGATATGATTCTGTAATGACAGAGCACTTTCACATGAGATGCAGTTCCTGCGGAGAACTTAAAGATATCTTCCCTGTGAACGAGGAATCGTTTAATGATGTAAAGAATGCAATCGCGGAGGCGTTTAATCTTGAACCCGATAAGTTCGAGATTTCTGAAACTATGTTATCCTATGTCTGTGAAAATTGTGCAGACATTGAGAATAAAAAACAATGCAAATAATTTAATGGAGGTTTTATTATGGCTAAGGATTTAAAGGGAACTAAAACTTATGAAAACTTGATGGCTGCTTTCGGTGGCGAGTCAATGGCAAGAAACAAGTACACATATTTTGCTTCTCAGGCTAAGAAAGATGGATATGTTCAGATTTCTAAGATTTTTGAAGAAACTGCTGAGAACGAAAAAGAGCACGCAAAACTTTGGTATAAGGCAGCTGAAGGCATTGGAACTACAGCAGAGAACCTAATCACAGCAGCTGAAGGTGAGCACTACGAGTGGACAGAAATGTACCCTGGATTTGCTGATGTTGCAGACGAAGAAGGTTTCAAGGATATCGCTACTCAGATGAGATTAGTTGCTGATGTTGAGCAAAAGCATGAAGAGAGATACAGAAAACTTGCTGCTAACCTCAAGGAAGGCAAAGTATTCGAGAGAGAAGAAGAAGTTGCATGGC
The DNA here is from genome assembly GCA_000758905.1 of Clostridiales bacterium S5-A14a. Classification (GTDB taxonomy): domain Bacteria; phylum Bacillota; class Clostridia; order Peptostreptococcales; family Anaerovoracaceae; genus S5-A14a. The sequence goes on from JRNA01000008.1 coordinate 218,509, forward strand.
AGTGCATCAACTGCGGATACATCACAGTTGCTAAGAAAGCTCCTGCAGTATGTCCAGCATGTAAGCACCCACAGAGTTTCTTCCAGATCAAACCTGAGAACTATTAATCGGTGCGAGGCTTTTTGCCCGCCTAGAACAACAAAATACTCAAAAATCAAGCATAGTCGCTTCGAGTGGCTATGCTTTTTTTATGGTAGTAAACTGATGCTTTATATATGAGTATTTTTTCATTTTTATTTCGCAATAATTTTACATTTAATGCAAGAATATGATATAATTTCTAATGAATTAATTCTAATGTGTGTTAAAGGGGTACCCAGCCTAACTGACGTGGAGGAAAGAATATTATGAAAAGTCAAAAGCTCAAACAAATATTGTTAATAATCACTTGTTTTAGTTTAATTTTAGTTATGGCTGCTTGCGGTCAAAATAACTCTGATAATGGTGACAAGGCCCATAAGACCAAAGATGTCGACAAGCCTAGTAGCTCCGATAGTGCTAGCACTGCCGTCTCGCCACCTGATGTCTCTACCGACCCCAATAACCCTACATCACTCACATTTTTTAAAACCGCAGCAGATGGTAGGTTCTATCAGACCATCTACGATAGCAGCGTGGACGACCCGGATATGACCGCAAGTCCAGGGGTTATTTATGGTTGTTATCATGGCGTCCTAGAGGGTGGTGCAGGCATCACTTTTATCGTCTGCAAACCTCGCTTATCTCCGCCAATCTCAGATGCTCTTTGGAAGAATGATCTTAACTATTTTGTAGTACAAGAGAAACACGATGAAAATATCGATCTAGACAACTACGGCGAGATATATATCTTCAGAAATAAAACTTCCTTCGACGTTGTCTCACCAGACAAAAAATTCATCAGATCCTACAATAGGTGCCCAGGTATTAGCATAGGCTCCAAAAATGACATTGTAGACTCCGGTAGCGGCGTACTCAGTGAGGGCTGGACAGTTTTTAGTGAAGTGGACGAAGATTATATACTCGAAAATATAGAATACCTTATCACTCATTGATAGTATTATGCGTTTCTGATTTGATGGAAATTTTTTTCAATACATTTATACTTATGAATATAATCATCAGTATGCCTTATAAGATTTCCTAGCATAATCAGTTTAAAGGATGGAATATTATGAAAAAATATAGATTTAAGGAAGTACTATTAATTATTGCTTGTTTTAGTTTAGTTTTAGTTATGGCTGCTTGTGGCAGTAGTGGTTCGGGTGGTGGCGGCTCACATGCTAGCATCTCCACCGACCCAGATAATCCTAGCGAGCTCACTTTCCCTGAGACTAACGAGGATGGCGACGTCCATTATCAGTCCATCTACAATAGCAACGTAGACGACCCAGACGCCGAGCCGGGGACTATTTATGGCTGCTATCAAGGTACTACCGCTGATACTGGTGGAAGCGTAAAATTTATTGCCTATAAACCCAAATTATCACCAGCAATCGCGCAAGCTATTACTGACGGTAATTTAAAATATTTCGTTATACAGGTAGACTATAACGACGATAGTCAGCATATAGAAGCAGACACGCTTTATATTTTCACAAACGACGCCTCTTATGATGCTATCTAGCGTGACCAAAAAACCATTAAAGTTAGTGGTAGATATATTGGCATTAGTTTAGGTACCGAAGACGACTATATAGAGGCAGGGGGAGGGCGCACTTCTGAAGATTATTCGTCCTTTTCTGAACTAGACGAAGAATACACTCTAGACGCCATAAATGATTTAAGCGCACAGTAAAAACTCATCACCACCATTACTGAATTAGTGGTGGTTTTTTCAATAAGTCTATAATTATTAGCAACTAATTATAGCGCACCTTACAAGATTTCCGAGCATAATCGGCTTCAAAGGAGGGGATATTATGAAGAGATATAGATTTAAGAAAGTACTGTTAGTTATTGCTTGTTTTAGTTTAGTTATAGTTATGGCTGCTTGTGGCAGTAGTGGTTCGGGTGGTGGTGGCTCACATGCTAGCATCTCCACCGACCCAGAT
>JRNA01000009.1 GCA_000758905.1 Clostridiales bacterium S5-A14a
ATTACATCTACTATCAAACAGGACAATATCCAAGTGATTTATTATGGACCACGTAAAAATTCACTTGAGTGTCCTTGACATAGGTAGTAGTTTAATGTAACAGGATATTTTGTTTCAGCTGAATCTTTCTTATCTGAATCACCTGACTTTGGTGCATCATTACACCCTGCTAATAGTAACGCTAGCACTATTAGAATAATTGATAATGTTCTAAATTTCTTCATTTTTCCTCCTTAGATTATCAATAATAAATAATAAATTCGGGTTCTTTTATTATTTTATACTTAATATCAAACGTATTTGATAAAAGCTTCTCCGTTAATATTTCTTTTGGCTCGCCCTGCTTCACCAGGGAACCGTCTTTCAACAAAAGAATTTCGTCGCAGAACTTTGTCGCGAGTTCTAGATCATGCAAACTGACCAAGGTTAATGCTTCGACATCTCTTAAAATCTCCATGAGTTCAACCTTGTACTTGATATCCAAATGGTTAGTTGGCTCATCTAATATGATCAATTCCGGATGCGTAACCAAGACTTTTGCCATCATTACTCGCTGAAACTCTCCGCCTGAGAGGCTTTTGATAAATCTATGCCGCAGATGCGATAGATTTAAGGTTTCAATTGCCTCGTCGACAAGCCGATAATCAAGTTCATCATACTTGGATAGCAGTGTTTTGTATGGGTATCGACCCATCAGGAGCACATCCTCAACCATCAGGTTCGTGTCGATTTCCTTCTGAAACTGCGTAAGAATGCTAACTTTCTGAAAAAACTCTTTGCTGTCGTACTTGCTTATGTCAACTCCGTCTATGAAAATTTTGTCTTCTGTATGTACTTCTTTGTAAATATGCTTCAAAAGTGAGGTTTTACCCGCCCCATTCGGCCCCAAAATTCCTATCACCTTATTTCCTTCAAGGGTTAGATTGATGTCGTTTAATATTTTGTTTTGATTAACCTCAAAATCTAAGTTCTTTATCTCAACCTTCATATCTTTTCCCTTGTAGAATTTAAAATGTAAATGAATATTGGCGCTCCGATTATGCCTGTCATCACTCCGATTGGCAGCTCGTTCGGCGAAAAAATGGTCCTCGCAAATGTGTCAATGACCATGAGTCCCATGCCTCCGATGAAAATCGTTGCAAACAGCAAATTATTATGTTTGACACCTATCAGCTTCCTCGAAATATGCGGTACAATGAGTCCTACAAAGCCTATCACTCCCACTTTTGACACAAGGAGTGCAATGGCGAGCGAGCTAACTACTATTAGAAAAATCTGCAATTTAAAGAGGTTTAGCCCCATATTTTGTGCCGCTCTATGGCCCAAAAGCAATATGTCTAATTCTTTAATTACCAAATAGTAGAATATAATAAGTATTGCTAGTCCAATTGCAACAGGTATCAAGTCTTCAAAATGTATGCCCGACAGGCTTCCTGTAGTCCAAAACATCGCCGATCTAACCTGAGCCTCGTTATTCGATGAATACACTAAAAACGTTGTTAGCGATGTGAAGAAGGCATTTACTCCCATTCCGATGAGAACAAGTCGTACCGTATCCTGACTCTTACCTTGCAACAAAATAACCAGCATCGTCGCAAGACTGGCTCCGATAAAGGCTGCTGCATATACGTTGAATGCTGCGAAAAAGCTAAACCATCCCAAAATTATTGCAGATACAGCACCTGCAGATGCACCCGCCGAGATTCCCAAAACATAGGGTTCTGCGAGTGGGTTCTTGGTAATCGTCTGCATGAGTAGGCCTACCATCGAGAGAATACCGCCTGCTAAAAAAGACATCAGAAGTCTTGGCATCCTGATTTTAAAGATAATGAGTTGAATGTAACTTGATGTGTCTACTGTGAAATTATGCTTAAAATAGCTGAGTAGACCTTCGATCACTTCGTGAAATTCTAATTTGACGCTACCGAAGAATATACAAAATAAAAATACAAATGGAGTTAATAAAACTAGTGATAATAATATAAGCTTTTTATTCATTAAGACCTCGCATTTACATTTTACTCAGCTTCTCGATATTCTAAATATTACTCAAAGTGCAGTTTATATTTTTAATAATGTTGCAAATTCTCCACATTCTGCAGTATATTATAATATTTTTAAATATATTGTAATAAAAAAGCGTCTCATTTTGAACCGAAATGAAAGCGCGTTGCAAGTATCGGGCTTATGCGTGAGCAAACACCGTAGCGGCACTGCGTAGGATTCTCACCTACTTCCTTGCTTATTCAACTTTGTTAATTGTAGCATACAACTTTAAATTTAACAAGAGCAAATTAATTTATATAGTACTGTTTTGAAATTTACTAAAATTTCTGCATGATTGATAAAATACAATTAATTCTCTATACAAATATCCGCTGTATTATATTTTATAACTTTAGCGATATCTTCATTTTTTAATTCAACCTGATAACCTATTTTACCAGCACTGAAAGTGATCGTATATAAATTGCTTATTGTATAATGAAATACTGTTTTAAAGGGTTTCTTCATGCCAATAGGTGAGCAGCCACCATGTATATACCCTGTTAGTGCTAGCAAATCCCTAGACTTTAACATGCTTATATTTTTTTCAGAGACAGCCTTGCTGGCTTTTTTTAGATCAAGCTCTTTATTGACGGGTATTACGAAAACGTAGTGTTCCTTACTTTTGCCAACTGTAACAAGGGTCTTAAAGACAGTATTCTCATCTTTATTAAGTCTATGAGCTACATCTACTCCGGTAAGTGTAGCATCTGCTTCATAGCTATAGCATTTATATTCTATATTCTTACTATCGAGTATACGCATCACATTTGTCTTGTCTTTTGATTTTTTCATAAATTCACCATCATATTTACTGTATCAATACATCCCGATCGTATCAACACCTTCTAACTTAAGAAGCTCTATCTTTTTATCTATACCTGCTGCATAACCTGTTAGATTTCCATTTTTACCTATAACACGGTGGCATGGTATTATCAGAGCAATTCGGTTATGAGAAACAGCAGATCCAACAGCCTGAGCCGACATACGATCAAGCCCCCTTACTTTGGCAATCTTATCTGCGATTTCTCCATATGTAATTATCTCCCCATATGGAATAGAAAGCAATAGATTCCAAACAGTTTCTTGAAATTTCGTTCCATCAAAAAAAATAGGTGGCATAAAATTCGGTGCTATACCGCTGAAATATGTGTCCAACCATTTTTCAGTTTCTTTAAGCACGTGATCCGTCGTATCAACCAGATCTTCTTCTTTTAAAGAACAACTATTTTGTTTCTGGCAATCAAACCATAAACCAGTTAACGCTTTCCCATTAGATGACATTGTAATGCCACCTAGTGGTGATTGATAATGATGGATGTATAACATTGAAATCTCCGTTAGAATACTTTTGAGGGAAGATAGGGCTATTATAACATGTTTTATGAAAATTTATGAAAATATACTGTGTTCTAAATGTTTTCTGCATTTTTCCCAAGTTGCCGGATATGTTGCCGGTACATTATTTTCAATACAAAATTCACATAATTTTTTTATATTAGTAAACTTATTGCTGAATACTTGCACCGGAAATAAATTTTGCTTTAAACAATATACTGAAATATCATCGCTAAGACCGCCCCCACCATTTTCGTATTCAAACTCATATTTTAAGGTAACATCGCTTAGATAAACTATCCAATCTCGTCTACCCTTTTGTTTTAAGCAAAAATGATCAGGATAGACCTCAAGGACATCTTTGGACGTTCTAAAAGATGTTATAAATAATCCTATTGATAAAACCAAAAGTAGAATTCCAACTACTAACATAATAATTGCTTCTTTCATGCTCTCAAATCCCGGTTCTAGATTGTTTCTATCAAAAAAACCTACTATGAAAATAACTCCATATATCAACATACAAAAGTAAAATATAGATTCAATTATCCATGGCCATACTTTCTTATAAGTTACTTTAAACAACATACTCTCATCCCTGTCTCTATTTTTTTTACATTTAAGATATACAATAAGATATCTAATCTCTGTACATAATTTTATCATGCAGCTAGGGATTTGTCTTATCAATATTATGTAAATTCTAGTTAAAAATTTGTAAAATGTGATTAATCTTGGCTCAGCGGACAAAAAGAGTTGATGGCTAATTCAACAAAATAGTAAAATGGCACCCTCATTATGAGAATGCCATTTTTTCTACAATGTTACATTGTAACAAGTTTGTGTTGATTTTGATTAGTAATAGCCTTAACTTTGATGGAATAAATTATTTTGTGTCTTTCTTTCTTCTTTTTAATGCATAAAGTGCTGTGATAGAAGCAATAAATGTAGCAAGTATTCCTGTTGATGACGCGTCTCCTGTGTTTGCATTTTTGCTGCCTTTTTGATTTGAAGATTTTGATTTATCAACATTTCCATTTGAGCCTGCTGCGTTTGTATTGTTATCTGCACCTGGTGTTGCTGGGGTTACTACTGATCCTGCTCTCTTAACAGTTTGTGCTGATGATAGTGTTGCGCTCTTACCATCTTTTGTTACTGTTACATTACCTTTATCATCAACTGTGATTTCTGCGTCTGCTAAATCTGGGTTAGCTTTCTTCACTGCTTCCTTTACAGCTTCTTTTTCTGCAGCTGTTAATTGATCAAGGTTTGCAACTTCTACAGCTTCTGGTGCTTTAACAGCCAATTTTGTTTCGTCTTGTTTAACAGTTTTGTCAGCTGAAATTGTTCCTAGAACATTACCGTCTTTGTCTTTTACTGTTACCGTACCATCGTCTGCTACATCGATCGTCGATCCTTCTGGTAGGTCTGGATTTACTTTCTTAACTGCGTCTTCTACTTTGCCTTTTTCTTCATCGGTTAAGTTAGATGGGTCTTTTACTTCAACTGGTGCTTTTGGAGCTTTAATCTTTTCATAAACTGTATCTGCTTGTGAAAGTTGTCCAACTTTTTGATTTTCTCCTTCGCCTTGTGTTACTATTACTGATCCATCGTTTGCTACTTCGATATCATAACCAGTTGCTATACTTGGATTAGCTTTGATAACAGCTTCTTTAACTTTATCTTTTTCTTCTTGTGTTAAGTTTGTCTTATCTACAACTTCTGTTTTTTCTGGTGCTTTTAAGGCAATCATTTTATCATCAGCTGTTGCTTGTTTAACTGTCTTTTCTGGTGCAATAGTTTGATTTCCAGCTGATCCCATTGGTACTGTTACTTTACCATTATCTGCAACTTGGATTTCGTCGTCTTTGAAGTCTAAGTCTTTATTAGCTGCTTTTACTGCGTCTTTAACAGCTTGTTTTTCTGCGCCTGTAAGTTTAGCAGGATTTGCAACTGGTGTTATTTCTGGGTTATTTAATGTTTTGCCAGCTCTATCGAATGGTTTTACTGTGTCTTTTCCTTCTAATGTTCCAGTCTTTTTACCATCTGCAGTTGTTACTGTTACATTACCCTTATTATCTACTTCAATCTTATCGTCATCAGCAAGATTATTCTTTGCTTTAACTGCTGCAGCTACTTTATCTTTTTCTGCTTGAGTTAAGTTAGTTACATCTTTTACTTCAGTCTTATCTGGAGTTTGAAGTTCAAGTATTGTGTCTTTTTGTACAACTGTTTGGTCAGGTGTAAATGAACCTACCTTACCACCTTGGTTAATCTTGACAGAGCCATCATCGTTTACAGTAATCTCTTCATCTTTGAAGTTTCTATCTGGATTAGCTTCCTTGATAGCATCTTTTACAGCTTGTTTTTCTGTTTGAGATAATGCGTTTTTATTTTCAACAGGTACTGGTTCTTTTGGTGGGTTGAATTCATTAGCAACTTCTTTTTGTTTAACAGTTTTTTCCGGAGCTAATGTTCCAGTCTTACCATCTTTAGTTTTTACTGTTACTGTACCGTCATCTGCTACTGTGATTTCATCCTTTGTTAAAGTTGGATTTGCTTTTATAACAGCATCTTTAACCTTGTCTTTTTCATCTGATGTTAGTGATTTTAGATCTTTTACTTCAACAGGTGTTGGATCATTTAATTGTAATTCTTCAGCAGTCTTTTTCCAAACTGCATATACAGTTTTTGAATCAGTTACATTTTTCAATATATCATCATCAGCTGTTGTAGCGTCTTTTGTTGCTGCCCAACCTAAGAATTTATATCCATCTCTCTTAGGTTTTTCAACTTTTGCTAAATCGCTGCTTTGCTTAGTCATTTCACCTTCGCCGTCTGTAAATTTGCCGCCGTTAGCATCAAATGTTACTACCTTATCTTCTGTATAGATAGCATATACAACTATATGTTTTTCAATAGGACTAGTATTTGTAAATATTTGATCCTTGCTAAGAGCATTAAATTGAGCAGTTGTTACTACTGTATTTCCTAAAGCTTTCTTACCTTCTTCAGTAACCCAACCTAAGAAAGTCTTTCCTGCTAATGTTGGGTCTTCTGGGAATTTGTCGCCAGTATTAGCTTCAACATTATCGCCTTCAAAACCGTTAGCTGTGTAGCCTTTTTCTCCGTAGAACTTAACATTGTCCGGTACAATCTTGACAGCTTTCTTTGTATTATCTGCAAATTGACCATCTGTTGTATCAAATAATACTCTTGCTCTTACTCTTGTTTCGTAAAGGTCAGATGGAAGTGATGATCCGTCTGATGCAGTTGAAACAAACTTCATGTCCTTTTTAAGTTCAAGTTTAGTTTCATTTTTATCTTCTGAATGATAAGGTAGCATCTTAGTTAAATCGACCTTGTATTCATAAACCTTATATGTTTTTTCTTCTTCATTAAATTGAGCATCGAAGATGTCTGCTTTTTTAATAGTTACATCTTTTCTTACATCGCTACCGACTAAGTTTCCATCCTTATCGTATTCGTTAGCATCAGCTTCAACTTTTGCGAAAAGTTTGCCAACTCTTCCTTCTTCATAAAGAGTTCTTACTTTACCGCCATCATATTTAGTGTAACCAACAATTTCTTTTGTGTCATTCTTAAATTCATCATTTGTTCCAGTAAATGCTCTTGGATCTTTGTAGAAATCATCAGTTCCTTCTGCATAGTCATTTGTAAATAACAATTGATATGGAACATAAAGTGACTTGTTTATAGAAAGGATTGCTGACTTATCGGAGTGGTCAGTCCATGCTATTTTATTTGTATTTTCAATCTTGTCTATATTTACATACTTAAACCAAGACTTTTTTGAATCAATCTTATTGCCGTTATTATCATAGGCTTCTACAATAATGTCTTTGCCCGGCTTTAATTTTTTAGTGTTAATCCAGAAGTTACCACCAGAGCTTAAGATTGATCTATTTGGTATACCTGTTAGAACTTTATCAGAATCTGTATATTGCCAGAATGTACCTAATCCCTTAGGTTTAGTAAAAACTAATTCACTTTCTGTACTTGCGTCTTTTAGAGTGTATCTTAATTTGAAAGATGCTCCTCTTGGAAGATCTGTATAAAGGTGCATATTGATATTTCTATCGTTTTGTAATGTTAATGTTGCTGCGCCTTCATTTAGCTTACTGCCGTTGTGCGTTTCAAGGAAGTTTACAGGGCCGGCAAAGGTTGAATCATAAGGCATGTAAATCTTTAGACTTTGTCCAGCCTTTATTGTAGCACCTTCTCTAAGTGTAAATTTATATACACCTTCTGCGAATTTTGTGATGCTATCAACAGCGTCCTTGCCGGTAACGAAGCCATTGTAATAACCTTGTTGCTTTCTTGATATTGCTTGGTCACCACCGATGTGGATCATGATTTGATCTCCGGCTGGCTTAGAAGTTGTATCAATTAGGTATGATTCTCCCTCCGGAACTACATAATCATTAGCGTATTTCTTTTCAAAAACTGTCCAGCCTTTTTTGTTAGGGTTGGTCCAACCTGACATAGTAGAGTAGTTAAGTTTTCTTACTTTGTCGCTGCTAAAAGTATCTTCAAACTTACCCTTGTCTACTACATAATCAATCGCTGTGATGTAAAATCCGGATAACATGGTGTATTGGTCATGTTGAGATACTTGTACTACTTTTACGCCATCTTTACTGAAATCACTTGTTCCAATAACTATATAAGCTAATTTCCCATCAGAAGAGTAGTTTATCTTATCTTTTGGTATTCCAACATTTTTAGTATATGGAGATAGTTCTCTAGCGACAGTCATAACATTGACATATCCAACATTTCCCTTAGAATCAGCTTTCAAATAATTAACAAGATTAGCATCAAAAACTTGTGTAAAAGCAATTGGTTCTCCACCAACTGTATTTCTTACAACAGTGTTCGTTTGACCCATGTATTGAGTTCTAATTATACCTAAGTTTGATGCGTCGCTATAGTCTTTCGGATTCGCAATAAATTCCGACATAAAAAACTCTTGGTTTGTTGCATTGTTACTGTCGGCTTGCAACCCGCCCTTTAAAAATAAAGAGTTTACCTTATCAGCTAGAGAAACACCTGTAGTCTTAGTATAAGTTGAGTAGTCCATAGAGGATTTACCCGGTGCATAAGCGTATACTTTCGAATAATCATCAGTTGTTATTCTCATTTGGACAATAAAGTTTTCTTTGCCCAGACTATTTAAGTCAATTCCATCTTTTAAAACTAAATTAATAGGCAGATTCTTTCTTTGGTTAGCTCTACCTCCAACAGCGGCTGGCAAATCAAAAGACCTACCGACAATTCCGTTTACATTTTCAAGTTTGTATTGAGTCGTACCGTCTCTGCCTACAACATGTGATAAATCAAAGTCGACGAACTTTTCAAGATCCCCGAAATTAATTAAAGCCTTGTGCCAAACAGCCGAAGCAGCTTGTGTCTTTTCTTTGTAAACAAGCCTAATTACGTATCTGCCGTTTGCATCAATGAACATACCATCATAGTCGATGTCGTTCATTTGAATTGGATCAGATGTAGTTACTCTAACTAAAGTTTGAGAGTCCTCCACCTTCCAGCGGCTCTTGTCCTTAATTCTGTTTTCCCAGTTTGCTTTTGTGTAATACGTAGCACCTGTCGTAGCATCTGCTGGTTTGCCAGACCCAACTTTAGGCGCCAGATTCTTGTAAGTCTGCTTTACAATATCAAGAGTCTTCTGTACAGATTTTTCTACACTAAATGTTTTACTACTCTTGTCATTTTGTTCTTGTACATTGTTTGCTAAATCTGTCTTATTTCCGAGTTCTAACGCCATAGACGTTTGTGTACTCAAAACTAGCGAAATAGACAAAATAGTTACTAGGATGATCGACTTCTTACCTTTCATCACCTTCTCCTCTCCTTGCGCAAGTTTCTTTCAGAGTTATCCTTTCTAAATATAATTGTCTCAATATATATTTATCTAATTGAATTTTAACATTATCTAACTAGAGTATCAAGAGATAATAAATTAAAAAAGATATAAAATTATATTTATTCGAATTTTGTAATATCTTTGATATCTAATCTCACTGATTCGTGATAATTATAATCAGCTTTTCCTATTGCAATAATCATTACAGGGACGTATCTTTCAGGGTCAAGGTCAAAAGCTTTGGCGAGTTTATCTTCCTCAAAACCTCCGATGGCATTTGTGTCATACCCGTGAGCTCTAGCAACTAGCATCAATTGCATTGCCATTAAGCTTGAATCGATTTTAACAATATCATTCATTTTAGCCTTAGAGAAATTTTTGTATGCCGGCAGAAAATAGTCCATTGCTTCCTTCTTTACATCTTCTGGCATGTAGCCCTTCTCCACTGCTTTGTTGTAGATTTCTTCTGCTTTTTCGTAGCATTTCATATCGCCAAAGATTAAAATCATGGCTGATGATGTATCGTTTTGTCTTATGTTAAACATAATAAGTGGGCGTAGTTTGTCCTTTGCCTCTTCGGACTCTACTACTACAAATCTCCATGGTTGAAGATTTACTGAGGATGGCGCTTTAGTAGATTCTTCAAGTATTTGTAGCATCTCTTCTCTGTCAATTTTATAATCCTTGACGAATTCCTTAATAGTGTGCCTGTTAAATACGACATCTTCAAAATTATTGTTTTTCATTTGAATACCTCCTGGATATTACTATACTTTATTTTCTTCTGCTAAAATATTTTTATTATAGTTATTATTCCCGCCGCAGCTACAAAGTCAAGTGAAAGTTCCTGTGAAACGATTACCGACAAAAGAGCAGTCAATGCTGTCTTCACAGTCCTGATTAGTATTGAATTATTAATTAGCCTTATTTTGTTCATACTTCAGTTCCTTCATGCATCTAAAACTCAGAACCCTTCTTTACCACAATTGAATCAAGAAATTCAGATGTAATATCATTATGCCATTTTAATAATTTTTGATAATCTTTGCTATCTTCAACAAGCTCCGTAAAGTTCAACTTTCCTGACCCTGTTTCTACGGATATGTAAAACTCCGACGAATCACAAGTAACATAAATATATGTTATGAGTTGTAAATACTTCCGTGAATCTTCGCTATTATCTTCATCGATAGTTTTTGAATTAAACAATTTGAGATAGTCGTTTCTTTTAATAGTAATATTTTTGCTGAGATATTTTTTTGATTCTCCAATTACTTTGTATCTATAAATATCGACAGGTTTCGATTTATCATCAGACTTATATTCGCGCTGCCCCCATTCATTTAGTTTAAGATTTTTAACTGTCTCTATTAGTTGTCCATCAATTGGGCTTCTATAATCATAACCTGAGCAAATCGAAACACTTGAGCTTTTTCTACCTAGAATATCATCATAAATAGCTGACTCTATGTAGTAATTGCCAGCTGTAGTATCTGATCGATTTTGATCTTGCTGTCTTTTCCATCCTTCGGGTTTCTCAAACTTAACTGCATACACTGGATTTGATTTCTGATAAAAATAAGTATTATTTCTTTCCAAATAGTTTATAAGAGCATGACGTGATGCAATAAAAATTACTATTATAATCATCCATATAACAGGATTATTAAAAAAATAAGTTTGTCTTTTAAGACTATTCAGTTTCTTTTCTAAATTACTATCTTTTCTCTCGTTTTCAAATTTAAATATATATGGTTCTTCATCGGAGATATGCTTAAAATATTCTGGTTTATATTTCTCTATTTCATGCTCTAAATCTATCTGAATCTCATCAGGAAACAATTGAAAGGAGATACAATATTTCTTTTTAAATGATTTTGAAGCATCTTTGCACGGAATTATATATAGGTATGTGTTTGTAACAGGCATTATAAACTGCGTAGTACCAATCGGCTGTTTAATGTTCAAACTAAAGACAGCATAGATATTTTCCCACGGTATGGATACATACCATTTCCTAATTTTAAAAATTCTAAAAATGCTACCGGTCATTATAGTAATGCCTTTGGCATCTATCTTTAAAATATATCCGGAAGATTTGATAAATAATTCGATCAACACAGAAAGAGTCAGGCTACAAAAAAGTGCACATGTTATTAACAGATTGGTCTTTTCGCTTCTAATAGGAGTGGCTCTGTAACAATATGCAGATATGATAATTACAGCTGTACATATACATAAAAAGAAAAGATTAATGTAAAAGAATGAGGACGTACGTGCAATAAATCCTTCGTTATTTTTAGAATCTGATCTTCTTGTTTTCCCACGATGTTTTTCCATATCTATCCTCATCTAAAATTCCTTTTGCTAATTACTTAATCTCAGAGTCCTCAGCAAGGTCGGTATGCTCTTCAATTTTATTCTTTATATGCTCAAACCTTTTTAAATGAATCTCGCTGCTGAAATTCGCCGTGAGAATACTGTAAGAAGAATCAAAATATTTTTTTACATCCTCTTTTGCGCTCATTCCCGCCATCATATAAATCATATAGATTCCCTCTAGTACTGTTTTGGTAACCAGCGGATCGCCTCCCGAATAGGAAATAATCTGGCTAAATGCGAGATACATTTCATCTTCGACAGAATAACTCTGATAAATTATTTTTGTATTATCGTCTTCTTCCAAAACAATAAACTGTTTCGATGTTGACAGGAGCTTTCCAAGTAGAGATGAAATTTTTTGTACGCAAACTATCGCGGTATTAGGGTCATTAATTCCGGGACTCAAAGCCATGTTCGCTATCTCGGTAAGATTGACAATACCTTTGTGGTAATCTTCTTCCCTGTTGTTGAAAATATTTATTATAAGAAACTGACTGATTTTTTCCCTTAATTCCTCTTTTGTTTCCTCATCCAACTTCTTGCTCTCGATAATTTTTAAGCTACCCAAAGCTTCTCCTTCAACGACGTATTCACCAATCCTCTTTGTGACAGTCAGCTCCGACTTTATAGTATTTAGATTTTTTAGAATCTCATCAGTTTCGATTTTAAAGAAGTAACCTGTTTTTTTTGCAACAAGAGGTATTTCTGTCACCGACTCACCATCTTCGTAGTGTTCAGCATTTTTCCTCAGTTCCACCTCTTCATCAATCAACTTGTCACAATCATTAAATACTCCCTCTATTACATTTGACATTTTAATATTATCAATAACCTGTTTAGAGAAAATTATAAATCCCAACATTGCAATAATCGCATATGCAATACCAAAGCTTCCCGCAACTACGTTTTGGTCTGAATCCAGGTCTTGGAGGAGCAACATACTTATTACCGAATAAAAAAATCCGCTCACAAATATTCCGTATAATCTCAGCACACCCGTCTTGTCTATAAATCTTTGAAGCATCCTCGGAGATATACTACTGCTATATTTGTTTAGCACTGTGACAATTGTCGTAAAACAAAATATGCTAATTGTCAAAAATACGCCTGAGATATTCGAAAGAAAGTCCACAGATACCGACACCGTTAGCATAAGCTGGTTTGGAATGTATTCTTTCAGGCCTGTATATTGATGATCAAAAATCCAAGTTATCAGCAGAAGTGCTATGGTGGTCAGGATGAATTTTGACATCCTCAAAAGATTTTTTTGATTTAGAAACCATAATTTTATATTAGATAGCATTGTTTTTCCTTTCGTGTTAGAGTGAAATTCCAAAGCCGCTGCAAACTGAAGCCTGTTATCTTTTCAGGGACTTTAAATACTCTTTTTGTTTTATTGTAACACGCCTACTCTCCCGGGCTTTCTGAATTGCTTTATTATGAATCCATGCATCTAAGCGATGATCTTCGATGTATTTTATGGTCGCATCCCATTGTTTTGACAAAGCAGTTGCAAAGAACCACGCAATCATCATTCGCACATAATACTCTTCGCTATGAACAGATGTTGGTATTTCCAAATACTCTGGCTTGAAATCCTCATCAAGAAAATATGACATTAGCATCTCAATTCCAAAGCGACAAGTATACGCCTTTTCCGATGCAGACCACTCTTTAATTTTTCCTAAAAGAGGAGTTTTATTCTTCTTAAAAATCTTTGGCGACAAAATATCGCAAACAGCCCAATTATCTACATAAGGCAGAAACTCATCTACTTCTACAATGCATTCCGCATAGTCTTTTATTTCAGAAATAAGTAGTGCGTGTAGAATATTTTCATCGTAGTATTTATGCGGCAGATCTGTCAAAAATCTAGATACTTCTGCTTCTTTAGCAATCCTTTTGGCAAGCTTTCTAGCCTCTGGTACTCTGATCCCTATAAATAGCTCCCTCTGAATATTAGGAACCAATTTAGCTTGAAAATCCCCATACGAGACATCCTGCAATGCAAATAATTCTTCTTGGATATTCATTTTTGGCACGCTCCAATTAAATCATTTTTTTGAATAAACCAGTAAGATAACTAGAATAGATAGACTAGTTCAAATGCTTTTTTGACTTAATATCTCCCTCGTCTTTTCTTCTGTTTCCTACCCATAAATCAATATATTCTTTCTTTAATTCTATTAATAAATTTCTTCAATACCAATTTCTTTAAAATATTCATAAACACCATCATAGTAGGTCGGATCTGCTGTTTCATCATATGTATCGCCTGTTGGTATGAATATTATAAATCCCTGTCTTGCTCTTGTTAATAGAACACGATATGCATTTTTCAAATATAATATGTTTTCTAATTTATTTATTTTTTGCCACTTAGTGCCTTTGAAATTATAATATTCAAATTGGCTTTTATTAAATCTAAAATTCCCATCCCAGCATATAATGCTCCAATCCAATTCCAATCCTTGTATATCAAACTCTGTCGCTGTTTCTTCTAAAAAATACGATGATCGAACATCATCTTTATCATTTAAAAACCAATAAGTTGGGGTAATTGTATTTTGTGTCCAAATGCCATATTTCCTTAAGCGCTTTGCACCTGAACTAGCTGTTAATCCATAACGTTGTGAGCCATATGCTTTTTCTTTGACCCAATTCTTAGCTTTTTCCAAATTTCTTGTGATACATATTGGATATACGTCTTTAATCTCTTTATATAGAGTTTTTGCTTTTTGTTTATCTACATCTAATAATGCCTTTACAAAAGACGAAACCTTTTCACTTCTAAAAGAGCGCAAAGATACTGAAAGATGCAGGTCTTCCTTAATTTTATAGTTTAATCCTTCTACTAAACTTTCAAATGTATGATCCTTTAAGTATTCACTATCAGTAATTTTATTAGATATATAAACATCCCAATCTAAATAATTTTCTTTTAATGTTTTAAACCAGCCTGAAATTCCCGCAGACTCTCCTTTATTTATTTCTTGACCTCCTCCCACAAGACAAACTATCGTTGCCCACCCCTTATGTCTATTAAGTATACTAATTAAAAACTCTGGCTCAGACATAGAAAAATTTAGGACGCCTTTTTTTCTTTTCATAAAATCAGTTAAATTAGGCTCATCCCACGCACGTTGGGCTTCATCAAAAATAGTAACTCTTTCAATAGGTGGTGTATCAACAGCAATTGCATCATCTCTAAAGTAATGAATTATTTGAATGAACTCCTTCGCTTTTCGCATTGAATCCTTTTTTTTAGTTCCATTTTTTTTTGCATCATCCCTTGCTAATGCTTCTTGCAATACTTCCACTAATGGACCATTGCCTGAAAGGAATACAGCATGTTCATTTTCATCAGTTTTTTGACGTTCTATCGCAATATTTAAGCCTGCTAAAGTTTTTCCCGCCCCTGGAACTCCTGTAACAAAACAAATAGATTTTCTGTTATGAGCTTTGCTGTAGTCAATAATGTGATTTATAGCTTTTGTTGTTTGGTTTAAATTTTTCGCGCTAGCATCATTCCGTGAAATATCCTTAACATCGTGCCCCATATATAATGCTTGAGCTGCCTCTATAATTGTAGGAGTCGGCTTATATATTGAGTTTACCCAAGAATATGGATCAAGCTTGGGTTGATTATACATTTTAGACACCTCTTTAATATAAGCAGATATGCCAGTTTGGTTACAACAATAAACATCTAAAATATTTTCTTTTAATTTCTTTATTTCTAAATTGTTATTTTCAGCTTCTGTACAAATTAGAATAGGAACTAATAACTTGCCATAGCTTTCCTCGTGAAAACATTGTAGATCTAATGCATAATCAATTATCTGTTCTTTTGCAAAATTAGAAAAAGTTCTCGCTCCAACTTTAAATTCTAATAAAAAAATAATACCCTTATATAAAATCACATTGTCTATTCTCTTACCGATTCTTGGGATTGTATATTCAAACAATAAATGTCCTTCATTAAATTCAGTAAGTTCTCTTTTTAAAAATTCTATTTCAGATACCCAAGTGTTTTTCTGTAAATCTTCTGAAGCAAATTGATCATTTTTAATTATTTTACCAAAAATAGAATTAATATCTTCATTTATAAAATTTGCAATAGTATTTGAGTAATATGCTCTTTTCACTTAAGCCTCCTTTAGGATTTAATATTATTTTTAGAAAACAAAGTTGTAATCAAGTATCTATTTCTTTTTTATTACAGATGGATCCTCTTTCATATTGATTTTTTTGAATCATAGAAGAAAATTCCGGATTACTTATAATCTTAAAAGTTTAAACGTAAAAATGAAATTTGTTAAGATATTTTTTGAGCAATCATCACACCAATAGGGGCAAGACCTCCATATACTAATTCCATTTCAAGTACTGAAAACCCACATTCCTCAATAAAATATTCAAATTGTTTTTTATCCCATTCTTGATACATCTTAAATCCTGAAATAGACATCAAACGCTTTATCAATTTTCTTTTTTTTCCTTCTTTCCATAGAAAGGTAGGGGCAAACAAAATCCCATTAGGCTTTAGCACCCTATATATTTCTTTCATCGCCTCATCTGGCTTAGGCATAATATGAAGTGCATTTGCAATTAGCACACAATCAAATTTTTCATTATCAAAAGATAATGATGTTGCGTCGGCTACTTCAAATATAAGGTTTTTCGCTTCTCCACGTTTCCTTGCTTCAAAAATCATTTTTTCGGAGAAATCTGTGCCAATCCAACTTTTAGTATGCTTTGAAAGACTAAACGATAACTGTCCTGATCCACAAGCAAGTTCAAGTACCTTCATATCTTTATTCAAATAAGGACTAATGTATCCGCAAATTTTATCATAAACTTCTTTATCTTTTTTCATAAAAGGAGCATACAGCTTAGCAAATTTGTCCCAAAACTTTTTATTGCTCTTATCAATCATTAATATCTCCATACTTATGCGTTGATTTTAAAAAGACATGCCTGCCGACATATAATTACTGCTATCGTCATTTTTTTGTTTCTCAAGATAAACCTCTCCTTTTTAAAGTCATTTAAATTTTTTTAGGTTAATTGATGTCATTCCCTACGGTATACTACCTTATTCTTTATAAAATTTTCTTCTAATATATCGTATCTAGCTTTTGTATTAGCATTTTTGCCACAATACTGGAGAGGTACATTTATTGCTGTGGAATAGTCAACAGGAATGTTATATAAATCAAATTGATCTCTAGTTAAGTCAAATACTTGTCCGTTGATCACATTAAAGTAGTGTGTTCCACCACCAGATACATGTATTTTTCTAATATCTCCACCAAAAAATTTATTTACAAGCATTGCTGTTACAGCGCATTGTCCATATGTCGGATCATTTGCTAAATTGAACTGCGGGTCCTTCTGGGCACTAGGATAAGCAGATTCTTTAACCCAGGACTTGAGCATTATCTCAAAGAACTCATTTAATGTAATTTCTTCATTTTCATCTATCGAGTAAATTGCAGATCCCGCATTAATTCCGTAAAATGAGATCACTCTCCCAGATACAGTTCTATAAATTTTATTTGTTACTGGATGACACCTCTTTGGTACAAAGGCTTCATCTGCTGTTTGTACAGCTGAATTATCAGGAGCAACTGG
This sequence comes from Clostridiales bacterium S5-A14a, assembly GCA_000758905.1. Taxonomy (GTDB): domain Bacteria; phylum Bacillota; class Clostridia; order Peptostreptococcales; family Anaerovoracaceae; genus S5-A14a. The sequence continues at coordinate 17,312 of JRNA01000009.1, forward strand.
CACACTGTATTCACAGATCTCCTTAGCAACTGCAACTGTATCGTCATTCTTATATGCCCACCAAATCATCTTATTTGGATTCCAACGATACTTTACAGCCTTCATTTTATTTCTTATTTCATAGGATGGCTTTATACCATTAAAATCAATCTCTATACCGCCCATGTCATTAAAACTGTACTTTGCCAAAATAACTCCTCCTTAACAGATGAAAACGCTATTCCATTTGTAGCTTTATTTTTCTATCAACGATAGATCTGCAGGAAGCCAGTCAACATTGTTATTGAATTCAAGATTTCATTTTCTCGACTAAATCCCATATCTCTTTCTCTAGTACATATGGTTCAGAAAAAGCATTTATAACAATGCCTGCTAGATCTTTCTCATTATTCTTTGCAAGAGCTAATGCCTCTAAGAAATGCTTCTGCACCTTTGAGAAACTCTTACCATACTCTCCCATCGCTTCTTCATTAGAAAAAACCGGGAAGAAGAAGTTATCTCCATTTTGTAAAATATCTGGAATCAATCTAGTTTCACCATGTGTAACGAATTCTTCACCAATAATTCCATCTTCTTTTTCTTCTAACATAGCAAGTAATCTAGCTTGATCTACATCACTAATTACAGCATTGCATGGAATCCATACATAACTATCGCGTAAGATTTCCATGATATCCAGCAAGTGATCTTCAGTACGTTCTTCATTAAAAGTATGAATAGCAGCTTCTAGCATTTTTCCGTCTTCTAAATCCTCAGCAGTTATTTTTTTACTTGGATTCATATTAGAACAAAGTAGAATTTCTTTATCCTCTGTTTGTTGAGCATAAAATGCAATCTTCTCACCTTCGTGATAATCAAAATTCTGGTCAGGTTCATTAAGCAATGTTCCAATAATCTCATGTTCTGCTAAACCTTCAATGCGAACCCAGCATCCTTCTGGTTTATTGCCGTCTTTCAATAGATATACTAAAACATCATCAGGATATTCTGGACTTCTTGATCCATCTAAGAAATTCATATTACGTGATTCTTCTACTTCATCTCCCTCACTATAGCTTTTTAGCATGTCAACCTTGTCTGCATAACGCTTATACAGGCTTCCGTCTTCGTCGTCAAAATAGAAACATTCATCGTCCATAACATTTCCAATTCTAATCTTTGATGATATTTCTTTATTTCCAACTTCAAAAGAAAATCCTTTATCATCCCTAAATGCAGCAGCTAATACTTCAAGTGTCAATCCGACTGTATGATCAATATATCCATACGTTAAAATATAATTTGCTTTATCTGCTCCAGAAAAATCTTGCAATACCGACTTCAGACTATCCTTCATTGGAACAGCAATAAAATTATGATAAAAAGCTCTAAAACCTACTTCACTATACTTTATGCTCATCTGTATCCCTCCTATTGGCGAAATCGGCATAGCATTGTCGTTTTGCCACTCTTATGTTACATCTCTTGTTATTACGTAGGAGTCTAAGTCCACTACTATCCGTGATTTTTTACTTTTTCCCCTAAAGAGCAAAATAGAATTGATAATAATAGATAATGCTACACAAAACCATAATGCTTTGCTAACTCTATAATCTTATCTTATTTCCCACACAATCGTGACGGTATCCTGAACATTAATATCGTCAGCCTCAATATCAATATCGTAAGCCTTAGGCTGTGCTTCTGCCAACAACATATCGCAACTGCCGAAATCCAGTGGCTTGGAAGAAATTTTAATCTCTCCCCATGAGTAATCAATACTCTTGATTTCTCCAAGCGATACTCCCGCCGCTTTCACAAGAACATTTGCCTTAAATTTTGAATTCTCTACCGCATTTCCGAGCAGCTCATTCTTTACAGCATCCGCATCCTTAACTGTATAACGAATGGAAAATTCGACCTTTACGTTGCAATGTGCAAGCTCGTATAGCACCCTTCCAAGCTGCTTATTATCGTTTGAAAATTGGATGTACATGCTGTGAGTGTACTTGTATCCGACAAATCTACTTCTATAGTCATCATTCTTATCTCTGTAGCTCTCATATTCAGAATCAATGTCAAAATGAACCGTTTTAAGATCTTCCGCCTTAAGTCCTGATTTTTCTAGGGTTTCCCGCAGAATGCCGGTCGCTTCTGTTGACTTCTGAACGGCCTGCTCATATTCCTTATACACACCTTCTGATTCGATATTTAGCCTTATGGTATCCGGTTTTACTGAAATCTTCCCTTTCCCGGTTACTTTGATTATTCTATCCATGTCAATCCTCCATTATTTTTATTTTCAACTTCCTGCTTCTTGGGCCATCATATTCGCAGAAGTATATACCCTGCCATGTTCCGAGTTGCAGACGGCCGTTTTCAACAATTATATGCTCCGAGAATCCTATTATACTTGCTTTCAGATGTGCCGCTGAATTTCCCTCAAAATGATGATATCCATCATCCCACGGAACAATTTTATCGAGTTCCATTATAAAGTCTCTGACTACATCAGGATCAGCGTTTTCATTTATCGTAACTGCCGCAGTGGTGTGAGGGACAAAAAGCATACAAATGCCGTTTTCAATACCGCTGTCGCTGACAGCCTCTTGCACCCGGTCTGTAATCTCCTGCATTTCCGTATGAGTATTTGTTTTTATATTCAGCGTAACTGATTTCATCTGTATCCCCTTGTCTTCGTTCATATACATATTCCGACAATAATCCTCTCATTCCGAAATCGAATAATATGTTAAAATAAACGATTTTAGAACGTATTTCACTTCACCTTTGACATCAATACTATGCACTCACAATGTATCAAGACTACCCTGATGATACCCCTACATCAAGAACTTCGTCTTAACACTTGTTGCAGGATGGAATTTTGCAAAATGAATGTCGTTTGATGGTATGAGTCAAAGTCGACTGCAGACTGAAATTTGTCTATCTTAAATCGAGATACATTATGTCGAAATCTATATATGAATCTGCAATTTTAAAATAAGCTGGAGAAGTTCCGATTTTGCGAAAGCCAAATTTCTCATAAACATGGATTGCTCTCAAATTATCGCTTCTCACGTCTAAGTTAATGATTTCTATGTCATGTGACTTAGCAAATTCAATTGCTTTTTGTAACAGTTGGCTTCCAAGGCCCTTGTTCCATTCTGATTTCAAAACGGTAAGCCCAAGTTCTGCTCGATGATTCATTCTCCTTGGCAATCCGCTTAAGCTCACATCTCCAATAATCTCTCCGTTTCTCCATGCAAAAAATGAACATGATTTTTTATCTTTCAAAATCGAACGAATGTATTCTGCTTCTCCATCGACAGAAATCGGAAAACCTTCTGCTCCAAACGACAAATTATCTGTTTCCGCTCCGATTTTTTTTGAATATTCTATTCTCGCAAGTGCATCCTCCGGTGCAGCTTCTTTTATAATTATATGATCCATTGCGTATCCTCAAATTCTAATTTATCGTTTTGACATCTACCTCACAGCCACAACTCCCCGACATCTAATCCACAGCTTCAACATAGTGACACCTATCCCGGCAACTCAACTCTCACACTTTTTGACCCGACTTGCCTTTGGATAAGTTAGCGAGAAGCGTTCTGTCTGCCCGATGCCAAATTCGGATGATTTCCAGAAAACCGCAGTATTATTGGACTTTTACGGCTATTTCACTTCGGTCCTTGACATCAATACTACCGTCTCAACTTGCTCATCATTGTCCAAACTAAATTTCTTACTATCTTTAAGCTCTAACAAACAAAGTATTCTTATCTAGAATAATTAAGCCCCAAATAGGTTTACAATATATTTTCCCGATTGCCTAAGTTTAATGAATCATATCTTTGTAAAATTCATCAACGATTATAAGAGTATTTACTTATAAAAACTGTCTAAAAAATATTTGTAATCCAGCCATTTCCCTATGCCGTTCAATAGTCCTTTAACAAATTTTCCAGCCATTCTATATTAGAAATCGATGAATTATCTACCGCGTCATCAGCAATATTTGTATGTGGACACGCAGAACATAATGGATTGTCTCCATTATTCCGTCCGCTATATACACCATTATTTTTAATTTCTTTTTCTATTTTCCCATTAACAATTTCAAAATGCAAAGAAGTTTCATCTGCATAGCCAGTATCTGGAATAAAACGCTCTGTAAAAGCAAAGTATTTTACCGTATTTCCTTCAAGAAACTTGTCGAAATAGTCTTTGCGGATAAAGACAGTTCCACCGATAGGGTCTCTATAATATGAATTCTTATTGTTGTTACATATTATCACTTTTTCTTTATCTTGAGTTTCCCATGATAAATCCGAAACATTCAATTTGAGATTAAAAAATCTAATAATATTCGATGGTGGTAATACTAATGAAGTCTCCTCAAAAACTTCAGATTGATTATTAATATTTTTTACATTCTTGCAAAGCCAAGGTTTTGATTCATTATTAGGATATGAATTCAAATTGCCAATATATTCTTCTAATTCAATGGTCAGATAGCGAGCATTACCATCATCGTATATTGTTTCATTTTCCGAAGAGCAACACCACAAATCATATGTATCTTTCCATCTTGTTTCATATTTATCTTCCTCATGTAGAGATACTCTACCAGCCAACATTACCCATTTTTGATGTTTTAATTCAACTGTTTCTAGAAGATGCAACACATTTCTTCTAGTTAATTCAACATTTCCTACCCAACAAACATCACGCTGCACAGGCATCTCTAAGGAATTTATTGCATAATCTCCCAGTCTCTCTATAAAATCTTGATAGGTTGGAATTGGTGCTGTAATAATAACATCTTCTCCATATTCCAAAGGATCATACACCTCATATCCGATACTATTCTGAATATTATTATATGTTGCAAACTGATTTGTATAATAGTTACACATCAAGCTCCCGTAATATAATCCTGTTGCAATATCTACCCCCTTCATATAGACAGAATGATGAAAATCTACTTCACGAATATTCATAGATTTTCTATCTGCTGAGATATTGTAATATTCGAAAACATATCTAAAAACTTTTTCAAAGCTTTCCATAAAAGAATTCATATCCAATGTTTTAATCTCTGCTATAGACTCTATCTCTGGCATAATTCTATTTTCGAATGCTAACCAACCGCTGCATTTCCCGCCACATACACAGGAGTATTTATTATAGAGATAATTATTTATACTACTAATTTCATTCTTGTCATTTGCAAGAAATTTCGTATACATATTAATATGATCTTTTCCCCAATATCTAAATGGTAGAAAATCTTTATTCATAATATCCACATAAAATAATATGTCACTTAAATAATCTGAAACAACTGCATCTTCATTATATTTAAATAAATTCTTCCTATTCCAATTTATATAAGAATAAGGCTTGCCAAAGTAAGCCGAAATTCTACGGAGACTTTTTGCGTTTAGATTATCCTGTTCTGCAATAATCTTCTTGTAGAAATCTATAATTTTACTGTTGTCCTTTCTCATTTGACTCAGAACATATATAACAGCCTCTTGTATATAAAAATCAAAAATTCTATTATATTCAAGAATAACCCTATCGACATAACACTCATTCTTAGAAACCACCTCATATAACAATTTCATTGCTAAACATCTAACATCCTTATTAGGTGCTGCACAGCAGAGTAATGAAAAATAAAATGCTTCGTCTTCTCTTTTGTCAGTCCTGTCATTTAATGTTGTAAAATACAACACATTTTTCAGTCTATTCTTTATACCATTTTGGAAATGATATCCAGCCAATATGTTTGATAGCTCACATAACCTTTCACGGCTTTCACAATAATAATCAAATAAGTAGTTGCTACAGTTAAATGGTTTGTCAGTATATCCTCCCATCGACTGCAACAAATCACTATGGTCAATAGGTTTAAACATCTCCAGAAAGACTTTAATATCATCACGTTTAAAATGAACTTTAACCAATGTATTAAAATCCAAGTGTTCAATTAGCTCTGTATCTTTTATTAAGTCCTTTATCTTCTTATAATCTGGAGATATATTATCGAATATTGCTATAATTAAAGCTTCTTCAAGATTGTACAAAGATTCTACTTTTGATTTTATAATACTAATCTGTTCCTCGTAATTTTTTCCACTAATATCTTCAAATAAGGAACGAGCAATCAAAAAATCTGTCAAAGAATCAATAATAAAATGATAATACTTTTCATCATCACTTTCATAAGCATCCATAAAACCCATCTGTATCATGGATGAAAGAAAATTTTCCCCGGTTTTAATTACCGACAGTAAACTAGTCTCATCAATACGCTTTTTCGCATTTCTATACATCCATTGAGCAACTCTTTTTGTATCTTTCCAAACATCTATACCTTGACAAGTCAAACTGTCCTTAAATACCTTACCTATAGTTTTTTTTATATATTGCTCCAAAATAAAAGTAATAGACGCAATTCCATTTTCAGTTTTAGCGACAAGTTTTTGTGACGATAGAACATCACATAACATACTTAACAATAACGCATTATTCGAATACAAAATATCTTCGTACATATAAACATCCGGCACATATAGCCTTAGTATTTCACTTAATGCTGATTCAAAAGATACACCTGGAAACTTATACTCATATTCTGATATTTCTTGATACTTTTTAAGAATCACATTATCCATTGAATTTGTTCTGTATGATATTATGATTCGTATTCTTGGATATTTCTTAAGCTCCGTTAAAATATCTATTAAATTATTCTGTCCTTCCTCTGATATTTCATTTATTGCATCAAAAACAAAAACAAATCCTTCATCACTTGCTTTTATTATTTCTTCAACATTAATATTGTTTGTATTCTTTTCAAACTTTCCATATATGCATAAATGCTCAATATTATTCTGCTCCAATTGTTCTTCGAAACATTTTATAAAATAGCTCTTGCCAATACCCCCTTCTCCTGAAATTAAGCAAAAACTATGAAGACTCATATATGTTTCTATTTCATATAGGCTTAATCCGTGCCAAGCTCCTTTCAAATTCCGTACATCTGAAATTTTTTTTGCAATTTCTTCTATGAAAGCTGACTTTTCAGAAAAAAATGCATCATACGTTGCCAACACTTTTTCTAACGATGATATTTCATGTTCTGCTTCCTTATCTTTTTGATATCTTCTAATTTTCGGAAGTTCTCCCATAAGATAATCCATAAACTCTGGATTTTCCCATTCCATGACATAAGCAGGATTACTAATTGCATTCATTCTATCTTTTTGATTTTTATTCAATACTCTGTAATCCATAAGAACCTCCTTACTCCAAAATAATTTATATTTTATTTCATAAGCTGAACATACCTTAAGCTGCTATATTATCCACGTTTCATATTTCTCCCAAAATATCTAAGTGCCTCCATAATTAACTATTTCCTTCTCGGTTATACATATATACTGCTTTGAATCCTCTAATTTTTGATTATTGTGGTTTTTTCCAGCATCAAAACAGCACATTCTCTCAACCTTTGAATATATTATTATTTTATATCAGGATATCATCTTAAAATGCTTCAACGCGGCCAAAATAGCTTCTTCCTTTTCAATTGGACACTGTGGCACTTTTTGATTTCCATTTTTTGATATATTATAGTGTTTCCTAACTTCTAAACCATATTTTCTCTTCACTTGTGCAATATAAAGTGTCGATACCTTAAAATCATACTTCTCGAGCACATAATTCTGAATTTGTTCATAAGTAGCTTTACTTTCAGCACTTGTCAAGTCCATATCATCCATAGGAATTTCTACACTGATATGATTCTTTGAGTTCAGTTTGGAAAGCAACACGATTGTCTCTAAATGATTTGTCATCGGAAAATTGTCATATAGCTTACCGTATACCGGCTCATATCCACCTGCTTCAAACTGCTTCAAATTAATTGCTAGAGTCTTGGGATTGCAGGAAACATAAAGAATTTGAGGCACACCATAGCTCATAATTTTCTCAACAGCCTTTTCGCTCATCCCCATTCGAGGAGGATCAACCACTATGAGGTCAGGTTTCTTGTGATAGTCTTCAAGTACCTTATAAACATCACCTGCGACGAACTCACAGTTATCAAGTCTATTCATTTCCGCATTTTCACGGGCTGATGCGACTGCTTCCTCAACCAGTTCAACTCCTACAACATGATCTGCCTTTCTAGCAAGGAGCTGGCTTATCGTCCCTGTCCCGCAGTATAAATCAAAAACGAGTTTCCCATTAAGGTCATCAATCAGATTGACAGCATCCTCATATAATTTTTCAGCGGCTTCAACATTTGTTTGGAAAAAAGAAAAGGCGCTGACCTTAAAATCGAGCCCTGAGATTTTCTCCATGTAATAGTCTCGTCCCCATAAAGTCTTAACCGATTCTGGGTTCACTGCATCAGCTATATTATCATTAAAGGTCCTTAGAATTCCAACGATTTTATCATCAAACTCAAATGCCAAAAGTCCTTCTACAAATTTCTTTTCGTCAAATTCTGACTGGGTTGACGTAACAATATTTATCAGCAACTCATCCGTTCTAATGCCTCGTCTGATAATAAGATTGCGCAAAAGCCCAGTATGAGTCTTCTTATTGTATTTCTCATACCCCATCTCATGTGCAAATTCGAGCGTGTATTTCAATATCTCCCTGAAGTCCCTTGAAACAAGCTGACACTCATCGACAGTTACAATCGACATGAAATGTCCCTTCTTGTGCATCCCCAAAGTCAACTCGCCACCCTTCACAAGGTCGCCGAATGTAAATTCCATTTTGTTTCTATACTCATAGATTCCGGATTCAGCTGGCTGAATTTTCTCCCACTTTGCTGGCTCAGGTGCTCCCTTTTCAACAAAATATCCGCGTGCCGTACTCTCCTTCTCAGCAAGCTGTTTTGTGTATTCAACACCCTGATATTTACAGCCTCCACAAAACTCACTATGCGGACAAATCGGCTTCGAATCTATGTTAAATGATGGTTTTGATGTCATATATTTCCCCATATTTAGAAGTTATTTTTAGAAATAAAAATTCAATTACAGCTTATTTCCAGACTCATTCCCATAATAAGACTCGTAAAAGTCTCTTTTAAATTCGGTGAACCTGTCTTCTTCTATTGATTTCCTAATGCCCTTCATCATATTCACAAGGAATGCAAGATTATGATTTGAAAGCAGCATCGAACCGAATATTTCGTTAGACTTTACGAGATGTCTGATGTAGGCTCTTGAGTAATTTCTGCAAGTGTAGCAGTCGCACTTATGATCAAGAGGCGAAAAGTCCCTTTCAAATCTTTTGTTCTTTAAGTTCAGAGGTCCCTCACTGGTCATCGCTTGGCCATTTCTGGCTACCCTTGTCGGAAGCACACAGTCAAACATGTCAACGCCTCGCTCGACACCCTCAAATATATAATCCGGCGTTCCAACACCCATGACATATCTAGGCTTATCAGCTGGGAGGAAGTCAACGCAGTAATCAAGGACTTCAAGCATTAGCTCCTTCGGCTCTCCGACAGAAAGGCCTCCGATTGAATATCCCGGAAGATCTAGCTCAACAATCGCCTCTGCTGAACGCTTTCTCAAATCGTAATGCATACCACCCTGCATGATGCCAAAAAGAGCTTGTTTCTCTGTGTTATGATGTGCTTTCTTGCAGCGTTTTAGCCAAGCAATGGTAGTGTTTAGAGATTGCTCAACATAAGACTTATCAGCAGGATAAGGCGGACACTCGTCGAATGCCATCATTATGTCCGAGCCGAGCGCAGTCTGAATCTCAATAACCTTTTCAGGCGTTAGCTCATGCCTTGAACCATCTATATGACTTTGGAACATAACACCCTCATCTGTGATTTTTCTTAGCCCCTTAAGCGAAAAAACCTGGAATCCGCCGCTATCGGTCAATATGGGCTTATTCCAATTCATGAATTTATGAAGTCCACCAGCCTCTCTAATAAGCTCGTGCCCCGGTCTAAGGTATAGGTGGTATGTGTTCGACAAAATAATTTCGGCTCCGAGGTCCTCAACCTGCTCAGGTCTCATTGCCTTCACCGTCGCCGCAGTGCCTACCGGCATAAAAACTGGTGTCTGTATCTCACCGTGCGGAGTTGAAATCACCCCGCGCCTTGCAGCTGTTTTGTTGTCCTTCTTTATTAAACTGTACTTGATACTATGTTTCATATAATTTAATTCTCCAAAATTTTATTATTATCTCACTCTATCAGCATCGCATCCCCATAGCTGAAAAACCTGTATTTTTCTTTCACAGCAACCTCGTACGCCTCCAGAATCTTTTCTCTATTGTAAAGTGCCGAAATCAGCATTATGAGTGTGGACTTTGGCAGATGGAAATTCGTCACCAGTGCATTGACTATTTTGAACTCGTAGCCAGGATAAATGAAAATTCCTGTAGATCCACCGCCTGATTTTACTAGGAATTTGCCGCTTTTCTCATCCTTAAAGGCAGCACTTTCAAGCGTTCTTGTGGATGTCGTACCCACTGAAATTATGCGATTCCCCGACAAAATACTTGCGTTGATTGAGTCTGCGGTTTCTTTGGTTATCGAATACTCCTCAAAGTGCATCTGATGGTCTTCGATATTTTCAACCTTCACTGGTCTGAATGTTCCTATGCCGACATGAAGTGTTACAAATTCTAGCTTTACTCCCTTGGACTTAGCTTTTTCAAGCAGTTCCTCTGTGAAGTGAAGGCCTGCCGTTGGAGAGGCAACTGAACCGGGTTTATCAGCATAGACAGTTTGGTACATCTCCTTGTCTTCTTCCTCGGATTCTCTGTCGATATATGGCGGCAGGGGCATTTTGCCGAGCTCTTCGAGTCTTTCCATGAAAATCCCATCGTAGTGGAATTTAACAATCCTTGTTCCGCCATCACCATAGTTTATTATCTCGGCTTCAATTTTGTTGCTTCCTTCGCCAAAAGCGACTCTGTCCCCTGGCTTTAGCCTTCTACCAGGTCTCACCATGGTTTCCCATTCATCCGAATCGCCTAGTCTTTTTATGAGGAGAAATTCCACCTTAACGCCTGTGCCAAGTTTCTCTCCAAAGAGCCTAGCTGGTATAACCTTCGAGGAATTGAAAACCATGCAGTCACCTTCTCTCAGGTGATCAATAATATCGTAAAACATTTCATGAGAAATAGAGCCATCCTTACGGTTCAAAACCATAAGGCGGCATTTATCTCTTTCTTTGCTCGGATACTGTGCTATCAGCTCCTCCGGCAAGTTATAATCAAATTCATCTATACGCATACATCGTCCTTTACATATATACTAATTTACACATCATTTTATGTTCTATTTTATTTTGTTCTGGTTGTTCTGGCGTGATATTTTCTAATCACAATTATTTTGTTACATCGTCCATGCTTAGCTGCTCAGAAGTCTCAGCCCCATTATCATCAGGAATCCATTCAAGTCCCAAATGCTCATAGCCAGCCTGCGAGACCATCCTGCCCTTAGGAGTTCGATACAAATATCCTTTCTGTATCAGATACGGTTCATACGCATCTTCAATAGTAACCTTTTCTTCTCCGATAGAAGCAGCAATCGTGTCGATTCCAACAGGTCCACCGCCAAATCTATTTATGATCGTGAGCAAAATATCTCTATCTAAGCTTTCAAGTCCCTCATCGTCAACGCCAAGAGCCTCAAGGCCCCGGCTAGCACTTTCAAGTGTTATCTTACCATCTCCTAGGACTTGAGCAAAGTCACGTATTCTCTTTAAAATTCTATTAGCAACACGTGGTGTGCCCCTCGAACATTTTGCCATCTTATTGAGGGCATCCAGGTCGACCTCAGCATTCATAATCTTCGCAGAACGCCTTATAATTTCAGCAAGCTCGTCTTCCTCATAGATTTCAAACTTGCTTATCACTCCAAACCTATCTCGTAGTGGAGCGGAAAGACTGCCAGCCCTTGTCGTCGCACCTATGAGTGTAAACTTTGCAATATCAAGTCGTATTGATCTAGCAGACGGTCCCTTCCCAATTATTATATCAAGTGCATAATCCTCCATCGCTGAGTATAGAACTTCCTCAACGGAACGGTTCAACCTATGAATTTCATCGATAAACAAAACATCGTTATCATTCAAATTTGTGAGTATCGCCGCGAGATCCCCAGCTCTTTCGATTGCAGGACCAGACGTGATTTTAATCTCTACACCAAGCTCATTGGCAATAATCCCAGCGAGCGTTGTCTTTCCAAGTCCTGGAGGGCCATAAAACAGCACGTGGTCAAGTTGCTCTCCCCTCATCTTTGCAGCCTCGATGAAAACCTTCAAATTTTCTTTGACCTTACGTTGCCCGATAAAGTCTTCAAGTTTCTGAGGTCTCAAGCTGAGATCTTGTTTATCCTCAATGCCTATGGCATGTGTCTGCGTTATTCTCTCATCCATCAAAAGCTCCTATCTAAATCAGCTGTCCCAATGCCTTACGTATATATTCTTCGGTGGTTTTAGCCTTTCCTCTAACCTTTTCAAGTGCTCCCATAGCCTCAGCCCTGTTATATCCAAGTGCCATCATGGCCTCAACAGCCTGCTCAAACTCGCTTCCTGCCATAACTTCAACACCTGCAACATCCGCCATACCTGCATCATCTGAAACATTGAAATTCTTCTTAATTTTATCCTGAAGTTCCAAGATAAGTCTCTCAGAAGTCTTCTTTCCTATCCCAGGAGATGTCGCTATCGTCTTCGAATCTGCACCCGCTATAGCCGTTAGAAGCTGCCCTGTATTCAACGTTGACATGATTGACATAGCCGCCTTTGGCCCTACTCCGTTTACCGTAATAAGCATTCTGAAAATGTCTAGGCTCTCAAATTCACTGAATCCGTAAAGCGTCATGCTGTCCTCTTTTACCACCATCTCAGTATATAATTTGATGTCTTCTCCCTCAAGTGTTTTGTACACCGATGAGTTTGAAGGCACAAAAACTTCAAATCCTATTCCACTATCAGTTTCTACAATCACACTGCCAAATGTATATGGGTGAAACTTCCCCTTCAAGAATTTTATCATATTCAAATTCCCTTCTTTTCACGCAACAAAATATTTCTACTCCCAAGGCTATGTCCATGGCAAATCGCTGCTGCAATTGCATCGGCGGTGTCATCGGGCTTAGGAGTTTCCCTCAAATTCAAAATCCTCTTTACCATTTCTTGAATTTGCTTCTTATCCGCTCTCCCATAGCCTACGAGAGCCTGCTTGATTTGAAGCGGTGTATATTCATTAATAATTAATCCACCTTTTACGCACGCCAGTATAGCAACACCTCTCGCCTGTCCGACAAGAAGTGCAGTTTTTGCATTATTATTAAAAAACAGTTCTTCGATAGATGCTTCTTCTGGCTTATATTCATGAATAATTGATTCTAGGGCATTGTAAATACTCTCAAGCCTATCTTCCATCGGCATCTTAGATTCTGTTGTAATAGATCCAAAATCTATTGGGACAAATTTATTGCCTATTTTGTCTATAATTGACCATCCCAAAATTCCATATCCGGGGTCTATGCCCAGTATCCTCATAGACTATACCATCCTTTAAAAATTCTCATATTATAAGTTGAGTATCCTCATATAACAAGTTAAATTAGTTAAAAATACAACCATTTATTTGCTAAAAATATTATAGCATATGAACAGATGTTTGTCTATTTTGTGCAGGATACAAACTTTCCCTTTCACTTTAAAACCTCCTCATTATTTATAAAAAAAGTTTCATAAAATTTCAATTATTTTTGAATAAAGTTATATACATTTTTATTATATCGTGGTATACTATTTGTGAATTATTATAATTATTCTTAAATATAAGGAGATTAATTATGCGTTACTCAAGACAAAATAAAATTTTAGAAATCATCAACACCTATGATGTCGATACTCAGGAAATGCTTGTTGAACTTCTTGAAAAGTCCGGATTTCCTGTAACTCAAGCTACAGTGTCAAGAGACATCAAAGATTTGCAGCTTATTAAAGTAGCAACTTCAAACGGACACTATAAATATTCCGCAAATGTTACAGATGATGTACCTATTTCAGATAGGTTTAAGAAAATATTCCGTGAGAGTATCAAATCTTCTGTTTCTGTAAATAATTTAATAGTTGTGAAAACGCTTTCGGGATGCGGTCATGCTGCAGGAGAAGCAGTTGATTCCATTGGTCTTCCTCACCTTGTAGGCAGCGTCGCTGGTGACAATACTTTGCTTCTTATCGTAGATGATGAGAAGAACACAAAGGAAATTCTCGAGATACTCGATGATCTTATTACCAAAAGAAATCTGCCAATATGATCAAATCAATCAAGATTAAAAATTTTGCTATAATTAAGGACACAGAATTTAAATTTCATTCGGGCTTGAATATAATAACAGGTGAAACTGGTGCTGGAAAATCGGTTGTAGCAACTGCGATAAGCTTAGCGCTTGGCAGCAGAGCTGATTCAACTTTTATCAGGCACGGTGCATCCAAAGCTACGATTGAAATGGTCGCTGTGTTTGAAGAAAAGGAATATACGGTCGTAAGAGAAGTTTCATCAAATGGAAAGAACCGTTGTATAATTAATGGAAATGGCGTGCCTCTGGGACGCCTTATTTCTATTTCCGAAAAAAGTGCACAGATTCACGGTCAATTTGATAATAATCTTTTACTTGACCCTGAGTCACATATCGACCTTCTTGATACCTTCGGCGGGCAAAATATTTTGTCGTACTATCTTCAGTATATCAACGCCTTCAATGAGTTTTCTGAAATAAAAAACAGATACAACGCACTGATTACATCGATAAAGGAAGACTCTTCAAAGGCAGATTTTTATAGATACTCGATTGAGGAAATTGATCGCTCAAATCTTGTAGTTGGCGAAGATGCTGAACTTGAAGATAGGATGAAATTCCTGCAAAATGCTGAGTCTATTTCTCGTGCTCTATCTGACTCGTACGATGCCCTTACTTCAGGTGATTTTTCTGCAGAAAGTCTCATTGGATCTGCCCTTTCAAACCTGCAATCAGTTTCAGGATATACAAAAGACATTGCATCGCTTTCTGAGGATCTTGATTCTCTTTCCATACAACTTTCGGATGTCATCTCAAAAATGCATACTCTGCTTGATTCTTCTGATTTCTCAGAAAGAGAACTTGATGAAATCATGGAAAGACTTTCACTTATCGACAGCCTTAAGAAAAAGTATGCTCCAACTATTGAGGAAATCCTTGAACATAGGGATTTGATTTTTGAAAAACTGTCCAATATGGGATCATTTGATGAGCAAAAAGAAGAACTTAAGTCGATGCTCGAGGAATCGCGACTTAAACTATACAGTACAGGTAATCAACTTACAGAGGCGAGGAAGAAAGTTGCAAAAGAGCTATCTGATGCTGTAGTTTCTGAGCTTGCAGAACTTAATTTCAAGAATGCAGATATAGAGGTGTCAATTACCCCGCTAAAGTCTCCAGGGCCTAAGGGCATGGATGAGGTTGAACTATTCATCACGACAAATAAGGGTGAGCCACTGAAACCTCTTGCTAAGGTTGCATCAGGCGGTGAAGTTTCTAGGATTATGCTTGCAATCAAGGCTATTACGGCTGATTCTGAAAACATTTCAACTCTTATTTTCGATGAGGTTGATACAGGTATAAGCGGAATAACAGCTAGTATCGTAGGCAGCAAACTTCAAAACTTAGCTTCAAATCATCAGGTCATCTCAATTACTCATCTTCCTCAGATTGCTGCAAAGGGTGATCATAATTATAGAATATATAAAGAATCCGATGATTCGGAAACATATGCCTACGTCGAAGAAATTACGGGTGAAGAAAAGATTATGGAGATTGCAAGGCTGCTTGGCGGCACAAAAATCACAAATGCAACAATTGAAAATGCCCGTGATCTTATTGACAATAATTAGAATTCTACAATTTTATCAATATCGCTTATTAACATAATTTCCATATCGTGCCTAAGCGACAAAATAGGTGAAACTCCTGGTAATTAAATGACCTGAGTCTCACCTATTTTTTATCTATTAACAGCATCTATTGCAAACATTGTAATGTTGGTATCCAGATATATATCCCCTTATTTCATAAATGCCTTATATGCCTTCATTGTCATATAGTTATCAACCTTCGAGGAAATCTCATTAGGAGAGTGCATATTCAATACAGGTGTACCGCAGTCAACTACTTCCATGCCGTATCTGCTCAGAAGATATGCAATTGTTCCGCCGCCACCGGCATCAACCTTCCCCATTTCTCCAATCTGCCAAACTACATCATTATCTGCGAAAGTCTTTCTAAGTTCAGCAAGAAACTCTGCATTTGCATCGTTTGAGCCGCCCTTTCCGCCCGATCCACCGTACTTTGAAACAGCGACACCAAAGCCTAGATAATAAGTATTTTGTTTTTCCATTACCTCAGGAAAATCTGGGTCATAAGCAGCCGTAACGTCTGCAGAAAGAACCTTTGAATTCTTCATTGCCCTTCTAACCTTAAGTGCAGAATATTCTCCCTCAAGCGAAATCAACTCATGCACTGTGTTTTCAAGGAAGTAAGAATCCATACCCGTGTTTCCGTATGAACCGATTTCCTCCTTATCCATAAAGAGCGCACAAGCCGTGAACTCAGGTTTTTCAATGTCTAGGATTGCATTTAGTGTAGCATATGCGCAAACCCTGTCGTCCTGTCCATAAGATAGAACCATTGAACGATCGAGGCCCAAATCCCTTGCATCACCTGCCGGAACGACTTCAATCTCTGCCATAAGGAAGTCTTCCTCTGTCACTCCATATTTTTCCATCAAAATCGAGAGCACTCCAAGTTTAACAGCCTCTCCTTCCTTCTCATCTTTGAGCGGAATGTTACCAAGAACGACATTCATCATCTCGCCTGTAACAGCTTCTGCCATCTTCTTCTGCATCTGTGCCTTCGATAGATGTATCAGAAGATCTGTAACACAAAATACTGGATCCTCAGGGCTATCTCCAATCGCAACGTTTATCTGTTCTCCGTTTTTCTTGTACAAAACACCGTGAAGAGCTAGAGGAATTGTAGTCCACTGATATTTTTTCACGCCGCCATAATAATGCGTCTTCGCAAGAGATATATGCCCATCCTCATATATTGGATTTGGCTTAAAGTCAAGCCTAGGAGAGTCGATATGGGATCCTACGAGTTTCATCCCCTTTTCAAGCGGTTGTTTTCCGATAATGAATAACCCTATTGATTTATTTTTGTTATTCACAAAAATCTTATCGCCAGGCTTTATCTTTTTGCCTTTTTCTAGTATTTTATTTAAATCTACAAATCCAGCACCTTCTGCTTGTCTTATAATCTCGAATGCAGCAAGTCTCTCAGTTTTTGCGACATTTAAAAACTTTTTATAATCTTCGTTATATTTCATAACATCGTTAATTTCTTTGTCTTTTAGCTGAAGCCATCCGCTCTTTGGCTCAAAGGTCAAATTCTTTTTTTTATCCATGTTAACCACTCCTTTTACGAATTTATTTTTATTTCCTTTTTATTATAACTCATTATGTCTTTTTTGACAAAATAATGTTAAAATAAAGACAATATCATTTTCATTTATAGGAGGAAGATTAAATGAAGCAATTATTTAGAACGACAGCATTAGTCCTCATGGGACTTGTTGCCATGTCTGCTCCTGCTTGGGCTTGCACAGGCATGTATGTCGGTAAGGATGTCAGCGAGGACGGGACAACTGTTATCGCTCGAAGTGAAGACCAAGGCGGCGGAGCTTACAACAAAATGTTCAAGGTTGAGCCCGCTAAAAAAGAAAAAGGAAGATTCTTTGTCGATACAGGCGAAGGTATGGAAAAATTCAAAGTTCCCCTACCTGAAAAGACTTATAAGTACACCTATCTTCTCGATTCATCTGATGCTGGAGATGGTCTCTATCCTGCAAGCTGCACCAATTCTTATGGTGTATCTATCGTTGGCACAATCTCGGCTGATCCTAGTGACAAGTATCTTGAAGCAGATCCATTCGTTGACATAGGACTCAGAGAAGCCATTCTCCCTGGACTTATCGCTTGCCAGGTAAAAACCTCAAGAGAAGCTGTTGATTTGCTTGCTAAGCTTGTTGATAAATACGGCTCATCGGAGGGAAATATTTTGTTCTTTGCAGATAATAAAGAGGCTTGGATTTTTGAAATTTACGGCGGTCATACATATGCTGCAATGAAGATGCCTACTGACATGGTTTCAGTCTTTGGTAATCAGTTTATGATAGGTGCAGTTGATCAGCAAGATAAGGACAATTACGTATTTTCTAAGAACCTGTTTGCTACAATAGATAAGGTTGGCGCAGTAAAAGACGGCGAGCAATACAACCTCGCAAAATCTGTGTCTGACAACAAAAGAGACGACTACTCCAACATGAGAACATGGATGGGCAAGAAGATTCTCGCTCCAGAAAACACCGGTGACTACGAGAAAGATAACTTCTATCCTTTGTTCTATAAACCTGACAAAAAAGTTAAGATGCAGCAAGTATTTGATATGTACAGGAATAGATATCAGGACACACCATACGCAATGGACGTTCCTGAAAAGTCAGAGGAATACAATGCTATGCTCGCTAGAATGAATGAGGAAGATCCTGAAACGCCAGGAATCGGTAGACCTATTGGTGTAACCCGTTCTTCTGATATTCACGCTATTCAGATTTTTGACAAGCTCCCTAAGAAATCGAATTCTATACAGTGGCTCTGCATGGGTAATGCCGAAGGATCAGTATTCGTACCTGCTTTCAGCGGTATAACAGATACTAACAAGGCTTACCAAGTTGACGGCTCTGGATATAATACAAAGAGTGCTTACTGGATTTTCAAGAGAAATGATACGCTGGCTAACTCTGATAGAGATTTCCTCGGTAAGGGTGTAAAATCATTCTGGCAATATCAAGAAGAGATGATGCATAATAAGATGTTAAAGCAAGTTAATAAAGTAAAGAGTGCTTATGACAAGGACCCTAAAGAAGGTAGCGAATATGTTACTAAGCTTGCAAACGACATGACGAATGAGCAGCTTGGCAACGCTAAACTTATGTACAATGCTCTAATGTACACTGCAACAGATAATATAAATGACAGAGGCGAGAACTTTGGTAAAACAGAGTTTGTTGCTCCTATAGATCTAGAAACAGCTGCCAAGGGCAAGGGATATAAGGTACAGATTACAGAAAAAGATGATACTAAAAGGATTGTACTATCTAAGGGAAGCAAGAAATATACTTTTAAGGCTGACTCTGATAAATTCACCTTTAACGACCACGGTAAGAAATCTAAGGGCGAATTCACTTTTGCTCCTTACGCTAAGGACGACAAAATAATCGTTCCTTTTGATTTTATCGCTGGACTCAAATAAGGCTAATATCAAGTAGTTTTTGTCAATTAACTATAGCTAAACAATGAAAATACCCGGTAGTTTGCATCATCTGATACAGACTATCGGGTATTTATTAATTTACATCTGGTAGTGAAATGGAAGCTTCACTTACATAGAACAGAATTATTTATAATCCTCAGCTAATTCTCCACTACTTCAGGAATCCTATCTATTATCGATTTCATAAGAGTATCGGAAACAGGCATATCATCTATTAGCTTTGCTTC
The DNA here is from genome assembly GCA_000758905.1 of Clostridiales bacterium S5-A14a. GTDB lineage: Bacteria > Bacillota > Clostridia > Peptostreptococcales > Anaerovoracaceae > S5-A14a. The sequence goes on from JRNA01000009.1 coordinate 36,971, forward strand.
TTTTACTGTGATAATCTTTGGATCAATTGGAGATAATACTCCGCCAAAGATTTCTCCTAATTCAGCATATTTATAAAGTGGAAGTTGATCATCCATCTCCTTTGAAATATCCTCTTCATCTACAAACATGAAGTCTTCTTCAAATACATATGCTATTTCAGCTGCGATCTCCCAGTTCCTGAAATCCACATCTTCATCTATTGCGGCTTCAACTGGTAATAGTCTTCTCTCAGTGTTAGTAAATGTACCATCAGTACTTGCAAAACCAGTACCAGGAATGAATAGATCTGCCTTCTTACCCGTCTCTGTCATATGTGTGTCAGAAACCATCAAGAAGTCCAAGTCAGGTAATTCAACTGTAGCTTCCTCTCCGAAGATTATCAGACCTTTAACGCCTTCAAGTACTTCAGGACCGGCCTTTATGCCCATATCTACAATACCTTGGGAATTATTCTTAGCCTTAACCATAAGGATTCCATCTCTAGGTGATCCAATGTGGCCTGATATTAGAGCTATATCGCCGATTAATGTAGCAGCTTCAAGACTTACAACATTTTGCTGGTAAACTATCATAGCCTTCTTAGAAGCTAGATATTCTTTTGCAATCTCAGCTATTTTGTCGTCAACATCGATTTTGTCAAGGCTGGATTTAAACTCGTCAAATCCTTCGATCTGAGGGTTTTGTCCTGATGCAATCAAGGTTTTTGCAATTCCCTTAAGTGCAGTCACGTCATCCTTTATCTCGATAATTTCATCTGCAAAGTCAAAGAACTTATTGGTTTCTTCGGTTCCTATGACAACAACTTTTGCACCTGCTTCAGACGCCTGCTTGATCTTATTCCAGATTACTGGGTTTCTGTATTTCATGAAACCAACTGTAATAATCATATTAGTTGATAGTAGCTCATCAATGGTGTTAGGAGATGAGTCATGACCAAAGACATCGGATAGTCCGTTATGTCTGTTGTTAAAGCTGAATACTTTTGCTCCCAATGTTTTTGCCATCTTCTTCATTACATATGCTTCTTCATTGGTGTATCTATCAGATATTGCAACTGCTAATGAACCTGCACCGTTTCTAGCCTTGATGCTTTGAAGATTTTTTGATGCAAGAATTATAGCTTCATGGTAGTCAGTTGCTCTGAATGATTTTCCGTCCTTAACTAGAGGATCAAGAATCTTTCCTTCGAGTAGCGCACTGTCAAATCCCCATTTACCCTTCGCACAGCAAAGTCCTTTGTTTACAGGGCCTTCTTTAAGAGGATTTGCCTTAATCAGCATATCTCCATGATATTCAAGATCAAATGTACATCCAACTGAGCAGAATGAGCAGGTTGTTACTACATGTTCGTTTTCTAGTGGAACTTCCTTAGTGATTGAAAGTCTTTCCTGTATAGCACCTGTAGGGCAAAGAGTTACACACTGTCCGCATGAGTCACAGCCTGATTCGCATAGAGGGCCTTCAAGTGTAGGCTTTACAACGGTATCGAATCCTCTGTGAACAAGGCCTAGAGCTCCTCTGCCCATTACCTCATCACAGACTCTTACGCATAGTCCACATTTAATACACTTGTTTGGATCTCTTACGATGAACGGATGCTCATCCTCGAATTCTACAAGGCTCTTTTCGCCTGCCCATCTTTCAGGTTTTACATCATATAGGTTTGAGTAATCAATGAGTTTACATTCAAAGTAGTCGTGACATCCACACTGCAGACATCTGTTTGCTTCTTTGATTGCCTGGTCCTCAGTTAATCCATTGTATATAATTTCTGTAAAGTTATCTTTTCTCTCAGCTGCGTTTAACTGATCAGCCTTTTCTCTGAATAGTCTCTCTCTATCTTCAAAAGTCTTCTCAGTGATGTCCTCACGTTTAACGTAATATGGCTCTTCGTATTTTACATCTTCACCATCGAGATATCTGTCAACAATTACTGCAACCTTCTTAGCATCTGCTATAGCTTCAATTGCAATTGAAATTTTGTCATTACCGCAGTCACCGCCAGCAAATACACCTTCCATAGATGTCGCAAAGGTATCAGGATCGTATGCAATTGCATTCTTACGAGTTTTCTGAAGTTCAAATAATTCTGCATCTACAGCCTGACCTATTGCAAGTATTACATTATCGACCTCTATAGTTTCTGTTTTGCCTTCTACAGGAACAGGTCTTCTTCTGCCTGAAGCATCAGGTTCACCAAGTTCCATAACTTGGAGAATCATTTCCTTAACATGACCATTTTCGTCCTTAACTATCTCTAGCGGGTTGGTCAAGTTCTTAAAGATAACGCCCTCTTCTTCTCCTTCTTCAATTTCAAGCAAGTCTGCAGGCATCTCATCTTTTGTTCTTCTATATACGTTATATACCTTTTCTGCGCCCAGTCTTACAGCAGTTCTGCAAGCATCCATTGCGGTATTACCACCACCTACGATGGCAACTTTCTTTCCTAGATTAATAGTCTCGTTTCTAACTACCTTTCTCAGGAAATCAATTCCACCCCAAACGCCTTCAGCATCTTCGCCCTTACAGCCTACGCCAGTAGACTTCCAAGCACCGATTGCCATTACTACTGCATCAAAGTCATCTCTGATTGTATCAAACGGTATATCCTTGCCTACCTTGGTGTTAGGAATCATTTCAACGCCCATGTGTTCAATGATTGCTATTTCCATATCAAGAACTTCCTTAGGAAGTCTGTATTCAGGGATTCCATACCTAAGCATTCCACCTAATTTAGGCATGCTGTCAAATATAGTAACATCGTGTCCTCTCTGTCTTAAAAAGTATGCTGCTGAAAGTCCCATAGGTCCACCACCTATGATTGCTACTCTCTTGCCTGTATCTTCTGCAATATCAGGCATGAAAAGTTCTTCACCTGCAAGGTTGTATTCGCCTGCAAATCTCTTAATCATTGCAATGCTTATTGGCTCCTCAACTAATCCACGCCTGCATGCATCTTCGCATGGATGAGGACAGACACGACCAATACAAGCAGGTAGAGGAATTCTTTCCTTAATAAGTTCGTTAGCCTTATCGAATTCTCCATTAGCAACTAGACCTACATATCCCTGGCAATCTGTATGTCCTGGACATGCCAATTTACATGGTGCTACACAGTCTCCCTGGTGATCTGACAGTAGTAGTTCTAGGTTTGTCTTCCTCGACTCAAGTACCCTCTTTGTGTCTGTCATTACTATCATATTATCAGCAACCTCTGTAGCGCACGCTTTTAAGAGTTTAGGGTTACCTTCAACTTCTACCACACAGATTCCGCATGATCCGTAAATTGCTGTTCTTTCGTCATAGCAAAGCGTTGGAATAAAAATATCATTTTCACGAGCTACTTCAAGAATCGTCTGACCTGGAAGTCCAAATACTTCTTTGCCATCTATGTTCATTCTAAACTTGTTCATATGACTTCCTCCTACTCTCTTACCACTGAATCGAATCTGCAAGTTTCCTCACATTTTCCGCATTTAATACATTTATCTTGATCGATAACATGCTGTCCCTTAACTTCTCCAGAAATTGCATTTACAGGACATTTCCTTGCACAGGCTGTACATCCTACGCATGTATCCTTAATTAGATAATGTATCAATGCCTTACATGATTTAGCAGTACATTTGTGATTATAAATATGGTCTTCATATTCATTTCTAAAATATTTCAATGTAGTTAAGACAGGGTTTGGAGCTGTCTGTCCAAGTCCACACATCGAACCATCTTTGATCTTTCCAGCAAGTTCCTCAAGTAGTTCTATATCTCCATCCTTACCTTCGCCCTTGGTGATTCTCTCAAGGATTTCGAGCATTCTCTTAGTACCTACACGGCAATAGTTACATTTACCGCAAGACTCTTTTTTTGTGAAATCCAGGAAGTATCTTGCCATATCAACCATACATGTATTTTCGTCCATTACGATCATACCGCCGGATCCTACAATTGCACCTGTTTTGTTGATATCTTCGTATGTAACTGGTGTATCGATGAGCTTATCAGGAATACATCCGCCTGAAGGTCCTCCCATCTGTACAGCCTTAAACTTCTTGTCCTGCTTAATTCCGCCTCCGATGCCAAAGATAACATCCTTCAGAGGAAGTCCCATGGGAACCTCAACAAGTCCACCCTTCTTAATCTTTCCAGCTAGAGCAAATACCTTGGTTCCGTTTGATTTTTCCGTTCCCATAGAACCAAATGCTTTACCACCGTTTACGATTATCCAAGGTACATTCGCGAATGTCTCTACGTTATTGATGTTTGTAGGCTTCTGCCAAAATCCCTTTTGAGCTGGGAATGGAGGTTTCAGTCTAGGCATACCTCTTTCACCTTCAAGCGATGCGATAAGTGCGGTTTCCTCTCCACAGACAAAAGCACCTGCACCTGCCTTGATTCTTAAGTCAAAATCGAAACCAGATCCGAAAATATCTTTTCCGAGATATCCTCTTTCTCTAGCCTGAGACATTGCATTTTCAAGTCTCTTGATTGCAAGCGGATACTCAGCACGACAATAGATAATACCTTCTGTTGCACCCATTGCATAACCGCCTATAATCATTCCCTCAATTACTGCATGAGGGTCTCCTTCGAGCACAGATCTATCCATAAATGCTCCCGGATCTCCCTCGTCAGCGTTACAGACTATATATTTTTCACTACCAGGATTGTTCTTTGCAGCGTTCCACTTAAACCAAGTTGGGAATCCTGCACCACCTCTACCTCTAAGACCAGAGACCTTGATCTCTGCGATAACATCATCAGGACTCATAGTCTTAACTACTTTTTTAGTAGCTTCGTAACCTCCAACCTCAAGATACTCATCGATTTTTTCAGGATTGATAAGTCCGCAGTTTCTGAGTACAACTCTCTTTTGTTTTGCTATAAATTGCTTATCTTCATCTGTTATTGAATATTCTTCAACAGGTTTTCCTCCAGCGAGGTGTTCTGTAACAATCTTTTCAACCTTCTCAGGCTGCACCATTATATAGCGAGTAAAATCTTTTCCGTTATCGTCATATACGTCGACAATCGGTTCCAGATAACATGTACCTACGCAGCCTGTAAAGTCAATACAGACATCCAAATTGTGTTCAGCGATTTGCTTTCTGAATTCAGCCTCAGTCTTCTTTGCACCGGTGGCAATACCACAGCTACCTTGACCAATAACAACTTTCATATGGTATCCTCCTATTCTCTTGCTCTAATCTCGTCTAGAATTTTGGTAACCTTTTCCTTAGTCAAATTACCGTAAGTCTCATCTCCCTCACTGCTTCGCACCATCATTACAGGAGCAAGCGAGCAGCAGCCAAGACATGCTACATTATTCAAAGTAAAGATACCGTCAGATGTCGTCTCACCGTCCTTGATATCAAGGTATTCACAGACTGATTCCTCAATTTGTTCAGAACCATTTACGTGACATGCCGTTCCTTGACATAGCATGATCAGATTCTTGCCAATCGGCTGAAGTCTAAACTGTGCGTAAAAAGTAGCTACGCCATAGATTTTAGCAGGCTTAATGCCTGTACAATCAGAAATATAGTTAATAACGTCTATGGATAGATAGCCATATATTTCCTGGGCCTTCTGCAAAATAGTAATCAGACTCCCTGGAGTATTAGCATACTTTTCCATAGTTGGCGCCAGCTCTTTAAACTGGACTGTCTTATCGTTGCCACAGCAGCATTTTTTGCTCATTACACCGTCCTCCTATCAGAAAACTCTCTTTGACAAATTTTAATCTCTATGTTTAATTATAGAGTTTGTCTAAAAATAAATCAATCATTATATCTCAGATTCTATTCCTTGTTTCTGACTCTTAAAAACTTAAAGTCCGTTTCAAGAAATAAAATCGCAAGAATCATTATTATAACTCCTATATAACCCTTAACACTCAATACTTCACCAGCCAAAAAGTATGCCACAATACCTGCGAAAACAGGTTCAAGCGAAAATATTATTCCAACCCTGCTAGCCTCAGTAAATTTTTGCGCAACGGACTGAACAATGAATGCAACGCCAGTACAAAATATCGCAAGGAACAAAACTGATCCTCCGACTTTCAAGGTAGAAGGGATCGCGGGGGTTTCAAAAATAAATCCCATCATCAGGCAGTATGCTCCACAAAAAAACAGTTGAAAGACACCCAGTTGAAATGAATTAACGTTTTCCTGCTTTACCGCTTTCTGGGTGACTAAAATGTGAAACGCATAAGATACTGCACAGAGTATGCAGAGCAAATCGCCTGGCAAGTTCTCCATATTAATTGAAAAATCATCCTTAAGTGTCATTAGCATAATCCCAATAAGACACGCGACCGCAGATATTTGTACCTTTGCAGGCAATGGCTTCTTAAGAAAAACTGTTTCTATAAAGGGTGTAATTACGACCGCAAGAGCACATAGAAAACCCGCATTTGAAAGAGTGGTATGCTTTACTCCAAATGTAGCACCACTGTATACGAACAGTAGTAGTGTCCCCAGGAGAAAACTATATTTGATAGTTTCTTTATTAACATCTTTAATCAGTCTGAACGACAAAATAGCTGCAACCGCAAAGGCAATCAAAAATCTATATGCATTCAAAGTAAAAGGACCCATTGCATCTAGTGCAATATCCATTAAATAGTACGATACGCCCCACCCAAGAGTCACTAAGATGAGACTAAGTTCTGCTAATCTTCTTTTTTTCATTTATATAACAATCTCCGTTTTGACTATATCGTAGCTAAAAAGTATTCAAAAGATGTTTTATCATCAAAGAGCCCCTGCCTTTGATATTTTTCTATTTTGTACGCTCGCATTAACATGGATTTGATATCATATTCTGAGAGCCTAACCGTATTCCTTTTGATTGTCTCTCCCCTAAATTTATTCACTCCAAGAATTTTCACCGCTTCTGCAATATCAACACCATCTCTTTCAAGCTGCTTGATTGAGAGAGCGATCTCAAGACTTGAGATAATTAGAGCGATAAGCCTATTTAAATCTTTTTCCAAAGGATATATGTTATTAAAAATCTCTATAGACTTACCTATATTTTTGTTAAAAATATTGTCTATTAGCGAAAAAACATAGGATTCCTTATACCCTAGCACGACACTGTCTATAGCCGCCTGAATCTCTTCACTATCAGTAATTTCCATTTGGTTCACATATGACACTATCTTATCAAGATCCGATGTGAGTTTCCGAAGATCGTAGTCGCTTTCCCTCTCCAAATAGCCGCTCACGTTGATAAGATGTCTTATTGATCTGTCATCTATGAATATCTTCTTTTGTTTGAGCTGCCTGTGAATAAATCTGAATAAATCATTATCCTTGAGTTTTTTAAATTCATAAATTGTAAATAATTTCTTAATCTTTGTATTTATATCAACCTTATCAGTCGACAAGAAATTTAATATAAGGATATTATCATTCTCAGCATCTGTGCAGTTTGTTAAAAGCTTTAAAATGCTATCATTATCATTTTTCAAACATGCAGCGTCCGAAAGATTGATAACGGTTACGCGTCGCCCGCCCATCAAAGGCAGTGCTTCCATAGACTGTTTGAGTTCGCTTAAACTATATGAAAAATCATCCAATTCAGTTAAATTCATTAGACGTGTAGCCGGATTGAGATATAACTTAGCAATTCTCTCTGTTGCCCACGCCGAGAGATAGGGTTCTTTGCCACAAAAAATCAGCAAATTGCTGTAGCCTTTTTTTGCATCATTTATGAATCTCTCATAATCTGTCATTCTCTTAGCATAGTACATACTTTAAGTCTTTTGCCCTCTCTCCATAATCCTATAGCACCATTCACGTCAGTCCTATAAAGTATTATATCATTTTTGTGAAGTTTATCAATGACACTGGGCGATGGATGCCCATAATTATTTTTCCCCACACCTATGAGTGCAACCTGTGGATTTACTGCCTTGAGAAATTCCTCCGATGTACTGTATTTGCTGCCATGATGCCCAACTTTTAGTACATCAACCTTCAGTAAGTCGCTACCCTTATATTTTTCAATCAACTCCTTTTCCGTTTCAACACCAATGTCACCAGTTACCAAAACACTGACACCATCTACATCAATTCGAAATACAGACGATTTTTCATTATCTGTGCCAGATTCACTCTCTCCATCATCGATAGGCCACAGCACCCTGACCTTAATTCCGCTGCCATCAGCCAGTTCTCCAGCATATGCTCCTTCAACTAAGTTATTTATTTTATAAACCTTACTCAACTCCTTGATGCCTTTTGAGTGGTCCGTATCTTCATGTGTAATTCCGGCTAGATCCAACGATCCAATCCTATTTTTTAGCAAATAAGGCTTGAGTATTAACTTCCCGATATTCTTATTTCTTGAGCCACCCCCATCGAATATCATATTTATTCCACTATTGCTCCTAACATGCGTACAATCGCCCTGCCCAACGTCAACCATCACAATATTTGCCTTATCAAACGGTGTTTTGTCAATGTCGCTAACAGTTGCAAAGATAAATATTAATACAACAAAATAACCCGCAATTCTGCTCAGATTTTTTCTTTTAAGATCAATATAAAAGGTTTCAGAGAAAGAGAGCAGAATTGCAACTATGAAGGTATAAGTAATAGCTTTCCCCGGAGAAACGAAGTCATACGATGGCTTTAGATACCCCGCTGCAAGATCATGAATTTCCATCATAACCTTACCAAATCCCCATACAATCATATCAATAGTTTGTCTATTTTTTTTGAGGACTAAAATAAGTATAGGCCAAAATCTGGATATCAAGTGATTCGCTATCAGGAAATTCGGATTGATCTGAGCAATATAGGCGATGCCATCTCCCAAAGCTATGATAAATATAGATATTATTGAAAAAGTTACTATTAGTCCTGCCAATATAGTAACTGGCAAATTCAACAAAAATCCCAGTGGTGAGATATAGTTAAATTCTTGTAAGATAAATGGCACTACAACGATTTGCACTGAAGCATATACGGATATACCCATTGCAATTGCATTTATATATTGTGGCTTTAGAACATCTCCATACTTCGATGAAATAAGACTTTCTAACTTTCTAATAATAATTGGTGATATGAATCCTATACCAAGTATTGCAAGGTATGACATTTGAAACCCTAAGGATGATATTATCAATGGATTCAGGCAGATTGATATTATAGATGTTAGCCCAAGAGAGGTAAGAAGGTCAGAATCCCTGGAAAAAACCTGTGACGCAATATATATAAGGGACATCAAAACAGCTCTCAAAACAGATGGACTCCATCGAGTGAGTGTGCCATAAAACATTAAGATTATGATTATCAGAATAGTCAGATATACGCTAGGCCTAACCCTGTATATTCTACGATACAAAGTAAGCAAAATCCCTACATGAAGACCGGACACTGCCAAAACATGTGCGGTTCCAAACATTCTAAAATTATCGTAAACTTCCTCATCGAGCCCTGTTTTGTCGCCCAGTACAACACCCCTCACAAGACCTATCACACTGCTGCCTCTGTTAGCTACATCGGAAAAGATTATATCCCTAACGCGCTCTGTATACCTATATACCGAGCATCTGAGCCCTTGAGTATGTCCTAGTACTCTAATTCTTTCAGAACTGCCAACAAGGAAAATTTCCTTGCTATTTAGATATTCTTTATAATCAAAACATCTCGGATTCCTTGCAGTTTGAGGTATTTCAAATTTACCATAAACCTCCACAAAATCTCCGACTTTAATTTCTTCGAAATTTTCAGAATATAAATTAATTAAAACATTGACACCTACATTGCTGTCTTTAATAATAATTTTTGCATAATTTTCCCTGCCCTCAAGTGAAGACTCCAAGATATCCCTCGATAAAACCGTCCCCCGCATCTGGATTTTTTTATCCGTTGGAATTTCCGAAACCGATTTTTCATTCTTCTCAGCAACAAAATAGCCGTTCCATACAAATATTGTCGCAACAAAAAAAATTGTAATGGGTAGAATGGCATTTTTAAAGCCCAGTCTACTTATTAAATATAAAACGCATATTCCAAATATAAAAGCTGATACATAGTAATTAAAACTGATGTACGCCAAACTAACTGCCAAATGCATAATTGATATAGCAAACAGTTTTCTTCTCATTCATGTTGTAGTATTAGAAATTCTGCATATTCTCGTAGTTTACTTATAAAACGCACTTGATAAATGTAACCGTAGTTTTCTTTTGAACCAAGATACAAATTGGAAGTTTATTCCATTTTATATCATCCCCTTATTCTTGTCTAGAGCCTTATTTTATGTTATAATTACACGAAAATTACTTTGAGAAAAAGGATATTATTATGAACAATCTCGAGACTGATGCAAAAATCGGAATGAAGAAATGGAAGAAAATTCTTCTTATTATTCTTCTATTCTTTGTTGCAATCGTTATACTTACATTTGCATATATCGCCTATGTCGTTAATTCAGCTGAAAAAATTGATACGGACAACATCTATAATATTTTGTCTGAAAGTTCAGTAATATATGATGATCAGGGCAAAAAAATTGATACAGTGTATGCAACAGAAAACCGTACGAATGTCGCATACGATGATCTACCTAAAAATTTAAAAAATGCATTCATAGCTATTGAGGATAAGACATTCTGGAAACACTCTGGCTTCAACTATATTCGTATGTTGGGTGCCGTTAAGGATTCGTTAACCTCAGGAAGAGTAAGCGGAACTTCAACCATCACCCAACAACTTGCAAGGAACCTATTTCTGAAGGAGTCAAAGTCCGAAAGAAGTATTAAGAGAAAGATAATCGAGGGATATTATACTGTAATTCTTGAACGCAATTTAAGTAAAAAAGAAATCCTTGAAGCGTACCTGAATACTATTGCTTTAGGATATAACTCTAATGGTGTACAAACAGCTTCACAGACATATTTTTCTAAAGACGTATCTGAACTCTCTGTTTTTGAGTCAGCTTTGCTTGCAGCACTGCCTAAAGCACCGACAAGTTACGCATACATAAAGTTTGTTAATCTAAGTGAAGTCAACAACTACGATGATGCTCATATACTTAACAAAACAGATAGCGGTGCATACGTGCTAAATGACAATGGCCTAGAGCGAGCGCGCTTATGTGTTCAACTCATGAGAGAACAAAACATGATTACTAAGAAGGAGTACGATGAAGCTATGGATACTCCTCTTAAAGATGTAATCAATCCAAATTATACAATCACTGCCGAAAAAACTGCATATTTTAATGATTTTGTCATTAATCAAGTTATAGATGATATTGCAAAAAAATATAAGATTTCAAAGAAGGATGCGACCGATAAGGTCTATGACGGCGGGCTAAGGATTTATTCAACTCTTGATAGTCAGGCTCAGAATGTCGTTGAAACCGAATTTGAGAATGACGCAAACTTCCCTAGCGCGATTAATATGAATAGAAATAGCGAGGGTAACTTCATTGATGATTCAGGTCACGTCGTGCTTTACAACTATTCAAATTATTTTGCAGAAGATGGATCATATACTTTCCCTTTAAGCGAGGCTAGAAAAAATAAAAATGGTTCAATCACATTGGTTTCAGGCAAAAAATTACACTTTTATGATACAAGTGTAAATGGAAAACCAGATATAAGCATTGAATTTAAGAGTTTATTTAGAAGAAATAACGGCGGACTTTATGTAATTTCTGGTGGATATATAAATGTTCCTCAGGGTGAGAAAAAGAAAGATGCCGATGGCAATGTTATTATTTCTGCAAAATTCATAAAATCACATGATGATTGGTTTAAGTTCGGCAATGATGGAAGTGTTACACTTACTGCAAACTCATATAAGCTTCAGCAGCAAGTTGTTCAACCTCAGTCAGCTATGACAATTGTTGATGTAAAAACGGGGCAAATCAAGGCCATGGTTGGAGGTCGAAAGACTGAGGGTCGATCCCTATTCAACAGAGCTGACTCCCCTAGACAGCCAGGATCCTCGATAAAGCCTATAGGTGTATATGCACCAGCCCTTCAGATGAGTGCTGATGAGGCTAAGGCGGGTAAAAAACATAGTTTTAAGGATTACAATATAGACAAGCAAGGCGCACAATACTGGGGTGATTACATTACATCAGCCTCCGTAATTGTCGATGAACCGACTAAACTAAATGGTAGAATCTGGCCGAAGAACTTTGAAGGTGGATATATGGGTCCCCTTGATCTTAAGTCTGCTTTGGGGTATTCCAGAAATACAACATCAATAAAGACGTTCTTGCAGGTTGGCCCTGAATATTGTATGTCCATGCTTAAAAAGTTTGGAATTTCCACACTACAAACAAAGGGTAATGTAAATGATGCAAATCCTTCTGCTATTGCTCTTGGTGGTATGGCTAAGGGTATTTCACCTTTAGAACTTTCAAATGCATATACCGCCTTTGCTAACGGTGGTAAAGTCTATAAACCTGTATCATATACAAAAGTTAAAGATAGAAAAGGCAAGGTCATTCTAGATAGTAGCAAAAATAAAGCTACAAAAGTTATGGGCGAAGATGTTGCCTTTGTTATGAATAAGATTTTGCAATTCTCAGTTACAAACTGTTATGCGAATGCTGCATCGATTCCTGGAGTACCTACAGGCGCAAAGACAGGAACAACAAGTGATGACCTTGATATCTGGTGTGTGGGCTTTACTCCTTCGTATGCAGCCGCAGTTTGGATCGGAAATGATGTCTCAATTTCATTATCAAATAATAGTAGTGCTGCTACACAATTATGGGGAAGAATAATGAGGCAGGTTAAAAGGTGTTATAGGGGGTCCTACCCTTCACAGCCTTCCAATGTCATAAGCATAGGCAATAACTATTTTGTTAAGGGTACTGAAACAGGAATTGTATCAGTCAATAGCGTCAAGAAAGAGGACGAAGAAAATGGTCCTAAGGACGTGAAGATCTGTAAGGAATCAGGCATGCTTGCAACGCCTTGGTGTACAGATGTTGTGGAAACAACTTTTGAAGATGGAAAAGACGAAAGGATTCCTAAATTCTACTGCCCTCTTCATAATAACAACATAATTGAATATCCAATACCTCCTGATGCAAATCCACCTGAAGAAGGCGAAACTGATCCTTCAAATTCAGAATCGGATCCAAACGAAGATTCCACTGATGAATAATCATATTATAATAACAATATTAAGCGTAACGAAAAATGCCGCTCTCAACATTAGCAATCCTATGCTGAGGGTGGCATTTTCTCATATGCAACTCTATATATACAATAATTTATATGTCCATAATTTTCTTAAACTTTTTAACCTGGTTAACCGTTGTACTAGGATCCCCTTTAAATACAGCAGACCCTGAAACCACAATATCAACTCCCGATGAAATAACATCCTTAAGATTATCCTCATTGACACCACCATCAATCTCTATTAGGAAGTCTAAATTCATCTCATCCCTAAGAGATTTCAAGCGTTTTACCTTGCCCAGTGTTTGAGGTATAAATTTTTGGCCACCGAAACCTGGATTAACCGACATTATGAGCACAAGATCTACAAACGGCAGTATATCAATTAGCAAATCGACACTTGTTGCCGGATTGATCGAAACACCTGCCTTTACGCCAAGAGACCTAATGTGTGAAATGGTCCTATGTAGGTGTATACAGGCTTCCTGATGAACCACAATATATTCGGTTTTTTCTGTTGCAAAATCTTCAACATATAGATCAGGATTTTCAATCATTAGATGCACATCATATGGGGCAGTCTGTAAGTCATTAAGACTATTCATTACGACAGCACCGAAGCTTATGTTCGGCACAAAATGCCCATCCATAACGTCAATATGCAAAAAATCAGCTCCAGCAGCAGATATCAACTCTGCTTCATCTCCAAGTTTTGAAAAGTCAGCCGCTAACAGCGACGGCGATAGTAGCTTCAAATAGCACCTCCATATTTTGTTTAGCACATCATTCAATATCGTTTCTTATTAGCTATATCATCCAAAAAACTGCGATATGAATCATATCTACTCTTTGCGATCTTATTTTGTAATAAGGCCTCTAAAACAGCACAACCGGGTTCTTCAAGATGCAGACAGTCCTGAAACCTACAATTTATCCCCTCTCTTTCTATTTCAGGGAACAAATGTCTAAGCTCAGATTTGTCTATATCAGGTAACTCAAGTGATGTAAAGCCGGGAGTGTCAAAGATTAAGCTCTTACCATCCTCGTCAATCGGCACAAGTTCAACATGTCGCGTTGTATGTTTTCCGCGATTTGTTTTCTGACTTATTTCTCCCACTTGCATATGCCCTCTTCCGATTAAAGCGTTCAGAATAGTTGATTTGCCAACCCCAGAAGGCCCAGCCAGTGCAATAGTAAGCCCCTTAAATCTATTCCTAAGTTGATCGATCCCCGTAGATTGTGTACCACTTACGGCATATGTTTCGTACGTGCCTTTGTAGATGGACTCAATCTTCTCATACATTAACATGCCACGCTTGTCCTCTGTTTTGTTGACGCAAATTATGCATTCCACGTGCTTTCCTTCACAGACGCAGAGAAACTTGTCAAGTAATTTTAAATTGACCTTTGGAGTTTTGGCACTTACAACTATCGCAATCAGATCTACATTTGCAACTTGAGGGCGAACAAAAGAGTTTTTTCGCATCAAAACCTCTTCGATAACTCCCTCAAGAATGTCACTTTGCTCATTATCAGGGTCTGTTAATATTGAAAGTTTTACTATATCGCCTACGTAGAGGGTTTCACCATCTCTTTTGAGGTTGCCACGTCCCCTGGTAGTTACCTGTCCCAGAGGAGTATCCACATAGTAAAAACCTCCTATTCCCTTAACAATCCTGCCTTCTACAGCATTTAATGAAATATCAGCAGCATCCCTTATATTTGGTTCAAAATTACTTTCAGTCATAAATATTTACTAACGCCTGGATTAGTCCTGTCCTGATCCATCATTGCTACCTGGTTTTGGACTTTCAGGAACCTCAGGCATACCCTTACTGATTTTAATTGAAACAGATGTGCCCTTCTTAAGTTCAGTACCAGCGCTATACTGCTGCCACATAACGTAATCCTTGCCATATACGTTACTTTCTTCGTATGAAATATCTCCCACATCAAGACCAGCATCGTTTAGGGCCTGAACCGCCTGATCTGCAGTCAAGCCGGTGAGTGTTGGTACCTTTGATTTCTCTTTTTTGCCCTTACTTACAACAAGACTAACAGATGAGCCCGATTTCTGATTAGAACCAGCTGAAGGATTCTGACTTACAATCACTCCCTCATCATATTTATCACTTTCTTCATATGTAACATTGCCTAGTGAAAATCCGTATTGACCTAAGAGTGATGCAATGTCGGATTCATTGAATTTTTTGCCTACGACATCAGGTACAAGGCCTGCTTTTTTGCCCTTACTTATATTAACCTTAACTTTGGTGCCCTCTTTAACTTTAGATTTGGCTATTGGCGACTGTGATACTATCTTACCTTTTTCAAGATCAGCACTGTATACCTCGTCACCTTTGGCAATTTTCAAATTTAGACTAGCTAGTTCATCTGATGCTTCCTCATAGGTCATACCCTTGAGCGAAGGAACTTCAATATCTCCAGCATTATCATTTAAAAGTTTCGATGAGATGAAATAGCCACCTACAGCACCTAAAATGATAAGTGCGATAAGTGATATTATCCAAGGCATCATCTTCTTAAACTTAGAAGGTTCACCTGAAGATTTGTGTTTCTTCTTAGATGATTTTTTCCCACCGTCTGATATTATTGAATTTAATTTTTCCTCATTTTCTTCATCTATCTTTACAGGAGTTTTCTTTCTCTTAGCACCTTCCATAAGGATGTCATTGCCAACTTTTTTAGATAAAAAGTCCACGTTATTCAGATCCTCATACATTGCCTCAGCATCTTCATATCTGTTAGATTGAATTTTATCCGTTGCTTTAAGTATTATTTTTTCAAGTGCAGGAGGAACATTCTCTATAACCTCTGAAGGTGGCTTGATATCTTCGTTTATATGCATTAGAGCAATTTCAACTGGATTCTCACCATCAAAAGGCACCTCACCAGTTAGCATCTCATAAAGGACTATTCCCAGTGAATAAACATCCGATTTTTCATCCACATACTTTCCTCTTGCTTGTTCAGGCGAAAAGTAATGCACAGACCCCATGACCTGACCGCCTTCTTCTTTGTTGACAATCGTTGCAGAAGAAATCGCCTTAGCAATACCAAAGTCTGCTAGTTTCGCAATTCCGTCTTTGGTAATCATAATATTATGAGGCTTTACATCTCTATGAATTATATGGTTTTTGTGAGCAAGACTTAAAGCCGCTGCAACCTGTTTTCCTATCTCTATGACATGTCTATAATCAAGAGGTCCGTTCTCCTCAATGATATCCGATAGCGGTCTTCCATCTATCAATTCCATGACGATGAAATAAATATTCCCCTCTTTGCCCACATCATATACATTCACTATATTAGGGTGTTGGAGACCTGCTGCGGCTTGCGATTCTTTCCTAAAACTCTCTATAAACTGCGCATCCCTTGTAAACTCAGGTCTTAAGATTTTAACAGCGACATATCTATTCAAAAGCCTGTCTTTTGCTTTGTAGACAACAGCCATTCCCCCGTCACCGATTTTTTCGATCAACTCATATCGACCGGCCAATAATTTGTTATTACTCATTGATATCCTCCTCATCAATTTTCAGGGAAATTACTGTAATATTATCGCTACCCCCGTTCAAATTTGCTAAATCAACCAGTTTGGAACATGCCTCAGACATCGACACAGACTCAGTAACAATTCTCTTGATATCAGCGTGTGGCACCTCAACATAGAGTCCATCCGTACACATAACCACCACATCTCCAACTTCAAGAGATACAATGAACATATCAGGATAAACATGCTCCTCTGCTCCCAAAGCCTTGGTTATCTGGTTCCGATCTGGATGGAAGAGTGCCTCCTCCGCAGTTATCTCTCCCCTTTGCACAAGATTGTTTACGTAAGTATGATCCTCTGTGACCTGCGCAATTTCATCGTTTCTTACAATATAGGCTCTGCTGTCTCCAAGATTGAAAACATACATGTTTGAACCTGAAATATATGAAACTACGACTGTTGTGGCCATTCCACTGTTTTCTTCAAACCTATGAGACATCTCAAGAATCATTTCATTTGTTTGATTGAGACACTTTGCAAAATAGAGTCTCATTTCTTCTTGATCCCATTTCGGATCAATAGGATTATCTTCGACATACTGTGAAATAAATCTAGTTGCGGTGCGACTTGCAATCTCCCCTGAACTGCTGCCACCTACACCATCCGCGACAATAAAAACGCCTTTGTCAACCATAACATAGCATGCGTCCTCATTGTTGAATCTAGTTATTCCCTTGTCAGTTTTGAAACCAACATCCATATGGTTTTATCCTCTCCTCTTTAATATACAAATATAAAAACCGTCAGCGCCAAACTCGCCCGTGAAAATTTGTCTTTCATACATTACATCAAACTCCTGAGAATAATCTGCATCCAGAAAATTCTTGATCAACTCATCATTCTCATATGGATTAACCGTACATGTTGAGTACAAAATACTTCCTTCCTGTTTGACATAGCGAGCCGCAAGTTTTAACATACCAAACTGCTGATCTGATAAATTGAAATTGTCCATAGATTTATATCTAATTTCTGGACGCCTTCTCATTACTCCAAGACCTGAGCATGGCGGATCAAGTATTACCTTATCAAATTTTTTCTCGTATTCTTCTCTATAATCAAGTGCGGAATGGAGATATGCCTGTAAATTAGATATCTCACATCTTTTCGCATACTTTTGAATCAAATCTATTTTGTGCGGATAAATATCCCATGCTATGATTTTCCCCTTATTTGCGATCTCCGCAGCTGAAACGGATTTCCCGCCTGGTGCTGAGCACATATCAAGTATGCAATCCTCTGAATTTACGCCAAGCTTATCCACCGCAATTATCGAAGAAAGATCTTGAAATGATATATATCCATCACTAAAGGCTTCAGATGATATAGCCTTGGCCTGATCACTAGAATCAATCAAAATAGCACGTTCGCTTTGATCGACTCTTGTTGCGCCCACATCCTGAGATTTAAGAATTTTAATTGCCATATTCGTATTCGTCAGATTTTTGTTAACCCTTGCAAATAATGGCGCCCTCTCTGATGACATTTCACATATTTCAATCGATTTTTTAATCCCATAACTTTTTTCCCATAAAGCTATTATAGATTTATCAATTGAATACTTTGTACTCAGGGTATCAACATCACTACCTTCAGGCGGAGTAAGGCTTTCTTTTGATCGTATTACATTTCTTAAAATCGCGTTAACAAGACCTTCGTAACCTTTGAAACGTTTCTTGGTGAGATTGACCATCTCATTGCATATAGCATAGTCTTTGCCCGACTTCATGAAGAGGATTTGATAAAATCCAAGTCTTAAAATATTTCTAATATCATCGGCCTTCTTCTTAGGATCGCGCTTTAAGAATCTATCAATATAGTAATCCAAAAGAAGTTTATTTTCAAGAGTTCCAAGGACTAAGTTGCGAACAAAGGAACTGTTTATTTTTTCTTCACTAGCCTGGCAGTGATCATCATCAGAAAGGTGATTTTCCTCATCCTTCAGTGGAGTTTCACCCTTGCCAATCTCAGCAAGTACAATATTGCTATAGGCCTTTTCTTTGTCTATCTTCGAAAAAAGATCAAAAGCCAGCTCACGCTCTTTTGTTATCTTGTAGATCTTCAACTTTCGGCTATCTGTCATTTCTCATCGCCAAAATTCTAACTAAGTTTGCAACCGAAACAGCAAGTGCTGCAATATATGTCATAGCCGCAGCAGAAAGAACACGCTTTGCCCCTGCAAGTTCCTCATTCTGCATTATTCCACTAACTTCAAGCTGTTTCAAAGCTCTTCTGCTGGCATCAATCTCAACAGGTAGCGTGATTAAGTGGAATAAAAGTACCACAACCATTGCAATTGCAGCTATACTCAGCAATTGACTTCCAAGCTCAGATTGAAAATTATACATAAGTATTATCGCCAAAAAAGTTAGTGGCCAAACTGCGCGTGAAGCGAGATTTACAAGCGGAACAAATGCGTTCCTAAAAGTAAGTAAAGGAAAACTTTGATGATGCTGTATAGCATGACCCACTTCGTGAGTTGCAACACTGACTGCACTGATTGATGTTCCAGCGTATACATCTTGCGAAAGACTAATAACCTTGCTTCTTGGATCATAGTGGTCCGAAAGACTCCCCGGAATTTGATTTATTGTAACATCTGATATCCCATTAGCTTCAAGCACCATCTTAGCCGCCATTGCACCTGTAATTTGGTTTTTTATATTAACATTTCTATAAGTTGAAAAAGCATTTTTAACTTTAAATTGCGCAAACATTGCAAAAATAGAAGTGATTACTAACAACATTATCGACAAAGAATAATACATTTATGCCTCCTTTGCATCGAATCTCATTCCTTTGATAATTTTATTTCCCCTGAGAAACTCATCAGTCCTCATTCTTCTTTTACCCGGGGCCTGTATTTCCAAAACTCTTATTCTCTCGACTCCATCGCTACCACAGGCAATAACAAAGGAATCGTCATCGACATAAACGATTTCACCAGGCTTTGCACCGTCTGATGATGAATTATCTGAATTTAATGAACATCCAGAATTCTTGGTAGCATCAGCGAGTTCAAACTTCCAAAATTTATAGGTTTTGTCATCGATATTCGCGAATGTTCCCGGCCATGGATCATATGCTCTACACATTCTCTCGATTTCAGCCGCTGACTTTGAAAAATCAATATGCCCATCCTGTTTTTTAATTATTCCACAGAAGGTTGCATCCGAGTGATTTTGGACCTCCGGATTAATATCATCAAACTCACTGAGCGTCTTAACAAGTAGCTCGGCACCAATTTCAGCCAAATGAGATTCGAGTTCACCTGCAGTTCTTCCTTCAATGTCAACTTCAACCTTCGAGTACACAGGGCCACTGTCAAGTTCTTCCTCCAGTTTCATTATACTAATACCAGTGGGATCATCTCCATACAAAATAGCGGTCTGAATGGGTGAGGCTCCTCTTAGTTTAGGTAATAGCGATGCATGAACGTTTATATATCCCTTTCTCGGCATCTCCAAAACTTCTTTTGGTAATATCTGACCATAGGCGACAACTATTCCTATATCAGCCTTCTCATGA
This sequence comes from Clostridiales bacterium S5-A14a, assembly GCA_000758905.1. Lineage (GTDB taxonomy): Bacteria > Bacillota > Clostridia > Peptostreptococcales > Anaerovoracaceae > S5-A14a. The sequence continues at coordinate 57,245 of JRNA01000009.1, forward strand.
GCTTTCCTAAGTTTTTCCTTAGCTTCCTCATCATTTCTAAGCTTTACAGGCTGAATAACAGGAATCTCATTTGCAATTGCAAGTTCTTTAACGGGCGAACAGATTATTTTCTTTCCTCTATTTTTTCGCCTATCAGGCTGTGTAACCACAAGATCAATATTGTGACCGCTCTCTATTAACTTTTTAAGAGAAACCGCTGCAAAATCAGGTGTTCCCATGAATACAATATTCACTGTCTATCTCCTATTCTTCCGATGAAGATCCCTTACTTGCTGCAGTCTTATCTTCTGATTTAGCTCTTTCAACAGCAGCTTTCTCCGCAGCTTCTTCAGCCAAACGGGTCGCTTCTTCCACCGTCATCACATCCGTTGCTATATCTGTATATAGTACACCGTTAAGATGATCATTTTCATGGCACATAACCCTAGCCTCGAAATCCTCAAAAGTATATTTATTCCTCACGCCCTCAAGATCAGTTGCTTCGATTACTATCTTTTGTGGCCTCTTAACAGTCCCTATCATACCCGGTACGCTGAGACAGCCTTCTCTATCGTAAGTCTCGCCTTCCTGGCTCAAAATCTCAGGGTCAATCATATAATACGGCTCTTCATCCTCATAAGGTTTGGCAATAAACATCCTCCTCATCACTCCAATCTGTGGAGCTGCTATGCCAACACCATTTTCTTCCTCCATGGTTTCTAACATATCGGAAAGTGTCTCTCGGACTCTATCGTTCACATCACCAACGGGTCTACACGTCTTTCTTAAAATTTCATCGCCGTCGACTCTTATTTTTCTTGTCGCCATACTTCCTCCAAAATATCAATAAGGGTTAAAGTCGAGCATAATACTCGTTCCATCCCTATCTTTTGCTAACTTAATACTGAATAAATTGCACGTTCTTACAAGTTTTGATCTAAGCTTTGGCGGACATTTGCACGTTGCAATTACCCTAGACTTTTCATCCCCTTGAAACATAACGTCTTCTCTTGGTGATAAAAACTGCAATTCCTTTAATTCGTTTATCCCCGCAATATACTTCAAATACTTATCTATTTTTTCTCTGCAGAGTTTTGAATTTTTACCGGAAACAGCAATCTCAACTATATCTGAAAATGGTGGATAATCCATCATTTTTCTCAGCTTTATCTCCCTTTGATAAAAAACGTCATATCTATTATTGATAGCGGCGTTGATATAAAAGCTGTCACTATCCATTGTCTGGACCAAAACATTTGCATGAAAGTCTCCCCGTCCTGCTCTTCCTGCAACCTGGGTTATGAGCTGGTAAGTCCTCTCTCCACCTCTGTAGTCGCCTGACCTGATTGAGCTATCAGCAGCTATGATGCCTACAAGTCCAACATTCTTGTAATCTATGCTTTTTGCAATAATCTGTGTTCCGATCAGAATATCGTGCAAACCTAGTTCATATTCATCCATGATGCTTGAAGCGAGTTTGCTTTTCGTCGCAATATCCATATCGAGTCTTGCGGCACTATACTCAGGGAAGAGTTTCTCGCAAGCAAGTTCAATTGCCTGTGTAATATCTCTCCTATTCGCAAACAAAATAACCTGCCTCTGCGATTCAATTGTTTTGTTGATTTCAGAATATAACCTGCTGCTAATTAGTCCGGCGTTTCCTCCACGGATTTCATCCCTCATATCGATCAAGTCCATCTTAGGCAGAGGTGCCTTGTTGTATCTTTGTGTCAGTTTCAGCAAGGTATAAATCCCGCTCTCGGCTCTATAATATGACACAACTGACGGCGTAGCAGATCCTAAAATTAGTACCGATTTATTCATCTGTGACATCTTATATGCAATATCGACCGTTTCATATTTTGGTGTCATATCTGATTTATATGCATTTTCATGCTCTTCATCCATTATGACTACGCCCAAATTCTTAATTGGAGCAAACAAAGCACTCCTCGTGCCTAGGATAATTTTTGAATCGCCCTTATAGACCTTCTCCCATTGCAGAAATCTTTGTGATGGGTTAAGTCTGCTGTGGATTACTGATATTACTTCACTGCCGAATCTAGCGACAAGACGCCTTAAAATTTGATCAATATGCGTAATTTCTGGAACAAGATAAACCGCTGTCTCACCTCTTGAGAGTGACTTTTCAATAGCTCTAAAGTAAACTTCGGTCTTCCCGCTTCCCGTTACTCCGTGAAGCAAAAAAGTTTTATTTTCTTTAGACTCAATTGACGACAAAATAGTTTTAACCGCAAGGTCCTGCTCATCTGTCAATTTACCAATATTCATGCTTTCACTGGCAGTACCATTTAGCATGTCCTGGGTTATTTTTTTCTTTGGTCGCCTGCCCTGAGGAAAAAAAAGCTTGAGTGCATCAATTTTCCTAATTGCATATCTTGAAGTCATCCACAACGCAAGATTCACGGCATCTTCTGTCAAACTAAATGCTTCAAATACAGAATCTATTTTTTTAATTTTAATATCCGAATTTTCGATTTCTTCTATTTTGCTTTCGGCTACTACAACAGCGATCTTAAGCTTGGTAGATTTGCCGAAATCTACTAGCACAACCGTGCCGATTTCTAGTTTTGACTCTGATGAATAGGTATATCCTATGTCTGTCATCCTGCTTCGGTTATCTACAACTAGATTATAATAATACATGATATCCTGTTGCTCTTAAAGAAGAATTATGCCGTGTCTGCTGCATTCATCAATCATATCGTTTGGCCAAACTGAAGCCTGAACCTCGCCAATATGCGCCTTCCTCAAGAAATACATGCATAGCCTGCTCTGGCCGATTCCACCTCCAATTGAGTAAGGGAGTTCATCTGCAAGCACTGCTTTGTGAAAAGAGTGTTCCCTTCTATCGAGATTTCCAGATGCAGCTAGTTGTTTCTCCATTGCATCAGCATCAACCCTTATCCCCATAGAAGATATCTCAAATGCTGTCTCAAGCACGTCGTTCCACAAAATAATGTCGCCGTTGAGGTCCCAATCATCATAGTCAGGTGACCTACCGTCGTGTTTTTTTCCAGACTTTAGTTTGCCACCAATGCCCTGAATGAAAACAGCCCCCTTCTCCTTGACTATTTTGTTTTCTCTTTCTTCTGGGCTGATATTCGGAAATGCATCCTCAAGTTCCTGAGATGTAACAAAAAATATTTCGTTTGGCAATTGTGTTCTTATATTTCGGTATAGTCTGTTTACATAATCTCCGAGATTTTTAATTGAGTTATATATGGTATTTACCGTCTCGTGAAGATACGCTTCATTTCGGTCTTCCTTTGTTATAACTTTTTCCCAGTCCCACTGGTCAACGTATACCGAATGTAAATTGTCAAGATCCTCATCGCGCCTTATCGCATTCATGTCGGTATATATCCCGTGTCCTACAGGGATTTCGTATTTATCCAAGGCCATTCTCTTCCACTTAGCCAAGGACTGAACAATTTCGACTTCAGCCTCATCCATACCTTTGAGTGAAAAAACAACCCTTCTTTCCGTTCCGTTGAGATTGTCGTTAAGCCCTGTCTCCGGCTGAACAAAGAGAGGTGCTGAAACACGCCTGAGCTGAAGCCCGTATGCCAATTCCTGCTGAAAATAGTCTTTTATTTTTTTTATTGCTCTTTGCGTCTCAATCTGGTCTAGCATTGGGTCGTAGTTTTTGGGAATAACTAATCTATTGCTCATTATCTATTTTTCTTCCTTTCTCTTCTTCAGGGCTTTCTTGTTTTTTAGAATTTTGAATTCTCCTTGCATAGTTACAGCCACAATAATTTTGTCTATATAAATTGTATTCTTTCGATATTTCTATGCTTTTCTGAAAGCCGGCTTTCTTCTTGAAATCTATATCTAGAAATTGCAGATTGTTTTCTGAAGCTATATTCTGACCTATCGCCGATATGATCCGGTAATTTTTATGTGGGCTAACCGTAAGTGTGGTTGCAAAAATTTTTATGCCCATTTCCAATGCTTTGTGAGCTGTACTTCTGAGTCTCAGTTCAAAACACCTTGGACATCTCATCCCACCTTCTGGTTCATCCTCAAAGCCTTCTGAAATCTTATGAAAATCTTCTGGCTTATAATCTCCCTCGACAAAAGAGATATCTAATTTGTTGTCCTTATTATATTTATCTATGAATTCCTTCTGCGTTTTCTTTCTCTTCTCGTACTCTTTCGGGTCATCGATATTTGGATTATAAAAATATACTATAATCTCATAATCGTGAGCCAGTCGTTCAATGACAGATGTACTGCAAGGGCCACAGCAGGAATGCAAAAGAACGGTGGGTTTAACAATCCCCTTATTTCTATCAAACGGCGAGCACAGATCATCAGTCACTTTGTGCTCACAATAGCCTAAACCCTCCATTTTTTGTGTCGAAGTCACTTTGTTTTTTATCGATTTTTCAATCACTATAGTCGTCCCTTTTCTTACACAATATTCTAAATAATTATATCACAAAAACCCTTGGCGTTAAAGGTTTGAAATGGTATGATTAGTTATGAAAAAGTGGTCGGAGGAGTCTAAATTTGATAATCGAAAACTTCAAAGGATTGGATCGCCCATTGATTAACACAATCAGCGATAATTTAAAGAAAGAGTTTGGGCAAAAAACAATTAAACTATCAATAGACGCGGGTTTTACCTGTCCCAACAGAGATGGAAACAAGGGCGTTGGTGGATGCATTTTTTGTTCTGAATCTGGTAGCGGCGATATGGCTTCATCAGGCGATAACATTGCTGAGGTCATCGACAAACAAATAGAAATTCTTAGTGAAAAATGGCCAAATGCCAAATATATTGCCTACTTTCAGAGCCATACAAACACATATGCACCTGTCAGTATCCTGAGAAAAAAATATTATGAGGCACTTTCTGATCCTCGCATATCAGGGCTTGCAATTGCAACAAGGCCCGATTGCATAGGTGATGATGTAATCGATCTTCTTTCCGAATTAAATAAAAGGACGTTCCTATGGGTCGAACTAGGTCTTCAAACCATACACCCTCCATCTTCAGAGTTCATTAACAGATGTTACGACCTCGATGTCTACGAAGAAGCCGCTCAAAAGCTACATCATTCCGGTATAAAATTTGTCACACACCTCATACTTGGACTTCCAGGTGAGAGTAGAGAAGATATGGTTGAATCTGTCCGATACGTCTGCCAGAGCGGTGTTTGGGGCATCAAGCTTCATCTTCTTAATATAACTAAAAATAGCCGCCTTGCGGCTACTCATAGCGATTATATGCCCTTTGATTCGGTTGACGATTATGTTCAATTTGTATGCGACTTGCTTGAAATCATACCTTCTGACATCGTAATTCATAGGATGACAGCCGATGCACCTAGGAAAACACTAATATCTCCACCCTGGAGTTATAAAAAGAGAAGCATACTTAATGGCATCTATCACGAATTATCTCGCAGAGGTTCATTCCAGGGCTGTAAATCCAATTAATCATTCTAGTCGAACTATAATTTCAAATTTATAATTACGGCCAATCCATATTCAAATATTTTCATTATCACATCACAAAATAATCAGTGCCCGGCTTAACGCACGGGCACATTTTAATTTATTTATTGATTATAATCTTATACCTTACCGTTTTACCTGAAGGCGATGTAACATCGATGTTTACAACGTTATTCCCGTGTTTGAGGAATATTTTGTTCCCCGGTCCTCCATTGTATGTTACACGTACATCATTTCTGTATGGTATTGCATTTATGCTCACCTGGCTCGCCCCTCTTATGCTACCCGTAGTGTAGTAAGAATCTTGGAATCTGTTAAATTTCTTATCGAATCCTACCTTTGAATTCCCGTTATACACAGAAAGACTTTTCAAGAACGCATTGTTGTGTCCTCTTGAAGGTGCACTCGACAATGTGCTAGGCATATTTTTGTAAACTGGAATTTCGAACACAAATCCTTTGTTGAGAAGTCCTAAGTTTCTATATCCTGCAAACTGCTGCGAAGCCTGAGTAGCCGCACCATAAATTGCCGTCATATACTGATGTGTTCCTACTGCAGAATAGCCATTGTTTACATTAAATCTCTCATAATACATTGAATGCTGATTATTAGCTATAAATGAGTTTGATATAAACATCGCACCACCCTTAATTGACTTTTCAAGGGTATTCCAAGGCCTCAAATATGATCTCCCCGAAAGTGCCCAAGCCAGCCCCTTAGCAGCAGGATTTCCGTAAGCCGAATCCGATGCTCCTATATTAAATGGATTATATGCTCCGCTATAACTTTTCCCACCATATGTAAATGAATGTCCATCAATATTTGAAGATGACCTACCTATTTCACTAACAACCTTGCAAGCCATATAAACTGGGCTTATGTTGTAAGTAGAACCTGCTTCAACAAAATATCTTTCAGCCCCAGCTGGCATTGCTGTTGAATTAAGAACATCCCTCACTACCTGTCGAGTCTGGAATTTAGCATTATAATGCAAGTCTTCAAACATGAAAATTCCTGAATCATTTATGAAATTCCTAGGGTCCATGTAGTAGGCAACCGTCTCAGGTGAAGCCTTAAAGAAAGTTCTTCCATCCTTTGCGTAGTAATATCCTCTTTCGAAATTATATGAATCAGGACCTACATCCTTATACCCTTCAGGATGACTACTGTGCACTAGATTTGAACTTCGAATTTGTTTGTTCAGAGCCTGGTTCCAATCAAGATTTACATGTCTTGCTGCAAACTGCCAATTTGGATACTTAGAATGAAGTTTTCTAAGCGCAGGTTTATAACTCTCAGGGAATCCCTGTTCATTCATAGAATTTTCAAACTCGGCTGATGAGAGAGGTCTGAGTATACTCGTATCATTACCTGCTGAAGGGTTCTGAGTATTGTCTGAGTTTTCTTCGGCAGAATTACTTCCTGGTTGACCTCCTAATGTATCGGAAACATAATTTGCATAAATATAACGGAATTTATTGCCGTCCTGAATTTTGTACCACAGATTTCCATCTCTGTCATATGACTTTAATACTACATTTACTCGACTATCTTTTGCAATTACTCTTACAACAGGGAAACTAGTACCAGCACCTGTCCTAACGTTTAAGTATTCCGTTGTATAGCCCGTATAAGTTCTGTAAGAAGCATCTACCAGATCGGATCTAATAAAGCCACCTAAACTAGTTTTAAACCAAATATCCTTCTCCTTATTGCTAGATTTAGAAGTAAAGGTTTCGCTGAGTATTTCCAAACTTACATTTCTAACTGGAGCGCCAACTTTTGAATAAGATGTTGAAGGGCCCTTCCTGACATTCACCGTATAACCGTTATGAATTCTTCCTGATGCAGACGATTGAGAAGCTAGAGATCCCGAAGGTTTGGTGTTCTGAGATTCCTCATTCTTCATTGATTCTTCAGCCTTTTTGGATTCCTCAGCTTTTTTCGCTTCCTCAGCCTTCCTCAAAGTTTCTGCTTTTTTCAGTTCTTCCGCCTGCTTGTTATCAGCAGCATTTGATTTATCAGTATTACCCACATTTAAATCATCTTGTGGTTTTTTCACATTATTATTCGGCGATATTTCTTTGGTATTCCCATATATGTCTGACACATAATCAGATCTCACATATTTATATCTTCCGTTTTCATAAATTTTTAGCCAAGCGTTTCCATCTTTATCATAGGCATTAGCAACAGCTGTAAATACAGCTCCCTTTTTTAAATCAGATATCTTTTTAAAGCCTGATCCAGCACCTGCAAGTCCTTCCGTATCTTTTAGAATCTTGCCCTTGCCCGAAATATAGTTCATTACAGTAAGATTTTTGCCGTTAATAAACTTGCCATCGTTAGTTTGATACCATCTATATTCCATCGATGCATTGTATGAAGAAACAAAATATTCAGCTTCGAAGTATATATTTCCTCTTGAAACAATCGGTGCCTTCTGATTTGATGAAAACGAATAATTGTCGTATGTAGTTATCTTTGAACCATCACCCTTCACCGCCGATTCTGTTTTAAAAAGATATTTGTCTGACTGTGACGAGCTACTGTTTGAATTAATATATGCATCATTTTGTAGATCAATGTACTTAGCTAGTACAAAAACATATGACTGATTTCTTTTCTTTATTTTGTACCAAGTCTCATTGCCCGCATTGCTTATCTTCGAAACAACGCTGACCTTGTCCTGAGGAGTATATACAAATTCTGCAGGGAATGATGTTGACGGCCCCTTTCTGGCATTTAGATATACCTTTACGGTCGCATCTTTCTCCTTATAATCAATATCCGCAAGATCAGACCTAACATAGCCGTCTAAACTTGTTTTTAACCAAATATTTTCCTTGTCGTTGCTATTCTTTGTATATTTTTCCTCATATACCTCAAAGGTTTGGCCTTTACTTACAACCTTCAATTTGGCAGTAGAAGTCGACGGTCCTCGGCGCACGCACACCCCCGCGGTTTCTGTAATTCTGCCCTTTGAATATTTTGTATCTTCCTGTGCAAATACAAAAGTGTCAAGGCACCAAAAAACCGCTGCAACCAACATACAGGCTATCAGTAGCAACGATAATAATTTTCTCTTATTAGATAGTACTCCCATCTTCCCCCTCCGAAAATCATCATATTATTATAATGTTCATATAGTTTTATTTATCAGGCTTAAATCTGCCGTCATTGTAATGTTTCCTGCATAATGAAACATACATATCATTTCCCCCGATGACGACCTGTTCACCTTTTTTAACAAACTCTCCATTCACAATTCTGGCGATCATCGTAGCCTTACGGCCGCACCAGCAAATGGTTTTGATTTCTTCAATTTTATCAGCATATATGAGCAAGTAGTAAGAGCCTTCAAACATCTCGTTTCTAAAGTCATTCTTAAGCCCATATGCAAGAACTGGCACATTGAAACTATCCACAATTTCGACAAGTTCCTGAACGTGATGTTTCTTTAAAAATTGACACTCATCGATGAGCACACAATCAATATCGTCTTTTTCTCTCTCGCGCATAAAGATTTCTAGAATATTGCTGTCCTGAGAAACCATGATTGCCTGCCTCTGTATCCCTATCCTCGATGTGATTACGCCTGTTCCATATCTATTGTCTGCAGACGGTACAAGCGTTAAAACTCTTTTGCCTCTCTCTTCATAGTTATATGCAACCTTTATAAGTTCAATTGACTTACCGGCATTCATTGTGCTGTATCTAAAGTAAAGTTGTGCCATCTCGCCTCCTAATTACCTATATTTATTCTACAGGATTATACGGATTAATTCAATGTATAATCTGTTTCAACAAAATAAAAAACCGCTCTGTTGGATTATAACACAGCGGTTCGGTCTTTGAAAAATTTTAATAAACAACATATTGCTTAACAAATTTTTTTAGGTCTATATGTAGTGGCTTTAAAAATACAGTTATTTTCGCAGAGATAGAATAAATTTTCTCAAATTCATTGCGACATTAAATAACTTCTTAACCCCTGGCTTGATTGTTAAATCAAACTCTCCTATTCTCTCGTGCAAATGAGTTCCAAATACTTTCTTAAAATAATAAAGTCCAGCTGCATGATCCTTTTCCAGATCATCTTCCTCAGTATATCCGCTGACACCGCCAAAATCATAGAATTTACAACCCTTCCACATGGCTATCTTCATAAGTTCCCATTGCATAAAATAATTTGGTAGAAGATCTCTATATTCGTTCGAAGATGCACCATAGAGATAATATGCTAATGGCCCGCAGTATACCATAAGAGCACCTGACAAGTAAATAATTTCTTCTCCTTCTCCGCCTTTAACTTTTTCTTCAAGCGAAGATTCAATCAACTCTGAAATGGCATTAATTTTAACCTCAAGCTTATCTATTTTATCTTCAAAATTATTTACTTTGTTTTTAAATGATTCTATTGTTTCCTCGTCCACAGAATCTTCTTCAATCTTGGTCAAAAGCTTTGCTTTCTTCTTTTCAAAAGAATTCTTCTCCTTTACTAGAGTATCTTTCTCATTAATCTTAATCTGATATATATGAGAATATGTAGTGGAAACCAAATACAATTCTGCATCATCTTGACCAAGAGAATCCAATACCTTGTTGAAATATGCCTTATCTCTTGTAAAGAAATTGTTGCGCTTCCCAGTTATATTCATAATATCTTCGAAAATAGCTGATCCACTCTTGCCATATTCTTTTATATCTAGCTGGAACTTTTCTGATTTATTTATAAAGCGTTGCGCCTTTTTCTCAAAAGAATTAAAAACAGATTCCTCCGAGCGGTCTATATCGGTAATCATTGCAAATCTAGGCTGCGAATCACCCATGCCCATTGTAAAGCCATGATGAGAAAAGCCATTCTCTTTAAGACGATTAATGGCTGTGTCCCCTATTTTTCTTTCAATGTTAGGGTCGATTTTAATCTCAAAAGTTCCATGTTTCTTTGCGACATGCTTACAAGCTTTAACCATGGCCTCAACATCATCTGCTTTGTCAAAATCAACCAAAAATCCGCGAGGAGAATAGCATAGTGACCACGGTGTCATAGGAATTTTCCTAAACAAAAGAGATGCAGAGCCTACCATTTCTCCATCACAAAACAAAGCAACTTGCTCAGAATTCCATGCAGGTTCCTTAACCTTAGCCCATGTAGACATCTGGCAAACATCTGTATGCGGATGTTGCTTTACAAAAGAATCAAAATAATCTGTGCTTACACTTTTTATTTCATACACATGGTCTGAAATATTACATGAAAATTCAGATGAAAAAGTCATGTTAGTAGATTGAGATGCCTGCTCAGTATTTAATTGTCCATTATTCATGTTCTTGCTCATTTTCTCCTCTAAAATACACAAACAAATATAAGATATGATAAATATTTTTTGTAAAATAAAAATCACCGGAGTGTAAATACATTCCGAGTGATTTTTGTGGTGCCCAGACTCGGAATTGAACCAAGGACACGAGGATTTTCAGTCCTCTGCTCTACCTACTGAGCTATCTGGGCAAAATGGTGGGCCATCGGGGACTTGAACCCAGGACCTGCCGGTTATGAGCCGGACGCTCTGACCAACTGAGCTAATGGCCCGCATTTTTAAAATGGTCGGGGTGGCAGGATTTGAACCCGCGGCCCACTGGTCCCAAACCAGTTGCGCTACCAAACTGCGCTACACCCCGACATTGGTTTAAAGAAAATTGGCAGGGGCAGTAGGATTCGAACCCACGGCACGTGGTTTTGGAGACCACTGCTCTACCAACTGAGCTATACCCCTAAGTGGCGGAGAAGATGGGATTCGAACCCATGCGGCCCTAATAACGAACCCTAACGGTTTAGCAAACCGTCCTCTTCAGCCTCTTGAGTACTTCTCCAAGCTGAAATATCAAACTCTGAATTCCCATCAAAGCTTATTATCAAATTTTCTTCTTGTCTATTTAATTTATTGGCGGAGAGGGTGGGATTCGAACCCACGTGGGCTTGCACCCAAACGGTTTTCAAGACCGCCTCGTTATGACCACTTCGATACCTCTCCAATTGATCGTAACCTGATTAAAGTATGTCTAAATAATAAATGGTGACCCATCGGAGATTCGAACTCCGGACACCTTGATTAAAAGTCAAGTGCTCTGCCGACTGAGCTAATGGGTCTCGTTGGCTGGGGTAGCAGGACTCGAACCTACGAATGACGGAGTCAAAGTCCGTTGCCTTACCGCTTGGCTATACCCCAATAGAAAGCATAAAAATGGTGAGCCCATAGGGATTCGAACCCCAGACACACGGCTTAGAAGGCCGTTGCTCTATCCAACTGAGCTATGAGCCCACACTACTTCAGATAACCAAGTTTTAAAATGGAGCGGATGATGAGAATCGAACTCACGCCATCAGCTTGGAAGGCTGAGGTTCTACCATTGAACTACATCCGCATAATGGAGCGGAAGACGAGATTCGAACTCGCGACCCTCGCCTTGGCAAGGCGATGCTCTACCCCTGAGCCACTTCCGCAAAACATTTATTAAATTGGTCGAGGGAGATGGATTCGAACCATCGAAAGCTCAGCTAACGGATTTACAGTCCGCCCCCTTTGGCCACTCGGGAATCCCTCGAGATTTTTTAAAACCAGTATTCATATCATCCTATTGGAGTTATGGAGCTGGCGGAGGGAATCGAACCCCCAACCTGCTGATTACAAATCAGCTGCTCTACCGTTGAGCCACGCCAGCATATTATATTTTTTTAAAATGGCGACCTGGAACGGGCTCGAACCGTCGACCTCCAGCGTGACAGGCTGGCATTCTAACCAACTGAACTACCAGGCCATCCTGATTTATGGTGGGCGCAATAGGGC
>JRNA01000010.1 GCA_000758905.1 Clostridiales bacterium S5-A14a
TGATTTATGGTGGGCGCAATAGGGCTCGAACCTATGACCCCCTGCTTGTAAGGCAGGTGCTCTCCCAGCTGAGCTATGCGCCCTTGGCACATTTAACGTGCTCGTATATTTTATAACCCTCACGTCGAAATGTCAAGTATTTTTTAAAACATTTTTAACGTATTTTTACATATATATGCTCTTAAAAGACCACAACAACTGGAATCATAGCATAAAAACAGGTTGATGTCAAATGGTTGACTCTTTAGGGCCGCGTCAAGTTTTTGTGGAGTTTTTGGTTGACATCTCCAAAATGCTAATTTAAAGAAATATGCGCCGACATTTTATGTCGACGCATATACCTCTTCATTAATCTTGTTTTTTATTTTACATTATAGATAAATTTTTAGCTACGTTGTACAGGAATCTTTGTTTCCAAATCTTATACATGACATCAGGGAATTCGCTTCCAGTATACCTTAATTTGATGTTTCTCAGGATTGGCTCTCTGTATATATCAGGCACATCTTGCAAAGCCTGTTTTATACTGTTAACTCTTGACTGCAGTGAAAGATTTTCGATTGTACCATATTTCCCATCTTCCTCCATTAGCACAAGTTGATCTTCCATTCGTCCAAGATCTCTAACAGCCCATAAAGTCTGATAATACACCTCGTCAGGCATAACATATTCCCTCTGCCTTTTTTGTTGCCATTCTCTTGCCATCTTACCTCCTTTCAGGCAAACTACATAAAATACATTTAACTTTGTTTTTGTAGTTTGAACTGATTTGATTAAATCAATTCATTCTACTAGCGGATATTTTCAACAAAGTATTTATTTGCCTATAATATAGCATAAGGGGCAAGGGTAATCATCAAAAAAATAATGAAATGTCGATTTTTGATACATTTTTGTACAATAATGATATTTTAATGTAAAAAAAACAAAATAAATTTAATGTTTTAGTATATCTCTAAATCATCTTATGACTTCATTTGGGTCCATTGATTCCTCAATTGATGCAAGCCAAATACCTCCTATTGTCATTAAAAGGCCAACTACTGTATACCATCCAAATGGATCACCAGCCAGCACAACTCCAGAGATAACGCCAATGGCAGTAGTTGAGTTTGAAATTAGGTTGCTTGCAGATGCCGCATTCATCACACTCAACACATAATTAAAAATAATATAGCAAATACAGGAACAGCAAACACCTAGGAAGATGACTGCGGAAATAACCCTAAGATCGGCATCTGCAAGCGGTGCCCACGCGAACCTGCCCCCTACGGCCAGGTTCGCAGCGTTGAAGAACGCTGCACCCGAAACCGTCATCACAAACGTCATCTCCATCGCGGAGAAGGTTTCGGAGGCGTGGGCGCTGGCGTGGCAGTATAGTGCGCCTAGGAATACTGCCACGCTTATAATCAAATATCCAAAAAACTTACCTTCGAATGTAAAACCATCAGCAAAAACAATGCAGGTTGACACGCCTATCAAAGCTATTATAATGGAAATTCCTGTTTTTCTACTAAACTTCCTCTTATAGAATAATCTTCCGGTTATGAGAACCATTAGCGGAATAGTTGCAATAAAAAGTGATGATTCGGACGTCGTAATAAGCCCTATTCCCCATGTCTCAAATATTGAATAAAAGCAAGGCTGAAACATCGCAACATATATTGCTGTTTTTATTGATTTGCCTTTAAAATTTACCTTAACCACTCCAAGGAGTGTCATAGAAACAAAGGCTATTGCTCCAATTGTCCACCTTATACTGAGAAGCTCCATTTCGCTGATTCCAGCATCAAGAGCAATCTTTGTTGTATAAAACGACAAGCCCCAGAAACATGCACATGTGAATACAAGAAGAGCCACCTTCAGGCGGCTCTGATTTGAATGTTTTGTTACCATACCCTATTATAACTCTCCATACATAGAAATCTTAAAATCTAACTCTATGTCAAAATCATAAACAATCTATGTGACACACAATCAGTGCTGTGAGCCACTGAATAATTCTTCGTCAGATGTCCTGTCCTCAAGCGCAACAGATGCACCAAGATTTAGTGCTACATTTTTCAGCTCCTGAGCATAATTATTTATATCATTTGCCTTCTTCTCAGAGATTTCATCAGACATAGCTGCATCAACATTCTTGAGTATTATTTTGAGGTCGCTGCTTATTTGATCAAGCTGCTTTCTTAAATCTTCAACTTCCTCCTTATCTGCCAAAGGAATTGAGGTTTCGCTGCTGAGCTGATGAATTTGATCCTTCTCAAGTTCAAATTCAGAAATTCCTTCAATTATTTGCACCTTATACCCTAATTTCTCTTCTATGAGACCGCCGAGTACTTTCTTGGAATCTCCTTCACCATGTACCAGGAATACCTGCTTAGGCGGCTTCTGAAATCCTGAAACCCAGTTAATAAGTCCCTTCTGATCAGCATGTCCTGAAAAACCCTCTAGATTGTGAATCTGAGCCTGCACCTTGATAGGCTCACCCATTATACTAACCTCTTCAGCTCCTTCTACAAGGCGCCTTCCCAGCGTTCCCTCAGCTTGGTATCCGACAAAAACGATGCTGTTTCTGCTATCCCAAAGTCCGTGTTTTAGGTGGTGTCTAATACGACCTGCTTCACACATGCCACTCGCAGATATTATGACCTTAGGAGTCTTGTTATTGTTAAGTGCCATCGAATCCTGTGTTGATTTTGTGAATCTGAGATTAGGGAAGTCTAGCGGATTATCCCCTTTGAGAATATATTCTTTTGTTTCATCGTCGAAGACCTGGGCATTGTTTCTAAAAACCTCAGTTGCCATGTTAGCCATAGGACTATCTACATAGACAAGAACATTTTCAATTTTTTTCTTTGCTTCGCCGCCCTCTTGAAAAAATTTATTGAATTCATATATGAGTTCCTGGGTCCTACCGACTGCAAAAGATGGAATGATTACGCTTCCACCGCGTTTTGTGGTTTCCTCTACAATATCAAGCAACCTAGATATTGAATCCGAATTTTCTGGATGGTTCCTGCTACCATATGTCGATTCCATAATGACATAGTCAGCTTTTTTGATAATTGTAGGGTCCTGTATAATCGGTCTATCAGTCATACCAAGGTCGCCAGAGAAAACTATTTTGCTCTCTCCGTCGTCCTCTTTTGCCCATATTTCAATAATTGAGGAACCCAAAATATGTCCCGCATCATTAAAGACTATTCGCATCTCGTCATTTAGTTCTATGAGCTGATTATACAAAACAGGAACGACAAGTTTCAGGGCTTTTTCGGCATCCTCAATCGTATAAAGTGGATCAACGTGTTTTCTACCAAGTCTGTCTGCTTTTTTGTTCTTCCACTCAGCCTCTTTTTCGTGTATGTATGCACTGTCTCTTAGCATTACCTGCAGAAGATCAGCGGTAGGTTTCGTCGTATAAATCGGTCCATCATAGCCTCTCTTGACAATCAGAGGAAGTCTGCCACAGTGATCTATGTGCGCATGACTCAATACAACTGCTTCTATATCGTTAACAGCAAAGGGGAATGGCATAAAATTCATTTCATCCTGGTCTTTACCTCCCTGATACTGCCCGCAGTCCAAAAGAATTTTGTGATTATTAGTTGTCAGTAAATGACAAGAACCTGTTACACCTTCTGCAGCTCCGCAAAACTTAATCTTCATCGTAATTTTCCTCCTTAGATTATGAGAGTTTGACGTTTACTTGAAATCATCTACTATCTTTTACTGTTTTTCAATTCATAAAAGTTAAAATAAGATTTAGCAAAATCTAATAAACTTTTTGATCCCAGAGGTCAACTTCTCCCGTTGATACAACAGTTGCTCCAGCCTCAAGTGCTGCTCTAACCTCATCAATGGTTTCCACAATACCGCCTGCAATTATCGGCATATCCACCACTTTTGAAAATGCCCTAATTTTCTTCGTAACTACACCCGGCATTATCTCAATTAGGTCAGGATTTGAAATCTTAATTGAATCAAGCGATGTACCAACCGAATGAGAATCAACGACAAAAAATCTTTGAACTGTTATGAGCCCCAAATCTTTAGCCATCTTCACAATCCCTGTTCTCGTTGTCAAAATCCCATCAACACCCTGTTTCTTCAGGAACTCAAGACCTGCTCTATCCTTTCCTATTCCCTCCGCAAAATCCACGTGTATAAAGGCTTTCTTACCTGCGCTGTGAATTTCTTTCACACAGGGTCTTACAGTATTAATACTTGCATGAAGCAAAAAAACCATATCAACCTGTGATCTAAGCGCTGCACTAAAGTCCTTATCAGTCCTAATTGCAGCAGAAATCGGTGCTTTAATAAAATCTACTTTCATCTCTCTTTCTCCTTAAATAGACTTACTAAAATTATAATATAAAAATTTTTAACCGTGATAATCCGATCCCCTTGTAATATGCATTTTTAATTTCTCAGCTATGCCAACAAGTCTAGCCGAATCATCTTCTGTAGCAGAGGGATGATAGCACTCTATGCCTCTGAGACCCGCTGCCTTAAGTTTCTTCAATTCCTCACATAGCCATTCAAAAAACTTTTCTTTAGCATCTATCTCATCCTTTTCAGATTTAACACTTTCCACAAAATATTTTTCTTCCTCAAAGATTTCCATTGGGTGTGCCATAACGGCTATTCCACCTGAATTTTTTATTAGTGAAATCGCATCATTGATGTGCATTTTTTTCTTTCTTATGTTTTTGATTTCCGGACTCTCTAGGATCTTACCATCCTCAAATGCTTCTGCCCTGCTTTTTATATATCCCTTGTCTACGAGCGTATCGGCTATATTTGGCTTACCTATATATGTTTGATTAGACCTATTTGTGCTATTTAAAATATCTTCAAATGAGATATCATATCCCATTTCATTTAATTTTTTAATGAGCATCTCATTGCGCCTAGCTCTAAACTCCTTCAATTCGTTTAATTTAGAAATGAGTTCTGGATTATTTTCATCAAACCTATAACCAAGTATATGAACATCTATGGGTTTCTTGCTAAAGTCTACATATAAATCCGTTGATATTTCAAGTCCTGATATGACCTGAATTCCAAGCGCTTCGCCGGCAATTTTAGCCTCGTTAATTCCATCAATTCCGTCATGATCCGTCAAAGCAATTTCATCATACCCGTTATTTTTGTACCATTTTACAAGTTCCGTTGGTCTCTTTGCTCCGTCCGAAAATGTAGAATGGAAATGATAATCGACCTTGTATTCCATTTAGGGTTCCTTTCATTAATGCATCATAATCGACAAAATCAATTTATGAGAAAAGCCTGTTTGGCTTAGTCATTTTATTCTTAAAATATATCGCTATTACAATCAATACAATAGCTATAATTGTGGAAAATAATAAATAACTTTTATAAAACGGATCTCCGAATATAGGTATTAGAAGCGAGTGCTTATCGACCTTAATTCCAACCATCTGCATGTACAAATTATGTCTGAAAGCTTTGATTGAAAATGCTAAGATTCTCGCAACCACAAATCCTGAGGTCAGATATATGGCAAACCTCATCCTATCATTCAGAGCCTCCTTGAAGCCGTTTGAATAGAGATATCTATATAAAGCAAAGAAAACCACTGCAGTTAATGCACTGGCTAAAAGTTCAATGCTAAAAATAATTTTAACTTTTTTCATTATTCTTTGCTCTTTTTTATCAAAAATCGGATCTTTGAATCTGCCGTTGACCTCATATATTTGGAAGTCTTTTTTTGAGGTAGAAACAAAATATTTTGTTACTCCACTTGACAGTTTATGAGGTTCAACTGGTGAATTTATCTTGCTGAATGCGACTCCATCGTTAAAATGAAAATTATATGTCGTTTTTGTATGAAGAGCCAAAGTAGATGAAATTGTTAAAACAGAAATTAGAAAGCATACAACTAATAAATATGAAATTATGTAGTTGACTTTCTTCATACTAATCCCCTAACCTTCCAAATAGCTTACGTAAGGTAAATTCCTGTATTTTTGGTCATAATCAAGGCCATATCCTATTACGAAAAGATCGTCGACAGTAAAGCCTATATAGTCACCCTTTACATCTGCCTTCCTTCTCGATGGTTTGTCCAAAAGCGTACAAATTTTAACAGATTTAGGATTTCTTTCAGCAATATAATCTTTGAGGAATTTTAGCGTTGTTCCAGTATCGATTATATCTTCAATGATCAAAATATTCTTGTGAAAGAGATCCATGTCAATATCCTTGGTTATCTTAACAACACCTGTGCTCATTGTCCCAGATCCATAACTTGAAGCTGATACGAAGTCGATTTTGGTATCGAGCGTCAGATTTTTAAGTATATCACCCATCCAAATAACTGCGCCCTTTAATGTTCCAAGTACAATCAGTTCCTCACCCTCATAGTCCTTAGATATTTGTTCTCCAATTTCCTTGGCACGTTCCCATATCTGCTGCTGTGTAAAAAGAATCTTGCCCTTTATTTCTACATCCTTATCCATTTTACATATCACCTTTCTCACATAGACAAAACAATTTTTCAATCAGGGGTTCATGGCCCGTTTTATTTAGGGCTGAAACCGGATAAATTTCATCAGACGCCTTCATTCCAAGCGTTTGTCTTATAAGTTTAATAGATTTTTCTCTATCATTATTTGAAATTTTATCAGCTTTTGTTGCAACAACAATGCCATCGAGCTGATAATACTTCAAAAATTCATACATTTGAATATCTTGTTTCGTTGGTTTATGCCTTATGTCAACAAGTTGAATAACCTTAATTAGATTAGGTCTTTCTATCAAGTATTCCTCAATCATCTGTCCCCATTTTAAAGTCTCTGCTTTGGAAACCTTGGCATATCCATACCCGGGGAGATCTACAATTCGAAAACTATCGTCATTTATTGAGTAGAAATTGATCGTTCTAGTCTTGCCTGGGCTGCCACTGGTTTTCGCGAGTTTTCTACGACCCGTTATTAGATTGAGTAGCGATGATTTTCCGACATTTGATCTGCCAGCAAATGCAACTTCAATGGGACCAACCTCTGGGTATTGCTGTTTTTTTACAGCAACCGCAATTATATCAGAATTTTTGATTTTATTATCCATTTATACTAGTGCATCCTTTAATGCATCTTTTGCTTCGTCCAAGAGTACAAACGCAAGTTTATTCCTCACGCTCTGTGGTATCTCGTCGATATCTCTTTCATTTTCTCTTGGTAGCAAAATTGTTTTGATGCCTGCTCTATGTGCAGCCAAAACTTTTTCTTTAATTCCTCCAACAGGAAGTATTTTACCTCTAAGCGTTATTTCTCCAGTCATTGAAACATCATTTTTAATTGGTTTATGAGTCAATGCTGAAACTACAGATGTAAACATTGTAACACCTGCAGACGGTCCATCCTTTGGTACGGCACCCTCTGGAACATGAATGTGAATGTCCATTGTTTTGTAGAAGTCTTCAGGTATACCAATCTCATCTGAAATTGATCTTATATATGTTACAGCGGCCTTTGCAGACTCCTGCATCACATCACCTAGATTTCCCGTAAGCTGAAGTTTGCCTGTACCCTTAACGCACGAGGTTTCTATGGAGAGGGTGTCTCCACCAACCTGCGTCCAAGCCATGCCTGTAGCTACACCAACCTGAGCCTTCGAAGATATTGTATCGTATCTGAATTTTTTCTTACCCAGATATTCTTCAAGGTCCGATGGACTTATCCTGTATGAAATCTCAGATATGTCGCTAACTTCTCCGTCAGACATTGACTCTGTTACAACCTTCCTTGCAACCTTCCTGCAGAGATTTGCAATTTCTCTTTCAAGGTTTCTGACACCTGACTCCCTGGTATAATAGTTTATTATGTCAGAAAGCGTCTTTTTGCCGATTTTCAAATTGTTTTTAGTTAGCCCATGCTCCTTAAGTTTCTTTGGAATCAAGTATTTCTGAGCAATTTTAATTTTTTCTTCTTCTGTATATCCAGACACCTCAATTACTTCCATCCTATCAAGAAGAGGTCTTGGAATTGTATCAATTGTATTTGCCGTCGTCACAAACATTATTTTTGACAAGTCAAACGGCACATCAATAAAGTGATCCTTAAATGTGTTGTTTTGTTCTGGATCTAAAACCTCAAGCAGTGCATCTGCAGGATCTCCTTTGAAGTCTGCCCCAATTTTGTCGACCTCATCGAAGAGGAATAAAGGATTATTAGTTCCAACGTCCTTAAGCGATGTTATAATTCTGCCTGGAATTGCACCTATGTATGTCCTTCTGTGGCCTCTGATTTCGGCCTCGTCCCTGACTCCTCCAAGAGACATTCTCACAAAGTTCCTGCCCGTAGCATTCGCAATGGATTTTGCAATTGAAGTTTTACCAACTCCCGGAGGACCTACAAGGCACAAAATAGGGCCCTTGATACCCTTTGATAGATGAACTACAGCAAGGTACTCGAGGATCCTCTCCTTAACCTTTTCAAGCCCATAATGCTCCCGTTCGAGAATTCTTTCGGCTTTTTTGATATCTGAATTGCCCTCGGAAGATGTGTTCCAAGGAAGTTCAAGTATTGTCTCAACATAGTTTCTGATAACGGAACTTTCTGGCGAAGATGGTGGCATCTTAGAGTATTTGTCTATTTCTCTTTGCACCTTCTTGGTTATTTCATCATCAAGGTTCAGTTCTTTAAGTCTTGACGACCAGTTTTCACTCTCAACAACCTCATCCCCGATTCCAAGTTCTGACTGAATAACCTTCATCTTCTCTCTGAGAACATACTCTTTCTGGTTTTCGTCCATGCTCTTTTTAAGTTCTTCTGAAATCTGATTCTCCATCTTGGCGATTTCGATTTCTTCGCTCAAAATATTAGTTATGTGTATGAGTCTCTGATGGAAATCGCTTTCCTCCAGAATCTTTTGTTTCCTCGTATATGTTATGTCAAGCTGGTTAGCAATGCAGTCTACTATAAAGACAGGGTCTTCCGACGTGAAAACAAGTCTTGCTGAGTCAGGTTCCCTGAGAGAAAAAATCTCAGCATATTCCATGAATAGATTCCTTAAAAATCTAATCATAGTCTTGTCTTCGATTATCAGATCCTCCATCGCTATTTCAGTTTTAAGTTCATAAATAGTTGCCGCAAGATAGTCATCATCTGATATAACTTCCGCCACCTTAGCTCTTGTAATACCTTCAACCAAAACTCTTGCAACATCTCCATGCATCTTAAGCACCTGTTTAACGTAAACCAGGGTACCTATTTCATACATATCGTCAAAAGTAGGTATTTGAATATCTTCATCAGTCTGTGTTGCCACATATAGCAACTTATTACCTTCTACCGCCTTATCGAGTGCACGAAGAGATTTTTCTCTTCCCACATCAAAAGTCGTGATTGTGCCTGGAAAGGCTGTAACTCCTCTTAATGCAATGCAAGGAAAAATCAACTTTGTATCATCTTTTTTCTGCATGTGTTACCCCTTTCTATACTTATTTTTCTACAGCGCTATTTTCTTTATCTTTAATCCCAGACTTTCGTCTGCTACTACTCTTCCTTTTAATAACCTTAGGCTCGCATCCGTCAAGCACAGATTTCTTCGTTATAACGCATTCCTCAATATCGGATAGTGATGGAATATGGAACATTTGATTTCTTAATAGATTTTCGAATATGCTCCTGAGGCCACGAGCCCCTGTTTTTCTATCCATAGCCATCTTAGCAATGGCTTCAAGCGCCCCCTTCTCGGCGGTCAACTTAACATTATCCATTTCAAATAGACTCTGATACTGCTTCAAAATAGCATTCTTTGGTTTGGTCATAATGTTTATCAATGCTTCTTCATCAAGTTCATGTAGTGCGACAAGTACTGGAAGTCTCCCTATAAACTCAGGTATGAGCCCGAAGTGCAGGAGATCCTCAGGTTCAACGTTTGAGATTATCTCATCGTCTGATAAAATTCGAGTTTTCTTTTCAGCATTAAACCCTATAGTCTTATCGCCCATTCTCTTCTTGATTACTTCATCAAGACCTGCAAAAGCTCCGCCGCAGATAAACAAAACATTGGTCGTGTCAAACTGGATAAATTCCTGATGTGGATGCTTTCTTCCACCCTGAGGAGGCACGTTTGCCACAGTTCCTTCAAGAATTTTAAGCAGCGCTTGCTGTACACCCTCACCAGAAACATCCCTTGTGATAGATGGATTGTCACTTTTTCTTGCTATTTTGTCGATTTCATCCACATATATGATTCCACGCTGAGCCCTTTCAATATCGTAATCTGCAGCCTGAAGTAGCCTTAGCAAAATATTCTCAACATCCTCGCCAACATATCCTGCCTCTGTAAGCGCAGTCGCGTCTGCTATAGCGAACGGGACCTCAAGGAGTTTCGCAAGCGTTTGAGCAAGCAAGGTCTTTCCAGACCCCGTTGGACCGAACATTACAATATTGCTTTTCTGAAGTTCAACACCTTGATCCTTGTGTTTTTCCAAGTACAAAATACGTTTGTAGTGGTTGTAAACGGCTACGGCTAAGCTTTTTTTCGCTTCCTCTTGACCTATTACATATTCACTCAATGCATCGAAAATCTCCTCCGGTGTTATCAGGTGAAATTTTTTTTCCTCCTGCATGAAACCTGAAGATTTTTGGTTGTAGTTTTTCTGGAGCCCCTGATCCATTTGATCCAGCTGAAACATTCTAAGACTCTCTAGAAGATGTAGTGCATCCGGTGACAAATTGGCTATATCAAAATCTTCTTCATCAAAATTACCGTCGAATCTATAAACATCCTCATCATCATATTCGCTGTAGTCCTCATCATCATCAAAATCCGAGTCCATAATATCATCATCAAGAAAACGCCTGATAGCTCTGCTCTCATTTTCAAGATCCATTGACGAGATAACAGGATCTCCGCCAGATCTACTTGCTTTAAGGATTTCTCCTAGGCAGTCCGAACATATGAAGGTTCCATCACTTCCATACAAAAACGGTACATCTGCTCTAGATCTTCCGCAAAAACTACAGTTCTGATCCATGGTATTATTCTTTTCTTTATTGTCCTTATTATCTTTTTTCTCGCTATTATTCAAACTACTCATTCCCGATTACTTTATCAATCAAACCATAAGATACAGCCTGAGTGGCATCCATGAAATTATCACGATCTGTATCTTTTTCAATTTTTTTAATACTCTGTCCCGTGTTCTTCGCTAATATTTTGTTGAGTTTCTCACGAGTCTTCAAAATCCAATCTGCATGAATTTTAATATCCTGTGCCTGTCCTCTTGCTCCACCAAGTGGTTGGTGAATCATAATTTCAGCATTTGGCAATGCAAATCGCTTCCCTTTTGTGCCCGCAGATAGCAACACAGCTCCCATGCTAGCAGCCATACCGATACATATAGTGGAAACATCAGGTTTAATATAATTCATGGTATCATAAATCGCTAGCCCAGCGGTTACAGAACCTCCTGGGCTGTTGATGTAAAGCGATATATCTTTCTCCGGGTCTTCAGCTTCAAGATGTAGAAGCTGCATTGTGACAAGAGTTGCAACGTGGTCGTCAATTTCTTCGCCCAGAAAAATTATTCTATCCTTAAGCAGGCGGGAATATATGTCGTATGATCTCTCACCCTTTCCTGTCTGCTCGATAACATATGGTATTAATGCCATTATTTTTCCTCTGTTTTTTCAACGTCTTCGGCCTTTTTAGATTCTTTGTCATATTTAATTTCAGCCGGATCTATTTTCTTTGGTTCAACTTCTGTGATTTTTGCATTATCATAAAGCATGTCAATAACCTTAGTAATCTGTATATCTTTTTGGAAATATGTTAGATTTTCAATTCCAATCATATTCTTGATTTCATCAACATCTTTTTTGTATGCCTCTGCAATTTTTGCAAGTTCTGCTTCCATTTCATCTTCAGAAACCTTAATGTCTTCTTTGTCTATGATTGACATTAGCACGATTCTAGTGCCGACCTTTTTAGCAGCATCTTCTTTTAGCTCGTTTCTCAGGTCTGACATATCTTTACCCATGTACTGCAGGTAATTTTCAACAGTAAGGCCCTGGTAAGATAGCTGCTGTCCGATTTCCTGGATCATTCTTGTAATCTCATCTTGTACCATTACATCAGGAACATCAACTGGATTATTTTCATAAACCTTAGAAACTACAGCGTCTTTTGCTCTGCTAAGAACCATGTTTTTAGCATTTTCAAGTTGTCTCTTCTTGATATCTTCTTTTAGTTCATCAACAGTATCAAACTCGCTTACGTCCTTGACAAATTCATCATCAAGTTTAGGAATTTCTTCTTCCTTAACTTCGTGCACAAGGCACTCGAATGTGGCATCCTTGCCAGCTAGTTCTTCAGTATAGTTTTCAGGGAATTTAACCTCTACATTTTTGGAATCACCTGCTTTAAGGCCTTCAAGTTGTTCTTCAAATCCTGGGATAAACATTCCTGATCCTAGCTTAAGCTCATGCCTTTCATCTGTGCCACCTTCGAACTGTTTTCCGTCTACAAAGCCCTTAAAATCAAAGATGAGGGTGTCACCATTTTTTGACTCTCTCTCTACAGTCACCATTCTAGCGTTTCTCTTAAGCATGTTGTCAATTTCAGCCTGTACGCTCTCATCGCTAACCTGAGCTTTCTCCTGCTCAGCCTCTACTCCCATGTAGTCTTTAACTTCAACAACAGGATATACAGGAACGGTTATTGTGATTGTCATCGGCTTACCCTTACCGATTTCGCTGAATTCTGCAGCTGGGCTATCGATGATGTCAAGATCAAGTTCCTGCACCGCATTCAAATAATTCTGCTGGAAGAGCTGATTAACAGCTTCTTCAAAGAATACGCCTTCCCCGTAATGTTTTTCTATAATTCCTCTTGGAGCCTTGCCCTTCCTGAATCCGTCAATTGAAAATTGATCCTTGGTTGCTTTGTAAGCATCAATGCAAGCCTGATCGAATTCATCTGCAGTAAACTCCATAGTAAACTTTGCTACATTCTTTTCTTTTGATATTAAATTTGCTTTCATTATTTAAAATTCCTCCCGTTTGGATATTCTTATCTAATTGCTGCACACCTTAGCATATCAACTTATTTGAGTGTGCATAATGCTATATATTATATAATTTTTCGCATAAAATGTAAAGTTTTCGCCTAATTACCATAGTATAAATTTAAACCTCTCTGGAATTTTGACACTTCATTTGGTGTTAGGTTAAATTTTTTTGATAAACAGTCTGCTACGCACTTCAAATCATCCTCGTTGCCATGATTCAATTCCAATTCAATTTCTGAAAGAACATGCTCTTTGCTGATATCAGAAACCTCCTCGTCCTTTACCAAAAATCCCTTATCAATACAAACTTCTATATCGCTGTCATTAAATCTCACAAGCACCTTGATTCTTCTAACCATAGTGGTAAATAATGCAACTATTCCTTCTTTGTCGACCATCTTGTAAAGTCTGTAAACCTCTGAGTCGAGCCTTGAAAAATCTATATCTCCTCTATCAGACTCAAATTCAACTTCGCTCCTCTTGTGTAGACCATCTTCAGCAGATCCGCCCCACTTAAAAGACAAAATATGCCTAGCATAACTAACCCTTTGATTCTCGAGTTGGTTTTTAACTTCAGCACAAAATCTTTGCCAAGACTCTTCCTCAATGGCATGCAAATCATAATTTATAAAATTATAATCTAAATCATTATTTGAGAAAAATTCGCTATTTTCTAGCCGTTCTCTAAGTGCTATTTTTGAATTTCGAAGAGTCCCCTTAGTGCTATCAAGATATTTTGTTGATATATGCTCAAAATCAACCGACAAAATATTTGTTTCGCTTGACATATTCAGAGTACCGATGATATCCATCGTTTTCTGATGATCTAACTCCCCTGGGCACAAAAATTTATACTCAACTTCCATACAATCTCTAAATCCTATTTTTTTAATCTGTCATATGATATAATTATACCACAAAATATAAATTTATATCAGCCTGTCTTCAAGGCTTTTCGAATATAGAAAGGAGTATCTCAGAAAACAAATTTTGAGAATATGAATTATTATGATCGATAAAAAATTAAACAAATATTTCGACCACACTCTTCTGAAACCAGAAGCTACACCAGATCAGATTGATGCACTTTGCAAGGAGGCAATCTCTGCGGATTTTTATTCAGTCTGCGTCAACTCATGTTATGTGCCACAGGTTTCCAAGGCATTATCAGGCAGCAGTGTTAAAACTTGCTCTGTTATTGGGTTCCCACTCGGCGCATGCTCCACCGAAGTTAAGGCTTTTGAAACAAAATACGCATGTTCAAACGGTGCTTCTGAGGTCGACATGGTTATTAATGTCGGAATGTTAAAATCCAAAAACTACGAATATGTAAAAAATGACATTTCTGAGGTTGTAAAAACGGCTCATTCTTTTGATGCATTAGTCAAGGTTATAATTGAGACTTGCCTTCTTTCAGACGATGAAATTGTAAAGGCTTGCGAACTGTCTGAGGCTGCAGGTGCAGATTTTGTTAAAACGTCAACTGGGTTCAGCACTGGCGGAGCCAAGGCTTCTGATGTTCGTCTGATGAAGGAAACTGTCGGAGACAGGCTTAAGGTTAAAGCTTCAGGTGGTATACGCGATTTAAAAACTGTAGAAGCAATGCTTGAGGCAGGCGCTGACAGAATCGGTGCAAGTGCTGGTGTGAAAATCATTGATGAGTTTGAAGGAAGGTAATTCCAAGAAATTACCTTAAGATTTACATGCATGGCATGGTAATATTTTAATTATCACAGTGAGGTTTAGGATATGGATAAGAGACAAATTTTATACAATATTTCTGATGAGAGTCTTGAACAAATGATTCCCTGCTTCAATCCTGTCGTTAGAAATTATATGGCTGACGAAATTATCCTCTCCTATACCTATGATAAGCCAGGGAAAGTCGCAGTAATGCGCAATGGATCTGCTAAGCTTGAAATACTCAATTCTGACGGCGAAACATTCCTTCTAGAACATTATTTTGCAGGAGATATTTTTGGCGAATTTTTCTCTCTCCCCATAAGCAATTATGAATACCTTGTTACCGCAATTGATGATTGCGAAGTAGTATACATAGATTATAATCATATAATTAAACCGTGTGAGAATCTTTGTAACCACCATAGCCAGTTAATTAGTAATCTCTTCATTATGAGTGCACAGCGTACTCAGGAGCTTTCTCTTCACATTTCAATTCTCGGCCAGTCTAGCACTAGGAGCAAACTTACTGCATATTTTAAATATATTTCAGGTGTTAACTCTAATTCTTCAGATGGCTACTTTGAAATTCCAATGAAGCTTACAGACCTCGCAAAATATCTTCACGTTGACAGGAGTGCTATGATGCGAGAAATCCGTCGAATGATATCCGACGGACTTATTGAAGGCGGTAATGGTAGATATAGGATGCTGTGAACAAAACTAGCAAACACTCTTATTTTACTCGATATTTAAATATGTATTACAAAATAAATTTAAATACTGGTATATTTTTGATGCACCTAGTTATTATATAAGACAAGAATAAATTCAAAATAACTAAAAGCGGCAATATAACATAAATTGAATTATTGTTAATTAACGTCTTTACAAAATCCATTGTCACAAATACACGTATGAAAATTATATGAATTAAGTAAATTCCAAAAGAGCAATCATCAATTTTTATTAAGAAGTATGAAAACACTCTTTTTAGTTTTGAATTTGTAGTCACGGCTTTTTCAATCCTATTTTGTTCTTCCTGCCATTCTAAATTGTACGTGCTCCCCATTATTAAATTGAACATTCCAATACTTTGAAGTATTACAAGAAACGAAGAATAACTCCAAAATACTTCAAGATTTTCATTGTTGTTTTCCCATCTAATAAATGTTAAAAACGATATCAAGGTTGTTGAAACAATGAATAATGCAACTCCTTTGTAGCGATCTATCTTCACTATTCCTTTATTCAAAACATATCCTACAAACATGTAGAATGGGTATATTGTCAATTCATGTATGTAAAATCCGCTTGTAAATTTAAATGTTCCTATTGCAGGTATGATTGAAATAAAGATGATATAAATAATTAATATGAATTTGATTTCTGTTTCGTGGCCTAACCTAACAAAAGCTCTGTACATAGGCATCATCAGATATAAACCGATTAACATGTAGAGATACCACATTGGACTATAGGTTTTTCCCCTATACAAATTCTCAAAATATAATAAAATTTGATTAAATCCAAATGATTGATGATTTATGAATATGTCGATGACTTGATAAATAGCAATAAATATAGCAATGGCTATAAATATCCTTGCTATATATTTTTTTATTAACTTTTTAAGCGGAAGATCCTTTTGGGGATTTAAATTAAGAACTCCTGTAACCATCAAAAAAATTGGAACTGCCCACATGGAACAGTTCACAAATAGTCTTAAGATAATATTGTCATCCGTACTGAATTTAAAGGTTGTACTCAAAATAAATCCAGTATGTAGGACAATTATTGCAATAGTTGCTAGTGAACGACAATAAGAGAGTCCAAAATTTTTCTTAGTTAAACATTGCGTCATTTAGACACCCCTCTTGATTTCCACCCTGAGCTGGCGCTTGTTCCTGATTTGGTGCTGCCTGCTCAGATGGTTGCTGAGGTTGAGATGCCGGTTGCTGGCTGCCTTGTGACCCCTGTGTCGTTTGATTTTGAGCAGGAGCAGTTGATTCTTCTGGTTTCTCGGAGTCTTGCTTCTTCTCCTTATCACCCTCCTTAGAGTCTTTGGGTTTTGATTTTTCCTCAACCTGAGTTTTGTTTTTCTCTTTTGATTCATCCTTATCATCTTTGCTACCACAAGATATTAATGCAAGTGACAATATGCAAATCATCAGTATAGAAACTATTATTTTTAAATCAAACTTTATATTTTTCATCGAATATTCCCTTTATAAATTCATATATTGGTTTTTAGATAATATATACTTTAGTGTTCCCCTTTGTCCATATGTGCTTCCATAGATAGTTCTGCCAGTTTCCTTTAAAATATCCGGATCATAAATGTATGTATTTCCGTTCATACGAATCTCACACCAGGAGTGAGCCCATACCTTATAGCGGCCCTGGTGAAATCCCGAAACCTGATATACATCATATCCCAAAGCAGATGCCATATAATAAAATGTCGACGCCATTGTATAGCAGTTTCCACTTCTCTGATTAAAACCAACATTTGCAAAATATGAAATGCCATTGCTTGCATCCGTAGTCATATTTCTATAAGTAATTGCGGAACCAGACCATTTATATGCCTCCCACAGAGAATATCCAACCTGCTTTAAAATAGAGTTCGCACTTTCCATAGCCTCAATTTGTGGCCTGTATGAATTATACTCTGCCCAGCTTATTAAGCCATTGCTGTCAGGATTGAGGGTTACATTCTTGATATATTGAAATGGAGTTGTTTTCAACGCTCCATCGTATCCTACATACTGCACACCATCGCCAGACTGGATCATCTTATTACTTTCCATCGCTCCGTTTGAATGCAAAAAGTATGATTTCCCGTCAACGTTTTGCCAGCCCGTTGCCATAACGCCAGTCTCAGGATCAAGGTAATACCAGGTTCTGCCTACTTTGATCCAACCAGTTGCCCTGGCTCCTGAGCCATTAAAGTAATACCAAGAACCATCTATATAACTCCAACCTGTTTGCATTGCTCCGTTGGAATATAAATAGTACCACGTATTACCAACTTGCTTAAAGCCCGTTGCCATCACACCTGTCTCTGGATCAAGGTAATACCAAGTTCCGCCAGTTTTAAGCCATCCTGTCACTCTGGCTCCTGAATTATTAAAATAATACCAAGAGCCATCTATATAATTCCAGCCTGTTTGCATTGCTCCACTGGAATTCAAATAGTACCACGCATTTCCAACTTGCCTAAAGCCAGTTGCCATCACACCTGTCTCAGGATCAAGATAATACCAGGTTCCGCTAGCTTTAAGCCAGCCTGTAATCTTGGCTCCTGAGCTATTAAAGTAATACCAAGAGTCATCCATATAATTCCAGCCTGCCTTAACATCCTGATTTTGCGAAAGCTCCTGAGAATTGCTTGTACCATATGAATTATTTGCTTCATTAAAATAGATTAAAGGCATTAGTATGACAAGACATATTAAAATTAATCTAACCCTTTTAGAAAAACACTCCATATTAACCTCTTATTTTTATTTGGGAACCGGATAAGTCCAAAATAAATATATTTTACTGAAAATTATCAAACATAACATTCATATCGACATTTCCCCTGATTCCAGGCACTGAACCCTTGGAACTATACTGCCAATATTTGTACTGTCCTCTGTAGGTAGGCTTATAGTAGTATTGTGCAAGCCAAAGAGGGTAATTATAAACGATCTGTGCATCATGAACACGTGTAGAAAGTTCACTCGGATTAGAATAAAATCCCGCGGTATAACCTGCATTCCTAACTTCGCTTAAGAAAGCATGTGCAACCTTTGTCATCTGATCTCTTCCAGTTGAAACGGTTCGTCCCGTATATCCATTCCCATCTCGCCAAACAACTTCCATATCCATAAAGATTGGAAGATCTAGACTGTATTTTCTAGCCTGGTTTATAGCCATCCTTGCTTCTTCTCTTGCTTCATCTTCAGTAATAGCCTGCGAGAAATGGTATATACCAACCTTTAAACCAGCATTCTTTGCACGCCTCATAAAATCATCATATTTGCGATCTAAAAATTTTCGTCCTTCAGCACCATAACCAGTACAGGAAGATCTAACAATCACATAGTCTACACCAGATTTCTTAACCTGATTGAAGTCATAAACATCATTATGTGAAGATATGTCTATTCCAACACTTGATGCCAGATACCCATTGCTGTCAAAATAATATCTATATCCGTTTATATCTTTAAACCCTTTCGCAAGCCCATACTTAGTAACATACACCCTTCTGCCGTTTCTTGTTGACCATCCTTCGTTACCTGAAGAATAGGATTGTGAATTTGAAGATTGAACCCATGCACCTGAACTATTAACAAAATAGTTTCCTATCCATTTATTACTAGCCATAGATCCGTCAGATTCAAAATAATACCATGTCCCACCAATTTGACTCCATGTATTTTGAAGCATTGCACCTGAGGAATTCATCCAGTACCATCTTCCTCCAGACTTTAGCCAACCGGTTTCCATTGAACCTGAGGAATTCAGGAAATACCATCTTCCTCCAGTATTTAGCCAGCCGGTTTGCATCGCACCTGAGGAATTCGTGTAATACCATCTTCCCCCTGACTTAATCCATCCAGTTTCCAGTGCTCCATATGAATTTAAATAATACCATCTACCTCCACTATTTAACCACCCGGTTCTCATAGTCCCATCAGAGTTTACAAAATACCATCTACCTCCATGTGAAAGCCATGTGTTCCTCAGCATTGCTCCCGATGAATTCATGTAGTACCAGTCACTTCCATCCCATTGCCATCCGGTTCTCATATATCCATAATTATCGAAATAATAATATGTGCCATTGATTCGCACTAATCCATTCCGAGCGTAAGATCCGCCGTTTCCATACCACCAGCCATATTCATTCCTATACCAATTCCCTACCAGCCAGTGGCCAGATTTTGTTACATACCAGCCATCAACAATTTCATCTGAAGCCATTTCTCCATTATAATTGAAATAATAGTATTTCCCACCTATGTTATACCAATTATTGGAAGCCATTGTCCCATTCATATAATAGTACCATGTCCCAAATTGATAGACCCATCCGTTCTGATTGCTATATCCATGCACATTCTCTAATAAACTTTGATGGATACCTAATGATGAAAGAAAAGCGCAAACTAACAGAATTGTTAATACTCTTTTAAGACTCATTCCTCATACTCCTATTTTTATTTGCTTCAATGTATTCTTTAGCATCTTTAAAGAAACTTATTACAATTAAAAACATAATTAAACCTATTGGAAAAGCTGCGATAATACTCACTGATTGGAGATTGTTCAAGCTGCTTTGCGAAAAAACAAGTGCAATAGGTAAAACTATTAACAGTATACACCATAGCAATTGTATAGTAAAGTGCGGATGTTCTTCCTCAGATAGTTGATAATAACTGTAACAAGCTGCCGTATATGCAATCGAATCAAATGATGTTGCATAGAAAGCTATCATTGTAAAAAGGATTACAAGGAACAAAATATCTGAATTAGGCATGGTTTCTATTATTGATATAATAATTTTGTATAAATCATCCCCACTTTCATACATTCCGATAAAATCCTTTATGCCATTCACCTGCATTCCAAGTGAGTAGTTTCCTAGAACTATGAAACTGACAATCGTAGATCCTACACCGAATATATATCCCCCAATTACAACTTCTCTAATTGTCCTTCCTTTTGATATATTACCAATGAAAAATGGAGCTGCGACACACCAAACCATCCAGTATGCCCAGTAATATATAGTCCAGTCTTGAGGGAAATTGTTTTGTCGCAAAGGATCGGTATGTGTTGATAATGAGATGAAATTTTGGACTGTTCTGCCTAGCGATTCAAGCCCTGTGTCAATAATGTATTTTGTGCTGCCAGCAAATAATAATACATATAATATCAATCCAAAAAACATATATATGCATGCCTTCGCTAGGATGTTTATTCCCTTAAAGCCGTGAATCAGAGCGTATGTATATATCGCACATGTTATTATTAGAATAATAATAGTTATACTTGTTCTGCTAAGACTGATATTGAATATACTCGAAACTATTTCTGCAATCAATGGAGTTGCAACGCTGAAAGTTGTTGCGGTACCTGCTAAAAGCGCAAATACTGAGAGCAAATCAATTATTTTTCCAGGGATGCCATCAGAATATTTACCTAGTAGTGGTCTACAAGCCTCCGAGAATTTTTTGCGATTCCTCTTCCTTACGTGAAGCATAAATCCGAATGAGACTGCAAGCACCAGATAGAATGACCAAGGTATGAAACTCCAATGAAAAATTGGGAAGACCCCAGACCATTCCTGAATTGATCCCAATGATTTAATATAGTCGTTTGATCCATACATAATCCATTCTGAGAATGAGTAAAACAAAATATCAGCGGCTAGGCCACAGGTAAACATCATGCTCCCCCATGAGAAGAATGAATATGCAGGTTTCTCGTTTGGACTTCCAAGAACAATGTCCCCATACTTTGAAAATATTAATACAAGAGATGCCGTGAAAAAAATTATTCCTATTACTAGGTAATACGCACCAAATGTATCGCCAAAGAAAAATCTAACCTTAGACAAAGCATCATTCGATGTTTTTGGAGATGCAAGAAATATTGTGCTCAGTATCACAATTGTCACAAGTGGCAATATAGTTGTCAACCAGTCAATTTTTTTCCTAATCATGAATTTCTCCCGTATATTTTGCATATTTTTTGTCAATTTCTGCTAGTTCTTCAATGCTGTCAATTTCCATCATATCGCCACTATTTATTCTATGTATATTTAAGTCAAATTCATCTGGATATAAAAATATTGGGATGTCGTCCCAGTAAATATCATGGTTCTGCTTATCTTCAAATTCTATTTCCAGAAATTTCTTTAGTTTTTTCCCATCTTCCGCATTCCATCTTGAGGCACTATATAATCTCCAGCCTTTATCAGCGCCCTCCCTCTTACATCCGATTATTTTGTTGTCGTCTACATCCAATATCCATTCATTAGTGAATTCTGATATTTTTTCAGCATTGTATCCGGATTTTTCGAAGAATGGCGACAGTGCATCCTTGCTTTTTATAATCTGATCAGCGTCCAAAATAATTGAATTCTCAACATATTCACGAGCCACATATAGCGAAGAGATATTATTGCATGAATCGTAGTAAGGGTTTTCAATAAATTTAAGATTTTGATATTTTGAATTTAACATATGAAACTTTTCTTTTAAATAGCCAGTTACAATATAAATATCGTCTATGCCATTTTCGTGGAGCGCGTCTATTATAGTTTCAATCATTCTTTTCCCATTAACCTCAACAAGGGCTTTGGGAGTATCTAAAGTAATTGGCCTCATCCTGCTACCAACACCTGCAGCCATAATTATTGCTCTTTCAATCTTATACATAATATTTTTCCATTTCTTTTTTTGCTAATTTATAATAGTCCCTCGCATATCTATATTGTCTCAATGAATATTCACCAAACTCAACACCTATGTGGCGTTTATACTCGCACCAGTTGCTCCAGAGAAGTCCACAGGCTGCAATATAGCAATATATCTTGATTCTCTCAATTTGTGTGCATCCATTAACAAAATACAAATCTATAAAATGATCGATTTCTTCTTCGTCATACATTGCATATATACAAAACATCGCTATGTCAACGAGAGGGTCTTGCATTGCTGCATACTCCCAATCGATAAGATATACATTATCAGATTCATCTATAATAAAATTATCAGGATTGGCATCGATGTGGCAGAGAGAAAACTCATCAGTATTATCATCAATGAAATCCTTAAGTCTGAATACATTCTCTTTTGTTTCCTCATAATTTTTGAAAATCGAACTCTCCTGCCCCCATAAGTCCTCATAAAAATTTATATTATCAAAAATCGAAAAAAAATTATCAACCGTATAATCGGAGTTATGCAATTTCCGAATAACGTCCAAACACATATTCAGATCTCGATCAGACTTGCTGTCACAGTTTCGAGAATTATGTATATATTCAGTTATCTTATAACCATTATCTGGATTAATATAAAGCAGGTTATCTGAGATTTTGAGCGGCCTTATTTTTTGATATATA
This sequence comes from Clostridiales bacterium S5-A14a, assembly GCA_000758905.1. GTDB lineage: Bacteria > Bacillota > Clostridia > Peptostreptococcales > Anaerovoracaceae > S5-A14a. The sequence goes on from JRNA01000010.1 coordinate 22,854, forward strand.
TTTGCCTCTGATTCCCTATCTATCAGATTTTCAGTGCCTTCGCCTGGGATTCTCATAATGTAATCTTTATTATTTACAGAAAACTTAAAAGATCTATTTGTCATCCCCTTTTTCAATATTCTAATATTCTTTATATCTTGTGATCTTACGCCAAAGGTTTCCTTAATCACTTCTATCGCATCATCTTTTAGATTATATGAATCTCTATCAAGATCTCTCAATTGTTCGTATGTATTAATTTCCGCAACGACATTTCTATCTATAATCTTTGCTGGGAGTAGAAATTTATCCCCATCATACATTGCTTCTTCCCAAAAGCAGTTTAATAGTTGGTTTTTCTCAACAAAATATTTGATTTTTTCCACAAAATATTTTGAAACATCAAAATTAACATATGCAACACCAGCTGGCCACACATGTTTCCCATTTTTAAAATCTTTTTTTATTTCATTTTTTCTATTGACTCTCAGATTTCTTTTGGTATAACTTCTACTTTGAATTGGATTGCGTAAATCGCTCTGAGATTCAATGCTATCCAAGTTTTCTACCATATACCATGAATTAATTTCAATCTCATTAAACGGATTATCCGCAAACCAAAGGTCGCATGGGACTATATATGTGTTTGAGATAAAATTTCTAGCCAGATATAGAGAGTAGATGTTATTAAATCTGCTATAATCTTCATTTATTATTAAATTTACGCCATATTCGTCTATCAGATATTCGTATTCTTCCTTCATGAAACCTACAACAATATCAATCTCCGATACGCCAACATCTCTAAGTTGCTTAATTATCCTCTCTATAAGTGGTTCTCCATGGATTTCAAGCAGCCCCTTCGGCGTCTGAGTATTGATTGGAACCATCCTCATCCCAATACCTGCTGCTAGAATGATTGCATTCCTAGGTTTAGAAGATTTTATTAAATCCTTAGTCTTTTGTGTTGGATTCAATTCATCGTCAAGATAATTTTCTTGAGCAAGTGCTTTGATGGATTTATTTACACTTCCTATTGAAATGCCAGCTCCCTCTGATATTACACGCTGATTTGTTTCCTTTTTTTCGATGATAAATTTTAGTACTTTAGTTTCGTTTGTGTTCACAAAAACCGCCCCTTACAACTTTCACGAAATTAGTTTTTTTGCTTTACGTGAACAATGATATGCCTACATGCGTATTTTGTCAAGGGTAAAATTTATTTTTATACTAGCCATTTATTTTTCAGAGATATTTAACTAATTCAACTTGCAAGCATTGATCCATTTTCATTGAATCTATAAATTTTGTTTCCTTCACTCAAGTCATCGGTTCTCATTGATCCATCAGAATTCAAGTAATACCACTCTCCTCCGCTTTTGACCCAACCTGTTCTCATCGAACCATTTGAATTCATAAAGTACCAATCATCTCCATCTTTAACCCAACCAGTTCTCATATCACCACTTATACTCATATAATACCAAGCCGAGCCAGACTTTATCCATCCTGTTGCCATAGAACCATCTTCACCAAGGTAATACCAAGCACCCCCAGACTTTATCCAACCTGTTCTCATAGCACCATTTGAATTCATAAAATACCAAGTATCTCCATCCTTAACCCAGCCAGTCATCATAGCGCCATCTTCACCAAGATAATACCAAGTATTACCTTCTTTTACCCATCCGATTTTCATAGCGCCATCTTCACTGAGATAATACCAAGCACCCCCGTACTTTATCCAGCCTGTTTGCTTTAAACCATCTGAATTTAAATAGTACCATTTACCACTTGAAAATCTCCATCTTTCTCCTTGATAAGAACCAGATCCTGCTATCATACCACCACTAACTAATGATATTATTTTCTCGTAATAATTTCCATTTGAATATACCCCTACGAAGTTATGCTTAAAATTATTTGGTATATTATTTGTCAATTCATTATCTAATGCTATTACAACAGCATCTAATCCTGCATCACTCCCATCTCCTGCTGAAAATATTCTGGTTCCCTTATAAAGCTGTTTCTTGATTGAATTGAATGAGCATATTTCTTCATCCTTTTGAAAAGGATCCTTATTTAATGAAGAATATGAAAATTTATTTGGGCACAAAAGAATCTTTGCATCCAATATACTTATCCATTCTTGAGTATTGCTCCCCCAGTAACCATGATGATTTAGTGATGCTACATCCACTTTCCCAATTCTATGGGCATAATCACTTTCCCCATGCAAAAAGTCATCGAAATCTCCACCGATAACTGCAGTTCTACCGTTACTAGCCTTAAGTTTCACAACAAGTGACATAGAATTGCATCATCAAAAGTACGGTTATGATGAGTGCTGAATGTATTATATATAGTTAACGTTGATGAGCCCAATCTTAAGGTTATTGGGTCAGATTGAAATTGGGTCGTAATTTTAGCGTTACATTTTTTAGCCGCATCTATAAGATTGTTATAAACTATCTGGTTATCCCAGTGTCGTCTTGAATTTGAAATCATACTATCGCTATATTCTGTTATAATCACTTCTTTAGCAGGTATCGCATTTAAGACCTCATCACCAGAACCTATATGGTCTGAATGTGCATGAGTACCAATATAATATATGAAATTATCTTTTGTAATTCCGATTCTTTTCATATATGAAATCACTCTATCCTCAACGCCATAACCTGGACCAGTAACCCCTAAAATACCAGGGGTATAATCCTCGTCCTCACCAGAATCCACAACGGCAAATTCATTGTCGGATTCTAGAATGAAGGAGTTACCAGATGTTTTATTTGCAATCATGTGCACCTTTACCGGGGATTTTGTATTCAGATTATTTACTTCAACATAATTTGGGCCGTAATTAAAATGCTTTGAGTCAATAGCATACAAAGTAGTAGTTTTAAAATTGAATATAATATACATAAATACTGTTATTGTTAAAAAAAGTATAGTCTTAAATATAAATTTAGTCATATTTTTAAATATCATAATAAATGCTCTCCAATATAGACATCTTTGATCATTAAATAAAATAATACTTGCACCAAATAATATTACAAACCGAGTTGGCATGAGTATACATAATCATTTGCAATATTTATTCCCCTTGTACACTTTATACGGTGAATCCAAGTCTATGAATTCATATGCATGATGATTTTCCCTTTTTTCAAGCGGTGGTAACATCATGTAATCTCCAAAGGCTTTGGTTAAATATCTATTATAACCTTCTGGTATTGGTAATTGCGTATCCTCAAATTCAACATAAACAGCATTGTCGAAAATATCCTTATCATAATCGTTTTTCATGTAATGCGGCCCGGCACATAACTCTGTAATGTAATTACAATTTTTTTCCTTATATTTTGACATCTGTTTTTCCGCAAATTTTGCTATTTTGTATCTAGCTCTCATCGACGGAACGACGCCAAGAAGAATATTCCCGATTGTTTTAATCAAGTTACCATGATTTAGTGGTGCCCTGCTCACAGAGTATATTGAAAAAATAATAGCCCAAAACATCTGGATTTTGCGTTTTATTCCTTGGGGGGCATAATCCAATGGGAAAATGTCCATGGCTACACCCTGAGATACATCCCTATCGTGAAAACCTGTTTTTATATAGGTCGTATTTTTATCATGAATAGTTAAAATCGTACTATAGGCTGGTTTATCTAATCGATTGTACTGTATCTCATAATCTTCAGTGTCCTTCCATAGGTATTTTAATTTTTCAAAATCCTCTCTCATCATGAAGATATCAACATCATCATCCCATGGTATAAAACCCTTATGCCTTATTGCGCCTATGCAACATCCTCCACATAAGAAATATTTCAAATTATTTTTTTTACAAAATAAATCGAAACATTTTACCATTTCTAGTCCAATCTGTTGCATTCTCATAGTATTTTTTTCTGAGATTTCGTATTTTGTCATTTCAAATTCCTTTTATTATTGAACTTAACTGATTTAAATATTCCCACAAGTGACCCTACACCATATGAAATGTGAAATACTGGGAACAAAATAAATAAGACAAAAAATTGATAGAACTCTTTTGTAAGTTTAAGAGAATAGAATAGATCAATAATTAAATAAAGTAATAATATTCCCATTCCAATTTTGCCAAGCATGCTGCTAATTAAGTATGCTATGGGAATACCTAGCACTCCTAGGGTGAAAGCTAATGGTATAAAATGTCTTGCTCCCATAGAACCAGGGATTTTCTTCGCAGAAATCACAGTCCAGTAACCATTGTCAAATGCCATCTTTGCTATGCCTGAAATTGTTTCTCTGCAGTAATACGTGAAGAAAATGTCGTTGGACAAAAATATTTTGCCACCACTCTTCCTAATCCTATAATTTATCTCATTATCTTCATTCCTAACTAAGGACTCTTCGAATAGGCCAATTTTCTCAAACAAATCTTTTTTAAATGTCCCAAATGGGACAGTATCAACATATCCGCTATTTTGTGATATACGAAACTGTGAATTTCCTACCCCAAAAGGGCATGTTAACATCTTAGCTATACACCTGCCAACCCTAGTAAACGCCTTTGTTTTAGCCATTCCGCCCACATTGTCGGCTCCGCTTTCTTTGATCCAGTAAATGCATTTGCTTACATAATCTTTGCTATACTCAGAGTGTGCATCCAATCTGATTATATATTCATTCCTTGCAAAGTCGATTCCAATATTCATTGCACTTGATGCAATTTTTTTCGGATTATCTAACAAAAAAATCAATTGAGGGAATCGATTTTTATATTCAGAAATAATTTTAGTTGTTTGGTCGCTTGATCCCCCATCAACAAAAATCCATTCCATCAGATCCTTTGGATAATCTTGTTTAAACATCGAATCAATGCACTGCCTTATATATTTTTCTTCATTCAAAGTCGGAATGATAACCGATACTGTACTGTCCATCCAATTACCCTCTTATTTCAATACGCCCATTATACCATTTGTGATATTTTATCATCAATCTTATATAGCAAAGTGTTGATCCTGCAAAGCTCAAACAATTTTATCCTAAGTTTATCAATGAATGCGGAAAGAATAACAAATGCAAACGAAAATGCTATAACTATCAATATCATAAATGGTGCACTCAATTTTAAAGTAAACTTAAATGCATCAAGCATAACGTGATGATATGAGTAATAATTTGTATTTATTAAATATGCAGCAAATACATTGCCTGATATTAGGTTTATATATTTTGTATATTTCTCTTTTATCCTAAGCTTACTGAATATAACTAGATATGCTATAGCGATTGAAAAAATTGTAGGCGAAGTATAGTTCACAAAAGAAGTCTTATTTACACTTAATCTGCTGAATTCAATATCAAATCCGTATTTTATATATAATAATGTAAAAACAAACGAAAATATAGCAAAATATATAACATATCGAGATTTTATATATTTCCCTACATTACACTTTTTAACTATGCCTCCTATAATATAGCATATTAATAACCAAAACACAGAATAACCTTCGGCTAGATTAAAAATTGGAGTAATGGTCCCGTATATTGAGAAAAACATGAAAAGTATGAACATCAAAATCATCGCTTGTCTATTACTCATCGCCCTTACTCCTGCATCTACTAATGGAGCTAAGGCCATTACGCCCGAGAAGGCAGTAAAATACCAATATGCATTGGTTGTTATAGGAAAGAACATAGACCAGATTCCCTCGTTTGGAACGCTCTTAGTTAAAATCAAAATAGCAGCAACTACTACATTGTAGAAAACAACCTGTAACCAAAGTTTTAAATAAGAAGAGATTTTAAAACTATATATTTTACTATCATTATATTTAACATAACCAGATATTAAACCAAAAATATTTACAGCACAAAATGCGAAAACTTCCAATGCATACGCTGCATAGGAATTATATGAGCCCGTTTTAGAATTAAACAAAATACCTCCCTGGCTCAATGTATGCAAAATAATAACATACGTCATCGATATAATTCTTAGTAATTCTATGCCCTGATTTTTATTCTTCATACAATATATTTGGGCTCCCTTCAAATAAATCTATTATTGAACACATTTTGAACTTATTATGAAAATCTTTATATGAATTCTACTTCTACCGCATTATGCTGATACCGCTCTTCCTCTGGTGGCAACTTCATATAATCATCGCCATATGTAATTTCAAGATATTCATGTATATTTTTAGATATTCTAAATTTGTTTCCTTCAAATTCAATATCCTCAGTTTCAAGGATGCGGACAGGATATAAATAATATTTTCCCATTCCAAAAGAAAATGAGGTTGTCAGGAATGTATCATCGCAAAACTCATTATATTTAATACATTCCTTATTAAAACGTTCAAATAATTTGTCCCGAGGTTTCATGTGTAAAAGCAAATACCTAATATATCTTCCCAAGGATCTTATTTTGTACGAAATAGTTTTTTGGGGCATTGATGCGAGGCTTGGAACTCCCCATTCGTATATTTCATATCTTAGTTTACTCATAAACTTATATCGTTCTTTTGCGCCCTCTCTTGGCAAAAAATCATACGGAAAGATATCAACAAAAATACCCTGATGCATTTTTATTTTTTTTGTTGCAGATTCCACGTATTTTGTGTTATTTTTTCTAACTTTTGCATATGTAAGAAAGTAATTCGGCTCTGATTCAGGGATCTGCAAAAAATATTTAGAGTTTAGTTCTTCCCTCGCAACAGTTATAAATTTTTCATAATCTTCTCTAGGCATGCCAATATCTGCATCGTCATCCCATGGTATAAAACCTTTATGCCTTATGGCACCTAAAGCTGTGCCTCCATCCAAAAAATAATTTATATTATGTTTGCGGCATATTCTATCAACTTCTATTATAATTTCTAATAAATTTTCTTGTAATCTGTTCATACTCTCTCATCTTGAAACATCATTTTTTCAAAATTCCATGTATCCCTACATATATCTTCAATCCCATATCTAGGTCCCCAATTTAGTATTTGATTTGCTTTTTTTATATCTGCGTAGCTTATTGCAATATCTCCAGCTCGTCTTTCACTAAATTTTTTATTTATCTTGATATTATTTGTGCTTTCAAATGCCTTAACTATCTCTAAAACAGAATATCCATTGCCTGATCCTAAATTAATTGCATCGAAGCCATTATTTTTTAAAGCATATTCAATGGCTTTAACATGACCATCGGCTAAATCGCATACATGAATAAAATCTCTAATACACGTGCCATCTCTAGTATCATAATCATTTCCATAAATATTTAAAACCTCATATTTACCTGATGCAACTCCAGATATATATGGCATTAAATTATTTGGAACCCCTCTTGGAATTTCTCCTATTAGGCCTGATGGATGGGCACCTACAGGGTTAAAATATCTCAATGCAATTGCTGAAAATTCCGGATTTGAGACTGTTATATCCTTAAGGATTTCTTCAGTCATTTGCTTACTTCTGCCGTAAGGATTGGTGCAGGTCCCCATATTCATATTTTCTATCAACGGAGATATATTCTCTATCCCATATACTGTTGCCGATGAGCTAAAAACAAGATTTCTACATCCTGTCTTATTCATTGCATCAATCAATCGAATAAGGCAGTTTAAATTGTTATCATAATATTCTATTGGTGATTTTATTGAATCATATACTGACTTATATCCCGCAAAGTGTATTACTGCTTCAACATTCTGCTTCAAAATCTCAATCAAAAGGCCCTCGTCTCGTGCATCTCCAAAATAAAATTTTGGCATGACCTTTGTTATTTTTTTAAGTTTTTCAAGCACATCTTTTCTGGAATTGCTAAGATTATCTAAGATAACAACATCGTAGCCTGACTCAATAAGCGAAACAGCTGTATGTGAACCTATATACCCTAATCCACCAGTTAATAGAATTTTCTTGCTCATTTTAGAATTTCCCTTATGCTTCTGAAGTTATATATTGTTTCCTGAATGCAAACATAACAATTACTATACCTGCCAAGAAGCCTATAGCAATCCCCTTTTTCGTATGATTACTTCGTTCTGCTGTTTGGCTCTCGGATAATCTTGCATCTTCAATTACAATAGCTTCTGTATTTTGATCTATTTCATTAATTTTTTTAACAGCAATATCTTGAATTGTTGACACAATCTCTACTGCTTTTTCACGACTATTGTCACTAATGGATATTTTTATTATCCTAGAGTTAGTCACGTTTTCGACATTATATTTACTGCTTAAATCAGAAACGCTCATATCTAGATCTAGCTTCTGAATCGTAGATTCTAATACGTTTCTGCTTTTGATAATCTCTAAACAATCTTGGATATTCAAGTCTAAGTTTTGTTTATTGTCAGATTCTTTCGAATGGCTAACATATATGCTCGATGTTGCGCTTGCACCTATGGTTTTGGCTCCAAATATACTTTGTAAATAGCCTGCACCACCTAATACAATTGCGCACAATACAATAATCCAGATTTTTTTAATCATGACTTTAATAAATGCGCTTACATTAATACTTTTATTCATGTCTTCTCCTTATTCATCTTAATTTTATTTTATAATTTCTTTCATAGATCAACAAATATACAAATATTGCAAGAGCAGAAAAAACTATTTTGTGCAGAGTGAAAAATTCTGTGATAAAGCCGTCAAAATTATTTCTTGGAGAATATAATATTGAGAAGCAAACCACCAATAATATAGTGTCTGCGAATATGTTTTTGAAGTTTATTTGACTTGCTTTTTTCAAAAGGAATCCGTATATTATGTTACCTATCAGCACGCCTACAAAGCCAAAATCATGAAATAGTTCTGCAATGTATGAACTTCCTGTGCCATGACCGCTCAAATATCCACCTCCATAGACTAGATATGATAATCGATGGGGAAGCGAATTAGACAATGTCGCCGTTTCTATTGAGTTATTAGTATAAACCTTAATTTCGACAAATTGTCTTGCAATTGCATTTTCAAATAACGCGTTATGCAGGCTGTTTAATGAAACTAAATTTAAATCTGTTATACTATCTTTATAGTAAACAACTCTCTTGATATTGTTAATACTTCCACCCTGCTGATCAAAAAAATCTATAGCGGAATATAGCAAGCCTCTTGACTCAAATGCTCTCCCAGTTCTGATAAACTCAAATAAGTATAGTAATGCAAAGGCAACTGGTAAGGCTATTATACCCATGCGAATCATCCTTTTGCTTATCCATCCGCCCTCATGTCTATCTCTTAGTACAAAATATATAATCATTATGAAATTACCAATAACAATCGTTGCTCTAATGCCTGTGAACATCGTTAAAACTAGGTATATCTCATATAATGCAAAAATTTTGATAGTTTCTTTTTTTTCAGGCTTTGAAGCCAAATACATACACAAAGCGAGATTAGAGAATGCTGAAAAATACATCAGAAATTCAAAACGCTCCGTATACTCAGTCGTATATGAATTCACATATCCTACAGTCATGACAAATTTTATGCGTTCTAAGGTTCTAATTATTGCAATCCCTATACAAAGCAGAAAAATATTCCTGGAATATTTTGAGAATGATTTATTATTCTGAATTAAACTTCTGTTGTATATAGCTTTGCAATTTTCGGCAATTATAAATCCAACAAAGAGACCTATTAATGATATGATCAGCAAATAATATGATTTTTCATCTATAGTAGTTGAATAGACATAATGTCTAGGAAAATCAAAGAAAAAATGAGCTACCTCTCTGCCCAATAATAATATGTAAAATGCTATTAAAAACAAAAAAACAGCTATATTATTTTTTATATCAAGAATAGTATATATAATTAAGCCAGTCCATACAGTAAGTGTTATTGAAAAAATTAAATTAATTTCAAATGCAACACATACACAAAGAACTAGACCGCAAACTGATAATAATATTACATAATATTGAAGATTATCTCTGTTAAGTTGCATGTAAAATCCTCTCTGATTTAATATTTAAAAAGATTCTATAAGTTCTATCCATTTTGATGTTATCAATTCTTTAGAAAAATTATTAATCGTAATATCAGAGTTATTTGATAGTTCAAGTCGTTTTTGGCCCGAAGTCATTAATATTTTCATTTTATTTTGAAATCCTTCTAGATCATTCGGTTTTACTAGGTATCCATTAACGCTATCAGTAACTATCTCTCTTGGCCCAGTCAATATATCAAAACTTATAATAGGGAGTTTTGCTTCCTGCACTTCTAGGAGTATGAGCGGAAATCCCTCTCTCAACGATGGCATTACAAAAAAGGCATAGTCTTGAAATATTTTCTCTAAATTATTCTGCCATCCCATAAAATGAAAAGAACTATCTATATTTTCTTTGATTACAAGTTGCTTTAATTTTCCTTTTTCAGGGCCATCCCCATAAAGGTCAATACTCCATTCTGGAAACTGTTCAGCTAGATTTGACCAGATTTTGATGAGAGTATCAAAACCTTTTTCATAATTAAGTCTCCCTACAGCAAGTATTTTTCTTGAATCCATATCATAATCTTTATATTTATTTTTTAAGTCAATCCAATTAGGTATAGTCACAATTTTGTTTTTTGAATATTTGAACTTTTTAATGTAGTCCCTTCTATTTCTTTCAGTTAAAGTAATAGTTTTATTTGTCAAAAAAGAACTTAAAAATCTGATAAAAACTATGTCTTTCCTCTCCCACTGACTCATCAGTGAGCCATGTTCATGAAAAACTAATTTCGCCTTAGAAGTAAATCTAAGCGTTGATCCTATAAAGCCAGGATAATCCCCTTCGAGGAAAACAGCGTCTATATTATTATCATTAACATATTCCTTTAGAGGTTTTTTAAGTTCTTTCCTCATTACCGAAAGCCTTTTGGATTCATTTGACAAAGATACAACCTTAACCCCAGCAGCAAATGAGTATCTTATCTCATCATTTAAAAATAATGATATTATGTGTATTTCATATTTTTTTGCTAATTCATTAGCAACATTAACTACTACCTGGTTTAGTCCGCCCCAATCGGAAATGTTATATACAACGAATGCTATTTTCTTCATTTATTTACTGCCCTTTTCTTAAGCCCTCTGCTTAGAAGTAATTTGTAGAAAGTAAGATTTATCATCAATGCCATTGCTAATATTTTACGTCCCCTTGAGAAATAATTGCATTTTATTATATTCCCAAAATTGCGTTTTAGATATTTTACCAAACAGTTTCTTTTTTCTAGATCTGACTCATATTCACTCATAAGCATTCTATCTAGTACGACGAAATGCGCCCAGTAAAGTCTAAAAAGTATTTGTTTCTTTAACTGTGGTGCTATTTCCATAATCCTATCATATGAAAATTTATAAGCATCAATTATATCCCAACTTTTTTCTGAGTATTTTTCAGTAGTTGTACTATTAGATCTATGCCAGTAATGATAGTATGCCTTGGTTGTGAAGTGGGCAATTTTAACGTTTAATAAGATTTCTGTTGTAAAATATACATCTTCATATGTCTTTCCAACTGGGAATCTAATATTACTTAATAAACTTTTTTTAATTATCTTGGCACATGCAGTACCTGGAATCAACTTCCCTTCAAGCAGAAGTTTTAGAGCCTCAATGCCATTTGAATCAAAATCTATAACTTGTCTGTTCGAATTTATTATCTTGCCATCATAATCGTCCTTGTGATGACAGCCTACAAGATCATATTTATCAGTATTACAATACTTCATAAGATCAGAAAACATGTATTGATCTATAAAATCATCTCCATCTATAAAGATAATATAGTCGCCTTTAGCATCCTCAATTCCAATATTCCTTGCTTCAGATTGCCCTCCATTAGGTTTGTGAATAACTCTTACTAAACTGTATTTTTCAGATAGTAAATCACACAGTTTTCCAGAATTATCTTGCGATCCATCATCAACTAGAATCACTTCAAAATTAGGATAGTCCTGAGCTAATACAGATTCTACACATCTTTCAATGTATTCTTCGATGTTATACACCGGAATAATTACGGAAAGTTTATATAATATTTCGTTGCTCATCACCTACTCCTAGATTTGATTATCTTATAAAAATAAGTCAGCTCTTGCCTATAAAAAACATAAGAAATCACCGTATATATAATAAGGCCAATAACGGTAGTAATTACAGCATACAAAACCCAAGAAAAATAATTCACAGATATTTTGCTAATGTATAAGTAGCCAGACACATAATGTATTGCAAAGCCTATTGAAAATAGACCTACAAGTTTAATCGTCTCATGTATTTTTTTATATATTATATGCTTCTCCAAATAATATATATGGCAAAAATATCTGATTCCAATTGATACTACAGTACCTATTGCAACACCGATAAGTCCCATCTTATATACCAGTACAAGTGATAAGACAATATTGATTATTGCCTCTGCATAGGCATAACGACTAGTTGCCTTATAATGATTTGCTGCGTAAATTACTGTGCTCGTTGGTTCTCTTAATGAATACATCATTTGCGAAAGCGTAATAATAAAAGCAAAAGCAGGTTGAATATAATTCGCATCTGTTACCCCATTTGTGTAAATCCTTACAAATGGAACAATTAACATCGAGCAAGTAGAATATATAAGAAATACGATATATGTCATAATAAATTCGTACGAATCATACGCTTTTTTCAATGTGTCAACGTTACCAGCAGCAATTTGTTCTCCAATAGATGGTGTTACGCCAGATACTATGGATGCTATGATGCTCCTTATAGCATTTACAATCATGCTATATACAGAATATACTGAAACTACACTTAAACTAGATGCAATCGTCAGAACAACTATATCAGTGTTTCTGTGAATAAACGCCGCAGTCATTATTCCCATGCCGTCCCATCTTTGACTTATAAGGTTGTTATCTGCCGACTCTGTATAGTCTATTATATAATTCTTAGTTACATATTTTTGTAATATCATGAGTTGAATGATATAAGCAAAAACAGTAATTAACTTTATTATATGAATCTCTGGATATATTTTGATACAAACTACAAAGCCTATAATCTCTAAGATTAAACAAAATGTCTGAACAAATGCAGTAACATATACCTTTTTATCGGCATTTAATAGCATCCTCCATATCAGCATTGAATAGTATCGTATAAAAAAGTTAACTCCCAATATAATTGTAAGAGTAAATACGTAATAATAGCTAAAGGAGTTTTTTACTAACAATGGATATGCAATAGCAACCAATAACATGTATATGATAAATAGCATTGCTATTTTCCTAAAAAACTTTGTTACAGTTACTATTATTTTGCTTACCTTTTGAATGTCCCCATCAAACAGCGGTTTATACAGTGAAGCTACGACAATGCCTCCAAGCCCGCCTTCTGCAAGGCTAAAATAATTGAGATACTGTTCTAATGACAGATACAATCCATTAACTTCAGAACCTAATGATCCTATAATTAATCGTGGCATAATAAAACCACCTATAATTGTAACAACATTAAGTATGAGCGAAGCAACTGTATTTATAAAAATAATGTTTTTATTCGATGTTATTTTCATACCAGATTTTTAATTCTCTGCTCTCATTATATCCAGCGTTCTTTTGATGCCTGATTTAATGTTGTAGAACGGTTTCCAGCCCAACTGTCTCAATTTACTGCCATCTAGTCTAGCAATAGTGGCCTTGCTATATCCCTTTTCTTCAATTTCATCAGGTAACTCAATAACTACTTTCCTAGCACATTCACATGCAATAATCTCCGCCAAATCATTCAATCTAATATCAGAATCTATATCGGAAACATTGTAAGCTTCGCCTGTCTTTCCGTCCAACAAAATATATAGCAGCCCAAGAATTGCATCTGCCATATAAGTATATGAATAGTATTGGTTGCCTTTGCTTTTCAGTACTATATCCTCGCCATCAATTCCCTTCTTTAAAAATTGCGAAATAGCCTTGGTATCTGATAATAACATTGTTGGGCCATAGGATCTAGTAAATCTGCAAATAACGGCATCTACATTCTTTTGAGAAATATAGGCCTGACATAATGCTTCTCCACATCTTTTGCTCTCGGGATAGCCTGCTCTTAGAGTATTAGAATCAATATATCCACAGTATTTTTCATCAAACAATTCGACATCACGCCTATTTTCGCCATATATCTCATTTGAAGATGCAAAAATAAATCTTGATCCTTTGTTTTTTGAAGCGAGATTAAGCATTTTATCCAATCCAAGGACATTTGTCATTATAGTGCCAATAGGATCCGTAGCGTATGAAACTGGATGCGTATTGCTTGCCAGATGCAAGACGTAATCTAGATGTTCATCAGATTTAATTTCATCTGCTTCATTGATGTCCATCTCTATAAATCTGATAAGATCGGAATTCAAATAATTATCAAACCTTTTTTCGAGTTGTTCTTTATTTCTTCCGAGCAAAACAAGTTTACAATTCAGATTGGAAAACACGTTTTTATACATCAAAACATCTACAAGAAAACTCCCTAAAAGTCCTCTCCCACCTGACAAAAGCACAGTTTTATCTTGAAACTTATTCCAACTCAAATTGAGACTTGCGACATTTTTTACGTCTTCCATATACATTTTGTTGTCTGTTAAATTCTTTGTCATTATTTTAGCCAATCATCTTTCTCAGTATTTAGGTAAGCCTTAAAAATTTCTAAATCATCTTTTGTTGTAAGCTTAATATTTTTGTCAGAACCCTTTGCAAAGTATAGCCTTTCACCAAGTTCAACCATCATGGTATTGGCATAAGAGGATCCGTATATCCCAATTTCTTTCTCAAAGGCTTCTTTGTACGCGGATGTTATTTTGTCGAATTCATAGGCTTGCGGTGTTGATACCCTTCTTAATGTCTCCCTTGGTATATATTCAACTGTAGAAATTTCATCGTCTATCTTAAATATCTGTTCGTTATATGGAAGCGAAGTGACACCATTTCCATACTTCTTGCATTTCTCGATTACATCAGTTAAAACAGTTTCATCTACTAGGGGTCTAATTCCATCGTGGATAATTACAACATCACCCGTCTTGCATGTATCTGCTAGTGAGTAAACGCCATTCCTTATAGACTCCTGACCTGAGTTGCCGCCCTTAACTATTTTGTTCAACTTTGTTATCTTGAATTGCTTGCAGTAAGCTTCAAGCACGGCTTCCCATCCCTCAATGCAAACAATATTGATAATATCAATATCTTCATGTTCCTGAAAACCTTCAAGAGTATATATTATAATCGGTTTGTCATATACATGTAAAAACTGCTTTGGTATATCTTGACCCATTCTATTACCGGATCCACCTGCTATAATTACGGCTGCATTCATCGTTCATCACCCATACAACAGCAAAACTGTTGTATTCTCCTTTCTTGAAATCAAACTCTTACAATCCAAAACTTTCGCCAAAATAGAAGGCCTAAAGGACCGCTGCAACTGTTTTGAATAAAACTTTAACTTCTTCTATAATTGAAAACTTTTCAATGCTATCAAGGTTGTATCGCATTTTCTCTGGGAGAATTTTTTCAATATAAAAAAGGTCAATATCATCGGCTTTTTCAAGCAATTTCGCCTCATCCTTATATTCTATGCTCGCTTTTGAGGTAATTCCTGCAGGGAGCAAAAGTGTCGCCCTCATATTTTTTGTATAACTTTCAACATATTTCACAGCCTCAGGCCTAGTGCCCACAAAAGACATGTCTCCTCTTAGTACGTTTATAAGCTGTGGGAATTCGTCAATCCTTGCTCCTCTAATCTTCTCACCAACCTTGGTTATTCTGCTATCATTATTTGTCGTTACATGAGAACCGATTTTATCTGCGTCATTAATCATAGTCCTGAACTTATAGACTTTGAATTTTCTCCCATATTGGGTTACCCTCTCCTGCTTGTATATGGCTGGTCCTGGTGAATCGAATTTAATCAACAATGCAATAAAAATCATCAATGGAGAAAAAAGTATCAACAAAAATGCAGCCATAATAATATCAAATATTCTCTTAGCAGCAAGACTACATTTCTTTCTCTCAAGAATTCTATAGTAAGGCTCTACCTCTTCAACCTTCATAAACTCAGGCAAGTCTTCCCACTTTTTCAATATCACTTTTCTAAATCCTTCAAAATTTGGAGTGTATTATCAATTATATAATCAACCTGCTCATCCGTAAGTTTTGTATGCAATGGCAAAGTAATTTCGTTTTCATACATTTCGTATGCATTTGGATAATCCTTTATATCAAAGCCAAAATTCTTATATGCACTCATCATTGGCAGTGGCTTGTAGTGAACATTTGTCGCAATTGTCTTTTCAGCTAATTTCTTTATCAGCTCATTCCTCATTTCTACATCAAATCCAGGTATTCTAAGAAGATACAAATGCCCACTTGACTTTGAATCACTATCAAAATGTTTAAGTGGCATAAGTCCTGAATCGAGAAATGCCTTGTCGTACTTCTCAATTATTTCTTTTCTTCTTGCCAACAATCCATCATATCGTTCAAGTTGCTTAAGACCTATTGCAGCATTGATATCTGTCATATTGCACTTATATGCAGGGTACAAAATATCATACTCCCACGCACCTAGCTTCGTTTTTGCAAGTGCATCCTTGCTTTGTCCGTGAAGAGATGCCAGCATGTATTGGTTGTATATCCATTCATCCTCTATCCCTTCAATTGACTTCCATACAACTGCTCCACCCTCTGCCGTAGTAAGATTTTTAACTGCATGAAAACTAAAAGAGGTAAAATCTGCAAAATTTCCACTTCTTAGCCCTCTTTTTTCTGCGCCAAACCCGTGTGCTGAGTCAGCAAGAATAGTTATTCTGCCAATGGATTTTTGAAGCTTATTACTTGGTTGAAATATTGACTTCTTCTCATTTATTATATCGTAGATCCTATCATAATCGCAAATTTTACCAGCAAGATCAACCGGCATGATAACCTTAGTTTTAGAAGTAATTGCTTCTCCGAGTCTATCATAATCCATTTCAAAGCTATCTTTTGCGGTATCCAAAAATACAATTTTTGCTCCAACATGATCAATAACTGATGCTGTAGCCGTATAGGTATATGCAGATGTTATTACCTCATCACCAGGGCCCACACCTAGTAGTCTAAGCGTTAACTCCATAGCTGCAGTTGCTGAATTCAAACAGGCACATCCATCAACACCAATATAGCTTTTGATTTGTCTTTCAAATTCTTTTGTTTTTGGTCCGGTTGTTATCCAACCTGACTTTAAAGCCGATACAACCTCCTGAATTTCGGTTTCAGATATGTCCGGCGGTGAAAATGGTATATTCATAATTAATACTTCCTCTAAATTTATTCTTTAAACTTTCCCCTTAAATGTTGGTACAACTTCTTTTATAATTTTTCTAATTTCGCCTTTTTCTCCATATGAAACTCGGTAAAGTTTCCTCAAACCGGCCTCAAATGTCTCTGTGTCAAACTTAATCGGTTTTCCGATGTAAATCAATTCGTTATCTGTCTTTTCAAGGCCCTCCTCATCCATGAGAAGTTCCTCATAAAGTTTCTCTCCGGGTCTCAAGCCCGTAAATACTATTTCTATGTCTGACCCGACTTCATGTCCACTAAGGGTTATCATATTCTTAGCAAGATCCAAAATCTTAACCGGCTCGCCCATATCTAGCACAAAGATTTCTCCGCCCTCTGCACTTGCACCAGCTTTTAGAACAAGCGAAACAGCCTCAGGTATAGTCATAAAATATCTTATAATATCTGGGTGAGTTACCGTTACTGGGCCACCTTCTGCTATCTGCTTCTTGAAGTAAGGTATTACACTTCCGTTGCTTCCAAGAACATTTCCGAATCTTACCGCAACAAAATTCGTATTGCTTCTTTCGTTATAGTATTGCACAAGCATTTCACAAATTCGTTTTGAAGCACCCATAACACTCGTAGGATTAACGGCTTTATCGGTTGATATTAGTACAAGTTTTTCAGCTCCAAATTCATCAGCTGCCTTACATAATTCCATCGTACCGAATACGTTGTTTTTAATCGCTTCGTTTGGACTATCTTCCATCAAAGGCACGTGCTTATGAGCTGCTGCGTGGAATATCAAATCTGGCTTATACTCCTTAAAGATATGAACAAGTCTTGATCTGTTTCTTACTGACCCCACTAGTGTTATCAAATCCAGTCCAGGATAGTTTTTTAGCAGTTCTCTCTCTATGTCATATAGAGTGTTCTCATATATATCAAGCAAAATCAGTCTTCTAGGATAGTTTGCAGAAATTTGTCGTGAAAGTTCGCTTCCTATAGAGCCTCCTGCTCCTGTTACAAGCACGGTCTTTTCAGCAACATAGGTGCCTATTTCTTTCGAATTAGCCTCTACTTGATCCCTGCCAAGAAGATCCTCTATCTGTATATTCCTAAGTTTTGAGACTTCTACTTCGCCTGTTACAAGTTGGTATATACCAGGCAGAATCTTAATTTTGCTATCCGTCTCCTGACAGATATTTACGATGTCTTTGATATCCTTTTTAGAAACACTTGGCAAGGCAATTATTATTTCATCAACATTATATTTTTTGACATATTCAGGTATTTTGTTCCTATCGCCTAAGACTTTAACTCCCTGTATATATGTCCCGTGTTTCTTCTTGTCATCGTCAATTACGCCAACAACCCTTGATTCAAGTTTGTTGCTCATTTCAAGCTCTCTAATAGCTAAATTGCCAGCATCGCCTGCGCCTACAATCAGTATATTCTTCTTCAGACCACTGAAGAAATGCATTCTATATACAGCCCTAACAAATCTATATGAGAACCTCTCTATAAAAATCAAAGAAAACAGTATGAGGAAATATAGAGGAAAATATGACCTGAAAATCGGAATCGAAAAGCCGAAATATACTAAGAAATTAGCTACGGTTGAAATCATTGTAGCTGCGAAAATATACATTATTTCCTTGATGCTTGCGAATCTCCATATACTATTATACAGCCTGCATAAATAAATTACTATGATAGTAAAAGCTATATTATACATAGACATCCCAGTTATTGCATCATAATACTCACCAGGTATCCCTGAGACGGACGAATTAAATCTTGCCATCATAGCAAAAATAGAACTATAGTAAATTGCGAAAATATCCATCACAATTAAAATAGCTCTAAAAATTCGTGAACTGTCCCATTTATTAAAAATAATATTTTCAAGTTTTCTTTTAATATCCATAATGAATAAAATATCCTAACTATTTGGGATAACTATATTTGCCCTTTTACCCCTATCTTCTCGCCGTAAGAAACCTTCGTTTCAAGGCCTTGCTGGCTGTTAAGCAAAATATCCCGGTCAATTTCCACTGTCCCCCTTCGGAATGCCAAAACAATAGTCGACCCTCCAAATTCGAACCGTCCCTTTTCCTTGCCCTTGCGGACATATGTAGGCCCCTCGTAGTTTATAATTTTGCCTACCATCATGGCGCCCACTTCCATCATCATAACAAGTCCGAAATTTTCACTCTTAAGCATGGAAATTACACGCTCATTTTCTCTATAAACCGCGGTCTCTTCACAAGCCGCTGGATTAACCGTATGAAGAATCCCCGGAATTCTATAATTCTGAGATTTATCTCCGCTGTCCACATAGCAGTATCTGTGATAATCATCAACCGATAATCTGAACACCAGCAATTGCCCTCCCGCAAAGACTTCTGCAAGTTTTTTGCTCTGCGTTAGTTCTGCAAGGTTATACCTTATTCCTTTTATTGTAAACTCGGCATCATCGTCGCAATCATAAACCATTACCTTTGAATCTGCGGGTGAAATCAAGACGTCCGGATTAAGCTCAACATTCCTTGCACCGGGCGAAAGCCTTCTTGCAAAGAAGTCATTAAACGACCTATGCCCGCTCATCTCGTAGTCCCGAACCTTGATATTATTGTGTCGCACAAAATAAGGGATTAGCGCTGAAGATACCTTCGTTGAAAGAATTGCACCGGCAAGTTTTGATATCCCCTTATGAGTTAGGATTTTTAACAGTCCCTCTCCAGGATATGTGCCATACAAAAATCTAACAATAGATTCCTGCATCTTATCATCTTCTAAAATATTTCCCTGCCTATCCTTGTACTTCATATCTCATCCTCAAACTATAGCTCCCCGAATTCAATAGTTGGAGAAGCTGGAATATATTTCTTATAAAGCAAGCTTGCAACCATTACGACAGCCACCAATATAACCAACGCAAAAAGCTCTTTGTTGTTTGGTTTTCTAAATTTAAAATCCCATATGAATGCAGTCCCCGTGCCTACAAGTGTTGCAACAAGTATCCAATAAAATACTTTGTCCGAAGTGATAAAGTTCAAGAGGAAGACAACTGGCAGAATAACAGAAATCGAAGTTACTGGCAGACCGTGATAGTATTTTGTGCCACCATCTTCGCCGGTCTGTCTTGTGATCTCAATCACATTGAAATAAGCTAGTCTGATAACCGCTGCAATTACATAGAAAATTATTGCAAGAACTCCGGCCTTGCCGTGCACACCTATGAGGTAGCAATAAATTGCAGGATAAAACCCGAAAGCCACACAGTCACAAAGAGAATCAATCTGGACACCGAACATCTTTTCTTCGAAAGTCCTGTCTTTTTTGCGTCTTGCAACCTTACCATCGAACATGTCGAAGAGTCCAGACAGGGCAAGACACACAAGTGCAATTCTATAATGCCCATTCACTGCAAACATCGTGCCCGCCGCCGCAGACACTAGGCTTAAATATGTAAGTACAACTGTATAATTATATACACCAATCATGTTATTGTTTACGTCTCCTTCCAAAAATCACAATGTATGCCACGGCTGTCATTATCGCTGAGATAATCAATTGGGTATAGTATGCAAGTCCCCTGCTTACAATGAGTGCTGGAGTTGTAAGGTTGCTACCCAAAACAGGCCTGAAAATCAGATTAAAGATATGTTCACTTGCGCCCATTCCTCCTGGTAGAGGTAACATGTCGACAGCTAGTGAAATCAATCCCTGTAGCCACGTCGCAGTAGCCGGACCGATGTCAGTATATCCAAAGCTTACTATAACAAGATACGTAGTAAAAAACAGTATCGTTCTCTGTATAAACGTGATGCCAAGCACTCTTGCCATAAGGGCCTTATGTTTCATCAAATTCTTTGATCGCACCACATAGTCACTCATGGCTTTTTCAGCCTTATTTTCAATTATATAAAACTTCCTTTTCTTAAATATCTTCGATAAACTTCCGAAAATCCACATTACGATTGTTTCAGCTAGTTTAGGCTTTATTGCCAAAGTTATCATAAACCACACAATTACCACATTCATCGCTAGTCCTAGGTAGATCCAAGGCATTGCAGAAGTAAGCAAGCCGTAAATGCCAGCTGGTTTAAATATAACAAGGGCAAATCCGTAAATCAGCAAAACTGTTTTGTAGTTAATTGTAACGATCAGTAGCGCTAAAGTCGATAACTGCACGGGCACCCCATCCCTGTTCATGAACCACGCCTGCATTGGTTGTCCGCCAGAAGCCGACGGTGTCACGCAACAGAAGAAGAATCCCACAAAAGAGTAAAGGCTGCAATTCCACAAAGTTGTTTTGTACCCCAAGGCACGCAGAAGATATTTAAATATTACCGCCTCGCCCAGAATGAACATGAGTACACAGACCGAGCCTATCACCCATAAAAACCAATATGCATCCTTGATGTAACTTTTGATAACATCAACATCCTCATTATGAAAAACATAAAATAATGTAACCCCAATGCAGAATGCAAGAAAAACTGCATTTAAGAAAACTTTTTTAAATTTTTTCAAGTATGATTTAGATCCCATTATTCTATGTAAAATTCTTCCTTCTAACAAAATACTCGCCGATTAAAAGCGATATTTCAGCAAGTGCAATCCCGCCAAACACATCCACAATATAATGCTGCTTGGTCAGCTGTGTGGAAATACAAACAGCAATTGCAAATGCATAAGAAAACACCTTATACCAAGTCGAGACTCTCGTCC
Organism: Clostridiales bacterium S5-A14a; assembly: GCA_000758905.1. Lineage (GTDB taxonomy): Bacteria > Bacillota > Clostridia > Peptostreptococcales > Anaerovoracaceae > S5-A14a. Next base: position 44,883 of record JRNA01000010.1, read on the forward strand.
CCCTCAGGCCAATTGCGCACAGCCAGCTCACAAGGCAGTGAATGGACGGGAATAGGTTCGTCGGACTATCCATTATATAGATGAATTTGAGTAGAAACTCCCAAACGCCGCTGCCGATAACATCCGGCCTCACATTCGTAGTAGGTATGATGATAAAAAACACTCCGCATACTATTTTCGAAAAATAGTCAGCAAACACTAATCTGTAACAAGTGCGTCTGTTTTGTCGCGCTATAACTATGTAATTGATTGCCCAAAACGCATAGCTCAAGATGTAAATTGAAATCCATCCAGGAATCACGGGGACCTTTCGGTCTATAGGCAATGTAAAATCATAGTGATATGCACCCGCCATCAAAATTTGAGTTATCCAGTATACAAAGGCATTCAGCACAAAACATCCCACTAGCGGCAAGAACGCCCACCACGGCAGGATTTTTGAGAATCTCAGCTCATACCAATGCTTGAATCTCAGCACTTTATTATACATGAAATTCACCATTTTCGCAAGGTCGCGTCCACTGCCTCAATCACGGCATTTCTGAACCCACAGGCCTCTAAAGCTGATACTCCGCAGATTGTGGTTCCTCCTGGGCTGCAAATTTCATCCTTAAGTTCTCCAGGATGTTTTTCGCTTGCGATTGCTAGCGAGCCGGCTCCCTCTATCATCTCCGCCGCTAATTTGTATGCTAATTTTCGTGACAAGCCGTTTTTCACTGCAGCATCTGCCATCGCTTCAAGGAACATGTACACAAAAGCTCCGCCGCATCCAGAAACTCCTGATGCAACTTCCATTAGGTTATCATCTACTTCCTCAACATAGCCAAGCGAGTTCAACAAAATATTGGTTTTTTCGAAGATTTCTCCTTGCATTGAGTGAGTTTTTTCTCTAATTATTACGCCTCGTCCAACTTCAACGGCTGTGTTTGGAATTATGCTGATATGTTGAGTGCCCTCATCCAGGAAATTCTCATACCAATCAAATCCTAGGCCCGCTGCAACCGATATTACAGCCTTCTCTTGGAGCACTTCTTTGTAATCCTCAAGTGCTTCCTCTACCTGGTGTGGCTTAACTGCTACAATAACAAGATCTGAATAATATGCACTCTCATACACATCCCTGCACGGTATTGTATTCATTGATTCACAGTTTTTAACAAGCTTGTTCCAGTCCTTAGCACATGCTGTTATGTTTTTGGAAGGCATCCCTGCCTTGATTAGCCCCATTGCAATCGCTTTGCCCATATTACCGAAGCCAATAAAGCCTACTCTTATATCTTTTAGTTCCATAAATCGTTACCTTTCGTTTTAGGGTAATTATTGTTATTAAGTTCTGACTATATAAGTTTAATCACATTCATTATACCATATATAAAGTGTCCAAAATATATTTGTTGCAAACTATTTTAGTGCTAAATCATTTCTCAATGCTGGTTGTTGTCACGGTTGCTGTCAATTTGAATTTTCGGAAAATAAAAACGGCTGTAACCAAGCGATTGCAACCGTTTCATTTTTTTTATATGGCGGAGGACATGGGACTCGAACCCACGGGGCTGTTACACCTTACTTGATTTCCAATCAAGCTCCTTAGCCACTCGGTCAATCCTCCGCATAAAATTACTTTTAATAATCTATCACATCTATGACCGAAATTCAACACAAAACCCTAAATTTGTGTTTTGCTAGTTTTCATATTTTATTTTTTTAGAGATTCCCTCACAGCATCAGGCATTTCAGTCTTTTCAATAACTCCTTTGTGAAGGACAGGTCTTTGCTTTAGATCCGCAAAACTGCTCGGAATTTTAACCCCTGTGACTCTATTTATTTCTTGTAGATATTCAAAGTCATCGTCCATTTTTTCAATACCTATTGCATTAGCAACCGATGCAGGGAATTTATACGGACTTGCGGTAGAAGCAATCACAGTTTCAAAATCATCGCATACATGTTTTTTGTACTCAGAATATACATCATATGCAACAGCGGTATGAGTATCCATCAAATATCCGTGTTTGTTATACATAGACTGTATAGTTTTGAGAGTCAATTCAGGGCCAACAAAACCTCCAACAAACATACCCATCTCTTTCTTGATATCGCCAGAAACCTCGTACTTACCATTCTTCTCAAGATCAGCCATCAAGGCAGCAACTTCCTCGCTTGATTTTTCATGATCTTTGTAAACATTCATATTCAAATGGAACAAAAGCCTCTCCAAATTGCTAGAAATCAATATATCCATAGACGGCGAGTTTGTTACATAAAAATCCCTATTCGCATCATATATGCCTGTTTCAAAGAAGTCTGAGAGAACCTTATTCTTGTTTGATGCGCAGATAAATGTCCTAATCGGAATGCCCATCATTTTTGCATAATATGCAGCAAGTATATTCCCGAAATTTCCTGTTGGTACAACGACATTCATAGGCTCACCAAGGTTAACAGCCTTTTCCTCAAGCAGTTTTAGATATGCATATACATAATATGCAACCTGCGGTACAAGTCTGCCGATATTTATTGAATTTGCTGAGCTTAACAAAATATTTTTCTGAGACAACTCTTTTGCGAATTCCGAGTCAGTGAAAATAGATTTAACGCCTCTCTGTGCATCATCAAAATTTCCCTTTATAGCAAAGACATGTGTATTTCTACCCTCCTGTGTCGTCATCTGCAACTCTTGGATCTTCGAAACCGCATTATGAGGATAGAAAACTATTATCTCAGTTCCTTCAACATCTGCAAAGCCTTCAAGAGCGGCCTTTCCAGTATCGCCAGAAGTCGCCGTTAGAATGCAAACTTTTTTGTCGATGCCTTCTTTTTTCATCGCTGTAGTCATGAGGTATGGCAGAATGCTTAGTGCAATGTCTTTGAAAGCCGCTGTTTTGCCATGGAAAAGTTCAATAAAATGTACTGCTCCAGCCTGAACTATAGGAACAATTTCCTCTCTTTCAAATTTATCATCATATGCTGATTCTACACAATATCGCAACTCATCATCGCTAAAATCATCAAAAAACGATTTTAAAATTATAAAAGCGACTTCCTTGTAACTTTTCCCAACCATTTCCTCAATAGTTAAAGGTAGCCTTGGGATTTCACAGGGCACGTAAAGGCCCTTATTTGACGCTAGGCCCTTAATTATCGCAGCTGCACTTGAAATTTTCTCATTTCCGCCTCTAGTGCTAATGTATTTTGTCATTCATTTCTCCTTAAGCATCCATAGTTTATGCTAATATAACAATGCGCTTCTCTTTTGTTCTAGCCTATTCATCCGCAGTAATTATAATCGAGTCTAGCGTGAATTTTCCGTTTTTATTCTTCTTGAAAGTAGCACGGCATGGCTTGATATTCGTAACCTCATCTTCCCCAGCCATATTCTCATTTTTTTGATTCTCGAAATTAATTTCAAGAACGTCGTTATTGTATCGGCCATTCTTTATTACTATATGTCCCATATTTGTAGCTCCAATGATTTGAACATAATCATGATAGTTTTTGTCGTCAGTATAGCTTTGAAAACCGTTTTCTTCCTGATATTTTTTGTTTTTCTCAAATTGAAACGTCGTTATTCCGGATATTGTTTTGTTAATCTCGTCAATATCATACACGTAATGAACCATCCCTCCAGGTACGTCATTCACGGTATTTTCGGTCTTTTCAAAGATAAATGGGATCAAGCTGTTTCCGTAATCATTGAAAAGGTCCTTTATTTCGTCAGCGTTCTTAGGTGCATCGAGGAATAATAACGCGGTTTGCAGATTTTCAACGCTTACCTTTCCATCTATAAGTTTTGTATAATCCTCTTCATTCTTAACTTCAACCCATTCATTGGTCGCAGGTTTATCTTTGCCATCTTTATCTGTATCTGTATTTTTTGCATTATCGTCTTGCTTGCTATTATTTCCACATGCCGGCAGCATAGCACAACAAAATATTAGTGCAATTATGGTTAATATTTTTAGTAGGCTTTTTCTATCTGCTTTTAACATATTTGAGTCATATTTATTATACATTATATACTCCTTAAACGATTTCATAATTTAAACTGAGTCAATATTTACAGTTTTAGTATATCACAACAGGATTCCATATTCTATTGCTAATTTATCGAATTATCTAGACGCATTGTTGCAATTACCTGGATAATCCCATAGCAAAGTTTTCAACCATTTACTAGAATTTACTTTGCTTATTATCAAACTTAAATATTATATCAAAAAATACTGGACAATTATATTATTTGAGTGTACAATATTCATGTTGTACATAATTTCCTATAATATTTATATGATGTGTCGCCTTGGTCAAGTGGTCAAGACGTAGCCCTCTCACGGCTGAGTCAGGGGTTCGACTCCCCTAGGCGATACCAATCTAAAAAGCCCTTGAAAACATTGGATTTTCCAACGTATCAAGGGGTTTTGATTTTTCTTTTTCTTCCAAAATTTATGCTCCAAAAGTTCCCGAAAGTTCCCAAAATGCCCCAAAGTGTGGTACAGGGTGTGGTACCCCCTGTGTTACCCTTTACTTATCGCTGCATAATTTATAAATTAATATTCCAATTACAAAACAAACCGCTCAATCGCTTTCGCTACGCCATCTTCATAGCAGGTATCCGTAACATAGTCAGCAATGTCCAGAATATATGGATGGCTATCTGCCATGGCAACACCAACCTCCGCAAGTTCAATCATCTTGCCATCGTTTGGGCTATCACCGCAGGTCATTAAATTTTTTGGTGTCAGATTCAGCATATCAAGAAGGTACATCAAAGCCTGAGCTTTGCTTGTCGTCTTTCCTCCAATTTCAACGTTGTTTGAAAATGATGACGTCAAAGTCAGTCCGCCAATATCTCCGAGTTCATTGAATACCCGCCTTCTGTCACTTTCGCCTTCAAAAGTAATCGAAATATTCTCTATCCTATCACCATGGTTTTCTGTGAATGCATAAATATCCTCTATCGGCACTCTCGTCCTAAGCACATATTCAATATCCCTATATTTATACTTCTCTGGATTTTTCTGCATACCCTCATAAACAACTTTATCAATATATGCCGTGCCGTCGACAAAAGCCTCAAAAACATATCCCATAGTCCTCGCTCTTTCAACCACGATAGAAACATCTTCAGGCTTAATTATGTTCTCATATATTGTTTCCATATCCGCAAGTCTTATGATATGAGCTCCATTTGAAGTTACAACATACTCAATTTCTGGTACATCAAACAAAACAGGCGGCAGAGATCGCCCCGTCCTACCAGTTGCAATAACAATGTGTGTGCCCTTTCCCTTCGCCTTCTTGAAGACATCGCGAGTTCTCGCTGATAAAAAATCCCCATACTTTAGAGTTGTTCCATCTAGATCGAGTCCTATCATCTTTATGTCGAACTTTTCACTGAATTTTTTCATAATCAACTTTACCTACCATTACCTCTTTTATCCACATTGCCTATCATCATCTATGGTTTGAATTATCTGCCATTACCGCTGTTTCCCATCTCTAAGCGCGATGAACTCCTTGTTGTGTTCCCTAATATACTTCATGCTCGCATGCACATCATGACCAGGATATACGATAACATCATCGTCCCACTTATCTATCACATTTTTGCACGACCATGCGAGATCCTTCTCGGAGCCGCCCTCAAACGCTGTACTTCCAAGATCAATGTCGAAAATAGTATCGCCGGAGAAAACTGTTTTGTTCTCGTAAAAACATAGGCATATTCCACCCTCTGTATGTCCTGGCGTGTGAAGTATCCGGATTTTTAGGCCCGCCAATTCGAGCTCCTCGCCCCCACTCAAGAGATAATCCACATGCCCCTTAAAGCCCGCTGCATCCATTTTGTGCATAAATATAGGTGCAGAATACTTCTCCGAAAGCCACGTGGCACCGTGAACGTGATCAGGATGTCTATGGGTCAACAAAATAGCTGTGCAGCGAAGGTCGTGCTCCGATAGAAAATCTATGTATTTGCTCGACTTATAGCCGGGGTCAATCACAACGCAATCGCCTCCATCTTTTTCGTACACTATGTAACAATTGGCTTGCAAATAACCACATGGGATTGCATGTATATTCATACTAAAAATTCTCCTCATAAATCTTTAACTATATCAGAGTAATTATACCAAATTTTATTGCAAATTCCAACGTGTTGAATTAGAATAGAGGTAGTCTGTCTTCAGAATGAAATTGTCAAATTTATTTAGAAGGCAAACCTCTTGTCAAGACGAAATGCGAGACATACGATATATTTTGGAGCTAACTATTGAAAGGTAGGAAGTATATTTGGAAATTCTTATTTTGGGTGCAGGTAAACTCGGGACCAGAGTTGCTGAGGCGCTGAGTGAGGGAAATCATTCTATAACCATTGTGGACAAGTCAAGTGACGTTATCAACAGAATTAACCAGCAGCTTGACGTGCTTACTGTGCACGGGGACGGAAGAGAAAGCAAACTGCTCAAGGAACTTAAAATTGCAAACTTTGATTTTTTTGTTGCGCTAACTCATTCTGACGAGACAAACATCATAACGGCATGTATGGCAAAGAAAATGGGAGCAAAGATGGTCATGGCCAGGGTCAGAGATCCTGAGCACATGAATCAGATGGAGATGATTAAAGAAACTTTTGGTATAGACGTCACTCTAAACCCGGATCTTGCTATCACCAACGAAATCTACAAATATCTTGTCGAAAAATACACACTTAGTAACGGCGTGTACACTAGCGGTCGCTTTGCAATTCTTGAATTTAAGGCTAACCGCATACCTGATTTTGTCGGCAATAATATGATTCATGTCAGGAATCTATATCCTAACCTTATCGTTATAGCAATTTCAAAAAAAGGCAAAATAATAATTCCTCACGGTGACGATGTTATCGATAGGGATGATTTTGTTTACATTGCTGGAGATAAGGATGATATTGCGATTTTAAACAAAAAAGTTCACGAGAGAGGTAAGTATACCAATATATCTAAGGTAATGGTTGTCGGAGGCGGCAAGACAGGATTTTATCTTGCAAAGAAACTTTCCGAATTCGGTGCATCTGTTAAAATGATCGAGAAAGATAAGGCAAGGTCCCAAATGCTCTCAACTCAACTTTCTAACGTTATGGTCATTAACGGTGACGGCACTGATATAGAAATGCTCCTAGACGAAAATCTTGATGACATGGATGCCTTTGTAACATGCACAGGTTTTGACGAAGAAAATCTTTTGTTGGCTCTAACTGCCAAAAATCACAATATCAAGGACGTTATCGCGAAGGTAAGTCATGAAAGCTACACTGGGCTCATAGAAAAAATGGGCGTTGATATGGTGCTGAATCCGCTCGACATCACTGCGGGCAACGTTTTTCGCATTGTTCAGGGCAACAAAAGAATTCTTTCAGCGGTGCTAATACAGGGTCAAGCTGAACTTATGGAAGTAATTGCGCAAAACGACATGTCGATGTGCAATACCAAGGTTTCTGATCTTGCGCTGCCAAATGACGTACTTCTAACAGGCATAAGACGTGGACAAGATTTTATAATACCCGATGGGGATACACTGATTGAGCCTGGTGATAGGGTTATTATCTTGAGCCTTTTGAGTGCCATCGATGAACTTGAGCGTCTTCTGAAGAAAAAGGATGTTTTAGTGATATGACCGTGCATTTTAAGAGTATAACCAAGATGCTTGGAGCACTTATGATGCTCATAAGCACTGCGATGCTTTTGCCCGTTTTTACGGGTCTTTTCTATTATGAATACAGGACAATTACGGCATTTCTCATTGTGCTCATACCCTGCTTTATTGCGGGATTTTTCCTGTACAAAAAAGTCGACACGCAGAGTGAACGATTTAATTCAAGGGACGGGTATCTGGCTGTATCTCTTTGCTGGCTTATTGCTGCGTTAATTGGAGCCCTACCCCTTACAATTTCTGGATCCATACCAAATTATATAGAAGCATTTTTTGAAATGTGTTCCGGATTTTCGACTACAGGTTCTACGATTCTTACAAATGTTGAGGTGCTTCCAAAATCTGCACTTATTTGGCGTTCATTTTCGCACTGGATTGGCGGTATGGGAATTATCGTTTTAGCTATGGTTTTCCTTTCCGCTTCGGGTATCAAGGGGCAACATATTGCAAATGCTGAAACTCCAGGACCAACCATGGAAAAGCTTTCCCCTAAATACACTACGACTGCTAGAAATCTATACCTTGCTTATTTTTTGTTTACGGCAGCCGAAACTATTTTGCTTATGACGGGTGGCATGAATCTCTACGACTCTATTTTGCACACATTCGGAACTGTTGGTACAGGTGGTTTTTCATCCTACAACGATAGTATCGCTCACTTCGACAGTCTTTATATACACTGGATTATCATTGTTTTTATGTTCCTATGCGCAATCAACTTTAACATTTATTTCATTGCAATTAGACAGGGCATTAAAACGATTTTCAAAGACAGCGAATTTAAATTGCACCTGATTATTATTTTCTCTGCTATTGGTCTAATAACCTTAAATTTAGCTTTTAGCAGTAATATTTTCGGATTGGATAAAACTTCAGATGTGGGGACGTTCCTCGCGATCAATGGAGAGGATTCGACACACTGGAGCAGTTTCTTTAACTTGTTCACAGATTCTACTTTTCAGACTGTTTCCATAATGTCAACAACTGGGTATATGACAAGCGATTTTCAGCTTTGGCCTACTTTTTCAAAAATGGTTCTCTTGCTTCTAATGTTCGTCGGTGGCAGTTCGTCATCCACTGGCGGAGGAATGAAGGTTGGGCGACTTCTTGTTATGGGAAAGCTCGCTAGAAGAGGACTTCACAGGCAGTTGCATCCAAAGCAGGTATATCTTGTGAAATTAAACGGACAAAGGCTTAGAGAAGAAACTGCAATAAGCATCACAAATTTCGTATTTCTATACTTGCTTACTCTTACAGTTGGAACCTTAATTATTTCAATCAACGGATTCGATGTGATAACATCATTTTCAGCTACTCTGACCTGTCTATCCAATGTAGGCCCAGGATTCAATCTAGTTGGACCGACGATGAACTTTCATCTATTCAATAATTTCTCAAAAATAGTGTTATCAATATTTATGATAGGTGGCAGACTTGAGCTTTACACGCTGTTCATTCTGCTCTCATCTAGATACTGGAACTCTAACAAAGTATGATTAGCATAAGGGTGTATGAATGTTAAATAGATTTTCTGAGACAAAAGTTGGCAGCATTATAATAATTAAGATAGTTGCGATGGTACTGGCTGTGGAAGGCCTTGCGATGATACCATCGATTTGTGCTGGCTTATATTACGGTGAACATAGTGCGATTAAAGGACTTGTCATAACATTTATCATTACCATTTCCTTTGCTGCATTTGTCCTAAAAAAATACAAAAGTTATAATGTAAAACTAAATATCAGAGATGGCTTTTTTGTTGCATTCCTAAGTTGGTGTCTCGTTTGTTTGCTCGGTTCTCTTCCTTATTTTTTAGCGGGGCTTAATTTTTCATTTATCGATTCATTATTTGAGTCAACCGCAGGTTGGACAACTTCAGGTGCATTCGTTATACCAATTCGCAGGATGCCTAATACTTTGCTTTTATGGAAGGCTACAAGCAACTGGTTCGGCGGTATGGGAATACTCGTATTTACAATATCTCTACTGCCAACCCTCGGCAAAGGAGCACAAAATCTTGCGGCTTCTGAAACCACAGGGCCTAAGTTAACAAAATTCGCTTCAAAACTGAGCGATTCAACAAAGATTTCATACATTATCTATTGTGGGCTCACATTGCTCGAGCTCATACTGCTTTTGTTCGACAAAAAAATGACCAGTTTTCACGCTATTATTAACACCCTCAGCACGGTGAGCACTGCTGGAATATTTGATGTCGGTGGTGAGATTGCGTGGTCTTTCACCCCTTATGCCAAGTTTGTCATTTCAATATTCTCAGTAATAGGAGCAATGAACTTTGTAATATTCTTCCTCATAGTTACTGGCAATATCAAGCGAGCATTTTCGAATATAGAAGCCAAAGCGTATCTTGTAATTTTGTCAATTGCATCAGTTTTAATATTCATCAATCTCATAATAGCAGACCAATATCCTGTGTTGAAATCTCTAGGATATGCCATAACACAAAGCATCAGTTTCGGCTCAACAAGTGGTTTCTCCGTTACGGATGTTTCTCACTGGCCTGCATTTTCTCAGGCAGTTCTGGTCCTTCTGATGCTGATAGGAGGATGTGCAACATCAACTGCAGGTTCCCTAAAGGTCATTCGTGTACTTGTATTTATTAAGCTTATAAGAAGAGGATTCTACAAAAGAATACACCCACTTGCAGTTAAGCCAATCATGCTTGGCAAAACTGCTGTGAGTGCTGATATCGCTAATAGAATTACAGTTTACATCACGCTTTATCTGGGGATTCTGCTTCTTGGCGCCCTGCTCATTTCATTTGATAACAAGGATATGTTTACTACGCTCACAGCTTCACTTGGCGCGCTTTCAAATAATGGTTCCGGGCTCGGAGATGTTTCCTCTGGTGATTTTTCGATATTCTCTCCATTGAGCAAATTTGTTTCTCTGTCACTGATGCTCATAGGTAGAACGGAAATTTATGCTACACTTATAGTATTCACCAAAGATTTCTGGTCTCGCGACTAGCATTTTTCTGGACTAATTTAAAATCAATTAGTCCGCTGATTTTGTCGGCACGTGCGACCTGTATCCTTACCGAATCTCCCAAACTGAAGCTTTCGCTGTCGTATCTGCTCACCAGTTTGAAGTTGTTTTCTTCAAAATCAAATGTTCCTGCCAAAGTTGAGATGTGAACCAGGCCTTCTATAGTGTTTTCAAGCTGCACATAAAATCCAAACGATGTAACGCCGCTGATTACGCCTTCGAACTCCTCCCCCAGTCTCTCCTCCATGTACTGGGCTTTCTTTATTTTTTCTATCTTTCTCTCCATTTTCTGTGCTCTGATCTCTGTAAATGACGACTGTTCCGCCGCTTTATTTGCAACGCTTGAAAAATGTGAAAGTTTTCCGGAGTTTATTGTTTTGTTGATATGAGCCTTAATTATTCTATGTATCATCAAATCGGGGTAGCGCCTTATCGGTGAGGTGAAGTGGCAGTAATATTTGAAAGCAAGCCCGTAGTGACCTGTGCATTCTGTCGAATATCTGGCCTTCTGCATCGATCTTAGCATCACGGCTGAAACAACGGGAAGTCTGTTATCTCCCTGCATCTTATCAAGGATTTGCGACAAAGCCTTGGGGTGTACGTTGTCCGCGTTTACGGATAGTTTGAGGCCAAGTCCAGCCATAAAAGACTTGAGTTTCATTATGCTGTCAGGGTCCGGTTTTTCGTGAATTCGATATACGAAGGGATAGTTCATCCAAAAATACTCTTCCGCCACTGTTTTGTTCGCCAAAAGCATGAATTCTTCAATCATACGGTTTGCGATTCTTCGGTCTATGCTCACGATATCCCTCGGTATGCCTTGTTCATCGACTTCAATTTCAGCCTCATCAAGGTCAAAATCCAAACTCCCGTCCTCATGTCTTTTTTTCTGCAACAAAAGAGCGAGTTCCTGCATTAGGAGCAATGTTTCTTCATGTTCTCCGGCATTCCCAAAATTATTCAAATCATTATCATTTGGATCCTTTTTGTCACCCTCTATTTGGCTTGTAGGGTTACTGTGGGATTCCAGATAATTCGAAACATCGTCGTACACCAGACGGCCCTTGGAACATATAATTGTTTCAGCGATTTCGTGATTTAAAACCACGCCCTCTTCGTTAACTTCCATTATACACGAAAGTGTCAGACGATCCTTCCCCTCGTTTAGGCTGCAGATCCCGTTTGAGAGCTCCTTTGGCAGCATTGGAACAACGTAATCCAAAAGATAGATGCTGTTTCCCCTGTCGAAGCTTTCATGATCAAGGGCTGAATCTTCTTTGACATAATGGCTGACATCAGCAATATGTACTCCCAAAATATAGTTGCCCTTATCATTCTTTTCGATTGAAATCGCATCGTCCAGATCCTTGGAATGCGGTCCATCTATGGTAATGATGTCTAAGTCACGCAGATCCTTTCTTTTTGCCAATTCTTCCTGCAAAACATCTTTATTTAAATCCCCATTCCTGCAAGCATTTTTTGCCTCAGAGATGGCTGCCATTGAGAATTCTATCTCTACTTCGTTTTCCTTTAGTATGGCCTTAACTTCACTGTGAGGGTCATTAGCTGATGCAACAATCCGGGAAATAATGCCTTCCGGGCCCTTATGGCCCTTTGGATATTTTGTTATTTTAATTTCAACCATATCACCCTGCTTGGCGTTGGCTCTGTTTTTTCTCGGCACAAAGATATCGTCTGAGTTTTTTCCCAAGGGAGTAACCACGCCAAACCTTCCGCAGTCCGTGTAGACGCCGACGGCACTTGTTAACGCTCTTGAGATAACATTTTTGATTCTTCCCTCAGGGCCCCTTGTATTACGTGCATCAGAGATAATCTCAACGCTTACCAAATCCCCATTCATTGCAGACTTTAAATTTCTCGCTGCTACAAAAATATCGTTTGATTTTTTATCTTTCTCGTTTGCCGTATCAGACACTTCAGGAGTGACAAATCCAACACCCGACTTTGTTATGGATATTTTTCCATCAACTGTTCGGATTTTTTTCTTAGGCCTTCTCTTTTGGGTGCCACGAGCAAAATATTTTTCTCTCTTCCCGGTCTTGTTATTTTCTTTCATCTTTACCTCATTTTTGCATGATATTTCTAATTTGATTAAGGTTCCCTTGTTTAGGAGTTAATTTATTTCACGGTTTTTACATAGACTTTATTTCGGCGCTATATAAACGTAAAACGGGCCCTAAGACCCGTTTTATAAACAATGCTTTATTTATTTTTACAGTCAAAATATCGACCATATTGATTGTTTTATTCGCACTCAGCATTCTGCAGGTAAGCGTCGCAAGCCAATTTATCTGAACTAGCTTTTTCGTCTCTTGTTGCTGTTGCCTCACCGATTTCCTCAGCAGCCTCAGCCTTTTCTGCGCCTTCCTTAGCTGTCTTATCAGCTTCGTCTGCAAGAGCGTGATCCTCATGCTCTCCTTCTGCATCTTCAAGATAGTAGTCCTGATCGCCTTCTTCAACAGGCTCAGCAGATTCTTCTGCCTTTTCAGCCTTACTATCGTAGTGGCTCTCATATGCTTCTCTAGCGCCTGCTACTCTATCACGTTCAAGTGTAGCATCTGCAAGATCCTTAGCATCAGATTTATGACCACCTTCCTCTAGCAGTTCTTCCTTTTCCTTGTTTAGCTCAACGTCTTGGTTAGGAGCGGATTCAGTCTGGAAATAGTATTCTCCCTTAGAATCATCAGAATTATCAGAAGCGGAATCACCTGACTCAGTATATTCCATAGTGTCCCTTAAGCTCAAGCTGATTCTTCTCTTTTCAGTATCAATAGCTATAACCTTAGCATATACAATCTGACCTACTTTAAGGACATCTGATGTATGCTCTATTCTCTCTCTTGAGATCTCAGAAATGTGAACTAGACCATCAAGTCCAGCTTCGATTTCAACGAAAGCACCATAGTCCTTAATCTGAACTACCTTGCCCTTTACGATGTCTCCCTCTCTGATCTTGTCATCAATTACAGACCAAGGTTCAGGAGTTGTCTGCTTAAGTCCCAAAGAAATTCTTCCGTTTTCTTCGTTCATAGCGAGAACCTTAACATGGATAGTTTCTCCAAGTGTTAATACTTCCTTAGGGTGTTTAAGCTTACCCCATGAAATTTCTGATATGTGAAGAAGTCCGTCTATTCCGCCGATATCAACAAAAGCACCGAAGTCTGTAAATCTCATTACTTTTCCTTCAATTATGTCACCTTCGTGGATATTCTGCCATATAGCTTCGATCTGCTTCTTTCTCTCTTCTCTAAGAACACTCTTCCTTGAGAAAATAGCTCTCTGCTTCTTGATGTCGCATCTTATAACTCGAGCTTCAAAGGTCTGTCCCACAAACTCCTCAGCGTTCTCAACGTATTTATTGGATAACTGAGACATAGGTATGAATCCTGTAATATCTTTAAACTCTGCAATCGCACCACTTGCAATCGCCTTAGTAACCTTTACGGTGATATTTTCCTTATTTTCATATGCTTCAGAAAGCTCTTTCCAGTGTTCAATAATGGCCAAGCTCTTCTGAGAAATCAAAATGCCACCATCGTCATCTCCTGTTTTGATAACTCTGGCTTGAATCTCATCGCCTTCTTTAAATTTATCCTTAAGAGTTTCACCTTCAGATAATGATACTTCTTCTTTCTTCAAAATACCATCCTTCTTGAAACCAAGGTTTACAATAACTTCGTCGTCCGTAACCATATGAATCTGTCCTTCGACGATGTCGCCATTCTTTGGCAATTTCAAAGAAGACTCGATCTCATCCATGAAATCTTCCATAGGGTTCTGCACATTGTTTTCTACTTGCTTATCAGTCATATTAGCAATAACCTCCTTAATTACGGTTTCAGGCGTCGATGCACCTGCCGCAATACCTATTCTATAATATTTTTGAATCTCTTGCAATGGTAAATCCCCAATATTTTCAGCAAAATACGATTTTTCGCAGTATTTTTGGGCTATTTCGAACAATTTACGACTATTGCTGCTATTTCTGCCCCCAAGTACAATCATTACATCGACATTTTTGGCTAGTTCTCTGCAGCTGTTTTGTCTCACAGATGTTGCATTACAAATTGTGTTTTCGGTTTCGTATTCAATACCCCGCTCAGATAATACGCGAAGTATGTCCTCATATGTTTCCGCCTTAATCGTCGTTTGACATACAACAAAACATCCGCGCTCTCTAAGCATATCTATTCTCTCAGGAGATTCTAATTCAGTAGAAGAATTTACAATAATAGCATTACCATCACACCACCCATTGATTCCGATGACCTCTGGATGATCTGCAGTTCCAACGATTACAATGGTTTTTCCTCTCTCATATGCATTTTGAACTAGTTTATGTATTCTAGCAACAAAGGGACACGTAGCATCAACAACGTTGAGATTTAAATTCTCAGCTCGATCATAAAAATCTTTGCCCTGCCCGTGAGACCTCACTATCACAGTATCTCCTGGCATTGCCTGCCCAGGATCATCAATTATATTGATTCCCTTTTCTTTTAAATCATCAATGACAGTCTGGTTATGTATTAGGGGCCCTAGTGTGTAAATTGATTCGCCATCCTTGGAATCTGAAACACCGCCTAGCTGCTCCATTGTTTTTTCGAGCGCCCTTTTGACACCAAAACAAAATCCAGAATTTTCACTTACAAATATTTCTCTTTTTTTCTTGCTTTGCAAAGTTTCCTTATTCATTCATTTTCCTCTTTAAAGCTGCAGTCCTCATTTTTCTTCCTCTGCATCGATATTTTCAAGGCTTTTTAAGTATGCCGAAAATCCCTTCTCTACTCCGTTCTCTGTAGGGAAATAATACTTGGCTCCGCTTTCGTAAAGATCGTCAGGCAAATACTGCTGTTTCACGTAGCCTCCATAAGCATGAGGATAAAGATAGTCCTTCCCATAGCCTTTATCTCTCGCTCCCTTGTAATGACTATCTCTAAGGTGGTCCGGAACAGGCCCTATTTCTCTATTCCTAACGTCTGACATTGCTTTTTGAAAAGCTTCATACGACTTGTTGGATTTTGGCGATGATGCTAACAAAACAACTGCTTCGGCTAAAATTATGCCTGCTTCGGGGAATCCTACCATTCTGGCAGCCTCAACGCATAAAGTAACCGTTGAAATTGCCGAAGGATATGCCATGCCTACATCTTCTGATGCCATAACCATTAGTCTCCTGCCAATTGTAATCAGATCTGCTCCACCGTCAACAAGCCTGCAGTAGTAATGCATAGCCGCATCGGGATCTGAACCTCTTACGGATTTTTGCAGTGCTGACAGCAAATCATATCTGTCGTCACCTCTGTCATAGAATCCGACCTTTCTCTGTAGGGCCTCTGCAACCTTATCCGTCGTAATCCTCTCGCCCTCTGTTTGGTTTTCAATAATGAAGCCCAAGCTATCCAGGGCAACCCTCGCATCACCATTTGAATACTCCGCGAGAAGATTTACAGCGTCTTGATCAATGGCAATTTTTAAATTTCCGAAACCCTTTTCCTCATCTTCTATACAGTTATTTATGATTTTTATGAGATCATCTACTGAGAGTTTCCTGAACTCATATATGTTTCTCACACGGCTCAGAACGGCGTTGTTTATTGAAAAGAACGGATTCTCGGTGGTACTGCCGATGAATTTCACTAGTCCTTCTTCCAAAGCTTTGAGTAGTGAATCCTGCTGCAGCTTGTTCCACCTGTGGAACTCGTCTATGTACAGAAAAAGAGGCTTGCCAATCAGGCTGTTAAAACTCGTTTCAGCCTCCGATAGCAACTGTTTAAGTTCCTTGATGCCCGTTGTAGAAGCGTTGATCTCAATAAATTCATTGTCCATTTCATTAGCTATGATCCTAGCTAATGTCGTCTTGCCAGTACCTGAGTAGCCGTAAAAGATTGCTGATTTAAAATTCTTATTTTTGATGGAATTATAAAACAGTGAGCCAGGTTTTAAAAAATGTTCTTGGCCTACGAATTTATCCAAATTATCTGGGCGCATTCTTGTAGATAGAGGAATCATGTTAATCTCCATAAAAGTATATCTTCAAAAGTTTTAGAACGTTTGTTTGATTTCTATTTCTATTATATATTATTCCCCATAGATAGGCAAAGGATTTTTATCAAAAAAAGACGCAGATGAAATGCTCTGCGTCTATATTTATTTATTATGTGCATTAACTGTTTTTGCCTTGTTTCTTCCTGCGTTGCAGATATATTAATCCTAAACCTGCTGCTACAGCCATTATTGGCCATGCGTAGTCGAGATCGTTATCACCTGTGCCAGGTGCCTTTGGATTACCTTTGCCATTCGGATGTCCTGGTTCTCCCGGCTTTCCTGGCTTTTCAGGTTTCTCAGGTTTTTCAGGTTTTTCAGGCTTAGTATTTGTAATAGTAAAGCCCTCTGACTGATTGCCTTTTATTTCGGATTTATATCCTTCAACACTCACTTCAGATACCTTATACTCATTAGAGTTTCCATCTCCATCTGTCGCAGGCAAATCCTTAAATTTTCCTGACCAGCCGTTTTCTTTGTTTAGTTCTAATGTTTTGTCAGTTTCTACACCATTTTTAATTAGTTTAACAGTTATGCTTTCTGGGCGATCCTCATCCTTATCGCCTACCCATTTTTTCGTAACTGGGATGTCTATGTAACGTAATTTGTAGTTCTTTAAAATGTATGGTTTCTTTGATGTGCCTTCACCTTGTATTCCTGTTGGTGATATCAGTTTTGCTTTACCATTCTTAAATTTAACTTTAATTGTCTGAGTAAATCTTGCGTAGCCGCTCGGAGCTTTCGTTTCTTTTACTTCAATAGTATCTCCAGGCTTAATATTTATCACATAAAAGAGTCCATCTTTTGTGGTTTTATTAATCACCTTATTTTTGTCTTTATCAGTATATTCGAATACAGCTCCAGCTAAAGGGTCACCATTTTCGTCAACCTTTTTAATGACAAAATATGGACTTTCTTTTATTGTAGCAAAAGCACCGTATCTTTGGGTGTAGGCATCTGCGATACCTACAGTTTCAGTCTCTTTACCATTTGCAATCATTTTAACTTTATTACGTATAGCTGATACCTTGTTTAAATCCTTTGGATTCATATTTAAATTTGTAGAATATGTAAACTTATAT
This sequence comes from Clostridiales bacterium S5-A14a, assembly GCA_000758905.1. Lineage (GTDB taxonomy): Bacteria > Bacillota > Clostridia > Peptostreptococcales > Anaerovoracaceae > S5-A14a. Next base: position 62,729 of record JRNA01000010.1, read on the forward strand.
GAGTAAGAAGTTCCATCATCTGGGATTTTAAAGGTTAATTTGCGACTATCATCATCATAGCTTATATTTACGCCCGAAGAAGGAGTGGAAGAACCTCGATGCACATCAACTTTTTTCCATTCGCTGTAGTTACCATCTTTATCAAGTTTATTTGATCGCTTAACTTCAAAATTATCCAGTTTAATATCACCATTGTCATCAATAGGAAGAGCAAGGTTATTATTTATCTCATCTTCAAATACTATATTTCCGAGCCCTTTTACACCCAATGGTTGATATGTGAAGCTCCACATAATATTTGTATCTTTAACTTCCTCTTTTGTAATATTCTCTTTTAGTAAAGGCTTTTTATTAATTGATTCGTAAGCATTCGCGTTTGCCATGTTTATTTTATTTACTGTCAAACTTACATTGTTGTTGAAAATTATATTCGGACCCCATTCCTTTGATTCCTTGATATATTTTTCCAATGCCTCATTCTTTACCTTTGCTTTAATTACGATTACGTAAGGTTTATTGTTATATTTACTAAACTTCCATGACTTATTATTTTTATCGAAAGTTACATTTGCTTCTTTCGGAGTAATTTTTTTGATTACCTGAGCCTGGCCCAAATCAGATAATTGTGACGGATCAGCTTCATAAATATAATAATAAACATCACCTTTGTCATTAATCGGTACAAGTTCGAGATCTTTTGACAGTTCATCAGTTAACAGGTTATCAGTGACTGTCAGTTCATCAAATGTAAAATTCTTGGTATCGTCATCTTTTAGACTGAGTTTTTCAATATATTCTGCAAAGTTCATCCCCTGAGGATTCACATCTATACGGAACATAATTGTCTTATCCTGATAGTTGAAAGCACTGCCAGAACCGTCTCCTACGGTGCTAATATTTAGATAATTTTTGCTCGTGGAGTCGCCAGGATTTTCTTCTTTGAGAGGTTTGTTAATTTCCTTAAAATCAGTATTCCTCGAAATTAATTCTTTGTTTAGCAAATTTAGCTGAAGTCGTTGAGATGCCTGATCAAACAAGGTCTTAAACGTATTACCCTTACCGATAGCAAGAACTGCGGTATTATCATATGTTTTTTCCCCTGCTGTAATGTCCTTAAGAGATCCTATTATGTCTTGAGCTCTCGTCTTTAATGTAAATTCGTATCTCTTTATTTCATTAAATCCACTGATTTTTACAATTTGCCCGACTTTATTGTTATTATCGTCTGTAAGAACAAAAACTTCCTCTTTTAGCTTATTTTGAGGCGCATGGGTTCCGCCAACCGCAGTTTCTTCCGGTTTCTGCCCATCTGTTTTCTTCGGGTCAGTTATTAACTCCAATGAGCCCTTTACGTATGCCTGATTAAAGTTAAATCGTGTAGTTTCCTTTTTATCTTGATTATCTCCTATCAATGTCTTGAAAACTTCTTTCGGAATTTTATCAGGATCAGGGTTATTTAAATTAGCCTTATCCTCTTTGAATTTGTCTTCAGATCCCCAATAGAAGGCTTCATAGACATAGCGGTCATCTGAAGGAAATACTTTCCCGAAATCTACGATTATCTTCCAAGGCATTATTCCCACATTAATATCGTTTCTATCTTTTGCGTCTCGTTCGCCTGCTTCTTTTTTGATGCTACTTGTAGCAGAAAATACAGGCGGATCTACCGTAATTATTCCTAAATCATGGCAGGTATGAATCTCTGCCTCATTTTTAAGAGGGCCAACATCATCATCTTTGTTAAAATAAAGTTTTACTGTTATTCGATACTCTCCCTCTAGCTTACTTATAAAAAACCAGTGGTTATCAACAGGGTGGTATCCATCATCTTTATCTTTATTATTCTTTATAATATCGCTAGGATTACCTTGCCAGTCACGCCCTAATTCATAGATTTCAATACCTTTGTCATTAGGAAGATTAGTAGGGCATTTACCATTACCAGCTGGAAATTGAGGTATACTATTAGGGTTATCATTCTTTTTATTCTTGATAGCCTCTTTTTTAACCTCTTCCCAAGCATCTTTATCAGTCTTTCGGTGTTCGTAAGTTAAATCAATTCTATAGGGTTGCTTTTGTCCTTCGAGTTGACCACTCAGTATATCACCTATCCATGCTGGGCCGTAATTTTCATATGGGGCTCCAGCAACAATAGTCCAAATCATCTGCTTTACTGGTTCTTTTTTTTCTTCATCCTTAATAATGTTGATTTTTTCGAGAGTCTTTGTAATTTTTAATGGGTTATGGACCGGAACTTCCGTTTCGGCTATTTTGTTGGTATCTGCAGCTATTTTTAGATTGGCTTTATTTTTTACCGTTGCTTTGATATTTTTTATTTTTTTGTCTGACACTTCCGTTTGGAATGTTATTTTTGCTGATTGACTGTCAAATTCCTTTGGAAATACATATGTGATGGTGTTATTTTCAATTTTGAGATTAGGATCACTATCCTTAACTTTATTTCCATTTATAGTAAAAGAACCATCCTTATAATCCCCTACTTCACTCAAATCATCAGTGAAGGTTTCTCCCGCGAGATTAGGGTTAGTGTCTGCGACCTTCCTTATGTTGCATTCCCATGTAATAGATTCATGTGTATTAAAATCATCAATTTTTCCAGACTTTGTAAAGTTATAGTAGGTGTTATCTTCAAGATCGGGAAGTTTATATTCTTTATCTAATATTTTTAGGACACGATCCTTAGAGTCTGGAGTACCTGGAGGGTTTTCAGAGTCAATCATGAATTTTCCAGTAAATTGAACTGTAATATCTCTTCGCGTATCGCTTTCGTATGTAAAATCACCATAATAATCTTCTGGATCTGATTTAAATTGCATTTGAGCATTTAATGCATCACCCTTTTTAAGGACTCTAATGTTACCAACTAGTTTGTGATTGTCAGGATGGTTCTGTGCAACTATTCGTACTGGTATAAAATTATTGCCATCATAAGGCTTGAAATGATCTCCCAAGGAAAAGTTTGCAAAATCACCTTCGTTAATTTGTTGCGCTATATTATTTATTCCCTGTGCCACAGGTGTATTTATTTTATCATCTTTAATAATCGGAAAACTAAAGGTTACTGTGATTTCAAAAGGCTGTTTTGGCTTTAAAACTCTCAGATCAGGATTTTCCTTGCTATCACTACTATAAAGCGTTTTGTCATTTTGAGTAACAGTATATTTTATTGTATTCTTTATAAGCTTAGCCTTATCAACTCCTACATATTTTTCGGTTTCGAGTTCCGCCTCTTTTTGATTAGCCTTCTCTTCTTGGGGTGGGTCACTCATCAAAATAGGCTGTCCTAATGGATTTTCTGCATTGATTAAATTAGCGGGATCTGCCGGATCGGTTTGATCATCCGCATTAGCTTCACTTTCAGAGCTGTTTTGTGCGTCTTCGCTGGTTTCAACAACAGCATTATTTTCATTGCTGGCATCTTCACCTGCGACTGGTGACATTATGATGCCTGATATGCACATCATCAGTGCAAGGATAATTACACAGATGCGTGACATCTTGGTTTTACTCTTCAAAGCAACCTCCTTTGGTACATATTTGAATATGAATAGTTAAATATAAAAAAAGACGACATACGAAGTTATTCCGCTTGTCGTCATAAAATGGAGGCGACACCCAGATTTGAACTGGGGAATAAAGGTTTTGCAGACCTCTGCCTTACCACTTGGCTATGTCGCCATAAGAAGTCTCAAAAAAGACTTCAAAATTGGCTAGGGTAGCAGGATTCGAACCTGCGCATGATGGAATCAGAATCCATTGCCTTACCGCTTGGCGATACCCCAACGTGGGGTGGATAGTGGGATTCGAACCCACGTATACAGGAGCCACAACCCTGTGTCTTAACCACTTGACGATACCCACCACAGATTCCTGACGGAATCAATATGAAATTTTAAAAACTTGGCGACCTGGAACGGGCTCGAACCGTCGACCTCCAGCGTGACAGGCTGGCATTCTAACCAACTGAACTACCAGGCCAGATACTAATTTTATATGGTGGGCGCAATAGGGCTCGAACCTATGACCCCCTGCTTGTAAGGCAGGTGCTCTCCCAGCTGAGCTATGCGCCCTTATGTGGTAGCGGCGAGTGGACTCGAACCACCGACCTTCCGGGTATGAACCGGACGCTCTAGCCAACTAAGCTACACCGCCACATCCCATCTATATTTTAGCATATCCCATTGAATTTTCAACAGAAATTTCAAAAGGAAAACAAGTTTTTAGAAAATCATTGCATTCACTATAATATCAAAATACGATATCTCTGTCAACCAGTTTTTTATTCTTAATTCCCGAAAAATTTTTCTGATTTCCTTAGATTCCACCTAGATGTTTTTGTTTCCATCGACTTCACAACAAAATACCGGAGCATATCTCGTGTTTTGTGACATACCCCGGCATTTTCTATTTACTTATCTATCATTTTGACCGTTCTTTTCAGTTTATACTCATAATCCTCAAACTCACCTAAATTTTCTATACTTTATCGCTATCACTGCAATTGTAGCCATGGCTAGCCCCAGAGTATAAAAAATTGTCTTTGCGTCGTCCCCTGTTTTAGTCAGTTCTTTTTTGATAATCCTAACGCTCTGTCCCTCGTCGCTGATATCCTTGTGCGAGCCTATCAGCCTTCCATCTTGATAGACCTCCTCAAAGACTACCATTGTTTTGTTGCCTAAGCCGCTGCCATTGAATTTGAAGACCAGTTCCTTTTCACCATCCTTGCTATCTGCTGTAAACGTCAGGCTCTTAGTTACCTCTTTTCCATCTACGATGAGTGGCTTGGATGTTGATTTATCCATGAGAACGCCCTTTATCGTGTACTCTTTTCCGACAATTAAATCCCTATACGAAACTCTGTCCACGATGGTTATTTCTTTGTTTTCAAGAATCTCTTTCTTGCCAGCATCTGTTGAAGCTTTCGTGCCGATCTGTGGATTTACAACTCTTACGGTTTGCCCCTCGTCCTCAATATCCTTATGCTCGGCGACAAGCTTGGCAGGTTTCCCCTCATCATCTGTGCTGTAAACCTCCTCAAAGCATACGAGGCTTGCTCCATTGAGTTTTCCTGCATTCAATGCGAAATCCAGTTTCACTGAACCGCTTTCTTTTTCGGGCGAAAATTCACGTTCGGCTTCTGCTATGGTTTCGCCTGTTTTCCTGTTAATTACTCTACCCTTCACAAAATATTTTGCTCCGACGAGCAGATTTTCGTAGCCAATTTCATCAGTGAGGTTTATATCCTCAAAGGCGTGCATTTCCTTTTCACCTGAGTCTTTTTCTGTAAGTTTCGTGCCAATTTTCGGTATATAAATGCTCTGTTCTTCGTCATCTATTTCTGAGTGTGTCGCGATTTTTATTTTATCATTATACATATCTTCAAAGACGACTATAGTTTTCCCTGCTAGTGCCGTTGAATTTAGCGTGAATTCCAGTTCTATCTTACCGTTTTTAGTTTCTGCAATGAATTCTTTGTTCGCAGTTGCTTCTTTTCCATCATCAAGTATCGGCTTGCCTGTTTGCTTATCTATGAGTTTTCCCGAAACCCTGTATTTTGTTCCTACAATCAGATTCCTATAGGTTACGCTGTCAACAATTGTCTGTTTTTTGCCGGCAAGCATGTCCTTCTTGGCGTCGATTTTATCTGTCGCCTTGGTCTTGATAGTCGGGATTACGACAGTTTCATCCATGTTATTTTCATCTTTATGCACAGCAACAAGGGTTTTGTCAGTCCTGTCTAATCTATGGAGTTCCGTCAGCACAACAAGGCGCTTATTCTTCAGTTTTGTAGCGTCAAAGGTAAATTTCAGTTTTTCTTCGCCGGAATAATTTGATGGAGTAAATTCTTTGTAGTCTTCCGCTATGACATTGTCGATGTTATCCTTGTCAACGAGTTTTGCCTTGATGGCATATGGTGAGCCCTTCATAACTTTCTTATATTCAAATTTATCTACGACGGTTACCCTGTCCTCTGGCATGCCTTCTTTGACGCCTGTGTCAAAGGTAGCTACCGTCTTTATTTCAGGTATAGGCTCATTAAAAACTTCCGGTTTCTGAAGTTCTTCAGTTTCCTTTACATTGAAATGGTAATCCTTTTCAAGTGGCAAATATCCTTTCGGTGTTCTGAGTTCCTTGATATAATATTTCCCCTTAGGAAGGCCCTTGAATGTATGTCCATTTTTATTGCTTGTCCACTCTTCTATTTTTTCGTTTTTATCGTTAAACAAGGCGAGCACCGCGCCTTCTACATATACAACCTTGCCGATCTCATCAAATGATGTCTTCCTTACGTTAATCGTTATTGGCTTTTCTGGAACGTCAGCTAAATAGTCAAAATATGCTATATTCGGGCCCTTTATCTTAGCGTCGACCTTTATTTTGTCTTTGTTTTTATTATATCCTGAGGGTGCTTCCAACTCCTCAATCATGTAGATGCCTGGTGCAAGTTTAACCAGCTCGCCCGTACCGTTTTCGTTGGTAATAATTGTTCCAACAAGTATGTCCATTAGCTGTAGTGGATCATAAAAGTAAACATTAAATTTTGCGCCCGCAAAGCTTCCATATCCCTGAGGATTTTCCTTCCCTGTTTCAGAATCTTTCTTCTTGATTTTGATATTCACTTTTTGAATTTTTTCTACATCTGTCACATCTTTCATTTCTATTACATCGCTCGCATTGCTATTTGCTTTAACATGCTGCAAAGAAATAATCCCCTCTGTTCTCAGAAAGCCCTTCGGCTCTTTTGTTTCTTCAAAGGTATAGGTTCCGTGCAAACCTACTGGCCTAGAATTTTCGTCCTTGAACAGTTCGTCGCCACCTATTTTGTAGCTATCGTTAAATTTAATTTGTCCGTCACTGTCAGTCCTAAACTTCCAGGTTCTGAAGGCCTTTGCGGATCCAACCTGGTCTTTGCTCAAAAAATTCTTGTAATACTTTACTGTGTATTCGGCGCCCTCAAGGCTGAGTTTGCTATTTGGCATCTCCTCTGATTTTTTTATAATCTTCAGCTGCAGTGGATCAAATAAAGGCTCGTCAGATACGTCAAGCACAGTAGTTTCGCCCGCTCTTACGCTTATAGTATAAACCGTATTATCCAGTTTATATCCCTTAGGTGCTTCTGTTTCCTTTACGTAATACGTGCCCTCGTTGAGTTCAATTGTATTGCTATTACCGCTTGAATTTGTCGTTAAGCTTCCTTGATAGCCGGTTAATGAGCTACTGGAATACACTCCGTATTTTGCGCCCCCAAGACTGTACTGCTCAGGGCATAGGTCGGTGAGGTGTTCGTTATTCTTCGTTATCTTCTTCAGTTTGGCATATCCTGTAGCGAAATTGTAGTTTATACAAAATATCGGTTGTCCGTTTGGTGTCGATATATCGCTGCAATATGTTTCAGCCGTAAATTTGCTATAGTTTCTATTCGCATAATCCACGGCATCGCTATATACCTTTGTCACCGTCTTTGAATCCCCTCTTGATATGTCAAATCGATCAAGTCTATAGGCTACGCTCCCCTTGTAACAAGGCTTATTGGATAGAAAATGCCAAACAAAATATTTTGCTGCGAAGATTGCTGTGTCTCCGCTGGCTTCACTGAGATTATGTATGTAGTACAAAGCTGCTCCCATCTTCTTTTCGTCATCACTTGAAATCCCTGTAGAATAGACAGTTTTATTGCCCATTGATGGCGCGAGCATAAGTGGACTCATGCAATATGCTTCCATAAATCCAGACGCAGAGTAAACGGCTACAACATTATTAGCATTTAATTTTATCCATTTGTCCCCCAAAAAACTTTGGCCATATGACCAATAGTCAAATGATTTCATCCATCTCGTCCTTGTAAGTGTACTGCTCCTCGTGTCTGCGCTTACCTCCTTTGGAACTAGCATGCTGGGGACGAGCATGCCTATGGCCATTATAAGCGTTAGAATAATCGTGCAAATTTTGTTAACTTTTTCTTTTTGGATCATTTTTCATCTTTCCTCCTCAAAACGTTGCAATCAAGCTACTTTGGTTGAAACTGTACTACCAAGTATCGGTGTCAACGTATCTAATCATGGCAATTGCATTAGATTTTCTGCCAAATTAAAAACCACCTTAATCGGTGGTCTCTTTGTAATAATAACTTACAGTTTTTCCCATATACTGTAAATGCTCGATTTGCGAAATTGTTGATTTTTGTAACAAAATTGTCGAATATTAATCTATTAGTTCTTCCTCATATGTTTTCAGTTTCTGTTAGTCTATTGCTTCCTCTCACTCATAAGTTTTAAATTTCTGTTAGTCTATTGCTCCATCTTCCTCATTTTTTAGTTTTGCATCGAGGGCAACCAATCTGTTTCGCAACATTTCATGCTGTACCAGATCAAGTGCCGAGCATTCTTTCGGTCTTGGCTGTTTTTTCTTAGCCCCATACAACAAAACAATCAGCATTTTCCCTGGTGTCACATTATCTTTGAGGTCTCCATGATTTAGTCCGACAATCTCAGGGTTACTCATAGCTTCTTCTATTCGCCCTCTAGTAGTTGGCATTTTTTCAATAACGTAGTTTCTAGAACTTTCAAATACTTTCTGATCGTATTCCTTTTTTAGAATCTTCATCTCACGTTCAATTTTAGAATCTGAGAGTTCGTCTTTATTTCTCATAATCATCTCTACTTTTTCAATATAATCATCTAAATATATTTTGTAAAAGTATGTGATCAATTTATATAACTTTTCTTTTATGGAAAGACCTAGCATATTATCTCCTTGTTTTGTTTCTTATTTTACTTATTATTTTGTTCCTTATTTTGTCCCTTATTTTGTTCGATACTTAGTTTTATATTACACATTAAATAAGAAATTCATTACATCTCCGTCTTTAACGACATAATCCTTACCTTCAGATCTTATCAGGCCTTTTTCCTTAGCAATCGAAAGTTTTCCATCGCATTCCATCAGCTTGTCATACGCAATTGTCTCTGCACGTATGAATCCTTTCTCAAAGTCAGTGTGTATTTTACCTGCAGCCTGCGGAGCCTTGGTCCCATCCTTAATCGTCCAAGCTCTGACTTCATCCTCACCTGCCGTAAGGAACGAAATCAGGTTGAGCAGTTTATATGAGGCTTTGATTAGCTGATCAAGTCCTGAGCTTTTGATGCCGAGCTCCTCAAGGAACAAAGCTTTCTCCTCATCATCAAGTTCTGCGACCTCAGACTCTATTGCCGCTGAAATTGCAACAACCTCCGCATCTTCAGATTTCGCAAAATCTTTTAATTTTTTAATCATCTCGTTATTTTCAATTTCACTATCTGAAATTTGGTCCTCAGACACGTTCGCAACATAAATTATCGGCTTGTTAGATAGCAAATTGAGGGAGTCTACAAACTCAGATTCTTCCTCTGAAAGTTCCATAGCTCTTGCAGACTTACCAGCTGCAATAAAATCATTTACTCTTTTTAGAAGGTCAAGCTCGCCCTGCAAAGACTTATCGCCCTTCAAATTCTTTTGTGTTTTGGTGATTCTCCTATCTAGGATTTCTAAGTCTGAGAGTATCAACTCCATATTTATCGTTTCTATATCTGTAATCGGGTCAATCCTGCCGTCAACATGCACTATGTTTTCATCTTCAAAACATCTGACAACATGCACTATAGCTGCAACTTCTCTTATGTGGCTCAAAAATTTATTGCCGAGCCCCTCACCCTTCGAGGCACCCTTGACCAAGCCAGCAATATCTGAAAATTCAATGGTTGTATAAATTGTCTTCTTGGAATTATATATCTCATGAAGGGTTTTGATTCTCTCATCTGGAACAGTTACCACCCCAACATTTGGCTCAATTGTACAAAACGGATAATTCGCAGCTTCTGCGCCTGCCTTTGTAATTGCATTGAACAAAGTACTTTTCCCAACGTTTGGTAATCCCACAATTCCTAGTTTCATTTATTTATCTCCTTACTGTTTCTATTTAATATGAAGTATGCAATGGCACAACCAAATATCGAAAGTATGCTTACAAGCTGTGCTATACGTATGTCTCCAAGCATCAGGCTGTCTGTTCTAAGGCCCTCAACAAAATATCTTTCTAAAGAGTAGAGCATCCCATACAAAAGTGCAATCTGTCCCTTGAATTTTCTTCTTCCTGAAAGCCATAACAGTATCCAAAATAGGAAAAAACAAAAAACAGATTCATACAAAAATGTCGGATGATATCTCTGGCCCTCTATGATAACCGCAATCGGCAAATCCGTCGGACCACCATGAGCCTCTGAATTGAAGAAATTCCCCCACCTACCAATAGATTGTGCTAAGGCAACCGAAGGAAATATTAAATCGGCCAAGTTCAATACGTTAATTTTTCTAAATTTACAAACCAATAGACCGGCAATGAGTCCAAACAGGATGCCACCATGTATCGCCAGTCCTCCATTTCTTATATTGATAATAGATTGAAAATCACCTTGATAATATTCCCACCTAAAGGCTACATAATACAGCCTTGCGCCAATTACAGATACCGGCAATAGTATAATTGCAAAATCAAGAATATTATCGGGTTTGATATCAAATTTACTTGCTCTTCTGTAGCTGATATATATTGCTAATATGAATCCTAATGCAATCAGAATTCCATACCACATTACATCTATGCCGAAAATTGTAAACGCTATAGGATTTGGTGCCTTCATCATTATCTCCTCAAAATCTTTTCTAAATCATTATAAATGAAAAATATGAGAAATTCAATCTTGGAGTGAGGCAATATGGCAACATGTTTGAGAGATTAATACTGAATTTTGTTAATGTAAAAAGGGTTTCATAAATAAATGAAACCCTTAATATTTGATACGTTATTCTATATTGTTATGTACATATTAGTTGTGCCCTCCGCATATTTTACATGGCTCAAATCCCCGTTTTTCTGCTATAGAAAGATCTATCTTTATATATCTTCTCTTCACTAGGTTACAGCTTGCCCGATGATATCTTACATCGCCATTGTTAAAAGTATATACGTATTCTGACAGTTGTATGTTTTTAGCTTTACACAGTTTGCAAGGCTTATGCTTTTTTCTGAAACTTCGGGTCAGAACATCAACCTTCGCTGCAGATTTTAAAATCCTGCAGTTTCCTCCATGATATTTGCTACCTTCATTCGGGAATATATACACAGGCCTATTGTCCATATTATCCTCAAACACACTTCTATCTGTAGGATTGTGGGCTCTTTGATAGCCTGCGAATGATCTTCCTATCAATTTGCCATTTAAGGATATATTATCAAATAAACCAGCAAGCGTTGGCTGAATTACATCTGTATTCCATTTTAGATTAATCATCTCATCCATATGGGCACTACTGCCACAGTATATAGTTGAATAAGCAAAAAAATTTTTTATTGCCTTATCAGATTTGCGGCATCTAACCATTGTCCTTGCAGGCAGGTCTATCGGATTTTTTATATAAACAGACTTGATACATTCAAGCCGCATTTCATCACTAGTCTGAAACACCACGCGTTCTGCTTTTGAAATTGCAGGTATTACAGAAATAATGGCGATTAACCCCAAAATGAAAATAGGTAAAATAATTGCTGCTTCAACGAGATATGAACCTCTTTTCTCAAATAGTTTTATTATTTTATTTTTGGTTATACTATACAAACCATTTTTCCTTTCAAAATAATCTTAAGCTGTTAATAGTATGTTTTTGACACTGTAACCTCTCTATTGTTTATCTTAATGATCAGATCAAGACCTACATAGTATTCCTTTAATAGAAAATCATCATAATGGTTCAGTTTCATATTTAGCTGTATCAAGTCCATCATGCGCAGTAGTTTAACATCCTCATCCATCATAAATAGGAATAAATCTAGATACTGAGTATAACTTTCACCGCTCGTATAGTTCATTTCAATATAGCCATCCATTATACCTTTTGCAATATTTTCAATTTGAGTTGCCCACTGTTGTGAGGTCTTTTTTAGAGGCACTTTGCCACCTCTTATTAAGATCTGGTAATCATTCTCACTTTCTGCAAGTGCCCACGCCTCGGTCAACAAAACTTCTGTAGCAACTTCTGCACCACCTGTTAATGATGCAACCGCCTTAATTCTCTCCTTCATATCAGGATTAGTTGAAATGGATAGTGTGTTTGCGATTTGCCTTATTGCAACAATATAATGTTTAACCCTTTTTCTGTTTTTTTCGTCCTCATTCTTACCACAAATTACATATTCAATCTCATTTGAAAAAACTGTATCTCCTAAATTATTATCGCTCATATAATTTTTAAAAAAAGCGTTTGCATATGTATCTACAAGAAACTCTTCGCCACCTTTTTTTATCAAGCTGCTTATAGAATTGACCCCTTCAAACTTTGATGCAAAGCCAGATAAACTAATTGATGATTTTACGCCGTTTGATGGTAAATCCCCTAGTATTGCTTGATTATAAACTTTTCCCTCTATTCTATTTTCATCAAGCTGACCTTGGTTTTTTTCATCATTTTTCTTTTGAAAATATGCTTTGAACTTTTCACTAGTCGATGCCTTAATTATTTCTTTTTTGAAAACAGCGGGGTTCGCTACAGAATTAGAACTTAAATTAATCTCTGAACCTTGGTAGTCAATAAATGATTTATCTTTAAAACTATAGCGCGCCATATAATTCACATCTTTGACTATTTCATCGCTATTACCATAAAACCCATAAATACCATATCGATCATAAAGTGGCCTGTCATATTTACCAAGTTCACTTATTAACCATACAGATGCAAGCGATTTGGCCGACGATTCAATCGCTCGGTTTTTAGTTTCCTGAATGAAAATAACTGATGCAGATATTATGACTACAAAAAATATTGCAAGATATATTGACAGCGATCCATTTTTGTTCTTTATTGCATAATTGCTAATAACTCTGTTCTTTTGTTTATCTAAATAAATCAACTGCAGTTTCTCCAATTCTTATGATGTTTTCCTCATTTAGTACATAGATTCGTTCTTCTTTGTGTGTAAAATAGCTCTTCTTTGAAAGGCTTCTGATTTCCTTGCGATAGTCAATATCGTTTCTATTTTGGCTGAATATTTTTGGAGATTTGCCAGATGAGTCTATTGAATCCATATGAATTTGATATTGTGAAACTCCATTTTCAAAGAAAAAGACGAGAAATGAAAGCATCCCTAAAATTATGAGTAAAACAATGGGCAGTACAATTGTAGCCTCAATAAGCTCACTGCCCGATTTGTTTTTTAGGAATCTAAAAATCTTGAAGAGAATCAAACGTGTCATTTACAAAACTCGTGATTTCCGTCTTAAAAATTAAGCCTATAATTACAGCAATAGCAATTAAAATAGCAACTTGAACCATCTCCATACCTGACTTATTACCAACTGGACTCTTTAAAATTTTACCCTTCAATTTCTTAAACATAATTTTCCCTCCTTAAAAATAAATTTTACAGTTTTAGCTATAATTTATAACTCCATCATCGCGGGAGCAGCAGTAATTAGCATGAGCACCAACAACAGAATAGACAATGGAACAGCCAACTTGCTTTCGGCGATATGGCCCCTCTCTTCAGCAGTCTTCTTTCTGTCGTGCCAAAGTATTTTACTTTCATTCTCAAGTTTATTTCTTATATCCACCCCCTTTATTTGACCATCTGATATGATGGCAACAATTCTCATGAATTCACTGACCGATGACTCCTCTGCATATTTTTGCAAAACTGCTATTGATTCCATGTGCATAAACTCTGAATTCTTACATGCACTGATGACCATCTGCTCAAGATAATTATTCTTTTCTGATTCAGAATATCTATTAAAAAGTTTTGTCATTATATCTGGTATGATAAGTCCCGAGTTCATATACAAAACAACCTGATGTGTAAAGTTAGGAATTGACCATCTTATCGAGTTCACTCTATTAATGTCTTTTTTCTTCCTCTCACTTTCAGAATATGCAACTATACCTACAGGAATAATTGGGATTAAAAAGATAGCTTTAGGGATCATGCTATTTCTGTCAATATGCCAGTTGAGTTTGTCTCCCTCTTGAAGTCGTTGAGGGAACAAATATATTTTTTTCCGCTTTTGATCTTCATTTTTCAACTCACGTCTTATCCCTAGATCAACCCTCAGATTCTCTTCTCTTTCAAAGTTTTTCTTATCACTTTGCTCTCCATTAGCTTTTTTATTTTTTTTACTATCTTTATCTCTTAAATTTTTGCTACTAGAAACTCGAATATCTATCGGATAGCTTTTCGTGCCATTTTTATTCTTTACATCGACAATCATCGGAAGGCTTTGTTCTTTTTTCCCTACAGGTCTTTCAACCCCTATCTTCATTCCATCTTTATCCGTAATCCATCTAGGCTGGAGAATAAATGTATTTATTAATTCAAAGATGAGCAGAATGGATACAAATATTAAGGATATTATCAAAATTTTTTTATTATTTTTTTCAGATATAATATCTATATAATTTTTAAATTTATTATTAAGAAATATATAAAACTCACTCTCTTTAAACTTCAATATTAGTAATCCTTTCAATCATAGCGAATGCAAATACAGTCAAAACCAAGGCAAATGTCATTATCATACGTCCAGAAAGCCCTGAGTATAGCGGCGATATATAGTCTGGAGAAAATATATTTAAAAATATCAACAAAACAACTGGCATAGTTCCTATAACTCTTCCTTCTATTTTTTTCTGATATGTGATAGCTTCTATTTCTCTATCAATCGTTATCTTCTCTGCAATCATGCTCGCCCCCTTAGATAGGACACCTGCAAAATCTCCTCCTGTATCTCTGCACGATTTATACATTTCCACAAAATCGATCACATCTTCAATGGGCTTGCGTTGCTTAAAATTTTCAAGGACCTTTATCTCGTCATATCCTGTTAACTTAAGTTGTAGTAAAATTGTGTTAAGTTCAACCATTATTTGGCTATCCTTGCTATACATTTTGCTAAGGCTCACATTAACCTCTTGCAAAGCTTCTACAAGATGCCTACCAGTTGAAAATGATCCACTCAGAACATATAAAAAATCCTTAAATTCATTTTTAAATTTTTTCTTATCTTTCTTCTCGTTTAGATTTATAATTATCTTTTTTAAAAACCAATACGTCAGAGGCGTTAAAATAATAAAGATAAAACTTTTGTACAGAAGATAACTTATTGCTATAGTTATAATCGTTGCGTAAAATATCCTCAAAATAGTTTTGGTATTAATATGTTTAAACTCCATTGTCCTTTTCTTTTTCAGCCTTTCTCATCTTTATATTCTGAATAATCTTATTGCCCGTTGATTTCAACTTTAGATTTTCATCAAGCTCGTATAGGTAATTTAGTTTATACTCTCCATCTTCATATCCTACAAGTTCTGCAACAGATTCTACTGCTCGAGTGCCGTCACGTCTTCTATTGAGATGCACCATTATGTCTATAGCCTCTGAAATTTGCATTCTTATCGCATCTAGTGGTATATCTATTGCCATCAGATACATAGATTCCAATCTTCTCAGCATTCCCTTGACAGAATTTCCATGTCCTGTCGACATTGATCCTGAGTGGCCAGAATTCATAGCTTGTATCATTTGAAAAACCTCCTCTCCTCTGACTTCGCCTACGATAATTCTATCAGGTCTTAATCTTAGGCTTGTCTTAATAAGGCTTGACATATCAACTGCGCCCCGCCCGACACTGTTAGCATTCCTACATTCCATATAAACTATATTTTCAACCTGATTCATATTGAGCTCAGATGAATCTTCTATTACAACAATCCTTTCATCGCATGGAATATAATCTGAGAGTGCGTTTAGAAATGTTGTCTTTCCTGAAGAAGTACCTCCGCTGACAAATATGTTATATCCGGCCTTAACCCAACTCTGTAGTTCACTGGCACATTCAGAAGTTAAAGAACCAAATGCAATCATTGTATCCATATCAATTTTTTCTTTCTTAAATTTTCTGATACTTAGTGCGGGTCCTCCGATTGCAACATTACTATATATCCCGCAAACTCGTGACCCATCGGAAAGGCGTGCATCGACAATGGGATTTAGTTCATTAAATTCTCTATGGACTCTTCCAGCTATAAATCTAATTATATCCTTAAGCTCTTCATCACTTGAAAATGCGTCATCTACCCTTTCAACCCTGCCTTCTCTTTCAATGAAAATATGATCTATTCCATTAACCATAACTTCATTTACATTGGTATCTGCTACAAGCGGCTGTAAAATACCAAGAGGATATTTCAGTCTCAATAACACTTTCTCTCGGATTTTCTTCATTTCCTGAATGGAAAGATTTGGACATAGTTCAAACAGAGTTTTTTCTATACATTCGTTAAGTTCTTCCTCCTCGATATCTCGTGAAGAAGACTCAATCATCAACCAATTTTTAACATTGCGTACAATCTCCTCAGTTTTATCAATTGACAAGTGATTTGCTCCTTTCCTCGTTGTTAATTAGATTATCAATCAAAAATTCAAGATCATTATTAAACTGTACA
Organism: Clostridiales bacterium S5-A14a; assembly: GCA_000758905.1. Taxonomy (GTDB): domain Bacteria; phylum Bacillota; class Clostridia; order Peptostreptococcales; family Anaerovoracaceae; genus S5-A14a. Next base: position 79,280 of record JRNA01000010.1, read on the forward strand.
GTATATTTGAAATCTCCATCACTTACACAGGAAACCTTATCTATGTCACTGGCATAAAATGCGAGCTCGCTTTCCGTATTGGCATCAAATATTAAGTCTATTATCTTATCCTCGTTGAAATTCAAGGAATCGATATTGCCAGGAAACTTTCTGTTTCCTCTTATGATTACATCACATGTTTTCAATGTTTCTATGTTCTCAAGATCAAGATTGTCGCCTATGTCATAAAAAATATAGTCATACATTTCTGATGATTCTATCCAATCCAACAGTCTTAGAATTCCATTTTGATTTGGGTTACCAAGTAACTTATCGGTACCATATGCAAAAACATATTCCATATTATTTATTCTATCTATCAGGTGTGATCTTTCCCTAAATTCGCAATCGTCCATATAAAAAAGGAGTTTTGCCAGTTTCTTCATATCATCCTTATCTACATAGGCTGAGATGTGCCCAAAATATGTTTTTTTCAAAAGTGAAAAGGGCTTATTACATATATACAAACACTTATTCTTATACTTGTTGTATAGCTTATCCAACATAAGAATTGAAAGAAGAGAAATCTCATATGAGCTATCTACTGAATATAAGCCAATTTTCACGGTTTTCTTGCTCCGGTTAACGCTGCTCTCAACTACTTGCTTGCTATTATCTTCTGTGTTTTTAATATCCTTAAGTTTATATTTGTCTTTATCCCTATCTTTACTATTCAACTGATTTTCTATAATGCGGTCGAAAAACATACATACACCAACCTTTCATTTAAATTATTTCAGATGCTCCTGCCATTCTGCACATTCAGCATATTCCATATTTTCCCATCTGTTTTTTAAAGTATAGCTTCTTCCCCATATCTCGTCAACTAAATTCTGTAAATATTTGTAAGTTTTTTCTATCTCCGAATTTTAATAATTTGACTGCTCTATAGAAACCCTAATGAAGGAATATAATAAAAATTCTTCATATACTTGAATATAGTTTTTCTTGTGATATAATTGATTCATAAATTAAATAAAGTCTTCAGGGCAGGGTTAAATTCCCGACCGGCGGTAAAGTCCGCGAGCATAGAACTTTATCTTGAAACTCTTACGCTTTCACATATGAGAATTCTAAAATAAAGTTTGCATGATTCGGTGAAATTCCGAAACCGACAGTAAAGTCTGGATGGAAGAAGATAGTTGAAATCACAACTGTTTTGTTGCATTGCCCGAGATATTGTCTCGGTTTTTTATTTGCGGCAAATATATCCAAGCCAACGATTGCGCCCTGTTCTAATGGGTGCTTTTTTAATTTTAAGGAGCACAAATCAAAATCTCAACGGAGAAAGTTCATGTTTACTGACGCTGATAAAAATTTTATGAAAATGGCTTTAGATGAGGCCGCAAAGGGTTTGGGATATACGAATCCGAATCCTATGGTGGGTGCAGTTCTTGTAAAAAATGGGGAAATTATTGCTAAGGGTTATCATCATGCATGCGGTATGCCACACGCCGAACGGGATGCTCTCGCCAATCTAAGGCCTTCTGATAGTGCTGAAAATTCAACGCTTTATGTCACGCTCGAGCCATGCTGCCACTACGGCAAAACTCCACCTTGTACGGAGGCAATCATCGATGCGAAAATCTCAAGGGTTGTTTGTGCCATGAAGGACCCAAATCCAAAGGTTGCAGGCAAAGGCATTGAAATTCTAAGGGATAATGGCATAAAAGTTGAGGTCGGTCTTCTTGAGGAAGATGCGAAGGCTCTTAATGTATGCTTTATAACAAAACAGTTGTGCAAAAGGCCTTTTGTAGCTTTAAAAATGGCTCAGACGCTGGATGGAAAAACGGCTTCGTTCAGCAAAAAATCCAAATGGATTACAGGAGAAGAGTCAAGAAACCACGGTCATTTTTTGAGGCATAAATATATGGGAATTCTCACTGGGATAAATACAGTAATATCCGATGATCCCATGCTAAATTGCAGGTTTAATGAAGAATTGTGCGACGAAAAGTCAGAGATACGCGATAAAAAATCAGAAATGTGCGATGAAAAGTCAGAATTTCTAAATATAAGAAAAGAAAAGAACAAGACATACCTTTCAAATCCTATAAGAATTATTCTGGATTCTAAGCTTTCGATTCCGCTCGATTCTAAGGTCGCTAAGACAGCATGTGATATTAAAACAATTGTTGTTACAAGTGAAAAAGCACTGGATACCAAGAACAATCAAGATAAGATAAAGAATCTTAAAGAGCTTAACGTTATAGTAATGTCAGCGCCATTAAATAAGGATAATCGGCTGTATCTTCCAAAGGTGCTTGAAATACTAGCTCAACCACCTTATGAAATTGACAGCATTCTAGTTGAGGGCGGTGCTAGCGTACACGATTCATTTCTTCGAGAACAACTTGCAGACTGCGTTCATATCTATATAGCGCCAAAACTGCTTGGTGGAAAAGATGCGCTTACATCTGTTTCTGGAATAGGATTTGATGATCCGAATACCTGTCCACAAATCAAAATTTTGAAGACAGATAACTTTGACAAAGATATTTATATTGAAGGTAAGATTGAATATCTTGAACCATGAAATCAACCTTAAGGAGACATCTCAAATGTTTACAGGAATAATAGAAGAAATCGGAAAAATTAAAAAGATTGAAACTAGAGGGCCATCCGCACGCATAACTGTGTCTGCAAAAAACGTCCTAAGCGATGTCCATCTCGGCGATAGCATAGCTGTTAACGGTATATGCCTTACGGTCACGTCTTTTGGGAATGACTATTTCACGGCTGATATAATGAACGAAACTATAAAGAGGACATCTTTCCACAATATGAGGATTGGAACCAATGTCAATCTCGAGCGTGCAATGCAGGTTGACAGTAGATTCGGTGGACACATAGTTTCAGGACATATAGACGGTACAGGCCTTATTAAATCAATCGAAAAGCAGGGCAATGCCACATGGTACAAAATCAACCCACCCGCCCAGCTTTTGAGCTACATAGTTGAAAAAGGCTCAATCGCGATTGATGGCACAAGCCTTACTGTCGCGTACGTTGATCGGGAGTCATTCAAAGTGAGCATAATTCCCCATACATCGGAGGTTACTATTTTGTCGAGTAAACGCCCCGGGGATAAGGTAAATTTAGAAGTTGATATTATTGGGAAATACGTAGAAAAATTATTAGGAGGTAGAATTTAATGGAGAATGGTTCAAATGGATTTTCAACGCTGAATCAGGCAATTGAGGATTTAAAAGCAGGCAAGATGATAATCGTGACGGACGATCCAAATCGTGAGAACGAGGGTGACCTAATCTGCGCGGCCGAATTTGCAACAACGGGAAATGTTAATTTTATGGCTACTTATGGGAAGGGGCTCATCTGTATGCCAATGAGCAAGGAAATAGCAAATAAACTCGCGCTTCCGCAGATGGTTTCTGAGAATACCGACAATCATTGCACTGCTTTCACTGTTTCTATTGACCACGTTGAAACAACAACAGGCATTTCAGCTGTAGAGCGAGGAATCACAGCTCGGAAGGTTGTTGACGATAACTCTAAGCCAGAGGATTTTCGCAGACCTGGACATATGTTCCCCCTAGTTGCAAAAGATTTTGGCGTTCTTGAGCGTTCTGGGCACACAGAAGCCACAGTTGATTTGATGAAGCTTGCGGGTCTCAAGGAATGTGGGCTCTGCTGCGAAATGATGAAGGATGACGGCACGATGATGCGTAAGACTGAGCTTCTAGAGTTTGCTAAGAAGCATGAAATTTCATTCATCACAATCAAGGACATCGCTGACTACAGAAAGAGACACGAAATTGTCGTTGAGCAGGTTGTGGATACCTACCTTCCAACAAAATACGGGGATTTCCGAGCATACGGATATATCAATAAAATAAATGGCGAGCATCACATTGCACTCGTTAAGGGTGATGTCGGAGATGGAAATGATATTCTCGTTAGGGTTCACTCTGAGTGTCTCACTGGGGATGCCTTCGGTTCAATCAAGTGCGACTGCGGTCAGCAATTTGCGCGTGCGATGACTCAGATTGAAGAAGAAGGAAGAGGTATTTTGCTCTATATGAGGCAGGAAGGCCGTGGCATTGGCCTTATAAACAAACTCAAAGCATATAATCTTCAAGATCAAGGTATGGATACACTTCAGGCAAATATTGCTCTTGGCTTCCCAGGTGATTTGAGGGAATACTATATTGGTGCTCAGATTTTGAGAGATTTGGGCGTTAAAAATATGAGATTGTTAACCAATAATCCGCATAAGGTTTACGAACTTTCTGATTTTGGTCTCAATATCATCGAACGTGTTCCAATACAGATGCCTGCTTCGGCACACGACCTTTTTTACCTTAAGACCAAGAAAGAAAAGATGGGTCATATATTAGAATTTTAACATTTAGAATAAGGCCACTTTTCTAATATTTAAATTTAAACTTATGCTTAAGTCATATATCTCAATTATTGCTTGATTTATTATTATATTTTTATAAGGAGAATTTACAATGAGAACATTGCAAGGTAATCTTTCAAATGAAGGAAACAAAAAAATTAAAGTCGCAATAGTAGCAGGAAGATTCAATGAATTTATAACTTCAAAACTGATTGACGGTGCTATGGACAGCCTCCTCAGGCATGGCGTGCTAGAAGAAAACGTGGATATTGCTTGGGTTCCAGGTGCTTTTGAGATTCCGCTTATCGCTTCAAAACTCGCTGCAAAAGACTATGATGGCGTTATTTGTCTTGGTGCTGTAATCAGAGGTTCCACTTCACATTACGATTATGTTTGTGCTGAGGTATCTAAGGGAATTGCGCAGGTTGGTCTAAAGTCCGGAAAGCCTGTAATGTTTGGCGTTCTTACAACAGACACTATAGAGCAGGCTATAGAAAGAGCCGGAACAAAGGCTGGCAACAAAGGATTTGATTGCGCTTCTGGTCTGATTGAAATGGTAGATCTTATCAAGAATATCTAAGCAATAATCATCTAAAGTTCAACAATTAAAGCTAAACATTAGAAAAGGCTATGCCCGTAACTCTCTATGTAGGGTTCCCAAGCATAGCCTCTTTATTTTGTTCTAATTACGCACTACTCAATATTTTTACAATCTTGATCAAGTTTCATCAAGTAATTCTGATTTTTTCTTAATTATAGAGCTGCCTCGTAAATTTTGAGTACGTCCTCTGGCTTGAGTACGACAAAGCTCTCATCAAATTTGCCGTCAAGTTTGTCAGCCATTTCCTTAAGCTTTTCTCTACCAATTCCCACCTCGGATAATGTCATTGGGAGTCCTAGATTCCTAAAGAATTCACGCGTCTTTTCAATGGCAAGCTTAGCAATCTCCATGTCGCCTAATGATGAATCGATTCCCCAAACGTTTACGCCATAATCTTTGAATTTCCAAAGGGTATCATCAGAAAGTACATATTCCATCCAGTGAGGTGTAAGGAGTGCTAGCCCCTCTCCATGTGTAATATCATAATATGCGGAAAGTTCATGTTCCATACCGTGAACAGTCCAAGCTACATCTGCACCCTCGCTCAAAAGTCCATTGATTGCAAGGCTTGATGCCCACATTATATTTGCTCTAGCTTCATAATCATCTGGGTTATCCGCTGCAATCGGTCCGTATTTTATGCACGTTTTAAGAACAGCTTCCGCAAGTCTTGACTGCAGGTAGGCTGCTTTGTTAGGTGCAAAATAATTTTCGAATGTATGACTCATAATATCAGCAACTCCGGCAATCGTATGCTTTCTTGGTACGCTAAATGTAAACGTAGGATCAAGAATTGAAAAAACAGGTTTCAGACAATCTGCACCAGTGCCGAGTTTATCATTGCTCTTCATATCAGAAATTACGGCAAAGGCATCCATTTCTGATCCAGTAGCTGCCATCGTCAGAACAGCGACAACTGGAAGTGCCTTCTCAATTTTGCTCCCATCAAGCACTAGGTCCCATGGATCGCCATCATACAACGTACCTGCAGCTATAACTTTTGCACAGTCGATACTTGAACCACCACCAACCGCTAGGACCACGTCGATATTATTTTCTCGGCAAAGTCTTACACCCTCTCTAACGGAATCTATCCTAGGATTTGGATCAACACCTGAAAGTTCAGTGATGTTCATGCCAGCTGAATTTAATTCGTTGATTACCTTATCATATATGCCAGTTCGCTTGATACTCGACTTGCCATATACCATGAGCACATTCTTGCCTAAGTCAGCTATTTTGTTGAGATTTGATATCATCCCATCGCCAAAATATATTTTTGTTGGTGTGTAAAATGCAAAATTATCCATGTGAAACCTCCTCATATTCTAGGATTTTACTAATTTGAGCAAAAATTTAATTCATCATTATATTCAAACGTGTCGAGATTATTCAAGGCCCCTCTCTTTAAGTTCTTTGTTAATTTCTTCAATCTCCACATTTCTCTTAGTCTTCTGAGTCGTTGTCTTAATTGTTGGTCTGTCGCTTAGAAAATATCTATGCACTCTCTTAACAGCAGGCATCGTGTCGTTAATCCCGTCAAGATCCTTCTGAAATTTTTGTTCAAGTTCTTCGAGTGTGATGCTATGCTCCTTGAAATATGCGCTATCATAAACCACCTTCAGCCATAGCACTATGTCATTATGTTTATGCCTTGTGAAGAGCATGCTTTCTGATACATATGGCAAAATATTTACAAGATTCTCAATCTCTTCTGGGAAAACATTCTTCCCGTTTTTCATAACGATTACATTTTTCTTTCTGCCTGTTATGAATAGATAGCCTTCCTCATCGAAGTATGCTAGATCGCCTGTGTGAAACCAGCCATCAATCAGAACTTCATTTGTAGCTGCATCGTCGTCGTAATAACCTATCATAACGTTGTCGCCGCGAACTACAAGTTCCCCGATGCCTTCGTCATTTGGGTTCATAATTTTCGCCTCAACGTTTGGCATCAGTTTGCCTACAGAGCCTGCTTTCAGATGTCTATAACTTTCACTAGCAATTGTAGGTGCGGTTTCAGTCAGACCATATCCGTTAACAGTAAGAATTCCAAAATCATTCAGCCCCTGAGCGACCACGGGATCGATTGGAGCTGCGCCATTAATAAAAAATCTGAGGTGTCCACCGAGCTGATCAATAATTGGTTTAAACATTTTTCTTCTAATATCCACGCCGACCTTATCAGACATTTTGCAGAGTTTGAGTGCAAATGCAATCTTTTTCTCCTGTCCCTGAGATGCGATTGCTTTGTTGATTTTCTTATATATGTTTTCGAGAAGAAGAGGCACACTCATCATTACCGTAACTTTGTACTCCTTCAAATTTTTGTTAATGTACTTGAGCCCATCACAGAAGGTGTTCTTCATACCCTGTACGAGGAAGGTCAACAATCCCAGCATACCATAACAATGATGAAGCGGAAGAAGCTGAAGATTCACATCGTCAACATAGAAAAACTCCTCGCAGCACATCCCGTAAATACAGCTCATGAAATTTTTATGACTCAGCATAACGGCCTTTGACTGCTGTGTCGTGCCTGATGTGAACAGCAAAAATGACATTGCCTCCCTATCTATTTTGCAGTTTTCGAATTCTTTATTCCCACTGGCGATAAGCTGCTTCCCATCTGCAATCATCTCATCAATTGAAGGTCGATCGAGATTTTCCGATTTAAAATCAAGTGTCACTGCAAATTCAAGGTTTGTCTCTCCCGACTCGATTATATCCTCTATGAGTTTCGCCATTTTTTTGTCGTAAAATATAATGGTTGAATTGCTCCTATTAAGGCAGCTCACTATCTCTTCGCGCTCAAGTGCCTTGTCAAGAGGCACAGTAACACCGACCCCATTTGCGGCAGTAAAATAAGCTAGACACCATTTATAGCTGTTCTCGCCTATAATTGCAACCCTTCGATCCTTATAACCTCTATCGTAAAGAGCAGTTCCGAGTGCAATCATTTCATCGTAAAGTTCCTCATAGCTTGTGTTATGATAGCTGACAGCCTTGGTGCCTTTTTCCTTAATTTTAGTAACAAAAGCCGTCTTTTCCCCATATTTCTTAGCTGAATATCTGAGCATCTCCCTCAGGTCGCTAAACTCAAAAAACCTAGCAGCTAAATCAATATCCTTAACCTTCATTTATCGCACTCCTTCACAGTTATTGTTTAATGATTATATGCAACAAAATAGTATTGTCGCATACAATAATAGCCTCCCAATGGACAGCAGGAGGCCAAATATTTCTTATCAAAATGATCGGCTGATCCTAAGCCAAAAATAGTCTTTGCTATCAGTACAGATCATTATTTCTTGTCATTATCTTCAGGCCAGTACAGGCAGTAAATTTCGTATAACTCACCGAGGTATACCCATACGGTATCGCCCATCTCAATTTTTTCTTCACCTTCAAAGTATAGGTCAGGAATCAAAAGTCTGATTGCTGTTCTCTTAGTCCCCTTTAGGACTTCCCCTTCTTTTATTGGATTAGCCTTAAAAACTTCAATCTTCTCACGAAGGTCAGTGATTCCTGTTTCCTTGCCAAAGTTTCCAGCAAATTCGTTGATATCCGCATATACGATTTTGTCCGGATTTTTAAATTCAATTAATTTCATAACTCCTCCAATGTAATATAATGACTTTTTAATATAATTTATAATAGTATTAAAAATATTGAAAATTTTTTATTTGATTTAACTAATCTTCTGAACAACTCATTAAAAGAGCTAATATGAGATAAGGTACAATTTGAACACCTGCAAACACAAACAGAGCCCTTAGAATATTAGCATTAACGCCAAAGTACTCTCCAAGTCCTCCACAAACGCCCAAGAACCATTTATTATCTTCACTCAATCTCGGTAAACCTTTTAACATATTATCCTCCTTTAATGTAAGCATTTTATTTTAAAATTGGCACAGATTATCTAAATATATTAAATCATTTTTAAGGAAAAATTTCAAGCAAAAACAGAATTTTGCATAACAAAATTTGTAAAATTCTTCCATCGTCCTCTTCCATATTCTTCAAATTCATGTTAATATATATATGTTGGTTTGTGAATCATTATAACTCAGATGTATGCATTCGTTTCTGAATCTTAAAGTAACTGAATTTGGTAAACACTTAATATATCGTACTCGCTTATAGCATTCACTTTCCACACACTATTAATTTAAACAGGAAAATCGTTTGAAAAATGAATGCAAATTTTCAAAAAAATCTTAAAGAAAACAAATTATTAAAAATATATTTAAATTACGCACTGCCTTCAATCGCAGCTATGTGGGTCTTTTCCATATACACAATGGTTGATGGATATTTTGTCGGCAAATATGTCAGCGAAATAGCTCTTGCCTCGGTAAATGTGGCTATGCCATTTGTGAATACTGTTTTTGCTTTAGCGATTATTTTAGCAGTAGGCACATCCACAAGGGTTGCCATTCTTCTCGGGGAAGGTAGGAGGCAGAATGCTAAGGAATTATTTACATTCACCGTCATAGTTATTATTTGCTTTTCTTTAACGCTAGCGTTATTATCTAGAATATTCCTGCCTCAGCTTACACGCCTCTTGGGTGCTGAAAATGAGCTTTATTCATATGTTCATAGCTATCTAGCTATTATAATATGGTTTATTCCATTCTTTATGATTTCATATCATTTTGAGGTTTTGGTAAAGATTGACGGATTTCCAAGGCTTGCCACCTATGGCGTAATTTCTGCCGCCGTTACAAATATCTTCCTTGACTGGCTATTTGTATCTGAATTTCATATGGGAGTTGAAGGCGCTGCTCTTGCGACCGGAATAGCACAGTTATTCTCTGCTGTTTTGTTCACAACTCATTTTCTTAAAGATAAAGCAAGGCTTAGGTTCGTGCATTTTCACGATATTAAGGCTTTCATAAAGCAGCTGCCATCGATAGCTTCTCTTGGTACAGGTGATTTTCTTTCTGAGCTTTCAACCGGTTTCATTGTATTCATATACAATCATTTTCTGCTTATGAGTCTTGGGGAAACCTCACTAGTAACATACACCATCATATCTTATTTCACGCTGCTCATTGCGTCTACTATGGCTGGTCTCACTCAGGGTATGCAGCCTCTTGTAAGCTATTTCTATGGTAAACACGATTCTGATTCTGGCACAAAAATAACCCACTACGCAATTAAATCCGTAGCAGGTTTATCTCTTATTGCATTATCTATCGGCATCCTGTTTCCAAAGCAGATCTCACTATTGTTCCTGTCAAGTGGCAGCAAACTGCTAGATCCAACAATAATTGCGATAAGGAAATATGCAATATCATATGTTGCACTTGGCGCAAACCTTTTATTTGTTGGTCTTCTCGCTGCAAATGGCGATGCTAAAAAAGCTATAACGCTGTCAGTTCTACGCGGTTTTGTATTCGTATACCTTGCTCTCTTGTTTATGAGCAACGTCATGCCACCTGATTATATTTGGTATAGCAGTACCATCAGCGAGGGAATATCTTTAATACTCGGATACTTCTTCATCAAAAAATACATTTAATTTTTCAGTAAATTATGAGCTAAAATTCTTTAGTCATTTTACTGACTATTGTTTACCTTGTTGTTTTTAGCTAAAAAAGTCCTTGATTTTCTCAGCAAATGATTTTTTCTCCTTATAACTTTCAGGTGTGAGGCTATCGCTCATCTTTCTGATAAGGTCTTTCTGTTCATCTGTAAGATTTCTAGGAACTTCAAGTTTAACCTTTACAAACAAATCCCCATATCTACCAGATCTGACATTCGGCATTCCCTTGCCCTTCAACCTGAAGATAGTATCAGGTTGTGTGCCTGCAGGTATTGTATAACTCAACTTACCGTCAATTGATGGAACTGTAATTTCATCGCCCAAAGCAGCTTGCTCGAAGCTTATAGGAATCTCAAGGTTGAGATTATCGCCGCTTCTTTTGAATATTTTGTGTGGTTTTACTGCAACTACGATGTACAAATCTCCAGCAGGAGCTCCCGGCTCACCAGGTTCTCCCTGTCCTCTAATTGGAATTACCGTATCATTATCTACGCCCTTTGGAATTTTAACATTGATTTTAACAGTTTTTCTGATTTTTCCGCTGCCATTGCATTCATGACAAGGAGTTTCAATCTTCTCTCCTGTACCGCCACACTCATCGCAAGGTCCCGTAGTCTGGAAACGTCCGAACATGGTATTTTGAGTGCGCGTTACCTGCCCTGAACCATGACACTTTTCGCATGTCACCTTTGATGTTCCTGGCTCGTTGCCCTCGCCGTTACATGTTGGGCAGACTACATACTTATTGAGCGAAATCTCTTTTTCAACACCGTGAGCTGCTTCATCAAATGTAATAGTAACAGCCTTCTGCAAATCTCTTCCTCGGCGAGGACCTTGTCTTACTCCGAAGCCACCGAAGCCGCCAAAACCGCCTCCTGTACTTCCTGTAAAGCCTCCGCCTCCGAACATTTGGCTGAAAATATCTTCAAATCCACCAAATCCGCCGGCACCGCCGAAGCCACCAGCACCAGCACCGCCAAAGCCTGCATTTGGATCTACTCCAGCGTGGCCAAACTGATCGTATCTTTGCTTCTTCTCGGGATCTGACAGAATGCTATATGCCTCATTTACTTCTTTAAAAGCTTCTTCAGCTTTTTTATCTCCAGGGTTTTTGTCAGGGTGATACTTCATTGCCATCTTACGAAAAGCCTTCTTAATCTCCTCTTCTGTGGCACCTTTTTTCAGCCCCAAAACCTCATAATAATCTCTTTTATCTGCCATAATTCCTCTTTCTCATGGAATATGGCGACCACAATCTATCCGCTGTGGTCGCCTTATTCTCAATATTTTGTTATTCTAAAGTTGTCATCTATTTTGACTCTAACTTTCAACACTCTCTACTTTTATTTATCGTCATCGACTACTTCGTAATCGGCATCTACCACATTATCTCCATCAGACTTTGCACCTGCATCTTGAGCACCTGCACCAGCATTACCTGCCTGTGCACCCATATCAGGGCTGCCTGCCGCTGCTTCTGCCTGCGCCTGCTCATAAAGTTTGGTTGAAATAATATGGAATTTTTCTGTAAGTTTATCAGTTTTGTCCTTAATCTCGTCAACATTTCCATCTTCAATAGCCTTCTTAAGGTCATCTTTTGCTGACTCAACTTCGGATTTTTCGGAATCTGATAACTTACCCTCAAGATCCTTCAGAGACTTCTCTGTATCGTAAACCAATGCTTCTGCCTTGTTTCTAGTTTCAGTCTCTTCTTTTCTCTTCTTATCTTCCTCGGCATATTTTTCAGCTTCTCTTACTTTTTCTTCAATTTCCTCATCCGAAAGTTTTGTTGAAGAAGTGATTGTAATCTTCTGCTCCTTACCTGTTCCCTTATCCTTAGCGCTTACGTTTACTATACCGTTAGCGTCGATATCAAAGGTAACTTCAATCTGAGGAATCCCCCTTGGAGCTGGTGCAATGCCTGTGAGCTGGAATCTTCCGAGAGTGATATTTCCTGCAGCCATCTCTCTTTCACCCTGCAAAACATGGATGTCTACAGCTGTTTGGTTGTCAGCTGCGGTTGAGAATATCTGACTCTTCTTTGTTGGGATAGTTGTATTTCTTTCAATAAGCTTAGTAGCTACACCACCAAGAGTTTCAATTGAAAGTGAAAGTGGCGTTACATCTAGAAGAAGAACATCGTGAACCTCTCCTGTTAGAACACCTGCCTGAATTGCTGCACCGATTGCAACGCATTCGTCAGGGTTTATTCCCTTAAACGGATCCTTGCCTGTAACTTTCTTAACCTCTTCCTGTACAGCCGGAATTCTTGTAGAACCTCCGACAAGTATAACCTTTTCGATGTCGCTGTTTGAAACGCCAGCATCCTTCATAGCCTTCTTCATTGGCTCTATTGTTCTCTTAACAAGATCTGCGGTTAGCTGATCAAATTTAGCTCTTGTCAAATCCATATTGAGGTGAAGCGGTCCTTCGTTTGTTACAGTTATAAATGGCAAGTTAATGTTAGTTGTCTGAGCACTTGAAAGTTCAATTTTTGCCTTCTCTGCCGCCTCTCTAAGTCTCTGAAGGCTCATCTTATCTTTTTTCAAATCAACACCGTGTTCCTTTGCGAAACTTTCTGCAAGAAAATCTAGCACAGCATTGTCAAAGTCGTCTCCACCTAACTTAGTGTCACCATTTGTTGCCAAAACTTCAAACACGCCGTCGCCCAGTTCGAGAATTGACACATCAAAAGTACCGCCGCCCAAGTCGTAGACTAGTATTTTGTGCGATCCGGTTTCCTTATCAAGACCGTATGCTAGTGAAGCTGCTGTTGGCTCGTTGATAATTCTCTTAACATCAAGCCCCGCAATCTTTCCGGCATCCTTTGTGGCCTGTTTCTGAGCGTCTGAGAAGTATGCAGGCACTGTGATTACCGCCTCCGTTACCTTCTCGCCAAGATAGCTCTCAGCGTCAGCTTTGAGCTTTGCCAAAATCATTGCTGAAATGTCTTGGGGTGTATATGTCTTACCGTCGATTTCAACCTTGTGATCGCTACCCATGTATCTCTTTATTGAAGCGATGGTCCTATCAGGGTTTGTAACAGCCTGTCTCTTAGCCGTCTCCCCTACGAGTCTCTCACCGTTTTTAGTAAATGCTACGATTGATGGAGTAGTTCTGTTACCTTCTGCGTTTGCTATAACTGTTGGATCTCCGCCTTCCATAACGGAAACTACGCTATTTGTTGTTCCTAAATCAATTCCTATTACTTTTGCCATGATTTTTTCCTCCTTAAATTCGTGTAAAATCTCTATTTATCAGTTTTATCTAAATTTCAAATCCATTTATGCAACAAAATATTTCTGCTGCAGGCTATATCTTAATTGCTTACCTTGACCATCGATGCCCGAAGAAGTCTGCCATTCAGCAAATATCCTTTTTGTAACACCTCAACAACCTTGCCACTCTCGTGTTCATCGCTGTCACAAGTCATCACAGCATTGTGAATATTGGGGTCAAAGTCCTCATCCAAAGCCTTTATCTCTTCAAGTCCAGAAGCCTGCAGCACATCCATGAGTTGTTTAAAAATCAACTGCATTCCCTCTGCGTACTTCTCGTCCTTACTTTCATGCTCAAGTGCTCTCTCAAAATTATCGATAACTGCCAGAAGCCCAAGCATTATTCCTTCATTTGCTCTTGCATAAACATCCGACTTCTCCTTATCGACTCTCTTTCTATAATTCTGAAAATCAGCCATCAAACGGAGAAATTTGGTGTTAGCATCTTCTTCACTAGCATTTTCATTCAAATTCTGATTCTCATCTGCTTTGCCTTCTGACTTGTCCGTGTCTTGATTCCCATTCTCTGTATTTTGGTCGTCAATTCTAGAATTTTCCTTTGAATCCTCTGAGCAATTTGATGTTCTTTCAGCAGCATCTGAAACGCCTTCATCGCATACCCTGTCTTTAGGATCCGAAGAAACATTATTTTGTTTTAGTTTCTCATCAAATTTATTTGTCAAATCTATCTCCTTTCCAGTTATCTAAACTGAATGTATGATTAATATTATCTGTCAAATACTTGACTATTGAAGTAATTTCTCCATATCTCATCCTTGTAGGGCCTATAACGCCTATTTTTCCAACGGTTTGTCCGTCAACGCTGTAGGTTGCTGTAATAAGAGAACAGTCTTGAAGCTCCTCATCCTGATTTTCATCACCTATTGTTACAACAATGCCCTGATCACGGCTCAAAATATTACGTCTCAGTCTGTCCTTGTTATCAAAAAGTCTAAGGAATTGCTGAGCTTTTGAAATGTCGTTATACTCAGGTAGGTCAAAAATATTTGAAATTCCATCCATGTAGAGCCTAACATCGAGCATTTCCTCAAGCGTTCTCATAAAATCTGGCATTATGAATTCCTCGAGCCTGTTCATCGCAGATAAATCACTTTCGAATGTTTGAATTATATTCTGTGTTATGAGCTCACTAAGTTTCTTGCCCTTAAATCTATATGTAATATTTTTCGACAAAATACCCAACGCCTCTTCGTTGTACTCTTCGTTCAGTCTCAGTGTAGTATTTGAAACTTTTCCATTCTCCGTAACAATCATAAGTACAACAGTGTTTTGGTCTACCGGAACGAATTTGACAAATTCGAGTCGATTTTCTTCCTGGCTCGGTGTCATTACAAAACTAGCCAAATTAGTTATTTCTGATAGAAGTCTTGCGGCATTCTTAATTGTCTTATCTAGTTCACTTACATCAGCTCTAAGTTGATTCTCTATTATCGCCTTTTCCGCAGGTGTTATCTCAGAATTTGCCATAAGTTCATTAACATAAAGCCTGTACGCCTTATCCGACGGCACCCTGCCTGCAGAGGTATGAGGATGAGTTAGGAATCCTAAATCTTCAAGATCACTCATTTCGTTCCTAATAGTTGCAGGACTAATACCAAGTTGATACTTTTTTGATAATGTCCTAGATCCAACAGGTTCTGCGGTCATTATATAGTCACTGATTATCGCCTGCAAAATTCTAAGTTTTCTTTCTGTAAGTTCCATAATGCCTCCTTCCTCTTTTTTTGTTAGCACTCATCACATCGGAGTGCTAACTATATTTATACTTTACTACTATTACATGGAAATGTCAACTATAATAGTCAATTTTTTAGAAATTCTTTTTTCATTCAAAAAATTATGATTTTAACTATTTTGTTCTGCTCATCTAGTTTTGCATTCATTGCTATCTAATGTTATAATTTGTTTGTTGTACAGAAAGGAATACGTAATTATGAGAACGAGAAAATCAAAAATAAGAAGTAATAGAATTTTTTTTCTTATTATACTTATATTATTACTTGTTGGAGTATTTTTTCTAATAAGCCACTTTGTGTTTAAATCTGACCAGGCGTCGATCGATGACAAATCATCCGTACAAAATATCAACAAAACAACTGAAAGTCAAAACAAATCGGAGGAAAATGATATTGCGAAAAATAAGGACAAGGATTTCTGGAAAAAGCCAACTGGCAAATATCCAAACCTTGCGGATATTAGCAATCTAAATATTCTAGTTGATACAAAGAATCAGAGGGTTTACCTTTTAGATAATGATAAGAAAATTACAAGTTTTATAGTGTCTACAGGGATTTTAGATGGCGATTCGAATACGCCGCTTGGAGATTATGTTATAGAGAATGAACGAGGAGATAATTTCTATACGCCAAGATTTGCAGAGGGCGCAAATTACTGGGTTTCGTTTAAGGACCACGGTGTCTACCTCTTCCACAGTGTGCCTACAGATAAGGACGGAAATTACATCGAAAGTGAAGCACAAAAGCTTGGAAAACCAGCTTCTCACGGCTGCATCAGAATGAGCGTTCCTGATTCAAAATGGTTCTATGAGAACATCCCGACAGGAACACCTGTGAAGGTAATATAAAAAAAATATCCGAACATCTATTAGGTGCTCGGATATTTTTATTTTGGTAGGGCATGAGGGACTCGAACCCCCAACCGACGGATTCGAAGACCGCGACTCTATCCAGTTGAGCTAATACCCCTTAATGTTCTACAAATAATTATAACCTTAAAATAAGACAACGTCAAACAAAAATATTTTTGCTTACCGTTTTAAGCCATCCTCAACAATATGCTTAATCTTCGTATTTACAAGCCTTTCTACCATTACTTTGCAGGCATCCTCATTCTCATCACAGAGCACAAAGCTCCGTCCTATACTCTTGCAAACTGCCCCCAGAGTTCCAGATCCCGCAAAGAAATCCGCACAAATATCCCCTGGATCTGTTGAAGCCAAAACTATTCTCCTTAGTAATTCCTCCGGTTTCTGTGTTGCATACCCCGTGCGTTCCCCGGACGTCCGCCCGACCATTGGAATTTCCCAAACATCTCGCATATTCACAAGAGTATACCAACCATTATCGTCCTCATACTCCTTCACGCCCTTAAAATTATATGGCAACAAGCCCCTGTTATAGGATTTTTCCTTGAGAGCATTGAATTTGTATTTTGTTGATTTAGAATACAACAAAATAGTATCGTGTTTCCTGGCAAACCTCCTGCCGCTCGCACCACCTGACCTATATCCCCAAACCACCTCATTCAGCATATTCTCCATGCCGAAAATTTCATCCATGATGATCTTAACATAGTGCACAGCTCTGTAATCAAGATGTATCCAAATCAGCCCGTCATCTACCAGTAACGCCTTGGCAGCAAAGACTCTCTTTGTTATCATCTCAAGATACTCGGAAAGCCCTTCTTTCCATACATCGCTATAAGCCAGTTCTTTCGAGCCGTCAGCACTACGCGAGAAATATTTGGCACTTGAGAAAAACGGAGGATCCATGTAAATCATCTGAAATCTTTGGCATTGATTAGAAGATGTCGCGAGGCTTTTCATGAGTTCAAGGTTATCAGCACAGTAAATTTGTCCGCTGCACTGTTGTTGATTGTCCCCAAAGGATTCCTCCCAATACGGCGAACATTCAAAAACTCCACGGCGATTTTCTTCGCCGTGAAGCCTTAAATTTTCTATTAAATTATATATGTCATTTAAATCTTTAATAGCCATTTATCTGCTACCCTTGTCATATGGCTGTGCCACAGCTGCAGGAGCACTTGATTTCTTCGAGCTCAGTGCAAGCACAATCAGAGTTGCAACAAACGGAATCGCCTTGTAAAACTCGCTTGTGACAGGCAGGTTATCAAGGAATGGTATAAGATTATATGCCGCTGCAATAGTCTTCATAAAGCCAAAGAATGCAGCCGCAACTGCTATTCTTACAGGCTTCCACTGTCCAAAAATCATTACAGCAAGAGCGAGAAATCCATAGCCTGCAACGTTTGAATCAAAGTTTGTTGAAGTAGGAATTATGAAAACCAATCCCCCAAGCCCACCAAGCACACCTGAGATGAATACACCAGCATATCTCATTTTGTAAACATTTATGCCGACAGAATCTGCAGCCTGTGGATGCTCACCGCAGGCACGAAGCCTCAGCCCGAAACGTGTTTTGTATATCACAACAACTGCGATAATCAAAATAATTATTCCAATCAATGTCGTTATATATGTATTCTGGAAGAAGAGTTTTCCTATAACTGGAATGTCTCCGAGAACAGGTACCTTCATTACCCTGAATGTATTGTTGAACTGAATTTGCTGAACGCCTAGGTCCTGCACTGTTCTTGCTGCAAAGACACAAAACGCTGGTGCAAACATATTTAGCGCGGTTCCGCCTATAATCTGATCGGCCTTCATATTAATCGCAGAGTACGCCAGAAGCAGAGAAAAAACTCCACCAGTCAATGCTGCGATTACACATGCTATTAAAAGCAACCCTGTGCCGCTCATACTATCCTGCATACTGTTAATAAACAAAATACTTGTGAACGCTCCCATGATCATCGTTCCATCAAGGGCGATGTTTGTTACACCACCCCTCTCCGTGAACATGCCTCCAAGAGCAACTATCAGAAGCGGTATTGAGAAAAACATCGTCTGCTGTACAATCAGATATACTACATTCATTATTTCTGTCCTCCTTCCGTTTCTGCATTTTTGATATTAGCTGTATTACCTTGCAAGGTCCCACTCGCTAACTCGGGATCATAAGCCTTGTTAAACTTTTTCAAAATCATCGGCATGAACTTTCTGAACAAAAGAGAGAATGCGCTGAAGTAAATTATGCATGCAACAATAATTTCAATAACTTCAGGCATGTAATTGAGGCCCTGAAGATACGTTCCACCCTGGTCGAGATAGCCAATAAATATCGATGAGAATATAATTCCTATTGGATTTGATAATCCCAGTAATGCAACTGAGATTCCATTGAAACCATCTACCGCAAGTTCATCAACAATTGCAATATGTCTTGCAGATGGGCCGCTAAGAAATACCAGAGCGCCACCAACCCCAGCTAGAGCACCTGCGATTATCATTGACATGATAATTTGCTTCTTCGAATTGATTCCTGCGTACTTGCCGGCATCTTTGTTGTGCCCGACAGCCATTAACTCATAGCCGAAAATTGTTTTGTTGAATATTATATAAACCACAATCGCAATCACAACTGCAATTATAAAGCCTCCGTTAAGTGAAGAGGTTTCTTTGTATGCCCCAAACTGGTTGTAAAAAATATCATCGAGTCCCCATTTTGGAATTTCAGCTGTTTTGGCGACGTCCATAGACAAGTTCCTGTTAGCATCATATGCATATTGCCTGATAATATAGTTCGCAGTGTACATACCTATGTAGTTCATCATGATTGTAGCGATAACTTCGTGAACGTTGAAAAATGCCTTTAGCAGTCCAGGCAATGCACCCCATAGGCCGCCAACAATAGCAGCGCACAAAATAGCTATAATCCAGTGGGCACTTCCAAGGCTTGTCCAATACACGCCGACATAAATTGCAACAGCGCCACCAATTATAAATTGTCCAGAAGCGCCTATGTTAAAAAGACCAGTTTTAAATGCACATCCTACTGAAAGTCCTGTCATTATGAGCGGTGTTGCGTAGTACAGTACCTGTCCCATAGCTTGTCCGCCACCCATAAATCCGCCGCCTAGGATTGTCAAAAATCCTTCAACAGCATTATCAGGATTTGCAATTATGAGAATCAAGAATCCGAACAAAAGTCCGATAACGATCGCAATAATCGATGAAACTGCGTTGTTGAATCCTTCTCCCGATAGAACTCTCAAAACTTTATTATTCATAGGTCACCTCGTCTCTCTTTGAACCAGCCATATATAGACCTAGCTGATTGATATCCGCATTCTTTGGATCAATGTCTGCGACCAATTCTCCCTCATAGATAACAAGGATTCTATCGCTTACCTTTAAAACTTCATCGAGCTCAAGAGAAATTAACAAAACAGCTTTTCCATTATCTCTCTGTGCTATCAATTGCTTGTGTATGTATTCAATGGCCCCTACATCCAGTCCTCTGGTGGGCTGTACCGCAATGAGGAGTTCAGGATCATCGCCGATTTCACGCGCAATTATAGCCTTCTGTTGATTTCCGCCTGACATACTTCTAGCAACGGTCTTGGTGCCCTGCCCTGATCTGACATCGTATTGCTTGATTAGATTTTCAGCGTAATCCTCTACCTTTTTAAAATTAATAAATCCAAGCCTCTGGAATCCAGGTTTAAAATAGGATTTAAGCACAAGATTCTGCGCTAGTGAGTAGTCAAGCACAAGGCCATATTTATGTCTGTCTTCAGGGATATGTGCAAGGCCTGCCAGATTTCTTTTTCTGACTGATTCTTGAGTTATATCCTTTCCGCATAGAGTAATTTTGCCCTCGTTTATAGGAATTAGACCAGTTATCCCATATACAAGTTCAGACTGCCCGTTTCCATCGATTCCGGCTATGCAGACAATTTCCCCTTCTCTAACCTTAAAACTTACGTTATTCACCGCTTTTTTGCCTGAAACCTTCTTGTCTATTGAAATATGGTTAACATCGAGTACAACTTTGCCTGGCTCACAAGGTTTCTTTTCAACAGTAAAGTTGATCTTACGTCCAACCATCATTTCGGATAGCTCTTCCTTTGTTGTCTCTGACACGCTCACAGTACCTATGTATTTGCCCTTTCTAAGAACAGTACACCTATCCGCAACCTGCTTGATCTCCTCGAGCTTATGTGTGATGAACAAAATAGATTTGCCCTCAGCAGCTAGATTTTTCATGATTTTCATGAGTTCTTGAATTTCCTGCGGCGTAAGCACGGCAGTCGGCTCGTCAAATATCAACACCTCATTTTCTCTAAATAGCATCTTAAGTATTTCAACCCTCTGCTGCATGCCAACCGTTATGTCCTCGATTAGGGCATCGGGATCAACAAAAAGTCCGTATTTCTCAGAAAGTTCAACGACCTTCTTCCTTGCATCCGAAAGTTTTAGGATGCCATTCTTAGTTTCCTCAGCTCCTAAGATAATATTTTGTAAAACCGTAAAATTCTGGACCAATTTAAAATGCTGATGAACCATGCCGATTCCTAGTCTATTAGCATCATTAGGGTCCTTGATTGTCACTTCTTGACCATTTTTTCTGATCACGCCCTTTTCAGGCGTGTACATTCCGAACAATACGCTCATCAGCGTAGACTTTCCGGCGCCGTTTTCACCTAGGAGTGCATGTATTTCGCCACGGGTAAGTTTAAGCGTAATATCATCATTTGCTATAATCCCGGGGAATTCCTTGGTGATATTGAGCATTTCGATAATGTTGTCCATAATAATCCTCTCAAATAATTCTATTTAATTAATTATATAATTTTTTATGAACTTTTGCAAAATAAAAAATATTCGCCAGAGCAAGCTTTACGGCCTGCTCAGGCGAATACTAAAGAATCATTATAAAATGTTATTCCATTTAAATATTAGGTAAGAGTATATTCCCTACTTTTCATCGCTATTCTTGATAGCAGCCTGTGCTGCAGAAAGTCTAGCGATAGGCACTCTGAATGGCGAGCAGCTTACATAGCTCAGTCCAACTCTGTGGCAGAATTCAATTGACTTAGGATTTCCACCATGTTCGCCGCAGATACCTAGTTTGATATTAGGTCTAGTCTTCTTACCAAGCTCAACTGCCATCTTAACTAGGCTTCCAACTCCCTTTTGGTCTAATGTCTGGAATGGGTCTTCAGGAAGAACTTTCTTTTCAACGTATTCCTTAATTAGATCGCCTGTGTCGTCTCTAGAGAAACCGTATGTCAGCTGAGTAAGGTCATTTGTTCCGAATGAGAAGAATTCTGCCTCTTCAGCGATTTCGTCAGCCGTTATAGCAGCCCTTGGCATCTCGATCATGGTACCTACCATGTATTTCATCTCGATTCCAGCTTCCTTGATGATTCTATCAGCTGTCTCAACAATTGTAGCCTTTACGTTAGCTGTTTCTGCTCTGTCAATTACAAGAGGAATCATGATTTCTGGCACTATGTTGATATTCTTTTCTTTAGAAACTTCTATAGCAGCTCTGATGATTGCTTCTGTCTGCATTTCAGCAATTTCTGGGAATGAAACTGCAAGTCTACATCCACGGTGACCCAGCATAGGGTTGAACTCGTGAAGTTCTGCTGCTTTGTGCGATAGTTTCTCATAAGAAATACCAGTCTGCTCAGCAAGCTCTTTTGTTTCTTTTTCAGTATGAGGTAGGAACTCGTGTAGAGGTGGGTCAAGCAATCTGATTGTAACCGGTCTTTCTTCCATAACCTCGTAGATACCCTTAAAATCACCCTTCTGGTAAGGGAGAAGTTTTGCAAGAGCTGTTCTTCTTTCTTCTTCTGTTTCAGCAAGAATCATCTGACGAATTGCAGGAATTCTTTCATCCTCAAAGAACATGTGCTCTGTTCTGCAAAGTCCGATTCCTTCTGCTCCAAAGTCAAGAGCCTGTTTAGCATCTCTAGGGTTATCAGCATTTGCACGAATTCTCATTCTTCTTATTTGGTCAGCCCACTTCATGATAGTCTCGAAGTCGCCCTTAAGTTCTGGTGTAACTGTGTCAACCTGACCCTCATAAACCACGCCAGTTGAACCGTTAATAGAAATGTAGTCACCTTCTTTATATGTATTGCCTTGAACAGTCATTTTTAGATTTTGCTCATCAACATTGAGCCCTGAGCAACCTGCAACACAGCACTTACCCATTCCACGAGCAACTACGGCTGCATGTGATGTCATACCACCACGAGCTGTGAGTATTCCCTGTGCAACAACCATTCCGGCAAGGTCCTCAGGAGAAGTTTCCTGACGAACCAAAACAACTTTTTCACCATTATTAGCAGCTTCAACTGCGTCAGCTGCGTGGAAGTAAATCTTACCGCAAGCAGCTCCTGGTGATGCAGGAAGTCCCTTTGCAATGTCTTTTGCATTCTTCTCAGCTTCAGGATCAAAAGTTGGGTGCAGTAACTGGTCAATCTGAGCCGGTTCAATCCTAGAAACCGCATCTCTCTCATCGATCAATCCTTCCTCAACCATATCAACTGCGATCTTTATTGCTGCTGCAGCTGTTCTCTTACCATTTCTAGTCTGAAGCATGAATAGTTTATTATTCTCAACTGTGAACTCCATATCCTGCATATCTTTATAATGCTTTTCAAGGATCTGAGCAATTCTCTCAAAATCTTTATAAACTTCTGGGAATGCGTCTGCCATTTCAGCTATTGGCTTAGGAGTTCTGATACCTGCAACTACGTCCTCACCCTGAGCGTTAACTAGGAATTCACCGAAAATTTCTTTATTTCCGTCAACTGCAGAACGAGTAAATGCAACACCTGTACCTGATGTGTCTCCCATGTTACCGAATACCATCGACTGAACGTTTACAGCAGTACCAAGATCATCGCTTATATCATTTAACTTTCTGTACAAAATAGCTCTCTCAGTATTCCATGATCTGAATACTGCCTTTACGGCTTCGAGTAACTGTTCTTCAGGTTTCTGTGGGAAGTCTTTTCCGAGTTCTTCCTTGTAGATTTTCTTGAAGCCAACGATAATGTCCTTAAGATCATCAGCCTTCAAATCAACGTCAAACTCAGCACCTACAGCTGCTTTTTTCTCGTCAAATACTTTGTCGAACTTTGACTTAGGGATTTCCATAACTACATCTGAGAACATCTGGATGAATCTTCTGTAGCTATCGTATGCAAATCTCTGATTGTCTGTCAACTTAGCCAACCCCTCAACGGTCTCGTCGTTGAGTCCAAGATTTAGAATTGTATCCATCATACCCGGCATAGATATTACTGCTCCGGATCTTACTGATACCAAAAGCGGATTCTTTGCATCACCGAGTTTTTTACCTGTAACTTGCTCAAGTTCTTTGAGTTTTTCCTTGATTTCATCAACAATTTCAGGGGAGATTTCTTTATCTTCAGCATAGTATCTATTACATGCTTCTGTAGATACAGTAAATCCAAAAGGCACTGGAAGACCTATTTTGGTCATCTCTGCAAGGTTTGCACCCTTACCTCCTAGGATGTCTCTCATCTCCTTTGAACCTTCGTTAAATGAATAAACAAATTTCGCCATCTCTTATTTCTCCTTTAAAATTTAAGTTTTTCATTTATATATTGTTTCACCTGGTCTTTTGGTATTCTAACCTGTTCCATGGTGTCACGGTCTCTAATTGTAACACAGTTATCTTCAGAAGAATCGAAATCTACACATATACAAAACGGTGTGCCGATTTCATCTTCTCTTCTGTATCTCTTCCCTATCGAACCTGCCTCGTCATAGTCAATCATGAAGTCCTTAGATAAATCCACATAGAGTTCCATTGCTTCCTCGCTCTGTTTCTTGGAAAGCGGCAAAACAGCTGCTTTAAACGGTGCAAGAGCCGGATGCAATTTTAGAAGCGTCCTGACATCCTTTTTGCCCTTAGAATCTTCGAGTTCTTCTTCACAATAGGCGTCTGCTAGGAATGCAAGTGCAACCCTATCTGCTCCAAGGGAAGGCTCTATACAGTATGGAATATATCTCCTCGACGGATCGTCTTTAGGAAGTGACGCATCAGCGTCAGGGTCCACATATACCATTGATTCTCCTGACACATCCTGATGAGATCTTAGGTCAAAGTCCGTCCTATTTGCAATTCCCCAAAGTTCTCCCCATCCAAATGGGAATTTATATTCAATATCAGTGGTTCCCTTACTGTAGTGTGAAAGTTCTTCAGGCGAGTGATCCCTCATCCTGGTTTTCTCAGGGTTCATTCCGAGGTCCATTAGCCAGTTAATACAGTAATCTTTCCAATATTCGAACCACTGCATATCCGTTCCAGGTTTACAGAAAAACTCTAGTTCCATCTGTTCAAACTCTCTAGTTCTAAATGTAAAATTACCTGGTGTAATTTCATTTCTAAATGACTTCCCAACCTGAGCAATTCCGAATGGAATTTTCTTTCTTGACGCTCTCTGCACATTTTTGAAGTTCACAAAAATGCCCTGTGCTGTTTCAGGTCTCAAGTAAAGCTGAGATGTGCTCTCTTCTGTGACACCCTGAAAAGTCTTGAACATCAGGTTAAACTGCCTTATTGCGGTAAAATCCGTCTTCCCGCAATCAGGGCAAGCGATTTTATTTTCAGATATATAATCTTCCATCTGCTTGTTAGTCCATCCATCGACAACTTCTTCAGGAAGTCCCTTAGAACTCATATAGTCTTCTATGAGTTTGTCTGCTCTAAATCTAGACTTACATCCCTTGCAGTCAATAAGAGGATCCGAAAATCCACCGACATGACCGGAAGCGACCCATGTTTGAGGGTTCATGAGAATTGCAGCGTCAAGACCCACATTGTATGGGCTCTCCTGAACAAATCTCTTCCACCATGCTTTCTTAACATTGTTTTTAAATTCAACACCTAAAGGGCCGTAATCCCATGTGTTTGCAAGTCCACCGTAAATTTCAGAACCGGGGAACACATAGCCTCTGCCCTTTGCTAAGGCAACCAGCTTATCCATTGTTACTTCGTTACTCATATTTCTTACTTATCCAATTCCTTTTCAATGCTGTCAAGTTTATCATTTAGAGCATCCAGTGCATCCCTAGATTTTGATTTAGCAGAATCTGCTGCATCATCGGCTTTTTCCTTTGCTTTCTCTGTCATATCCTTTGCAGAATCAACAGCATCACCCGCAAATTTCTCAGCCTTATCCTTTGCCATATCTGCTTTTTCTGAGGCTTCACTCTTAACTTCTTCCCATTCAACCTCAAGGTCAGATCCTCTATCAAGTATTTTGTCCTTAACATCGCTTGCAAAATCTCTCAATCCATCATACATCTCTGAGATTGCAGGTGTTTTTTCCTTAAGACCGTCAAAATATTCTGAGCCCCTATTCTTAGCTTCATCGAATATCTCACCAGCTTTACCATAGTATACTGCACCCTTATCGTAAATTTTGTCAGCCTTGTCATTGATATTGATTGATTTACCATCTTTCTTAACGACTTCTATCTTACATCTAAATCCAAATGCTGCAACAAGTCCTGCGATCATGCCCCAAGGTGCAACTACAGAGCCAATGATTCCAGCATTAACTGGAATGTTCAAAACGACCTGATCGTCCTTCTTTATTAGGATTTTAGTAGCGTTACCCTTTGCAACGATTTCTTTCAGTTTGCTGATTACATCCTTGCCCTCAGCGTTGTTATAGTCAAAGTTCTCGCCATTTACAGAATCCTCAATGTATATTATGGCATCAACTACATTCCCTGAATTTTTCTCAAGCGCCTCCTTGGCTTCTCTATAGGATACTCCTGTCCTATCCTTTACTAATTCAATTTTCTCTAAAGTTATTTCCATAATTATCTCCTTAAACTTCCGCCTTAATTACTGAAAAGACCGGCTGATAAACTATCACTCATCAGTTCGCCAATATCCATGTGGTATGCCATATACTCGCGCAATAGCCTCTGGATTTTGACTGCATCGTCTCGCTTTAGGGCGATATCCTTAAATCTGCGAAATGGCGTCTTTTCAAAATATTTTACTACCCCTATAATATCAAATTCCACACCATAAATCAATGAATTCACTTGATTTTGTCGACAATCTGAACATAAGAGACCACCCTTGTCAATTGAAAAAAAATTCAGGTTGTTCACACTGCCGCAGGATACGCATGCATCCAGTTGTGGCAAGTAACCTAGTTTAGTCAATATCTTAATCTCATAGGCTAGCACCAGAGTTTCCTGTGATTTCTGCCTTACTTCCATCAATTCAAGAAAAGTCTTCAACAGAGTGAAAATGTCCGGCATCGGTTGTTCTTCAGCTATCATCTTTCCAGTCATTTCAAGCACAAGTGATGCTGCCCCATATTTTTTTATATCTTCCCCGATCGCATAGTAACTCTTTACAACATCCGCCGTGTCAAGATTATAATATCCCCTGTTTGAGAATATTTTGTAGTCCCCAAGGGTAAACGGACTTATCGCCAGTTCCGATCGTCGTTTGCCGCCAAAGCCGAGCTTTGATGACACAGATATTTTGCCATATTTTTTTGTAAAAAGCGTGAGCATATTCACTCCGCCTGCAGCCCGCGTCCGCTTCAAAACAACAGCTTCAGTATGCAATAACATTTACATCAATCCTTATAACCGAAATTTGACAACATAAAATCGCTGTCTCTCCAATTCTCCTTTACCTTTACCCAAAGCTGCAGAAAAACCTTGGTGCCTACAAGGGCCTCAATGTCCTCGCGCGCACTCTTTCCAATTCCCTTTAGCTTTCTGCCCTGCTTACCTATAATAATTCCTTTGTGGCTCTTCTTCTCGCAGTAAATCACCGCACTTATCTTCGTCAAATTCTCAAGTTCTTTGTAGCTTTCAATTTCAACCGCAACGCCATGCGGAACTTCTTCATCAAGGAACTCAAGCGCCTTTTCTCTGATGATTTCGCTCACGATAAACTTCTCTGGATGGTCGGTTATCATGTCCTCTGGGAAATACATAGGTCCAGTCTTTGCCAATCCTTCAATCGAGTTCAGAAGTTCTGGAACGCCTGCACCCTCTTTTGCCGAAATCCCAATAACCTGCTCAAAAATCCCCATATCCTCATACGCAGCAAATGTCTCCGCAAGGTCCGAAGGCTTCATCAAATCTATTTTGTTGATTACGAGAATTTTGGGCGTTTTGATTTCTCTTAGCATCTCGACAATATTCATGTCCCCAGGGCCCTTATCAATCCTGCTGTCGACAAGGAACAACAAAATATCAACCTCCGAGAAGGTTCTGATTGCCGCTTCAGTCATCGACTTGCCTAGTTTGTTTTTCCCCTTATGTATGCCTGGTGTATCTAGGAATATAAGCTGAGTTTTGTCAGCTCCATGTTCTGACGTGTAGATTCCTCTTATCGTATTCCTCGTTGTTTGTGGCTTATTTGCAGTTATTGCTATTTTTTCGCCTAAGAAACTATTTAAAAGAGTTGATTTTCCAACATTAGGCCTACCAACTATGCCAACAAAAGCTGATTTGTTCATTTATTCTCCCACTATTCAAAACTTTCAACTCGAAATCCGTCGAGTAGGATTTCGCTGAGCGACTTATCCTGGAGGTGATCCTCGTCTACACCCGTTATAACTCTCAGATTTGGTGCAAATTCGTACAAAAACTGCCTGCATATTCCGCACGGCCAAGCCTCTCCACCATTTCCACTTATGGCAATTTTGGTGAACTCCCTCACACCCTCAGAAACCGCCTTTGTGCAAGCCGTTCTCTCCGCACAAATCGTTGCTCCCAGAGATGAGTTTTCAACATTCACCCCCGTGAACACCCTACCATCGACAGAAAGCAGTGCAGCTCCTACATGAAAATTTGAGAACGGTGCATAAGAGTTCTTCTCCGCAGCCACGGCCATCCTAAAAAGTTCTTTATTATCTATATCCTTGTTCATATCGGGCATATCTTCCTCCTTCTTAGGCTTTAAGCCCTACTTAGGCTATAAGAGTTCACTCATAACCTTGTCAAGTATTTCGTTTTCTCTATTCCTCATATCGCGTCTTTCGTTCTCATCCATGTGATCATATCCGAGAAGGTGCAATACGCTATGCACAAAAAGATAGGTAAACTCTCTATTCTCAGAATGTCCAAATTCTTCAGCCTGCCTCTTGCATACATCCGAACATATGACAACATCGCCGAGGAAAATTGGGCCTTCTTCTGGCACAACCTCATCAGGTTCAAACTGCGGGAAACTCAAAACATCGGTAGGCTTATCGATTCCCCTATATTCCCTATTCAGTTCTCTGATTTCATCCTCGCTTACGAATGTCAAACTCACCTCAACACGGTCAGCCGGGATTTGCTCCTGAACACATGCGATTACACATGCCTCACACATGGTTTCATAAGCATCAGGGTCCCAAAGTTTTTCAAAATCAAAATCTCCGACGATCTTCATTCATTTCTCCATTCGCCATCTTTGCCATCTTTGTTATTTGCAAAATACTTGTCGTACGCACTTATAATTCTCTTAACCATCTCATGCCTTACAACGTCAACCTCACTCAAATAGCAAAAGTCAATTCCCTTGACATCCCTCAAAACCTTTCTTGCGACCTCAAGTCCAGACTTTCTGTTTCTCGGCAGATCTATTTGTGTAATGTCTCCGGTTATTACCATCTTCGAACCGAATCCCATTCTTGTCAAAAACATCTTCATCTGCTCCTGCGTGGTATTTTGTGCTTCATCAAGAATGATGAATGCGTTGTCAAGTGTACGCCCCCTCATATATGCAAGCGGCACGATTTCAATAGTTTCCTTTTCTTTGAGTCGCAAAACGGTTTCGCGCCCGAGAACGTCGTACAGAGCATCATAGAGTGGCCTTAGATAAGGATCAACCTTGTCCTGTAAATCTCCAGGCAAAAATCCAAGATTCTCACCCGCTTCCACTGCAGGCCTTGTCAAAATTATTTTTTCAACTTCCTTATTCTTATATGCCGTTACTGCCATCGCAACAGCAAGATATGTCTTTCCAGTGCCGGCAGGACCTATACCAAATACAACGTCTCTATTTCTGATGCTGCTCACATAGCCCTTCTGACCCAAGGTCTTTGGCTTTATCGGCTTTCCCCTTGTGGTAAAGCATACGATATTTTTGCTTATGCCACTTTCCTTGTATGACATTCCCTTCTCTTTAAGCTGGATTATATAGCCAATCTTCTGGGCATCTGTCTTTTCTCCTGACTGAAGCACATCGATTATTTCGTTTAGGATTTCTTCTGCCAAATGAACATCCTCGCCTTTGATCAGTAGGCTGTCATCTCGCTGAAAAATCTCCACAGAAGCAGCCTCCTGAATAAGGCTTAAATTTTTGTCCATTG
The DNA here is from genome assembly GCA_000758905.1 of Clostridiales bacterium S5-A14a. Lineage (GTDB taxonomy): Bacteria > Bacillota > Clostridia > Peptostreptococcales > Anaerovoracaceae > S5-A14a. The sequence goes on from JRNA01000010.1 coordinate 109,132, forward strand.
TCCCGAAAAGTTCGCTTCTGTCGACATCTTCTGGTATAAGTATCTCTTTGAATTCGTCGGTCAAATTAAAATCTCCCTATCTTAAAACTCAAGTTCGTAAAAGTTATTTTCTTAAAATTTGTATTCGTTCTTAGAAATTATTCTTCTTTAAGAATCGCAACCATCTCTCCGGCCTTAACCTGTTGCCCTTCTTTGATAAATATTTCATCGACAACACCATTAGCCGTTGCAATTATTTTGCTCTCCATCTTCATAGCCTCGACGATTGCAATAGGATCACTTTCAGCTATTTTGTCGCCAACCTTGGCTATGACTTTGATTATCTTGCCTGGGATATTAGCACCTATTTCAAGTGGATTATCTTCGTCGGCCATTACTGTAACGGCAGTGGTTACAGAGTCTTCAATATCATTATCCTTTATCTGTACAGTTCGTCTGTTGCCATTCACTTCAAATACAACATCCCTTATTCCACCAGCCTCAGGCTCTCTAACTTCAACGAGTTTTATTACTAGTTCCTTACCTTCACTGATCTTGACCTCGCATGTCTCTCCGACCTTAATGCCGTGGAAGAAAACGTCTGAACCCATCAGTCTTAGGCTGCCCTGTTTCTTGATTGTATTAATGTAATCCTCGAAAACCTTAGGGTACATAGCATAGCTTATCACCTCAATTGGTGTTCCCTCGATTCCGAGTTCATCCTTAAGCTTATTCTTGATAGCATCAAAATCTTCAGGTTCTAGAAGTTCCCCTGGCCTGCATGTGATAGGCTCCTTGCCTTTGAGAACCATCTTTTGTAATTCCTTAGGGAAACCGCCTTCTGGCTGACCCATCATTCCTTCAAAGTATGAAACGATCGAATCAGGATAGTCAAAGTTCTTGCCCTTCTCGAGGATGTTCTCAGGGGTAAGTTCATTTTGAACCATGAAGATTGCCATGTCACCAACCATCTTTGAGGATGGAGTTACCTTGACAATGTCTCCTAGCATCATATTAACTTTTTTGTACATGTCCTTAACTTCTTCAAACTTGTGCCCAAGCCCAAAACTCTCAACCTGAGGTTTCAGATTGGAGTACTGACCGCCAGGAATTTCGTATTTATATATTTCTGCGGTTGAAGTTTTAAGGTCTGATTCGAAATTCGCATATACAGGTCTGACATCCTGCCAGTATTCTGAAATTTTCTGTATCCCGTCAACATCAATGCCTGTCTCCAAAGATGAATTTTCAAGTGCCGAAACAATTGAGTTCAGTGCAGGCTGAGATGTAAGTCCCGACATCGAGTTGAATGCAGCATCAATAATATCTACGCCTGCCTGAGCTGCCATTAGAACAGTTGCAACACCGTTTCCGCTCGTATCGTGAGTGTGTAGATGTATAGGAATATTTACCTCTTCCTTGAGTGCCGTAATTAGTTTATATGCAGCCATCGGCTTTAAAAGTCCTGACATATCCTTGATTCCAATTATATGTGAGCCTTCTGCTTCAAGCGCCTTCGCCATTTTTACATAGTAATCGAGATTGTACTTCGTCTTGGAGCTGTCCAAAATATCTCCAGTGTAGCACATGCAAGCTTCCGCGATTTTATCCTGCTTGAGGACTTCATCGAGCGCAATCTTCATACCTTCGATCCAGTTAAGTGAGTCGAAAATTCTGAAGACATCAATGCCCTTTTGAGCCGAAAGTTTAACAAATTCTCTTATCACGTTATCAGGATAATTCTTGTATCCAACTGCATTCGCACCTCTTATCAGCATCTGGAACAAAATATTAGGGATTTTGTTTCTGAGTGTCTCAAGTCTTTCCCACGGATCTTCTTTCAAGAATCTAAATGCTGTGTCGAATGTAGCTCCACCCCACATTTCAAGAGAAAATAAATCCTTACCATACATTGCAACTGCCGGTGCGATTTTTACCATGTCAACGGTTCTAACCCTGGTTGCCATGAGAGACTGCTGGGCATCCCTCATAGTCGTATCAGTTATGAGTAGTTTTTTCTGATTCTTAACCCAGTCAACTACGGCAGATGGACCGCCCTCATCGAGCAACTGTTTTGTGCCCGAAAGCTTAGAAATCTCCTCATCTGTGAATTTAGGGAACACTGGCACGTTAAACTTAGGCTTTTCGCCCTTTGTATTATTCACAACGACATCGGCTATATAATTCAACACTCTAAGTTCTTTGTCAGCTTTCTTAGGTATATCAAATAGTTCAGGTGTTGCACCGATAAAGCCTGTATTACAATTTCCCTCTTTGAACTTAGGATGATTTAATACATTCAGAAGAAATCCGATATTAGTCTTAACGCCCTTTATCTGCGTTTCCCTCAAAGCCCTTATCGCCTTTCGCGTAGCCCCATCGAAAGTGAGTGCCCATGATGTAATTTTAACCAGAAGGCTATCGTAGTAAGGCGTAACCTCTGAACCTGTAAATCCGTTACCTCCGTCAAGTCTTATGCCGTAACCCGAAGCGGATCTGTAAAGTTCAATTGTTCCAGTATCTGGAGCGAATCCGTTTGCAGGATCTTCAGTCGTAATTCTACACTGAATAGCATAACCTCTAACCTTAATGTCATCCTGGCTTTTTATATTAATTTCTGGATCATTGAGACTCTTACCTTCTGCAATCAAAATTTGGCTCTGAACGATGTCGACACCTGTCACCATCTCAGTAACCGTATGTTCAACCTGAATTCTAGGGTTCATCTCAATAAAGTAGTGGTTTCCATCCTGATCGAGAAGGAATTCAACTGTGCCCGCACTCCTATAATTAACAGCACCCGCAATCTTAATCGCATCCGAACAAATTGCCTCACGCTGAGCCTCACTCAAACATAGAGCTGGGGTAAATTCAACAACCTTTTGGTGCCTCCTCTGAATAGAACAATCTCTCTCATAAAGGTGCACTAGATTGCCCTGTTTATCACCCAAAATCTGAACCTCAATATGCTTTGGATTTTCAAGATATTTCTCAATAAAGATATCATCTATACCAAAAGCTTTCTTAGCCTCACTTCTTGCGCTTCTGTACTCGGAAATAAGGTCGCTTTCATCTCTGACAATCCTCATACCACGACCGCCGCCACCTGCAGCAGCTTTGAGCATCACCGGATATCCACAAACCTTTGCAAATTCAAGAGCTTCCTTGTCGGATTTAATTGCTTTCTCAACACCTGGAATCGTAGGCACACCAACAGACTCAGCCACAATCTTAGACTTGATCTTATCGCCGAGTTTATCCATCATCTCATGTGTTGGTCCTATAAATTCGATGCCCGCCTCTTCACATGCCGCCGCAAATTCAACATTTTCAGATAGAAATCCATATCCAGGATGTATTGCATCAACACCCTTGCTCTTTGCGAGTTCAATAATTTCATCAATTCCAAGGTATGCTTCAACCGGCGTCTTGCCCTTTCCAATCTGATATGATTCGTCAGCCCTCACTCTGAAGAGCGCATTCTTGTCTTCCTCAGAATAAATAGCAACCGTCCTAATTCCAAGTTCAGCACAGGCTCTAAAAATCCTTATTGCTATCTCACCGCGGTTTGCTACAAGAACCCTTTTAAATCGTCTAAATTCACTCACTTCATTATTCCTTTCCATATCTTCTAACGCTAATTTTGCTAACTCACAAAACAACTATGCCTTATAATTTTTTATATTTACATCAACCTTGTTATAAGGAATTTCAATTCCTGCATCGTCGAGGTTTCTTTTTATCTTTTCCTGTAAATAATATTTTACAACAAAATAGTCGTCTGTCTTGCACCATGCTTTCACGTCTAAAACTACAGCGCTATCACCTAGCGAATTGACGCCCACAATGATATCTTCAGATGCCAGCACCTCTGGGCAAGATAATACAGTTTCTCTGAGCAACTGTTTTGTTCTTTCCAGATCCGCGTCATAGCTAACTGATGCGACACAGTCCACCCTTCTCTTTCCTTCTCTAGAATAATTCAGAACAACGGAATTAATGATCAAAGAATTTGGAACCGTTATCTTCTTATTGTCTAAAGAATGAAGATGTGTTGCCATGAGGTCTATCGCGTCTACAACACCGAGCATTGATTTCTCTTCGATTTCAATTATCTCGCCTTTTAAAATCGGTTTTGAAAACAAAATTATCAGCCCTGCGGCAACATTCGACAGACTATCCCTAAGCGCCAAAGCTATCGCCGCACCTGCTGCGCCAAGCAAGGTTACAAGTGGAACCGTAGGTACATTGAGCGAACTCAATATGATTATTATTAGCGTTACCCACAAAACAATTTTAAGTGCCATCAAAACAAATGCGTGTAATGCACGATCCAGTTTTGATTTAAGCAATAATCTCTTGGCGACAAATAATATTATTCTGATAGCAATTATACCAACTATAAATATCATGACTGCCATCAAAATCATTCCACCGTATGTGGTCTCAAGAAATCTTGAAATTTTCTCCATTTAATGTCCGGCCCTTCTTCGTTCCAGTTCTTTAAGCAGTTTCTTCCTCAGTCTTATATCGTCTGGAGTCACTTCTACAAGTTCATCGTCCTCAATGAATTCAAGTGCCTCTTCAAGAGTGAAATGTCTCGCAGGCGAAAGCTTGATTGCTTCGTCGTTTCCAGCAGCTCTCATATTGGTAGCTTTCTTAGCCTTACAAGGATTAACCTCCATATCCTCACTCCTCGAATTCATTCCTACGATCATGCCTTCATACACTTCTGTACCCGGATCAATGAACATCATTACTCTCTCGCTTATATTTGAGATTGCATAAGGGGTTGCAGTGCCGTTTTCCATTGCAATAGCTACTCCGTTAGTTCTGCCCTCGATTTCTCCTTTGTAGTCGTCAAATTTGAGGAATCTTTTTTCCATGCTGCCCTCACCATGTGTGTCGTTGATGAATTCAGATCTATATCCCAGGAGACCCCTCGTTGGAACATGGTATTCAATTCTGTTATATCCGTTTTCTTCAGACATCTGAACCATCATGCCCTTCCTCAAATTCAGTTTTGAAATTACGGTTCCTGAATACTGGGCTGGCAGCGTAACAACAACCTCTTCGATAGGTTCTAGTTTTCGTCCATCATCGCCCTTTCGATATATTACCTCAGGCTTGGAAACAGCGAGTTCATAACCCTCCCTCCTCATATTTTCAATGAGTATGGAAAGATGCAGTTCTCCTCTCCCCGAAACCTTGAAACTATCTGTTGTCTCAGTCTCTTCAACCTTAAGACCAACATTTACCTCAAGTTCCTTATTAAGCCTATCCCTTATATGTCTTGATGTAACGTATTTACCTACATTTCCAGCAAATGGGCTTTTGTTTACTATGAAATTCATCGACATAGTTGGCTCTTCTATCTCTATGTTTGACATCGGATCCACATTTGCTGGATCACATATAGTCTCTCCTATTGAAATGTCTGAAATGCCCGACACAACCACGATATCACCGCACTGTGCCTCAGGTACAGCAACTCTTTTGAGACCTCGATAAATAAATACCTGCCCAATCTTTGCGTTTTTAACTTCGCCGTCTGACTTTGCAACCGCGACCTGTTCGCCAGCCTTGATTACACCTCTTGTAACTCGTCCAATTCCAAGCCTTCCGATGTAGTCATCATATCCGAGCGAAGAGATTTGCATCTGAAGCGGCTCTTTTGTGCGGTCTGGATATGGATCACACTGCTTGACAATCGTTTCAAATATGGGTGCTATGTTGAGACCGCCAAGACCTTCAGGAGTGTGCTTAAGCCTTGAGCCTTCATCTCCTATGTTTATATCCGCTGCATCCTTTGGATCATAAACAACTATGCCCTGCCTTGCAATTCCGTATAGAATTGGAAAGTCCAGCTGCTCGTCGCTTGCATTGAGATTCATAAATAGCTCATAAACTTCGTCGACAACCTCGTCGATACGGGCGTCTTTCTTGTCTATTTTGTTTATGAGCAAAATAGGCTTGAGGCCTTGCTCGAGGCTCTTTTTGAGTACAAAACGGGTCTGTGGCATCGGTCCTTCGCTTGAGTCTACAAGTAAGATTACCGTGTCTACGGTCTTCATGATTCGCTCAACCTCGGATGAAAAATCGGCGTGTCCCGGTGTGTCAACTATGTTTATTTTGTAATCATCGTGGAGGACGGAACAGTTCTTTGAGTAGATCGTTATACCCCTCTCCCTCTCGATATCGTCACTGTCCATGACCTGATCCACAACTTCTTCGTTATCCCTGAAAACGCCGCTCTGCTTGAGGAAGGCGTCAACTAATGTGGATTTGCCTGCATCAACGTGTGCAATCACAGCAATATTTATAATTTTGTCTCTTTTTAATTCGCTCATATATCTCCTTGATTTTTGACTAAATTATTAATTCAAACACTCACTAAAAAAGCTGCTTAACGCGCGTTTTAATTGTTTGAATTTTAACGTATATCTTTCTATGACATATCGATATATTTTATCACAATTGGCATTTTTTTGCAAAAAAATCGACCTTCGAGGACGATGTCGCATCTGCATGCTTATCAAAGATCATCAACGCACTCTTTCTTTTGATATATCCCATAATAAAACAGAGATAACGAAAGTCATCCCTGTTTTAAATGAGTTCAATTATATCTAACAATTCTCAAGCATAATATAGTTTGAAATATTATTTAACATTTCTCTTTCTTCTAAATCCAATAGTTATTGCTGCTGATGCTGCAAGAAGTACTGCATATGACATCAACATTTCCTTATCTCCTGTTAAAGGTGCAATATTTTTCTTCTTCATATACTCTGCTTTGATTGTCATATCCTTAGAGAAACGTCCCTTGTTATTAGGATTCCACTTGCTAAACTTATATCCGTCATTCGCTATTGCATCGTGAAGCGGAATTAAAACATCTTTATTAGGATTTACAAAATATTCTCCTGGATCTCTAGGGTCAAGCTTACCATTTTCACCAGGATCTACTTTAATAGTAACATATCCATCAGGCTTTGTTGGCTTGTTACCATTTTCATCAGGAACGTTTGCAATTACATCAGGGAGTTTATTGTACTGTGCTGTAATTTTGGTATCTTCTTTAAATGTTCCCTTAAGTGCCTTGTCCCATGCTGTAAACGTATATCCTACATTTCCAATTGCATCCTTTGCTGGGATTGTAACTTCTTTTTCTGGGTTAACATAGTACTGACTTGCTTCACCTTCTGCAAGATG
>JRNA01000011.1 GCA_000758905.1 Clostridiales bacterium S5-A14a
TGAGACTAACGAGGATGGCGACGTCCATTATCAGTCCATCTACAATAGCAACGTAGACGACCCAGACGCCGAGCCGGGGACTATTTATGGCTGCTATCAAGGTACTACCGCTGATACTGGTGGAAGCGTAAAATTTATTGCCTATAAACCCAAATTATCACCAGCAATCGCGCAAGCTATTACTGACGGTAATTTAAAATATTTCGTTATACAGGTAGACTATAACGACGATAGTCAGCATATAGAAGCAGACACGCTTTATATTTTCACAAACGACGCCTCTTATGATGCTATCTAGCGTGACCAAAAAACCATTAAAGTTAGTGGTAGATATATTGGCATTAGTTTAGGTACCGAAGACGACTATATAGAGGCAGGGGGAGGGCGCACTTCTGAAGATTATTCGTCCTTTTCTGAACTAGACGAAGAATACACTCTAGACGCCATAAATGATTTAAGCGCACAGTAAAAACTCATCACCACCATTACTGAATTAGTGGTGGTTTTTTCAATAAGTCTATAATTATTAGCAACTAATTATAGCGCACCTTACAAGATTTCCGAGCATAATCGGCTTCAAAGGAGGGGATATTATGAAGAGATATAGATTTAAGAAAGTACTGTTAGTTATTGCTTGTTTTAGTTTAGTTATAGTTATGGCTGCTTGTGGCAGTAGTGGTTCGGGTGGTGGTGGCTCACATGCTAGCATCTCCACCGACCCAGATAATCCTAGCGAGCTCACTTTCCCTGAGACTAACGAGGATGGCGACGTCTATTATCAATCCATCTACAATAGCACTGTGGATGACCCAGATGCCGAGCCGGGGACTATTTATGGTTGTTATCAAGGCACCCTAACTGATGGCGATACTATGACCTTCGTGGCAAGCAAACCTCAGTTGCCCGATGCAATCGCGCAAAAATTAGACGAAAATGGACTAAAATATTTCGTTATTAGCACAATGCGTGGCGATATCGACTATACTAATGCGCGTAGTAAACTTTATATTTTTAAAGATGACGCCTCTTATGACACCATCTCGCGCGATCAGGAGACAGTCAAGGTTTTTGGTAGATATATTGGTATTAGCCTAGGAACTGAAGATAACTACTCTGATGCAGGCTCAGGCTGCATTGATGAAAATTTTTCTATATATGAAGCATCGGACGAAGAGCTAGCACTAGGAATCATAGATTATCTTATTTCCCATTAACACCTCGCCACCATTATAATGTAATGGTGGCTTTTTCTTGAATCAAGAATCTAAACTAGACTATATTCATACTTCACCGGCAGCTCCATGCGCCCCACCGTATTAGCGAAACTGCGACGCTGTAATAATTTTAAGCCTAGCTCCGCCAAGAGCGGCGCCGCCGGTAGTCGCTGCGCTCGCTTCGGGAAGGTCTCTCTACCTACAATCTCATCTTGATACTGTGCAATTTCCGTAAACGCCTCCACAAAGGCTATTCTCGCCTCAATTTGCTGGTCAGACAGGCCTGACATCTTAGCAATCACGCTATTTTGCGTACCTTTTAAGGGGTGTTTTTCTTGATATCTTTGCAGCGCCGTTTCATCTGACCCCTGCTTTATTAAGCCTATGTTCGTATAAAGGCGTTGATCCTCTAAGTATCTTTGGTAATACTTGAATTCATTATTCCAAAATTTATTTTTATCGGAGGCTACGCAGTTCTGCCCCCCAATCCAATCCTTTTCTGCAATCATTTTCCCACTATCTAGAATATCAAAAATATCATCTACTGCGACCCACAAAGCAGCTGAAGTTTACTTGAAATATCCAGACATCGGCTCAGGTAATGAAGATGAATATATGTATGCAGAAGGAGATTTCGATTAAGATTTCACTATTTTTAATGAAGACTCAGAAGACTACACGCTAGAAAATATAAATCGCATTCTCGAACATTAATCAAAATACGATTTTACAAAAACTTTACAAAAAGGTGATAACAGACATTACTTTCCACATATATTATTAGATTTGTAATTAAATTAAATAAAATAAATTAAATTAACCGGAAAGGAATTAAAAGAAATGAAGAAAAGCAGAATTTTATCACTGATTTTGGCATTGGCTATGGTTGTAAGCGCATCGGTTGTTTTGTCAGCCTGTGGCGATGAGAAATCGGGAGATGATAGCAAGAAAGCCGACAAAATAAGTGTAATTTCAAGAGAAGAGGGTTCAGGTACAAGAGGCGCTTTCATCGAACTTGTCGGAATCGAAGAAAAGAACGACCAGGGAGAGAAGGTTGACCACACAGTTGACACAGCAGTAATAACTAACTCAACAAGCGTTGCAATGACATCTGTGTCAGAAGATGAAGCAAGCATAGGTTATATTTCACTTGCTTCTCTTAATGATACTGTTAAGGCTCTCAAGATTGATGGCGTAGAACCAACAGTTAAGAATATTCAAAAGGGAAAATATCCTATAGCTAGAAACTTCAACCTTGTTACAGGAGATAATCTTAGCGAGCTGGGAAAAGACTTTATCAATTATATCCTAAGCACAGAGGGACAAAAAACTGTTTCTGAAAATGGATACATTGCACTTACTGAAGCAGGAAAATACGAGGCTTCTGATGCAGCAAAAGAGGGCGGCAAAATTACTATTGGTGGCTCAAGTTCGGTAACACCACTCATGGAGAAACTTGCTGAGGCATATAAGAAGATTAACCCTAAGGTTGAAGTTATGGTACAGCAGTCTGACTCAACTACAGGTGTAACATCAGCAATTGATGGTAGCGTTGATATCGGAATGGCATCAAGGGATCTTAAGGATACAGAGACTGACAAAGGTGTTAAGGCAACTGTAATTGCAAAGGACGGAATTGCAGTAATCGTTCACAAAGACAGCAAACAGGAAGAACTTACACTAGAACAGGTTAAGGATATTTTCACAGGCAAGATCACAAAATGGTCTGAAATTAAGAAATAAGCCATCAGAACTTCTAGATGTTTATTAATTCGAAAAGTTTTTCTAAAAATAAAAGCAGGAAATAATGAGTATTAATAATAAAAAAGTTAAGGAAGGCATCGCTAGTGTTGCCTTCCTCATTTCAGCATTAGTATCAGTTGCTGCGGTAATACTGATTTCAATTTTTATATTCGCAAATGGGTTTTCAGCCATAGGCAAAATAGGATTTGTAGATTTTATATTTGGTCAGACTTGGAAGCCTGCGAATAATTTATATGGAATTTTCCCTATGATAATAGGAAGCATATATGTTACGTTTGGTGCAGTTTTGATTGGTGCCCCGATAGGTGTTATGACTGCTATTTACCTTGCAGAATACTGTTCTAAGAAGTTTTATTCCATTTTTTCGGGTCTTGTCAATCTTATGGCAGGTATTCCGTCAGTTCTTTATGGATTTTTCGGATTGGTAGTTTTGGTGCCGCTTATTAGAGATAATCTTGATTCTCAGGGCATGAGTCTTCTGGCAGCATCTGTTTTGCTTGGCATCATGATCTTGCCTACAATAGTTGCAATCTCTCAGGCATCACTTAAGGCCGTAGACCCAGGGTACTATGAGGGTAGTCTCGCACTTGGAGCTACTCACGAAAGAAGTATTTTTGCGGTCAAACTCAGGGCTGCACGCAGTGGAATTTTTTCGGCAGTAATACTTGGGGTGGGAAGAGCAATAGGTGAAACTATGGCAGTTATAATGGTTGCCGGCAATCAGGCGATCATACCTAAGAGTGTGCTTGATGGAGTTAGAACAATGACAGGTAATATCGTAATTGAAATGGGTTATGCTGCGGATCTACATAGACAGGCATTGCTTGCTACGGCAGCTGTACTCTTTGTTTTCATATTAATAGTTAACCTGACTTTCTCGCTTGTTTTAAGGAGGAGTTTAAATTGAAGAAGACATCGGTAGCGAAAAAGATATTTAAACCAGGATTTATAGCGAGATTTTTCGTTAAGGGCGGTGCACTTATTACACTTGCGGTAATTCTTACCATTGTGGTATATATTTTGGTCAATGGTGTGCCAAATTTAAATTCAAAACTTTTCGCATGGGAATATAACAGTGAAAATGTTTCAATGATGCCTGCTATTGTTAACACAGTCGTGATGGTTGTGGTTACACTCTTAATGTCTGTGCCGATAGGTATAGGTGCAGCGGTGTACATGGTTGAATATGTAAAAAAGGAAAGCAAACTTGCCAAATTAATTAAGCTTGCTACCCAAACCCTTGCAGGTGTTCCCTCGATTGTATATGGCCTTTTTGGTGCATTATTCTTTGTAAAGTATTTAAGTTTACAACTTTCGATTCTTTCCGGTTGTTTAACACTAGGAATAATGATCTTGCCTATTGTAATGGAGACTACGGAAGAGGCTCTGAGGATGGTACCTCCAAGCTACAAAGAGGGCAGCCTGGCTCTAGGAGCCACCCGGGTGCAAACTATTTTCAAGGTAATGTTGCGCCCGGCGACTCCCGGCATCCTGTCCGCTGTAATCATAGCTGTCGGAAGGATTGTCGGGGAGTCGGCTGCCCTCGTTTTCACAGCTGGCACCATCGCAAAACCTATGGCCTCCATGCTCAACTCAGGAAGAAGTCTTTCGGTTCACATGTATGTCCTTTCAGGAGAAGGCTTATATATCAAGCAAACCTATGCAACTGCAACTGTTTTGATGCTTCTTGTGCTGATTTTAAACGGGATCTCATCGCTGATAGCTAGAAAACTCGAGAAAAATACAACCAAGGAGGAATAATAATAAATATGGCAAACAACAAGATAACAATAAAAGATACGGAGCTATACTACGGTGATTTTCACGCACTGAAAAATATAAACATGGACATCGTCGAAAACGAAATAACCGCGTTTATTGGACCGTCGGGGTGCGGCAAATCTACACTTCTCAAGTCTCTTAATCGAATGAATGACCTTATAGAAGGCTGCAAGATAACAGGTGATATAAGACTGGACGGAGAAGATATATATGGTGATATGGACATCAATATGCTCAGGAAAAGAGTTGGAATGGTTTTTCAAAGACCAAACCCCTTCCCTATGAGCGTCTATGACAATATTGCCTACGGTCCAAGGACTCATGGAATCAAATCAAGGATAGCACTTGATGAGATAGTAGAAAATTCGCTAAGAGGAGCTGCTGCTTGGGATGACTTCAAAGACAGATTAAAGCAATCCGCTCTGGGATTGTCGGGCGGGCAGCAGCAGAGGCTTTGCATTGCAAGGGCAATCGCCGTTGAGCCAGAGGTTCTTCTAATGGACGAGCCTACATCGGCACTAGACCCGATATCCACCGGAAAAATTGAGGAACTTGTCCAGGAACTAAAGGACAAATACACAGTAGTTATAGTGACTCATAATATGCAACAAGCAGCACGTATTTCGGATGTTACAGCCTTCTTTCTGCTTGGTGAGTTGATAGAAAAGGGTAAAACAGACCAAATCTTCTCAGTTCCACAAGATAAGAGAACAGAAGATTACATTACAGGTCGTTTTGGATGATTAAAAAGGGTATATAATATGAAAATAAAGTTAGATCAAGAACTCGAAGAACTAAATCAGGAAATGATATCACTGGGTATTTTGTGCGAAAAAGCAATTTCAATATCCACAAACGTTCTCAGGCAGAATATACTTACTGATGGAGCCTCTAAGGAGGCCAATATTACTGATGACGAAATATCAGACTTAGACATCAGAATTGAAAGAAAAGAGCGTGCTATTGAGGGAAAATGCATAAAACTACTGATGCAGCATCAGCCTGTAGCAAGAGATCTTCGCCTTATTTCGTCCGCATTAAAGATGGTCACAGATATGAAGCGGATAGGTATACAAGCCGGCAATATTGCAGAAATAATAGACAACAATCCTGGGCGTGAAGTCGGCATCGAAGATTGCATATCAAATATGGCGGATGCTACTAGAAAGATGGTAACTGAGAGTATTGACGCCTTCGTGAAGAAGGATGCTACAATTGCAAGAGAAGTAATTCAAAAGGACGACGAGATAGATAATTATTTTGTTGGAATCAAGAACAAAATAGTTGAATGCCTCAGGGAAGGGTCTGCTGACGGTGAACATGCGATTGATATGCTCATGGTTTCAAAATATCTGGAGCGTATAGGTGACCACGCTGAAAATATTGCAGGTTGGGTTCTATATTCTATAGAGGGAACTGTCAGGTAGCAAGAAATACAAATGGAGGAAAACGACAAAGTATGCTTATATATTGCGTTGAGGATAACGAAGACATAAGGAAAACTATTTTGTACGCACTTAAGATGGCGGATTATGAATGCGAGGGATTCGCAGATGGCGAAAGCTTCTTTGCTGGCCTTATGAATAGAAAACCTGACTTAATTTTGCTTGACTTGATGCTACCGGGCAAAGACGGTATTTCAATTTTGCAAACTCTGAGATCTGAGACAAATGCTCAGGATGTTCCGGTAATAATAACAACCGCAAAAAATACGGAATTCGACAAGGTACTTGGACTTGACACAGGGGCTGATGACTATCTGGTGAAGCCTTTTGGTATGATGGAACTTCTGTCGAGAATTAAAGCTGTGCTTAGGAGAACGAAGATGCCAAGAGCAGATTTTCTCTGCAATGGCGAGATTTCGATGTCAATAAGTAGGCATCTTGTTAAGGCTTCGGATAAAAATATTGAACTTACTCTCAAGGAATTCGAACTTTTAAGAGTATTCTTAGAAAATATGAACAGGGTTTACAGCAGAGACCAGCTCATGAACCTTGTGTGGGGAGAGTCGTACGTTGGCGAATCAAGAACAGTTGATGTTCACATTGGAACGCTGAGGACCAAGTTAGGGGATGCAGGCAGAGCCATTAAGACGGTGCGCGGAGTCGGATATATTATGGAGGAAATAAAATGAAAAAACGCTTCTTTTTCTCCATAATGGGTGTGTCGATAATCTCGCTGATTTTATGCCTCGTAGGGCTCTATTTTGTGCTGCTTGAGAATATAAACAAAATACAGGAAAACGAGCTCACAGGCCAAACTGATCTGATCGCTTCTCAGCTTGAGATGACAAAGTCTGATAGAGGTTCTTCGGTAACAGGCTCGCAGGCTAAGGATGAAACATTATATGTGCTAAATCACCTCAACTACAGAGATTACAGGGTTACATTGGTAGCGCGAGACGGCACGGTCATTTTCGATAATAAAGAAAATCCTAGCGAGATGAAGAATCACCAAAACCGCGAAGAAATCAAGGAAGCGCGTGAACTGGGCTATGGGGAAAGCACAAGATATTCTTCCACCATGACCGAGAAGTATGTTTATGCGGCAAGAAGGTTGAGCGATGACAGCATACTAAGAGTGTCTTCATCTTATGCTACCGTGCTCGGATTTATGGACGGCATGAAACTAGCCTTTCTAGGATGCTTTGTCATAATTGCTTTGCTATCATTTTATTTAGCATATGCCCTCTCAAAATTTATACTAAAGCCGATAAATAATATTGATTTAGATGATCCGAGCAGTGCAGAAAAACTACTCGGCAAGGGTGGCTATGAGGAGTTGTCACCACTATTCAGAAAAATTGACGCTCAGAAGCGCGATATTGCGAACAAGGGGCATAAGCTCGTAAGACGACAGGAAGAATTCAACGCTATCACTGCAAACATGAGTGATGGGCTAATCATTTTAGATAAACAAAACAGGATAATTTCCATGAACCAGGCTGCTATTGAGGCAATAAGAGCACAAAAGAAGAGTGATGATGTGGGCTATGAGTCGGCGTATCTTGAAGTAGATGCGGATGATATTGCAAAGAAATTTATTGGGAAAAATATTATGGAGTTCACGAGGAACACTGATATTTTGAATGGGATAATCGCATACGACGGCGGTGTTTCGAAAATAGGAAATTCTGGAGATTCGGAAAGCCTCATAATTTCAGGCCATGACTACAATTACAACAAAATAGCTAATTTTGGCGAAAGAACATATCAAATAAGTATGAGCCCAATCTTTACAAATGGAATGCCGAGTGGAATGGAAGAGCACAGGGATGTCTGCAAGGAATGGCGAGGAACTGTTTTGTTCCTGTTTGATGTCACGAAAAAAGCTGAAGGCGAACTCATGCGCCGTGAGTTTACTGCGAATGTTTCCCACGAACTGAAGACGCCACTTCAATCGATATATGCCAGTGCAGAGTTGCTGAAAACTGGTCTGGTGCCTGAGTCTGATAGGCAGCAGTTTATAGATAGGATTTTCAAAGAATCAAAGCGAATGATCCAACTCGTACAGGATATTATTGAACTTTCAGAACTTGATGAAGAGAATGTGATAAGCCAAAAAGAAGAAATCAACCTCTATGACGTTGCTTGCTCTTCATCCGAACATCTCGCACCAAAGG
Organism: Clostridiales bacterium S5-A14a; assembly: GCA_000758905.1. Classification (GTDB taxonomy): domain Bacteria; phylum Bacillota; class Clostridia; order Peptostreptococcales; family Anaerovoracaceae; genus S5-A14a. Next base: position 8,383 of record JRNA01000011.1, read on the forward strand.
CTAAGGATCTAAAAGTGTCGGTAAATGTTGAACTCGACAAAATAGCCGCGTCCGAGGCTGTGATTCGCTCGATTCCGACGCTTGTCCATGAGATTATATACAACTTGATAGATAATGCGATTAAATATAATAGGGAATCTGGTACAGTTTCGGTTCGAATTTCTCGGAATCCAAATGGAAAGATTGAAGTATCAATTGAGGATACTGGCATAGGTATCGAGCCGAAATATATGGATAGAGTTTTTGAACGGTTTTTCCGAGTAGATAAGAGCCATTCTCGAGAAATAGGTGGAACGGGGCTTGGACTGTCAATTGTAAAACATGCTGCGAAAGTTATAGGTGCGGAGCTTGATGTGAAAAGTGAGGTCGGCAAAGGTACTAAGGTTGATGTAATATTTACGGAGTAGGTAATGCTAAATGCTGAAACGCGGGAATACAATTTAAGAACGCCAGTGACAGTGTTAGTAATATTGTAAAAAATTTGTTTAAATATCAAGTTTTATAGCAAGGGTATGACACAAAAATATTTTAAAAAATCGTAAAATTTTTGTGAAATGCCCTTGATTTTTGTTTTTTGCTAATATATACTAATAAGGCTTGCTTTAGGCGAAGAAGCAGGAAGTTGCTGAGCTATCAGGTAATTTCTGTGGAGAAGTCCCTACATGATCGGGGGCGAAGGTATTCGCTTGCTTTTCTTTTGTGCAGAAACATAAAAAACGCACGGCAGGGTGTGACGACAAAGAACATCTCACGAAAAGCCGTTTAACCCATTGAAAAACCGTAGAAAAGCGAGTTGCCTTGTACGAGCATAGCGAAAACAGTACAGAAAATAGGAGGAAGAAATGAGCGAATTACAAAAAATAAGAATTAAGCTAAAGGCATATGACCATGCATTGCTTGATCAATCTGCTGCAAAGATTGTTGAAACAGCTAAGAAGACTGGGGCAACAGTTTCAGGCCCAATTCCGCTACCTACAGAAAAGGAAGTGGTAACAATTCTTAGGGCTGTACACAAATACAAGGACAGCAGGGAGCAGTTTGAGCAGAGAACACACAAGAGACTAGTTGATATCACCAATGCTACTGTTCAGACAACAAATGCACTTACAAGTTTGAACATGCCTGCAGGTGTGGACATCGAAATCAGACTTAACTAGTCAAGAGGGTTGCCTCAAACGGCAATGCGAGGGAATCTCCCTTAGCAAGATTGCATGTGAGGGTATGAGGACATCTCTTTCGAAGAAAGCTGTTTTGTTCCAAGACCAAACCAGAGCAATCCAATGTAAGAAAACAGGAGGAAAATATGAAAGCAATTCTAGGAAAGAAAGTTGGCATGACACAGATCTTCGCAGAGGGCGGAGAAGTTGTGCCAGTAACAGTAATCGAAGCAGGACCTTCGGTTGTAACACAGCTTAAAACTGTGGAAAGCGATGGTTACGATGCTGTTCAAATCGGTTATGAGGACACTAAGGAACATAGAGTGACCAAACCTTTGAGAGGACATTTTAACAAGAGCGGCGTTGCTCTTAAAAAATATGTTACAGAGTTCAGACTTGACAGCGATGAAAAGTTCGAACTTGGCCAGGAAATCACTGTGGCAGACTTTGAGGAAGGAAAGAAATTAGACATTACTGGAATTTCCAAAGGTAAGGGAACACAGGGTAACATCAAGAGACATGGACACCACAGAGGTCCTATGAGCCATGGTTCCAAACACAAGAGATTGGCGGGAGCACTTGCAGGTGCGACTTACCCATCCAGAGTATTCAAGGGAAACAAAGGTCCTGGAAGAACGGGAAGAGACACTGTGACTGTTCAGAATGTAGTTTTAGTAAAAGTTGACGTTGACAGAAATCTTTTGCTGGTTAAGGGCGCTGTCCCTGGCAGAAAGGGCGGACTTGTAAAAGTTCAATATGCTGTCAAAGGGCAAGACGATAAATAGGCTACGGAAAGGAGACGCAAGCAATGGCAAATATAAAAATGCTAAATATGGCCGGTGAAGAAGCCGGAAGCATCGAACTTTCAGATGCTATTTTCGGAATCGAGCCTAATGAATACGCTGTTCATGCAGTAGTGAAGAACTATTTGGCTAACAGAAGACAGGGCACTCAGTCTGCAAAGACAAGAGGCGATGTCAGAGGCGGAGGGAGGAAGCCTTTCCGTCAGAAGGGAACTGGTAGGCATAGACAGGGTTCTAGCACAGATCCTTCACAAATCGGTGGTGGCGTGGTCTTTGCTCCAAAGCCAAGGAGTTATAGATACACACTTCCTAAGAAGGTTAGAAGATTGGCGATGCTGTCAGTTTTATCTTCAAAGTTCGCAGAAAACGAATTAATCGTGGTTGATAAGTTGACATTTGAAGAGCCAAAAACAAAGGAAATGATCAAGGTTCTTGAAAACCTCAAGGCTGAAAAGAAGGCTTTGATAGTTATGGCAGACAAGGATGAAAACGTTGTTAGATCAGCTGCTAACCTAAAGGGCATTAGAACTGCTGTCGTAGGAAGTTTCAACGTTTATGAGGTTATCAATCATGGAAGCCTCATCTTGACGGAAGATGCCGTTAAAAAACTTGAGGAGGTGTACAAATAATGAGATCAGCATATGATGTAATCCTGAAACCTGTTATCTCCGAGAGAAGTATGGACCAAGCTCAGGAAAAGAAATACACTTTTAAAGTGGCTGTTGATGCTAACAAAACAGAAGTTAAGCATGCCGTAGAGGAAATCTTCGGCGTCGAGGTTGCCAAGGTTAACCTAATGAACGTTAATGGTAAGATGAAGAGAATGGGAAGAACAATGGGAAGGACTGCTGCATATAAGAAAGCAATTATAACAATTGCAGAAGGCAGCAAGGAAATTGAATTCTTCCAGGGTCTATAAACTAGGGAGGACGTAAGAAATGGGAATTAAAAAATACAATCCGGTAACTCCCGGCTTAAGAGGTATGACGGTTTCTACATTTGAAGAAATCACTACAAGCAAGCCGGAGAAATCTCTTACAGTAACCTTAAAGAAGCACTCAGGAAGAAACTCCAGAGGTAAGATTACCGTAAGACATAGAGGCGGTGGTACTCGTAATAAATATAGAATTATCGATTTCAAGAGGAATAAAGATGGTATTCCAGGAAATGTTAAGACTATAGAGTACGACCCTAACAGAAGTGCAAACATCGCTTTGATCGTTTATGCGGACGGCGAAAAGAGATATATTTTGGCTCCTGAAGGACTCAAGGTCGGAAATGTAATCTATTCAGGTTCAGATGCCGATATTCAGGTTGGTAACGCCCTTCCGATTGCAAATATACCTGTAGGTACACTTATTCACAATATTGAGCTTAAGCCTGGAAAAGGCGGACAGCTCGCAAGGTCTGCAGGAAATGGTGCACAGCTCATGGCTAAGGAAGGCAAATATGCTCAGGTTAGATTGCCATCCGGAGAAGTTAGAAAAGTTCTTATGAACTGCAGAGCTACAATAGGTGAAGTTGGAAACGAAGAGCACGGAAACATTCAAATAGGTAAGGCTGGTAGGAAGAGACATATGGGAATTAGACCAACTGTAAGAGGTTCTGTAATGAACCCTAACGATCACCCTCATGGTGGTGGTGAAGGTAGAACTCCTATAGGAAGAAAGTCTCCTGTTACACCTTGGGGTAAGCCTACACTTGGATATAAGACTAGAAAGAAGAATAAGGCTTCTAATCAGTACATTGTTAAGAAGAGAAACGAGAGATAAGGAAGGAGCATAAATAATGGGTAGATCACTTAAGAAAGGCCCTTTCGTCAATAAAAAGCTGCTTAAAGCTATAGAAGAGATGAATGCAGCTAATGAGAAGAAAGTCATCAAAACATGGTCAAGGCCTTCTACAATTTTCCCGCAGATGGTGGGTCACACTATAGCTGTCCATGATGGAAGAAAACATATCCCTGTATATATTACAGAAGATATGGTAGGACACAGACTTGGAGAATTTGCTCCTACAAGAACATATAGGGGCCATGCCGCTGATAAGTCATCAAAGGTTAAGTAAGGAAAGGAGATAGAAAATGGAAGCAAAAGCAGTTGCTAAATATGTAAGAATGTCTCCAATTAAGCTTAAACCAATTACAGATATGGTTAGAGGTAAAGACTTGCAAGAGGCATTGAATATTTTGAAATTTACACCAGGTAAAGGTTCTGAATTAATCGAGAAAGTTGTTATGTCTGCTGCAGCAAATGCAGAGAATAACCACCAGATGAACCCTGACAACCTGTATATCGCAGAAGTTAGTGCAAACCAGGGACCTACTATGAAGAGATGGCGCGCAGGCGCACGTGGTGGAGCATCCAGGATCCTTAAGAGAAGCAGTCACATCAGTGTAACTCTTATGGAGAGAGAGTAAGACAGGAGGTTAATTGAATGGGTCAGAAAGTAAGCCCTCATGGCATGAGAGTGGGCGTTATCAAAGACTGGAATTCTAAATGGTTTGCAGACAAGAAAGGTTTTGCGGACTTACTAATTGAAGATAAAGAAATCAGAGAATATGTTAAGAAAAAATTGTACGTTGCAGGCATTTCAAAGGTTTTGATTGCAAGAGAAGGTGAAGACAACCTTACAGTTACAATTTTGACAAGCAAGCCTGGTATGGTAATCGGAAGATCCGGTGCAGGAATTGAAGAACTAAAGGCTGGTCTTGTAAAATTAACCGGAAAGGATCCGGGCAAATTGCATATCTCAGTTGAAGAAGTAGGTAGAGCGGAACTAGATGCACAGCTAACAGCTGAGAGCGTAGCAGAAGCGCTTGAAAGAAGAATTGCCTTCAGAAGAGCAATGAAGCAGGCAATAGGAAATACAATGAGAGCCAACGCAAAGGGCATCAAGATTTTGTGCTCAGGACGTCTTGGCGGTGCTGAGATTGCAAGAAGCGAGAAATATAGCGAGGGAAACGTACCTCTACATACGCTTAGAGCTGATATTGACTATGGATTTGCTGAAGCTGATACGACGTACGGCAAGATTGGTGTAAAGGTTTGGATCAATCACGGAGAAATCCTTGACAAAGGTCTTCAGAGCCCTGTTCGCGAAGAAAAGAAAGATAACCGAAGGGAAAGAAGACAGCGTAAGGATGGCGACAGAAGAAGAAACGACAGAAGAAGGAATGACCGTGGTGGTGATAGATTCGGAAGAAAAGACGTCGCAAAGGCTGTAAACAAGAGAATTAGACCGGTTGCAAAGGTAGAGGAACCGAAGGCTGAAGCAGAAGCTCCTTCGGAAGAAACTGTTTTGTCAGCTGAAGAATAAGCATAAGAGAGGAGGAACCAGCTATGTTAATGCCAAAACGTGTTAAGCGTAGGAGAGTTCATAGAGGAAGAATGAAAGGCATAGCAACAAGAGGCAATAAGATCACTTATGGTAAGTACGGCCTTGTTGCACAGGAGCCGGGCTGGATTACATCAAACCAGATCGAGGCTGCCAGAATTGCTATGACAAGATCCATAAAAAGAGGCGGAAAGGTTTATATCAAAATATTCCCTCATAAGCCTGTAACAAAGAAACCTGCAGAGGTAAGAATGGGTTCCGGTAAGGGTGCTCCTGAATATTGGGTAGCAGTTGTTAAACCGGGCAGAGTAATGTTTGAGATTGATGGCGTAACTGAGGCACAGGCAAGAGAAGCTATAAGACTTGCTATTCATAAGCTTCCAATCAAGTGCAAGTTCGCTATGAAGCAGTTAGAAGAGGGCGGTGAAGCGTAATGGAAATGAACAAATTCAGACAGATGACAGATGTCGAGCTTTCTTCTGAACTTGACAAAATGAAGAAAGAACTCTTCAACTTAAGATTCCAGCACGTAACAGGTCAGCTTGAAAATCCTGTTAAGATGAGGGAAGTTAAAAGGGATATTGCCAGAGTAAAGACCATTATTCGTGAGAAAGAAATGGCTAAGGCCGAGGCATAAGAAAGGAGGATGTGATTATGGCAGTTGAAAAAGTAGAAAGAAACAGAAGAAAATCCAAAGTCGGTATCGTTGTAAGCGATAAAATGGATAAGACTGTAGTAGTTGCTATTGAAGACTTTGTTAGACACCCTCTATATGGCAAGGCTATGAAGAGCACAAAGAAGGTAAAGGTTCACGATGAGGAGAACCAGTGCGAGGTTGGAGATAAGATTAGAATTATGGAAACAAGACCTCTATCAAAAGATAAGAGATGGAGACTTGTTAAGATAGTTGAGAAAGTGAAGTAAGGAGGCACCAGAATATGATACAGACAGAATCAAGACTTAGAGTAGCAGATAATTCAGGTGCGAAGGAACTTCTTTGCATCAAAGTGCTTGGAGGCACAAGCCGTAAATATGCTAATATCGGAGACATAATCGTTTGTGCTGTAAAGGATGCTACTCCGGGCGGACTGGTAAAAAAAGGTGATGTCGTTAAGGCTGTTGTTGTAAGATCCAAGACAGGTGCAAGGCGAGCAGATGGAAGCTATGTAAAATTTGACCAGAATGCCGCAGTAATTATCAAGGATAAAGAAGACAAGACCCCGGTTGGTACACGTATCTTCGGACCTGTTGCAAGAGAGCTTCGTGACAGAGGATTCATGAAGATTGTGTCACTGGCACCGGAAGTTCTATAGGGGGTTCAAATATGCGAATCAAAAAAGACGACACGGTGGTAGTAATCGCCGGTAAAGATAAGGGTAAAGTTGGGAAGGTTGTTAAGGCTCTCCCAAAAGAAAATAAAGTAATCGTAGAAGGTGTAAATGTTCAAACAAAACACCAAAAGCAGACTCAGAAAGCAAAAGCTGAGATTAAGCACGTTGAGGGACCTATCGATGTTTCCAATGTGATGTACTACGATTCAAAAACAAAACAAGCGTCAAAACTCGGATATACTTTCAACGATGGCAACAAAGTGAGAGTAGCCAAGAAGAGCGGAAGCGTAATAGACTAGGAAAGGAGGAGAGTATTTTGACAGCAAGACTAAGAGAAACATATAAAAACGATGTTTTTAAAGCACTTCAGGAAAAATTCGATTATAAGAATCCTATGGAAGTTCCTAAACTTGTGAAAGTTACAATAAACATGGGACTTGGCGAAGCAAAGGAAAATGCTAAAATTTTAGACTCCGCAGTTAAGGAATTGTCTGTTATTTCAGGACAAAGACCTGTTAGGACTAAGGCTAGAAAGTCAATCGCTAACTTTAAGGTTAGGGAAGGCATGCCAGTAGGTTGCAAGGTTACCCTTAGAGGAGATAATATGTATGAGTTTGTAGACAAGTTCTTCAACATCTCTCTTCCAAGAGTAAGAGACTTTAAGGGAGTCAGCAAGAATTCATTTGATGGTAGAGGAAACTACTCGATGGGAATTAAGGAACAGCTTATTTTCCCTGAGATCAAATATGATGAAGTTGAATCCATTAAGGGCATGAACATTGTATTCACAACGACGGCTAAAACTGACGAAGAAGCAGCAGCTTTGTTATCGCTTCTTGGAATGCCGTTTGAGAAATAGGAGGAGAAGATGGCTAAAAAATCTCTCAAGGTTAAACAGCAGAGAAAACCTAAATTTTCAACACGTGCATATACCAGATGCAAAATCTGTGGAAGGCCGCACTCCGTATTGAAGAAATACGGTATCTGCCGTATATGCTTCAGAGAGCTTGCCTACAAGGGTGAAATTCCCGGCGTGAAGAAGGCTAGCTGGTAAATCACAGAAAGGAGAATTACTGTAATGACAATGACAGATCCTATAGCAGATATGCTGACTAGAATCAGAAATGCCAATACTGTAGGTCATGAAACAGTTGATATTCCTGCATCTAAGATTAAGAAATCCATTGCAGAGATATTGCTTGAAGAAGGCTACATTAAAGGATTTGAAGAAATCGATGACAATAAACAGGGCATCATCAAAATCGATATGAAGTATGGTGCAAACAAAGAAAGAGTAATTAGTGGAATTAAGAAAATATCTAAACCAGGTCTAAAGGTATATGCTAAAGCTGATCAAGTTCCTAGAGTTCTTGGAGGCCTTGGCGTAGCAATTATCTCATCTTCAAAGGGCGTTGTAAGCGACAAGAAGGCGAGAGAACTAGGCGTTGGTGGAGAAGTAATCTGCTATATTTGGTAGGAGGTAGAATATGTCAAGAATAGGATTAAAACCTGTACAGCTACCTTCCGGAGTAGAGGTAGATGTTAAAGAAAACAATCTGATTACTGTAAAGGGACCTAAGGGAACTCTTTCCCAGAAAGTTAGCCCAGAAATCAAGGTAGTTGTTGAAGACGGAAATGTCGTTTTTTCAAGGGAATCAGATGCCAGAAATATGAGAGCACAGCACGGATTAGCAAGGGCTCTAGTTCATAACATGGTAATTGGAGTAACAGATGGTTTCCAGAAAAAACTTGTTCTAAACGGTGTTGGCTTTAGAGCAGAGAAAAAAGGCAAGAAACTTGTAATGAACTTAGGCTTTTCACATCCTGTTGAAATGGAAGATCCTGAAGGAATCGAAACAGAAGTTTCAGATGCAACAACGGTTGTAGTCAAAGGGATAGACAAAGCATTAGTTGGAAATTACGCCGCAGTTATCAGAGACTGGAGAAAACCTGAGCCATATAAGGGCAAAGGAATTAGATATGAAGACGAATATATCCGCAGAAAAGAAGGAAAAACTGGAGCTAAGGCGTAAGAAAGGAGTGAATTAAATGTCTAAAAACAGCAGAAATGATAGACGTGTTAAGAGACACCTAAGAGTCAGAAAAAACTTAATCGGAACTCCTGAAAAACCAAGGCTTTGTGTTTTCAGATCCAACAAAAACATCTCAGCTCAGATTATCGATGATGTGAATGGCAATACGCTTGTTTCCGCTTCTACTCTTGAGAAGGATCTAAAGGGTGAAAACGGCGGTAACAAAGAGGCTGCCAAGAAAGTTGGAGAACTCATTGCGAAAAGAGCATTGGATAAGGGCATCGAGAATGTTGCTTTTGACAGAGGTGGATTTCTTTATCACGGAAGAGTTAAAGAACTGGCAGAGGGTGCTCGAGAAGCAGGATTGAAATTCTAAATAAGGAGGAATGAGAAATGGCTAGACAACAAGATGCACCCAAGAGTGAATTTAAAGAAACAATTGTAAATATAAGACGTGTTGCCAAGACTGTTAAGGGCGGAAGAAACATGAGATTCTCCGTTACTATGGTTGTTGGTGATGGCAATGGCCGTGTAGGCGTTGGTCTTGGCAAGGCTCAGGAAATACCTGAAGCAGTTAGAAAAGCTACAGAAGACGCAAAAAAGAACATGATTACTGTTCCAATGGTAGGCACAACTGTACCACACAGAAATACTGGTATATATGGAGCTGGAAGAGTATTGATAATGCCGGCTGCAGAAGGTACAGGAGTAATAGCAGGTTCGTCTGTGCGTGTCGTACTAGAATCTGCAGGTCTAAAAGACGTGAGAGCAAAATCAATAGGTTCTAATAACACTGTAAATATGGCACTTGCAACACTTGAAGGTCTGAAGAGCCTTATGACACTTGAAAAGGTGGCAGCACTTAGAGGCAAGTCAGTAGATGAAATTGCTAGATAGGAGGAATGACCAATGTCAATGTTAAAAATTACTTTAACTAAGAGTACAATAGGCGCTACCCCTAAGCAGAGAAAAGTTGTGGAAGCACTTGGACTGAAGAAATTAAATCATTCAGTTGAATTGGCAGACACTCCTCAGACTAGAGGTGCAATAGACAAGGTTGTACACCTTGTTACCGTAGAAGAGCAATAGGATAGGAGGTGCAAGCATGCGACTGCATGAGTTAAAGAAAGCAGAAGGCTCCACAAAGATCTCTAAGCGTAAAGGCAGAGGACAGGGCTCCGGTCTTGGTAAAACTGCTGGAAGAGGTCACAAAGGCCAGAACGCTAGAAGCGGTGGTGGAGTTAGACTAGGCTTTGAAGGTGGTCAGATGCCACTATATAGAAGATTACCAAAACGAGGATTTACAAATATTTGGGGCACAAAATACACAACCCTAAACGTAAGTGATCTCAACCGTTTCGAAGATGGTCAAGAGGTTACTGTAGAATTGCTTAAAGAAAAAGGAATAGTTAAGCAAGTAAAGGACGGTATAAAAATCCTTGGTAACGGTAAGCTCGAAAAGAAATTGACCGTTAAGGCAAATAAATTCAGCAAAACGGCTGTTGAAAAGATAGAATCCGCAGGAGGAAAGGCAGAGGTATTGTAAGATGGGACTGCTAAAGACTGTTACTCAGGCTTGGAAAGTGCCGGAAATGAGAAAAAAAATCTTGTTCACCTTAGCTATGCTTGTAGTTTTTAGAATAGGCTCTAACATTCCAGTTCCTGGAATCAACAGAGACTATTTAGCGAGAATCTTCAGCGGCGAAACAGGATTATTCGATTTGTTCGATTTGTTCTCTGGCGGAGCTTTTCAGAAGTTCACCATATTCGCTTTGAGTATCACACCATATATTACAGCATCCATTATAGTACAGCTATTGACGGTAGCTTTCCCTTATTTTGAGAATTTAGCAAAAGAGGGAACCGCAGGTCGAAAGAAGATGGCTCAGATTACAAGATATATGACGATTGGTCTTGGTCTGATTCAGAGTATTGGCTTGACAGTAGGCCTCTTCAGAGGCGCTGTTATACACCAAACAGCGTTTTCTTTCGCAGTAATAATATTAGTTTTAACAGCAGGCACAGCATTTCTAATGTGGCTTGGTGAAGAAATCAACGACAAGGGTGTCGGCAACGGAATTTCACTTTTGATTTTCGGAGGAATAGTTGCGCGAATACCGACCGGAATAAGAACGATGCTGGTGAAATACCAGGAAGGCAGTGTAAATGTTGTAACTTTAATAATGTTCGCATTATTCGCTCTCGCTGTAATTGCTGGAATCATCATGGTTCAACAGGGAACAAGAAAAATCCCAGTACAGTACGCAAAGAGGGTTGTAGGAAGAAAAATGTATGGTGGCCAGGCGACACATATTCCGCTAAAGGTTAACCAGGCGGGTGTAATTCCAGTAATATTTGCAATGGCACTTTTGACATTCCCGCTTACAATTACATACTTCTTCCCAAACACTGATTTTACTGCTTTTGTAACAAAATATCTGTCACCGGGGGGAATGCCTGGAGCATGGATCTACGGTGCACTTAATGTTGTGCTTATTATAGCATTCACATATTTCTACACAGCAATTACTTTCAATCCGATTGAAATTGCAAGTAATATGAGAGCAAATGGTGGATTTGTACCTGGTATTAGACCGGGTAGAGCTACTGTTGATTACCTTCACAGGGTAATGACTAGAATTTCATTGGTAGGAGCTATATTCCTTGCGGTTGTAGCTACATTGCCTTTACTTCTTAGTCAGGTTGCCGGAATAGATGTAAGGTTTGGAGGAACATCATTGCTTATCGCAATAGGTGTTGCACTTGATACTATGAGACAGTTAGAAGACCAAATGGTTATGAGAAACTATAGAGGATTTCTTAAGTAAGAGGAGAAAAAAATGTTAAGAACAATTTTGTTGGGACCTCCTGGAGCAGGTAAGGGTACTCAGGCAGTGAAGATTGTTGAAAAATATAGTATACCTCATATTTCAACGGGAGATATATTCCGTGAAAACATTAAAAATGAGACAGAACTTGGGAAAAGAGCTAAGTCATACATGGATCGTGGAGAGTTAGTTCCAGATGAACTCGTTGTTGAAATTGCGACAGACAGACTAACAAAGAATGACTGCAAAAACGGTTTCTTACTCGATGGATTCCCAAGGACGATTTTTCAGGCTGAAAAACTTGATGAGTTTCTTACCAAAAGAGGCGAGAAGATAGATAAGGTTATCAATATTGATGTTGAAAAAGATGCATTAGTTAAGAGAATAACCGGACGTAGAGTTTGCAAATCATGCGGAGCTAGCTATCATGTAGTGAATATCCCACCTAAGAAAGACGGTGTTTGCGATCTTTGCGATGGAGAATTAATCCAAAGAGCAGATGATACTGAAGAGACTGTTTTGAATAGAATTGACGTTTACAACAAACAGACAAAACCTTTGGTTGACTATTATGATAAAGCAGGGGTTATTGTTAACATCGACGGCAACAAAGACTTGGATGATGTTCTTTCGGACATAATCACAGCCTTGGGTAAATGATATGATAATCATTAAATCAAAAGACGAAATTGATTTGATGCGAGAGTCCGGCAAGGTTACAGGGTATGTTTTGAGGACCCTTGCGGATATTATCAAACCGGGTATCTCTACTATGGACATCAATAATTATGTTGAAAAGACGATTACTGGATATAATATGACACCTACCTTTAAGGGTTATGGTGGATTTCCGGGAGCAGCCTGTGTTTCAATCAATGAGGAAATTGTTCATGGCATTCCAAGTAAAGACAGAATACTAAAGGAAGGTGACATTGTAAGCGTGGATGTAGGCTCTACGTGGAAACACTATGTGAGCGATGCAGCACGAACCTATCCAGTAGGCGAAATCAGTCAAGATGCTATGAAACTCATCAAAACAACAGAAGAAAGCTTCTTTAAGGGCATAGAATTTGCGAAAGTTGGGTATAGACTATCGGATATCTCACATGCAGTTCAGTTACATGCTGAAGGAGCTGGATTCGGGGTAATAAGGGACTATGTTGGGCATGGTGTTGGAAGAAATCTACACGAAGATCCACAGATCCCAAACTATGGACCTCCAGGAAAAGGCCCACGACTTCAAGAGGGAATGGTACTAGCTATTGAGCCTATGATAGTCCAGGGAAGTTATGAAACTGAGACCCTGCTGAACGACTGGACTGTTGTTACAGTTGACGGTGGACTTTCAGCTCATTATGAAAATACAATAGTAATTAATGATGGTGAGCCTGAATTGCTCACGTTATAAGGAGAGATATTAATGGCTAAAAAAGATGTCATCGAGGCAGTAGGGACTGTTGTAGATGCTCAGCCGAACGCGATGTTCAAAGTTAGGCTGGAAAATGGTTTCGAAATATTAGCCCATATATCGGGCAAGATAAGGATGAACTATATAAGGATACTTCCCGGAGATAAGGTTAAGGTGGAACTTTCACCTTACGACTTGACCAGAGGTAGAATTACATGGCGAGATAAGTAAGCTTATAGGAGGGATGAAAATGAAAGTTAGAGCTTCCGTAAAACCCATTTGTGAAAAGTGCAAGGTAATCAAGAGACATGGAAAAGTTATGGTTATCTGCGAAAATCCAAAACATAAGCAAAAACAGGGTTAAAATTTAATATGACATGGACCTAAAACCGGGTTTAGGATACCAAATATTTTTTCATGTGAACCTGTCTATATCACTCCCGGAGTAAGTGACGGAAGATAGGAGAAGGAGGATAATAATGGCTCGTATAGCCGGAGTTGACTTACCAAGAGAAAAGAGAGTTGAGATTGGCCTTACATATATTTATGGCATAGGCAAAGCAACTTCTCAGGCAATTCTTGAAAAAGCCGGAGTAAATCCGGACACCAGAATCAAAGACCTCTCTGAGGAAGAAGCTGGTAGAATCAGAAAAATCATAGATAGCGATTATGCTGTAGAAGGAGATTTGAAGAGGGAAGTTAGCCTCAACATCAAGAGACTGATGGAAATCGGTAGCTACAGGGGAATCAGACATAGAAGAGGACTTCCTGTTCGTGGTCAGCAAACTAAGACCAACGCCAGAACTAGGAAGGGACCTAAGAAAACCGTGGGAAGAAAGAAAAAATAAGAAGGAGGTAAATAATAATGGCTAAAGCTGTAAAGAAAACAGTTCGCAGAAAAAAAAGAGAACGTAAAAATGTCGTTAAAGGCCAGGCTTATATTCAATCCTCCTTTAACAATACTTTAGTGACACTTACAGATATGGACGGAAACGCCCTATCTTGGTCGAGTGCAGGATCTCTTGGCTTCAAGGGATCAAAGAAGTCTACTCCGTTTGCTGCACAGATGGCAGCGGAAGAAGCAACTAAGGCTGCAATGGAACATGGTCTTAAAACTGTAGAAGTTTATGTAAAAGGCCCAGGTTCAGGCAGAGAGGCTGCAATCAGGGCATTGGCTCAGGCAGGTCTTGAAATCACAATGATCAAGGACGTAACGCCAATTCCACACAACGGTTGCAGACCGCCAAAGAGAAGAAGAGTCTAATAGAAGGGAGGAATCATTATGGCAGTAAACAAACAACCAATTTTAAAAAGATGCAGATCTCTTGATATTGATCCAAGCCATCTAGGAATTTACAAAACATCTAAAAAAGCTCCTAAGAAGAGATTTAAAAAGATGAGTGAATATGGATTACAGCTCAGAGAGAAGCAAAGAGCAAAGTTTATTTACGGTGTTCTTGAGAAGCAATTCAGAAATACTTTTGATAAAGCAGCTAAGAAACCTGGCATTACTGGTGAAAACCTATTGATAATGCTTGAGAAGAGACTGGACAATGTAGTTTACAGAATGGGTCTTGCAACTACAAGAAGAGATGCAAGACAAGCAGTAGTGCATGGCCATTACACTGTTAACGGAAAGAAAGTTAATATTCCTTCCTATCAGGTAAGCCCAGGGGATGTTATTAAGGTAAAAGAGAAAAGCACAAGCTCTCCTAAATTCAAGGAAATTAAGGAAATGCAGGTTGGAATTCCCGGATGGCTATCTGTTGATAGAGAAAAACTTGAGGGGAAGGTTTTGGCAGATCCTACCAGAGATCAGATCGATACTCCGGTAGCTGAGCATCTTATCGTCGAATTGTATTCCAAGTAATAGGTTAGTTATAGCTTTTGGAGCCAATTTACTTTGGAAGATAAGGAGGGTTTTTAGTGATAGAAATCGAAAAACCTACAATTGAAAAATTTGTAGACGAAGATAGAAAATATGGAAAATTTGTCATAGAACCGCTTGAAAGAGGATACGGCACAACACTTGGCAATGCTATGAGAAGAATTCTTTTGAGCTCACTTCCAGGTGCAGCTGTTACTTCGGTTAAAATTGACGGCGTACTTCATGAATTCTCAACGATTCCAAATGTTAGAGAAGATGTTACAGAAATTATACTTAATCTAAAGCAACTTGCAGTTCGTCTAAATAGCGAGGAGCCTAAGAAGGTAATAATCAATGCCGTAGGACCTAAAGAAGTTACAGCAGCTGATATTATAGGAGATTCTGAGCTTGAAATTTTCAATAAGGATCTACATATAGCACAGCTAGAAGAGGGAGCGAATCTCATAATGGAGATCACAATTGCAAGAGGGCGTGGTTACAGAACTGCTGATCAGAATAAAGATGAAACTACTCCTATTGCGGTAATCCCTGTTGACTCAATTTTCACACCGGTTAAAAAAGTTAACTACATGGTAGAAGATACGCGTGTAGGACAGGTTACCGACTATGATAAATTGACCTTGGAAATTTGGACAGATGGATCTGTAACACCCGAAGAGGGAGTTTCCATAGGTGCCAAAATAATGGATGAACACCTCAACCTTTTGATGTCACTTGACGACTCTGCAGATAATTTTGAAATTATGATAGAGAAAGAAGAAGATCAGAAGGCTAAATCTCTCGAGATGACGATTGAAGAACTTGAGTTATCAGTAAGATCGTCAAATTGCCTAAAGAGAGCAAATATCAACACCGTTGAGGAACTTACTGAAAAGACAGAAGACGAAATGCTTAAGGTAAGGAATCTCGGCAAGAAGTCGCTTGATGAAGTTAAGAACAAGTTGGAAGAACTTGGTTTATCTCTGAAAGAGACTGACGAATAGCACGGAGAAAGGAGACCGAAATGCCCGGATATAGAAAACTTGGCAGACCAACTGCTCATAGAAAATCTATGCTTAGAAATATCGTTACCGATCTTTTCAGGGAAGGTAGAATAACAACCACAGATTGTCGAGCAAAGGAAGCCAGAAGAGAAGCCGAAAAGCTTATAACACTAGCAAAAAGAAACGACCTTCATGCAAGGCGTCAGGCACTTGCTTACATCTATGATGAAGATGTTGTTACAAAGCTTTTTGAGGAAATTGCTCCTAAATATCAGGAGCGTCAAGGTGGATATACAAGAATTCTTAAACTTGGACCTCGTTCAGGAGATAATGCGGAAGTTGTATTCCTCGAGCTTGTATAGTCGACATTGTATTATATCAATGTAGAATATCAAAGATAAAACAATAAAAATCCTTCAGCTGAATCGTTGGAGGATTTTTGTTTTATGAAAAATGTTTAATTATGTTTCAAATGTGTAAATATTTATTAATAGAAAAGCGTTTTAATTAGACAAAAATTCCAAAAGATATGGATAGGAGGTTTTCAAGATGGCGATTGTAGATGATCTTAAAAAGGCAGCTAGCAAAGTATCCGAAGAAGCTAAGGATTTGGTGCAGGATGTCAAAGAAGGTGGAGAAAAAATTGCGGATAAGGCTGGAGAGGCATATGATAACGCAAAGGAGAAAGCAAGCGAAGGCTTTGACGATGTTAAGGACAAGGCAGTTGATGGCTACGAAAATGTAAAAGATAAGCTTGACGATACCAAGGATAAACTAGATAAAAAACTTGATGAGCAATTCAAGGATGTAGAGAAGAAGGGCAAAGACGTTAAGAAACAAGTTACAAAGGCAACAAAGAAATAGCCTAGCGACGGAGTTGATTTTTTCTAAAATAAGGAGGATGCCATGAAGGATAAATATGTTGATAGAAAAGAAGAAATGGGAAAACTAATTGAAGAGGAATATGAAGTAGAGGGAAAAGACATCAAGGAAGATACTACCGGGTTTTCTATGGGCAAGAAAGCACTAAAACAAGCTACTGAGAAAGCGATAGAGAAAAAAGACGATAAATAGGAGATGCGGTGATAGATATGGACAAGAAAGATCTTAGACAATACGTTGATGATGCAAAGGAATATGCATCAGACGGTATTGAAGATATGCTAGATTATGCTGGAGATTTCAAGGAAGATGCACTTGATTATGCTGGCGGTGTACAAAAGAGCATGAAGAGAAAGGCAAAACGCCTAAGAAAAGATTATAGACGAGCTAAAAGAAAGTACCGTCCTGTAGATGATTATACTGTTGAAATTGCAATTGGAGCATCAGTAGCTCTGATAACTGTCGGTGCATTAGTTGCAGCTTATTTTATAACAAGAGATAAATAATTCTCTCAAATTTACTTGCTCAGATTAGCGGGATACTTTTGATGTCAGATAATGATAAATTGTATAAACATTTGATTGACAAAACTTGAGTTTAGATGTATTCTATTGGTGTAGCTAAATAAAGTTTCGTGTTCTTGCTATGCGAGCTAAGAGGGAAGTAGGTTGAATTCCTACGCGGTCCCGCCACTGTAAAGCGAGTAGCCAATCTCAATTATAAGCCACTGATTTTTCGGGAAGGCTGAGAGAGGTGTTGATACGTTGAGCCAGGAGACCTGCACGGAATGTTTCATTTGGGCGGTGAACCCGATTGTGAAACGATATTTAATGACAGCAAAAACGGGCTGTGGGCTTTTACCACAGTCTTTTTTATTGAGACAAGTGGAAAGCCGGATGCTTTTCATTCTTTTTGCAGAGACAGGCCTCGTCAACCTGTCTCTTTTATTTTTACTATTCAAAATATGGGGAATATGATAAACTTATATATGCAATCTTATGGAAATTCTCTTTTAAATGTACTGCTAAAATAACGGTATTTTGTGAGAGAATCACAGCACAAACAACGGGATACACAAAAGAAACGATAGTTATATAAATCTTGGAAATAGAAGCGTTTGATACGAAGTAATATATAAATAGGATTTTAGGATGAGCTTAGATAGATTAAACAAAGAGCAAAGGAAGGCGGCGACTCAGATCGAGGGGCCAATATTGATTTTAGCGGGAGCTGGCAGCGGCAAGACGAGTACGATGACAGAGAGGATTGCCTACATGGTGGATAATGGCATATCAAAGTATAATATCCTTGCTGTAACCTTCACAAATAAAGCGGCAAAAGAGATGCGAGAGAGAGTGGAGAGCCTCGTCGGAAACATAGATGGAATGTGGATTACAACTTTTCATTCTATGTGCCTTAGAATGCTGAAAAAAGATCCGTCCAAGGTTGGATATGGGAATAATTTTCTCATCTACGACACGACAGATCAGAAGACATTGGTTAAGGGGATTCTTAAGGATAAACAACTGAGCGAAAAGGAGTTTCCTGTGCGTGGAATTTTGAGCACCATTAGCCATTGCAAGGAAAATATTTTGTCGCCGAAGAAATATCTTTCGGAAAATGAAGATAATTATAGAGAGAAACTAATCGCTGAGGTTTATGCCGAGTACGAGAAACGTCTTAAATCAAATAACGCAATGGACTTTGATGATTTGTTGCTTAATGGATGGAAGCTTTTGGACGAAAATGATGATGTACTTGAGGAGTACAGAAGGCGTTTCAGATATGTGATGGTGGACGAGTATCAGGATACGAACTATTTGCAGTATTTGATTGTGAAGATGTTGGCTGAGGAGCACCAAAATATTTGCGTTGTCGGGGATGATGATCAGTGCATTTACCAATGGAGGGGCGCAGATATCACTAATATTTTGGACTTTGAGAAGGATTTTCCTAGTGCTAAGGTTATTAAGTTGCAGCAAAACTATCGTTCGGTGGGAAACATCTTGGCTGGCGCACATTCTGTTATCGAAAATAACAGGCAGCGTAAGAGGAAGAAACTTTGGACAGATAAAGAGGACGGGGATAAGATACGGTATTATAGGGCCGAAACTGAGCGAGATGAAGCAAGGTATGTGGCTCAGGAGATTGAAAATTTGCACGTCGGAGAGGGCTTTGAGTGGAACGACTTTGCTATTTTGTACAGGACCAATGCGCAGTCCAGAACGTTTGAGCGCTATTTGATGGATAGGGGAATCCCGTACAGAATTTTATCTGGAATGAGGTATTATGACCGCAAGGAGCTCAAGGATATGATTGCCTATATGAGGATGATCATTAATCCTAAGGATGACATTTCATTGAAACGAGTAATCAACGAGCCAAAAAGAGGAATCGGACCTAAGACTCTAGCTAACCTGGAGCATCTGGCTTCGGGTATGGGAATGTCGATGATGGAAGCACTTTTGAATGGTGTGGGGCTTAGTGCATTTAAGGGAAAAACTTTGGATGCTGTGCGTGATTTTACAGATGTGGTTCGTCTGATTTCAGATCAGCAGGATAACCTAACCGTATCGCAAATATACGATGAGTTACTCGTACGAACGGGCTATGTGAAGATGCTTGAGAACGAGGCAACTGTCGAGGCTGAGGGAAGACTAGAAAACCTGATGGAATTTAAGACTGAAATTGCGGACTATGAAAGGGAAATAAGTCAGAGCGGTGGAACATCAGAACTTGGAGATTTTATGGAAAAGCTAGCCTTGATGGCTGAAGTCGATAATCACGATGAAACTCAGGATGCAGTTGTTCTAATGACTATGCATAGTTCAAAGGGCCTTGAGTTCCCAGTTGTTTTCCTTCCCGGACTTGAGGACGGAATCTTCCCAGGGAGCCGTGCGATGGAAGATAACTCAAAGATGGAAGAGGAACGGCGACTTTGTTATGTTGCCATGACAAGAGCTAAGAAGAGATTGTTCCTTGTCAGTGCAGCAGTTAGGACCCAGTACGGCAGAACGGACTATACTAGGGAATCGCAGTTTTTAAGAGAACTTGATCCAAAACTTATTGATGGAGATGCAATTTACAGGCCTAGAAGTAGCCAGGGAATAGGAGTTTCTACGGGAAGTAGAGATGGCTTTGCGGTTAATAGACCATCTAAGCCATTTGACATGCTGAAATACGCAAAGGAATCAACCAAGTTGAACGCAGCTGCACAAAGGGGCGGGAGCGATTTCCACAGGGGCGATATGGTAAACCACACAAAGTTTGGGAACGGACTTGTAATTGAAGAAGACGAGAGAACTCTAACTGTGATGTTTGATTCAGTCGGTAAGAAAAAACTTGCAAAAGGTATAGCACACCTGAAAAAAGCTTGATATATGATAATGTATAAACAATTTTAGAAAGAGTGGATATGAACAAAATAGACGTCAAAGCTGAAATGCTTGATTTAATCGAGAGATTGAATGAGGCGAGTAGGGCATACTACCAAGGCACAAAGGAACTTATTTCCAATCTGGAGTACGATGAGTTATACGACAGACTTGAAGCACTTGAAAAGAATAGTGGAATAATCATGGCGGGCAGCCCTACGCAAAAGGTTGGCTATGAGGTGATTTCTGCACTTCCAAAGGAAGAACATGAGCATCCCATGCTGTCGTTGGACAAAACAAAAGACAGGGATACTCTCGCATCGTGGCTTGGAAGTCACAGGGGATTACTTTCCTGGAAACTGGATGGTCTTACAGTAGTTTTGCGATATGAAGGCGGAAAGTTGACCAAGGCTTTGACTAGGGGCAATGGTATTATAGGAGAAGTAATTACTGGTAATGCAAGGACTTTTATAAATCTCCCGCTGTCAATCCCATATATGGGAAACCTCGTGCTAAGAGGAGAAGCGATTATAACGTATGAAGATTTTCGAAAAATAAATGAATCGCTGCCCGATAATGAAGAACATTATAAGAATCCGAGGAACCTCTGCAGCGGATCTGTAAGACAGCTGAATAGTGAAATTACTGCCCAAAGAAGGGTTCGATTTATTGCCTTCGGCATGGTATCCGGCCCTGAGTTTGACCTTAGGTCTGAGGAAATGGACTGGCTCGACAGCCAAGGATTTGAAACTGTCGAACGCAAATCGTTGATAGGCGATGAAGTTGTGAAAGCAATAAGTGAATATGAAAATAAGGTAGCGGACAATCCATATCCATCAGATGGACTGGTGGTTGTACTTGATGATAAGGCATATGGAAAAAGTCTTGGTGCAACCGCTAAATTCCCTAGGGATGCCATGGCCTTTAAATGGCGAGACCAGATAGCAGAGACCACACTCAAAGAGATTTTGTGGAGCGCCTCAAGGACAGGATTGATCAACCCTATCGCTATATTTGAGCCAGTTTCACTTGAAGGAACCGAAGTTTCGAGGGCATCCCTTCATAATGTCAGCATTATGAAGGCTCTAAAACTGGGCGTGGGCGACAAAATAACCGTGTACAAAGCTAACATGATTATTCCGCAGGTTAGCGAAAATCTAAGCAAAAGCAATACTGCTGAAATACCAGAAGAATGTCCTGTATGTAGTTCGAAAACATTGCTCAGAAATGATAATGGTGTTATGACACTACACTGTTTGAACGACGAATGTCCAGCAAAAAGTGTAAAGCGCTTTACGCTTTTGACTGGACGGAACGCTCTCGACATAGACGGAGTATCCGAGGCTACACTTGAGAGGTTTATTGACGAGGGATTGGTGAAGGAACCTGCCGATATTTTTTCGCTTTCAAGTCAAAAGGAAAAGATCACTTCAATGGAGGGTTTTGGAGAAAAATCCTTTGAGAATCTTGTCAATTCTATTGAAAAAGCGAGAAAAACTACTGCGGCAAAACTTTTGTACGCACTTGGTATTCCTGGCGTTGGAGTGGCGAATGCAAAATTGATAGCCAAAGCTTGTGAAGATGATTGGGACAGAATAATTTCTCTCTCGGAAGATGAAATTCAATCGATTGAAGGCGTTGGGCCTGTGATTGCTAGGGACTTTGTTGCTTATTTTCGAAATCCTGCAAAACTTGATGAAGTCAATAATTTGCGCAGGGAACTCGACATAGAGAAGAGGAAAGGTAGCGGAGAAAACTATTTTGTTGGACTGACATTTGTAATAACTGGCAAGCTGGAGACCTTCCAAAATCGAGATGAATTAAAAGCCGTTATCGAAGACGCTGGAGGCAAGGTTTCTGGTTCGGTAAGCAGTCGAACGTCATATCTCATAAATAACGATTTGACTTCGATGTCCGGGAAGAACAAAAGAGCCAAAGAGCTCGGGGTCAACATTGTCGATGAGGCTACGGTTGTTAGCTGGATCAAAAACAAAAAAGTTTTGTAGGAGGGATTTGTTGTGACTGATAACTGTGATAAAAATGAAACTAAATGCAACGAGGAAATTTTGGGCCAAGGATCAGCTCAGGAGCAAGTACTTCCGATTGGCAAATTGGACAGCAGCCTACTGGAGGATCTAGTCTTTAAGCATCTCAAATACAGAAGAAGTGACGTTAAGGCACGCCCGGGCATTGGACTTGATTGTGCCACACTAGACTTTGGGGAGTATGACTGTGTTGTCTCGAGTGATCCGATTTCTGCAGCAACAAACGATATAGGAAGACTGGCGGTTCACATAAATTGCAATGATATCGCGACACAGGGAGTTGCACCGATGGCGATGACCCTTGTTTTGTTGCTGCCTGAAGGAACGACAACAAAACAGCTTGAAGATATAATGAAACAGGCTGGTTCGGAGGCCGCGGCCATTGGGGTTGAGATAGTTGGGGGACATACCGAGATTACGGATGCTGTTAATAAACCTGTTGCAGTTGCCACCTGCTTTGGGAAAACATCGAGTCGTAGGGAAAATTTCGAGATGAAGCCGGGTGATAAGGTCCTCATGTCAAAACTCGCAGGGCTTGAAGGCACGGCCATCGTCTGTTCTGATGCTGGAGATCGACTTGATTTTCTTACTAGTGAAGAGATTAGACATGGGAAATCTCTCATGAATCAGCTGAGTGTAATAAAGGAAGGCATTATTTCAGGAGAAATTGGGGCTTGTGGGATGCACGATGTGACTGAGGGCGGCATCCTTGGAGCAGTATGGGAAATTTGCCAGGTTGCAAATTTGGGCGTCAAACTGTATGAAGATAAAATTCCTGTAGATCCTGTAACTGTCAAATTAGCACAAAATTTAGATTTCGACTATCTGCGACTTATTTCGAGTGGTTCTATGATTATTGTAGCGGAAGCAAGTAGAGCATCCGAAATCATAAAACGCTGCGAAGTGGTCGGTGTAAGCGTAAGTGAAATAGGCGAGGTGACATCTGCGAGTGAGGGTTGTAAGATTCTTGTAGAGGCACATAAGGACGAAGCAAAAGACTGTAAGTCAGATGGTAAGGTGGCGGGAGTATGGCAAAAAATTGACCCGCCAGATGCAGATCATCTCTACAAGGCTTTTGAAAATCTAAGCAAATAAATTAAGGAATCATTTGACTGATTCCTTAATTAAGTGGCTATATAGTTAGCAAATTATTTCTTTTTACTCTACTCGTGTATATTGATAACATAATCATCGAATTCATCTTGGATTGCTTTTGAAGGCGATGCTGTCATAAGTGATACGCATACGATAGTTAGCATAGCCAGTACAAATGCAGGAAGCAGCTCGTAAACATCCCAGAAACCGCCCATTGGTCTTATTGCATATTTCCAAACGAATATCGTAACAGCACCGACGAACATGCCGGCGAGCACCCCTGTTTTGTTGGAACGGCGCCAAAATAGCGCGCAGAGGACCACTGGTGCAAATGTTGCGCCAAAGCCTGCCCAAGCAAACGAAACGATTTCGAAAACAGAACTATCAGGGTTATATGCGATGATGATGCCTATTAGCGAAATGAAAACGACGGTTAAACGGCTTATGAGCATAGATTTTTTTTCGTCCATCTTGATTTTGAAGAAGTCCTGAAATATGTTTTGACTGACGCTTGAGGATGCTGCTAGAAGCTGAGAGTCTGCTGTAGACATTGTTGCGGCTAGGATGCCAGCCAAGATTAGACCAGCTATGAGTGCGGCCAAAATTCCATGATTGCTAAGCAAACTTGCGATCTCTATTATTATCGTTTCAGACTTACTACTCTCCAATGCATCTATAACGCCATTTGCTGTCATAGCATTTCCTACTATTCCTATTAAAATTGCAATGGTCAGAGAAATCAACACCCAAATGGTTGCGATACGCCTAGAAAGAGAAAGCTTTTGCTTATCTTGAATGGCCATGAATCTGAGCAAAATATGAGGCATGCCGAAATAACCAAGCCCCCAAGCTAGTGTGGACAGGGTTGAAAAAAGATTGTAATTTCCCATACCACCTGTTTCAGGCACGTGAGTTTTAACAAAACTAAAATATCCAGCAAGGCTGTTTGCGTTTTCAACTACGGCACCGATGCCGCCTGCCTTGGATATTCCGAATGTCATTATAACAACAAGCGCCATAGTCATTATGATGCTCTGCACGAGGTCTGTGGTTGACGCTGCGAGAAAGCCACCGAGAGTCGTATATCCGACGATGACAGCTGCACTTATTATCATAGCAACAAAATAGTCTACTCCGAAAAGTGATGAGAAGAGTTTGCCACATGCTGCAAATCCAGAAGCCGTGTAAGGGATAAAGAATATTATTATGATGACAGCCGATAAAAAGTTAATAATATTTTTATCATCGTGATACCTTTTGCTGAAAAAATCAGGAATTGTTATAGCATCAAGATGATGGGAGTATGTTCTAATTCTTTTTGCAACGACTAGCCAATTTACATATGTTCCAATTGCAAGACCGATGCCAGTCCAAGCTGCATTTGCTACACCTGTAAGATAGGCTAGCCCAGGCAAACCCATGAGTAGCCAACTGCTCATGTCGGATGCCTCTGCGCTCATCGCAGTAACTAATGGACCGAGAGTACGGCCACCAAGGTAAAAATCGCTAGAGTTTGATGTTTTCTTGCTATAGTACACTCCTATCAAGAGCATGCCTAGAAGATATAGTCCAATTGTTAAAATAATATAAATTCCGTTTTCGGTCATTTTATTTTCCTCTCTTTAAAATTTTTTGAGTAAAATGCATTTAAATATTATCAAAATTTTCTGAATGTCCTTAGTATAACACAAATAAAACTAGACTGAAACACAGAATATAGTTCAAACTAAAAATATAATAAATACTGAATAATTTTAGTAAAAACATTGCAAATGCAATAATTTTATATAGACTAAAGTTCAGACTATAAATATATTAATTTTGATATGAAAAATATTTTTATTTATCCATAAAAATAAGGCGGTATCTAATGACAATATCAATATTTTGTTCGCAGAAATTTTCCAAGAAATCAGATACGATTGGAATGTACGCAGGTAGTTTGATGTGCACTAGATTGTGAAATAAGTATTTCTATGATAAAATGTTAAAAATACTAAAATGTGATATTATAGGTGAAATATGGCAGATAAGCAAAATGATAAAGTAAATAATTCGGAGAACTCAATGGAGAATCAAGAGACTTCTGTAGACATTAAAGAAGACGAAACTCTTCAAGTTGAGGATGGGCAAGTAGACAGCCAGGATAGAGAGACGGAAGATGAAAGGCCTGTTGTCGAAGGAATTTTGGATTTGGCTGATGGAGGTTTTGGATTTTTGCGGTTCAATAACTTCCTCACTAGCGAAAAAGACGTTTATGTAGCACCTACGCAAATTCGAAGATTTAACCTCAAGACAGGCGATTTAATCAAGGGAATTTCAAGGCATCCGAAACAAAACGAAAGGTTCGGAGCACTTCTTTATGTTCAGGAAGTGAACGGAGACACGCCTATGGCTGCCAAGAAGAGACCCCAGTTTGAAGACCTGACACCTATATTTCCAAATGAGAGAATGTCGCTGGAGAGCGGATCACACGAGCTTGCTACCAGGCTGATAGATTTGATTGCTCCTATAGGCAAGGGGCAGAGAGGCATGATTGCTGCACCACCTAAGGCTGGCAAAACCACTCTTCTTAAGCAAATGGCTCAGGCAATAGAGAAAAATTATCCAGATATAGAGGTTATAGTGCTTCTAATCGGAGAAAGACCTGAAGAAGTAACCGATATGAAGAGATCGCTCAGAGGCGGCGAAGTTATTTTTTCGACTTTTGATGAACTGCCGGCGCATCACGTTAAGGTTGCAACCATGGTTCTGGAGAGAGCGAAGAGGCTTGTTGAACATGGGCGAGACGTGGTTGTTTTGCTTGACAGCATTACAAGACTGACAAGAGCAAATAACCTTGTGATTCCTAGTTCAGGCAGGACTCTTTCGGGAGGACTTGATCCAGCTGCACTACATTTTCCTAAGCGATTCTTTGGTGCCGCCAGAAACATGGAAGAGGGTGGCAGTCTGACTATTTTGGCGACCGCACTTGTTGAAACCGGAAGTAGAATGGATGATATGATCTTTGAGGAATTCAAGGGAACCGGCAATATGGAGTTGAGGCTAGATCGTAAGCTACAGGAAAAGAGGATTTTCCCTGCTATTGATCTGAACCAGTCAGGAACGCGTCGAGAGGATTTGCTCATGAGTCCGGAAGAACTGGAGGCGATCTGGATTATGAGGAAGGCCTTGAATGCACCAGGTACAAAGGACGTTACGGAGTCAATTATCGACAGTCTCGCGCATACTAAGAATAATGCTGCCTTTGTACAGGCCGTGAAGATGATTTTTGAATAGTTTATTTGATGTTAAAATTTAGCAATAGGAAATATTAATAGTATGGATTTAGATAGAATTTTTATGAAGGATGCATGCCCTACAGCAATAGGTGGTCAGGCCGTTATGGAAGGCATAATGATGCGTGGGCCAAAGAAAATTGCGCTTGCGGTGCGCACCGGAGATGATAGTATACGTCTCAAAACAAAATACGGGCCAAAGACGGGCAAACTAGGCAAGGTTCCACTAATTAGAGGTGTGATTGCATTTTGGCAGTCGATGGTTGAGGGCACGAAGACTCTCATGGACTCAGCGACGATTCTGGAAGAATCGGGGCTTATAGAGGCTGAAAGCACGGAATCCATTGCAGATCGATTTGAGGAAAAACTTAGAAATAGATTCGGGGATAAAAAGGCATGGTCGATTATGATTTATTTGTCGGCACTGCTGGCAATTATCTTCAGCGTTGGAGTTTTTGTGCTTCTGCCAACATGGGTTGTCGGATTTTTCAGCAACTTCATCAAAAGTGAGGTTTGGCTGAGTTTTATAGAAGGCATTTTTAGGCTGATTCTATTCCTTGCATACATAGTGGCTATAAGTAAACTCGAGGAAATCAAACGCATTTTCCAGTATCATGGAGCGGAGCATAAGACGATACACTGCTTTGAAAAGGGACTTTCACTGACAGCAAGCAATGCGCAGAGTTTTTATAGATTGCACCCAAGATGTGGAACGAGCTTTTTAATTTTTGTAATGATTATTACGCTTTTGATTTTCCCATTGTTCGGGTGGCCATCGCTATGGGAACGTTTGCTCAGCAGGATTATTATGATACCTGTTATCGCAGGGCTTTCCTATGAGGTCCTCAAATGGGCAGGCACAAGCAACTCCACTATTGTAAAAGTTTTGAGCATGCCGGGGATTTATCTTCAGAAAATAACCACGCAAGAACCCGATGAATCGATGCTTGAGGTTGCTATAGTAGCGATGAAAGCTGTTTTGCCAGAAGAAAACGATAAACCTTTGTTTAACGGCATTGTGGACAACGATGGGAATGTAATTTCCGATACGCCAAGTCTTGATCAAGATGATTGCGAAGACATGATATTAGAAAAAAAGGGGGAGCAGAGCGATGACGATGCCTGTTAAAGAACTTTTGATACTGGGCGAAAAGCGTCTTGCTAATGCTGGGATTTCAAATGCTAAGGGGGAGAGCCAAGACCTTTACTGCTATAGATTTGGACTTAATCAAAGGCAATTCCTGATGGAGTGGCAAAAAACCAGGGAATTCGAGGACTGCGAATCTTATTTAGAACTCCTTGATAGAAGGGCAGATAGGGAGCCCATCCAGTACATAACAGGAAGTCAAAATTTTTATGGCTATGATATCCATGTTGAGCCAGGTGTTTTGATACCGAGACTCGATTCAGAAACCGTAGTTGAGCATGCGATTGAACTCATTAAGGATCGACATTACAAAACAGTTTTGGACCTATGCAGTGGAAGCGGGGCGCTGGGCATTGCGATTGCTAAGGAGTGTCACGGCGTAAAGGTGACCTTTAGCGATGAATCAGAGGATGCTGTACGCATTGCAAAATCAAACATCGAGAAACTTGGGCTTTCGAAGGAATGCAAGGTTGTAAGAGGGAATCTATTCGAACCCTTTAAAAAATTTTTCGGCAACCAGAAGTTTGATTTGATCATTTCCAATCCTCCCTACATCCCGACGAATGTTATTCCTAACTTAGATAGAGAGGTGAAAGATTTCGAGCCAGTTTCTGCACTTGATGGAGGTGAAACAGGGCTTGATTATTACAACAAAATACTTGATTCGGCAGGGGACTATCTAAAGAAAAACGGAGCAATAGTTCTGGAGATAGGCTATGATCAGGCTGATGATGTTTCTAAAATTTTAGAAGATGCTGGATTCAAGGATATAAAAGTTTTCAAGGACCTTGCAGGTAAGGACCGAACTGTAATAGCTGATTTTTAGAACCAATGCAAGACTTTTGAACATCGATATTTTGTGATAAAGAGCCGATAGAGCAATCAGAATCATTAAGCGAAGTAAAGAAATAACAGGTGAAATAATTTCTCAGGTTTTCTCTCATAAATGTATTGACTCACACCAATATTAGGTGTAGAATATTGAAGATTTAGGACGAAATAAGAGAAAGGAGTTTCAGATGAAAACCTTGCTTAAAAACGCAAAAGTGTTTGAAAACAAAGGTAAAGGACAGTTTGTAAAGAAGGACCTGCTTATCGATTCTGATAAGTTAACGCCTGATTTTGACAACGAACAGAGTAACTGCCTTTACGATAGAGTTTTTGAATTAAAAAATAAATATATTATTCCCGGTTTCGTAGATGTACATGTACATTTGAGAGAACCGGGTTTTTTTTATAAAGAATCCATAAGGACGGGGACTTTGGCAGGTGCACATGGGGGTTATACGACTGTTTGCACGATGCCAAACCTCAATCCTCCACCAAATAACCTTAAGAATCTAGAAGTCCAGCTGGAAATTATAGATAGGGATGCCGTTATTAATGTAATACCATATGCCACAATTACGATGTCTGGCAACGGTAGATCGGAATTAGCCGATATGGCATCTACTGCACCATATGTAATCGGTTTCAGTGATGACGGAAGAGGCGTTCAAACCGGAGACTTAATGGAAGAAGCCATGCTTGTTGCAAAGAGCCTAAACAAGCCTATTGTCGCACACTGTGAAGATGAATCGCTTCTCGATGGCGGTTACATTCACAAGGGAGAGTACGCAAAGGATAATTCGCATAGGGGCATATCTTCAGAAAGTGAGTGGGTCCAAGTAGCAAGAGATGTTGAACTTGCCGCAAAGACTGGATGCAAATATCATGTTTGCCATATCTCCACCAAGGAAACTGTGGATATCATTAGACAGGCAAAAAAATCTGGTGTAGATGTGAGTTGCGAAACAGCCCCTCATTACTTGATACTTACAGATATGGATTTAAAAGAAGAGGGACGTTTTAAGATGAATCCTCCGATTCGCAGCATGGAAGATAGGGAAGCTCTAATAGAAGGCATAAAGGATGGCACGATTGATATGATTGCAACCGATCACGCACCACATTCTAGCAAAGAGAAATCAAGAGGCCTTGAAAAGAGTGCATTTGGCATAGTTGGACTTGAAACCTCTTTTGCGCTCTTGAACACCTATTTGGTTCAAAAAGGAATAATAACTCCTGAAGAACTTGTAAAACTAATGTCGATAAATCCTAGAGAAAGATTCAATATTCCTGGACCGAGAACATTAGGCGAAGGCACTGTAATATGCGATATAACTGTTTTGGACCCAAACAAAATCTGGACAATCGACTCTGAGGAATTCATGAGCAAGGGACGAGCAACACCATTCGATGGCGATGAGGTCGTTGGCAAGGTTTCGGCCACCTTTGTTGGTGGGATATTAAAATATTTAGAGGTGTGAATATAGCATGCGAGAAGAATGTTTTGTTGTAAAAGAGAATTCTAGGGTAGCAGACAGTACGTTTAGGCTGATTTTGGAAGGTGACGCTTCAGGATTCGGCAGACCCGGGCAGTTTGTGAATATAGCTATAGACGGATTTTTTCTGAGACGGCCGATTTCCGTTGCAAGGGTCTACGAAAACAAGCTATGCCTATACTACAAAATAGTTGGCGGAGGCACTTTGCGGCTTTCGGAGCTTAATGGCGGAGAGGAACTGAATGTTTTGTTACCTCTCGGGAATGGCTTTGATCTTGAAAAGACAGCCAGCAGAGATATCCTCCTAGTTGGAGGTGGCGTCGGTATACCGCCTATGATGGGCTGCTATGAGGAAGCTCTGAAAAGAGGCATAAGACCAAAGGTCGTTATGGGATTCAATAAGTCAAGTGAAGTCTTCGGAACTGATGAGTTTGAGAAGATAGCAGCAGAGTATGGTGTTGAGCCGGATATTCATATTGCAACCATGGACGGAAGTCTGGGGACGAAGGGTACTGTGATTGATGTAATTAAAAATTCATCCTCAAAGATTGAAGGCTTATACATATTTGCCTGTGGACCGAGGGGCATGCTCAAGGCTTTATCGCAGCTTCCTTCAAATGGTCAGTACAGCCTCGAGGAGAGGATGGCGTGCGGATTCGGTGCGTGCATGGGCTGCACTTGTAGCACTAGAAACGGTGGAAAACGAGTTTGCAAGGACGGTCCTGTATTTTTGAAAGAGGAAATAATATGGTAGCAAAGACAATAGATATAAGCACATCTCTAGGCAATATAACTCTCGATAACCCCGTAATTCCTGCCAGCGGGACTTTCGGATTCGGTGAAGAATTTAAGGATTTGTATGACTTGAATATTTTGGGTTCGATAAGTTTCAAGGGCACTACCTGCGAACCAAGGCTGGGCAATCCACTTCCTAGAATTGCTGAAACTCCTATGGGAATGATAAACTCGGTTGGCCTCCAAAATCCCGGCGTTGAAAAGGTTATTGCAGAAGAATTGCCAAGGCTGTTTGAGACATACAGAAAGCCTGTGATTGCAAATATCAGCGGATTTTCTATAGACGAGTATGTTCATCTTGCCGAGTCATTTGAGAAAGTTGATCAGGTGGGAATTCTGGAAGTTAATATCAGTTGCCCGAACGTTCATAACGGTGGCATGGCATACGGCGTATGTCCAGAGAGTGCGGCAGAGGTTACAAGAGCAGTGAAAAATGCTTCGTCAAAGCCGGTTTATATCAAGCTCTCACCGAATGTCACGGATATTGCTGAAATTGCAATGGCTTGCGAGGAAGCGGGTGCTGACGGACTCTCCCTAATAAATACAATTATGGGTATGAGGATTGATGTTAATCGAAGGAAACCCGTGATTGCAAATAAGATTGGTGGTTTTTCGGGACCAGCGATATTTCCTGTCGCATTGAGGATGGTCTATCAGGTATACGAGGCCTGCAAAATACCTATAATCGGCATAGGCGGAATCTCGTCAGCGAGAGATGTTATCGAAATGATGATGGCTGGAGCATCTGCCGTTCAGGTCGGCGCATATAATCTGGTGAATCCGTGGGCATGCAAGGAAATAATCGAAGAGCTGCCTGTTTTGTGCGATGAACTTGGCATAGCCGATATAAAGTCAATTATTGGCGTCGCACACTAGGATACAGAAACAAAATACATGAAATGGTGTTTAGCTGAATTAGCATAAAAATATAAGGAGGAAGTATGCATAAGGACGTAATTATCGCGCTGGATTTTCCAAGTCGCAAAGAGGCACTGAGCTTCTTAGACCTATTTGAGAATGAGGCAAGCAAGCCTTTTGTCAAGGTTGGAATGGAACTATTTTATCGTGAAGGTCCCGACATTATAAGAGAAATCAAGGCTAGGGGGCACAAAATATTTTTGGACCTTAAGTTGCACGATATTCCAAATACTGTCGAACATGCGATGTCAAATCTAGCGTCACTAGGTGTTGATATGGTGAATGTTCACGCTCAGGGTACGATTGAAATGATGAAGGCTGCGAGAAGAGGTCTTGATGCAGGTTACGAAAAATATGTTGATAAGAGCAATTCTTGTGAAAATGGCGATGAGATCAGACCAGTTTTGATTGCGGTAACGCAGTTAACATCTACAAGTGAGCAGGATATGCATAAGGACCTCCTAATCGAGAGAACTATGGCAGAAACTGTTTTGCACTATGGGGAAAATGCTAAGAAAGCAGGTCTTGACGGTGTGGTTTGCTCGCCGCATGAGGCTGAGATTATACACGCTAAATGCGGTAAGACTTTCCTGACGGTGACACCTGGAATCAGATTTGAGGGCGCACAAAAAGATGATCAGGTGAGGATTACTACGCCTGAGAGGGCAAAGGAGATAGGCTGCGATTTCATTGTAGTCGGAAGACCTATAACAAAGTCTGATGATCCAGTTAAGGCATACAAAATGTGTCTAGAGGATTTTGGAATCAAACTTGATGAGAAATCGTCACAATCCGGTAAGAACTCAAACTGTGATGTAAAAGAGAAGAACAAAATATCAGAAGATTTTTCAAGCGAAGTCGCTAAAGGACTTCTTGAAATTCAGGCTGTCTTTTTACGACCAGAAGAGCCTTTTACATGGGCTTCGGGAATTAAAAGCCCAATATACTGTGATAATCGTTTGATTTTGACGGCTCCTCACGTTAGAGACATCGTAGAGGATGCACTTTCACAGACAATTGAGAAAGAATTCCCAGATTGTGAAGTCCTGATGGGAACGGCTACTGCCGGCATCGCTCACGCTGCGATAGTAGGAGAGATACTCGATTTACCGATGGGTTACGTGAGAGGATCTGCCAAAGATCACGGAAGAGCCAATAGAATTGAAGGTAAACTCGAGAAGGGTGCGAAGGTCGTGGTAATTGAGGATTTGATTTCGACCGGAGGCTCATCTATAGAAACGGTTGACGCCCTAAGAGAAGCGGGCGCAGAAGTCCTCGGCGTGTTGAGCATATTTACATATAAGATGAAAAAGAGCATGGAAAGATTTGCAGCATCCAAAGTTAAATCTGTTAGCCTGGCAGATCTAGACAATCTCGTTGATGTTGCAGCAAATGGAGGCTACATTGAAGAGGATGATGTGGCTAGAATTCTGAAATTTAGAGATAACCCGTCCGATGAATCGTGGATGAAATAAGGGTGGCTCGATTAGATGTTTTGAACAAAATCGCAAACGTAAACAAAATAATATAAATGAAAAAGGAGACGAAAGATGAAGGAAATCAGAAATTTAATTAACATTACGGACCTAACTACGGAAGAAATCGACTACCTAGTCAGGGTTGCCAACGATATCGTTGAAAATCATTCATTCTATGATGAGATATGCAGGCATAAAAAACTTGCAACTCTATTCTTTGAACCAAGCACAAGAACAAGGCTAAGCTTTGAAGCGGCAATGCTGGAATTGGGAGGAAGTGTGCTTGGATTTTCGTCTGCTAATTCAAGCTCTGCGGCAAAGGGCGAAAGCGTAAGCGATACTATAAGGACTGTTGGTTGCTACGTGGACATCATTGCAATGAGGCACCCAAAGGAAGGTGCTCCCGTTGTCGGAGCTCAGAGGACCACAGTGCCAATCATAAATGCTGGTGATGGCGGACACTTCCATCCAACTCAGACTTTAACAGATATACTGACAATTAGCAGGAAGAAGGGCAGATTAGATAATATGACAATTGGTCTATGCGGAGACCTAAAGTTTGGTAGAACTGTTCACTCCCTTATCGAAGCTATGATGAGGTATGAGAATGTTAAATTTATTCTGATATCACCTGAAGAATTGAAAATTCCGGATTATATGAAGGAAAAAATGGACAAAGCAGGTGTGTGTTGGTCGGAAACTGAGGACATTGAAGAAGCCATGCCGGAGCTAGATATTTTGTACATGACTCGTGTACAGAAGGAAAGGTTCTTCAATGAGGCTGACTATATAAGGTTAAAAGATAGCTACATTTTAGATCTTAACAAACTTGAGAAAGCTAAAAAAGATTTGACGATAATGCATCCTCTGCCAAGGGTAAATGAGATTTCTGTGGAAGTTGACGATGATCCGAGAGCTTGCTATTTCTTCCAGGCACTTTGTGGCAAACATATAAGAATGGCATTGATTCTCTTCCTCTTAGGCATTGAAAGAGAAGGCTTTGGGAAATAAAGAGAGCAATAAATACTGAAGTAAATAAAAATTGCGAGCATAAATATACCAGAAATAAGGAGAAAGAATATGAATATAGATGGCGTAAATACAGGAATCGTTTTGGATCACATCACGGCTGGAAAGAGCATGGAAATTTATGAACTGTTGAAACTGGACAAGTTGGCATGCACCGTAGCGGTTATTCAGCATGTGGACAGCACAAAGTACGGCAAGAAAGATATTATTAAGATCGACGAAGATATTCCTCTTGACATTGAGGTTCTTGGCTACTTAAACAGCAACATTACAGTCAACAAGGTAAAAAACGGAAAGCTGGAGAAAAAGGTACATCTAAAATTACCTGAGACCCTTACCGATGTTATAAAATGCAAAAATCCAAGATGCATAACCTCCGTTGAGCAGGAGATTACTCAGAAATTCAAACTTGTCAAT
The DNA here is from genome assembly GCA_000758905.1 of Clostridiales bacterium S5-A14a. Taxonomy (GTDB): domain Bacteria; phylum Bacillota; class Clostridia; order Peptostreptococcales; family Anaerovoracaceae; genus S5-A14a. The sequence goes on from JRNA01000011.1 coordinate 42,932, forward strand.
CCTGCAAAGAAGACTTACAGATGTGTATACTGTGACGCTGAATATAGCGGTGAGAAACTATAAGAAGTTTCTCACGCCTACAGTGATCGTGTGGATAGCATTGGTTTGAAAAAGCGGAATCTCTTATAGGAAGAGGTAATTGATTAAGATGTTATTTTGGTATATGGTTTCCGCAGCTTTTGACGTACTCAACTGATCGATAATTAGATTAGAATTTTCAGGTGAAGCGAGAGCAATAATTGGAACTAACGCCGCAAAAATCAAGAGTATGATAATGCCGCCGCGCACCAGACCAAAACAAAAACCGCCAAACCCATCGAGAAAGCCGATTGCACCTCCGCGATATTTTTTGGACATCAGTAGAGTTATAATGCCACAAAACATTTTTGCGACAAGCACGATGAATAGAAAAGCGATAATGCCCATAAGAAGATCTGTGATCTTGTCTGCAACCGAGTGACTTAGAGTTTCTGCAAGGGAATCGACAGGTTTTTTGAGGAATGATAGGTAATCATCAGTTTTACCGAATAATTCGGAAATCTTTGAGAGGACACTACCTTCCTTAAGTGTTGAAAAATCGAATAATTCAGGAAATCCAAGGAGGCCTCCGTCGAGGTCTCCTTCTTTTAAGCTAGCACTACTTTTTAAAAATAAAACCTCGTTGATATTCTCGTCAATTTCGGTGCTTTTGTTAATCCAATTTTTGACTGGCTCGCTGAATAGAAGTCCTCCTATCGAGCACACAGCCCAGCTGAGCATGCTGACAAGGGATATGACCATACCCTTCCTCATTGCTAGGAAGGCGGAAACCAGCAGTATACAAATTAAAATAATATCGATAATCATAGGTGTTTCCTCTAAACTGTTTTGTTGATGTAAAAATAATTTCATAGAAATTTTGTGCTAATAAGCAAGAGTAATAATATCATATTTGAATGTTAATATCCATAATTCATATAAATTGTATGTTTTTATGTGCAAAATTGTTGAAACTTGTATACAAGATGTGATAAAATTTAAAAGCATATGAATTACGAAGAAAATTCTTTTTTTATGAGAGAAGCTTTAAAAGAGGCTGATAAGGCTGCTTTAATCGGAGAGGTTCCGGTTGGGGCTGTGGTTGTAAGGGACGGAGTGATTATCGGCAGGGGATATAACAAGACCGAGACTACTGCTCTTGCAACTAGTCATGCAGAGATGGAAGCTATATCGCAAGCGGCTGAATTCATGGGAAATTGGAGGCTAGCCGGTTGCTCTATTTATGTTAGCCTGGAGCCGTGCATCATGTGTGCCGGAGCCATTGTTTTGTCGCGATTTGATAATCTATATTATGCTGCAAGTGACCCTAAGTTTGGTGGCTGTGGAAGCATTTTCGATATACCGACAGAACAAAGACTGAATCACAGGGTTAATGTGGTTGGTGGTATCTTGGCTGAGGAAAGTGCGGAGAAACTCAAGAGCTTTTTTCGTGATGTGAGAAATCGAAAGATGATTGAGAATAAGGAAGTAAAAACTAAGTAAACCGGAGGCGGAAAGAATGAAGAAGATTGGCGTAAGTATTTGTCTGGTATTGATGATTTTGTTCGGTGGATGTATTATGGCTTTTGCTGCAGATGACAGCTTGGAGATTGTAAATACGTATCCGGTCGATGGTCAAAAAAATACAACTGTCGAGAATTTGAGTGTCAAGCTTAACTTTAACCAAAGTGTGAGCGATAAATCAAATAGAGAACTTAATAGCAGAGCATTTTCCATAAAGGGAAAGAATGGCAAAAAAGTTCCTATTAGGGTAATGTACAACCCAAAAGATGTGAAACAGGTGATGGTAATTGCAGATAATCACGATGGCAAAAACAAAATCAAGGAAGACACCAATTATACGCTACATGTCTCAAAGAATTTGATCAGTGATACTGGTGCAAGACTTGGGCACGATGTTGAAATTAAATTCACTACCATGAACCAAAAGAGAAATACTATGATTTACATGGTTATGATGGCAGTTATGTTTGGTGGAATGTTCTTCTTTACATCTAGGAGCGCTAGAAAAGCAAAAGAATCTGAACTCGATGAGAAGGATATTAAGGTAAATCCTTACAAGGAAGCGAAGAGAACTGGAAAATCTGTTGAAGAAATCGTTTCAAAGCAAGAAAAAGAGAAGGCTAAGAGGGCTGAAAGAGTTGAAAAGGCTAAGGCTAAAAGAGAAGCTGAAGAAGCAAGACTTGCTGAGCTTTATGGCGAAGAAGAGGAGTTGGCGCCTGGACATTTTAGAGTAAATGCTCCAAGGCCAATCAGTGCCGCGGGAGGCAAGACGGTTTCTGGCAGGAAAGCTATAGCAGAGGCTAGAAGAGAACAGGAAGAACGCTGGGAAAAACAGGCAAAGAAGAGAAATAAAAAATGAAGAGCATAATGCTGGCATCCTATGCTAAAGTCAATATTTCGCTTGATGTTGGCGAGGCGATGGAAGACGGATACCACCCCGTTGATATGGTGATGTGCCAAGTGCTGTTGCACGATCTCGTGCAGATGTCTGTTTTTCAGGATGAAGGAAAATGGAGCGAGAAAGCGCACGGCAAAGATGTTGATCTTAAAGGCCACAAAATAGCAATGCCGCAAATTGAAATAAGTGCTAACTGGCCGTATGTACCATGTGATGAAAGAAATATATGCCATAAAGCAGTTATCAGTTTCATAAGAACGTTCATTTCAACTGAAAGGCTAAAGAGTAAACTTTACAAAATCCCCGATAAAGTTAGTATTGTGCTAAAAAAACGGGTGCCAGTTGGAGCCGGACTTGGGGGTGGAAGCGGCAATGCTGCGGCGGTGATTCATGGGCTAAATGCACTGCTTGGGACACACTTTTCTATGAAAGAACTTATGGAAATAGGAGCTGAACTTGGAGCAGACGTTCCATTTGCTATTATGAATCAGGCAAAAAGTTGTCGGGCAATACCGTCGTATTTGAGGAGTGACAGATTGGCCTGCACCTGCGCACGAGCTACTGGCATTGGCACAGAATTATCTCCAGTGAAGATGCCGCCAAGAGATATTTTGCTCGTAAAGCCGTCATTTGGTGCTTCTACTAGAGAAGTTTATAAGGGTATCGATTCCTGCGTTATCCCGATGCGACCTGATAATGACCGGCTCGTGTCTATTTTGGAGGATTTATCAGATAATTCTGGAGAGGCTGAGTCAGATGAAAAATGCAAAGAGTTATGGGACAGGGCCTATGACCAGATGATAAATGTGCTTGAAAATTATACCATCAAAAAAAACAGTGTTTTGCAGAATTTGAAGCAGAATCTCGAAGACGCAGAGCAGACAAGTCATACGATGATGTCAGGAAGCGGCACAACTATTTTTTCAATTCTTAACAATGATATTAAAATTGATAATTTATATCCCCTTATCAATAATTTGAAAACCAGAGGGAATAATGTCATAGTAACTGAAATACTTGATGGGCGATCAGATGGAATCGCCAAAAAGAAAAAAAGAGGGCGAGAAGATGATAATTAACGACAGCAGTGACAGCAACGGCTACAGGTCTCTTAGAGAGTCGGTATACAGTAAAATAAAGAAGAAGATTCTAATTGGTGAGATGAAACCAGGCACTAGAATTGTTGAAGTCGCGCTCGCTGAAAGTCTAGGTGTAAGCAGAACCCCAGTCAGGGAGGCAATCAGGCAACTTGAGAAAGAGGGAATGGTCACAGTGGTTGAACCTAGAAAGGGTTCTTACGTATCAGACATCTCGGTGAAAGATATGGTCGACATCCTCGAAGTCAGGGCTGAACTAGAGGCACTTGCAGCAAAACTTGCAACATCAAGAGCTTTAGAAGAAGAAATCCAGGAGATGGAAAAAATTTCGGGGATGTATAGGCAAGCCATATATGAGAATGATACAGAAAATATCATTAAGTATGACGAAATGTTTCACAAAAAAATCGTGGCAGCCAGTGGCAATAAGTCTCTAATAGTTGTTAGCGAAACAATTCAAGATATGGCACTTCGATTCAGATATTTATACTATGACGATTTTTCACGCTATGAAAACATGCCTTCTGAACATAGACATATCCTCGACGCCATTAGATCGAAGGATGCCGAGATGGCAAAGGAAGTAGCGTTAAGCCACGTAGGTGATTTAAAGGCCTTTGTAATTAGTGAAGGAGAGCATGGTTTTAAGAAAGTCTAATAATTATAGGCAAATAAAAACACAAGATTTAGATCAAACAATTGAAATATTAAGATAGTCTTAAATGTCAAGACTATCTTTTTTTTGACTCACGCAATCTTATAGTAAAATAAAAACATTGAAAATCTAATGCTTGAATGATTTAACGCCATTGAATCCTTAGACGAAATATTTTAATTGTGAAAATAATGATAAATAGTGCTTGAAGTATTTTGTTTTTTATATTATACTTAATCTTGTTAGGCATAGCTAACAAGATTAAAAGGAGGTTTTATGAAAACACATTATTTGAAGTCAAAGATTTTTGCTCTTGCTACAATGGTATTTATGATTTTAGCCCTAGTGCCAATGAATGCTATGGCTGATGACACAAGTAGCAATAATGCACCAAGCGAAAAGTACATTATGATGAATGTTCCATATAGTGATTTCTATGGGCAAAAGATAGATTCTGTAACATCTGCAACCAAGAAGAAGACCATGAACGAGAAGATTGTTGGAGGATCATACCACACGCCAGATGGCAGCCAGATTCTTGGTGTTACTTGCCCCGTAAAAGTTGGAGAGGGAGTTGATTTAAGCAATTATAAGAAGGTTGACTCTGAAGCAGATTTATTTGCTGGCGATAACTATTCTTATGTTGAAATCAGTGAAACACCTAAATTCTATTTAGAAGCAACTAATGCTGATGGAGCTATTAAATTTAGCATTCCTGAGGCTGTTAAAAAGTCTGCGAAACAGGTTAATCCTGAAGTAGGAGAAATAGCCATAACTGACGATCGCCATGTTGACTATGCAATAAAATTAAAGAATTACGAAACATTCCTTCATGAAAATACAAAGGTATATGGTGTTACAATTGAAGGAGGGGGGTACTCTTCTAAACAGATAAGACACCTAGCACAAATAAGAAATATCTACAAGAAGTATCAAATAGGTGCTTCAAAAGAGGAAATGGGCAAATTCATTGGGGGTGTAGTCACCAAGATAACATATTACACCTCTGATGGGATTTATGAGATTAGTAACATAAGAATAAGCATCCCGAAACTTATAGATAATAAGGCTGGAGAAGCACTAAAGGTCGATAATGTGCCTTATGGAACAGGAAGCACACCAGTAACTGTTAATTTGCCAGATCGCTATATTGGTGAATACTTCCTTGATGGAAACAAAGTAAATATCGATAACGGTAGAATTGTAACAAGCGACCTTTCCGTAGGTGTTCATAAGCTTACAGCAAAAGATAGATTTAAGGAATATGCTAATGTAGACGCATATTTTACAGTTACAACTGATAAGATGCCAGCAAAATATGATGGCAAGAAATCTATTGTTAAAGAGGAAAATTTCACTGACGAAGATTTTGCAGGATATCTTAACAATGTTACTAAGATGCAAATTAAAGTAGGAGATAAGACAGAGACATATAAAGTAAGTGGAAAGCACAGCATCCCAATAATAGACAAGAAAACTGGAAGTCTTGATTTTGAGTCAGATAAGGTTGCAAAGGTTAAAACTGACTTCCCTGACTTATCCGATGCAGAAATTACAGTATTGTCAGATGGATATAAGGATCTTAAGTTTAATTTAAAGACGGAAACTCCGAAAGAAAATAATAATACTCAAGAACCTGGTGAAAATAATGAATCTGGCGATAAACCAACCACTGGCGACAAACCATCTGATGAAGGTAAACCAGATCCTAGCGGCAAGCCACATGCTGGAAGTAACCCTGAAATCCGAGAACTTAATGTGATAACAGAGGGGCAGAATGATGACAAAACAATTGCTAAAGATAATGCAGTCATCTATGTAATAGGGGAATCAACCAAGGCTACATTTAGAATCCTTGGAGATGAACTCAAGGTAGAAGATTTAAAGGGCGTCCTTGTTGATGGGCAACTTATAAATAAAACAAACTATGATGTACGACAGGGAAGCATAATAGTAACATTTAAAAAGTCTTATGTCGATTCTTTAAAACCAGGAAAGCACGATATAACCTTTGATACAAAAAAGGGCACTGCTAAGGCGGAGCTGGTAGTCAAAGATAAGGCACAGTTAAATGTAACTACTAATTCAAATAGCGAAAACACTCCAGCAAATACAGGTGATACATCTGGATTTGCAATTTATACCCTCATTACTTTAGCGGCGATAGGAGGACTTTATAAAACATTAAGAAAAAATTAAAAATTTTACAATAAGATAAGGTATAAAAACTAGGGATGACATCAGTCATCCCTAGTTTTTATGATGATGTATATATCAGACATAAGTCCAAGGCTTAATAAGTATTTTGAGGTTATTCCATCTCGTTTTTATCTGACAACTCTACTGGAATCTTGACTTGCTTGCCATTTCTTTCGACAGTTATATCAACAGTTTCACCTACTTTGTGTTTGTTGATGTCCTTGATAAACGACTGACTATCTTTAATTTTCTTACCCTCAAGAGCAATAATCCTATCGCCCTCTCTGATGCCAGAAACTTTTGCGTTCTTTGTCAGCACCTTAGCTACGTATACACCTGGCTTAGGGAGATTCATCTCTTTTGCCATTGATTCATCAAGAACGTTTGAAATCATTATTCCAACTCGTGGTTGAGGCGGCAACTTGCCCTCTTTTATCAGAGAGTCAATGATGGGCTTGGCCTTATCAATAGGTATTGCAAACCCTATGCCTTCAATATTGTTGCCTGAAGATTTTGCAACAACTATGCCTATTAGATTTCCATAGTTATCAAACAAACCACCTCCAGAATTGCCTGGATTTATGGAAGCGTCGGTCTGAAGAAGTTCCATATCTTTGCCATCGATAGTAATTCTCCGGTTTAGCGAGCTGACTATGCCGGCAGTTGCTGTGCCTCCGAGTTGGCCTAACGGATTTCCTATCGCAACTACGAATTGCCCCATCTGAAGCTTGCTGCTTTCACCGAATTCCGCAGGTCTTAGAGCAGAAGCGTTAATTCTTAGGACTGCAAGGTCTGTTTCAGGATCACGTCCTATAAGTTTAGCACTATAGGATTTACCGTTCTTGAGAGTGACCATGATTTTCTGAGCACCTTCGATTACGTGGTTATTAGTTACTATGTAGCCATTTTTGTTTATGACTACACCACTGCCTGCACCCTGTTTGACAAAGTTGTTGAGCCACCCATCTCTTGCGACAGATTCGGTACGTATCTCAACCACTGATGGTGAGTTTTTAGCTATTATCTCTTCAGCTGAAATGGTGCTTTTGCTGCTTTTGGCTATCGAATAAGTAGTTGGCGTGACACTTTTGTTGCCATACGCAGCATCGTTCAGTTTCGGAATAAGTATACCGTTTATTAGCGAAGTCAACAAAGCTGTAAGAACCATCGCTATTATAAGCCAGACGGTAAATGCACGCTTAGAAATGTATTTTGTGCCATTGGAATTTGGATAAGTAGATCCACCTGTACTGCTTTCTCCGTAATAATCGTAGTCAGGAGTATCTGGATCTATTTCCTCGAAATCGACATCTTGATATTCGGAGTCGCCGTAGTAATCATCCTGATAGTCATCAAAATTTCTCATATTGTACCCCCCAATATATTGATTTGCATATGATGTAGAATTTTATCATGAGAGTTACCAATAATCAAGTTATTCAGTGTGCGGTACAAACGGCTTAATACTGTAGAATCTTGTCGAAATTATAGTCTTTTTTGCCATTTTGTGGTACAATATGTATTTGGTGATTTCTAATTAATTGCAGCAATTTTTAAGGAGGATGTTTTTGACTATGGACAGTCGGGAACTGGTGATACCAGTTGTTCTGATTATAATATTTTTGATTTTTTCGGCTTTTTTCTCCGCTACGGAAACGGCCTTTACTTCACTCAATAGAGTTAGACTGAAAAACAGGGCCAATGACGGTGATAAGAGGGCAAAGAAAACCCTCGAACTTTCACTGGAGTATAATAAACTGCTTTCGACTATATTGATCGGGAATAATATTGTAAATATTGCATTGACCGCAACAGCAACTCTACTCTTTATCAAACTGTATGGAGCTTTCGGACCTACGATATCCACCATTGCAACCACGGTGATAGTTCTGATTTTTGGGGAAATTTCTCCAAAGAATCTAGCAAAAGAGGCACCTGAAAAGTTTGCAATGTTTGCAACGCCTGCTACTCAATTTTTTATGATTCTGTTCGCACCGCTGAATTGGGTTTTCATGAAATGGAAGATTTTTCTGTCAAAGCTCTTTAAAATATCTACAGAGGATGGGATAACGGAAGAAGAAATCCTAACCATGGTTGAAGAAGCTGAAACAGAAGGAAGGATTGAAGCGGATCAGAGTGAACTCATCCAAAATGCCATCGAGTTTAATGATCTTGAGGCATGGGATGTGATAACTCCGAGGGTAGATATAGTAGCGATTGATGTTGAGTCAACAAAGAAAGAAACGGCAAAAATATTCGCTGAAACTGGATTTTCTAGGGTGCCCGTATATGATGGAGATCTCGATAGAATTCTAGGAATTCTAAACCAGAAAGATTTCCATAATTATGTTGATGGCTCGAAGGAGACAATTTCAGACTATATTAAACCTGTAATCTATGTCGCAGGCTCGATGAAGGCAGCGGTTTTACTTAAACGTCTTCAGGTCAGCAAGTCACACATGGCGATTATCGTCGATGAGTATGGTGGCACTGCGGGTTTAGTTACTATGGAAGATATTATTGAAGAGTTGATTGGAGATATTTACGATGAATATGACGAGGTCGAATCATCGGATATAACCCAGTTGCAGGATGGAAGTTACAGAGTAATGTGCAATGCAAATGTCGAGAAGATCTTTGATTATTTTGATGAGGAACCTGAGCTCGATGTAAACACTGTCAACGGATGGGTAGTACTTCAACTTGACAAATTACCGAAGTCGGGAGATTCTTTTGTATATGAAACTGACGACAAAATATTTAGAGGCAAGGTAACTAAGGCAGATGATAAGAAGGCTATCGAAATTAATTTGAGAGTTGAAAATAAGGAAAATAACGAATAGTAAATGATGGATGGGGGATATACTTCAGATCAGGTAATATTCTAGCAATACATAATATATTTTGTGCATATAAGGAGAAATGAATGGGAATTCTAGGAAAGATTTTTATCGATTTTAATGAACGCGAGGTTAGAAAACTTGAGAAAATTGCTGATCAGGTTATGGCTCTTGATAAAGCGATGCAAGACTTGACAGATGATGAGCTTAAGGGGAAAACAAAAGAGTTTCGTGAAAGGCTGAAAAACGGAGAAACTCTGGATGACATCCTCGTAGAGGCGTTTGCAGTTTGCAGAGAGGGTGCCTATAGAAGCCTTGGTATGAAGCATTTCAGGGTGCAGGTTATAGGTGGTCTGGCGTTGCATCAGGGAAGAATTGCAGAAATGAAGACAGGAGAAGGTAAAACTCTTGTGGCTACTTTGGCTGCATATCTGAATGCACTAGAGGGCAAAGGAGTTCACGTTATTACTGTCAACGATTATCTAGCTAAGCGTGACGCAGAATGGATGGGCAAGTTATATAGTTTCCTAGGGCTTTCTGTAGGATGTGTAATACACGGCATCGAGCCAGATGAAAGAAAACGAGCTTACCAATCAGATATAACCTATGGTACAAATAATGAGTTCGGCTTTGACTATCTTAGAGACAACATGGTTATTTACAGAGAAGACATGGTTCAGAGAGAACTCAACTATGCCATCATAGACGAGGTTGACTCGATTTTGATAGATGAGGCAAGAACTCCTTTAATCATATCTGGCCAGGGTGATGAATCAAGCGAAATGTATATTAGAGCAGACGCATTTGTTCAAGGCCTTAAAAAGGATGACGACTATACTCTTGAAGAGAAGGATAAGCAGGTATCTCTGACAGACGAAGGTGTTGCAAAGGCTGAGAACTATTTTGGGATTGAAAACTTTGGTGATCCAGAAAATATGGAAATCAACCACCATGTATTGCAGGCTCTAAAGGCATATACGATTATGGAAAGAGACGTCGACTACATAGTTAAGGACGGAGAGGTAGTAATCGTAGACGAGTTCACTGGACGTTTGATGTTCGGTAGACGATTCAGCAACGGACTTCATCAGGCAATCGAGGCTAAGGAAAGAGTGAGCGTGCAAAGTGAGTCGAAGACTTTGGCAACTATCACACTTCAGAACTATTTCAGGTCATATCAAAAACTCGCAGGAATGACGGGTACAGCAAAGACTGAGGAAGATGAGTTTAGGGAAATATACAACATGGACGTTGTAACAATACCTACAAATAAGCCAATCATGAGAACTGATCTTAATGATTCGGTTTACGGCACTGAGGCCGCTAAATTCAATGCAATTGCAAATCGAGTTGCCGAGATACATTCAACTGGTCAGCCTGTGCTTGTCGGTACAATTTCCATTGAAAAATCCGAACTTTTGAGCAAACTTTTGAACAAAAGAGGTATCAAGCATAATGTTTTGAACGCTAAGCAGCACGATCGAGAGGCTGAAATTATCGCAGAGGCCGGCAGAGAAGGAACGGTTACTATTGCAACAAATATGGCAGGTAGAGGAACAGATATCCTGCTTGGAGGTAACCCTGAATTTGAAGCAAAGAAAGCTATGAAAAAAGAAGGCTATACCGACGAAGTCATCTCTTTTGCTACGGGCTTTACCAAGACTGATAATGCCGAACTCAATGAAGCGAGAGATAAATTCAACGGATATCTCAATCAATTCAAAATCGAGAGAGAACCAGAACACCAGAAGGTTGTTGACCTTGGTGGACTTGTGATAATCGGTACCGAGAGGCATGAATCAAGACGTATAGACAATCAGCTAAGAGGACGTGCTGGACGTCAGGGAGACCCAGGTCAGACACAGTTCTTTATATCACTCGAAGACGAACTGATGAGGCTCTTCGGAGGAGAGAAGATACAGTCAATTGTAGATAGAGTTGGACTGGACGAAGATGCAATTGAAGCTAGAATGCTCTCAAGGTCAATCGAGGGAGCACAGAAGAAAGTCGAGACGAAGAACTTCGGCATTAGAAAATATGTTTTGCAGTATGACAACGTAATGAACAAGCAGAGGCAAATCATATACGATCAGAGGCGAAGAGTCCTCTTCGATGAAGAGATGAAGGATGCCATTCTAGATATGGCTCACGAACTAATCGATGAGACAGTAACTCCAATCACCTTGGAATCCAAATTCCCCGAGGAATGGGATCTTGAAACTCTCGAAAAGAACCTGATGCGCATTACTGAAAAGTTCAAGGGTAGCGTAGAATTTACAGCTGAGGAAATTGATGAGCTTGATGCGGATGGACTCAAAGAGTATTTGTATAATGAATTCGACAAAATATACGACGAGAAGGAAGCAGAAATCGGCGCAGAGAAGATGCGTGCCGTTGAGAGAATGATTCTTCTAAGAGTTGTAGACAATATGTGGATGGATCATATCGATGCGATGGATCAGCTAAGGACTGGTATAGGACTTCGTGGCATAGGACAGCAGGATCCAGCTGCTGCATATTCCAATGAGGGGTTCGACATGTTTGAACAGATGATCGCTGAGATCCGTGAGCAGACTGTTAAATTCTGCTGCAATGTAAGCTTACAGACTGAGGCAGAGAGAAGGTCTGCAATTAGAGAAAGCCATGAAGTCAAGCAGGAATACGTTGATGATGAAGCTGAGGATGAGGAAGAAACAAAACAGGTGCCTATCAGAAGGGATGCTCCTAAAATAGGCAGAAATGATCCTTGCCCTTGTGGCTCAGGCAAGAAGTACAAAAATTGTCACGGTAGGAACAAGTGATTCCAAAAGAAAACTAGAATTATACTCAAAAATATTTTGGGCATCTAGAATAGCGTTGTTGATGTAGAAGGGGTGCTAAGCACCCCTTAAGGTTTAAGTATAAGAAGTTAAGAACAAGGAGATTTCATGAACTCAGCTGAATTGGTTCAACTAGATGATATCAAACAGAATATTCCGGAACTTTCGGCCAAGATGGAAGAAGTGTATCAATTCCTAAAACCGGATGAGAAAAAGCATAGAATCAAGGAACTCGCAGACGAGACAATCAAGGAAGGGTTTTGGGATGATCAGGAGAAGGCCCAAAGCATACTAAAAGAAAAGAACACTTTGGAAGATAAGGTTTCTAAATATGAAAATGCAAAATCAGAACTTGAAGATTTGCCCGAACTTATTGAGATGACAGTTGAACTCGGGGAGACAGAAGCGGTTGCATCAATCGTTGAAAGTTATAATAAAATAAATGATACTATTGATAGCTTGACGCTGGAGACCCTCCTTGACGGCGAGTATGACTCTAATAACGCTATTTTGTCGATTCATGCAGGAACAGGTGGCGTTGATGCCATGGATTGGGCATCGATGCTTTTGAGAATGTATCTGAGGTGGGCCGAAGACAATGGATTTAAGACAACTATTGTAGATTATCAAGATGACACCGAAGCAGGCATCAAAAGTGCGACAGTCATTGTAGAAGGTGAGAATGCATATGGGTATTTAAAGAATGAGAAGGGCACACATAGGCTTGTTAGAATTTCTCCGTTTAATGCTGCAGGGAAGAGGCAGACTAGCTTTGCAGCGGTTATCGTAATGCCTGAGATTGATAATGATGTAGACATTGAAATTTCGCCGGACGATATAAGAATTGATACGTTTAGAAGCAGTGGTGCTGGTGGGCAGCATGTCAACAAGACAGATTCTGCAATCAGAATTACCCACATACCGACAAATATAGTCGTGTCGTGTCAGAACGAGAGAAGCCAACATCAAAATAGAGATATGGCTATGAGAATTCTAAAATCAAGGCTCGCAGAGCTGGCACATGAGCAGCACAAAGAAGATATGAGAGAACTGCAGGGGGATTTTAATCTGATTACATGGGGAAGCCAGATCAGATCTTATGTTTTTCAACCATATACCATGGTCAAGGATCATAGGACGGGTGCTGAAGTAGGCAATATTTCGAAGGTTATGGATGGCGACATCAATTATTTTATTAGGGAAAAACTAAAGCAGAAGGAGGCATAGCAGTATGCAACAGATAATTGACACCCTTTCCAAGGAGTTTAATTTAAGTATAGAACAGGTTGAAAAAACAGTAAACCTCATAGACGAAGGCAATACGATCCCGTTTATAGCGAGATATAGAAAAGAAGTAACGGGGGGCCTTTCGGATAACGTTTTGAGAGATCTGGACGAAAGACTTAAGTATCTGAAGAATCTTGAAGAGAGAAAAGATGAGGTAATAAGGCTGATTGAGGAGCAGGGCAAACTCACAGATGAACTCAGAAAAGATATCGAGGAAGCGACTGTTTTGCAGAGGGTAGAGGACCTGTATAAGCCATATAAGAAGAAAAAGGCCACAAGGGCATCCAAGGCAAGGGAAAAGGGACTTGCACCACTGGCAGACATCATTAAAGAACAAAATACCGAAGATAAGAGTCTTGAGGATGTTGCATCATCCTTTGTTGATCCTGAGAAGGAAGTTAATACGTATGAGGATGCGATTCAGGGAGCTTGCGACATCATTGCCGAGGAAATTTCAGAAGATGCAGATCTGATTGAGAAAATTCGCGAAATGACATACGAGCGAGCTGTTTTGTGCACTGAGGCAGTTGAAGCGGAAGAAAAATCTGTGTATGACATGTATTATGACCGATCGGAGAAGGTCAAAGACATGCCGAATCACAGGATTCTTGCGATTAATCGTGGTGAAAAGGCAAAGAAATTAAAGGTTAAGATCCAAATGGATGAGGATATGGTTGCCTTTGAGATTGGAAAGACTTATATTGCTAAGGAGCCGAATATTTATACAGAACTTATGGGTGATGTAGTTAAAGATAGTTACAAAAGGCTAATCGCACCGTCAGTTGAAAGGGAAATCAGAAATACACTCACTGAGAGAGCCGAGAAGGACGCAGTTAAGGTTTTTGCGAAAAATACTGAGAAACTTTTGATGGCGGCTCCGGTGAAGGGAAAGAAAATAATTAGCATTGACCCCGGCTACAGAACAGGATGCAAGGTTGCTGTGCTTGGGAAGACAGGGAAGCTGCTTGCGTACACCACTATATATCCTACCAAGCCGAAGAGCGATATCGCAGGTACGGAGAGGATTCTGAAAAAGATAATAGATAAATTTGGAATAGATATTATCGTAATAGGAAACGGCACAGCTTCAAGGGAGACCGAAGAGGTAGTTGCAGACTTTCTTTCTAAAAACGATTATAACATTCAGTACACGATAGTAAATGAGGCGGGTGCATCAGTGTATTCTGCTTCTAAGCTTGCAGCGGAAGAGTACCCGGACCTCGACGTTACAACAAGGGGTGCAATGTCTCTTGGCAGACGTCTTCAGGACCCGCTTGCAGAACTTGTAAAGATTGATCCAAAACACATAGGAGTTGGCCAATATCAGCATGATATAAATCAAGGCCTGCTAGATGGAGCTCTTTTGAATGTGGTGGAGGACTGTGTTAACAGGGTTGGAGTAGACTTGAACACAGCGTCTCCGTCGCTGCTTTCATATATTGCTGGAATCAATATGGGGATTGCTAAGAATATAGTTGCACAGAGGGAAGAGGAAGGCATTTTCAAAAACAGGAAACAGCTTCTTAAGGTCAAAAAACTTGGTGCGAAGACATTTGAGCAGTGTGCAGGTTTTATGAGAATTTCAGGGGGCGATGAGCCGCTTGATTCAACTTCGGTACATCCTGAAAGTTACAAAGCCTGCGACAAATTGCTAGGCATTTTGGGCATTGACAAGACTTCGCTTACAGCAGGTGGCGTTCAGGGTATTGACAGCATGATTTTGAGCTTGACTGGAGCGAAAACAATGGAAAAAGCAGTTGAAAAGCTTTCGCCTGAACTCGGAGTAGGAGAGATGACACTGACAGATATAATTTCTGAGTTGAAAAAACCTGCAAGAGACCCTAGGGATAGCGCACCTCCTGTGATATTCAGAAAAGATGTTACAGCTTTTGAAGATTTGAAACCAGGCATGATTCTCGACGGGACAATTAGAAATGTCGTTGACTTTGGAGCTTTTGTTGACATAGGAGTCAAACAGGATGGCCTAGTTCACGTTTCGCAGTTGTCAGATCAGTTTGTAAAAGATCCACTTGAGGTTGTTTCCGTTGGCGATAACGTCAAGGTTAAGATAATAGAAGTCGACCGAGAAAAGAACAACATAGCACTTTCCATGAAGGGCCTTAATAAACTAGCCATAAGCACAAACGAGAGGACAAGAGGCAGCAAGAACAAAAGAGGTGAAATTCGTGCAAATCGAAGTGGAAAGCAGGGTTCATTAAAGCAAGAAGTCCCACAAAATGGTAAAAGACTTAAGAGCCTAAAAGATCTGAAAAATGCTATGAGAAGAGGATAGAGATAATGAAGAAAACCGTTTTTTTGTTTGATTTTGACGGAACCTTAGCAGATACCAATCAAACCGTAATAAATTCATGGCACCAGACTTTCAAATATGTCAATGGTGCGCCAGGAGATGAAAACTGGATCATAGGCACATTTGGAGAGCCGCTATGGATTTCAATGGAGAAGGCCTTTCCAGGCATGGATGTTGACAAACTTATTGAAGTTTATAGATCATATCAGGAAAAGCATTTTAAAGAAGAAACCAAGCCATTCCCCGGCATGGTTGATGTCATAAAGAAACTAAAATCTGCAGGGAATAAGATCGGTATAATAACCTCCAGAATGAGACACACTACCGAACAGGGGTTAGATGCCTTTGGAATCATGGATTGTGTTGATGCGATGGTTTGTGCAGGAGATACGGTTGAACATAAGCCAAATCCTGAACCTGTACTTCTGGGGCTTGAAAAATTAGGTGCAAATCCATCTGATGCTGTTATGATCGGAGATTCGAGCTTCGATATAGTTTGTGCAAATCGTGCAGGCGTGACTTCAGCTCTTGTGGATTGGGCAATAACATCTAAAAAATCTAAAAAAGACAGTAACTCAGGTGATAAGAGAAACAGCGAAGAGGAACCTGACATTTTAATAAAAACTTCTGAGGAGATTCTAGATTTAGCGTAATTGGGTGAATAAATGATTAATATATTCTACGGCAGAGAAAATCTTAATAAAGAAGAATTTATATACAGACAAATTTTTGATAGAAATAGAAAAAGTATTGTGATTGTTCCTGATCAATACGGACTTGAAGCGGAAAAAACAGCGCTAAAATATGCCAGATTATATTTTCATAGCCAATCGAAAGAGCATGTATCTAAGGATCCGCAGCCATCACCAATAAGCCTTGTTAATGTCGAAATCAAAACTTTTTCGAGGCTGATGCACGATGTTTTCAGTGAACTTGGTGGCCTTAACACCGTTTACGTAGACCGTGTCGGCAGGGAGATTATTTTGTCGAAAGTTCTTCGAGGACTTGATTATAAGCAAATGAGAGCATTTGCCAACCAGATTGGAAAGCCCGGATTTGCAAAGATTGTTGGTGATTTTATATCTCAGGTTAAACTGGAAAATCTTTCCCCAAAGGATATTTTGGAAATGGCGGAGCTATCCAGGGAAGAGGTTGAACTGCATTCGAAACTTTCTGACATTGGAGTGATATTTGAAGCTTATGAGAAGGCACTCGCAGGCACGTTCAGCGACAACGAGGACAGATACACGAGTTTTATAAACAAAATAGAATCGTCGCATTACTTGGAATCAACGGATTTTTGGATTTACGGCTTCGACAGCTTTACGGGTAAGGCATACAGGATTATAGAGGCTCTGGCAAATAGGATGAAGCGTTCGGATGACGGCTCGAGTCTTAATATAGTCATCAGCTATGACGGGGCTAATCGAGAGCATTTGTTCAAGGCTGGGACAGCAATCATCACTAAGGTGAAAAGCCTGGAAGGAATAGATGCCGATTCGGACATTCGCATATCACCAATAAGCGATGAATATAAAATAGCAAAGCCTGAGGACCTAAGTCATCTTGAGGCTAATCTATATAAGCTGAATCCAGAACACTTTGAGGGCAGGCGTGAAAATATAAGGATCATAAGGGCACAGAATGCGTATTATGAAGCCGAAGCATGTGCGGCACACATAAGGCAGCTACTCAGAGAAAGGAAATTCAGAAACAGAGACATTGCTATTTTGTGCAACGACGGAGATAGCAGGATATCTATATTAAAACGCATACTTCAGGACTACGATATTGACCTCTTTGTGGACTCCAGGAAGCCTATCTCTAAAGAACCATTTGTGAGATATTTGATTTCAGCCCTTGAAGCTGTTAAGAAAAAATATTCGACCTACTATGTAATTAATTTTATAAAAAATCCGTATGCTACGCTTTCGACAGAGGATTTAGCTGTTGAAAGGCTCGAGAATTACGTACACAGGCACAAAATACAGGGTTCCATGTGGAAGAAGCCTTTCGCATATATTGAATCCTTGCCGGGAAGAAATCGCGGAGATGATGACGAGGATGAAGAAGCGCAGGATAGTCTCGCAGAAATAAATAGACTTAGGGAACTGGCTATAAATCCGTTAATTCGCCTTGAAGAACTTGTAAAGCTCAGCAAGCAAGAAGGGGCAACAATCAAGGATTTTGCGAGAAGATATTTCGATTACATGAAAGAAATCGCCATCGCAAACAAAATTGAAAATGATGTAATGTGGAAGTCTGTCGTTTCGGTACTTGATCAGATCGTGGAACTCATTGGCGATGAAAAATTTGACCTCGATATATTCAGCGAAGCTTTTTATACGGGGCTTGAAGCAGTTACCGTCGGGAATACACCACCATCTGTAGACGACCTTTTGGTCGGATCGACGCAGAGGACGAGAACGGGCCCAATAAAGGCACTAGTGGTGCTTGGGATGAATGAGGGGCTCATACCCAAACAGCCAGAGCAAAACAACCTAATCACGCGATATGAAATATCTCTTATAGAGAAACAAAATAGCGATGGCTCAAACTTCGACTCTCCGTTTCACGGGTTGGTCGCTAAGACAGAAAATCTTGATATGGAGGAAAGACTTGCGATTTACAGGAATTTTTCAAAGCCGACAGAGGATATTTGGATAAGCTTCATTTCGAATAATATACGTGGCGAAGAGCAATTGCCTTCGGAACTTGTCGATGATTTTGAGAAAATGTTTGGCGACGAAAAGAATGCAGCCGCAACTAGCATTATAGAGCAGGCTCCCGTTTCAAGAAATAATTTTATCGTTGAAAGCCCTATGGGGACGTTGACTAATCTAGCTAGATTCTATTCATTGAATGAATCGTCAAATATTACGCCCGAACTTGCAGCGGGCGAAGAGTGGCTTGAGGCCTTTAAGAACAAAACAGTTGGCCCAACCCAAACGATAAATTTAGGCACTAGAAATTTGGACGCTATCGACATGCTTAAAAATGTCAGGGATTATGAGCATATAGATAAGCCTCTAGATGCAAGACTTACAGCAATGCTATACTCAAGCGAAAGGCATAAAAGCGAATCTACGGACGCAGGCGGCACAGATATTTCTCAGAATGAGAAAAAAGAAGACATTACTCTGAGACTATCGCCATCAAGATTAGAACAATTCAGCCGTTGCCCATATAGATATTTTGTTAATTTCGGAATAAAGCCGGCAAGCAGCGAGCCGATTGAGTACAAAAGCACGGATATTGGAACCTTTATGCATGACGTCATGGAAAATTTCTGCCTTTGGGCTGACGACGGTGATAAGTGGACAGAACTTGAACCAGATGAGGTGCACGAAAAACTTGACCTCCTTGTTGATGAGTTTTCTGAGAAAAATCTAAGCATCTTATTTCCGCAGACTGGGCAGGAAAGGTATATTACTGAAAGAGTGAGAGGAATTGTCAAGAGAGCTGCCGAAAAAATCGTGGACTTTCGAAGAGATGTCAAACTCAGCCGCAGCGAGTATGAAAAAAGCTTCGAATACAAAATCTATGGAGAGAATGAGAAGCCTGCAGCTACGGTAAAAGGCTTTGTAGATAGAATAGACTATATGGATTTTAAAGATGAACAAATTTTTACAATAGTCGACTATAAGACAGGTAAAAACAGTTTTAAGGGGAAGTATATTGAGAGTGGATATGATCTGCAGCTCTTCATCTATGTAGCTGCCATTGAAGCCGGAGTACGCGAGAAATATAGAGATTCCAATGCTTTGAAGGGCATGGGTGCATTTTATATAAACCTAAATGACGAAAATAGAAATAACAAAAAAGGCGAATTTATGATGAGTGGTGCTGTTGTAGACGAAATTGGGGAGATTATTGGAGCGAAATATGCCAAACTCGTTCAAACATCAAGAGACAAAGCATACCCTGCGGAAAGCATGAGCCAAGAAGATTTTGAGAAGTACAAAACAGATGTCTCGCAAAGGGTTACTGAATTATGCAATTCAATTATGTCGGGAGATATTGGAATAAAGCCGCTGAAGATAGATGCAGATGCGGACGCATGTAAATATTGCGAATTTGGTGATATATGCCGATACAGCGGCTATTACAACAAGGTTGTAGTAGGGTAGCGCACAGAAACCTTATGATTGCACATAGGAAACTTGCGAATTTCTCATAAGGTATAATCTTGACAATATTGGGTGTAACACTTAAAATTATAAAGAAGGTGCTTCCGTAGCTCAGTTGGTAGAGCAGCTCATTCGTAACGAGCAGGTCGCTGGTTCAAGCCCGGTCGGGAGCTCCATTTTATCGTTTTAATATTAAATTTCTCAGGAGGATGAATATGAACAATATTCCTACACCACATATTACAGCCAGAAAAGAGGATTTTGCTGAGACTGTACTGATGCCAGGGGATCCACTTAGAGCGAAATTTATTGCAGATACATTTCTTGAAGATGCTGTTCTTGTAAATAACGTACGAGGTGTAAATGGACACACTGGTTTTTACAAGGGAAAGAGAGTTTCAGTTATGGCCTCTGGTATGGGGATGCCATCGATGGGAATTTATTCGCACGAACTCTTTAATTTTTATGATGTGAAAAATATCATAAGAATCGGTTCCGCGGGTGCTATAGGCGAAGATGTCAAACTTAGAGATATTGTTCTAGGCTCAGGTGCTTGCACTAACTCAAACTACGCAAATCAGTATGGTATACCAGGAACATTTGCGCCAATCGCTAGCTTTGAACTCTTGAAAAAAGCAGAAGCCAAAGCTATCGAAATGGGATTAAACGTTCACGTTGGAAATGTTTATTCATCCGATACGTTTTATGATGCAGGCCGTCCTTTGGGACAGTGGAGAGAGATGGGCGTGCTAGCTGTAGAAATGGAAGCAGCAGCTTTGTACATGGAAGCAGCAAGAGCAGGTAAGAATGCTTTGTGCATATGCACTATTTCAGATAATCCTTTTACAGGTGAAGGCTGTTCAGCAGAAGAAAGGCAAAATACATTTACTCAGATGATGGAGATTGCACTCGAAATTGCCTAGACTTATATTGTTAATTAGTTAATCAATAAATATGACGTAATTTGGATTCCACTATTTCTGTCCAGGGGTGAGAATCCATTTTTGATATTTGTCTATAGCAGCAGATAGGGAGAAAAGGCATGGATTGTCAAGACAAAAAGGTGATAATACTCGCTTCGGCATCGCCAAGAAGAACGGAAATATTAAGAAAACATGGAATTGATCCGATTATTATACCATCAAACGCGGAAGAAATTTTGCCGCCCCATCTAACTTTAACCAATCTTCCGGAAGATGAGCAAGAACTGGTTGACAGGGAAGCGGTAGAATATTTAGCAGAACTTAAGGTCGAGAATGTTGCAAGTTCAATTGACACCGAAAGAGATATGTTTAAAGGAAAACAGATTATCATTATTGGTGCAGATACTATGGTTTTCAAGGGAGAAAAACTAGGAAAGCCAAGGGACAAAGCAGATGCCTATAGGATGATAAGTTTACTCCAGGGTGATAGCCACAAGGTAATAACAGGAGTTACGATACTCAAACTCGATTCTACCTGCGATGCTAAAAATCTTGAAACGAGGGAAAAAGAAGTTTTTTCCTGCGAAACCATAGTACGGTGTGCCAGAATGACTGAAGAAGAAATCGAAGAATATATAAATACGGATGAACCTTACGACAAGGCGGGGGCTTACGCCATCCAAGGCTACTTCAAAAAATATATTGAGGAGTATGTAGGAGATTTTGAGAATGTAATGGGATTACCGTATTTTATGATTGAAGATAAACTAAAACAATGCAGCAGATAGTCACAAAGCATCTCATCAGAACTGTTTTGTACGTTAATTCATATAACTAAAAAGGACAGGTGAAACAATGAACAACAAAAAATATGAGGGAGTATTATATCCGACAAGAGATGTTTCGGATATCAAGGAAATGCTAAGAACCTCATCGAGGTTATATAAAAATAAGGCGGCATATCTTGTAAAGGATATTCCAGGCACAGATTTTAGGCCTATTACGTTTGGCCAGCTCCGAGAGGATGTTGATGCTCTTGGGACTAAGTTTCTTGATATGGGATTAAAGGGTAAGAAGATCGCCATTATCGGCAATTCGAGATATAACTGGCTGTTGACATATTTTGCAGTAATCTGTGGCGTCGGCGTTATAGTACCGCTTGACAGGAATCTTCCAGCTAATGAAATTGTCAACCTGGTTAAAAGAGCAAATGCATCAGCCATTGTCTTTGACAAGAGTGCACAAAAGAGGATTATGGACCTGATTGATGGTGATAATGTTGGGATAGAATATTTTATTTCGATGAGTGCAGAGGAAGATCAGAAGACGGAACATAATACGATACACTCTATTACCAAACTTGTAAGCGAAGGCAAGCTTCTTGTTAGAGATGGAGAGAGAGAATATGTTGACATGGACATAAACCCCAATATTATGGCTGCCCTTCTCTTCACTTCAGGAACAACGGGAGCCTCAAAGGGTGTAATGCTTTCTCACAAGAACCTAATCGGCAATGTTATCAATATGTCCAAGTATGTGTCAGTGCCTGACGGCGAAATTGTTTTGTCGATACTGCCAGTCCACCATGTATATGAAATGACATGCACCTATTTGACATGCATATACCAGGGTGCTACGGTTGCAATTTCAGAGGGTTTCAAATACATCCAAAAGAACCTGTCAGAGCTACATGCTTCGATTATTCTTGGAGTACCGCTAATTTTTGAGAAAATGCACAGGTCAATTTTCAGAAAGGCTGAAGGAAGGGGAGAAGCTGAGAGACTTAGAAAGGCTATTGATCTTTCAAGGCGATTGGGACTCTATAAGAACAAAAGAGTTATCCGCAGGATGTTCAATCCTATTCATCAGATGCTTGGAAACAACATTCAACTCTTAATCGCAGGCGGTGCGGCATCAGATCCAAAGATTATCGAAGACTTCGAGGCTATGGGATTACCTATGATACAGGGATACGGAATGACAGAATGCTCCCCGATCATTGCTGTAAATCAAGATAGATATAGCAAAGCGGATTCTGTAGGCAAGCCACTACCAAAACATGAAGTGCACATAGTTGAAGAAGATGAATTTGGAGTAGGTGAAATCATAGTTAGAGGGCCATCGGTAATGCTTGGCTACTATGAAGACGAAGAAGAAACTGAAAAAGTTTTGAGAAATGGATGGCTGTACACGGGCGATTACGGATATTTTGATGATGAAGGATTTCTATATATAACAGGCAGAAAGAAGAATGTAATCGTTACCAAGGGTGGCAAAAATATTTTTCCTGAAGAAGTTGAGCAATTGATCCACGAAAATCAGCTAGTCGAAGAGGTTATGGTTCATGGCGTTGAAGACGAAAGAATAGGAAATGTAGCAATCACAGCAGATATTTATCCAAATTATGCTCTTCTTGAGGAGACACAGGGTGAGCTTACGGAAAGCGAGATATACCACCTGTTTAAAGAATACATGGATACGATAAATGGCATGATGCCACCGTATAAGCATATTAAGAGGATAAATATAAGAAAAACGCCATTTGAAAAAACAACAACGGGCAAGATAAAGAGATTTAAAGCGGGGCTGAATTCAAACAGCGGAGATGGGGAATCGTTCGATTATGTAAAGACCAAAAAGAAGGCTGAGAATCGAGCACTCGAAAAGATAAGGCAGATTCAGATAAACAATGACCCAATTGTACGCTACAGGGATTCAAGGCCTGTGGTAAACCTCAAGGCGATGATCGAATCAAGCGTTGCAAAGTATGGGGACAATGTTGCCCTGATGCAAAAATTTGATGAGTCGCAACCTTACGGAGAAGTAACATACAAAGATATGATGGCTCATGTCAATGGACTTGGGACGGCACTGATAAACCGTGGCCTCAAGGGAGAGAAGATCGCGATTATCGGAGATAATTGCTATCAGTGGATAGTAACGTTTTTGGCAGTGGCATCGGGCGCAGGTGTGGTTGTCCCTGTTGATAAGTCTCTCAACACTGAGCAAATCACAAAAACCCTGAAAAAGGCTGATGTAAGGGCTGTGGTTGTGCAGGATAAATATATTGAAAAACTGTCAACAGAAAATGAACTTTGGGACATTATAACATTTGAAAAATACAATATGGAAGGCGATGATTTCTCGAAAGTTGTAAAGGAAGGAATGAATCAGCTCGCTAAGGGAGACCGTCAATACATAGACGCACGAATAGACCCATCGGAGACAGCTGTTTTGTTGCGAATTGATTCTGAGTATGATGACAGCTTCAAACTGGCAATTCTGTCGCACGGGAATTTTGTGGATAATATTATGTCCGCGCCTACGATTGTGAAGGTCAACCAATGGGATGTATTCTTCTCTATGCTGCCGCTCCACCTGGCGTACGAGATAACCTGTGGATTCCTGATACCTCTGTATAAGGGAGCTGCACTAGCGTTTTGTGATAATCCTGATGACCCGAACGAACTGAAAAACAATATGCAGGATGTTAAACCAACAATAATAGTTGCAATGCCGTCAATAATTGAAAGTATGAGGAGGCGACTTGTCAAAGAAGCTATCCGAAACAGCGATGAGGCTAAGCTGAGAAGATACATGTCTGCAAACAGGTATTTTAAACGAATTGGGCTGAGCATGCCAAAGAAATTTGCCATGGACATGAAGGCATATTTTGGCGGAAATTTGAGGTTGATTATATCCGGTGGAAATAATATAAATAAGGACTCTCTTGAATTCCTACAAAATATGGGGATTTTGGCAATTCAGGGATTTGGCGTGCCTGAATGCTCACCAATTATTGCCATAAATCCGGATGTTGACAAAGATATAAGAAATAACTCAGTAGGTCATATTCTGCCTGGCTATGGTGTCGCAATAAGAAACAAGGATAAGGATGGAAACGGCGAAATCTGGGTCAGGAGTGATTCAGTTATGCAGGGTTATTACAAGGATGAAGAGGCCACAGATGCCGTCTTAGTATCAGGCTGGTTTGACACGAGATATATCGGAGCCCTTGATGTTAATGACTTCCTCTATGTAAGGGGAAATTCAAAAAACACCATCAAAATTGGAGATGAAGAAATCTACCCAGAAGAGATTGAAGCAAAAATTAACAGTTTGCAGTGCATCAAGGAGTCGATGGTTTGGAATGAGACCTCATATGTAGATGGAGACGTTTCGGAGCAAGATATATCTGAAAAAAATGGTAAAACATACGATTACAATAGAGCGTACAAAATAATTGCGACCGTTGTGCTCGACATGCAGGAGGTTGAGGAGATTATCGGAGTTAATACAACCAAAGAGCAACTCCATGAACTTGTGTGGGATGGCATTGATAAGATTAATGAAGAGATGCCAAACGAGGCTA
The DNA here is from genome assembly GCA_000758905.1 of Clostridiales bacterium S5-A14a. Classification (GTDB taxonomy): domain Bacteria; phylum Bacillota; class Clostridia; order Peptostreptococcales; family Anaerovoracaceae; genus S5-A14a. Next base: position 68,005 of record JRNA01000011.1, read on the forward strand.
GGATCAGAAAGATAATAATAAGAAAAGATTCACTTGCAAGAAGTTCTGCAAGGCATATCATCAGATCCGGCAATCATAATAAGGAGGGAAATGAGTGAAAGAAAGATATCCAAGATTAGAAATAAATCTTTCGGCACTTAGTCACAACGTAAGGGAAGTAGTAAATGCGTGCGCTGAGCAGGGGGTTTCGCTTACTGGAGTTATAAAGGGTGTAACAGGAATACCGGAAGTTACAAAAGTATTTGCAGATGGAGGCGTAGATATAATCGGTTCTTCTAGGCTAGAGCAACTCAGAGATGCAAAAGACCACGGCATCGAAAAGCCGCTTATGCTGCTTAGAATTCCAATGCTTAGCGAGATTCAGGAAGTTGTTTCTCTGTGTACATACAGTTTGAACAGCGAAATGGCAGTTCTTGAGGCATTGAACCTCGAAGCAACAAAACAGGCTAAGGTGCACTCTGTTGTCTTAATGGTTGACCTAGGCGATCTGCGAGAAGGATTTTGGGACAAAGACGAATTAGTGGAAGCGGCACTCAAAGTTGAAAATGAAATGGATTCGCTCTATTTGGCTGGAATAGGCACCAATGTAGGGTGCTACGGTTCGGTTCTTCCTACTGTAGATAAACTGGAGGAATTGGTTGCACTTGCAAACATCATTGAAACTAAAATTGAAAGAAAATTAGATATTGTTTCGGGCGGAGCGACTTCTTCTCTAATGAGAATAATAGATAAAAATGTTCCGAAGGGCATCAATTCACTTAGGGTAGGCGAAGCTATTTTGCTAGCTCGAGATCTATGGCTATTTTACGATTATAACGTAGATAATCTTAGAAAAGACGTATTCACATTACAGGCCGAGGTGATTGAATCCAAGGTGAAACCATCGCATCCACAGGGAGAAATCGGTGTAGATGCCTTTGGCAAAAAGCCTGTTTATATAGATCGAGGTATGAGAAAGAGAGCGTTGATTGCAATTGGCAAGGTTGATTACGGTGATCCTTCTGAGTTATTTCCAAAGGATGCTGGCATTGAAATTATCGGAGCATCAAGCGATCACACTATTTTGGACATTGAAGATTATGACGGTGAACTCAAACCGGGAGACATCCTCGAATTTGATATTAACTATGCCTCGCTCGTATATTTGACAAATTGCAAGAATGTGCGAATAGTATTTTGTGAAGATTAACTATATTAGTATGTTAGGATTAAGTATATTAGAATGATATATCATTGACAAAGTAATAGTTTTAGAATATACTAAGTCCCTAGAAACTGCCGTAGAAGCTATGAATGTTGATACGGTGGTTTTTGACAATTATTTATTTTAAGGAGAATTTATAATGCCTGATGAAGTTTTGATGACCCAGGAGGGTTTTGATAAATTAGTATCGGAAAGAGATGATCTGGTTGCTACCAAACGTTCAGAAGTTTCCGAGAAGTTAAAAGATGCAAGATCATATGGAGACCTTTCAGAGAATGCAGAGTTTGATGCAGCCAAAGACGAACATCTTTGGGTTGAGACTCGTATAAAGGAACTCGATGATCTACTAAAAAACGCGAGGGTTGTAGATGTAAACAAAATATCTGAAGACTCTGTATATGTTGGACTTTATGTTAAAGTTAAAGATACACTAACAGGTGAGAGTGAAGTTTACTCTATTCTTGGCGTAACAGAGTCAGATCCATTCAGTGAGCCGCCAAAGGTATCCTACGATTCACCAATAGGAAGAGCTATGTTTGGCAAGAAAGTCGGAGAAACTTTTGAGTTTGAGACACCTGATGGTAAGATGCAATATGAAATTGAGAGCATAAGCAAGGTAATGCCCGATTAATTTGTTGAGAGGTCAAAAATGGACGATTTAAAGAAAAAAAATGCAAATCAAGATGTAACAGGCGATGATGTAGAAGAACTTTCTGATGAGAAACTATCAGAGCAGAGAGGAATTCGAAGGGATAAGCTTAAGAAACTGCAGGAAGCAGGAAGAAATCCGTTTTTGCATGAAAAATGGAATGTTACTGCGCACAGCATGGATATAAAAGACAATTTTGATGCCATGGAAGATGAGGAAGTTTCTATTGCTGGAAGACTTATGGCATTCCGTCATATGGGTAAGGCATCTTTCATAGATATCCAGGATAAGCAGGGCCGAATTCAGTGTTACGTACGTCAGGATGGGATAAGCCCTGAAGAATACAGCTGGTTTAAGACATATGACATTGGGGATATCCTGGGCGTTGTAGGAACTGTATTCAAAACAAAACACGGCGAGATCTCGATAAGGGCTTCAAAGGCTGTTTTGCTAAGCAAATCAATCCAAGTTTTGCCTAATAAATTCCATGGTCTTAAGGATCAGGATTTGAGATATAGACAGAGATATGTTGATCTCATAATGAATCCTGAGGTTAGAGATAACTTCAACAAAAGAGCTACGATAATCAAGGAATTCCGTAGAGTTCTTGAAGATGATTATGGTTATCTTGAAGTGGACACACCAATTTTGACAACAATTGCAGGCGGTGCAAACGCAAGACCATTTGAGACACATCACAATACCCTTGATCTCAATATGAAACTTAGGATTTCCAATGAACTCTATCTTAAGAGGCTGATCGTTGGAGGACTTGATCGCGTATATGAAATGGGCAAGATGTTCAGAAACGAAGGCATGGACAGAAACCATAATCCTGAGTTTACATCTATGGAATGCTATATGGCATACGGTGATATGGACAGCGTGATGGAAGTTACTGAGCAACTTGTATATCAGTCTGCTATGAAGGTCAACGGAACTCCGATCATCGCATATCAAGGTAAAGAATTTGATGTCACTCCTCCTTGGCGCAGGCTGAATATGGCAGATGCAGTTAAGGAAATTACAGGAGTTGATTTCTCTAAGATTGATAACGACGACGAGGCTAGAGAGGCGTGCATAAAGTACGGAATGGACGAGCACGAAATCAAGGACTACACCCGTGGCAAACTCATTGCAGAGATGTTTGAAGAATACTGCGAGGATGTTCCTGGATATCTTGACGGACCAGTGTTTGTTGTAGGTCATCCGGTTGAAATCTCTCCTCTTGCTAAGAGAGATCCTGAGGATCCTAGAATTACACGTAGGTTTGAAGCTTATATAAATGGATGGGAAATTGCAAACGCATTTTCAGAGCTTAATGACCCTATTGATCAGTTTGAAAGATTTTCTGAACAGCAGGCACAGCTTGATGCTGGAAGCGATGACGAAGCGCATCCTATGGACATGGACTTTGTCAATGCTCTTGAGGTTGGCCTCCCACCTACAGGTGGACTAGGCGTAGGCGTTGATAGGGTAATAATGCTGATTACTGATTCACCAAGTATTAGAGATGTAATCTTATTCCCAACAATGAAGCCAATCGACATGCCTAAGAAGAGGGAGAGAAAAGAAATCAATCTCGCAAAAGTTAAGGTTGAGCCATTGTTTGAGGATATGGTTGATTTTGATAAATTCTCAGAATGCGATTTCCGTGCCGTAAAAATTAAATCTTGCACAGCTGTTCCAAAGAGCAAGAAACTTTTGAAATTTGTTCTAAATGATGGCAGCGGTGAAGACAGGATTATTTTGAGTGGAATCCACTCGTATTATGAGCCTGAGGAGCTTGTTGGGAAAACTGCTTTTGCAATCACGAACCTACCACCTAGAAAGATGATGGGAGAAGAATCTAACGGCATGCTTTGCTCAATGATTTATGAATATGAGGGCGAAGAAATGCTAGACTTCATAATACTTGAAGATCAGATCCCAGCAGGAGCTAAACTGTATTAAAATAGTATGTAAAGGCAAGGCTTTTTTAGCCTTGTCTTTTTTAAACAAACGAAACTATAAAGCGAGATAGTGGACATTGGGAGTATAAAAGTGGCTATTGAGATTGAAAAAGTGGATATCCACAAAAATAGACAGAAATGCTCAATGAAAACATTTGAAAGACTTTGGAGGGTGATAGAATGCAAATTAGTAAAAACACTTTGGTAAAAATTGCATTAATAATATTTGCGATTACAATATTATTTTGTGCAACTTCATGCGGGAATAACAATAAAAAAGCGAAAAAAATTGATATTGAAATTACTGTAACAGAAGATGAACATTGGACAGAGAAATCAACCCCTGCGATTGTGCAAGTGAAGGGTAAAAGCAAAGCGGGAGATAAGGTTAACTTTTATCATGCGATCAATTATGATAAAGCTAAAAGCAAGATTAAACTCGATGAGGGCAAATATGAGGTTGATGCAATTACTCCAATAAATGATGATGGGAGCTTGTATAAGGTTTCTAAGGATTATAATCAAGGTGATAAAGAATGTGCAGTTGAGCTTGAGTATGTAGCGCCTGAGAATGTTCCAGATGAACAGTTTGATAAGGCAAAGACTGAAATTGAAAAGGCTATAAAAAATGGGGATACAAGCTTAGATAAGAAAACCGTAAAGCAGATAAAGAAAAATCTGAAGACAGCACAAAGCAATAGAGATAAACTGAAAAATGAAAAACAAAACTCTGAAAAGCTAAAGCAGGAATCGATGGCAGCTTATAAACAATTTATTATTGCGGCAGAAAACGGGCCTGAGGGCAGACCGCTTGACGGATATTATCTTATCGATTTTGCCGACAGAGGAATTTATGATTTAGTCGCAAAATATGGAGACTGCGAGGCAGCGTACATGCATAGAGTATTTAGATATAATGGGAAAACGATCGAAGCTCTGGGCAATTTGCGTGGTGGTCACGCATCATTTGCAAAAGGTAAGGACGGTAGGCCGTACCTTGTTTGGGGGCATATGGGATACTTTAGTATTTCCAGAATTAATAAGGATTTGAGCATTGAAGAAATAATTAATTATGAACCAGATAACAGTACGGATACATATGATGATTTTGAGAAAAATATAGATAAAGCAATGAACGACACCTTTGGTGGGGATGGTTTAGAGGTGTATTATAAATATTATTATATAGATGATCTTTCGCCATTTAACTAGTAGGAGAGGAACTTTTACACAATAGGTTTTACCATAAACTTTCAAGTATCAAAGGCGACTTTCCATAGAAATTATAACCGAAGACTAGTCTTAATTTTAAAAATCCAAATCAACTTGTATCAGGATACTTTTCAGAGTGTAACAAATGTTAACAGAATATCGAGGTGATAAGTAATGTGTAAAAAAGAACTGAAATGGATAGAAAATGCATTAGATTCTCTTCATGAAACTGGACAAAAGGGAAATATACATTGGAGAGCTACTTATACTGAAGAGGATAAGAAAGCACTAAAACTTTTAGAACAGTGGATGAAGGATCAAAACTTAGAAATATCTTATGATAATATTGGTAATCTTTATGGGAAAATTAAAGGAGAGCAGGAGAAGATTGTTTTAACTGGATCTCATCGAGATACTGTGAAGCACGGTGGAAAGTACGATGGTGCGTTAGGTATAATTTGTGCGATTTCAGCTGTAGGATCACTTTACGCAGAATTAGGTAAACCGAAAAAAAGCGTGGAAGTTGTCGCATTTTGTGAAGAAGAAGGCAGTAGATTCTTATCTGGATATTTAGGCAGTCGCTACATCACGGGACAACTAACTGATGATATTATGCAGGAACGGGATTCGGATGGAATCACAGTAAATGAGGCAATAAATTATGCATGTTTTGATAGAAATAAGATAAAAAAGGCACCGCAAATATCTGATGTTGAACGCTTTATAGAACTTCATATTGAACAGGGTGGCGTGTTGGAGCGTCGCGGAGAGCAAGTGGGATTAGTCACTTCTATTGTGGGAATTTTGATTGGTAGACTTACCATTGTCGGACATCAAAACCATGCTGGTACAACGCCAATGTATATGCGAAAGGATCCAGTAACAAGAGCAGCGCAGTTCATCGTTGAAATGAATCAATGGGCTAAGACATATGGGGAGCATATAACTGCTACTTTTGGAGAAGTTCAAGTTTTCCCAAATAAGAGCAATGTCATTCCTGAATCAGTCAGTTTATCTTTTGATATTCGATCTACATCTTCTGACATACTGCGTGAAGCAGAGCACATCCTTAAGGCTTTGGAGCAAAAACGGGACGGCTTCGGTTACACTTTGGAATTTGTGGCACATGATGCTCCTGCACAAATGGATGAAGATGGCCTTAAGTTGTTAGAAGGAATTTCTAAAAAGCTTAATTTGTCTTATAGGAAAATGCACAGTGGTGCTGGACATGACGCCCAGATTATAGCAGAGAAGACTAAGACAAATATGATTTTCATTCCAAGTATAGGCGGAATCAGTCATTCCCCGTTGGAATACAGTAAGATAGATGATATTGGTCATGGTTACTTGTTGTTAAAAGGGTTCCTACGAGAAATCGCCTGGTGATGAGGGTGAAAAGATATGGAAAAAGTTAGAATTAGCATTTCAAACAAGTATGGCCATTTAGAAATAAAGGATATAGAGAAAAAAGTAGTTTGCTGACAGGAAAGAATATTATCCCATGCGCTTAGAGAGCATGATAAAAAGTCTGTAAATTAAAAGCTGGCCTTCTATGGTAGTATATAAATATCATAGGAGGCTATTAATATTGCAAAAAAAAGGGTATCTGACATCTTTTGGAGTTTCTCCGAGAACTTCTGGGTTGTAATTTAGGAGGCAATTAAAATAACTCCGATAATTTTGGTATTGCTAGAATAGGTACATTTTTTCTTATCGCAAACAAGAAAATATTTCTGAAATTTTGAATTTTTTTAAAATATAAAATGATAAAACAGGTTGATCCCCAAAGTTGCCACCTGAAAATATTGGAAAGTTCCCCAAACCCCAAAAGTTGACCACAAAACTACTAGACCCCTAAATTTCTCGGATACCCCAAATAATGGGATTAAATTTCGTCGAATGCAAAACAAAGAAATTAGCCTTGCATAAATAAAAATTAGGAATACAGTAAGTTAAATGTAATAAATATTTTGTTTTAGATATGATTTTTGTAACTTTTCAAAAAATCCTTCATAATCCCCTTGCTGTATTGTGCAAGTGAATAGTTGCCATTGCAAAGGCACCAGTCATACATGAGCCCACGCTCCATAATTGCATAGGCTTTGATTATTTCATTGACGGAAACATCATTGCGCAATTCGCCACGCTCCTGACCGTCCAGTATAATCTTCCTAAGCAGCTTATAATAGGTCCTATCCTGATCGAGAAGATGCCTATTTCCGCGCGTTATAAGCTGCGACGAAAAAAGTCTCGACAAGAGGTCAACCGTAATTTCATTTTCTATCATAAAGAATAATTTTTGATTTAGAAACAACAAAATATCTGCCGCTGCAAGGTCTACTGGCAGGTCATCAGAAATTTCCTCATATTTCTCGTCGAATAAATACGAGAGTGAACTGAGCAGTTCGTCTTTTCCACTAAAATAGTGATAGAAAGAGCCCTTGGATGTCTGTGACTCTTCAACTATATCATCAACAGTTGTATCCTCATATCCATGCTCATAGAAAAGTTTCCATGCCGCGGAAATTATTTTTCCCTTAGTATTTCTTCTCTTTTTCTTTGCCATTAAGACACCTCCATTTGAGTGTCATCCCCATAAACTGATAAAAATATTTTGTGCGAATAAGTTCATTTTTTGATTTACAATCATTAATTTTAATTTTAGCATAAGAGAGAAAAAGAGACAATAATAGTGTATAATGGATAAGAAATAACTGGCAATTTTAACGGAATTTCTTTCGCATCAAATATATTGAACTTTAGGTGGAGAACTGTGAGGAATATGAATAACGAAAACAGAGGGATATTGAATTTTTTAGAATCATATAGGAACAGGGAATCGGTTTCCTTTCACATGCCGGGCCATAAGGATGGTAAGATCTTCAAAAGACTTGGTTACAGTGAGGAAGAGATCTTAAATCCTCAATACGATATTACGGAAATTGAGGGTGCTGATAATTTGTTCGAGCCTGAGGGTATCATCCGCGAGACAATGGACAAATTCAAAAAAATATATGATAGCAGGGAGAGTTTTCTCTTAATCAATGGCTCAAGTGCTGGGCTAATTGCATCAATGCTTGCGACAGTACCCCTTGGAGGCAAGGTAATAGTTGCAAGAAATAGCCACAAATCAGTATTTAATGCTCTTGAACTTGGTGATATGAACCCAATATACGTATATCCAGAAAAATATCGAGAGTATGATATTCCAGGTGAAATTGCACCAGAGTCAATCCGAAAAGCCTTTGAGGAGAATCCAGATGCGAAGGCGGTTATTTTGGCGAGCCCGAACTACTACGGCATAACGAGCAAAATATCTGAGATTTCGAAGATTGTACATGAATTTGGTGCCACACTCATCGTTGATCAGGCCCACGGTGCGCATCTTAAATTTATTAAACCAGAGCTAGCAGCAGAATACGGTGGGGCAGACATCGTGGTTGTTAGCACTCACAAAACACTGAGCTCATTTACCCAAAGCGCTCTTTTGAACATATATGGGGAGAATGTGAACATCGCATCAGTGGCATCCAAACTCGAACTGATACAAAGCACATCGCCCTCATATCTGCTAATGGCTTCACTGGATTTATGTGCAGACATAATTGACAAACACGGCAGAGAGTTGTTTCCTGAATGGAGATCGGCAATTGACGATTTCAAAAAAACTGCTATTTGGATAAAGGGTTTCCTTTTCATGATGGATGACAGCCATCTTGACGATACAAAAATCAACCTAGACGCGACTTTTCTTGGATTGAATGGCAAGGAACTTGCGGAAGAACTTGAGAAACGCAATATATATACTGAACTATACGATGGTCCGATCTGCATGTGCATGACTGGAATCGGCAATGACCGCAACGATTATCTTAAACTTCTTAGTACGATGCAGGAAATTTCGAACGAAAGAATTGACGCTGCCATGGAGCGTGAGAAGCAGGCGGAGATTGAGAAAGATCTTGAAGGTGAAGCGATTTCCTATTTGGCGCAAACTGCATTGCTTGCGCTTGAAGGTGGTGATAAAGTCACACTGGATGAAATCGAACAAAGGCTGTCTGTTTTGTTTGGGGAAGATGAAGACCATAAGGCTGAGAGTCAGGTTCCTTGGGGGAGTATTTTGCCGGCACAAAATATTGATTGGCGCGAGTTATCAAAATCTGAGATAGAATCAGTTCCGCTTGAAAAAGCGGCTGGCAGAAGGGCTGCTTCAAGCCTATCCCCATATCCACCGGGCGTTCCCATCGTTGCCAAAGGAGAAACTATAGGGAAGAATGCCGTTGAAATGTTAGTACAGATGAAGAATGACGGAAGGAAGATTGTAGGACTTCGCGAAAGAGACACTGTACTTGTTTATAAATAGATATTGGATTAGAAGGAGTTTGTCATATGGAATTAAGTGCATATGAAATTTTGGGGCCCATAATGGTAGGCCCATCGAGTTCACACACTGCGGGTGCGTGCCGAATAGCAAAACTGGCAAAAAATATAGCTAAGGATGATTTTGAGATGGTTGAGTTTCAGCTCCACGGCTCATTCGCATATACTTACAAGGGACATGGCACCGATAGAGCTTTGCTTGGCGGAATTTTGGGCCTAAAACCCGACGATGCAAACATTCAAAACGCTTTTGAATTAGCGGACGCCAAGGGTATAAAATACAAATTTTCAAAAGTCGATCTTGGAGATGAATATCATCCAAATAGCGTAAAAATAGTGTTTTATTATGCTGACGGAAGCCACGAATATGTGATAGGCTCCTCAATTGGTGGTGGCACAATGGTAATTGTCAACATAAATGGAATGGATGTAAAATTCAGAGGAATTTATCCGACGCTTCTTTTGCAGTATCAGGAGCAAAAAGGCATAATTGCTTACGTAGCCGGAATTTTGAGCGGGAATGGATATAGCATTGAGAGTATCAATACGGTAAAAGATCCACTTACAGATATTGTAACACTTACGATTGAAGTGGAGAAGCCAATTTCAGATTATGTAAAGGGTGCTATCATGGGAGCTCAAATGTTTGTTTCAGCCAAGTACGTTGAAGTGTGAGGAATGCGAGGATTTTTAGAATATGCTGAATACAGAAAAAGAAATAATTGAAGTATGTAAAGAACAGAACAAAACAATTGCAGACCTTGTAATGGAAGAGGAGATTGCAACTGCAAGGGGTAAAAAAACTGAGTCTGATATAAGGGAATATCTTAAAGAAACTCTTAAAGTCATGGAGTCATCCGCAATGGCTAATCTCGAAAGGGCAACAGAGAGCAAATTCAACATGATTGACGGTTTTGCAATGGCCGCAAACAAGGCAAGCATGAATGATGGAGACCGCGAGCCGATGTCAGGCAGTTTCATGATGCGTGCGATGGCAATGGCTTTTTCGACAAGCGAAATCAACTGTGCTATGGGAAAAATAGTGGCGGCTCCTACCGCAGGTTCTTCAGGCATCCTTCCAGCAGCGATGATGTCTGCGAAGGAAAAGTACGGATTCGACCAGAAGACACTTGAAGATGGTCTTCTAACAGCTATTGCCATTGGAAAAATAATAGTGAAATATTCAACTTTTGCGGGTGCTGAAGGAGGATGTCAGGCAGAGTGTGGTTCTGCAGCGGCGATGGCTTCAGCGGCACTAGTTGCAATGAGGGGCGGAAGCGCATCGGAGGCATTAACTGCGGCGAGCATCTGTTTTGTGAATGTGATGGGATTAATCTGCGATCCTATTGCTGGACTGGTACAGTATCCATGCACCTTCAGGAACTCTTCGGGAGTTGTGAACGCGATAACTTCGGCCGATCTTGCATTGGCAGGCATGCAATCGATAGTTCCATTTGAGGAAGTTGTTCAGGCAACAAAAGAAGTCGGTGACGCATTGGAACCTGAATTCAGAGAAACAGGGCTGGGTGGTCTTGCCGGCACAAAGACGGGACAAAAAATTAGAGAAAAATTTATGGGAAATGAATCTATGGAATAAGGTCTGTAAAGCAGTCCATATGAAAGACAGTGTCGATTATTTTGTGGACCTCGTTTGCCTTCTCGTTATCAGCAAGGGTGTAATAAACTTCCTTGCCTTTTTTTGTGTACTTCAAAATATTTGCACTTTTAAGAAGTTTTAGATGATGTGAGACGGCAGGAGAAGACATATCAACTGCATCAGCAATATTTGCTACACAGTCTTCAGTGTGACAGAGAAGCCAGAGAATCCTAACGCGACTTACGTCTGAAAGTATCGAAAAAAGATCCGTTGACATTTCAAATATTTTCGGATCTGGCATTATATCCATCAACTCTTCAGTTTTACGAGTATGCCTATGTGGAAGATTTGACATTTTGGTACCTTCTTTCGATATTTTATCTAAATATTGCTCAATTATGCCTCTAATTATACCCTACTTTTCTAAATTTTAACAGAGTTTCTAAAAAATAATGATTTTTGTGCTAATCTGGTGTATAATGTGCTATGTATGATTTTGTTAAATAATATGAAAGGAAGGTTACAGAAATGAGTTCAAATGCAAAGCATTTGCACAGCATCGATGCAGGGCACTTCAAGAACACAGCAAAGTGCGAAACTGAAGTGATGCCAATCCCTGACATTGTTAAAATTTCAATGTCTCAGCATATCGGTGCACCATGTAAACCCCTTGTTGCTAAAGGCGATACAGTTAAAGTGGGTCAGAAGATAGGTGATACTGATGCTTTCGTCAGTGCTCCAATTCATTCGAGCGTATCCGGGACGGTTAAGGATATTGAGACTCAGAGATCTGCTGTTGGTGGCAACGATACCTTAGTTGTTATAGAAACGGACAAAAAACAGGAATTGTCTGAGGACATCGAGGTACCAAGGGTTTCTGATTTGGCTGGTTTTGTGCAAGCAATTAAGGAAAGTGGTCTGGTTGGTCTAGGAGGGGCATCATTCCCTACTCACATCAAGTTTAATCCTAAGAATATTGATGAGGTTGATACGCTGATCGTAAATGCGGCAGAGTGTGAACCATTCATAACATCCGACCATAGGTTAATGCTAGAAGATACTCAGGATATCATTGACGGCATGGTGCTTGTAATGAAGTATCTAAACCTAGACAAGGGATTTATCGGAATTGAGGACAATAAGCCAGATGCAATCGCAAAACTTGATGAGATGTTAAAGGCACAGGGTCATGACAACATCAAGACTTTCCCTCTTCCTGCTAGATATCCAAAGGGTGCTGAGCGTGTAATGATTTACGAAATTACAGGTAAGCACATGGCAGCAGGAGTACTTCCGGCAGCACTCGGCGTTATTTTGTCGAACGTTACATCTATAGCGTTTGTAGGACAGTATTTTAGGAATGGAATTCCGCTCGTTAAGAAGAGAATGACAATCGATGGCGATGCGGTAACAACTCCAAAGAACGTTATTGCTCCAATTGGAACTATCATAGCTGACATTATGGAATTCTGTGGCGGATACAAGAATCCTCCTAAAAAGATTCTTATGGGTGGACCTATGATGGGAAGAGCAATTTTCTCCGATCAAATGCCTATAGTTAAGAATAACAACGCTATCCTTGCATTTTCAAAGAACAAAGCAGTCATCCCTGAAGAAACTGCATGTATCAACTGCGGCAGATGTCATACTGCCTGTCCATTCGGCCTAATTCCGACAGCACTTGCTGACGCATATGAGGCAAGGAATGCAGAGAAATTGCAGGAACTTGAGGTTATGCAGTGTATGGAATGCGGCAGCTGCTCGTTCGTATGTCCAGCAAGAAGACCTCTTGGATTTATGAATAAACTCGGTAAGGGTGTGGTAAAGGAGGCCGGATTATAAATGGAAAGACAAGCATATAACAATTTGACGGTCGCATCCGCTCCTCACCTTGTGACGACACTTGATACGACCAAAACAATGGCTTATGTTTTATTAGCCCTTGTTCCTTCATTCCTCGTAAGCACCTACGTATTTGGATGGAGAGTAATCCTTTTGACAGCAGTCTGTGTGATTGCTTCTGTGGGATTCGAATATGGATATAACTATTTGGCGCACAAAAGACAGACGGTGCATGACTTATCCGCTGCGGTTACGGGCGTGCTTATTGCCTTCAACGTGCCTTCAAGCCTACCTGTATGGATGGCAGTAATTGGCTGTTTTGTTGCAATCGTAATAGTTAAACAACTTTACGGTGGACTTGGTAAGAACGTAGCAAACCCTGCAATAGTTGCTAGAATTGTATTATTTGTTTCTTTTGCTACGCAGATGACAAGCTGGCCTCTACCTGTTACGGTAAAAGCTGCCGACGCAACTACAGGAGCAACTCCACTTGGAATTTTGGCTGAAGGTTCCGCTAAGGATCTCCCATCCAACATGGAAATGTTCCTTGGATTCATCGGAGGATCTCTAGGTGAGGTTAGTGCTATCGCATTGCTCATAGGCGGAATCTTCCTAATCGTTAAGAAGATAATTCTTCCTCATACTCCAGTTGCATTTATCGGAACTGTATTCGTGTTTGCACTTATTTATTACGGAATTAAGGGAGACGGAAACGCACTTAACATGGCTATCTTCCACGTATGTGCAGGTGGTGTTATGCTTGGTGCATTCTTCATGGCAACTGACTATGTAACATCTCCAATCCTTCCAAAGGGCAAGATTGTGTTTGGTATAGGATGCGGAATCATAACTATGGCTATTAGACTTTGGGGTGCATATCCTGAAGGCGTTTCATTCTCTATCTTGCTTATGAACATAATGACTCCGCTTATTGATAATTTCTTCATCAAGAGAAACGTTGTAGGAGGTGTAAAGAAAAATGAAAAATAATAACACTTTCAAAGAATACGTTGCTCCAATTGTTGTTCTGGTAGCGATCTGTCTTGTAATCACAACTGCTCTTGCTGCAACATACGGTGTGGCAAAGCCTATAATTGATGACAATGCTAAGAAGACAGCAGATAAGACTAGAACAGAACTTCTTCCTGCTGCAGATAAATTCACTGAATTCGATGGCGACCTTGTTGTACTTGAGAAAGATAAAGTTTTCGTAGAAGACTGTTTTGTAGCAGATAACAAGGAAGGTATTGTAGTAACCGTTAAGACCAAATCTTTTGGTGGACTATTGACCGAGATGGTTGGAATCGATAAGAACGGTGCAATTACAGGCGTAAAGGTTGTTGACCACGCAGATACTCCAGGCCTTGGAACCAAGGCTCACGATCCTAAGCATTTAAAGCAGTACAAAGGTAAGGCTGAGCTTATGGATCAGGATATTAAGAAAGATACAAGTATCAACGCAGTAACTGGTGCTACTATTTCTTCAAATGGTGTTCACCACGGTGTATTTGCTGCACTTGAACAGTTTAAGAAGGTGGGAGGTGTCAAATAATGAAAGATAATAAATTGGCGATCCTGACCAAAGGTATTATTAAGGAAAACCCTGTATTGGTGCTTCTCCTTGGTACATGTCCTACACTCGCAACAACAAGCTCTGTGTTTAACGGTCTAGGAATGGGAGTTTCAGCTATGGCTGTACTCATTTGTTCGAACATTGTAATATCACTATTGAGAAATATTATTCCAGATAAGGTTAGAATCCCTTGCTACATTGTAGTAATTGCAGGATTTGTAACAGTTGTTCAGATGCTTTTACAGGCTTTTGTGCCTGCACTATACTCATCTCTGGGCTTATTTATTCCACTTATTGTAGTAAACTGCATCATACTTGGAAGAGCTGAGATGTTCGCAAGCAAAAATAATGTGCTCGATTCAGCCCTTGATGGTATCGGAATGGGCCTTGGATTTACACTTGCACTAGGTTGCATGGGCGCAGTTAGAGAGTTTTTCGGAGCTGGAAGCCTTCTCGGATTTAACATTCTTGGAGGACACATTGAGCAGATGGGAATCTTCAATCTTGCTCCTGGTGGATTCTTCGTATTTGCACTCTTGATTGCAGGCGTTTATGTTATTACTAAAGATAAATCTAAGTTAGTAAGAGAATTCGGATGCTCAGGTTTCAGAACTACTGAAGCTGAGAGAAGAACTGCAGAAAAGGCTAAAAAGGCTGAAGCTGCTAAAGCTGCAAAAGCTGAGGCTGCAAAGGCTGAACCTGCAAAGGTTGAAGCTCCAAATCCACAGGAAAGAGAAGCTAAGCCTGAAGTTAATGCTAAAGTAGAAGTTAAGGAGGGCTAAAATGGGAGAAAAAATCACCATAGTAATGAGTATGGTTCTGGTTAATAACTACGTATTAGCTCAGTTCCTTGGTATATGTCCATTCCTCGGAGTTTCTAAGAAGTTGGATTCAGCATCAGGCATGGGAATTGCCGTAATATTTGTAATGGTACTTGCAACAGCAGCCACTTGGCCAATTATGCAAGTTTTGAATCAATTTGATATAGGATACTTACAGACAGTAGTATTCATTTTAATTATCGCAGCACTTGTTCAGCTGGTAGAAATGATGCTTAAGAAATTTATGCCATCACTTCACAAAGCACTTGGCGTATACTTGCCTTTGATCACAACAAACTGTGCTGTACTAGGTGTTTGTATTTCAAACATCGATGCAGGATATAACTATATAGATGCCCTATTCAATGCAGCAGGTGCAGGACTAGGTTTCCTTCTTGCAATGGTTCTATTTGCAGGTGTAAGACAGAAACTTGAAAACTCTGATGGCGTACCTGAGGCATTCAAGGGTGTTCCGATTACGCTGATAACAGCAGCAATGCTTTCCATGGGCTTCATGGGATTCAGCGGATTGTTCCAATAAGGAGGCACGATAATGTTAACACCGATTTTAATTGTCGTTGCCATTGGTCTTGTTGCGGCAGCGATGCTAACGATTGCATCAAAAGTTTTCTTTGTTCCTGTAGATGAAACATTTGCAACTCTTCGTGCAGAACTTCCAGGTGCAAACTGTGGAGCATGTGGATATGCAGGATGTGATGACTATGCTAATGCAATGGCAGAAGATAGGAGTGTAAGTTGCTCGAAATGTCCTGTAGGTGGTCCTGATGTGGCTGCTAAACTTGCTGAAATACTTGGTGTTGAAGCAGGCGGTGGAGATAGGGATGTTGCTGTAGTTCAGTGCTATGGTACCAATGAAGCAACAAAGAAGATTATGGAATACAGCGGTATTCAGACATGTTCTGCTGCAAAACAGTTCTTTGGCGGAGTATCAGCTTGTCCTTACGGTTGCATAGGTCTTGGTGACTGCGAAAGAGTATGTGAATTCGACGCTATCAAAGTTATCGACGGAGTAGCACAGGTTGACAGAGAAGCATGTGTTGCTTGCGGAATGTGTGCTAAGGCATGTCCTAACTCAGTTATCAGAATTTCAACTGAAAAGAACAAAGTAGTAGTACAGTGCCGCTCAATTGCAGCAGGTGCTCAGGTAAGGAAGGTATGCTCTAACGGATGCATAGGATGTAAGATGTGCGAAAAAGCATGTAAATTTGATGCAGTTCACGTTGAAGACAATCTTGCATTTATCGATCCTGAAAAGTGTAAAAACTGTGGAGCATGTGCAAAGGTTTGCCCTACTTACGCAATCGTTAATATGAGGAAACCTCCTGTAAAGAAAGCACCAGCAGTTAAAAAGGCTGAAAAAGACGAGCCAGCTGCATAGTTAGCTAATATAACGGTCGTTGATTGACCTGAAAACAAATGTGAATGCCGCCTAGGTTTTCTAAATCGGGCGGCATTTTGATGCTAGTTTAATTTACAAGATATTCTATTTTGTGCAGTGCATATTGTGCATATTGTAAAACTACGGCTTGAGGACTATAATGTAAACATGAGTAATATTGTAGAAATTGAAAATTTAATATTTGAATACGCTGCAAACGAAGAAGAACATCAGGAATTGAAGAAAGCCATAGATAATGTTTCTTTTGCTATAGAGAAGGGTACGTTTACGGCAATTATTGGGAAAAATGGATCCGGCAAATCAACTCTAGCGAAAAATCTAAATGGGCTTTTGATTCCAAGCTCAGGTAGAATACTGATCGCAGGACTAGATACAAGAGATGACGAACTAGTTTGGCAGATCAGACAGACAGCTGGTATGGTTTTCCAAAACCCTGATAATCAGCTTGTTTCGAGCATAGTTGAGGACGATATCGCATTCGGCCCTGAAAACCTTGGAATTGCACCACATGAGATAAGGGAGCGAGTAGACGATTCAATTGCCGCAGTGGGTATGAGTAAATTCCTTCATGACGCGCCGCATCATTTATCAGGGGGGCAGAAGCAGAGGATTGCAATCGCAGGTGTTTTGGCGATGAAACCTGACTGTATTATCTTTGATGAGCCAACGGCGATGCTTGATCCACAGGGCAGAAACGATGTGATGAAAATTATCAAGGAACTAAGCAAGGAAGGCATTACAATAATTTTGATAACACATTTCATGGAAGAAGCTGCTGAAGCGGATCGAGTAATAATTATGAATGAGGGAAAGATACTGCTTGATGGTAGACCGTCGGTCGTATTTAAACAAGAAGAAACACTAAAAAATGCAAACATGGAACTTCCGATGGCCGTCGACATGGCTAAGAGGCTTAGGAGAAGAGGCATAGAAGTGCCTGATTTTGTAACTACAGAAGAGGAACTGGTTGATTTCATATGTCAGTACAGGTAAAAAATATTTTTCATACATATAACAAGGGCAATCCGGATGCGAAAATCGCTCTAAAGGATGTGAGCTTTTCTATTCATGATGGAGAGATTCTCGGGGTAATCGGTCATACCGGCTCTGGGAAATCTACTATGCTCCAGCATCTTAACGGACTCCTAAAGCCTGACAGCGGTCAGATTATAATAGGCGATATTGACATAACTGATGAGAAGGTTAAGATGACCGAGATAAGAAAGCGTGTTGGTCTTGTCTTTCAGTATCCTGAATATCAGCTGTTTGAAGAAACAGTAGCAAAAGACGTTGCGTTCGGACCGAAAAATCTTGGAATGTCCGATGAGGAGATTGAAAAGACTGTTCGAAAATCTCTTGAAATGGTCGGTCTATCCTACGATGAAATTGCGGGCAGATCTCCATTTGAACTTTCGGGAGGACAAAAGAGAAGAGTTGCTATTGCGGGCGTGATAGCGATGAATCCAGAGGTTCTAATTTTGGATGAGCCTACATCGGGTCTCGATCCCCATGCACATATGGAAGTCCTGAATATGATCAGGAAAATTCACAAAGAATCAACAGGCATAATAATTTTTGTATCGCATAATATGAGAGATGTTGCAAATATGTCAGACAAGGTTCTTGTCATGGATAGAGGCAGCGTTGTTGCATTCGATACACCTGACGAAATCTTTAAAAAGCGAGAAATGCTCAGGAATATCGGATTGAGCACGACGCCGTCAGCTGTTTTGTTCGATAAACTCGATGACAGGGGGATTCACATAGAATCTGACGCGGTTAGAATTGACGATGTTGAGGAAGCACTCTTCGGCTATTTGACAGGGGGTGTAAGCCGTGATTAGGGACATTACACTTGGACAATTTTATCCGTCAAAATCAGTGATTCACGAGCTTGACCCGCGTACGAAAATAATCCTAACACTTGCCTTCATAATACAGCTTTTTGTTGTTCGAGGCTTCCTGGGATTTGCAATCTCTGCTGTGCCGCTGATTCTGATGATATCACTTTCAAAGGTGCCACTGCGTTTTATTCTTCGTGGTATGAAGCCAATATTTTTCATATTGATTTTCACATTCCTTTTGAACATGTTCATGTATCCGGGAGAGATAATCTTTAAATTAGGATTCCTTGAACTGACAAAAGAGGGCATTTATAAGGCGTTCTTTATGGGAATAAGACTAATGATGCTCATAATCGGCTCATCGCTCTTGACCTTTACGACAACGCCGATTAAGCTAACAGACGGAATTGAGGCACTGATACATCCAACCAAGAGAATCGGTGTGCCAACGCATGAGATTGCAATGATGATGTCGATTGCGCTGAGATTCATTCCGACTTTAATCGACGAAACCGACAAAATAATGAAGGCTCAACAGGCAAGGGGTGCAGACTTTGAGAGTGGCAATATTTTGCAGCGAGGCAAGGCGCTGATTCCAATCCTTGTACCGCTTTTTGTGAGCGCATTCCAAATCGCACAGGATCTTGCAATGGCGATGGAGGCAAGATGTTACCGCGGTGGAGAAGGTCGTACGCGCTTGCACGCAATGGTCTATGAGAAGAAGGACTATGTTGCATTCGCAATTTCAGCAACTTTCTTTGCGATGGTTGTTGCAGAAAACATTTTAACAAAATAGAATTCAAGATTATTAAAACAAGGATTTAATAAATATATTAAAACATTAGAAAGGGCTTTTATGAAATTTTCAACTAAAAAAATAGCTATCGCAGCAATTATAGCTGCAATATACGCCGTTATTACAATTGTTATCGCACCTCTGAGCTATGGCATGATGCAGCTCAGATTCTCCGAGGCACTTACGATATTGCCTGTTTTTACCCCCGTTGCTATACCAGGACTTTTCATTGGTTGCCTAATTGCAAATCTTTTGAGCCCGGTAGGAGTGGTTGATGTAATCTTTGGCAGCTTGGCTTCACTTATTTCAGCAATCGGTACATACAAACTTAGGCATAATATGTGGCTTGCTCCACTGCCACCAGTTATTGTAAATGCAGTCGTTGTAGGCATAATGCTAAAATATTACTATGGTGTTGATGCGTCACTTATTTTGTGCATGCTCTGGGTTGCAGGCGGACAGGCTCTTGCTTGCTATGGACTTGGATTGCCACTAAAAAAACTTTTGGACAAACACAAGAATATATTTGATGCGTAAATGGTGAGTGATGAGACAGAGAAAGACCAAGAATCTTGAAGAAAAGCTTCTCGATTATGACGATATCCTCATAAAAAAAGAGAATATTAGGCCAGGGCACTGGCTTGAAGATTTTTTCGGCAACAAAACAGCTGAAAACTCTAGGTTGTACGTTGAAATAGGCTGCGGTAAGGGACGCTTCATAACAGAAATGGCTAAACAAAATCCAGGAGATTATTTTGTGGCTGTTGAAGGACAGCCTAGCGTGGCACATAAGGCTTTAAAGTTAACGGATTCAATGGATATCGGCAATTTGCGATTTTATATAGGGTACGTAGACTCACCCGAGGATATGTGGGCAAAGAATGAACTCGCTGGGATATATCTCAATTTTAGTGATCCATGGCCCAAGAAGCGACATGCCAAGAGGCGTCTAACACATCACAAGAAGTTAATCGCCTATTCGCGATTGGTAGGTGAAGAGGGTTTCATTCAGTTTAAAACGGATAATGATGGACTTTTTGAATCTGCACTTGAGGAAATCGAAATTGCGGGGCTAGGAATAAGTGAGTTAACCAGGGATCTTCACAATTCGGAGTATGCTCATAACAATATAATGACTGAGTATGAGGAAAAGTTCTCAAACCTTGGAGAAAAGATTAATATGGTTAAGATTATGGGCAAGTAAAAGCCGAAGAGATGCGGGCCGGAACTAGACTGGAAGTCGTTTTTACTCCGTTGGATATAGCGTTTATGGATATGTCTTGACAACTAAGATATTACATTTACGGATATGGCTTATGGCACCTTGCACATAGAGATATTTTGTTGTAAAATATCAAACATAAAGAGGCTCTTGATGAGCATCTTGCGGATGTAGTTTAGTGGTAAAATATGGCCTTCCCAAGGCTAGGTTGTGGGTTCGATTCCCATCATCCGCTCCAACAATAAAAAATAAAACGGTTGCAATCACTTGGTTACAGCCGTTTTTGTTTTCTAAAAATGAAAATTGACAGCAACCGTGACAGCAACCAGAATTTAAAAACTTTTTTTCTAGCCACAATCTATTGTTAAATAACTTTGCAGCGGGTATGCGATTATTTTGCATAAGATTCAAAGAATCAACCATTGGATACATTTTACAAGAACCTCACATGTGGAGACTATAGCGTTGATACAAAAAGATGTATAAAATTTAAAATCACTTAATAATGACAATGTATTGACATTGCACGAATAAACTTATATAATTATCCTAAAGGAGATGATGAAATGGCTACAACAAATTTGAATATAAGGACAGATAAAGAAATAAAAGAAGCAGCAGAAAAAATCTATTCTAGTTTAGGTTTAAATATGACTACCGCCATTAATATGTTTTTAAGGGCAAGCATTAGAGAAAGTGGAATTCCATTTGGTTTAAAACTTGATATTCCAAGTGATGAAACCATAAAAGCTATAGAAGAAGGAAGAGTGATAGCTAAAGATAAGAATGTTACAGCTTATGATAGTATGGATGACTTGAGGGAAGCTCTTGAAGTATAAAATAAAGTTTACAAAGAGATTTAAAAAGGACCTAAAGCAGGCTAAAAAACAAGGGAAAGACATTGAAAAGCTGTTTGATATTGTTGAGAAAATTGCCAAAGATGAAACTCTTGATGAAAGATATAGAGATCATTCATTGTCTGGAAAATACGAGGGGACTCGAGAATGTCATATAGAACCCGATTTTTTGTTGATATATGAAAAAATAGAAGAGGTTTTAGTATTATCTCTAGTAAGAACAGGCTCACACTCTGACTTGTTTAAGTGAAATAACACGAAAGAGATATTTACGACTCATATACCCTCACACTGCTTGGAATATTATAGACAGTAAAATATTAACTATTAAAGAAGTGGAATTAATCTACTTCTTTTTTTTAAAAAATTTCTATGATATCTCAAATGACTATAATTTTCTACCATTGAGATGTCAACCAAAAACTCCACAAAAACTTGACACGGTTTTGCAACAAACCTTTATTGAGGATAATCAGGCAATTTGGTATAATATCAGTACCAAAATAATGGATAATACTAATAGAATGAGGGGAAATGGATGGCATATACACCTATTATTCAGTTAAAAAACATATATAAATCCTTTGGCGAGACGGAGGTCCTAAGTGACTTCAGCCTTGATGTGAGTGAAAAGGAGTTTATTACACTTTTGGGACCGTCGGGCTGCGGCAAGACCACTATTTTGAGAATCGTAGGTGGATTTGAGACCCCGGACAGTGGGCGTGTTATTTTCAGCGGCAAAGACATAACAAATGTTCCGCCAAACAAGAGGGAAATCAACACTGTATTCCAAAAATATGCACTATTTCCGCACATGAATATTCAGGATAATATCGCCTTTGGCTTGAAAATCAGCGGAAAGAGCGATCAATACATAAGGGATAAAATTAAATATGCCTTGAAACTGGTGAACCTCGATGGTTACGAGACTCGAAGCATACAGAGCCTATCGGGTGGTCAACAGCAGAGGATTGCAATGGCAAGGGCGATAGTAAACGAGCCGAAGGTTTTGCTTCTTGATGAGCCTCTGGGTGCACTTGATCTTAAACTGCGTCAAGACATGCAATACGAGCTGATTAGGCTTAATAACGAACTTGGAATAACGTTTATTTATGTAACTCATGACCAGGAAGAGGCCTTGACGATGAGCAACAAAGTCGTAGTCATGAACATGGGACACATCCAGCAGATGGGCACACCAGAAGAAATCTACAACGAGCCTGAAAACGCATTTGTTGCAGACTTTATAGGCGACAGCAATATAATAGACGGCGTGATGCAGGAAGATCGAATTGTCATGATTTGCGGTGAAAACTGGCCGTGCATAGACGAGGGATTTGGCAGGAAAAAACCTGTTGACGTTGTGATAAGACCAGAAGATATAATAATTGGAGAGCCTGGCTCAGGAAGGCTTGACGGCGAGGTTGTTCATAATGTTTTCATAGGCGTACACTATGAGATGGAAATTGAGGCTGGAGGCTTCACATGGCTTGCACAAAACACTACTAACTATGAAGTTGGTTCTATGGTTTCCATAGATGTCACTCCGTCAAACATACAGATAATGCATAAACCACAATCAATTGAAGAGGAGGCGATGGAAATTGATACTTAGAAAACAATCGATTTTGTCAGCTCCATTCATTTTGTGGATTTTGATAGGTACTATAATTCCACTTCTAGCAATTTGCTATTATGGCTTCACTACAAGGGATGGGAACTGGACAATAAACAACATTGTGGCGATTGGGAGAGCTGAACATGCCGGTGCACTATGGCTTGCATTGGCACTTGCTACTGTGAGCACATTCATCTGTTTTGTTTTAGCATATCCAATAGCACTCATACTAAAATCGACCAAACTCGGAGAGAAGGGCTTCATCGTATTTATATTCATTTTGCCTATGTGGATGAATTTTCTTCTTAGGACTATGGCATGGCAGGTAATATTGGAAAAGGGCGGCATCATCAATAGCTTGCTAGTGAGTGCAGGACTTCCGCCACTTGAAATTATAAATACCCCTGCTGCTGTAATCCTAGGTATGGTGTATGACTTTCTGCCATTTATGATATTGCCGATTTACAACACACTGATTAAGATAGATGATCAGATAATAGAGGCTGCTTATGATCTTGGTGCATCTTGGTTTACGGCTAATTTCAAGGTAATATTACCTCTATGTAAACCGGGAATTGCTAGTGGGGTGACTATGGTTTTTGTGCCATCACTAACCACATTTGTAATTTCAAACATGCTCGGTGGCGGCAAAATAAGCTTGATCGGGAATATAATTGAACAAGAATTTACAACATCGGCTAACTGGAATTTAGGCGCAGGGCTTTCTCTTGTGATGATGTTTTTTATAGTCGTATCTATGATGTTCCTGTCTAGGGTCGATAAGGATAAGGAGGGCAGTTTTATATGATCCAAGGTATCAAAAAAACCGCAGCATATCTTTATCTATTGATAATAGTTGTTTTTCTCTATGCACCGATAATAACACTTATTGTCCTGTCGTTTAACCGCAGCAGGTCAATGGCAGTCTGGCTTGGTTTTTCCCTTGACTGGTACAAAAGAATGGCAGCCGACCCTATGATAATAGAGGCGATATGGAATACATTCTTCATTGCACTTGCCTCGGCATTTATTGCAACAATTATAGGAACTTTGGGAGCTATTGGAGTTGCAGGTATGAGGAAATCAACTCGTACGGCGATTATGACATTCAACAATATACCACTTCTCAACGCGGATATAGTTATAGGAATCTCACTGATGATCACATACCTAATTTTTGGAATTAGCTTAAGCCGCGGAACTGTTTTGTTGTCGCACATTACTTTTAGCTTGCCGTACGTAATTTTGTCAGTAATGCCGAAACTCAAGCAGACGGCGAGGATGAACTATGAGGCTGCACTAGACCTTGGGGCGACACCGATTTATGCTTTTGTGAAGGTGGTTCTTCCAGACGTTTTACCGGGGATTATCAGTGGATTTTTGCTGGCATTTACGATGTCTGTTGACGATTTTGTTGTAACCCACTTCACGAGAGGGGCAGGTATAAACACAATTTCAACTCTGATTTACAGCCAGGCGAAGGTTGGCATAAAGCCGACGCTCTTTGCCCTGTCCACGATTATTTTTGTAGTGGTACTCGTAGTGCTTTTGGCGAGCAACCTTATAACGAATCGCAAAGCAATGATGATGCAGAGGGAGGTGTTGTAATTTGAAGAAATTTTCAAAAATAGTAGAATTCGGACTCATCTGTTTTGTTTGTATGGGGATGTCCTTGCTTTTGACTGGATGTGGCAACAAAACAGGGGAGACGGTTTCAGTGTACTGCTTCGGTGATTACATAGATCCCCTCTTGATTCGTGACTTCGAAAAGGAAACTGGCATAAAGGTTGTTTACAGCACATTTGACACCAACGAGGAGCTTTATCCCGTAATAAAAAATAATGGTGCTGATTACGATGTAATCTGTGCATCTGACTACATGATAGAAAAGTTAAGAGAAGAAGGGTATCTTGCTGAACTTGACAAGACCCTCATCCCAAACCTAAAAAATATTTTGCCGAATTACATGGAAAAAGCTGAAAGTTATGACCCTGGCGGAAAATTTTCTGTCCCACACACCTGGGGAACTATGGGGATTATGTATAACAGGAAGACCATAGGCAAGGGCGAAAAGATAGATAGCTGGAATGATTTGTGGAAGAAAAAATATCGTGGCAAAATCGTGATGCCTGATTCTATGAGGGATACGATTGGAATAGGCCTAAAAAAGAATGACTATTCAATTAATACCGTCGATGTTCATCAGCTTTTGGCCGCTCAGTATGATCTCAAAGAGCAGAAGCCTTATGTGTATAAATATGTGAATGATTCGGCAAGGGATTTGATAATAGGCGAATCGGCTGATCTTGCGGTGGTTTGGAACGGCGAATATTTATATAGCAAGGTAGAAAAAAAGGATGTTGAGTTTGTGGTGCCTAAGGAAGGCTCGGAGGAATTTATTGACGCCTGGGCAATCACAGCCAAGGGGAAGAATAAAGAAAATGCAAATAAATGGATTAATTTCATGCTTTCAAAAAAAGCCGCAATCACAAACTTCAATTATCTGACATACACGATACCGAACAAATTTGTGTACGACAACATAGATGAACTGGTGAAGAATTTTGACGAGCAGGCCTATGGTGGCAAGGGCATAATCAAGGAGAACAAAATAGTGTTTCCAAGCGATGATGTACTGAAGCGGTGCGAGATACTCCGAAATCTCGGGCCAGAAGGAGATGACCTTTATACAGATATATGGAAGAAGTTCAAGGCTAGTTAGGAGAACGTTGAGCAATCAAAAAATGTGCGTTTGCATCGGAATTTATGAGATTTATGATAAGAATCACTGAGCTGAGTTTTATATTTTGGAGAATTTAAAAATGAAAAATTCAAACATAACATATAATCCTATCCTAAAAAGGCTAAGAGAAGAGAAGGACCACAAAATATCAGGTGGTCTGTACCATGAACTCCAAATTTGCATGGCATATAATTCGAACCATATTGAGGGCAGTTCACTAAGCGAGAAACAGACACGAAGCATTTTTGAGACAAACTCCTTGCAAAGCGGTGAAAATATAGATGTTGATGACGTAATTGAAGCAGTTAACCACTTCAGGGCCTTTGACTATTGCATTGATGTCGCAGAGGAAGAATTAACCGAAGATATTATAAAGTACATACACTATTTGCTGAAAAGTGGTACAAGCGACGAAAAACTATCTTGGTTTAAAGTTGGAGAGTATAAGACGATGCCAAACATGGTTGGGGGCATTGAAACTTCATCTCCTGAAGATGTTAATGAGGATATGAAGAGACTTTTAGAGGCATATGGGAACAAAACAGATATCTCTTTTGAAGATATAGTAGAATTTCACTTTAATTTTGAAAGAGTCCATCCGTTTCAAGATGGAAATGGCCGTGTTGGTAGGCTGGTTGCTTTTAAAGAGTGCCTGAAAAACAATATAATCCCATTCATAGTCGAGGATAGCAAGAAATCATTTTACTATCGTGGCCTCAATGAATATAAAAATGATTCAACATATTTGATTGAAACCTGCTATGACGGTCAGGATACAATTAAGGCGATGATAAATGTCTTTGGCATAAAATAGAGTGAATTTATAGGGAAGAGATAAATATGAGTATAAATAAATCTTCAAAATCCGTATTCATCACGGGTGGAAGCGGCGGCATAGGCAGAGCTTGCGTTAAGTTGCTTGCAGATCAAGGATATAAGGTCGCGTTTACGTATAATAAAAACGAGGAAGCGGCTAAAAAACTTATTGAAGAACTGGGCGGAGCTTGTGCGCAGAGCGTCAGTATGCTTCGCGGGGATGACCGCTGCGGCGATTCGGATGTGGCGGATGATGGGGCGCTTCAGGCTGATGTTCGCTGTGGAGATTCAGATGTGTTTCGCACGCATGCCGGCTGTGGTGAATCGGGCACGCCGAGTGTTTGCGCGCTTCGAGCGGATGTTCGCGACGCCGAATCGGTGGAAGGAGCCGTTGCTGAGGGTGCAAGGCTTCTTGGAGTCAGGGGGTTTGACTGTGCTGTGCTTGCAGCGGGCATCAGTCAAATTGAGCCTTTCGACTTGTCGAAAGGCGACCACTGGAAAGATCTAATGGAAGTAAATGTGACTGGCAGTGCAAATGCTATTTGGGAAATTATGCCACATATGATAAGCGAGAAAAACGGAGCAATTGTTTTGTTGTCTTCGATATGGGGTCAGGTTGGGGCTTCATGTGAGGTTGGTTATTCAGCTAGCAAGGGTGCGGTTGAGGCGATGTGCAAGGGACTTTCCAAGGAACTTGGACCTTCAAATATCAGGGTGAATTGTGTTGCGCCGGGGCTTATTGAAACTGAAATGAATGCTGAATTATCAGAGGAGGCACTAAACTCTTTCGTTGAGGACCTATCACTTGAGCGGATCGGAAAGCCAGAAGAAGTCGCAGAAGTTGTCGCATTTTTGTTGTCAGAACGAAGTTCATATGTCACAGGACAGGTCATCAGAGTGGATGGTGGAATGTAAAAAAATGTAAAATATGATTGCAAATAATCGGGTATTTTGATATAATTTTCATGAAAATAGATGGTTTATTTTTGGCTGACGGATTTGGTTCAAATCGATCAGTTTTTAGAAGGGGAGCGTTTTGTCTCAATTTTTCGATAGCATTGTAGAATTGTATAAACAGTGGAGTAGCAACCTCTACGATATATGGGAATTGCAGGATAAGGAAGGTATACTTTTCACGGCTTTTGCACGTTGGATTTTTATTTTTTTAGCTGCATACATACTGATTCGCTGCTTTTTGAGCCTTTTGTTCAGCAAGAATCCTAGCGAGGTTTGGGCATACTTTCACATCGAAGGCAGGCATGAGAATGAAGATGGTGTTAACCTGCCGATTACTCACTGGGAGAACATAGTGGGCCGTGGTAAGGCGAGCGATATAAGTGTGGATGATCTAGGTGTTTCAAGAACCCATGGTACTTTGTGCAGAGATAATGAGGGCGAGTGGACCTACATGGATTTTGGCTCAACCAATGGGGCTGAGATTAACGGCAGGACAGTTTTGCCAAATCGACCTGCGAAAGTAAACTTCGGAGATGAATTGAAACTTGGCACGAGGAATTGCACACTCTTTCCGATAAGCCTTGAGGAGAAAAATAACAATAGAGAAATGCGTATGGAAGATACGATGTTTTCTTCACCATGGAGTATACTGATCGCTCTTACTATTTTTCAAGTTATGACATTGATGCAGCTGAAAATCGCGCTGGCGGACCGTTTTCAGCCTAATATAGTGGTAGCTTTTGGTGGCATGATAGCCATGGTGTGGGCATATGTTATATTCATGAAGGGGCTTAAGAGAAAGGCCTTTGAAATGGAGTTTATCGCATTCTTTTTGTCGACATTGAGCCTTGCGGTGACGGCAACAAAATACCCTGGATCTGTTTTCAAACAATTCATCGCAATAGCTCTAGGCTTTGGCCTTTTCTTTGTAATGTGTATATATCTAAGAGATTTATCCAGGGTCAAAAAATTTAAGCCATATTTAATGGGTGTTTCAGCGCTATTCCTTTTAATAAACTTAGGTTTTGCTGAGGTTAGCCATGGAGCACGAAACTGGATTTCCTTAGGCGGATTCTCTATTCAGCCATCTGAAATTGTTAAACTGGCGTATATTTGGATTGGTGCAGGAAGTCTGAATTATCTTGTTAACAAAAAAGACAACTTCAGGTTTATGGCGTTTTCCGGATTTTGCTTTGTTTGTCTTGCCTTAATGAATGACTTCGGAACAGCAATAATATTTTTTGTAAGTTTCCTAATTATATCATTTCTTAGAACCGGAGATTTTACGAAACTAATAGTAGTTGTCGGCGTAGCGTTTGTCGGTGGATTGATGGTATTGAAGTTTAAGGCATATGTTGCAGCCCGATTTGCAACTTGGGGACATGTTTGGGACTATGCCGATACATCAGGATTCCAGCAAACTAGAGCACTTTGCGCTACAGCCAGCGGAGGTTTGGTCGGCGTTGGAGCGGGTAAGGGATGGCTAAATCAGGTCCCAGCTTCTGACACTGATATGGTATTTCCGCTTATTTCTGAGGAATGGGGAGTTATCATAGCAACGCTTGCTGTCCTTGCAATAATCACTCTCTCGATTTTTGCTGTAAGGTCTGTGCTTGCTGGAAGATCAACATTCTATACGATTGCGGCATGCTCTGCAACATCAATGTTTCTATTCCAAACAGGACTAAATGTGTTTGGCTCTGTGGATATTTTACCTTTCACTGGAGTTACCTTCCCATTCGTTTCGAATGGTGGAACAAGTATGATAGCATGCTGGGGGTTGCTGGCATTCTTGAAGGCAGCGGATACAAGGCAGAATGCAAGTTTTGCGATCAGTCTGAAGGATAAGGAAGCCAAGGGATCAGAATCATATAATGATATCCAAATTGAAGATGTCGAAAGTTTAGATGCGGACAGATCATCTTTACGAGAAAAATACAGTGCATATAATGCCTCAAAGGCAGATAGGAAGGTATCTGAAGATATTATAATTCCTCTTAAAGATGAGGTAGATACTGAGTCTGAAAGTGATACATCATACACAGAAGAGGAACTTGAGGCTCTTGCAAATGGCGAATTTTTAGGGGGCAATGACGACAAATGAAAAAGTTGGAAAGACGTGCATTTATTTGTATTCTCATGATTCTTTGCCTGGTAGCAGGAATGACGATATTTATAGTCCGATTGACAAGAGATGGAGGCAAGTGGGCTACATTTTATGCAAATCAACACATATATGCTAACGGAAAACTTGGCCTTGGCAATATATATGATAGAAACGGCAGTATTCTTGAAGAAAATCAAGATGGCAATATTGTATTTAACGACGATTATTGGGCAAGAAGAGGAACAGTCCATGTCGTTGGTGATAGGAATGGAAATATTGCAACCTCCGCAGAAGTTGCATATAGAAAAAATATAGTCGGCTACAGTTTACTCACTGGGACATACTCGATCACAGGAAAGGGTAGGGATATCAAACTGACCATAGACGCTGAGATGAGTGCAGCTGCAGCAAGGGCACTTGGAGAGCGGCACGGAACAGTATTAATATATAATTACCAAACTGGTGAAATCTTAACAATGGTTAGTGGACCGAATTATGACCCTGAAGAGAAACTTGGAGATGTTGATGAATCATCAGGTTTGTTTATAAACCGTGCACTTTCGAGCAAAATAGTTCCGGGTTCGATATTTAAGGTTGTAACATCTGCAGCGGCGATAGAAAACGTGCCTGATATTGACGAATTTAAATACTACTGTGGAGGGACCTACAGAATAGGTAATGAAGACCTCAGGTGTTTTGCGCCACATGGACCTGTAGACTTTAGGAGAGCACTCATAACATCCTGCAATGGTGCGTTTGCTCAAATTACTAATATGTGTGGAGCCAGCATAATGGAGGACTATGTTAACAAACTTGGACTGACCAAGACCTATGACATAGATGGCATCAAAAATATACCAGGTAGTTTTGAGTTCCCTAAAAACAATGAATTTAATCTCGGTTGGGCCGGAATTGGGCAATACAACGATCTTTTAAATCCGTTGAGCATGGCAGTATTCATGGGCGCAATTGCCGGAGACGGGAAAGCAGCAGAGCCAGTTCTTTTGCACAAGCCTTTTAGAATTCCTAAATTTACTGATCAGATGATAGAGCCAGAAACGGCCGCTAGATTGCATGAGATGATTAGAGCGGACGTGACGGAAGGCTATGGGGATAGTAAATTTCCTGGCCTTGAGGTCTATGCGAAAACGGGAACAGCACAACTTCAAGGCAAGACTCCGAACGCTTGGATGGCGGGCTTTCTGAAGGATGAGAACTACCCTTATGCATTTGTAATACTTGCAGAGAACTCAGGCTATGGTGTTGTAGAATGCCCACCAATTCTCAATGCTGTAATGGATGTAGCAAAAAATAAAAATTAGTTATTGAGTAAACAGAAATATAATAATAAATCAAATTTTAAAGGTTAGAAATGAAGAATTTATATATCAAAGACTTAAAAGAGGGACAGGATTTCATAGATTTTTTTATTGTAAGAGCATCGGGTGTGAAGATCGGCTCTAACGGCAAGAAATATCTAGATATAACGCTTGGGGATAAGACTGGAGATTTGACGGCAAAAAAATGGGATGTTTCACCGAGCGAGGAGCCTGCGCTTGAGGCGATTAAAGCTGGAGATATAGTGAAGATTAAGGCAAGCGTAACGGTATATAGAGATGCCAAGCAGCTTAGGATAACGAAAATAAGAGTTGCTGTAGAGCAGGACGGAGTTGATCCTATGCATCTTGTGAAAAGTGCCCCTGAGTCAGGTGAAGAAATGTACGATTTTATCTATCGTAAGGCTATCGAAATGAAAGACGAAGAATTACGCTTGATGAGTACTAATATTTTGTCTAGAAATAAGGGGAAACTTTTATATTACCCAGCTGCAATGAGAAACCACCATGCTGAGCTTGCGGGACTTCTGTGGCATATGAAGAGGATGATTATGCATGCGGAGGTCTTGGTGACAGTTTATCCGATTCTTAACAGAGACTTACTGGTCGCAGGCGTAATATTTCATGACATAGAGAAGATGACAGAGATAAGGTCCAATGAATTTGGCGTAAGTGACGGTTATAGCTTTGAAGGTAGACTCTTGGGACATCTGGTTCAGGGGGTTAAGGTCATAGACGAGCTAGCAAAAGAGCTGGGCGTAAGCGAAGAGAAATCAATAATGCTGCAGCACATGTCTATTTCGCACCATTACGAGCCTGAATTCGGTAGCCCGAAGAAACCGCTATTTCCGGAGGCAGAAATGCTTCACTACTTGGATATTATGGATGCTAAAATGTATGATATCGAAGAAGCGATGTCTTCAACAGAGCCAGGAGAGTTTAGCGACAGAATCTGGTCAATGGACAATAGAACACTTTATAGGGCAACGTTTGGAAATGTAGATGACAGTAATAAACGGGAAGATTAAAAAAATATTTTATAGAGGTAAAGGCGGATTTGCTATTGGACTTTTTTCTATAGTTGATGGCGAGACAATAACGGTTAAGGGCGTTTTACCGGGAATACGAGAAGGACTAAAATGCAAACTTGATGGAGATTTTGTCATTGACGAGAAATATGGAAGGCAGTTCAATGTAAGGAACCTACTCTTTGATGAAGATGAGATAGATGAGGAAGGTTTATACCGGATGATTTTTGTGGTACTTACAGAAGCCGCGAGCAACGGTAATACCTTTCTTTTTTATGAGGAAGTTCTGAATGAACTTAGGATGAGATATGGTGTATCAAAGGAAATCTTTGATGATGTAATATCCATGAATAATACGGAGAAATATGAAATTGTCATCGAAGAAAACGAACTCAACGGAAAAAGATTTTATCTAGAGGAGACCTATAACTGGGAAGTAAGCGCCTGTGAGAACTTGAAACGCCTTAATTCTACAGTAGAAAATTTTGAAACTGATGAGGTTGAGATAGATTTTGAAAAAATAGAAAGTCGTATGGGCATAAGCTTTTCCAATGAGCAAAAAGAAGCCGTTTCAGGAGCCATAGCAAATGGAGTCACGGTAATAACTGGAGGCCCTGGAACGGGTAAAACCACTATATTACGAGCTGTGACCATGCTGCTAAGAGAGATGGGATATATTGTAGCTTTAGCAGCACCTACGGGACGTGCCGCAAAGAGAATAAAGGAATCAACAGGATATCGTGGACATACAATACACCGTCTGCTTGAGGCAAGTATAGATGAAAAGAAGGATGAGGTCATATTCAGGCGAAATGAAGAAAATCCTTTGGAAGCCGATGCCGTCATTGTCGATGAAGCATCGATGATAGATGTTGAACTGATGTCGAGACTTCTTGAAGCATGTACTGACGGCACTAGACTTGTACTTGTTGGAGATGTAGATCAGTTACCACCAATCGGACCGGGGAGTGTGCTAAACGACATCATTCAAAGCGAATATATTCATACAACCTCACTGAAATCAATATTTAGGCAAGCAGAAGAGAGCAAAATAGTTGTGTCCGCGCACGAAATCAACAGAGGTGAAGAGCCAGATCTCGAATATAAAGAAGGGGATGACCTAATTTTCTTGCCAAAGTCAACATATGCTGAAGTTAGGGAGGAAATTGCTAAACTGGCAGCATATGAGGAAGCACAGGTAATAACGCCGACCAAGAGAGGGCAGCTAGGGACGACTTCTCTAAACAAAATGCTACAGGATAGCCTGAATCCACGAGAGGAATGGAAGCAAGAAATAAATAAGAGAATTTCAGGACGCGTGGATTCTTCGGATGAAAATTCTATAACTTCCGAGATGCCTCAGATTACAATGAGAAATGGCACTGCTGCCAATGCTGAGAATGAAATTTTTAGAGTTGGCGACAGGGTGATGCAGATAAAGAACAACTACGGGAAACAGTGGAAAATAGCTGCTGTAGAAGTAGAGGGCAGTGGATTATTCAATGGAGATATGGGTAAAATCGTTGAAATTGATCCATTGAACGAAATAATTTCTGTCGAATTTGACGAAGGCAAGGTTGCAAAATATGAGAGAGAGGATTTTAAGGAACTGCAACTTTCATATGCGATAACAGTACACAAGAGCCAGGGATCAGAATTTCCAATGGTTGTAATGCCTGTGGCAAATTTCGGCCCTTTGCTTGGCACCAGAAATCTCCTATATACGGGAATTACAAGAGGCCGAGACAATGTAATCCTGCTTGGCGACGAGAAGTCATTAATAAGAATGATTCACTGCAACACCAGCAGAGATAGAAATTCAGGAATGAAAGACAGGCTTGCAAGTTTTTTATGAGTTAGATACATGGGTCGAAAGTTTTTATGAGTTAAATGCAGGGCATACAAATATTTTGTATGAGGAAAACAAACAGTCTATGGGAAGGTTTTGGGCGATATACAAAACAATTGTGCAGCAGCATTCTTGAACTTATATTCCCTAGCCATTTATACTGTGCGATCTGTGGAAATATCATTGACGAAACAAGACCATACTCTCTCTGCGATCACTGTAGGGATCACATAGGGTGGAGGCTTAAAGAGCCGTTTATAGCACATGTATATGGGGAAGCGACAAGATGTATAAGCTGCTGCTCGTATGGAATGTACGAGAGACGCCTAATTTTTCGGCTGAAATACAATAAGAAGAAATCTACAGCCGCAATTATGGGAGAAATTGTAGCAGACAGACTGAAGTATTCAGAAATAGAGTATGATATTATTGTGCCTGTTCCGATGGAGAAATCCAAAGAACGGAAGAGAGGATTTAATCACGCTTTTTTGATAGCAAAGGAGGCGGGGAAAATCCTTGAAAAGCCTGTTGTTGAACATGCACTCACAAGGACAAAGAAAACTCGCGCTATGAGGGGGCTGAGTCCTGGCGAAAGGCGGGCAAATATTTCGGGAGCTTTTGCACTTGGACGTGAGGCAGAGAAGATTATGGGGAAAAGAGTGCTGTTATTTGATGATATTTGTACGACGTTTGCAACGGGAGAGGAGTGTATTAGGGTATTGCATGATGCCAACCCAGAAAGCATAGATTTTATTGCATTTTCCGCAAAGAATTTTTGAAATTTTAGTGAAATCAATGCACAAAAATGTTAAAGTAGTGGCATAAACATTTTATAAGATATTCTTTCTTGTAGTTCTGTGGTTGAAAATCCAGGCCAGTTGCGGGCAAAGGGATCCACGTAAGTTGTCGCAGGAGGCGGCAGTGATCATGGCGCAGCTTAGAAGTAAGTCCTCGGGGAAACCCCGGTCAAGGCGAGTGTGGGGGCAAAGACCAGGTCAGATACAAGAAAGATTGTCTATTTAGAAAGAAAATCTTAAATGAAAATTTATGACGGCATAATTATAGGCGCCGGAGCCGCAGGGATGGCTGCCGCAATTACAGCCAAACAGGAAAATCCAAATTTTGATTTGGCGATTCTTGAAAAAATGGATCGCCCCGGACTTAAGGTAGCAGCTGCCGGAAATGGTAGGTGTAACATAACTAACAAGAATTGTCCGGACTATTTATCAACTCTTAAATTTCTCCAATCGGTTGGAATCATGACGCGCGATGATGGAAACGGCTGGATATACCCATATAACGAAGAAGCAAAGTCTGTCGTTGCAGCACTCGTTGAGAAAATAAGATCTCAGGGTAGCGAAATATTTTGTGGTAATCGCGTTAAGTCCGTTGAAATTATCGAAAATCATAGAGATAGCGGATGGAGGCATAATAAGGCAGGCGATTCAGCAGTTTTTCAGATAGATACTGATAACGGCACAAAATATTTTGCACGCAGGGTGGTTCTCTCTACCGGGGGAAAGTCGGGCCCAAAGCTTGGAACTACAGGAGATGGTTTTGTAATTGCAAGGAATCTAGGGCATACGGTGAATACACTCGTTCCTTCTCTAACAACGGTTGAAACCTATGAGGACACAGCATATATTGCCGGGGTCAGAGCCAAGGCTTCGGTTACACTGCTTTTTAAGGGGATTCCCGTTGCAGCGGAAGAGGGTGAAATTCAATTTACTGAAGATGGTATTTCAGGAATATGCATATACAATTTGACTAGATATATGACCGGCTTGCCGCTTGAATCCTATAGTCTGGAAGTGGATTTTTTCCCTGGGATCTGGAATATAGAAGAGGTTATCGAGGAGAGAGAGGCTCTTATGGGAAGGAATGCTCTGCTTTTGACGATGCTAAAGAAACCTCTTAGGAAGTTGATAATGGATCAAACCGGTGGAGATGTAAAAGAAATCACAAAATTGATCAAGAAATTCCCATTGAAAGTGAAAAACTTGGGAGGATGGCGCAAGGCTCAGGTGACACGCGGTGGCGTTGACTTGCACGAAATCAGTCATGATACGATGGAATCTACGCTAATTAAAAATCTTTTTATCGTCGGGGAAGTCTTGGACTACGATGGCCCATGCGGTGGGTTTAATCTAAATCACGCATGGCAGACCGGAATCAAAGCCGGCCGTGCCATGGCAGAAAACTTTTAATGATTTTGTGATTTATAAAATTTAAATTGATTTTAGAAGGTCTCAAATATTGAGATCTTTTTTTTGCATACATTCTCATACGCGGCTTAGCCTAAAGAAAGGCCCTTTCGTTCTGTAGATATTTTAAAACATACTAAAGATTCTCACAGAGACCTAATATGATGGATTCAAAATGTGAAGACACCTTATCTGCCGTTTCCTGAACTTCAGCATGTGTAAGAGGCTGGTCCAAAATACCTGCCGCCATGTTGGATATACATGAAACTCCGCAAACCTCTATACCCATATGTCTTGCAGCGATTGCCTCGCAGGCTGTGCTCATACCAACCGCATCAGCTCCTAAAACTCTAAGCATATTTATCTCAGCTGGTGTTTCAAAACTCGGACCAGTACACTGAGCATAGATACCCTCGCGGATATCGACACCTACTTCTTTGGAAATATTTTCTAAGATATTAATTAGCCTTGGGCTGAAGATTTTGCTCATATCAGGGAAACGAGTGCCGAGCTCTTCGATATTTGGACCAATAAGAGGATTTGGTATAAATGTTGTGATAACGTCTTTTATTATCATCAAATCTCCGGGACTGAAGGAGAGGTTGATACCACCAGCTGCATTGGTGAGTATTATTGCCTTTGCACCCAGCATACCCATTGTTCTAATCGGAGCAACTACCTCGGACATGTGATAACCTTCGTAGTAGTGGACTCTTCCATTCATTGCGACAATTGGAAGTCGGTTTCTTCCAATATATCCGAATATAAAACTTCCATTATGCCCCTCAACTGTTGATACAGGGAAATCAGGTATTTCTGAGTACGGAATTTCGGCAATTTTTTCGATTTTCTTAGAAAAGCCACCAAGACCTGATCCGAGCACTAGACCTGCCTCAGGTGAAAAATCGATTTTAGCTTCGATATATTCTTTGATTGTATTTAATTCTTTGTAGCCTATCATATTATTATCCTTTCGATGATTTTTTTCTGTTATTAAACTCTGCGTTTTAGTATGAATTAAACTTAATTTCAAGTTGTAATTTCATTTTAACATATTTAGGGACGGAGTGAAAATTATTTGATTATATAACTTATTGTAAATATTATGAAAATGTTTGTAGTTTTACGTTGAAAAAGCATAGGGAGGTGATATAATATAAAAAAAAGGAGGTATTATTGTGAATAAATCAATCAAGCGAACGATGGGGCTAGTTTTAGCACTTTTCGTAGCAGTAAGTATGTGTGTTGATATTACGGGTGTTTTTGCTGATGAGACAAAGACGAATGATCAAAACACAAAAGTTGAAGCACAAGAGGTGAATAAAGATGCTCAGCCTAATGCGAAAGAGCAGAACAATGTAGATGAAACAAAAGAATCTGAGGGCGATCTCGAAAAATCTGAGGAAACAAAAGATTCTAAGGAAAAACTTGAAGTATCTAAGGAAACTGAAGCAAAGAACAATGCGGTTGCTGAGGGCAACAAAACTCAAGATATATTCTTGTTATGGCAACATTACAGCATGGGCAAAGGATGGTACAATCCTAAAGATGAGGGAAAAGAGGTTAGCTTTCATTATGTTCTAAAGTTTAGGGGAAAAAACAAAAATGGAGAAGTTAAGAATAGACTTTCAACTAATTATATAACTTACAAGGGAAAGATTGGTGAAGATTTTAAAATTAGTGTGCCAGTAGATAAAATAGAAAGTAAAGATGGTGAAACGTATACAGATTGTGAAATTTACCAGATTGATATACCTATTAGTGAAGAAAATCGAATTTATGGTGGAAGTGCAACGGTAAAAGATACTTTTATCGCTACCAATATAGTACAGAATATGGAAACTCTGACTAAAATGGTGATATCACCAGGTGCTATTATTCTTGAGGGCGATAAGGAGAATATTAAGGTGCGTTTCTCCGTAGCTCAAATCAAGGAAGGCCATGAAACATACCCTCTATATAACAGAAATCGTAAACCTGTAGACGCGGAAATTGATTTTAAAGAAGGAGAGGAAGCAATTGCCATGGCTTCTAGGAATTTTTATCGTGCAGTTTTCGGGAATCAATTAGATTTATTTAGTCCATATACAGGGAAGTATAAAGAACATAAATTGCATGCTGATTTTTCTGGAGATAATAAAGATGAACTAAATAAGAAATACAATCTTGATGTTAGTGGAGATGATATAAATGGATGGACAGTAACCCTTTCATCCAAGATTAACAAGGGCGAAAGAGAAGAAATAAAAGATGAATCTAATTATAAAACGATTTATAAAAATGATCCAACTTTATTGAAAGGCAAGACTAAGATCAAACAAGAGGGCGCTAAAGGTTTTACTAGAGTAAAAACCGTTTACTATTACATACAGGATGAAAATGGTAAAGAGGAAATTCTTAAAGCAGAGGAACCGGTAACCGAAATTGTTAATCCAACGGATAGAATTGTTCTGGTAGGGACAAAAATTGCAACTGAGGATGTTAATAAACCTGAAAAAAATGATAACGCTAAAGTAGCTCCAAAAACAGGAGACAGCTCAAACATGATGCTTTATGCAGGACTGACTGCTTTGATGAGCATTGGTGCTTTGCTAATTCTCAAGAAAAAAAGAAGCTACAAGTAACACGCAAGAAGAATATATAGATTGTAATTATAAGATAATGAACGGTAGAAGGATAGAAACCTTTTGCCGTTATTTTTTTGTTTTTTATAAAATGTTAGGTGATAATACATATGTTGACATTACTAGAAAACTTGACACGATCCTCATGGGGTTAGTGGAGATATATTCAAGCAAATGTGATATAATAAAATCCTGATGATATATTGTGATTTATACAAGAGGAGAAAAAGATATGAGTAATGATATAAAATTATTTGAAGGAAATCAGATTCGCTCTTCTTGGAATAGCGAAAAGGAAGAGTGGTACTTTTCTATTATTGATATCTTGGGTGTCCTTACCGAAAGTGAAAACCCAAGAAAATATTGGAGTGTTTTAAAAACAAGACTCAAAAAAGAGGGAAATGAACTGGCTACAATTTGTAGCCAGTTGAAAATGAAAGCATCAGATGGAAAGATGAGAAAAACAGACGTAGCAGATATGCAGGGTGTATTCCGTATCATTCAGTCTGTACCGTCACCTAAAGCGGACCCATTTAAGATGTGGTTAGCTGAAGTAGGTAAAGAAAGAATTGATGAAACAGTTGACCCTGAACTCACCATAGATAGAGCCTTGGAAACTTATCCATATACAAGATAACATTTTAAAAAATAATATTATTCCGCTAAATTAAATATATTGTTCCTAATTTGTTGATGTTGTTCCGATAAGATAGTATAATATCAAAAACGGAGGGATGATTCATGTACATTACGGTAAAGCAAACAGCTGAAAAATGGGGTATATCCGATAGAAGAGTAAGAATTTTATGTTCAGAAGGAAAGATTCCTGGAGCATATCAAGAGGGAAGAGGTTGGAAAATACCTTATGATGCGACAAAGCCGACTGATGGAAGATATAAAATCAAGGAATCACTCATTCCAATCATAGAAAGCAAATTAGAGCTTCTAAAGAAAAGAAGACCTTTTACAGAAGGAGAGCTGGAAAGATTAAATGAGGAATTTCTAACAGAATATACTTATAATTCAAATGCAATTGAAGGAAATACTTTAACTTTACGTGAGACTGACATGGTTCTTAGAGGGCTTACGATTGACCAAAAATCTCTAAAAGAGCATTTAGAGGTTATTGGACATAAAGAAGCTTTTGATTATGTCAGGCAGCTTGTTAGTGAAAGTGTCCAAATGTCTGAAAAAGTAATAAAGGATATTCACTATCTGGTTTTGGCTGATAAGAAAGAAGATAGAGGAATATATAGAAGGGTGCCAGTTCGAATTATGGGAGCGGCGCATGAACCCGCGCAACCGTATTTGATTATTCCCAAAATGGAAGAACTACTGGAACAATATAAAAATAGCAAGGAAGATATTGTGACCAAGCTGGCTCGTTTTCATATCGAATTTGAGGGCATTCATCCTTTTATTGATGGAAATGGAAGAACTGGTAGATTATTGGTTAATTTGGAACTAATGAAAGCAGGTTATCCGCCAATAGATATTAAGTTTACAGATCGATTGAAATATTATCAAGCTTTTGATGAATATTATCTAAAAAATAATATATCAGCAATGGCAGATATGTTTGCAAGATATTTGAATCAAAAAATCGATTTATATCTATCTATCTTAGACATGTAAGGATTTAATAATGGTTAAATAAATTGGATGTTGTGAGAACATTATTATTCATGTTATAGGAGATACAATCTTGACAACCAAGAAACATTTGACACGATCTTTTTTCGATTATGCTTGACCTTTTGAAAAATTTATTATAATATTAATTGAAGAGAAAATTTGAAGCCTTTTCCCTTTAAT
>JRNA01000012.1 GCA_000758905.1 Clostridiales bacterium S5-A14a
CAATAGCAATCGAAGAAGGACTAAGATTTGCTATCAGGGAAGGCGGAAGAACAGTAGGTTCGGGAGTTGTAACTGAGATTATTGAATAATCGGTTCTCATCTATAGAATTTATCGGGACTGTGCTTTGATTTATAGCATATAGCTTAGCTTGAAATTACTGCAGGTTTCGTAAGAAAGATTTATTGGGAGCTCTTCGGAGCTCCTTTATTTTACGAAGGGGAATAATTTGATGGATCAGGGGAACAATCAAAATAGCAAAAAGAAGGTGAGTTTTTTTAAAAAATTCACAAGGTTCTGGGGAGCCCTATTCACTTTAATAAGTGCATTATTTTTGTCAACTCTGTTTTACCTTGATATTCTTCCGCTCAACTACACGATTTACGCATTTTTAGGAGTTGCGTTTTTGTGGCTGATGTTTTTTCCTGCACTTTTTATTATTAGGATAAAGAAAAACAGGAAGATTATATCGCTTTTTTTGTCGACGTTGCTCATGGCAGGATATGTTACAGGAATTTCCTATCTCTCAGGGACGGCGAATTTTTTGAGTGGAATTACAGCATTTTCCTCACAGACTGACGATTATTATGTGATAGCAAGAAAGGGAGACCTGCGATACCAATCTCTTAAAGATATAGAAGGCTCCACAGTATATGCGGTGGATGATGATCAGGATGGCAAAAAAGATGCTTTTCGTCAAGTTCGCAAGCACTCAGCTTCTGTTGATTGTTACGAAGATATCCCGACTTTAGGCACCGAGCTTTTTAATGAAAAATGTGAACTCATAATGCTTAGTGAAAATGATAAGCAAACTATGCTCAGAATTTCCCCTAATTTTGAGGAAAAAACAAAGGTTGTCGGAGTTATTAAAATCAAAACAAAAGAAAAGAGTATCGCTAAGCGAAGAAATGTAAAAAGAGAGTCGTACAATATACTTATAAGCGGCATTGATCATGACAAAAGAATTGACGAAGAGGGTAGGTCGGATGTAAATATGCTAGTGACCGTTAACCCTAGAAAGAAAACTGTTTTGTTGACGTCGATACCAAGGGACTATCGGGTTAAACTTAAAAAGTTCGGGGATGCTGAGGATAAAATGACGCATACAGGGCTTTACGGAATAGATTGTACGGTTGATGCTGTTGAAGAACTTCTAGATGTTGATGTCAACTATTATGTGAAGGTAAATTATGCTACCGTAAGGGAGATGGTTGATGCAATAGGTGGGATTGATGTATATTCCGACATGGATCTTACGCTCCCTGATGAAAGCGGAGAAACCTATACATATACTAAGGGTAATAATCACCTGATGGGAAACCAAGCACTTAGGTTTGCGCGAGAAAGAGATTCGTATGAGAACGGCGATATTCACAGGAACATGAACCAGCAGGCGGTTATGAAGGCTATTATTGAAAAAGCGACAAGCAGTACGACTATATTGAATAAATATGGTAAAATTTTGAGCGGTCTAAAAGGGTATATACGAACGAATATGTCTGAGAAAGAAATAAAGACCATTATAAAAAACGAACTCAAGGATATGGGCGGTTGGAAGATAAGCTCCCAAAATTTAATAGGGGAAGGGAATTCGGATACCGTTTATTCATCACCACATAGCCATGTCTATATAATGGAGCCAGACCTGGAATTGATTAAAAAGACAAGGGCCAGAATCGTTAAGGCGCAAAAGAGCACAAAATAGATGTTGACATGGAGTCTACAATAGAGTAGAATATATAAGCATATTTGTGGTCAATTTTCGAAAACAGAGTCAAAGGCTCTGGATTTTGAATTTAAAGAATTGCATTTAAGCTATATGCTGAGACCGTAGGATTGGAGGTAGCGATGAGAGTTAAAGCAACCCTTGCATGCACAGAATGCAAGCAGAGAAACTATAATACTATGAAGAATAAGAAAAACAATCCTGAGAGGATTGAAATGCAGAAATACTGCAAATTCTGCAAGAAATCTACTCTTCACAAGGAGACTAAGTAGAAGCTCGTTTTTGGGGCAGAGACTTAGTTATTAAAGGAGTGTCAACAAATGGCAGCTACTAATAGAGAAAAAGTTAAGAGAACCGCAGCGGCAAGAGCGAATGCTGCAAACAAGAAGAATACTTCTGCTAGGGAGTATTTTAAGGGCGTAAAAACTGAACTTTCGAAGGTTGTTTGGCCGACGAAGAAGGAACTTGCTACATTCACAGGTGTTGTTATATCTGTATGTGCTTTTTTTGCTTTAGCTTTTTGGGCTATTGATTCAGCAGTTCTTATGGCGCTTAAAGCGGTTATTGGTTCTTAAGATTGAATTTAGGAGAAGGTTAAACTATGTCAGAAGTTACGACAAATGTTGTTTCGCCTCTTGAGGGTGAAGGAATACGCGGAGACGGACAGGCAAGATGGTATGTTGTACATACCTATTCCGGTCACGAAAAGCGTGTAAAAGCGAATATAGAAAAAATGGTCGAAAACCGAGGCATGCAGAACCTAATTCTAAAGGTTGAGGTTCCGACGGAAGACCATACTGAAATCAAGAATGGACAGGTTAAGACTAGAACTAAGAAAATGTTCCCTGGCTATGTTCTGATTAAGATGGTTGTAAACAACGAAAGTTGGTATCTTGTTAGAAATACACAGGGTGTAACGGGCTTTGTTGGTCACGGTTCGGATCCTATCCCACTAACTGATGAAGAAATCACCAGAATGGGAGTTGAAAAAGTTTACATCGACTTGGATGTGGAAGTTGGCGATACGGTTAGAGTAATCAGTGGACCTTTCGAAGGTTTCATGGCAATCGTCGAAGAAATCAAGCAGGAGAAACAGATTCTCAAAGTGCGCGTGTCCATGTTCGGTAGAGAAACGCCTGTCGAAGTTGAATTCGGCCAGGTTGATAAGGTCGTTTAGATCAAGATGTAAAACTCTTAAGGAAAGGAGAAAAGCATGGCAAAGAAGATTGATGGTTACATTAAACTTCAAATCCCTGCAGGAGCAGCTACACCAGCACCTCCAGTAGGACCAGCCCTAGGTCAAAAGGGTGTGAACATCATGGATTTCTGCAAGCAGTTCAATGCCAAGACAGCAGATCAACCAGGAATGGTTATCCCAGTAGTGATCACTGTTTATTCAGACAGATCATTTTCGTTCATCACCAAGACACCACCAGCTGCAGTTTTACTGAAGAAGGCGGCAGGTCTTAACTCAGGTTCGGGTGAACCTAACAAGAAGAAAGTTGCAACAATCACAAGAGCGCAGGCTGAGGAAATTGCTCAGACTAAGATGCCAGACCTAAACGCTGCAAACATTGATGCGGCTGTAGAGATGGTTAAGGGCACAGCTCGTAGCATGGGAATTGTAGTAGAAGACTAATGTAAGATGGGAGATTGGTCAACAAAATAAAGACGTTGCACGGGTGTTTTGCATAATCGGAGAACAA
Organism: Clostridiales bacterium S5-A14a; assembly: GCA_000758905.1. Taxonomy (GTDB): domain Bacteria; phylum Bacillota; class Clostridia; order Peptostreptococcales; family Anaerovoracaceae; genus S5-A14a. The sequence continues at coordinate 3,431 of JRNA01000012.1, forward strand.
TACAGTGCAAACTAAACTGTTTTGTTGTAAATCGGTAGTACCACGAGGAGGTAGAAAATGCCAAAGGTAGGCAAAAGATTTAAGGCTGCATCAGAGAAATTTGATAAATCAAAATTGCATGATGTTAGCGAAGCGATGGAGCTGATTACAGAGACAGCTACAGCAAAATTTGATGAGACTATAGAGGTCCATATCAGACTTGGCGTAGACGGAAGACACGCTGACCAACAGGTTAGAGGTGCAATCGTTTTGCCGCACGGCACAGGTAAGTCCAAGAAGGTTCTTGTATTCGCAAAGGGTGCAAAGGCTGAGGAAGCTGCTAATGCTGGAGCGGACTATGTTGGCGCAGAAGATATGGCAGACAAGATCCAGAAACAGAATTGGTTCGACTTTGACGTTATCGTTGCAACACCTGATATGATGGGTGTTGTAGGTAGACTTGGTAAGACGCTAGGCCCTAAGGGACTGATGCCAAACCCTAAGTCAGGCACTGTTACAATGGATATCGAAAAGGCACTTAAAGAGATTAAAGCCGGTAAAGTTGAGTACAGACTTGACAAACAAAATATTATTCACACCCCAATCGGAAAGGCTTCTTTTGGTAAAGATAAGCTAGAGGATAACTTCAAGGCTCTTATCGAAGCGGTTTTAAAGGCAAAACCTGCAGCTGCAAAGGGCCAGTATATGAAGAGTGTGGTTGTTACATCCACAATGGGACCTGGTGTGAAAGTAAATCCAGCAATTCTTTAATAGCGGGGATTTTCAAAATAGCTTTCAAAACGAAAGCAGACAATTGAATTAGAAATTTATAACCGAAGACAGCGGGTGTCGGAGACTTAATTTCCCGCCGAGGTACAATATATAGATATTGACCCCGTAGTTTTTGCGGGGTTTTCGTATAAGTACCTAAAAAATGGGCAAGCCCCGGAAAGGAGAACAGATGTCAGTAGAAGCTAAGGCAGCTAAACAGGCTATCATAGATGAAATAAAAGAAAAACTTGATGGCGCACAGTCGGCAGTAGTTATTGACTATATGGGAATAACTGTTGAGCAGGCTGACGCTATGAGGAAAAGACTTAGAGAAGCAAATGTAGACTATACTGTTTACAAAAATACTCTCATTAAGAGAGCAATTGACGGTACAGAATTTGATGGACTTGCTGATGTACTTGCAGGACCAACTGCAATTGCAATCAGTAAGGATGATGCTACAGCTCCAGCAAGAGAACTATCATCAATAATCAAAGAATTTGAGATGATGGAGTTCAAGGCAGGTGTAGTAGAAGGCACTTTTTATGACAAAGACGGTATCAAGACAATTGCAAGTATTCCATCAAGAGATACTCTTATTGCGAAATTCATGGGAAGCATTCAATCCCCTGTTGGTAAGATGGTTAGAACCATCCAGGCTATTGCAGATGCAAAAGCTGAATAATAACATAGCAATGCAATAAATTAAAAATATAATATTAAAAGGAGAATAAAAATGACTAAGGAACAAATTATAGATGCTATAAAAGAAATGTCCGTATTGGAATTGAATGAGCTTGTTAAAGCTTGTGAAGAAGAGTTCGGCGTATCTGCAGCTGCTCCTGTAGCTGTAGCTGCTGCTGGAGATGCTGCTGCTGGCGGAGCTGATCAGACTGAGTTCAACGTAGTACTTGCTGAAGTAGGTGGAGAAAAGATCAAGGTTATCAAGGCTGTTAGAGAGATTACAGGTCTTGGACTTAAAGAGGCTAAGGCTCTTGTTGACGGAGCTCCTGCACCAGTTAAAGAAGGCGTTGAAAAGGCAGAGGCAGACGCTATCAAGGCTCAGCTTGAAGAAGTTGGCGCAACTGTTGAAGTTAAATAGTTATTTACAAGCTTTTAACAATCCGCTTTATGCGTATAGAAAGTTTGTGTATTTTGCGAAATATTAATTGATATTTCATATGCAAAAAAAGTGCAAATAAGGGACACCGGCAGAGTAGAATTCTTTGTCGGTGTCTTTTGGCACATTTTTAGGAAGCCAGATTGATCAATACTCTAAGTGCTTTTGTGAAAAAATGCTTGCATTCTTGTCCGTGTTATGATAATATAATAGACTGCCATGGAGTATATTTGTAGATTTAATAAGGAGTGATGATTATGCCAAAACCTGTTCAAGTCGGTCGCAAACAAAGGATGACCTACGCGAAGATAAATGAAGTCGGCGAGATGCCAAACCTTATTGAAATTCAGACCAAATCCTATGATTGGTTTATCAAGGAGGGTTTGAAGGAAGTTTTTGAAGACATTTCCCCGATAAGAGACTACGCAGATAATTTTACCTTAGAATTTGTTGACCATTCACTTGACGATACCACAAAATACGGTGAAGAAGAGTGTAAAGAGCGGGATGTAACATATGCTGCTCCTTTAAGAGTCCAGGTTAGACTTATTAACAAGAAAACAGGAGAAATTAAAGACCAGGAAGTCTTTATGGGTGATTTCCCCATCATGACTGACAAGGGTACGTTTATATACAATGGAGCAGAGCGTGTAATAGTAACTCAGCTGGTGAGGTCACCAGGTGCGTATTTTAGCGTGGAAGCGGACAAATCCAACAATCAGCTTTATTCTTCACAAGTAATACCTAACAGGGGTGCATGGCTTGAGTATGAAACTGATTCTGCAGGTGTAATTTCCGTTAGGGTTGATAGGACCAGAAAGCAGCCTATGACCACTCTTTTGAGGGCCATGGGTATTTCGTCAAACGAAGATATCATTGAACTCTTTGGCCCAGATGAGAGGCTGATGAAGACCCTTGAAAAGGATACAACAACCGATTACGAAACAGGAATTAAGGAGATATATAAGAAGCTTAGACCAGGTGAACCGCCTACGGTAGATAGCGCTAAGTCTCTTGTAAACTCACTGTTTTTTGACCCTAAGAGATATGATCTTGCTAAGGTTGGAAGATATAAATACAACAAAAAACTTGGGCTTGCTGATCGACTTTTCGGCAGCGTTTTAGCTGAAGATGTTGAAATCCCAACTACGGGTGAAATTATAGAAAAGGGCACCAAACTCAGCGCTGATCAGGCTAGAGAAATTGAAGACTCAGGAGTTTATGCTGTTAATGTTGTTTCAGCCATTGACCCTAACAAGACGACAAAGGTCATAGGAAACTATTTTGTTGCGACAAAAGAGTTAGTGCCGTTTGAAATCGAGGGACTTGACATACCAGAAAAAGCTCACTATCCAACGCTTAAGGCTATTTTGGACGAGGGGCTTGACGAAGATGAACTCAAGAAGGTTCTTGAAGAAAACAAGAAAGAACTTTCGCCTAAAAATATAACAATTGAAGATATAATCGCTTCAGTGAGTTATATACTAAATTTGGCACATGGAATTGGAACTGTGGATGATATTGACCATCTTGGCAATAGACGATTGAGGACTGTTGGCGAGCTTCTTCAAAATCAGTTTAGAATTGGTCTTGCGAGGATGGAGAGAGTCGTAAGAGAAAGAATGACAATTCAGGATGTCGAAGCTGCTACACCGCAGGCGCTGATTAATATCAAGCCAGTTACAGCTGCAATCAAAGAATTTTTCGGTAGTTCACAGCTTTCGCAGTTCATGGATCAGAACAATCCGCTTGCGGAACTTACTCATAAGAGAAGGCTGTCTGCACTTGGACCTGGAGGCTTATCAAGGGAGAGAGCAGGCTTCGAGGTTAGAGACGTTCACCATTCACACTATGGTAGGATGTGTCCTATAGAGACCCCAGAAGGCCCGAATATCGGACTTATTGGATCCTTGACCACCTACGGAAGAATTGATGAATATGGATTCATAGAAACTCCTTATAGGGTTGTAGACAAGGAAAACCACAGAGTAACAGATGAAGTGAGATATTTGACTGCCGACAAGGAAGAGGTTCTTGTTATTGCGCAGGCGAATGAGCCGCTCGATGAAGAAGGGCACTTCCTCAATGAGAAGATTGCATGCAGGGGTAACGGAGGCGAAATTGCGCTCTTCCCAAGAAATGTTGTCGATCTCATGGACGTATCACCTAAGCAGGTTGTGTCTGTAGCTACGGCTATGATTCCTTTCTTGGAAAATGACGACGCCAACCGTGCCCTTATGGGATCTAACATGCAGAGACAGGCAGTGCCGCTTCTTGTAACTGAAGCACCTATTGTCGGGACAGGTATGGAGTATAAGGCTGCAAAGGATTCGGGTGTAGTTATAGTTTCACCAGCTGCTGGAACGGTTGAGCATGTTGATGCAAGAACAATAATTCTCAGAAAAGACGAGGATGGCGAACTCCTCAAATTTGACTTGCTTAAATTTAAGCGTTCAAACCAGGGAACATGCATCAATCAAAGGCCTATTGTGTCCCATGGCGAACACATTGAGGCTGGCGAAGTTATTGCAGATGGACCATCAACTGACATGGGAGAAATCGCATTAGGAAAGAACTTACTCGTAGGATTTATGACTTGGGAAGGATATAACTACGAGGACGCTATAATACTAAATGAGAGACTGATAATGGATGATGTTTTGACATCTCTACATATAGTTGAGTATGAGGCGGAAGCAAGAGATACCAAACTTGGACCTGAAGATATTACAAGAGATATTCCTAATGTTGGTGAAGATGCACTTAAGGATCTCGACGAAGAAGGTATAATTCGCATCGGTGCAGAAGTTGACTCCACCGATATTTTGGTCGGAAAAGTTACTCCAAAGGGAGAAAGTGATTTGAACCCTGAGGAGAAATTATTAAGAGCAATTTTCGGAGAAAAAGCACGTGAGGTTAGAGATACTTCACTCAAGGTTCCTCATGGAGAAACAGGAATTGTAGTAGATGTAAAAATATATACAAGGGAAAACGGCGACGAACTGCCACCAGGTGTTAATAAATTAGTAAGAACCTATATCGCAACAAAGAGAAAAATCAATGTTGGCGATAAAATGGCTGGACGACACGGGAATAAGGGTGTTATCTCAACCGTTTTACCAGAAGAAGACATGCCATTCCTTGAAAATGGACAGCCTCTACAGGTAATGCTAAACCCACTTGGCGTACCTTCCCGTATGAATGTAGGTCAGGTTCTGGAGGTTCACCTTGGACTTGCAGCCATGAAGAAAGGTTGGTACATATCAACTCCAGTATTTGACGGTGCCAACGAACACGATATAATGGACCTCCTTGAAGAAGTCGGCTATTCGCGAAGTGGAAAACTGAGACTTAGAGACGGAAGGACTGGAGAGTATTTTGCAAATCCAGTTACAGTTGGATATATGTACATGCTCAAACTCCACCATCTTGTTGACGACAAAATACATGCAAGAAGTACAGGCCCATATTCACTTGTAACTCAACAGCCACTCGGAGGAAAGGCCCAATTTGGAGGTCAGCGTTTCGGAGAGATGGAGGTTTGGGCTCTAGAGGCTTATGGAGCAGCATATACACTGCAAGAAATTCTTACAGTCAAATCTGACGATATCGTGGGAAGAGTTCAGACTTACGAAGCAATCGTAAAGGGAATTAATATCCCTGAGCCAGGAATTCCTGAGTCATTCAAGGTTTTGATTAAAGAAATGCAGTCTTTAGGACTTGACGTCAGGGTTTTGTCAGAAAACGACGAAGAAATTTCCCTTAAGGAAGTTGGAGAGTACGATGCAGGACTTGGACTGGATAAGTACATGACATATAAGGCTGAGATCGAGGGCGATGTATCTGAGGAAGATGACAGGGAGCAGCTACTTACAAGTAACGGATATGTAGCAAGGTCTGAGGCTGAAGAAGAGGCAAATCTGCACGATGTCGGTAGCAGTGATTATCAAGATGAGGCAGACGAAGATAAATTTGCTGACGAGGAAGACAATTCAGACGATGACGAAGATTTTGTAGTTTACACAGAGAGCAGTGACGAGGACTTGCTCTAGGAGAGGGGAGTTAATCTTTGATGGAAAATAATAATAATTCAACAGGCTTTAACCTATCTAACTTCGATTCTTTACAGATTAAGTTGGCTTCCACGGAAAAAATCCTCGAATGGTCAAGAGGTGAGGTAACAAAGCCTGAGACCATTAATTACAGGACCCTTAAACCTGAGAAAGATGGTCTTTTCTGCGAAAGAATCTTCGGCCCTATGAAGGACTGGGAGTGCCATTGCGGTAAATACAAGAGGATCAGGCACAAAGGAATTGTGTGCGATAGATGTGGCGTTGAAGTTACAAGATCCAAGGTGCGAAGAGAGCGAATGGGACACATTGAGCTGGCAGCACCGGTTTCACATATTTGGTATTTTAAGGGAATTCCTACACGTATGGGGCTGATACTTGAGCTAACTCCTAGAAATCTGGAAAAAGTTCTTTATTTTGCAAACTTTATAGTACTTGAACAGGGTGACAGCCCATACAAGTACAAGGAACTTATAACAGAGACTCAATACAGAGAAGCGCTCAAGACATACACGGGATTTAGAGCTGGCATAGGTGCAGAAGCAATCCGTGAAATCCTCAAGGCAATAGATCTTGATGAGATTTCCGAAACTCTAAGAGAAGAACTAAAAACAGCAACAGGACAAAAGAAGGTTAAACTCATCAGGCGACTTGAAGTCGTTGAAGCCTTCAGACAGTCAGGCAATAGACCAGAGTGGATGATACTAGAAGTTCTTCCTGTTATTCCACCTGACCTTAGACCTATGGTTCAGCTGGATGGAGGTCGTTTTGCAACATCTGACCTAAATGACCTTTATAGACGTGTAATAAATAGAAATAATCGACTTAAGAGATTGCTTGAACTTGCAGCTCCTGACATAATTGTTAGAAACGAAAAAAGAATGCTGCAGGAGGCAGTTGACTCTTTGATTGATAATGGAAGAAGAGGAAGACCTGTTACAGGACCTGGTTCGCGTCCGCTTAAATCCCTTTCAGACATGCTGAAGGGTAAACAGGGAAGATTCAGGCAGAACCTTCTTGGAAAGCGTGTTGACTACTCAGGCCGTTCAGTTATAGTGGTAGGTCCTGACCTTAAGTTCTACCAGTGCGGACTCCCTAAGAAGATGGCACTTGAACTTTTCAAACCTTTCATTATGAAGGAACTAGTCGAAAGAGAAATTGCACATAATGTTAAAAATGCAAAAAAGAAAGTAGATAAGGTTGAGCCAGAAGTATGGGACGTTCTTGAGGATGTAATCAAAGAGCATCCTGTAATGTTGAACCGTGCACCTACTCTGCACAGACTGGGAATTCAAGCTTTTGAACCAGTACTTGTCGAGGGTAAAGCAATCAAATTGCATCCGCTGGTTTGTACGGCATTTAACGCTGACTTTGACGGAGACCAGATGGCGGTACACGTTCCCCTTTCTCTACAAGCACAGGCTGAAGCTCGATTCTTGATGCTTTCTGTGAATAATATTTTGGCGCCAAAAGATGGATCACCTATTACAACTCCAACTCAGGACATGATTTTGGGTGCGTATTATTTGACTTATCCTGGAACCTTGATGAAGGCAGAGATTGTCGATGGAGAAGAGAAAGTTTCGTATGAAATGGACGAATTCACAGACAAGGCTAAGTCAGATAAGCTCAAGAAAGATGGATTTAAGAGAATCCCAGAAAAGGGCGATGACAAGGTATTTAGCAATATCGAAGAAATGATAATGGCTTACCGAACTGGAGTTGTTGACGTTCACGCGAAAGTCAAGGTAAGAATGTTCAAAGATGATAAGGACAGAGGTAAACTTGTAGAATCAACTGTTGGAAGATTCATTTACAACGAAGAAATTCCGCAGGATCTTGGATTTATCGATAGAGGTAAAGACAAGTATGCACTGGAAGTAGACTTCTTATGTGACAAAAAAGCGCTGGGAAGAATCATTGACAAGTGCTATAAGAAACATGGCAACACTGGAACAGTTCTTATGCTCGATTACATCAAGGATATGGGTTACCATTATTCGACAGTATCTGCTGTGACAATCGGCGTCGACGACATGAAAATTCCGGATGAGAAATGGGATATTATTGATTCTGGACAGAAAGAAGTAGATAAGTTCGACAAAGCATTCAGAAGAGGTCTTATCTCAAGCGCCGAGAGGACTGAGAGAATTAACGACATTTGGAATAATGTTACTGACAAGGTTTCAGATGCTTTGATGGATTCACTTGATCCAAGCAATAACCTATATATAATGGCAAATTCTGGCGCCAGAGGTAGTAAGAACCAGATTAGACAGATCGGCGGTATGCGTGGACTTATGGCAAGCGCAACTGGTAAAACTGTCGAGATTCCTATTAAGGCAAACTTCCGTGAAGGACTTTCCATTTTGGAATACTTCATTTCATCAAATGGAGCTAGAAAAGGACTTGCCGACACAGCTCTAAGAACTGCTGACTCAGGATATCTAACAAGAAGGCTCGTTGACGTATCTCATAACGTAATAGTTAGAGAAGAGGATTGCGGGACCACTGAGGGCGTGGAAGTCAAAGCTTTTGTAGACGGAAAAGAAATGATAGAGCCGCTCAACCAGAGAATAAGTGGAAGAACTGCTCTTGAAGACATAGTCGATCCTAATAGCGGTGCAGTAATCGTTAAAGGCGGCGAAGAGATTTCAGATGAGCAGGCTCTCGATGTAGTTAAATCAGGGATTCAGTCTGTAAAGATAAGGTCAATCATGACTTGCCGCAGCAAAACAGGAATGTGCGCTAAGTGTTACGGAAGAAACCTTGCTTCTGGAGAACCAGTAAATATAGGTGAATCTGTTGGTATCACAGCGGCTCAGTCTATAGGTGAACCTGGTACACAGCTCACAATGAGAACATTCCATACAGGAGGAGTTGCGGGATCTGACATAACCCACGGTCTTCCAAGAGTAGAAGAATTGTTTGAAGCTAGGAAGCCAAAGGGTATTGCTGAAATTTGCGAGGAAGATGGAAGTGTTAAGTCTATCGAACTCCGAGATGACAACAAAACTGAAATCATAGTAACAAATGATGATGGCGGACAGAAAACATATGTTATACCTTATGGTGCAAGAATTGCTGTTAAGGTTGGAGACAAAATCACTGCGGGTGAAAACATCACTCATGGTCCTTTGAATCCACATGATATTTTCAGACTCAAGGGCGCTGAGGGAGTTTATCACTATCTGCTAAAAGAGGTTCAGAGAGTATATAAGAACCAGGGTGTAGACATAAATGATAAGCATATTGAAGTAATTGTCAGCCAGATGCTCAGCAAATATAAGATTGAAAATCCTGGAGACACCAAACTGCTTCCAGGTGGTCAATATAGTAAGGTAGAACTCGATGAGGCTAATGAAGAAGCAGAGGCAGCTGGACTTGAACCTGCTAAGGCAAAGAGAACACTTCTGGGAATAACAAAGGCTTCTCTTGCAACAAGTTCATTCCTCTCAGCCGCTTCTTTCCAGGAAACTACGAGAGTGCTAACAGATGCTGCAATTAAGGGCAAAAATGATAAATTGCTTGGACTAAAAGAAAATGTCATCATCGGAAAACTGATACCTGCTGGTACAGGTATGAAGAAATATAGGCAGATCCAGGTTGACTATGGTGAAAACAAAGAGTTTGTTGAAGCGGAACTTGAAAGACTTAGGGCTTTAGCTGAAGAAGAGAGACTCAGAAAACTAAACGAAACAGATGAAGAAAATGCTTCACGTGCATCTAGTGAAGAACAAAACACAAGTGACGAAATTGTTGATGATGAGATTGAATTCGTTGAGAATGACATCGAGGAAGAACTCGAAATAGACGATGAAGTTGCTGATGATATTTCTGAAGATGATGGCTCAGAAAATAATCTGGACTCTGAAGAGGATCTTGACTAAACAATATTATTTGAAGGCTTGCACTTGCAGTCTGCAAATGGTATAATAGAACGTGGTTTTTAGCTAGAATGACCCTAGAGATTTCTTTAGGGTCATTTTAACCGAAAATAATAACTTTAAACGAAAGGAGATTAAAATGCCTACTATCAATCAATTAGTACGTCAGGGTAGAACAAGTGCGGTTAAGAAATCCGATTCACCTGCTTTGGGAAAAGGAATGAACTCACTTAAAAGACAATTCACTGATACTAACTCACCTCAGAAGAGAGGCGTGTGCACATCAGTTAAGACTGTAACCCCTAAGAAGCCTAATTCAGCACTTAGAAAAGTTGCAAGGGTTAGACTAACTAACGGTATCGAAGTAACTGCATACATTCCAGGAATTGGACATAATTTGCAGGAGCACAGCGTGGTACTGATTAGAGGCGGAAGAGTTAAGGACCTTCCAGGTGTGAGATATCACATTGTTAGAGGAACACTTGACACTGCCGGCGTAGCAGAGAGAGCTCAGGCTCGTTCCAAGTATGGAGCAAAGAGACCAAAGAAAAAGTAATTTAACGGGATACGTTGAGCCCTTGATATAGATATAAATTTTAATCTCATTTTATTGATATATTGAGCGCCACGGCAGTTTATAGAAAAATTGTCGAGTACCCCCATTTTGAGAAGGAGGGAAGAGAAGTGCCAAGAAAAGGTAAAATTCCAAAGAGAGAAGTACTTCCGGATCCGGTTTACGGCAGTGTGGTTGTTGCTAAACTTATCAACAGTGTAATGCTTGATGGCAAGAAGGGAACTGCTCAGGAAATCGTTTATTCTGCTTTTGACAGAATCAAGGAGATTACTGGAGAAGAACCACTGGAAGTTTTCGAAAAGGCTATGAGCAACATCATGCCTACAGTTGAAGTTAAAGCTAGAAGAGTTGGTGGAGCAAACTATCAGGTTCCTATTGAAGTTAGACCTGACAGAAGACAGACACTAGGACTTAGATGGCTTACAAAGTACACAAGGCTCAGAGGTGAGAAGACTATGTCTGAAAGACTCGCAAAAGAGCTTATCGATGCTTCAAACGAAACAGGGGCATCTGTGAAGAAGAAGGAAGATACTCATAAGATGGCTGAAGCAAACAAGGCTTTTGCACATTTCAGATGGTAGTCTTAAGATAAACTATTTAGATAGCAGAAGGAAGGAAGATATATGGCTGGTAGACAGTTTTCACTTGAAAAAACCAGAAATATTGGTATAATGGCCCACATCGATGCGGGCAAAACTACCACGACCGAACGTATTTTGTTCTATACAGGACGTACGCATAAGCTGGGTGAAACTCACGATGGCGGTGCGACCATGGACTTTATGGATCAGGAAAAAGAGCGTGGTATTACAATTGCCTCTGCTGCTACCACTGCACAATGGAAGGAGCATAGGATAAACATCATAGATACACCAGGACACGTTGACTTTACTGTTGAAGTAGAGAGATCGCTACGTGTTTTGGACGGCGCTGTAACAGTGCTTTGTGCTAAGAGTGGTGTTGAGCCTCAATCCGAAACTGTTTGGAGACAGGCGGAGAAATATGGAGTACCAAGAATGATTTTTGTCAATAAGATGGATATCATCGGTGCGGATTTCTTCAGGGTCGTAGGAATGGTTAAGGACAGACTGGGCGCTAATGCAGTGCCTGTACAGCTTCCAATCGGCGCAGAAGATAATTTTGTAGGAATTATCGACCTGGTAGAGATGAAGGCAGAAATTTATAAGGATGAACTAGGCAAGGAAATTGAATTTGTTGATATTCCTGAAGATATGAAGGAATTGGCTGAGGAGTGGAGAGAAAAACTCAACGAATCTGTTGCTGAAGGCGATGAAGATTTGATGATGAAGTTCCTCGAAGGTGAAGAACTCACTATTCCTGAAATCAAGGAAAGCATCAGGAAACAGACAATAGCAGGAGAGATGGTCCCTATGCTTTGTGGATCTGCCTATAGAAACAAGGGTGTGCAGATGGTCCTTGATGCAATTGTGGACTATATGCCATCTCCGCTAGATATTCCTCCAATTAACGGAATTGATCCTGAAACAGGGGAAGAAGCAACAAGACCTGCAGATGACAACGCTCCATTTTCAGCACTTGCGTTTAAGATTGTAGCAGACCCATTTGTTGGAAAACTTGCGTTTTTCAGAGTTTACTCAGGTACACTTGATGCAGGTTCGTACGTATATAACTCTACAAAAGGCAAGAAGGGCAGAATCGGAAGAATTCTTCAGATTCATGCAGCCAAAAGAGAAGAAATCCAGAAGGTATATTCAGGCGATATCGCAGCAGCGGTAGGCCTTAAGGATGCAACTACTGGAGATACTCTTTGTGATGAGAAGCAAGAAATTATTCTCGAATCAATGGAATTCCCTGAACCAGTAATTGAAATTGCAATTGAGCCTAAGACTAAGGGTGGTCAGGAAAAGATGGGGATTGCCCTTGCAAAACTAGCAGAAGAAGACCCAACTTTCAAAACTTACACGAATGAAGACACAGGTCAAACAATTATCGCAGGTATGGGAGAACTTCACCTTGAAATTATCGTTGATAGACTTCTGAGAGAGTTCAAGGTAGAAGCAAATGTGGGTAAGCCTCAGGTTTCCTACAAAGAAACAATCTCACAGAATGCAGATGTTGATAACAAATATGCAAAACAGTCAGGTGGTCGTGGTCAGTACGGACACGTTAAGATTAAAATCTATCCACTTGAGCCAGGCGCAGGCTTTGAATTTAAGAATTCAATCGTTGGAGGTGCTATTCCTAAGGAATACATTCCTAAGATTGAAGAAGGAATTAAGGAAGCTATGGAGACTGGTCCTATTGCAGGATATAACGTTGTTGATGTCGGCGTAGAACTGTATGATGGTTCATATCACGAAGTTGACTCATCTGAAATGGCATTTAAGATTGCCGCTTCAATGGCATTCAGAGAAGCTGTTAAAAAGGCAAAACCTGTTCTTCTTGAACCAATATTTAAGGTTGAAGTTACAGTACCTGAAGAATACATGGGTGATGTAATGGGAGATATGAGCTCAAGAAGAGGCAGGATTGAGGGTTCTGAAATGATAAATGGAGGAACTATTATAAGAGGTATGGTTCCGCTATCTGAAATGTTCGGATATGCAACCGACCTTAGATCAAAGACTCAAGGTAGAGGTGTGTATGTGATGCAGATGGATCACTTCGAGAAACTCCCTGACAGTCTGGTCGAAAAAATTGATGCAAAATAGTAATATTACTCAATTATAATTTAAAAAGGAGACGAAAATGGCAAAGCAAAAGTTTGAGAGAACCAAACCGCATATTAACATCGGTAC
>JRNA01000013.1 GCA_000758905.1 Clostridiales bacterium S5-A14a
TCACCTTCTGCAAGATGTCCCTTAGAGGTAGGATCCATCGTAACTGTTACATATCCTGCTGGTTTTTCTGGGGTCTTTCCGTCTTCACCAGGCTTTACTGGGATTACATCATCTATATTAGCATACTGTGCTGTAATTGTGGTATCTACTTTAAATGTTCCCTTAAGTGCCTTGTCCCATGCTGTAAACTTGTATCCTAAATTCCCAATTGCATCCTTTGCAGGGATTGTAACTTCTTTTTCTGGGTTAACATAGTACTGACTTGCTTCACCGTCTGCAAGATGTCCCTTAGATGTAGGATCCATCGTAACTGTTGCATATCCTGCAGGTTTTTCAGGGTTCTTTCCGTCTTCACCAGGCTTTACTGGGATTACATTATCAATTACTTTAATAGGAACTGTAACATTTTTAACGCTTTTATCCTTATACTGTACTGTTACTGTTGCACTGTAATCACCAGGCTTATTGGTATCGATAACATTGCTATCTGTTCTTGTTTTATCGGCTCCTATTTCTTTAGCTGTTACAGTCTTTCCATCTTTCTTATCTTTGATAGTTACCTTGTCGCATATAGCATTATTGTCAGGCGCTTTGTCGCCCTTGTGAACGATTATAGGGTCAGCTGTGAGGTCATACTTGCTCACATCAAGGATAGTACCTGTTCCGCCTGCGGTAACTTTACTCTTTAGAATTTCTGAAGTAGCAATCTTTCCGCCAACACCAGTGTAATCTACCGAAATTTTTTCTCCATCCTTATACGAATACCCTTCTTTATACTTCACTTGCATCATAGCAATGTGAAAAAGAGAATCCTGAAATTTATCAAAATCAGCATTAAATGTTATTTTATTTCCTACTATCGAATCTAAAGAAAAGGAAGTTTCCGTTTGATCCCTATAATTCAGAATTTTATCTCCTGTTGGCTTTGTTACCTCTCCTAATTTACAGCTGCGATACTTTATGTCTCTATTTATCGAAGATGGATCTAAGCTATCAGGCAAAGTTACAACAACTTTTCCGCTTCTAAGAAATGGGTTAGATGTGCCTTTACCCAAATAAAAACATAAAGACACGCTTTGACTCCCATCTATTTTTTCATTAAAGAACACATTATTGTGGTTTGCCATAGCAGTAGGAGCGGGTCCAATATTTCTTGTTAACACGCCATTCTCTTCAGTAACCTTTTTCCCATTTAATGTAATATAAATTGGCAATGACATAGTTTTACTTTCATTATCTGTCGAATATGAATCTAAATCATATGCATAACCATATTGGATTTCAAGATCCATATCATCATATTTCTCTGCATCTTTGCCAAATGTTAAATAGAAACTATCTTCACTAGCAAGGATTGATCCAACAATTACATCACTTTTACCTGCTTCCTTAACCGTCAAAGCACCATATCCATCTTGATTCATCCCAATAGAGGCATCACGATTATCTACTTTGTCATAACCAAATTTCAGTTGAATAGTCTCACCATTTCTAACCTTACGGTTAATTTTCACATTAAAAGAAACCTTTCCGACACTTGTTCCAGATATTTCTGCTTTAAGATTCGAAACTTCAACATCAGGTTTTGTTGGTTCTTCGGCAAATACCTTGGATACCCCCGATCCACCAAATAGCATAGTAATACACACAACAAAGATTAGTGTAATACTAGCTGTTCTCTTTCCAAT
>JRNA01000014.1 GCA_000758905.1 Clostridiales bacterium S5-A14a
CAGCAAAGAAAAGTATTTATGTTATAGATAACTATATAGGCTTGAAAACCTTAGAATTATTAAGAGCTGCAAAAGACAATGTTGAAATTATAGTCTTTAGCGACAATGTGAAAAATAAAGATATGCTTACAAAAAACATCCTAAATGATTTTAGAAGAGATTATCCAAATATCAACTTAAAAATGAAGGTTGCAGGCAAAAAATATCACGATAGATATATTGCAATAGACTATGGAACAGAAAATGAAGCCTTTTATCTTTGCGGAGCTTCATCAAAGGACGCAGGAAATAAAATATCAAGTATTACCAAGATAGAAGAATCCTCTAAGGATATGTATCATACAATGTTTGGTGGAATGTTAAACAATAAGAATTTGAAAATTTAATATGCAGATAACAGAATAGACAGTTATATGAGCTTTAAGCAAGGCGGTAGAAGTAAAAATCTATCGTCTTTTTTAATTGCAACAAACAGGAGGAAAACTATATGCAAGAAAATAAAAATGAACAGAATACAGGAACAAAGACGATAAAGAAAATTGGGAAAGTAACCTATGAGGTTGTTGTCCACTTTAATGAAAATGCAACGGAAACCATGCAAGACAAATTAAAACGCATAATGCTTAGAGAAATGGAGATGGAAAAACATCAAAAAGGCGATAAAAATGATTAGAAAGTCCTTGACAAGTTGTTACAGGAAAAACTGCCAAGTCTATTCTAATATCTTGTGGAGCAAGACTTGCCCCTTTTGACATAAGAGAGCTTAGAGAACTAATGAGTGAAGATGAACTTGAGCTTGATACACTGGGAGATAGAAAGACAGCACTCTTTGTCATTATCTCCGATACAGATGATACTTTTAACTTTGTTGTATCTATTATGTATTCTCAGCTATTTAACTTACTATGTGATAAGGCAGATGATGTATATGGAGGAAGATTACCTGTTCATGTAAGATGCCTACTTGACGAGTTTGCAAACATTGGCTTAATTCCAAAGTTTGAAAAACTGATAGCGACAATCCGTTCCAGAGAAATATCAGCGAGTATAATTCTTCAAGCACAATCTCAGCTAAAGGCAATCTATAAAGATAATGCTGACACAATTGTGGGCAACTGTGATAGTACCTTGTTTCTTGGTGGCAAGGAAAAGACCACATTAAAGGAACTTTCCGAAACACTGGGAAAAGAAACGATAGATTTATATAACACATCGGAAACAAGGAGTAATCAAAAGAGTTTTGGACTTAATTATCAAAAGACAGGTAAGGAGCTTATGAGCCAAGATGAAATTACAGTCATGGATGGCGGTAAATGTATTTTTCAGCTTCGTGGTGTCAGACCTTTTCTATCGGATAAATTCGATATTACAAAGCATAAGAACTATAAGCTGCTTGAGGACTACGACAAGAAAAATTTGTTTGACATAGAAAGCTATATGAAGCGAAAAGGAAAAGCAAAGCTGAATAGAGAAACAGTTATTACAAGAGTGCAGTAAGTCTAAAGAACATAGATTTGCTGCTTTTTTATTACTCAAAGTCAGGAGGTAAGATGATAAGAATACGAAGTCCCACTAAGAAAAAAGTAAATAGGATGAGCATCAGCGATTGGAAAAGAAAAAATTCCGGTCGCTTTTTTTATTTAAACGAAAAGGAGAAATTTTTAATGAAGCAAGAAATGATTAACATCAATGCCAATTTATTGGCAGAGCCCACTTTTTCAAGTTTTGACAAAGAGGGAGAAACTGTTGAGGTTGCAAACTTCACGCTTGTAAAAAAGTACGGGAAGGGCAAGGAGTATATCAACTGTGCAGCCTATGGAGAAAAATCGGAGAAAGCAAAGGACTTTGAAAAAGGCGATTTGATTCATGTCTTTGGTTACTTTAAGAAGCGTGAAAAAGAGGGAAAGACTTACAAAAACTTTGTAGTGAAGTCATATAACAAGATTGAAAAGAAAGAAGAAAGCGAGGAGGAATAAATTATGGAATTTTTTACACAGGCAGTTAATGTATTAAAGATTTTGGTAATGGCAGTAGGTGCAGGACTTGGAGCATGGGGTGTTATCAACCTGATGGAAGGATATGGCAATGACAATCCGGGGGCAAAATCTCAAGGTATTAAGCAGCTTATGGCAGGAGGCGGTATTGTCCTTATCGGACTTAAGCTGATTCCACTTCTTGCCAATGTACTCAAGTAAGAAGAAAAGGAGAGCTTAGATGTTTGGAATATTCGACAAGATAGAAGAATTTTTTAAGGAACTTCTACTGGGCGGTATCCAAGCAAACTTAGAGTCCATGTTTCTTGACATCAACGATAAAGTTGGTGCAGTTGCAACAGATGTAGGAAAAACTCCCATGGGGTGGAACGGAGATGTATTTGCCTTTATCAAAAGCATTAACGATTCCGTCATTATTCCCATAGCGGGACTAATCATCACAGCAGTCCTTTGTATCGAACTTATCAATATGGTAATGCAGAAAAACAATATGCACGATACAGATACCTTTGAATTTTTTAAGTACATCATTAAGATGTGGATTGCTGTATGGTTAGTATCTCATGCTTTTGAGTTTTCAATGGCAGTCTTTGATGTGGCACAACATATGGTAAATAAGGCGGCAGGGGTGATAAATACCTCTGCCACCGTTTCCGGAGATCAGATAGTGGCAATGATAGATACCTTAAAAGAAAAGGGGCTTGGAGAGCTTGTCATGATTCTCTTTGAAACCTCACTCATAAAGGTTGCCATAGAGGTAATTTCCATTGTAATCATGCTTGTGGTTTACGGAAGAATGTTTGAGATATATGTTTACTCATCGGTTTCAGCCATTCCATTTGCCACAATGGGAAACAAAGAGTGGGGACAAATTGGAACAAACTATATCAAAGGACTATTTGCACTTGGGCTACAAGGACTCTTTTTAATGGTTTGTCTTGGAATATACGCAGTATTAGTTAAGACAATACAGATAACAGATATACACACAAGTACCATGACGATACTTGGATATGCGGTTTTGCTGGGACTAATGATGCTAAAGAGCGGAACTCTGGCCAAAAGCGTATTAAATGCACACTAACAGAAAGGAAGGATAGGATGATCAAAAGAAAAACAGTATTTACAGCAGTAGTAATCGGAGCAGGTGTTATAGCGGTGATTGATAGAATCAAACTTTTTAGCAAGATTAATGACTTGGAAGAAAGAACAAAAGATATCGGTCGCTGCCATAATGACTTTTGTATTTTGCAGGAAAGATATAACAAAAATACAGATAAACAGATAGAAAGCATTCAGGAAGAAATCGGCTCTGTTTATGAACACATGGCAGAGCTTTCAAAGGAAAAAGAAGATGGGAGGTAAGTTATGGCGTATGTTCCAATCCCAAAAGACCTAAAGAAGGTAAAAACAAAGGTGGCTTTTAACTTAACCAAAAGGCAGATGATAGGTTTCACACTCGCAGGACTGGTAGGACTACCAGTCTATTTATTTATGCGAAAGGTTGTTCCAAATGATATAGCCGTCATATTTCTCATTGTGTCCACACTCCCTATATTTTTCATCACTCTTTTTGAAAAGGATGGACTGACATTTGAGAAATATTTTAAATATATTTACCTTCATAAGTTTTATCAGCCACAAAAAAGAGTGAGAAAGGAGGTTTACCTTGAAAGACAAAAGAAAGATTCAGCAGGTAAAGTTAGAACAAAACAAAAAGATGTTAAGAAGTCAAAGACAGGACTTAAAGCAAAATAAGGGAAAATCTAAAAAAGATAAAGGCGGGCTACTTGACCTTATTTTTAGAAAAGAACCAAAAAGATATACTGTCGAAGATACCATTCCCTATCTTAGACTCTTAAAAAGCGGTATATGTCAGCTTGACGAAAAGCACTTTAGTAAAAGCATAGCCTTTCAGGATATTAACTACCAACTTGCTTTAGATGAAGATCGAGACTTGATTTTTAATCAGTTTGCAAACTTTCTAAATTCCTTTGATCCGAGCATCAGTATTGAGTTTTCATATATCAATCAACTTGGACGAAACGAAGAAATGAAGTCGGCAATTCAGATACCGGATAAAAAGGACGGTTTTGACGATATACGTCTTGAGTTTAGAGAGATGCTTAAAAGTCAGATTGTAAAGGGAAATAACGGACTGAAAAAATCAAAGTATGTAACCTTTACAGTAGAAGCGGATAATTTAGAGCAGGCAACATCAAAACTTGAAAGACTGGAGATAGATATATTATCTAATCTAAAGAGTATGGGAGTTCGTGCGGAAAGTTTAAGTGGGGAAGAAAGACTCAAGATTCTTCACGATATATTAAATCCCAATAAGACCTTTGAGTTTTCATACAAAAATCTGAGGAAAAGGGAAAGCACTAAAACATACATTGTGCCTGATGAATTTAACTTCACGCCTTCAAGGTACTTTAAGTTTGGAAAATTTATCGGGGCAGTAAGTCATTTTCAAATTCTTGCAAGTGAGCTTTCAGACCGTATGCTTGCCGAGTTTTTGGATATTGATGATAACATCAATATTTCCTTTCATATTAAGGCAATCGACCAATCGGAAGCTATTAAAATGGTAAAGAGAAAAAATACCGATATTGACAAGATGAAGATTGAGGAAAATAAGAAAGCGGTAAGAAGCGGTTATGATATGGACATTCTTCCATCGGACTTAATCACCTATGGAGAAGATGTAAAAAGCCTCCTAAAGGACTTGCAGACAAGAGATGAACGAATGTTTGTGGTAAGTATCGTCTTTATGAACTTTGCAAAAACGGTGCAAAAGCTTGATAACACAATCTCTCAGATAAGTTCCATTGCAAATAAGCATAACTGTAAGCTGAAAAGACTTGACCATACGCAAGAACAAGGACTTATCAGCGTGCTACCTCTTGGCGTAAACAAGATTGAGATAGATAGAGGACTGACAAGTTCATCTACGGCAGTCTTTATGCCCTTTACTACAGAGGAGCTTTTCATCAATTCAAGTAACAGTCTTTATTACGGACTAAATGCCTTAAGCCATAACCTGATTATGGCAGATAGGAAAAAACTCAAAAATCCAAACGGTCTAATCCTCGGAACTCCCGGAAGTGGTAAATCCTTTAGTGCTAAAAGAGAAATGGCAAATGCAATTTTAGTAACGGACGATGATGTGATTATCTGCGATCCAGAAGGAGAGTATGGAAACCTTGTAAGACAATTTAATGGAGAAGTCATTAAAGTCAGCAGTAAGTCCAAAGATTACCTGAATCCCCTTGATATAAATATGAACTATGGCGATGGGGATGCGCCACTGAAAGACAAAGCAAACTTCATTATGAGTATGCTGGAGCTTGTAGTTGGTGGCAGTGGACTTACGGCAGAAGAAAAGTCCGTTATAGACAGGTGCTTACCTAAGATTTACGAAAAGTATTTTGATAATCCAACTCCTGACAATATGCCAATACTGCAAGACCTATACGATATGTTAAAAGGACAGGAAGAAAAGGTCGGTAAAAAGCTGGCAACGGAGATGGAAATCTATGTATCAGGTTCCCTTAATGTCTTTAATCACAGGTCAAATGTGGACTTAAATAAGAAACTCCTGTGCTTTGATATTAAAGAGCTTGGAAGTCAGCTAAAGAAAATAGGAATGCTTGTTATACAGGATCAGGTGTGGAATAAAGTATCTCAAAATAGAGGAAGCAAGGCTACAAGGTACTATATAGATGAGTTTCACTTGCTATTAAAAGATGAGCAGACAGCATCTTATTCTGTGGAAATATGGAAGCGTTTTAGAAAATGGGGAGGTATTCCAACAGGTATTACGCAAAATGTCAAAGACCTACTTATGAGTAAGGAAATTGAAAATATCTTTGATAATACCGACTTTGTCTTAATGCTCAATCAAGCGTCAGGAGACAGAGAAATTTTAGCAAGAAAACTTAAAATCTCACTTCCTCAGCTTAGATATGTTACCAACTCAAATGAGGGAGAGGGACTACTGTTCTTTGGAAATACCATTGTTCCATTCCTTGATAAGTTCCCGAAAGATACAATTCTCTATCAGAAGATGACTACCAAGCCTGAAGAAGTGAGGTAGCCTATGGGAAAAAAGCTGAAAAAGGATTTTAGGGAAAGGCATAAGGCAAGTCTTGAAAGAGAAATGATCCATAGTGAAACATTTACTACATCTGAAGAAAGCAAGCTAAAGCATAACGATGATTACAGAGGAAAAATCGTCCATGACAAAGACAGATTTCAGGACAAGGTTCATAAGAAAATAAACAAGGTAAGTTCTGATAATGAAAAGGCTTATGGAACATCCAAGAGAAACGCAAGATATAGAGCTTCTGATAAGGATAGTGCAATTGCTGTAAGTGAAACAGGAAGATCGGATTATATTACGGAGGTAAAGGATGGAAAAATCTATGATCCTTTAGAAAAAGACCTTGATAATGACGGGATTATAGACAGATACGATAATGACTTTAGGGACAGCGACTACTTTGAATCGATCTATGATGTGGATGATAATCTCCATAAAAAAGATGAGTTTTTTGGAAGTTCCTCTATAACTCATGAGGCTAAAAAGAGAAAGTATAAGAGAAAAAACTACACCGAAAGCCTTTATACAAGGAAAAAGGACGATGCACCAAAGGAAAATAAATCTGAAAGTAAAAAGACTGGAAAAGATGCTGCAAGCGAAAAAGTTCATAGCAGCCTTTCTAAAGAGCAGAGGAAAAAGCTAAAGAAAGATATGGTAAAGGTATCTGCCCTTTCAGGACTTGCCAAAGGAAGTGAAACCGTAAGGGATTATCTTTCTCATGGAAGTGATGAGAATAAAGGGGTGGAAGCAGGAGAAAAGACGGCGGACGCAAGCTCTAAACTCATTCATGGCATAAAGAAATATTCTGATAAGAAAAAGGCGAAGAAAGGATACGATCTTACAAATAAGGATTATAAAATCAGGAAGCGAAAATCGAAGCTTGAATTTCGTGATGCCAAAGAGGAACTGAAAAAGACGAATGAATATAAAAGAGCAAATGCCTATAAAAGATTTCAAAAGAAAAATCAGGTAAAGGTAGCCATTCGTCGTGAGAATAAGTCAAGAATCAGAGATCGGATTAAAGAAAACCTCATTGGCTCGTTGAAAGGCTCAAAGAAATTTATAGTAAGAAAAGCAAAGGGACTTATGATTATTTTCATAGGTCTTATTATTTTGGGAACTTTCTTTATCAACTTTGCAGGAACGGGAATGACAGGCTTTATGAACTCCACAAGTTCTGTTCTTACAACAAGCTATTTGTCAAAGCCAAATGTCCTAAATGAAATCAATCAGAGCTTTTCTGCTATGGAGAGTGAGCTTCAAAATGAGGTTGATCATGTCAAAAATAACTATCCCGGCTATGACGAGTACATCTTAAATAATACAGAGTATATCGGTCATAATATTCATGAGCTTTTATCCTACATTACATCAAGGTGCGGAGAGGTAAAGAGTGTATCGGAAGTAGAATCCATATTAAAAGAATTGTTTGAGTCCATGTATGACCTTGAATATAGGGAAGAAGTTGAAATCAGATACAGGACAGTTACAGAAACCTATAACGATGAAGATGGCAACGAACATACCGAAAGTCATGAAGAACCTTATGAGTATAAAAAGCTCATTGTAACGCTGCATAAAAAAGAGATGGACAGCATTATCCGAAAGATATTTGCTGATTATCCCGATAACTTAAAGCACTATGAAGCCTTATTCCTTGCACAAGGAAATATGGGAGAAGCCTTTGGAAATTCTGACCTTATCAGTGCAAATGGTGGCGTAGGTGGTGGAGTTGAGTATGAAGCATCAAGTGAAGTTCAAAAGAAGATTGTTAATGCTGCATACATCACGCCATCTCCGGGTGCAGGCTGGTGTGCCATGTGGGTTTCACAGGTCTATCAAAATGCAGGTCTTGGATATATTGGCGGAAATGCCTGCGATATGTACAGAAACTATACTTTTACATCAGACAGGTCAAAACTCAAGGTGGGAATGCTTGTAGCGGTGGAAAGCAGTAGTAGTGGAAGCACAGCAGGACTTACCTATGGTCATGTAGGAATTTATATTGGAGATGGTAAAGTTATGGATAATATTGGACGAATAAGAGTAACCACTTTAGACAATTGGATTGCGTCTTTCTGCAAGCATCATCCCGTAGGATTTGGATTCCCACCAAACGTAAAGAAATAGGAGGTAACAATGTGAAACGAGAATTAACGGTAGTGAAAAACAAAATAAAGAAGTTGAAGGATAAAAAGGCTCTGATTGATGAAGAATTGGAGCCTTTATTTATTCGTGAAGAAGAACTTGAAAACGAAGAAATCATTGCCATTTGCAGAAAGAACAACATTACAATCAGTGATTTGATGGCAAAGGTAAACAGACAAAGAGTAGAAATGAAAAAGGAGAAGTCAAATGAAAACCAGTTGGAAAAAGAATAAGAAGTTTTGGACAGCAGCACTTGCAGTCGTTGTAAGTATAAGCTGCCTTTTGGGTCTTTGGACAGTTGTTTATGCTCATGAGCAAGGCTTAACGGAAGCACCTACAAGCGATAAAGCTGTCCAAACACAAGTGGAAGTAAATGTAAAGTATATCTATGAAGATGAAAAAGTTTATAAGGAAGAAAAGATAAAGGCTGAGAAAGGACAGCTTCTTGACAGCGGTGATCTGCCGATGCTCCCTGATAATATGAAATTTATTGATGAGTTTCTATTTTATGAAGTAAAAGGCGATGGAAATGATGAAATTATCCGCAAGGTAGCAAAGACGGAGGTTAAAGATAAAGAGACGCAGACAGAAGAAGAAAAGCCGAAACAGGACGAAAGCTCGCAGACGAAAACTCCAAAGACAGAGGACAAATCAACGCAGACAGAGCTTTCTAAAGATGACATTTCCAAAATGGAAAAAGATACCAAGGAGCTTCAGGAAAAACTTGATAAGTTAAATAGCGAAATGAAGGATAAAGACAAATTAAGCGATAAGCAGAAAGAAAAAATTAAAGAACTTGAAGCCCAGATTGAAAGCTTGAAAGAAAAAATGAAAAAAGATAAGGAAAATAAGGGCTTATCAGAAGACATGAAGAAGGAAATGGATAAGCTGAATAAAAAGATTAAAGAGCTTGAGGAAAAGGCAAATGAAGCAAACAAGGCTCCCGTAATATCTAATCCGTCTGCACCGAACAGCCCTATTTCCGGAATTAAGACAAACTCAGGCATTTCATATCAAACACCTGTATACAACACAGGAAAAAGCACAACTACACAGGCGAGTTCAGAAAATACTGTAAGAGATACAAGTAATTCTGAAACGAAAGAGAAAGATATTCGCTATCCTAATAAGCTGACACCGAAAGCTCCTGCCAATAACAATCAGGATTCATCTATGGACGGGACAAGTAAGACTGTAAATACCAATAAGGGAGTAGCTTCCGCTCCGTCAAAGGCAAGAGGAACCGTTACGGAAAATAAGGACAATGCGAATAAGGACTATCCTATTCATCACGGGGATAGCGGCGATAATAAAGAAACGGATCTGTATTCTGCTGATGCAAGACAGTTTATTACCTTTCAAACGAAAAACGGTAAGACCTTCCATCTCATCATCAACCACGATGAGACACAAGAAAATGTAATGCTTTTAACGGAAGTATCTGAAGATGATCTTCTAAATATGGTTGAAAAGAAAGAAGCTCCGAAGCAGGAGATTAGCAAAGAGGAGCCAACTAAGGAAGAAGTAAAGCCTGAGAAAAAAGAAGAAAAGAGTAATTTAGGAACATACATTATTCTGCTTCTTGTTATAGGCGGAGCATTAGGAGCAGGTTATTACTTTAAGGTCGTAAAAAAGAAAGAGGATAAGGAGCTTGAAGCATTAGAGGAAGAAGATGATGATTTCTTTTCGGAAGCAGAAAGTGAGGAAGAAATAGGAGAAGCAGAAGAAACAGAAGCTTATGATGAAGAATAAATGCATCTTAAAATATATTGTTATGGGTGCAAACGCAGGGCGGGAGAGTAAATTCTTTCGCCCTTTTACTAATGAAAGCAGGAGGAAAAATATACATGGAACATATACTTGTGATAGCAGAAAAACCGAGTGTAGCTATATCAATTGCAAAGGTAATAGGAGCTACAAAAAAGAAAGATGGATACTATGAGGGAAATGGATATAAGGTATCTTGGTGCGTAGGCCATCTAATTCAGATGGCAAATCCGGACGCTTATGATGAAAAATACGCTAAGTGGAATATATCGGATTTACCAATTATTCCGAAGCAGTACAAATTTGAAGTGGCAAAGGCTACAAAAAAGCAGTTCAATATCCTTAAAAAACTGATGAATGATAAGGAGATTGATACAGTTATCAATGCGTGCGATGCGGGAAGAGAAGGAGAAAGTATTTTTCGACTGGTATATAACGAAGCTAAATGCAAAAAGAAAATGCAGCGTCTTTGGATTTCGTCAATGGAAGATAGTGCTATCAAAGAGGGATTTTCCAATCTAAAGAATGGTGAAGATTACGATAAGCTCTTTGAATCGGCACAGGCAAGAGCTATTGCAGACTGGCTTGTCGGAATGAATATCAGTAGGCTCTATTCTTGCCTGTATAAGCAAAATTACAGTGTCGGGAGAGTGCAAACCCCAACACTTTACATGATTGTAAAAAGAGATGAAGAAATAAGTAATTTTAAGAAAGAAAAATACTACACCGTAGAGCTTTCTATGAACGGCTTTACATTATCGACAGACAAAATTGGTGATGAAATAACCGCAGAGCAGCTTATTAATTTAATAGGCGATAATATTGAAATAACTGATGTCATTCAAAAAGAAAAGATTACAAAGCCGGATTTACCCTTTGATCTAACAACACTTCAAAGAGAGTGTAATAAATATTTTGGATATTCAGCAAAGCAGACGCTTGATTATGCTCAAAGCCTATATGAAAAGAAACTTATTACCTATCCGAGAACAGACAGCAGATGCTTAACGGAAGATATGATTGTAAGTACGGTCAATAACATTTTAGGAAAAAATGATTTTGATACAGAGCGTATCAAGACGGTATTTAACTCAAAAAATGTTACGGATCATCACGCTATTATTCCGACAGTAAGCTCGTTAAGTGAAGATTTATCGAGTATCCCTGATAGTGAAGCGAAGGTATATAGGCTTATTTCTAATAAGCTTCACGCAAGTGTAGGTTATCCATTAGTGGAAAACACAACGAAGATTGTAGCTGAATTTGACGGATTTGAATTTACAAGTTCAGGAAGGGTAATTAGAGACGAGGGCTTTAGCAAATACCTCAAAGAATACAAGTCCAAGAAGAATGAGTTCATAGAGCTTCCTGATGTGAGCATTGGTGATGTTTTAAGCATTGAAAATAAAGAGATTAAAGAAAAATTTACTCAACCACCGAAACACTTCACTGAAGATACGCTTCTAAAGTCTATGGAGATTGCAGGAAATGAAGCCTTAGAAAAAGGTGTAGAAGTGGAAAGAAAGGGACTTGGAACACCTGCAACAAGGGCAGGAATTATTGAAAACTTAATCTATAAGGGTTTTGTCGAAAGAGATAAGAAAAATTTGATTGCCACGCATAAGGGGATCAGCCTTGTAACAATAGTATCCGATACCTTTAAGTCAGCGAAAACAACTGCAAAGTGGGAAATGGAATTAGCGGATATTGCCAAAGGGAAATCTTCCAAAGAAAAATTCCTGAAAGATATTGAAAGCGAGATACAGGAGGCGGTTTTAAAATATCGCAAGTAAGTGCCTGCTAATTTCAGAGTGGAGAAAATCCTCTGGAAATGGTATAATATACAAATAAAATTTTTGAAAAGAGGAGGTATTATGCAGCTTTTAGATATAAAAAGAATGGCTCATAACATTCTTGAAAATCAAAACATAGAAAGCAGTTTTATCGAATATAAAAAGTCGGCAAATTTTAAAGATAAAATTCTAAAAACTGCTTGTGCCTTTGCCAATAACTATATGAACAATGAGATAGGCTTGTTGTTTGTTGGTATTGAAGAAGTCGATGATAAAGAAACGGGAGAAAAAGCAATTCCTAAAAGACCGATTGAAGGGATAAAGGAAGCAAAATTAGAGGGAATAGAAAATGAACTTAAATCGCTCCTTGCCAATATTCATCCTAAAATCAACTATCACATTATTACGGATCAAATTGATGATGAATACTATATCGTAGTTGCGGTAGAAAGTGGTAGTAACGGTCCGTTTCAAACAAGTGAAAGGGCAGAAAAAGATAAAGATATTCGATTAAAGGCAGGAAGATATATTAGAGTCGGTAGAGATTCAAGGCTTCCAAATCCAACCGAAGAATTTGAACTTTTGAAGAAGTTTGCAAACTTTTCTTTTAGCTCAAACTTGAACGATACAGCTACCATAGATGATTTAAGCTATGAATATATGAAAGAATATTTGCTTCAAACAGGAGCAAAAAAAGATATTAGAGAAATGTCTAAGCTGGATATGGCAAAGAGTATGGGGCTTGTCAGTGAAAGTGAGTATGGCGGTTATAGAGCTAAAAATTTTGCTGTGCTGATGTTTGCAGATACACCAAATAAATTTATTCCAAATGCCCATGTTGAAATCATAAGAGAAATTGATGGAACTGATAAAATGGAATCAAAGAAATTTGATGGTCCGGTTTGGATACAGGCAAAGCAAGTCAGCAAGTATTTTGAAGATAATATTATGGCTTCATACACCATAAGGGAAGCTGATAAAATTGAGCATAAGATTGTCTATAACTATCCTCTTACAGCATTTGAGGAACTTGCTACAAATGCCATTTTGCATAAGGAATACGATACGCCTGAATATGTTGGGATATACATTTACAAGGACAGAATTTCTTTTGTGAATCATAATAGACCGCTCCCTCCCGTAACCATTGAGGCTCTTAACAGGGATAGAACTTTTGATCGAAGGCAGTATCTTAACAAAGAACTTAAAGATATGTTCTTTTCACTTAATTTGATAGAGTCTTACGGTTCGGGTATAAGGCGTGCAAAGGATGCACTATTAGAAAATGGTTCTCCTGAGCTTAAGTTTTATCCGGATAATGAAGAAGATAACTATACCAACGCAGTTATGGGTGTGAATAAAGAATTTTTGAAAGAGTTTAATGGTAGTAATGATGAAAAAACTACTATGAAAACTACTACTAAAACTACTATGAAACAGGAAGAGATTATTAAGATAATAGCTGAAAATCCTCACATAAGTGCGAAAGAAATGGCAGAAAAACTAAACCTGACTGTTGATGGTGTACGTTATCATTTAAATAAAATGAGGAAGGCAGGACTTATTCGATATGAAGGCTCAACGAAATTAGGTCAGTGGGTAATTATGAAGTAGTGGTAAGTTGCAATACACAGAATTAAAAGGTGATTAGAGTAAAATCTAACCGCCTTTTTTGTTTGGAAAAACGAAGGAGGTAAAAATGCGAATCAATGATTTTCATAACATTTTGGAGCTTATAAAACAAGATGTGCTTCATAGTGAAGCAGAGTATCTGAAGCTCTTAAAGGTTGTCGGAAACAATCAAAGATATGACTTTAGAAGTCAATTAAGTATCTATGATAAAAATCCTGAAGCAATAGCTTGTGCCAAGTTTGACTACTGGAGGGAACGTTTTAATCGAACAGTAATGCGAGGACAGAAAGGTATCCCCATTTTAGAGAACTATGGCACATTCAAAAAAGTGGACTATATTTTTGATATAGGTCAGACAGTTTCAAGAAACAGAGATGTCAATGAAGTAAATCTTTGGAAGTTTGACAAAGAAAATCATCAAGATGTGTTAAAGGAAATGATAAAAAGCGAGGGCTATGAGGAAAGTGAAAGCACACTTGAAAACATCTTTTCTTTAAGCAGACTCTACGGTGATGAAAAAATAGATACCTTAATGAATGAACTTAGAGTAGCGGATGAGGATAGAATATCCTTTACCAAGTTTGTAAGGGACTCGGTAAGCTATGCGGTAGCGTCAAGATTTAAGTTAGATTATTCGATAGATTACGAGCTTTTAAGAGAGAATTTTCAAAGACTTGACAGCATATCTCTAATGAGTCTTGGTGAAAGCGTATCGGATATTAGCGGAAAGATTATTGATGCGACCATTCAAAAAAGCAAAGAACTTGAGCTTCAAAAAGAAGTTTTAAGAGGAAAAGAAGCGGGATATAATAAGATTAAAGAAGAATTGGAGGAGGTAGAAGAATATGTACTTCGACGAGATGATCAGGGAAGAAATGAAAACGAGCGAGTTCTCCGAAATGGAGAGTACAGACGAGATAATAGAGAAAATCAGGGAGAATACGCTAAACAGCTTGGAGGAAGAGACGGACTTCATAAGGAAGTATCCAAATCCGACCTACGCAGTGATGAGGCTGGAGTTTCTTTCACAGAGCGAGGAGCAGAGCCACTTCGAGATGTTAGTAGATCTATACAAGGAGAAGAAACTGACAGGACACCTAATGGACATTCAGAAACAGGCGATAGAATTTATGAGAACAGAGAAACCGAAACTGATGGCAGCTTGGAAGATAGAGGACGAGAACAATCCGCAGTATGGGGCGATGATTTCAGCTCTCAAAGAAATGACCATCAAGGAAGTAGTGGAAATCTAAAAGAAAATACTGAGGCAGAGATAAGAGAAGCTGAAAAGGCTTCTTTTTCTTTACCCGAAAATTCCTATGGACAGATACGCCTTACGATACTGCTAACTGAGCAGGATATAGATACCGTCCTTATTAACGGAGGAAATCACGATGGCGGCAGACTTCCTGTTATTGCTGAATTTTCCAAAGGAAAGAGCATAGAAGAATTGGGAGAATACCTCAAAGATACCTTTAAAGGCGGAAACGGGTTTTACATTGATGAAAGAGAAGTATCTTCCTGGTATTCGGATAAAGGCATTCATTTAGCCTATGGAACTTCTGCAAGAGAAGATGACACGCAGGTCTTAAACTGGAATGATGCTGCAAAGAGGATAAATGAACTTCTTAAAAGTGGGGAATTTGCTACAAATGTAGAGCTTTTAGAAGCTCTTGATTATGAAAGAGATCGGATTTCAGAATCTCTATGGTATCTATCGCATGATTTAAGTGAAGAAGGAAAAGAGCAAGGATATTTTGAACTTTTTGAAAGAGGCGGGGGCTTTCTGGAAGAAACAAAAAGATTATCTGAAGCATTAAAAAATCCTGAGTATCTGAAAGAAACAATCAGAGAATATGACAGATTTTTAGAAGGATACAAAGAAAATAGGGAGGTATTGAGGTTTCACTATCACAAGGTAGATAGCCTTTATCAGAAATTACAGGAACTTGAGCTGCCACGAAAGGAATATATCACCAATTTGACAGAACTTCCGAAGGTAAAGTCCTTTATTACAGAAGATGAAGTCCTTGAAAGTCTTTCAAGAGGAAGTGGCGTTGATAGAGGAAAAGAACGAATCACCAAGTTTTTTAAAGAAAATCATACGCTTCAGGAAAAAGCGAATTTCTTAAAAGACGAATATGGAATTGGAGGACATTCCCATGCTGTTTCCGGAGCAATGGGAAGTGATGAATGGCACGATGCTAAGGGACTTAAATTACAGAAAAATGATTGTAATGATGTGTTTCTTACTTGGACAAGTGTTGCAAAGCATATCGACGAGCTGTTTTCTAAAAATCTTTATCTTGAAGAAAAGGAAACAGAAAACAAGTCAGAGATTGAAGAACCACAATATTATTCCAAAGATGATCCTGAAAACTTAATGACCGATGAAATGCTTGAAAGAGTGCCGGAGCTTTACGCACAGGAGGATGTAGCTTTAGCGGATAAAGAGGTTCATGCTGCATATATCATTCCTTTCCGTTCTAATTGGACTTGGTATATGACGGAATATGATAGAGAAAGTGGCGATGCCTTTGGACTTGTTCTTGGGATTGAACCTGAATGGGGATATTTTAATCTTGAGGAGCTGAAAGAACTAAATGCCCAAAGGCTTATTTTAGAGGATTTCCCAAAGACCTTTAGAGAGCTTAAAGACAGTGAACTTAAAAAGCAGATGGATGAGCAGGAGCTTCAGTCTGTCTTTAATGGAGAACTTAGCTTTGAAGAAGAACTTGAAGCACCTGAAGAAACAGAAGAAGTTAGAAGAGCTGACACAGTTCAAGCTACCTTATTTGATTACCTCAAAGAAAGAGAAGAAGTAGAACTGAATAAAAAAGAGGAAATCCCTTTAGAGGATTTTGCAGTTAAAGCAGGTGATACCGTCTATTTTCATCATGAAGAATACAAAGTCAGAGAAATTTCTAAAAATGAAATCACAGGAAGAAATGACTTATGGCTTGATCCTGTAAGACAAGGCAATCATCAAATTCCGATTGTAGCCTTTACAGATAATGAGGATCTTCTGAAGCATATAAGCCTTAAAAGACCAAACTTTATCGTTGGAGATGAAATCAGATACAAGGATAAAGACTATACCATCACACGCTTTGATGATATGGGAAACAACCTAAAGACGGTAACAGTTAAAGATAATACTGAATATCTTGGCGGTATGATAACAGGCTCCGATGTCATTCCTTATCGTCTGGAAAGCGACCTTGAGAGGGTATTTGAAAATCTGACATATAAACATCCAGAGCAGACTACTGAAGAAGTAGAAATAAAGAAAGCAGAAGCTCATAACTTCAAAATTACGGAAGAAACGCTACCTGACAAGTTATCTCCAAGTGAGAGATTAAACAATAACCTTGAAGCAATCTCGATGTTAAATCGAATTGAAAGAGGTGAGAGAGATTTAGATATTACCGCTCAGGAAGTTTTAGCAAGGTATGTTGGCTGGGGAGGACTTGCTGATGTATTCGATGAAGAAAAAGGCGGGCAGTGGAAAGAAGCGAGGAGCTTTCTAAAAGAGAACTTATCTCAGGCAGAATATGAAGCTGCAAGAGAATCTACTTTAACGAGCTTTTACACACCGAAAACAGTGATTGACGGAGTGTATAAGACGCTTTCGGATATGGGATTTAAACAGGGAAACATTTTAGAGCCATCAATGGGAATAGGGAACTTTATAGGCAATATCCCTGATGAAATGAATAAGTCTAAGTTTTATGGTGTAGAGCTTGACTCTGTAAGCGGTCGAATTGGAAAGCTGTTATACCCAGAAAGTGATATACAGATTAAGGGGCTTGAAGAAACTTCCTTCTCCAATAACTTCTTTGATGCGATTATCGGCAATGTACCCTTTGGAGAATATAAGGTAAATGACAGGGAGTATAACAAAAATAACTTCCTTATACATGATTATTTCTTTGCCAAGTCCATTGATAAAGTAAGAAACGGCGGTATTATTGCCTTTATTACATCTTCAGGTACGATGGATAAAAAGGACGAAAGTGTAAGACGCTACCTTGCAGCAAGAGCAGAGTTTTTAGGAGCGATAAGACTTCCGGACGATACCTTTAAGGGCGTAGCAGGAACAGAAGTAACCTCAGATATTATTTTCCTAAAGAAAAGGGACAGTATCAGAGAAAGGGATGAGGACTGGATTCACCTTGCTGAAGATGAAAACGGGCTTTTATATAACAAATACTTTGTTGATCATCCTGAACAGGTGCTTGGTTCTATGGAAGAAATATCCGGGAGATTTGGGAATACAATAGCTTGCCTGCCAAAAGAAAACACAGACTTAAAGGAGCTACTGACAAAAGCAAGCGAAGAAATCTCTAAAAATGCTAATTATGAAGAAATAGAGCTACTTGATGATGAAATTACCTCAATTCCTGCCACAGATGATGTTAAAAACTTTTCATATACCATTATTGACGATGAAGTTTATTACAGAGAAAACTCCCTGTTTGTAAAGAAAGAAGTAACGGATAAAAACAAGGAAAAGATTAAGGACTATCTTGAGTTAAATGCTGCCTTAAAGGACGTTATTTATAAACAGAAAGAAGATTTTTCAGATGATGAAGTAAAGAAAGCTCAGGAAAAACTAAATGAAATTTATGACAGCTTTTCTAAGAAGCATGGATATGTCAATAACCTTTCTAATACCAGAGCCTTAAAAGAGGATAGTAACTTCCCGCTTGTATCTTCCATTGAAATCCTTGATGAAGAAGAAAACTTCAAAGCAAAGGGAGATATTTTTTCCAAGCGAACAATCACAAAGGCGAAGGTTATCGACCATGTAGACACTTCCCTTGGAGCTCTTGTTTTATCGGTATCTGAAAAAGGATATGTGGATTTTGAGTATATGGGAAGCCTTACAGATAAAGACAGACCGACTATGATAGAAGAACTTAGAGGAGAAATCTATCTAAACATCAGAGAAGAACAAAACTTTTATAGACCATTATCTTTTAACCTTGAAGATGGAGATCTACCTTTTGCTTGTGCAAACGGCAGTAATTCATACAAATATGGCTATGTAACAAAGGATGAGTACCTAAGCGGAAATATCAGAGATAAGATTGCCATAGTAGACAGTTACCTTGCAAAGTTAAGACAAACGGAAAGAGAGTTACCTCATCTTGGCTATGCGGAAGATGGAAAAGAAAAAGAGCTGATAAGCTATGAGATGAACCGTTTGGAATACCAAAAGGCAGAGCTTACAAAAGTTCTTCCAAAAGAGCTTGAAGCAAGTGAAATCAACGTAAGACTCGGAGCTACTTGGATACCGAATAAGGATATTGAAAAATTCATCTTTGAAACGCTGAAAACTCCGGGATATGCCAAATGGGATATTAAGGTTAAGTTTTCAAACCTCACAAGTGAATGGAATGTAGAAGGAAAGAGCAGGGACAGAGGAAATGACCTTGCAGAGATGACCTACGGAACCTCAAGGGTAAATGCCTATAAGCTGATTGAAGATGCTCTAAATTTAAAAGAAACAAAGGTATTTGACCAGATTGTAAATCCGGACGGCTCGAAAACTTCTGTATTAAATAAAAAGGAAACGCTTCTTGCAGGGCAGAAACAGGAGCTTATAAAAGAAGAATTTAAGAACTGGATATTTAGCGACCAAGAACGTAGAAACAGGCTTGTAAAGTTATATAACGAGCGTTTTAACTCTATCCGCAACAGAGAATATGACGGCAGCAACCTTTCTTTTGAGGGAATGACCACAGAAATTGATTTAAGACCTCATCAAAGAAATGCCATAGCAAGAAGCCTTTATGGAGGAAATACCTTGCTTGCCCATGTGGTAGGTAGTGGTAAGACCTTTGAAATGGTGGCGTCTGCGATGGAAAGTAAAAGGCTTGGAATGTGCAGTAAGTCCTTGTTTGTTGTCCCCAATCACTTAACAGGTCAAATCGGTCGTGAGTTTATGCAGCTATATCCGTCAGCTAACATTATGGTTGCAGATAAGAAAGACTTTGAGCCGAAAAACAGAAAAAGATTTATCGGAAGAATTGCCACAGGAGAGTATGATGCCGTTGTAATCGGGCATACGCAGTT
Organism: Clostridiales bacterium S5-A14a; assembly: GCA_000758905.1. Classification (GTDB taxonomy): domain Bacteria; phylum Bacillota; class Clostridia; order Peptostreptococcales; family Anaerovoracaceae; genus S5-A14a. The sequence continues at coordinate 19,521 of JRNA01000014.1, forward strand.
TGAAAAGATCCCGATGAGTAAGGAATATCAGGAGAAGCATATCCAAGATCAGATTGATGAAATTATAAACTATGTGGAGGAATATAAGCATGACAGAAATCAGAACTTTACGGTAAAGCAGCTTGAAAAAACAAAAAAGAAGCTGGAAACAAGGCTTGAAAAGTTAAACGATGATTTTAAAAAAGATGATGTCATAACCTTTGAGGAATTAGGTGTAGATAAGCTCTTTATTGACGAGGCACATAATTACAAAAATCTCTATCTTTACACCAAAATGAGAAATGTAGCAGGTATTGGACAGTCTGAAGCCTTTAAGTCCTCCGATATGTTTATGAAGTGCAGATACATGGATGAAATGACAGGTGGAAAAGGTATTGTCTTTGCCACAGGAACGCCTGTCAGTAACTCGATGACAGAGCTTTATACTATGCAGCGTTATCTTCAGTATGAAAGCCTTAAAAAGAATAATTTGGAGCATTTTGATAGCTGGGCTTCTACCTTTGGTGAAACGCAGTCAGCTTTTGAATTATCTCCGGAGGGAACAGGGTATAGAGTAAAGACAAGATTTTCCAAGTTCTATAACCTTCCTGAACTAATGAGTATGTTTAAGGAAGTTGCGGACATCCAAACAGCAGATATGCTAAATCTTCCAACACCTGAAGCACACTATGAAGTTATTAAAACTTTGCCAAGTGAGGAGCAAAAGGAAATCCTAAAGAGCCTTTCTGAAAGAGCTGATGATGTAAGAAACAGGATAGTAGAGCCTGACGAAGATAATATGCTTAAAATTACCAATGACGGCAAGAAACTCGCCTTAGATCAGCGTTTAATCAATCCACTGCTTCCGGATAATCCTGACAGCAAGGTCAATGTGTGCGTGAAAAATGTTTTTGCCATTTGGGATAAGACAAAAGAAAATAAGTCAACACAGCTACTATTTTCTGATATGTCCACACCGAAAGGCGATGGAGAATTTAACATCTATGATGATATTAGAGAAAAACTTGTAGCTATGGGAATACCGAAAGAAGAAATTGCCTTTATCCACGAGGCTAATTCCGATAAGCAAAAGGATGAACTCTTTGCAAAGGTAAGGAAAGGTGAGATTCGTATTTTAATGGGTTCTACACAGAAAATGGGAGCCGGAACGAATGTGCAAAACAAGCTGATTGCACTTCATGATTTAGACGTCCCATGGCGTCCTGCCGATGTAGGACGGATTTTGCGGACATTCAAAATAAAAAAGAATGTGGAGGTAACAGACAATGGCAAAGACAATTTTTGAGGAAATGGGCGGCAAATACGAAAGGCAAGGCGATTATTTAATACCGTGCTTAACTGTACCCGCCGAAGAAGAACAGCCGATAGGCATCTGGGGACAGCGGCATTTGGATTATCTGAAGCATCACTGCAAAGTTACATACACCAATCTTCTTACAAGCGGCAGACTTAACGCTTACCTTGCCGACATTGACAGACAGGCACAGGAACGCTTTGAAAGGCTCATAGAGGGTATGAAACAGGCACAGGGCATAACGGAACAGCTAAAGGCAGAAAACGCCTTAGAATGGACAGGATGCCTCAATAACATAAGGGCTTGTGCGAGGGAGATTGTGGAAAAGGAAATTATTTTTGCATAAACAGATGATTAGTGGCAGGGGGAAATCCTGCCGCTTTTTCTGCTTTAGTTTGTCAGCTTGACAAATAAAGGGTTAAGGAATATAATTAGATTCAGTATTATACAAGGAGTTAATAAATATGCGGCAAGGTATTCTTAAATAAACTGTCAATTTGATAGTGGGAACAAAAAGTAGCAGTCCCGTTTCACTTTTAATATGGGGCTTAGTTTTTTGTACCCAGTTTAAGAATACTTTTATCATGTAATTTTATATGCCCGAAAACATATAAGTGTTTTGGGGCTATTGGAGTTATTTACCCAGTGATAGGAGTATTTATCACTGGGTATTTTTATGCCCTTTTTTGGGTGTTGATAGGAGGAAAATCACATGAAAATAATTAACTTAGGCATTCTGGCTCACGTTGACGCAGGAAAGACAACATTAACGGAGAGTTTATTGTATACCAGTGGTGCAATTGCAGAACCAGGGAGCGTAGATAAAGGCACAACAAGGACAGATACAATGAATTTGGAGCGTCAAAGGGGAATCACTATCCAGACAGCAGTGACATCTTTTCAGTGGGAGGATGTAAAAGTCAACATTATAGATACGCCAGGCCATATGGATTTTTTGGCGGAAGTATACCGTTCTTTATCCGTATTAGACGGAGCAGTATTATTAGTTTCTGCAAAGGATGGCATACAGGCACAGACCCGTATACTGTTTCATGCACTACAGACAATGAAGATTCCGACAATTTTTTTCATCAATAAAATTGACCAAGAGGGGATTGATTTGCCAATGGTATATCAAGAAATGAAAGCAAAGCTTTCTTCGGAAATTATAGTGAAGCAAAAGGTTGGGCAGCATCCCCATATAAATGTAACGGACAATGACGATATGGAACAGTGGGATGCGGTAATTATGGGAAACGATGAACTATTAGAGAAATATATGTCAGGGAAACCGTTTAAAATGTCAGAACTGGAACAGGAAGAAAACAGGAGATTCCAAAACGGAACGTTATTTCCCGTTTATCACGGAAGTGCTAAAAACAATCTGGGGATTCGGCAGCTTATAGAAGTGATTGCCAGTAAGTTTTATTCATCAACGCCTGAAGGTCAATCTGAACTATGCGGGCAGGTTTTTAAGATTGAATATTCAGAGAAAAGGCGGCGTTTTGTTTATGTGCGTATATATAGCGGAACATTGCATTTGAGGGATGTTATTAAAATATCTGAAAAAGAGAAAATAAAAATCACAGAGATGTGTGTTCCGACAAACGGTGAATTATATTCATCCGATACAGCCTGCTCTGGTGATATTGTAATTTTACCAAATGATGTTTTGCAGCTAAACAGTATTTTGGGGAACGAAATGCTGTTGCCGCAGAGAAAATTTATTGAAAATCCTCTCCCTATGCTCCAAACAACGATTGCAGTAAAGAAATCTGAACAGCGGGAAATATTGCTTGGGGCACTTACAGAAATTTCAGATGGCGACCCTCTTTTAAAATATTATGTGGATACTACAACGCATGAGATTATACTTTCTTTTTTGGGGAATGTGCAGATGGAAGTCATTTGTGCCATCCTTGAGGAAAAATACCATGTGGAGGCAGAAATAAAAGAGCCTACTGTTATATATATGGAAAGACCGCTTAGAAAAGCAGAATATACCATCCACATAGAAGTCCCGCCAAATCCTTTCTGGGCTTCTGTCGGGTTGTCCATAGAGCCGCTCCCTATTGGAAGCGGAGTGCAGTATGAAAGCAGAGTTTCACTTGGATATTTAAACCAATCGTTCCAAAATGCGGTTATGGAGGGGGTTCTTTATGGCTGCGAGCAGGGGCTGTATGGATGGAAAGTGACAGACTGTAAAATCTGTTTTGAATATGGATTGTATTATAGTCCTGTAAGTACCCCCGCAGACTTTCGGCTGCTTTCCCCTATCGTATTGGAGCAGGCTTTAAAAAAAGCAGGGACAGAACTATTAGAGCCATATCTCCACTTTGAAATTTATGCACCGCAGGAATATCTCTCACGGGCGTATCATGATGCCCCAAGGTATTGTGCAGATATTGTAAGTACTCAGGTAAAGAATGACGAGGTCATTCTGAAAGGAGAAATCCCTGCCAGATGTATTCAAGAATACAGGAACGATTTAACTTATTTCACAAATGGGCAGGGAGTCTGCTTGACAGAGTTAAAAGGATACCAGCCAGCTATTGGTAAATTTATTTGCCAACCCCGCCGCCCGAATAGCCGTATAGATAAGGTTCGGCATATGTTCCACAAGTTAGCTTAACAGCTTGCAAAAGTCATATAAAATGAGATTTGAAAGGATTAGAGACTAATTATGATGAAATGCGAATGGATATTGTGTCCTGTTTGTGGGAGCAAAACCCGTAATAAAATTAGGAAGGACACTGTTTTGGAGAATTATCCCCTTTATTGTCCAAAATGCAGACAAGAAAGCTTGATTAAAGTTGACAACTTGAAGATAACTGTCATCAAAGAGCCAGACGCTTAAGACGCAGAGCCGATGAAATTGTGGAACAATTCACGAATCATCGGCTCTTTTTGTTTCGTATTTGAAAGAACAAACTCACCAAATAAAAAAAACGATATTCGGGTGGGTTATTTTGTTATACCCTAAATTACCCTCTGAATTTGTTTTTAAATTTGGAGGGATTTTTTTATGTTCTTTTTTCGGGCGGTTATTCATCTGCTCATACGAAGTAAAATTTATCAATACATAGCATATCAGAGAATGGCAGGAAACCAGTTAAAAAAATTTCTGCCAGTGCAGCGGTACTTCTCACCTTGAAAGTGGAAGTACAATCTCCATACAACAGAATTTGTATTTCCCATAACCGTGAATGTGGAGACGGTAGCTCTGTTGTCCAAACTAAATACAGAACATCATTTAGATATAGAAATAGGGGAAGATGAATTATCTGAAATTGACTTTTCAAAAGACGCAACTTATGGAGAAATTAAAAAGTATGTGTTAGATAAATACGGACTAAAAGTTTCAAGCCTATATATTGCACAAATAAAAAGGAAACATGGTCTAATAGAGAGAGAAAATTATAATTTTAGTAAGAAAGAAAATCAAAGAGTGCCAAATTGCCCAGAAGAAAAAGAAAAAGCAATCGAAGATGCTTTAGAGCATTTTGGAATGATTTAAATAATATCTAAGATTGAAAATTTTAAAATTAAGACTTAAAAACCTTAAGATTAAAAAGATATGTACTTCTTATATAACCTAAGAAGATTAATTGAAAATCAGGGGAACGATGATGGTAAAATAAAAAATTTTAACAACTAAAGAAGAATTAGGCATTATTGCCAAAGAGGTTTTTATGAAGTTAAAAATACTGAAAAAGACTTGTTAGAATTGAAAATTTTAGATCATTGTGCAGGGTTTCGTGTCATAATAGTGATAGAGGCAAATAGTTATGTAAATATAAAGAGTTCAAGACTTCTACCAAAGTTTAAAACTCAAAAAATAAATAGTTGGTGTGCTGCTTAGAGTAACCATTTTGATAATGTGGATGCGAAACAAAAAGAGATAATCAGACTTCGTAAAAAATTGAAACAGGTTGAAATAGAGAATGATATTTTAAAGCAAGCTGCACTACTGTTAGGCAAAAAATAGACCTCATTATCTCGAACCGAGATAAATATAGCATTAGTGCAATGTGTAGACTACTTGGGGTCACAAGAAGTTTAGCCTATTATCATTTGAACAAAGAAAAAGATGTGAAATTAGATGAAGATGAAAAACTAATAGAAGAAATAAAAGAAATATTCAGAAGAAGTAGAAACAACTATGGAACACGCAAAATAAAAAAAGAACTAGGGAAAATTGGATATAAAATATCGAGAAGAAAAATAGGCCGAATAATGAAGAAAAATGGCCTAGTCTCAAACTATACAGTAGCACAATATAAAGTAATAAGATCCAAATGCAACGAAGAAGACATCCCTAACCTTTTAAATAGATAATTTGACAATAGAGACTATTTAGAAGCAATAGTAAGCGACCTAACATATGTAAGAGTAGGAAAAACATGGAATTATATATGTTTTATAATAGACTTAAACAGCCGTGAAATAATAGGATACTCATCAGGTAAAAACAAAGATGCAAATCTAGTAGCAGAAGCATTTTACTCAATAAGGCAGCCACTAAATCGTATAAAAATATTTCACACAGACAGAGGAAGAGAATTTAAAAATATAAAAATAGAAGAAATATTAAAGGTATTTGGGATAAAAAGATCGCTAAGTAAAAAAGGAAGCCAATATGATAACGCAGTAAGCGAAGCAGTCAATAAAGTAATGAAGACAGAATTCATATATCAGGAGAACTTTACTAATTTCCAAGAACTTAATCTAAAATTAGCAGAATACGTATATTGGTATAATAACCTAAGAATTCATGGATCTTTAGGATATAAAACACCAGTAGAATATAGAAAAGCAGAATAAAAAGCTCTGGAAGTTTCATAAATTAAATAAAATATATGAACAGACTGTCAAGGGCAAATTTCAACGAAATTTGGGCGAAGCCTTTACCCTTGATTGTCTGAGAATATATTTTATAATCTAAAGAAACTTTCAAGCTTGATAATGTTCGGTTATAAATTGTCTAAAAAAGGGTTGCCATTCCATGTATTTGGGTTCATTAGAAGAATGCCGAGCAATGGGTAACATGACGCTGATGTGTTTATACACAAAAAAGCTACACGTGCGTTGGCTGACAACAGGGAGCTAAGTAAATTAACACCAGCTAAAATGTTTGACGCTATTAATAAATGACAAGTATATGAAATTGGTTTTACCTAGTTTAAAAAAGAAATTATAATGAAAATATGGAGGCTAAGAATATGAAGATTAATAATGAATGTTGTTGTGGATGCAAAACAGAAAAGCCGGATCAAATTAAAGACAATTGTCCTGTATGTAATAATGAAGGGATTTCCGTTAGTAAAGTAACTGTTGAACATCTAGTGGTAGATGATTATCGTAATGCTGTTAACGGAGATCAATATAAGATTTGCATGAACGAGGACTGTGACGTTGTTTACTATAACTTAGATAATGAAATAAAATTCTTGAAAGACCAAGTTAGAGTTCCTATCTGGTTTAAGAAAGATGCAGATCCTAAGTATGCTTGTTATTGTAGCGAAGTCACAGAAAATCAGGTAATTGAAGCAGTTGTAAAGCATGGCGCGAAATCCGTAAAAGAAGTAAATGCCATCACTGGGGCAATGAAAAATTCTAATTGTAAAGAAAACAATCCGTTGGGAGTTTGTTGTCATAAGATTATTCAGGAAGCTATCGATAAAGGCTTGAAAATGAAATAATTACAGTCGATATGTTCCTACAAACGAGAGCCAATCTTTGATATGTTTCCATCTACGAGCGTGGATATGTTCCCCATAACCATAGGGGTTGAAACGGTAGCACTTTTGTCCAAACTCGATGCGGAAAGCATATAAGATTTTAACCTTTTTTGAACTATATGAAGTGCGAAATGACGGAAAATGAGTACGGTTCACTTTCTGAAATATCTGATGAAATAGCATCCAAGAAACCACTATGGATTTTATAAAGGCGTATAAGGATATTTCAATTAAATATTCAATTGAAACAATCAGATTCAAAATTAATAATTTTATCAAAGATGCCGAAAGTAATGTAGAAAATGAGGTTGCATCCATACCCATTGAATTGCACCCATAGGTATCGATTTGCACCCATAGGCTGAAATTCTATCGATATATGATTTCTTTTCACAAAGAGAGATAAGACCAAATAATATAGCAAGAAGAGTACTAGGATTTAAGACACCAAACGAAATGGTAGCAGAATTTATTGGAAGTGTAGCATGAATTTAAACTAGATGACTTTTTGTCACATATGTTTGACAACTCTAGATATTTTATAGAGTTAATAACCTTACGCCCTTGACTATTCCCTTATTTCGAGTTAATATTTAAGGGAATAAGTGAGGAGGTAAGGGAATGCGAGATTTCAACTACTCTTTGATAAGAGAAAACAAGTGGGATTCAGAGGTGCTGGAACTCATTGCTGCAATATATAAGGAAGCCGGTAAGCAAGAGATGTATCTGAAAAGGCGGCCTGAAGAACTCGAAAAGCTGGTGAATATTGCAAAAATACAGAGTACTGAGGCGTCGAATGCTATTGAAGGAATTGTCACAACAGATACACGCATTAGGCAACTTGCCTTGGAAAAGACGACACCTAAGAACCGTGATGAGCAGGAAATTGCAGGCTATAGGGATGTGCTTGGCATTATTCATGAGAGCTTTGATACGATTCCTATAACGCAGAATTACATTCTTCAGCTTCACAAGGTTTTGTATAGTTATATGAATAACCCCGTAGCTGGAAGAACGAAAACAGTGCAGAACTATATCACTGCTTCTTATCCTGACGGGCATTCGGAAACGCTGTTTACTCCGCTTGCGCCTAATGAAACGCCGGATGCGCTTGACCGGCTTTGTGAAGAGTATAATCGTGTGATTGGAAACATGGAACTTGAACCGCTGATTGCAATTCCCGTCTTCATTCATGATTTTCTTTGTATTCATCCGTTTAATGACGGGAACGGACGCATGAGCAGATTGCTTACAACATTGCTTCTATACAGAAATAGGTTTTATGTAGGAAAATATATATCGCTGGAGGCAAAAATCGCAAAGAACAAGGACCTTTACTATGACGCGTTATATGAATCACAGATTGGATGGCATGAAGGAACTGATGATCCCGTCCCATTTATAAAATATCTGCTTGGAACAATTCTTTCAGCCTATCGGGATTTTGAAGACCGCTTTGCACTCGTAGAAATAAAGCGCTCTGCCCTTGACACGGTAAGGCTTGCAGCTCAAAGCAAGATCGGAGCGTTTAACAAACAAGATATAAGAGAACTTTGTCCATCGCTCAGTGTCAGTTCCATTGAGGGAGCGCTTAGAAAGTTAGTGGCGTCCGGCGAACTGAAAAGAGAGGGTAAAGGGAAAAATACCTGCTATTTTAGAACAAGATAGCATACCCTTAATAAAATCAACTTTCCCTTATAAAATCAAATGAATTAAGGGAATATAGAAAGCAATACAAGAAAGCATCGATCCAAATTAACGGATTGGTGCTTTTTTTGTGAAGTTCAACGTGGAGGGCTTGTTCCGCGGTGACTATGTCAGCCGTATGAACGGATACTCAATCGCCAGACAAAACGGATTGATGAGCGCAAACGATATCCGCGAACTGGAAAACATGGACCGTATCCCTGCAGAAGAGGGCGGCGATCTTTATCTAATCAACGGCAACATGCTCCCTCTTTCAAATGCAGGAGCGTTTGCAAATATAAGCGAAAACGGAAAGGATGAACAGGAAAGTGAAAAGGTTCTGGAACTGGACAAATCCGACAAACGAAGAAGGCAGTAAGGAACGCATTCTGGAGCTTTACGGCACCATTGCCGAGGAGAGCTAGTTTGATGATGACATCACATCCGCGATGTTCGAGGGTGAACTTTTAACGGGAGAAGGTCCTATTACGATTTTGATCAACTCTCGGGGAGGAGACTGTGTGGCGGCAAGTCAAATCTACGCGATGCTCATGGACAACTCTAGAAGAGGATAAAATGCATTCTGAAAAAAGTTAGTTGACGCTAACTTGAAATGATGCTACAATAAAACTGACAGCTTTGTCAGTTTTATTTACAAAAAGAGGTATATATTTTGGAAGGGAAAAAACAGAAAGTCAGTCAAATTAGAAAAAAAGAAATATTAGATGCAGCTAAAAAGGTTTTTTTAAGGAAGGGTTTTGCTGACACGGTAATGGAAGATATTATTACTGAAACCTCGCTTTCTCGAGGAGGTGTGTATTACCATTACAAAAATAAAGTTGAAATATTACATGATTTAATGCGAGAAGGTATGGCTTATCGAGTTGATAAGATTAATGAAGTTATGGCAGAGTATTCGGGAGAGTTAGATGCTAATTCTGTAGCACATATTGTTGTCGATAAAGTACTTGATGAAAGTGAACTCATGAGCGTATATGCCATATATCTTCAGGCTATGAAAAACAATGATGACCTAAAGAATTTGTTTCCAATCTTGGTCGAAGAATCCTTAAAGGCTACATATGTAGGAGTTAAAGTTGCAAAGAAAGGTGATTGTGAATATCTCACAAATGACTTTTTAATCTTTTTTATGAATACGGTTATACTAGGTTGTGAAATCTTAGATGGGGCAAGGGATAGCTTTATAAATAATAGAGAGTTTTTTGTAGAAACAATAAAGCTGTTTATTGATAGCTATGAAAAAGGTAAAATAAGGTAATTTTTTTTAACCAATAGTTAGCCTAAGCTAACTGAAAAGGAGATGAGTTAATGAAGAAAAACAATAGTGATGAGTTAATTTGCTCTGCTTCGGACAGCAAGAAACTCAAGCAAAATAAAAATTTAATAAAAGAGGTAGAGAGTCTAAACTTGGATGTTCCTGATGAGATTATGCAGCGAATCGAAAGTGATGTAGAGCAAAGCGAAAAAAAACCTAAAATCAGTATGGGTGGTTTAAATAAAGCACTTATGAGTGTAGCACCTGAGTATAAGGGTAGGATGCGAATTTCTGTTATTTTTGCCTGCATTGGAGAGATTTTTAGTTTTTCTACCTATTTCTTTAGTGCTTATGCAGCAGGATGGCTTATAAAAAATGCCGGGGGTAATCCGGTCGGCTTTCACTCGTTAATGAAATATGCTTTTTTTGCAATAGGATCACTGCTCCTTTACTTTATATTTTCAGGATTCAGCACAACCATTTCGCATAAAACCTCTTTTTTCATACTTGCAAAACTCAGACAGACTTTGTTTGAAAAATTAAATGTAATTCCAATGGGGTACTTGGTGGATAATCCTGTAGGTAAAATAAAGGTAATAATCATGGATCGAGTAGCGGATATGGAAGACTGGGTAGCCCATATTATGCCGGAGCTACCGAGCAGGCTTTTGCATCCGATACTCTGCACAGTTATTTTGTTTTATTTAGATTGGCGTATAGGATTATCAATATTTGTGCCGCTACCAATTATTTTTGTCGGGATGATTACAATGATGTATAAATACCGTAGTAGAATGGCGGTGTGGTTATCAAGTTATGCCAATGTTGCCGACAGAAGTGCTGAGTATGTTCGTGGAATCCCTGTAATCAAAGCATTTGCACAAGACAAAGTTTCGTATGGTAAATTTGCAGATGCGGTAAAATTCTATTATTTTTCAACGATGAAATGGTGGAAGCAAAGTTGGTTTGGCAAAGCACTGATGACGGCAGCAATGATGACACCACAGATAGTGAGCTTGCCTTTAGCTTTCTATTTATATGGGAACGGGCAAATAGGCATTGAAACATTGCTTTTATCACTTATTCTGCCAATTGCTATTCTTCCACAGGCTTTTGCAATCATGATGAGTTTTGAACTTTTTCAGCTGGCTTCTAATACTTGGGTATCCATACAAGAATTGCTTGATATGCCTGACCAAAAACGTCCTGATGCAGAAAATAAAGTTACTATAGATAGAGGCAAGGGAATAAAATTTGATAATGTAAGTTTTTCTTATCATGACGGAACTGAGGTATTGCATAATATTTCTTTTGAAACAAGCCCCGGAGAAGTGACCGCACTTGTCGGACCTTCAGGTGGCGGAAAATCTACAATTGCAAGGCTTTTGGCAGGCTTTTGGGATCAGTCATCGGGTAAAATTTCCATTGGTAATGTGGATACAAAGAATATTTCATTTAAGCAGCTTGCTGAAGAAATTTCTTTTGTTTCACAAGATAACTTTCTTTTTGATGTAAGCCTTAGAGATAATATTCGTCTTGGAAAGCCTAATGCATCCGAAGATGAAATTATTGCGGCAGCAAAAGCTGCTCATTGTCATGATTTTATTATGGCACTTCCTAAGGGGTATGATACCAAAGCAGGAGAAGCAGGAGGAGCAATGTCGGGCGGTGAAAGGCAGAGAATAACTCTTGCCAGAGCAATTTTGAAACCTGCATCAACCATTATTTTGGATGAGGCAACAGCTTATGCCGATCCTGAAAATGAAGCTCTAATCCAAGAAGCAATATCGAATCTCGTAAAGGGGAAAAATCTTGTGATGGTTGCTCATAGGTTAAATACAATCAAGCAGGCACACCAAATAATTCTAATTGATAAAGGTCAAATTATAGCCAAGGGTAAACATGAAGAACTGATGGAAAAGCCACTTTATGCAAGCCTGTGGAAACAATATTTAGGGGAGGAGTAAGACATGAAGTTTATAAGATTATCATTCAAACTGGCAGGACAGTATAAAAATCGTCTTAAGGCAGGCATGTTTCTTATTTTTCTGCAAAATGCTTCAATGCTGTTTGGATTTTTCGCTCTCTTTCTTGCATTCGGTTGGATGAATGAAACCACAGGGGAGCATATTTGGACAATTTTCGGAGTGCTTTTTGCTTCCTTTCTTTTTAATTTTTTGACAGGGTGGGCGAAAAGCGGTCTTAGTGACGGTGTTTTCTTTGGCATTTTCAAGGACTACAGACTTGCAGTTGGCGAAAAACTTAAAAAGGCGCCTATGGGATATTTTGCAGAACAAAGCCTATCAAGAATTATGGCGGCATTTACCAATGTTATGAAGAGTCTTGAAAATTACTCTGCAATGAGTATCGACTTTGCTGTTTCAGGCATTTCAATATCCTTTTTCCTGTTGGTTGGGATGTTCGGTGTAAATACTAAAATTGGATTTTTAACTTTAATTTGTTTAATTCTTATTTGGCTATGCATGTCTCTTATGATTAATCAAGCAAAAAAAGAGGTTGCACGTGAGCATGCAGCTATTACAAAGGTGGGTGATGCGTTAGTTGACAGCATTAGCGGGATTCCTGTGCTTCGCAGTTTTCCCTTTGCAGATGAAGGTGTTGTTGAAGAAATTCATTCTAAATTGAATAATGCTTCTGAGGAGCTTAGACTTTCTCAAGTGCATTTTGAAATTGTCTTTGTTATTTATGCGAGAATTTTTTCTACGATCATTAATCTTTCGAGTCTGCTTGTTACATTATTTTCTTGTTATCTTTATACGAAAGGGGAAGTTTTATTACCACAAGCGCTCACTGTTTCGGCTGCCGGCTTTATGATTTTCGGCGGTTTAAAACAACTTGAAAATGCAGCCATACTCATGGTTAAGAATCCTGCCAATATGCAATATTTGGATGAGGTTTTAAATATTCCTGAAATAAGTGACGGGACTTTAGAAGTTATGGAAAATCAGGATATCGTCTTTGACAAGGTGAGCTTTAGTTATGACAAAGGTAATCTTGTCTTAAAAGATCTTTCATTTACTATTCCACAAGGGTCAAAGGCAGCTATCGTAGGACCGTCAGGCTCCGGAAAAACAACAATAATCAACTTGCTCTCTCGTTTTTATGATGTTGACAGTGGGACAATTAAATTAGGAAATAAGGATATAAGAGATTATAAAGTTGAAACTTTACTTAAAAATCTTTCGCTTGTTTTCCAAAATGTTTATCTTTTTCAAGATACTATAGAGAATAATATTCGCTTTGCAAATCCTAAGGCAAGTCATGAAGAAGTAGTGGAAGTTGCTAAAAAGGCTCGTTGCCATAATTTTATTATGGAACTTCCTGATGGCTATAACACCATGGTAGGTGAGGGTGGCAGTTCTCTTTCCGGTGGTGAAAAACAACGAATTTCTATTGCTAGAGCATTACTTAAAAATGCACCTATTATTCTTTTGGATGAAGCGACCAGCTCCGTTGATCCTGAAAATGAATATGAGATTTTAGCAGCGATTGAGGAATTATCCAAAGGACACACTGTAGTTTCGATAGCTCACAGACTTTCAACTGTGAGAAAAGCCGATCAGATACTAGTTATTGATGACGGTAAATTGGTTCAAGAAGGCAAACATAATGATTTGATAAATAGAAAAGGAATATATTCGGCATTTATCAAGGCAAGAGAGCGAGCTGCAAGCTGGAGATTGTAAAAAAAGTAAACGATTCAAAGCAAGCGATATTTAAGAATTAAAAAAGTTTGTAAAGCACATATAGACAATTTTTGAAGCGATTAAGAATAAAATAACTTAATCGCTTTTATATCGTGATTTTTAAATTATAAAAAACAAAATTAATGGAAAACCGAAAAATTTAATCAAATAAATTAAAAAATTCGGTAACCGAGGGGTCAATCTGTCATTATGTAAAGTGAAGGGGAATTTGACCTCCTGTATTTTATTGATGATAGTGAAGATTGCTTATTGCAAATGAAAAGAATACAAAGAAAAGTCCCTTTCAAACAATTCTTCCTTGGCAACTAAGACCATACTTGATGGGACAAGTCACTTAAACTTGACTTTTCGGTTAGAGTATGCTAACTTATAGCTAATGAACGAGTGTCGGTCGATAGGTGGTGAGTTTTTGACAAAGAGAAATGTAAAAGATCCAGAAGAAAGAAAACAGGAGCTTATAAACATAGCATCCAGACTTTTTGAAAAGTATGGGTATGAGAAAGTTTCTGTTAGAGATATTCTCGCAGAAGTTAATGGAGCGCCAGGAATGTTCTATTATTATTTCAAATCAAAAGAAGATATTTTCTTGGCGTGTATGGAAACATACTTTGATGAAAAACTAAAAAATAAGTTGGATATACTTCAAAATAAGGAAATAGATTACGAAGAAAGAATAAAAATTTTAAGAGAACTTATAGTAAAAGATATCGGTCAGTTTACGACAAGATATAATTTTTCAAAAGAGAATTCAATTACAGATAACTCTTACAGGCTATGGGAATTGCTTCATTACATTGGGGAATTTATAGATGTCTATTCAGAGTTTATAATTGAAGGAATTGAAAATAAAAAAATAGAAAACAATATGGGAATAAATAGAAAAAATGTGAGAAGTTTTGCAGCTTTTATTTTATACGGAGCTGTTGGAACAATATATAATGACTATATTTTTAAGAGAGAAAACAAAACAAATTCAAGTGAAGCCTTTGAAATAATAAGCGAACTATTTCAAAGACCTCAGTAGAGAAAAATAAAATATAAGTATTTTACAAGGAAAACATCAACGGTGTTTTCCTTGTATTAATTTTAGGGCAAATGAACGAACTCGTTCGGTAAGGAGGTATATTTTAGATGAAAAAGAAGAAATCTATCAAAGATATTATTTCCTACAGTGAAATAAAAAAAGGACAACTTGTAGGAGGTATATTATTTGTTAGTCTTGGTATGCTATTAAGTATTTGTCCAATTTTGGTGATATACAAAGTCATAAAATCTCTATTTTTATATGGAAAATTAGAACAAAGTACAATACAGTTCTGTATCTATGGACTTGCAACAGTGGTATTGGCATATTGCTTAACTTACATTGGCGGTATTTTATGCCATAAGTTTTCATATGTTTTAATAGCTAACTTAAAAAAGAAGATATTATTTCATATTGGGAATCTTCCTTTAGGGTTTTTTACCGGAGACAACAAGTCAAAAATAAGGCAAGTGTTAGGATCGGACATGAATCAAATTGAGGGATATTTTTCTCATCAATTACCAAATTTAATTTCAACTTTAGCACTAATTTTAGCAATGATAATTGTTATGTTGAAGATAAATTTAATATTAGGTCTTACGACTTTGTTAATTATATTTGTTGGTTTAGGAATTCAGATTGCAATCATGGCAAAGATTATAAAGTCGGGTGGACTTGAGAAGAACTTTGCGATTTTGGATCAAATTAATTCAGCAACTACTGAATACGTTAAAGGTATGCCGGAAGTGAAAATATTTGGAACAGGAGCAAAATCATTTAAAACTTTTTCAAAGTCAGTAGGAGAATATAGAGACTTTACAAGTTCGATGACATCAATGATAAGACCGGGATTTGTTTCATTTAGAATGTTTATTTTATCTGTTGCTACATTCATAGTTCCAGTAGGAATACTTTTAATGTCACGAAATAATAACTTGGATTTTGCTACAGTTTTTATCTTCTATTTGATTCTTGCACCTGCCATTAGCGTACCTGCATTAAAACTTAGAGATTTTGCAGAAGGAATGAATTTACTAAATGAAGTTGTTTTGAGAATCTACGAAATTATAGATCAAAAAGAATTGGCAATTGAAAATAGCGAGGAAGAGATAAAAGGGCATGATCTTGAATTCGAGAATGTAAGCTTTTCTTATGGAGATGAAGAGGTTTTAAAGAATATAAGCTTCTGTGCTAAACAAGGAGAAGTCACAGCATTAGTTGGCTATTCGGGAGCAGGTAAATCTACCATTGGAACGCTAATACCCAGATTTTACGATTCTTCAGAAGGCTCTATTAAAATTGGTGGAGTTAATATAAAAAATATTCCGATGAACGCCTTAATGGAGAGGATAGCATTCGTTTTTCAAGACAATGATCTTATCACAGATACAGTCTTCAATAATGTTGCTATGGCAAAGACAGGTTCTACAAAAGAGGATGTCATAAAAGCATGTAAAAAAGCAAGATGTCATGATTTTATTGAAAAACTCCCTAATGGATACAATACTGTTTTGGGTAAAGGAACTTATTTATCCGGCGGAGAGAAACAACGTATTGCAGTAGCAAGAGCGATTTTAAAGGATGCACCAATATTAGTATTAGACGAGGCAACAAGTTTTGCAGACTCTGAAAATGAATATCTTATGCAAGAAGCTTTATCTGAATTGGTTAAGGATAAGACAGTTATTATGATTGCTCATAGGTTAAGTACCATAGAGCATGCAAATCAAATTTTAGTAATATCTGATGGAAAAATTGCAGAAAGAGGTAAGCATGAAGATTTAATCCTTGCAGATGGAATATATAAGAGACTCTTTGATATTTATAAGAAGACAAATATTTGGCAAATGGATATAGAAGGGAGTGAGAATGAATGATAAGAAATATTACTTTAGGAAAGATGAATAACATAAGAAAATCCATTATATTAAATGTTTTGGCATCTATTTCCAACCTTATACCATTTATTGCTTTGGCGAAAATTGTAGAAACACTATTTTTAAATAGAGCTGTAGATAGCATAGGTACGAGCCTTTTATGGAAGTATTTTGGGATAATGGCAATATTTTTCTTAATAACATTCTTATTGGAAAATTTAGCCACAAAATATACCTATGAACTTGGATACAAGACAAGTGCAGATGGAAGAATAGAGCTTGCAGACCACATAAGAAAACTGCCGATAGGTTATATTTCAGGAAAAAGTTCAGCAGAGATCTTAGATACATTAATGAATGATTTTTTCAAAGTTGAAACGGCAGTAACGCATCAATTACCTCAATTTTTCAGTGGTATATGTGTAGCGATTCTTTGTTCGATATTATTTTTGATAATTAATGTAAAAATGGGAATAGCAACTCTTATAGGACTACCTATTTCTGTTCTACTTCTCATGCTCATGCAAAACTTTCAGAAACAAATTCATTTAAAAACAAAGAAAATGAGGATAAAAGAGGAAGAAGATATAAATGAATATTTGGATGCCATTAAGACTCTAAAAGCTTATAACAGCTTAGATGATACATTAACAAAACTTGAAGAAGATATAGATAACTCAAAAAATGCAAATATTAAGAGTGAGAAAGGGGTTGGTTCATTAACTACTATAGCAAGTATGATTTTAAGAATAGGACTTCCTTTGATGAGTTTAGTTGGTTCCTATTTATTTATAAATGGATCTTTGGAAATTGATACATTTTTAATGTTCTTATTTGTAGGCACAAGGATTTTTGATCCCTTGGAGCTTGCACTTGTAAATTATACAGGTCTACAAATGGCATCAGTTTCAGGAGAGAGAATCATAAATTTACTTAACGCTAAACCTATGTCAGGAAATTCCGGTGTAAACGAAAGTAACAAAATTGAAATCTGTGATGTTTCATTTTCTTACAAGGAATCTAAGGTTATCGATAATGTTTCATTAGACATTAATGAAAACGAATTAACTGCTTTTGTTGGTTACTCTGGCTCTGGAAAATCTACACTAATTAAATTAATTTCCAGATTTTATGATCCTAATGAAGGGACAATTAAAATTGGTGGGGTAGATTTGCTAACAGCCGACCCTGATAAATTAATGGATAAATTTTCTGTTGTTTTTCAAGATGTGTATCTTTTTAAAGACACAATTTATAACAACATAAAATTTGGAAATGAAGATGCAAGTAAAGATGAAATCATGAATGCTGCAAAAATGGCAGGAGCTTATGACTTTATAGTCAAAAAAGATGATGGATTTGACACTATGATTGGACAAGGAGGAGCGACTCTGTCTGGAGGTGAGAAACAAAGAATATCAATAGCGAGAGCAATATTAAAAAATGCACCAATAATACTACTTGATGAAGCAACATCTTCACTTGATCCTGAAAATGAACTTATTATACAGGAAGCAATATCAAATTTAATTAAAAATAAAACAGTTGTGGTTGTAGCTCATAAATTAAGGAGCGTAATGGGAGCTGATAAAATTGTTGTTTTAAACAAAGGAAAGGTAGAGGAAGTTGGGAAGCATGAAGAACTTATAAAAAATGAAGGACTATATAAAGACTTATGGAATTATCAAGAAAAGTCTAAAGAATGGAAGATTGTACAGTAACAATCAATTTTAAAGGAGAAAACTTATGAAAACACAAAAGAAATCATCAAAAAACGCAGTTACAGCCGGTGTTTTAATTGCACTTTACTTTGTAACATATTTAGTAATTGGGGCAATATCTATGCCTGTCCCTGTTTTGTTTTTACTAATGCCTATGCTTGTAGCACTACTTGCTGCACCAACCTATCATATGCTTCTTGCAAAGACAAAGTCAGCTACTGCTATTGTAATCGCAGCTATCTTACCAAGTATTTTATTAGTTGCAACTGGACATATTCCAATTGCGCCATTAGTGGCAGTGC
Organism: Clostridiales bacterium S5-A14a; assembly: GCA_000758905.1. Lineage (GTDB taxonomy): Bacteria > Bacillota > Clostridia > Peptostreptococcales > Anaerovoracaceae > S5-A14a. The sequence continues at coordinate 38,170 of JRNA01000014.1, forward strand.
CTGCCGGAATAATTGCTATGTTCATAGCAAAAGGTGGAAATTATACAGACTTTAAGAAAAATACAATTAGTCATATGTTTTTTTCGCTAAACTTATTTGGAGGATTCTTACCAATTTGGGTTATGAGAGAAGCATTTTTTGAAAGTGTAATAAAAGGTGGCTTAGATCAAAGCTTTTGTAACACTGTAAGGGCATGGACACCAATATGGATGTTACCAGTTATGATTATAGGAACATTTATATTCTCTTTGATTGGTTCTTATTTTACAAAAAAAATACTAAATAAAAAGTTGGAATCCGCAGGAGTTTTATAATGAAAAATTCAAAGTTTGTTCTGGGATCAAAATATGACCTCAGAACAAAACTTATCTTGCTTATAGGTGCGAATATTTTAATTTTTTTAGGATTTGATTGGATCTATCAAAGCCTTATTACATTATTTTTCCTTGTCATTATTATTAGCGATGGTTATAAAAAATCCGCTATAAGGTATATTTTATTTTTTGTAATAAGTGTAGTATTGGAAAAATCTTTAGCCTATTTTAATATGAATTTTCTTTTGAATTTAATTTTATTTATCTTAGCAATTGGGAGAAAATTTCTGCCATGTATTATCATGGGTAAATGGATTTTAAATTCCACATCTGTTTCCAGTGCAGTGGCAACTTTACAAAAAGTAAAACTTTCAAAAGACTCGCTCATAATGATTTCTGTAATATTTAGATGTTTACCTACTATTAAAGACGAATGGAGTCATATAAATATGGCGATGAAAACAAGAGGGATTAGCATTAGTATTTATAATTTATTTCATAGACCTGCTGCGACAATGGAATACTTTTTTGTCCCCTTATTCGTAAGTGTAATAGAAATTGGGGATGAGCTATCCCAATCAGCCATTATAAGGGGGCTTGATGCTCCTGTTCAAAAAACAAGTAGATACCTAATTAAGATTAGAAAAAATGACATTGGCGTTTTAATTCTTATGATTTTAATTTTATCAATAGTAATATTTATGAAAGTGTCAGGGTGGGATTTATGATTGAAATTAGAGAATTAAGTTTTAAGTACAAGGGAGGATCTGATTACTCATTAAAAGGTATAAACTTGAAAATCAAAAAAGGGGAATGCATTCTTCTATGTGGCAGGAGCGGTTGCGGAAAGTCGACTCTATTAAAGCTTATTAACGGCATAATACCTGAGTTTTATGATGGGGACATTTCCGGTAGTGTTATGGTCAATGGTATGAATACATTTACTACACCAATTTATAAATTATCTAAGAATGTAGGCTCGGTTTTTCAAAATCCCAAAACACAATTCTATACAACTAATACAACTGACGAAATTGCATTTGGTTTAGAAAATTATGGATTGGATAGGGCAGAGATAAACAAAAAGATTGAGGAAGTTAAAAACATATTCAACCTTGAAGCGTTAATGAACAGAAATATATTTGAACTTTCAGGTGGAGAAAAGCAAAAAATTGCAATTGCAAGTGTGTTCGCTTTAGACCCGAAAGTATTTGTTTTTGATGAACCTTCTTCCAGTTTGGATATTGATTCTATGAGAGAACTATCAAAAATAATAGAAAAACTGAAAGCGGCAGGTAAAACAATTATAATCGCTGAACACAGACTATGGTATCTGAAAAATGTTGTTGATAGAGCAATATATTTGGAGAGTGGGGAAATAATCAAAGAATACAGTATGGAAGAAATTCAAAATTTAACTGAAGAAGAAAGGTTAAAAGCAGGGCTTAGACATACTGAATTTCAAGATGGAAACTTTAAAAGAAAAACGAATACCTTAAAAAATGTAACTGAGTTGGAAATATATGACTTGTTATATAAAAGAAAAAAGAAAACTATTTTGAAGATAGATATCCTAAACTTTAAAAGGGGAAAGATTATAGGAATAATTGGAAAAAATGGAATAGGAAAGTCTACTTTTGCAAGAATTGTTTGCGGACTTGAGAAACAGTCTTCGGGAAGGATTTACAAGTGTGGTAGGCAATTAAGCTCCAAAAACAGAATCAAAAACAGTTTATTAGCTATGCAAGAAGTAAATAATCAGCTGTTTACGGATACAGTTTATGACGAAATAAATTTAACATCGGATACAGACGATGAAAAAATAAATATTTGCATGGCAGATATGCAAATTGCCGAGTTAAAGAAAAAGAATCCTCATACTTTATCGGGAGGGCAGAAACAGAGGGTACTTATTCTATCGGCTTTACTTTCAAATAAAAGTCTGTTGTTTTTTGATGAACCTACAAGCGGATTAGATTATGCAAGCATGAAAGTAGTGGCTGAAAATATAAAGAATTTCAAAGAAGAGAAAGATTTGATTTTAATAATATCTCATGACTATGAATTTTTAGAAGAGGTATGCGATGAGGTTATATATTTTTCATAATTGATAATTTGGTTTTGCTCGTTTAGGTGATAGAACAAAACTTTTAAGGAAGGAGCTGAAGTAATGGAATTGGACTATTTATATAACAGAGAAGCTGAGAGATTTAATTTTCTTAAAGACCCTGAAAATCCGGTATAGTATGATGCATTAGAAATTACAATTCACAAATGAAATATTTACACAAAAATTATTGACAAGTTGGGAATAGCGTTATATTATGTATTCAGTTAGCAGAGGCTAACAACATACATTTTCAAAATTGGAGGTGAAAAAATGGAAAAAGACAAAATTAGTTTTGGACATGATTTTTTAAAGATGCTTGGCAGAACAAGACTTAGACCTGGAGGTGGACTTATGACTGATTGGTTACTAAATCAGGTCCAGATCGATAAAGATATGCATGTTTTAGAAGTTGCTTGCAATAGAGGGGATAATCTCATAAGAATTTATACTAAATATAAGTGCGAAATAATAGGCATAGACAATGACCCGGTTATTGTAGAGCAGGCTAAAGAGAATATAAAGATTTTAGATTTAGACAAAGAAATCGAAGTTAAGAACATGGATGCCTTAAAGTTAGATTTTGAGGATGAAACATTTGATTTAATAATCAATGAGGCAATGCTTACCATGCTTCCGAATGAAGAAAAAGCAAAGACTCTTAAAAATTATCATAGGGCCTTAAAAAAAGGTGGATACTTATTAACGCATGATGTAGCAGTGGAAAACGAAAGCGAAGATGTTAGAAGGCAACTTTCAAGATTTACAAATATGAATGTGTATCCTCTAACTGTAGAAAATTGGAATAGACTGCTTATAGAAAATTCTTTTAGACCTTTTTCGCAAAGGACTGGTAGGATGATACTCTTAGATAGGGATACAATTATAAAAGATGAAGGACCAATAGGTGCTGCAAATTTTTATAAAAATGCTTATGCAGAGGGAAATAGAGATAGATTTACAAAAATGCTAGAAAGGTCCCAAAATACAAAAATTTCCTATATAGTTTTAGCAAGTAAAAAGGAGAATTAGCTGAAAGCTGTTAGATAAAGTGTTAATTTATAAAATCCAAGATAGAAAACATCAGTGTTATTATAAACGCTATAATACCCATTAGCATAGTAGGTGATTAAAATGAAGAATATCAGTAAGGGGAAAATATTCACACTAGAAGAGCTCATACCCATAAAAGAAAACCAAACTATAAGCAGGAAACTTGTAGATTTGTGTGATCTTCATATCTTGCTTATGAGCCTTGATCAAAATACAAGTATTTCCCCTGAATTTTATGCTGAAGAAAGAGTATATCTGATTTTAAAAGGAGAAATTAACTTTAATAATGAAAAACTTATAAATAATGAATTATTATTTTTTAAAAGGAATAAACTTTTTGACATACAGGCAAGTAGAAAATGTATATTTTTAGAAATTGCCATTAGATTAGAGGAGGAAGAAATGAAAAATATTGACAAAGGAAAGAAAATCAATTTGGTTGAATATTTAGATTATGTAGACGGAGCAATCACAAATATCGATCTTGTTGCAAATGACGCGCTTAGGGTAGTTTTAATGGCTTTTGATGCAGGAGAAGGTCTAAAACCACATAAGGCTCCCGGAGATGCTCTTGTCATGGCGCTTGAGGGTAAGGCAAAGCTTCTTGTTGGAGACAAAGAAGTCGATATTAAATCCGGAGAACAAATAGTATTTCCAGCAAATGTAATACATAATGTAACTGCAATTACAAAATTTAAAATGTTGCTAATTTTATCAGTTGATAAATAAATAAAAAGAGGGTCTGTTAATAATTTTGTTTATCAATCTAAATCCTGATATAAGGATAATGATGGATAATTCTTAAAAGTTTTGTAAATATGTATATTGAGAGAATGTGCTTTATGAGGATTGAACATGAAAGCGGATTATAAAAACTGGGTACCTAAAGGTATGCTTATTACAATGGCTGTAATAAGCATACTGTTATGTTTAGCTTTAGCGGTGGATACGATAGAATAAAATTCTATCGTATCAATAATCCACCGGCTATGCCGGTGAGCTTAAATAAGCTTTAGCTTTAAGTAAAAAGCCTCCATGTGATAAAATGATACAGGTTCGCCAACCGTATCAACTATCAAAGGAGGCAATCATTATGAATAATGATAACAATAGTTTAGCACATACAAAATGGAATTGTAAGTACCATATAGTCTTTGCACCAAAATACAGAAGACAAGAAATTTATGGAAAAATAAGAGTAGAGATAGGGAAATTTCTCAGGCTGCTTTGTCAGCGAAAAGATATAGAAATAATAGAAGCAGAATGCTGTAAAGATCATATTCACATGCTCGTGAGGATACCTCCAAAATACTCAGTATCGCAAATTGTAGGATATCTCAAAGGGAAAAGTTCTCTAATGATTTTTGACAAATTTGCAAATCTCAAATATAAAAATGGGAATCGTCACTTTTGGTGTCGAGGCTATTATGTTGATACAGTGGGGAAGAATACAAAAAAGATAAAAGAATACATACGTACACAATTGCAAGAAGATATAGTTAATGATCAAATAAGTATGAAGGAATACATAGATCCTTTCACTGGAAAAAAGAAGTAACCCTTTAGGGTTTGTAGGGAAATAGGTACAAGTGAAATTAGTGGAGCGGAAGGCGAACCGTTTCATGCATCTTGAGATGCCGGTAGGTAACAGCCCCTTATAGGGGCAAAACAAACCACCAGCTAAGCTGGTGGTTGTGATTTATTATTTTCTATCGGATGTTTCATCTTGATTGACGGTATATTGGGCATTACGCTTACCACAATCACTGTCGCAGCATTTCTCGGATTCGGTGGACTTTCGATAAAGTTATTCCGTATGCATAAGGCATTTTCCTATGATGGGAAAGGAAGCTTTATGAGCCCTAAAGAAGCAAGAGGATATATGCTTACAGGGTCAAGGCTCCTATTTGGGGAAAAATAAGAGCTTGCGTGGAGGAAATTCCGGCAAAGTTTGAAGAATGGCTACTGGCACATGATTATAAAGGGTTTTGTGAGAAAGGAAGCTTAAGATTGTGAGACTTTTATATTTTTTCGATGACAAGATAAAACCCATTACCATGCGCGGCAAATATTATTGCAAGCCGGAAGATACGGGTGTGCTGCAAGAAGGAATAAGCTGCATCCGAGAATATGATGTTAATTTCTGGTTTTATTCTAAAAATGGAAAAACGGTTGCATTTGATAGCGGTCATCTTAACTATAGGGATATAGACGAAGAATTTAAGAAAATAGATATCATGCCGGAAGATATTAAACATTTATTTTTAACGCATTTAGATACCGATCATGCGGGCGGCATTGATAAAAGCGGGCGCAATATTTTTCCAAATGCCAAAGTTTATATGGCGAGGAAGAAAACAAGTATATGATGCGAGAAATTCGCAGAAAGGGCATCTTTTTTAATTGCGTGCAGATTGCTGAAGGCTGGATACCGATTAGAGGCAATACGATATTCGAAATTGAGGGAATAAAAGTGGAGGCTATCCACGTACCGGGTCATACGATAGGACATACCGTTTATATTGTGGATGATAAAATTATGATATCGGGGGACTGCCTCGCCATCAATGAAGATGGTGGCCATGCCTTTTTTGATTTCTTCACACAAAATCCGAGCAGAAATAAAGAGTCTTTATGCAAACTTAAGCGTAAATTGGAGGGGCGTAAGCTGTTATATGTTTGTACAGGTCACAGCGGTATGCATGCTTATTCGGAAAAAATCTTTGCACACATTGACCAAAGCGCAGTGTTCGGCAAGAGAAGGCCATTTCATAAGGATGGGGAATATAATCCGTTTGAGAAGAAATAAAATTTAGAAATTACTTATAGAAAGAGTAATTTAATTCAAGTAAAGCTAAGATCTTTATTAGAAAAACGGAGGTACAAAATGACTCTAACATATAAAATAGCAGCAAGTATAGTAAGACTTCTGGGTATTAAAAAAATATTCAAAAAGCCTAAGAAAGAAATATTAGAATATGCTGAGAAACAGAATGCAAAGTCTGCTTTTGACATTGACAAGGCGATGAAAAGGGCTAGCAGAAAGAAGTATTTTCTCTTTGATAGAAAAGCAATGGGACATAGGTTTTTAACGTATCAAAAAAATGAAAACCCAGGAAAGGGAGCAGTACTTTATCTTTTTGGCGGAGGAATGATTATGGGACCTGATAAGTTGGATTATTCTCTCTCAGAAAGAATAATGGAAAAAACGGGAAAAGATGTCTGGCTCTTATTCTATCCACTTTGCACTGCGGATAGAAATATACAAGAAACTTATAAAGTTTGTTTTGAAACTTATAAAATCATGACAGAAACATATGAGGCGGACAATATCAGCGTATTGGGATTCTCATCAGGTGCCGTTTTATCTCTGGGGATTTTTTTACACAACAATGCCCTGGGCAAACCTTTGCCAATGCCCAGTAGGATCATTGCAGTTTCTCCGGGCGGACTTCCAAATAATAATAAGGCTGAAAGTAAAGAGATTTGGGAAAAGCTAGAAGCTCTCAACCAAAAAGATATTATGATTGATCCAGCCTATTTCAATACCGCAAGGGAAATAATGACAGGGGAAGAAGATTTGCCAGAATATATGACTGATGGGACAAGCGGAGATTTTTCGAATTTCCCAGAGACCTATTTTTATTACGGTGAAAATGAATGCCTTTATGCCTATGCAGAATATTTTGAAAAAGCAATGAAAAAATATGATGCCAATTATGAGATTATTGTAGGAAAGGGAATGTGCCACTGCTATCCATTGATAAGAATTTTTAGAGAAGGTAGAGAGGCGCAGGATGAAATTATTAAATTATTGAAATCTTAATCTAAATACAAAGAGGATAAGGTTGATAAAAATACCACAAAAGGAACTCTACCAAAACCCTAAAAAGCACATTGAAGCTTTTTTAAGGGCGCTGGTTATGTACTTTTTTGTAGCGGTGCTTGATGGATATCTATTGACTCTATTTTGATAAATAAGAATGAGGAGATTGTTTGTTGTTTAAACAACATACATAAGTTTTCCTAGCAATTATAATATATAAAAAATAGTAAAGAAAGGAATCTATTGATATGACAAAGAAACTCGATTTAAATAAAACAGTCTTTGAACTGACACAGGAATATCCAGAACTTGTCGATATAATGGCGGAGCTTGGCTTTACCGAAATTAAAAAAAAGCCTATGTTGTATTCCGTGGGTAAAATAATGACCATCCCCAAGGGTGCAAAGATGAAGAATATCTCTATGATGGATGTAGTGACTGCACTGATTAGTAATGGCTTTGAGCTGATCGGTGAAATGCCAGAAATGGCATCTATTCCAAAACCACAAATGAATGAAACGGAAATAAGCGATCCATCCACCGATCGTAAAGAACAATTGAAAACTTATCTTAAGAGACTCGGTGATGGAGAAATACTTGAAGATGTTAGAGCAGACTTTGTTCGTGAATTTGGAGAAGTAGAGGCATCCGAGATTATGCAAGCGGAGCAGGAACTTATGAAGGAAGGCACACCGCTTTCTGAAGTTCAACGTCTCTGCGATATTCACTCTGCTCTTTTTCATGGGATGACTACAGAAGAGAAAATTGCTAATGCTGAAAATGAAGTCGAGGCTTCACTTTTAAGGCAAAATGCTCAGAAAGAACTGAATAAAAGTAATCATTCTACTGAAAATAATTATGGTAATAAAAACGCAAAGGCCGCAGAGCTTGAAGAAATTACAGGTCACCCAATTTATACATTTACAAAAGAAAATAATGCGCTTGCGAAACTACTTATAAATTTCAAGGAAGAGAGAGATGAATCTCTCATCCCTAAAATTCGCGAGCTTTCGATTCATTATGCAAAGAAGGGCGATCTTCTCTATCCTTTGCTCAAAGTTAAGTATGGAATATCTGGCCCCTCAGAAGTAATGTGGACAGTAGACGATGAAATTCGGAATGAACTTGGTTCACTTGTAAGGGAAAACAATCGTGGTGAAGAATGGAATAAAAGACTTGATGCCGTACTCACCCGTGCCGAAGAGATGATTTACAAAGAACAAAATATTTTGTTCCCCATCTGTGCTGTCAATTTTACAGAAGAAGAGTGGCATGCTATTTATCGTGATGCCAAGGATTACGAAGATTGCTTGGGTGTTGCAAGTGAAACATGGGAGGCTGCTGAAAGTGCGCTGGGAAACGACGTGTCATCCATAAAAGATGGTGAAGTCTCTATGCCGGGAGGACATCTGACGATTGAGCAACTTATCGCACTCCTTGATACTATTCCAGTAGAAATAACTTTTGTTGATAATGACAATATTAACCGCTATTTCAACGATGGACCGAAGGTATTTAAACGACCTATAATGGCCCTTAATCGTGACGTTTTCTCCTGCCATCCACCTAAAATCGAACCAATGGTGCGTCAGATTCTTGATGATTTTAGAAATGGTATCCGTGATTTTGTGGATGTTTGGATGGAAAAAGGGGGACGCACGATGCTAGTTAAGTACATGGCTGTGCGAGATAAATCAGGTAAGTATCTTGGTACATTAGAGCTAGTGCAGGATATGGAATTCGCAAAAGAACACTTTCTTGTGAAAGAAGCATAACTTTCATTAAAGATTTCTCTGTTGATACTATACGGAGAAAACTTTTAATATATTTGTTCTTCCAACCATTCTTTTAAAACAACAGCATGATTATATTTTTCGTTTTTTGCAGCATAAAGCAGGGTCACATTATGATCCTGCATTTCTTTTTTGCACAAATTTTCAAATTTTTTTGAAACCTCGCTAGAGTCCAATTCCTGCGTATAAAGCTTTTTAAATTCATCATATTTTTCTGGGTCATGAGAAAACCATTTTCGTAGTTCATTTGATGGAGCAATTTCCTTCGCACAAAAATCAATCATGGCATTTTCCTTCTTTATTCCACGCGGCCACAATCTATCCACGAGAATACGAAACCCGTCCGATTCTGTGAGAGGTTCATAGATTCGTTTGCATTTCAATTCATTCATAAAATCCTCCATTTGGTTGTTAAAACAACATATCTGTTGTTTTAATTTCAGTATAATCAAAACAGAAAATCAATAAACAGAAAAAATATTTATAGATTCTGTATTCCGAAATAATAATTAAAGTAAAGGGAGGTTATGTAGATGAATCGTGGGAAAAGACCTAGAATAAAACTAACAATTACGGACAGAAGAGGAAAGATGGGATGTCACCGTGGCCATAGAGTTGGAGATATATTTGATTATGACACTGAGCGCGGTCAGATTTGCCCGATGGCGATGCACTGTGCCTTCCCATACATTGATATTTTACGGTACGGAGGAAAACTTCCCGGCCAAGATCAAGGGGTGGCAGAGTTCTGTTGTTCAGATGCAGATGTAATTATGGTTTTTAAAGCAGAAATCATAGAATAGCTATCGGTATCAGAATTGAATGAACGAAATCAGAAGTCAATATCCTGAAACGGCATAAGGCAGGTGGCAGCGATGATCTATAATTTTTTCTTCAACTTCAAAAAGAATCGATAAGTTTGATTTTCTCACTAATATTTCAGACATTGTATAAAGACATTTTGATACGGATACAAAGATATCTCACTGTGGCAGATAAAGAATCAAAAACTCCAAGGCAGATACGCTGCCAAAACAGCAAAGATTATAGCTGGTAGCATATTTGCGACATTTATTTTTTTGCCCCATACCAAGTTTATGCCGATGGAGAAAATAATTACTGACCCGATGAGAGATAGATAATTTACAGCCAAAGATGTAACAAATGGCGATACAAGACTTGCAAGAACTGTAATTGAGAATTGAATGACAAAAACAGGTATTACGGAAAAAGCGGAGCCTATTCCCATTGATGATGTCATCATAGCTATAATAATAAAATCCAGAGTGGATTTCAGGACAAGAGTGGAATAATCCCCAGAGAGTCCATCTTGAATAGAGCCTACAACGCCCATAGCCCCAATTGAAACTGTAAGCGACGCAGTCACGAAAGCATCCACAAAACGCGAATCCTTACCATTGCCAGACTTGATTTTTAGCCACTCTCCAAGCCTGTCAAACCATTTTTCTATACCTATAAGTTCACCGACGATGGTCCCGAAGGCCAAGCAGAGAACAACGAACATAGATTTTTCAACGATAATCTCCGAACCATTAAATTTCAACATTCCTGACATTACACCAGCAATTGCTATAAACATAATGCTGACACCGCAGACCTTATTAAGCGATTCCTGCTGATCAACATTAAATAATCTTCGCGCAAAGTACCCTATTGCACTTCCCAAAATTATACAAATACTATTGACAATTGTGCCTATCCCTATCATCTACACCTCAAATTTTGTGCTTATACATATTTCACAACTAGCGCTAACAAAATTATTATAGTACATCCTTGGAGCACTTTCCAGTGGTTTGCACGTGAAAGTTTCGGTAGAATATTCCTAGTTTGAATGTGTAGACTATCATGAGAACCTCGTGGTAAAATAAGAGTGAACTTTTGTGATTTTAGCATAAGACTTAACACGTAAAGATGGTATGTTAGGATAGGAGATAATATGTATATATTAGAATTAAACCAAGAAGGTATAGGCGTTGAAATCGGTTTGTTCGATAGCATAGATGAGGGCAGGAAATTTATTTCACAACTTGACGGATATCAATGCAGAGAAGAGGACGGTTTTAGATATGAGAAAATCAACTTGGACGCCCTTCAGAATTATCTGGAGCTTGAAATCAACGAAAATATAGTTCCGATTACAAAATTCATGTTCCCCGGTAAAGAAGATATAGATGTTTTTTGGAAGCCGATTCCTAACTTGTCGATTAGAGGCAATGGCTTGGTTGACGGGAGTACAAGAGTTGACGCCTATAGTATCGAAAACAGCGATTTAAAGTCGTACATCGAGCGGCGGGAACAAGTGTATGAGGAATTCACAAAATATCTGCATGCCAAGGGATATGACATAACCCGGGCATACTTCGGCTCTGAAGACGGAGAAGCTGTTTTGTACAAAGAGAAAGATAGCGATGATTGGCACTTTCTAACGCATATGGATCCAGCTTTTTGCGATATAAGCGATGTGCCTGAGTTTATTAAGGATTGCTTGGAAGAAAATATCGGATGAAGATGTTTGAAATGTAAATTTAATTTTATAATATGCGTTAAGTTAGATTTGTATGAGGGGGTTTACAAGTTATTCGATTTGATGTATATTGATTATGTAAAACTTAATATTTCATATGTTTGCTTAATTCATGTTGTTTGTTTTAAGCACTAAGAGGGAAACAGGATGAGCCTGTGCGGTCCCGCCACTGTGACGGATAGCAAGTCTGACGAATGATTAATTTCTATTGTTCACCCACTGAGAAATCGGGAAGGGCAGATGTAGCGATGATTCCAAAGCCAGGAGACCTGCATATGATGGAGCATTACCAACGGGAGATTTTGGATAGCTTTTTACATGGGGAATACGGCCTGTGATTTTTTCGCAGGTCTTTTTTGTTGTGAAATTTTAAGGGGAAATAAATGAAACTTAGGTATGATTTGAAGAAATTTTTATGTTTAGTGTTGGTGGCCTGCTGTGTTATCGTCTTTGGAACGGTCACAGCATCTGGACTTTCTTATCAAGATGGGACATATCAAGTATCAGTCAGTCTATCAGGAGGAAAAATGGGTCATAATGACGTTTTGTCTCCATGTACTGTAACAGTATCGGGAGGTGTTCCATATGCAACACTCGTCTTTAAAAGAGTAACTGCTCCATGGCATGCACCGAGCTATGAATGGCTTAGAACATCTAGGGGAACAGTATATCCTGTTGTAAACGAAGGCAATTATACTAATACTTTTAATCAGGTACCTTTGCCTGGATTAGGATCTGTTCCGATAACAACGCTTTCCACGGCAATGTCCGAGCCACATGAAATATCCTACACATTATATTTCGATCCAGGTGCAATTCCAGTAGTAGATAGTTCAGGTCAGTCTTCACAGGACAACCAGACTGTTAATCAGAAGGAAGATAAAACTGAAAAAGAGAGTACAAACAAAGATAAGGATAAGGAAAAAGACAAAGAAAAGTCAAAGGATAAGAAAGATAAGAAGGATAAAGACGAGAAAAATAATTCAAGTAAGAAGAAAGATAAAAAATCTGATGTAGATAAGAAAAGTAAAACTTCGAGTAATAAAACAAAGGGAGAGAAAGACAGCAAGAATTTGGCGGATACTAAAAATGATGTAAAAGAAAGCAAAACAAAATCAATAGTTTATGCTGCTGTTGCTATTGCTGCCTTACTTATTGCTGGTGGATGTGTCATTGTTTTAATCAAAGGAGCAAAAAAATGACGACATTAAGAACAAGAAATAGGAATATAATCATTGCTATTATGGCTATATGTCTGGTCGCTTTTGTAGCTTTTGGATATTTGTTCCTAAAAAACTTTTCTGAATCGAGAAATGGTTCAGCTTCCGCACCTAAGTTTGATGGATTGGAATTCGAATCTAAACTTAAAACAAAATATGCTACACAGTTTTCTATATACAAATATAAGGGTGGTTATTCATACATAGACTTAGTGGATAGCGACAAAATATTAGTAGTCCCTAAGGGTGGAAAAGTGCCGAAAAATCTAAGAGACGACATTGTGGTTATAAAGCAGCCATTAAAGGATGTTTATCTTGTATCTACATCGGTAATGGCATTGTTTGATGCGCTCGATGTTCTCGATCGTATTAAATTTGTAGGCACTGATAGATGGTATATTGACAATGCAGTTAAAGCTATGAATGAAGGGCGTTGGATTCATGCTGGTAAGTATAATGCGCCTGATTACGAAACATTAATAAACAAAAAATGTCAACTAGCAATTGAGAATACTATGATATTTCACAGCCCTGAAGTAAGAGAGAAAATGACAACATTGGGAATAAAAAGCATTGTAGAAAAATCTTTTGCAGAATCGCATCCACTTGGTAGAACTGAATGGATAAAAGTTTATGGGACAATTTTTAACAAAGAGAAAAAGGCTGAAGAAGTTTTCAATAAGGAAGCAAAAAAAGTTGAAAGTTTAAAGGATATTAAAAAAACAGGCAAAACAGTAGCTTTTTTCTATGTAAATTCTCGTGGAAGTGTCGTTACCTATAAAACAAACGGATATGTTCCAGAAATGATAAGAATTGGAGGCGGCGATTATATATTTAAAAATCTCGGACTAGATGATGAAAGCAAACTAAGCACTGTTAACATGAGCATGGAAGAGTTTTATGAAACAGCCAAAGACGCTGATATCATAATCTATAACTGCAGTATAATGGCGCAATTGCATAATTTAGACGATTTGCTCGCACAGAGCCCAGTTTTGAAAGATTTCAAAGCTGTAAAAGAGGGAAATGCTTGGTGTACAACTAGAAGTATGTTCCAGCAAACGGACAAGATGGGAACTTTAATCGAGGAAATGAGTGAAATATTTACTGATGATAAACAAGAAAAAGATGAACTTAAATATTTCTTTAGGCTGAAGTAATAGGATTATAGCAATGAAAAATAATAACCCAAATGTGACAAATTATTTAAGATATAATATTGTGTTTATTTCATTGATATTAGCAGCTGTTTTACTAGTGTTTTGGAATATTAACTCAGGTCCTGTACATATATCTGTAAGCGAAATAGTGAAGATACTATTTTTCAAGGAAGGATCAACATCAAAGGTTAATATAATATGGGAAATTAGACTGCCGAGACTGATTTCGTCAGCAATATTAGGAGGAGGCTTAGCTGTTTCTGGTTTTCTGATGCAGACGTTTTTTAGCAATCCAATTGCTGGACCATATGTTTTGGGAATTTCATCGGGATCTAAGTTGTTTGTTGCTTTGATTTTGATTATTGCATTAAAATTCATAAATTATACAAACTCTCTGATGTTAATTGTTGCAGCCTTTGTCGGGGCTTTGATAGCGATGGGATTCGTTTTGCTTGCAGCTAGAGCAATTAAGCAAATGTCGATGCTTCTAGTCGCTGGTATTATGATAAGTTACATTTGCTCAGCAATAACAGAATTTTTAATTACTTTTGCACAGGACTCAGATATAGTTAATCTCCATAACTGGTCACAGGGTAGCTTTTCAGGAATAGGTTGGACAGAAGTTAAGTTATCTACAGAGATAGTCCTGGTATGTGTAGTCATAGTATTCCTTATGTCAAAGCCAATAGGAGCATATCAAATGGGAGAATCTTATGCCCAAAGCATGGGTGTAAATGTCAAACGCTTTAGAGTTTATTTGATTTTGATGTCAAGTTTGCTTGCTGGCTGTGTTACAGCTTTTGTGGGACCAATCTCTTTTGTAGGAATTGCTGTCCCTCACGTTGTTAAACTGGCATTGAAGACTGCAAAACCCATTATTGTTGTGCCTTGCTCATTTATTGCGGGAAGTGTATTTTGTATGTTTTGTGACTACATAGCAAGAATGGCATTTTCTCCTATTGAGTTGTCTATAAGCACTGTGACGGCTTTATTTGGAGCACCGATAGTTATAGGGATGCTGGTTAAAAGGCATGGAAATAGGTATTAGGGGTGGCAAATGACAGATAAATTTTTAGAAACCTTTGATTTAACTGTAGGATATCGTGGAAGGCCTCTGATCAAGGATATAAATATTAGCGTATCTCTTGGAGAAATAGTTACGATGATTGGCCCAAACGGAGCAGGGAAATCAACCATATTGAAGAGTATCACAAAGCATTTGCAGACAATATCAGGCGATGTAAAAGTGGCAGATGCTTCGCTTTCGGAAATTACATACAAGAAACTCGCACAAAGTCTATCAGTTGTCTTGACTGAAAAAATCAAGGGGGAGCTGCTTACTTGTTATGATGTAGTGTCTACAGGAAGATACCCTTATACGAATGCTCTAGGTATATTGAGTGAAGAGGATAAGAAAATCGTGTCTTCATCAATGCAGAAGGCAAATGTATCAGATCTTGCGGATCGGGATTATAGTGCAATAAGTGACGGACAGAGGCAGAGAGTTCTTCTTGCTAGAGCTATTTGCCAGGAACCCCAGATTATTGTCCTGGATGAGCCCACATCTTTCCTTGATATAAAGCACAAACTTGAGTTACTAAATATACTTCATAATATGGCCAAGAAAGATAATATAGCAGTGATTATGTCACTACACGAGATTGATCTGGCACAAAAAATATCCGATAAGGTTATTTGTGTAAAAGGTGAACATATTGGAAACTACGGTACGCCAAAAGAAATTTTTAAAGAGAAAATCATCAACAAACTGTATGGAATAAAGGATGGTTCATATAACATAGCTTTTGGAAGCGTTGAACTTCCGCGTCCGAAGGGCAGGGCAAAGGTCTTTGTAATTGCGGGTAATGGTACTGGTATCCCGATATATCGTGAATTAACAAAAGAGGGGATTCCGTTCTCTACTGGCATATTAGAGGAAAACGATGTCGATTACTATGTTGCTAAAAATCTTGCCGAAGAGGTTTTCTCGATTCCGGCATTTACGGATGCCAGCGATGATTTTTACAGGAAAGCAGCGGCCGAAATGAGTAGATGCGAGAGAATTATTGACGGAGGCGTCATCGTAAAGCCAAGAAATCAGTACATTCAGAAGCTGAGAGATATAGCAGAAAATATGAGATGAATTTATATACATATAGGAATTTTTAAAAGGTGTGTTTTGTGAATCCTTAATAATCACAACTGTTCAGGTCATAACATGTAATAACTGTGGTTTTTGAGGTAAGTCTAAGATAGGAGGTGGTTGAAAAATTTACTTGAAAATAAAAAATTTATAACAAAAGAAGTTATAGCATATGATAAAAGATTTCTTGGAGGAAGAAATGAATAAGATAAGTAAAAAACTGTTAATGTTTGTGTTAGCGTTTTCTTTAGCAGTTTCAGGAATGATTCCAATGTTTAGCAATGTTTATGCTAAAACATATACATTAGATGAAACAAAGCAAATGATTGATAACCTTCCCGAGATAATGGATGTGACTAAAGATAACGAAGCATCAATACTGGAAGCTAAAAAGGCTTACGATGGATTGACATCTGAAGAACAGAAAAAACTAGATGAAGAAAACGGTTCAAATGCACAGCCCTATGGCAGAGTTCTTGAATCAGCATTATGGGGGCTAGAAGCTTTAAAACCTGTGGACAATAGCACCACTTTGAAAGATGGAGATTATGATGGTAAAACCACACCTAAATTAGCATCTTCATACTCGAAAGGAAAATCGACTTCTCCTAGGAAAAAACCATGGGCGATAAATAATATCACTGTTTCAGGTGGAAAAGTTACTGGCACTGTCGTTGTAGCAAGTACAAGTTATGATTATATTAGAACAAATAACACTAAATATCAGCGTGCAGAAATAAAAAAGTTTGTAATAGAAGGTTATAAGAATAATTCAGCAATAAATTGTTGTGTCTTCAAAAACATTCCTATTCCTGTCAATGGTACATTGTATTTTGGTGCGTACTCAAGTTCAATGCGTACAGAAATAGCGTTCACTCTTAAGAATACGATTGATGTGCCTGTTGAACCGGTTAACAAAGATGCTTTAAAAACTGCAATTGCAAATGCGAATAAAGCTTCTGAAGGCATAAAAGAGAGCAAAGACGGTAAGGATATTCCTAAGACTGAAAAATGGGCGACTTCCGAAGCAAAAGAAGCTCTAGATGCTGCTATTGCAAAGGCAAAGAAAGTGTTAGATGACCCTGCAGCACTCAAAAAAGATGTTGATCAAGCTGTCAAAGATTTAAATGATGCAGTAAAAATCTTTAAAAATAGTATTAAGCCGGGTCTAAAAGAAGACACTGCAGTAAAAGAACAGTATAGATGTGTAAATCATACCCTCATGTTCAAGATTGTAGATGCCTACTTAATCAAAGAGGGCAACCAAGAATTTTTGAATATCACATTGAGTGGCCATGGATACAAATATTTGTTCAAGGGCAAATATGATGAAGCTGTTGCAACAGGTACTGATTCAAGCAAGTGGATAAAATATATTAATAATACACCACCGGATGGACCTTACGAGTTTAGAATTCCTATCAGTGATGGAGATAAATTTGTTCCAATCATGTCCAGATCAGAAAAATATCAAATTTGGTATCCTAGATATATACAAATTGATCGACAAAAAAAAGAAATCCATGTTGGCGATTATTACGAAAATCATAATCTGAAGGTAATTAATAATGATGAGAAAATAAAGGCTGATAGTGCAGAACTTTATATTAATGGAGTTGAAGCTTCAAATAATTATAGTGCAACTGTAATTGCCAAAATGCCTAATGCTGATTTCGACAAAGCAAAATATGTACCGGCAAGAAGCAATAGAGAATTGAATAAATTACATGAATCCGAGGAGGAAATTACACTTAGCGGTAATAATCAGTTCAATTTTGTGTTTGAAAAGAAAACCGATAATGGACCAGAAAAGCCAGTCAATAAAATTAGCAATTCTGCAGTTAAGGTATCTTTCCACTCCAAATCAGAAGATAAGTGGTATGATCTTGAAATGATGCTAGACACCAAGAACATGACATTCACTATAGGAAACAAAATTGATGCTCCAAAACCACCTGAGCAAAAACCAACTGAAGATAATAAAGTACCAGGTCAAAACTCTGAAGGCAATCCGTCTAATTCGAATGCTCCTCAGATTCAATATTTCCAAAAGAATAACGATGGATATAACTTGGTTGAAAGAGATGGAATCCTGATATATCAGGTAGGAAAATCTACAGGAATAGCATTTAGAATTACAAACCAAACCCTTAGCGACTTAGTTAGCGTTAAGATAAAAGGTCAAGGATTGGAAAAAACACTACAATATGGTGTTGATTATACTGCTAGAGAAGGAAGTATTATTGTTGATATCAAGAAGAGCTTTTTAGATACTCTACCAAATGGCAAATATGATGTCCTGATTGCAACAAAAAATAACGGAGTGTTTGCTAAAAGCATTATTGTTGAGAATTCAAACGTAAAAAATAATAATAGCAATAATGTTAAAACTGGAGATAATGAGTCAATGCTTATCTATAGCGTGATGCTTATGGGAACATTAATCAGCGCACTTTATGTGGCAAAGAGGAAAAACGCTTAAGATACAAATCACTTATTTATTTGCTATATAAACATCTGATTAAAAGACTTAAAAGCTAGACAAGAAAAATTGTAAATGGGCAAGCTCTGGTTTAATTCTGGGGGTTGCTCATATTTCTGATATATGGCTTTGTGTGATTTTAAAAGGAAACTATATTTCGCAAGCGCACAAATTGATGGAGATTAGAATATTACAACGTTTTACATCAGCGTTTAATCGAACAAAATAAGTTGGAGGATAAAATTATAATTAGTATGAAAAATAAATTTATTGCAAAAAAAATATTTGCCATTATCTTGATTGCAACTGTGCTCATATCCTATGGTAATATTCCATCTTTTGCTGTAACGGGCAATGAAATAGCTAAGGATGGAGAATATAAGAGTGATGAAGTGACAGTAGAGAATGGCGATAAATTCAGCTATAATCTCATAACTACTTTAAATGTTGCAGATGGCAAATTTAAAAGTGTAGATTTTTCTCATAATGGATATTATGGTGAGGCAAGTGTAAGACGCTCAGAAAGGGCATATGATTATATAAAGCAGTTTCTCGTAGGCAAGGAATCCTCACAATCTACTATTGATGAGATAGATATTGTTGCAGGAGCTACATTTACAGTTAATGCTACTAAAGTTGCACTTAAGAATGCAATCTCAAAAGCTGAAGCAAGACCTACAGACGACTCACATTCAGATGATGACTCAATTTACGACCAAGACGGTAAACTAAAGGATGGCACCTATTCTATAGATGTGGATACAGCTCATAACATGTTTAAGGTTTCAGAGTGCAAACTAATCGCTAAGGGCGGTGAATACTATGCAATTTGTACATTAGCAAGTACAGGTTTTGACAGGTTGTTTATGGGGTCTCCAGCGGAAGCAAAAAAAGCAAGCAATTCTAAAACAATAGCTGGTATTGAAGGCTTTACAAATGAAACAAACAGTCAAACTACCTTTTGGCCAATTCCTGTAGAAATACTTGATCAAAAAATTCCTGTAGCAACAAGATCAGCAAAGAAAAAAAGCTGGTATTCCCATACACTAGAATTCAAATCAAATACCATTCAGAAAATTTCCGGGACATTGCAGGATCCAACTAAAGAGCAGGAAGTAAAAAAATATATCAGACAATTCTATTTGGATGAATGTATATTTGATAATCTTGAAAAAGATGTAAGCATATCAGGTAAAACAAATTATACGGTGCCTTTTTTCAAAAAAGACAGTACAGATGAAATTACAGGCGTTAAATTCCATAGACAGAGCTCAGGCGATTTTAAGGTCGGATGGTTCATTTCAGACTGGGATGTTTTTTCCAACAAACAAAGAGATAAGAATCCAATGTATAGAAAAATACTTAAAATCAAAGACCGTTCAACAAAAGATAATGATTTCAAGGCAACCTTAAAAGTATATGATAATAAAGACCCTAATGTTAACGATGCATCTATAAGGGCGGATAAGGCAAAACCAATTTCGGAGATTACATTTAATGTGAAATTAAAAGCTGCTCCAGCACCTGTGCTTGTTGACTTTAGCATTAAAGATATTAAAACTAAAAACACAATTAAGAATTCAACAATTAAAATATCTGATCCTACTGGAAAAGAAGTTAAACCAAACGAGGATGGCAAGTATAAACTCGGCGTTGGGGTGAATTATTCACTGGAAGTTTCCGCAGATGGATATCTGGATCAGGACTGCAATCCATTGCTTAAAGAAAAATTGAGGGTTACAGAAGCGGGAACAATTGAAAAATTTCTACTTGCCGAAAAAGATAGTAAACACCTTGTTAAAATGAATGTTTTGGACGAGAATAAACAGAATATTCAAAATGCTAAGATAGAAGTTACCCATGATAAGACAAAGAAGAAAATAGAACCTGATAAAGACGGCAAATATTTATTATTAGATAATCAGGGGTATACATGTGATATATCAGCAGATGGTTATATCAAAAAAACAGGTCAAAGAATAAAAGTGTCTGATGATAATGATGTGAATTTCACGCTTAGAGAGAATATCAAGGAATACAATGTAAACATTTTCATTTATTCGCTAGAAAATCATCAGAACTATGATAAACCGTATGAAATAAAGGTTTACAGCCTTGATGGAGAAAACAAAAAATATGTAATACCAGGATCTGACGGTCGATATAAGTTAAAACGAGATGTAAAGTATTATTATGATTTAAATATTGAAGGATTTACAATATTTAAGGATTCTAAGCAACCTCTTGTTTATAACGGTGACGAAGAAAATGTTGATGAGAGAATAATAATTCAACCAACTCAAAAATACTTGTTAAATAAGAAAATCGTCGAGGCAAAGGAATTGCATAAGAGCGCGTTAGATTGTATGGGAGACGGTCCTGGGCAATATCCGCAGACTAATGTAGAAGAATTTAAAAAGGCTATTACGGATGCGGAAAAAGTTCTTGCTGACAATAACAGCAAAGAGGAAGATTTTAAGGATACTCTCAGTACGCTAAATAAAGCAATGTCTAAGCTTAAGGGCAAAAGGCATTATTTTGTCGAAAAGGTTAGGGTTAGAGTTAATCAGACTACAACAGGAAAAGCTCAGGAACTCGAATTAACTGTTTCAGGTGATTTAGCAAAGAAATATGGATATTATAAAGATAGAAATCCTAAGGAAGTTACAGTACTAGATGTTATCCTTGCTGCACATGAGGCAGTTTATGGCGATGAGTTTAAGTCAAATCCGAAAACGAAATTCGATTCATATGACAATGCTACTATTCCAAACAGGATTTTCGGTTCAAGCTCAAATCTGGGATTCATTGCTCATAACAACGTGCCAATAGGTGCATATTCGCGTAAGGTGGTTAAAAATGGAGATTTGATTTCTCTAGGACTTTATCCGAAGAGCACAAAAGATGCACAATATCTTTATTTTGAAAATGAAAATTTCAATGTGAAAAGTGAAGATACTATTAAACTCAAATTGTTCCAATACAGAATAAACTCTTTTGGAATGGAAGAGGCTAAACCGGCAGATGGATATACTATAATACTGAAAAATAAGGACACTGGAGAGAATGTGGAAATACCTGCTAAAACTGACAATGATGGCAATGTGGAATTCAAGCTCGATAAGGTCGGTGTTTACGAAGTTGATTCTGTTTATAATCCAGCAATACCAAGCTATATCTTGCCATATTTAAATATTGAGGTAAGTGAAAAAGAAAATACTGAAGAGCCAGGAACAGATCCAGAGCCAGGAACAGATCCAACACCTGGGACAGATCCAACACCTGGGACAGACCCAACACCTGGGACAGACCCAACACCTGGGGCAGATCCAACGCCTGGCGAGAATCCTATGGATAAAAAACTCAAAGTAATTACTGATGGTATTAATGACAGTAATACAGAAGCCAAAGGTAGCAGCGTCATTTATGTAAAAGGAAAATCAAGCAAGGCTGTATTTAGAATTATTGGAAAAGATCTTAACGTTCAGGATTTACTTAGCGTGCTTATTGATGGTCAAGTTGTAGATAAAATAAATTATGATGTTGGAAAAGGAAGTATAATTGTCTCATTTAAAAAATCGTATGTGGATTCTTTAGATCCAGGTACATATAAATTAACTTTTAATACTTCAAAGGGTACGGCAAAAGCGGAACTTGTGATTAAAGATAAGGGTCAAGCAAATATTGTTGCTGAAACAGGCAAGGTAAAATCAACTAATACAGGTGACACATCAAATTTCTTAGAATATGCTCTAATTGCTGTTTTGGCTACAGGATATATTGCAGTAAGAAAGAAACAAAATATAAAATAATTTTTTAAAAGATTTCGATTGTAGAGTTAAAAAGTTATATAATATTCGCTGGGGTAAATCAACAATAGATTTGCTCTGGCGAATTTTTAGATTCTAATTTAAAAACCCAGTATACCCTATATTGTCAAAAAACTGTTCATGGTGTAGAATAGTATAAGTAAAGAACTCAAAAGGGGCGAGTAGATATGAGAGAGTTTTTCAATAACATAGGTTCCAATATAGGTATCATGGATATACTTGATATTTTGATTGTAACCTACGTTATATATAAAATTTTAGGGTTTATTAAGGAATCAAGGGCGCAACAGCTTGTCAAGGGCGTCCTTGTTTTAGTGATTGTATTTTTTATTTCAGATTACTTGAAACTTTATACTTTGTATTGGGTTCTAAAGGCAACTTTCACGTTGGGTATGTTCGCTCTAATTGTCGTATTTCAGCCTGAACTCAGGCGTGGCCTTGAATATATGGGGCGTTCCAAACTTGTTCAGACACCTTTTGGAACCAATAATGCCACAGCCGATTTGGAAATTGCTAGAGAAATCCAGACAGCTCTTACCTTCTTTTCGAGGTCAAAAACTGGAGCACTGCTGGTATTTGAGAGAAATACACCGTTAAAAGAAATAATTGATACTGGGACAAAGATCGATTCTACGATTAACTCCCAAATCTTAGGTAATATTTTTTATGAAGGAGCGCCGCTGCATGACGGTGCAGTTGTCATCAAAGGTGGTAGAATTGCTTCGGCAGGCTGTGTTTTGCCGCTCACATCAAACAAGAACCTAAACCCAGACCTTGGGACTAGGCATAGAGCCGGTATAGGAGTAACCGAGATTTCAGATGCAATGGTTCTCATTGTTTCGGAGGAGAGCGGAATCATTTCCCATGCAGAAGATGGAAGGCTCCACAGAAGGGTGACAAGAGAAGAACTTGCAGAATTGTTGAATGAATTTTACAAGCCTATTGAGAAGAAGGAAAGTAGAGGCATATTGAGTTTCTTCAAGATGCTCAAGCAATCTGAAGTCACCGATGAAAGCTCGAAATCTGGGGATATCAAGAAGGGAGCGAATAACTAATGTTTCAAAGTAAAAAGCTCAACCTTCTAATGTCGTTTGTAATTGCCGTTGTTTTGTGGGCATATGTTATCGGAGAAGTAAACCCAGTAACAACGCGGTCTTTTGTTGACGTCAAAATTAATTTGGAGAATCAGATAACACTGGAAGAACGGGGCCTTGCGATTGAGAGCATGAGTGAGGAGACCATTAATGTTACTGTTAAGGGCGAGCGTTCGAGAGTGCAAAATGTTGAAAAGGCGGATATATATGCTGAGGTTAATGTCGGTGCTGCGCAGACGGGCCGAAATGAGCTTGATATAAATGTCAGGACGCCGGAGAAGGTGACTGTAGACGATAAGAGCATCAGTAAGGTCAAAATGACGGTTGGTGAATTAGTTTCAGAGGAGAGGCCAACGAAGGTAGTCTACGTGGGAACAAAAGATGCAAATTCCGAACCTTACACTCTTGAAAAGACGCCAGAAAATGTTAGGATCCGCGGTGCTTTGAGCAATGTAAAGAAGGTTTCGCAGGTTATTGCTAAGGTGAATGTGAATCAGATTAAGGACAAGGAGACTGTTGCAGAGGCAGAACTTATTCCCGTCGATAAAAATGGCAAGAAGGTTAATTGGATTCGTCTGAGTGCTAGCCAAATGCAGATTAAGGCTGTGATGACTAAGACGAAGAAGGTAGACCTTGAGGTACCACTTCAGGGTGGCAATCCAAATAACATGAAGGCTGAATTCCCTAAGACTGTAACAATCAAGGGAAATGCCGATATAGTTAAGGGAATAACGAAAATTCAAACTGAGCCGGTTGATTTATCCGAGTATGACCAAAATACAACATTTGACCTTAAGCCTATTTTGCCAGAGGGCGTTCAGCTCGCGGCAGGCAGTGACATAACCGCAAGGATTACTCTATCTTCTACTGAAAACAAAAATATCAGTTTTGAGGGTAGCGATATAGATGTGATAGGGCTTGAGGATAATCTCAATGTAAGCATAACGGATAGCGTTGTCATTAGTGCTGAAGGTGCCAAGTCGCTGCTCGAGGATGTAAATAAAGATGATTTTACAGTTGCTGTAGATGTTTCCGGACTTTCCAAGGGATCTCATAGGGTTGACGTAGTTGTAGGAAATAGGAAGGGCTTTAAGAAATACACTGTAAGACCTAGCAAAATTACAGTGACTATTGAATAAGTCGAAATTGTAGGGTTAGTCTAATTACTGGGGACTAAATATAATATATTTTGAGGTTAATTTAGCGAAGGAGTGTTATATGGGAAAATTCTTTGGGACTGATGGAGTTAGGGGCATTGCGAATGTCGATCTCACTCCAACTCTCGCTTTTAAATTAGGTATGGCAGGAGCTATTGTTCTTAAAAAAAGCAGAAAACGCCCTATTTTTGTTATAGGCATGGATACGAGAATTTCCGGAGACCTTCTTGAAAATGCACTGACAGCAGGGATTTTATCCGTGGGTGGCAATGTTATAAAGGTTGGGGTTGTTCCAACACCAGCTGTTGCATTGCTTGCACGACATTATGGGGCAGATGCTGGGATTGTAATTTCGGCCAGTCATAATCCTTTTGAATATAATGGAATCAAATTCTTCAATGGGGATGGCTTTAAACTTGATGATTCAATCGAAGAAAAAATAGAAACCCTTGTTAATGAGGATGATATTAAAATTAAAATATCCAAGGGCGAGGACGTAGGCAAGTGTATAGATGGGAGCCAAGATGCTCTTAAGTATTACGAAGACTTTCTTGCGAGCACGATGGACAGAAGGCTTGACGGCCTAAAGGTTGTCCTGGACTGCGCTAATGGAGCGTCATATAAGGTTGCACCAGATATTTATAGAAGGCTCGGAGCAGATGTTACGGTTATAGGGGACAATCCAAATGGACTCAATATAAACGACAAAATAGGCTCTACGCATCCTGAAAAACTTCAGCAGAAAGTTGTTGAAACTGGTGCTGATATAGGGCTTGCATTCGACGGCGATGCGGATAGACTTATCGTTGTAGATGAAACTGGAATGGTCGTGGATGGCGACAAAATAATATGTCTATGCGCTAAGATGCTCAAAGATGAGGGCGAACTGATCGGCAATCGCGTAACGGCAACAGTTATGAGCAATATCGGATTCCACAAATACTGTGAAAAAAATGGTATTTCTGTTGATGTGACCAAGGTAGGGGATAGATATGTTTTGGAATCCATGCTAGAAACAGGATGCATACTCGGAGGAGAACAGTCTGGCCATATAATATTCCTTAACCGTACAACGACAGGAGATGGAGTTCTCTCTTCACTGCAATTCCTCAAAATCCTCTTGGACTCTAAGGAACCGTTATCTAAGCTTGCTAAAGAAGTTGAACTCTTCCCACAGGTGCTTGAAAATGCTAAAGTTGCCAATATGAATAAGGAACTGTTTTTGAAGGATTCGGAGATTTTGACAGAGATTGCAAAAATCGAAAAAGAAGTAAGTGAAGATGGCAGACTCCTTATCAGACCTTCGGGTACAGAACCAGTTGTAAGGGTAATGATTGAGGGTAAGGACATAGCTAAGATTCACAAGATGGCCCTGGGGTTGGCTGATCTTATCACCAAGAAATACGGTGCATAATTAAAAATATACTGTATAATCGTATAAATGAATAAATTTCAGAAATACGGTGCATAATATTATAAAATAAAGCAAATTAAATTAGGAGATATTTATGTGTGGCATAGTTGGATATATAGGTAAAGGTTGTGCGAAGGATGTGGTCCTGGATGGACTTGGAAAACTGGAATACAGAGGTTATGACTCCGCCGGCATTGCTCTTCTTGACAAAGGAAGACTTGCAGTGGAAAAGATTGCCGAAATTCAAGACGAAAGTAACAAATCCAAAATCTCGAAACTGCAGGACCTTTTAAAGGAAAAGTATTCGGACGCTAATGTAGCGATAGGTCATACGAGATGGGCGACTCACGGAACACCATCCGTTTTGAATGCTCATCCACACGTTAGCAATGATGGAATGATCGCAGTAGTGCACAATGGAATAGTTGAAAATTACAGTGAACTTAAGGAGATGCTACTTAAAAAGCACAACATTAGGTGCAAGTCAGAAACTGATTCCGAAGTGATCGCCCAGCTTCTATCAGTGTTTTGTGCTGATGGACTTGATCTTGTCGATGCGATGCTAAAGGCTACAGGTATGATGAAGGGTGCCTATGCAATTGGTGCAATTTATAAGAATGACGAGAACAAAATAGTTGGCTACCGTAAGGATGCTCCTCTTATAGCTTGTCACACGGATGAGGGAACCTTCATTGCCTCGGATATGACGGCCCTTCTGAAACATTCAAAGGATGTGTATTTCCTTGATGACGATGAGCTCGTTGTTTGCAAGGCTGACTCAATGCAGATTTTAAATCGCAACAAGGAAGTAGTAGAAAAGGAAATTTTCCACATCGATTGGAATATAGAAACGGCAGAAAAAGGCGGCTATGATCATTTTATGCTGAAAGAAATCCACGATCAGCCTGATGTATTAGAGGATACACTTTCAAGAAGATTGGACAGTAATGGTAGAATCAATCTTGATGGCATCAGTTTGACTCTCGATGATTTGAATAAAATTAAAAAAATATACATAGTTGCGTGCGGTACTGCATATCATGCTGGCCTTGTCGGCAAGACTCTCATAGAAAAGTGGGCGAAGATTCCAGTTGAGGTAGATGTTGCATCTGAATTCAGGTATAGGGATCCACTTGTTGATGAAAACACGCTATTCATTGCAGTAACTCAGTCTGGGGAAACTCTCGATACACTGATGGCTCTTAGAGAGGCTAAGAAGAAGGGTGCAAGGGTTCTCTCAATTGTCAATGTGGTCGGAAGCAGTATTGCTAGAGAATCCGACGATGTATTTTATACTTGGGCTGGTCCTGAGATTGCGGTTGCCTCGACAAAGGGATATACCACGCAGTTAATGTGTCTATATCTGATTGCACTATATATGGGAAGACTGAAGGAAACTATTTCAGCTGAGACTGAGAAGAAGGTTTTGGAGGAACTTAAATCAGTGCCTTCTAAGGTTTCAGGTCTCCTGAAAAATGAAGGCAAAATCGAAGAACTGGCTAAGAAGATATATGAGAAGCGGAGCATTTTTTACATAGGCAGGGGACTCGACGCAAATGTTGCGCTTGAAGGATCGTTGAAACTCAAGGAAATTTCGTATATCAACTCTTTTGCAATCGCTGCTGGAGAACTTAAGCACGGCACTATTGCACTTATGGATGAGGATACCATTGTATTTGCCCTTGCAACGCAGGACGAACTCGCTGAAAAGATGCTTTCTAATATAGTTGAGGTTTCGGCTAGAGATGCATATGTAGTGTCTATAACAAAAGAGAAAAATGACTTTTTCAAGGATGCATCTGAGATGGTATTATTCATACCAGAGTGCATTGACGAAGTTACACCGCTTCTCTCGATTGTGCTGCTTCAGTTAATTGCATATTTTGTTGCTAAGGAAAGAGGCGAGAATATAGATATGCCTAGAAACCTAGCGAAGAGTGTAACAGTAGAGTAGTGTAGCTTGGAAAAGGTGCGCATCTGAGCATGAGCATATGTGCATAAGCATGTGTGCATATATAGGCGAATATGCGGGCTTCAGTGTTGCTACTTAGCCTGATGAATTTTACAGGATCATATAAGAAAGTGAAGAAAGTAATGTCAAAATACGATATTAAAGATATAAACTTGGCGCCTTCGGGTCATATGAAGATAAGATGGGTTCGGGAGAATATGCCCATTCTGCGTGAACTAGAGGAAAAGTTTAAGAACGAGAGGCCTTTTGAAGGCATAAAAATTTGCCTTTCGGTTCATCTTGAGGCGAAAACTGCATACTTATGCAAGGTGCTTGCAGCCGGAGGTGCGGATATGAGCATTACCGGCTCAAATGTTTTGTCGACCCAGGATGATGTCGTTGCAGCCCTTGCCGATTCTGGGCTTAAGGTGTATGCCGTTCACGGTGAGAGCCAGGAAGAATATGCAAGACATATTGAGATGTGTCTTGAACACAAGCCCAATATAATCATCGATGACGGCTGTGACCTTGTGAGTTGTCTTCATAAGAAGAGACCAGACCTTGCGTCGGAAGTTTGGGGAGGCTGTGAGGAAACTACGACTGGTGTGATAAGGCTTAAGTCAATGGCTAACCAAGGCGTTCTCAAATTCCCTATGGTGGCAGTCAACGACGCTGATTGCAAGCATCTATTCGACAATAGATATGGAACAGGACAGTCCACATGGGAGTCCATAATGCACAATACAAATCTCATTGTTGCAGGCAAGACTGTCGTGGTTGTTGGATACGGATGGTGCTCCAAGGGTATTGCAATGAGGGCGTCAGCGATGGGTGCACAGGTCATTGTTACCGAAATCAATCCTGTTAAGGCGATGGAAGCCAAGATGGATGGATATAGTGTAATGCCTATGAGAGAAGCTGCTTTGCTAGGCGACTTTTTTGTGACTGCAACTGGCTGCAACAAAACAATTACGCTCGAGCATATGTTGACCATGAAGGACGGTGCGATACTTGCAAATGCCGGTCACTTCGATACTGAAATCGACATGGCTGAACTGAAGGAGAGAGCGACATCAATTAGAGAGTCAAGGGAAAATATTACGGCATTCGTTCTTGAAAATGGAAAGACAGTCCACGTATTGGCAGAGGGAAGACTTGTAAATATCGCGGCATCGAACGGACATCCAGCTGAAATTATGGATTTGAGTTTTGCAGTTCAAGCAATTTCAGCAATGTATATTAAGGATAATTATAAAAATCTTCCTAATGATGTGGTTGATGTGAGTGATAAGATTGACGATCAGATAGCTCGCATGAAGCTTGCGTCATGGGGAATTGAGATCGATACGCTTACACCTGAGCAGGAAGAATATCTGAAGTCTTGGGATGTGTAAGTAATATTCAAGTGATTAGTATTGTCGAATAAATTGAGTTAGAAATTAACTTTTTATAGTTCTAGTTTAGATTCAAGAGGGAGGTTTGAAAATGGACAAGAATAAAGTTGACTTTGAAAATATTAAGGAAACAGCAGTGAAGGCTGTTACGGAACTTATAGAGGTTGCCCACCTCAAAAAGGGCGATATACTTGTTGTAGGTTGCTCCTCCAGTGAAATCAAGGGCGAACGAATTGGAAAGGGCTCTGATATGAATGCTGCAGAAGCAGTGTATCAGGGAATTAAACCTATTTTAGATGAAAAAGGAATCTTCCTTGCCGCACAAGGATGCGAACATATAAATCGAGCAATTATCACGGAGAGAGCAGCTCTTGGACCACTTGATGAGGTGGTAAACGTAGTGCCTCAGCTTCATGCTGGTGGTTCTTTCACCGTTACGGTTTACAACAATGCTAAAGATCCCGTAGCTCTTGAGAGAATACAGGCAGATGCTGGAATGGATATTGGAGATACTTTAATTGGTATGCATCTAAAACCAGTTGCTGTGCCTGTTAGATTATCGATGAAGGAAATAGGTTGCGCTCATTTAACATGTGCTAGGACAAGGCCAAAGTTCATCGGAGGAGAGAGAGCAAAATATGATATGGTGCTTGCTGGTAAAGTAAGTGCTGAGGAGCAGAAAAATGTATAAGACTATTTTCATCCTCATTGCGGAAGGCTTTGAGGAAGTAGAGGCTCTTACACCTCTTGATCTCCTTAGAAGGGTCGGGATAAACGCTGTCCTGGTGTCTTGCTCAGATAGGCTGGCTGTAAGGGGTGCACATGGTGTTAAGGTCGTATGTGATACTTTGATTGATAATCTCGAAGATGAGAATGTTGAGGACGCCTTTGGTGTTATTTTGCCTGGAGGTCTTCCAGGAGCTGAGAATCTAAGGGATTCAGAAGGCGTAAAATATATTTTGAGGGATATGATGGCTGCCCGCAAAATGGTTGCAGCAATATGTGCCGCTCCGATTGCATTGAAGTCAGCTGATGTGATTGAAGGCAAAAGAATTACGTCATATCCTGGATTTGAAGACCAGTTTAAAGGCGCAAGATACATGGATGAGAATGTCGTAATCGACGGCAATTTAATTACCTCAAGGGGTCCAGCACTCGCAATGGACTTTTCACTTGCGATAGTGGAGCATCTATGTGGAACTGAAAAGAGGCATAGCCTTGCGCAAGAACTGCTTTGCAATTTGAAGTGATGAAGATAAATTATATTATTCAGGTTAAAATCGAGCAATATCAATGATTATATGAAAAACGCGTTATTTTAAATAACGCGTTTTTTGAACTCAAACAATCTTTTTAATGATTTTTACTCAAGATTGATTATTTCTTCTTAATAAACTTAAGTATGGCAAGAAGAATAACCGATCCGAGCACTGCTACACAAATTGAGCCAATATTGATGCCAGTCATATCACCGTTTCCACCAATTGCATTCATAACAAATCCACCTATGAACGCGCCGATGATGCCGACGATGATGTTAGCGAAAAGGCCCATCTGCTCATTCTTACCCATTATCATACTTGCTATCCAACCTGCAAGACCACCTACAATTAACCATGCAATAATTCCCATAATAATCTCCTTTTCTTCAATTCAACTACCTAAAATACAGGTCATAAAAATTTAAAATACGTAAATCGTGTATTATTTATATCACTATCATGTGAAATTTAAACATTTTCTTGAAACATAATCCAAATTTTAGATACCAACCCCTATCACAACTCTACAAACTGCTGAAATTAACTGAAGAAACGCATAACTCCTTTTACAATTCCGAGAATTTTAACATCTTTCACTATGATAGGCGACATGTTATCATTCTCCGGCTGAAGTCTAAAATGACCATCTTCACGATAGAAGGTTTTGACGGTAGCTTCACTCTCAAAGCCATCGATCATTGCAACAACAATTTCTCCGTTATATGCGGTATCAGCCTTCTTAACAAGAATTAAATCTCCGTCCATGATGCCGACATTTATCATCGATTCACCGCGCACCTTTAGCATAAAGTTGTCGCCGCGTACAAATCTTGAAGGAATTGGTATGCTGTCCTCGAAATTTTCTTCCGCCAAAATAGGAGTTCCCGCTGCAATATGTCCAACAACTGGAACATCGATGATGTCTTCACGGTATTCATCTTGCATATTTACCGCAAAACTAGCGCCAGATGAGGTGAGCTCATTATTGGAAGTGCCAGATGAATTTCTAGAATCAGCTGATGCAGCGAAATCAGACTGATGTTCTCCGACTAAGGTTAACGCCCTCGGTTTGGATGGGTCCTTCTTCAAAATACCCCTCTCAATCAAATTCGCAATATCTTTGTGAATTGTCGATGTAGATTTGACACCAAGCGCCTCGCAAATTTCACGCACTGTTGGCGGATAACCCTTCTTCTTAATTTCTTCTTTAATATATTCTAAAACTCGATTTTCTCTAATTTCGCTTTTGGTCATCTTACTCATAAAAACCTCCGGAATCAGTTTATATAATAATAAAATTATAACATACGTTCACCATTTTGTAAACGTTTGTTCGAAAATTGAAAAGCTTATTTTGTTTTGCTATAATTTAATCAACAAACATCATTACGAGGTTAACTTATATGCGCAAAAAAATCGTTTCTTTGTTAATAATTCTCATCAGTGTAGCATTGTTTCTTGCAGTGTATTTCGACTTTGAGCTGTACAAAACACCGATTGCCAAGGTCATTAATGTCAGTGAACAAAATATTTCTGTTGGCGAGGGTAAATACGTTGAGCAGACGCTTACTCTGAAGATGGTAAATGCCAATGAAAACACGGGAGAAAAGGGCAGTATAATAAAAGTAAAAAATCGTTATGAAATCGAAAAAACATATGGTGAAGAATACAAAAAAGGCAATTTTTTATTCATAGATAAGACCGGAGAGAACGGAAAAGAATTATATAGTATTGCAGGGCAAAAGCGCGATTATATTATTGCTTTTTTAATCATAATGCTAGCAGATCTACTAGTCATTGTAGGAGGCAAGCAAGGGTTACTAACGGTTATGGGGATTCTGGTGAACTCTCTCCTATTTGTGGGCGGAATGCACATTGCAGGAAACGGAAATAATTTCATATGGTTTGTAATTTTGTTAATGATTATTTTTACTTTTGGAATCATATTCCTTGTCAATGGGAAAAGTCGTGAAAGCCTCGCTGCCTCGATCGCGACACTTCTGACAGTTTCGATAATCGGAGTGCTCTGTTTTGTTGTAATAGAATTCGCACCAAATATAAAATACGAATTTCTCGATTACATGCCGGAGCCATACACGCTGAGAATGGCTAACGGTTTGCTGCTAAGTGAGATACTGGTTGGTGCATTGGGCGCAGTCATCGACATAGCCGTTACGATTATTGCTGCAACAAAGGAAATTGTTGAAAGGGAGCCCGGGATAAGTAGGGTAGGGCTTTTGAGTTCTGTTAGAGCGATTTCTGATGACATAACGGGACTGATGATTAATGTAGTGTTTTTCACTAATGTGGCGGTGATTCTGCCCGTTGCGGTTTTGGGAATGAAAAATGATTTTTCGCTGTGGAGCGTGGTTGGAAATCATGGCTTTTTCCTCCTCATAAGATTTCTTGTCGGAGGTATGGGAATTATCGCCGCGATTCCACTTTCAACCTACATAGGAAGTATTTTCTTTAAGGGTAAGAGCGAGGGAGCGATAGAATGACATTAACTATATTTGCGATAATTTTTACGTTTTCAGCCATCGCGATTGGTCGTGACGGTACGGCGAAGGCATTGATAGGGATCCTTGGAAATATTATAGTGATAACTGCACTAATATTTTCAGTTTGGATGGGGATAAATGAGTGGCTTGCCATAATTATATCCTGTGTTTTGATGA
Organism: Clostridiales bacterium S5-A14a; assembly: GCA_000758905.1. GTDB lineage: Bacteria > Bacillota > Clostridia > Peptostreptococcales > Anaerovoracaceae > S5-A14a. The sequence continues at coordinate 71,596 of JRNA01000014.1, forward strand.
CGGCGATTAGTCTGTTTTATCAGAGTGAAAATAAGCAAAAAAATCGGATTGCTGCAATGTCTGTGCTGCTGATGATGGTTCTACTTGCAGGATTTTCATACCTAATTATATATTTAGCGAATTTACAGGGATTCCCTACAGGTCAGGTGTCAATTAGGCCAGCGAATGGATATAAGGCTGAGGTAGGAGTTAACTTCTTTGCACTTCAGATGGGAGTGGTTCTTATAATGCTTGAAGGAGCGATGGTCGATACTGCCATATCAGTAGTAAGCTCAATGGAAGAAGTGATAAAACATGCGGAACTAAGTGCAAGAGACCTCTTCGATTCGGGAATGGCGGTTGGTCGCGGAATTTTAAGTTCTACTATAAACACTCTCTTCTTCATATTTTTGGGTCAAAACCTAGTGTTTTTCATCTTTTTTAGAAACGAATTTACTGTAGAATCGATGTTGAATTCAAAAATTTTAGCACAAGAACTTACATCGGTGCTTATTTCTGCAATAGGATGTGTATTAATAATACCAGTTGCAGCATTTTTGTCTAGTCGTTATATGAATACAAAATAATTTATATTTTCAAGACAAAAAGTTGCAAATGCAACATATATTTTGTTAAAGATTTAATATAATTATTATAATAAGAAAAGAGGAGGTATGTACATGCTTTTCAAAACTACAGATGCTCATGAGGAATTCAGAGCGAAGGTAAGAGCTTTTGCCGAAGATGAGGTAAAGCCGATCGCGTTTATGCTGGATCAGCAAAACGAATTTCCTCACGATGCAGTAAAGAAAATGGCCCAGCTTGGGCTTATGGGAATTCCGTATCCTAAAGAATACGGTGGTGCAGGAATGGATGCACTGAGTTACGCTATTGCAGTTGAAGAGCTTTCCAGAGTTGACGGTGGAACAGGTGTAATTTTATCTGCCCATGTATCTCTTGGTTCATATCCTATATTTGCTTTTGGAACTGAAGAACAGAAGAAAAAATACCTGGTACCTCTAGCAAAGGGTCAGAAAATCGGTGCATTCGGACTAACTGAACCAAATGCAGGTTCTGATGCAGGTGGAACTGAGACTACAGCCGTTAAAAAAGGCGATTACTATATTTTGAACGGTGGAAAGATATTCATTACAAACGCACCAGTTGCTGATACATATGTTGTGTTCGCTGTTACAACTCCAAACATTGGAACTAGAGGAATTTCAGCTTTCATCGTTGAAAAAGGTTGGGAAGGATTTGAATTTGGAGATCACTATGACAAAATGGGTATCAGATCTTCATCTACAGCAGAACTTATCTTTAATGATGTGAAAGTTCCTAAAGAAAATCTACTTGGCAAAGAAGGTCAGGGCTTTAAGATTGCAATGTCAACTCTTGATGGCGGCAGAATCGGAATCGCTTCTCAGGCACTTGGAATTGCACAGGGAGCTTATGAACACGCTATTGAGTATGGTCTTGAGAGAACACAGTTTGGTCTTCCTATAGCACACCAGCAGGCTAATTCATTCAAGATTGCAGATATGGCAATGAAGCTAAGAGCTGCTCGTCTTCTAATCTATTCAGCTGCTGACATGAAGGAAAATCACCTTGACTACGGTATGGAATCAGCAATGGCGAAGGCATATGCTTCTGACATAGCTCTTGAGGTATGTAACGATGCACTTCAATTATTCGGAGGAAATGGATATTTGAAGGGTATGGAAGTTGAAAGAGCATATAGAGATGCTAAGATAACTACAATCTATGAAGGAACAAATGAAATTCAGAGAGTAGTTATTGCTGCTCATATATTGGGTAAGGCACCTAAGATGGCAACAGCTAAAAAGGATAAGGGCCCTATCACAGGACAGAGAAAGAAGATGATCTTTGATAAGGGATCTTCCAAGGAAAAAGTTGATCAGCTTGTTGAAGCTCTTAAAGCAGATGGATATGACTTTACAGTTGGTATTGATCCATGGACACCAATCGTGGAGGCAGATAGGGTAGTTTCTGCTGGTAAGGGAATTGGACCTAAGAAGAATATGGAACTTGTTGAAGCTCTAGCAAAACAGGCAGGTGCAGCAGTTGGTTCATCAAGACCAGTTGCAGAGACACTCAAGTATCTACCACTTGATAGATACGTAGGTATGTCTGGTCAGAAATTCAAGGGCAACCTTTATATTGCAGCAGGTATTTCTGGAGCTGGACAGCACCTCAAGGGAATCAAGGATGCAACTACAATTGTTGCTATCAACAAGAACAAAAATGCTCATATCTTCAAGAATGCGGACTACGGCATAGTTGGTGATGTAGAGGAAATTCTACCATTGCTAACTAAGGCTCTTGACAACGGCAAGGAAAAGAAACCTGCTCCTCCAATGGTTAAGATGAGAAAGGCAACAATTCTTGAAGATCCATCACCATTCACTACATATGTATGTAACGGATGTGGATACGAATATGACCCTGAAAAGGGAGATCCTGAAGCAGATGTAAGTCCTGGAACTCCATTTGAGGCACTTCCTGAAGATTGGCTTTGCCCAATGTGCGCAGAGGATAAGGACTCTTTTGTAAAGGTTAACACCGGATATGAAGAGAAGGAGGATCAATAATGCATAATGTTAGAAAAGTAGTTGACGATCTATATTGGGTAGGTGCAAGTGAAAAGAGAATTGCACTATTTGAGAACATCCATCCGCTTGAGAATGGAGTATCATATAACGCATATGTTTTGCTTGACGAAAAAACTGTTTTGTTCGATACTGCGGACTGGACAGTTGGAAGACAGTTCCTTGAGAATGTGGATTATGTTCTCAACGGAAGACCCCTTGATTACGTAGTTATTAACCACATGGAGCCTGACCACGCTGCTTCTATTGAAGAAATTATTTTGAGACACCCTGATGTTAAGGTAGTTTCAACGGAGAAGGCCTTCATGATGATGCACCAGTTCAACTTCCCTGTAAATGATAATTTTGTACAGGTAAAAGCTGGGGATACTATGAGCTTTGGTAAGCACAATGTTGTATTCGTAGACGCGCCTATGGTTCACTGGCCTGAAGCAATGGTTACGTTCGATACAACTAACGGTGTTTTGTTCTCCGCTGACGCATTCGGATCATTCAAATCTCTCGATGGTGCAAGATTTGCTGACGAGGTTGATTTTAAGAATGACTGGCTCGATGAGGCAAGAAGATATTATACAAACATCGTTGGCAAGTATGGCCCACAGGTTATGGAACTTCTTAAGAAGGCTGGAACAATTGATATTAAGGTTATCTGCCCACTTCATGGACCAATTTGGAGACAGGATCTTGGATGGATTATCGATAAGTATGTACACTGGGCAACATATCAGCCTGAAGAAAAGGGTGTGCTCATCGTATATGCTTCAATGTATGGTAACACTGAGGCAGCTGCTCACATTTTGGCTGCAAAGCTTGTTGAAAAAGGCATGACCAACATCAAGATGTATGACGTTTCAAAGACTCACATGTCTTATCTGATTTCAGAAGTTTTCAAATACAGCCACCTTGCTCTACTTTCATGCACATATAACCTCGGCATCTTCCCACCAATGGAAGATTTCTTGAGAGATATGCAGCGCTTGAATCTACAAAAGAGGGTTTGCGCAGTAGTTGAAAACGGTTCTTGGGCACCACAGGCTGGTTCAAAGATGATTGAAATGCTACAGGATATGAAGCAGATGACTGTTCTAAATGAGCAGGTTAGCGTTCTTTCTTCAGTGAATAAGATGACGGAATCTGAGCTTGACGATCTTGCTGAGAGCATTATCGAGTCTATGGGACAGGAATACAAATACTAGAATCTTTGAAGGCTAGTCACTGCGTGATTATTTGAAAGAAATAGTCACAAGGTAGAGATAGCCACAATGTTGAGATAGCCAAAAGGTAGAGATAGCCAAAAGGTAGAAATCTTCACAACAAAATAGTAATCAAAAGCGTCCATCTGATGCCGAAATGGTGTCGAAGGGGCGCTTTTTATTGTTTAGCTTTAGCTGAGAATCATTTTCTTCATTATTTATTCGGCAATTCTCTATCATACTTCCTGGACTATTTAGAAATAATTCCATTCTGGAATTATTTCTAAATAGGACTTGCCTCCTAAGCAAATAGAATATATAATTTAATTAGATTAAGTTCCGTAATGGAAATATTTCTAAATAGAAGAGGACGGTTAGTTATGGAAATAAAACGTGATTATTACCTAAACAAACTAATTCGTAAGATGGACAACGAATTTATCAAGGTAATTACAGGCATTAGAAGGAGTGGCAAATCTTACCTGCTCAATAATATATTTTACAACTATTTAATCGAAAGCGGAGTAGATAAAAATCATATAATAAAATTTGCATTTGATTCGGGTCAAGATCTTCTGAAAATCGGAGAGAATCTCATGGACTTAGATATTTTGAGTGGAGAAAGATTGGCCAACCCTCAGAAGTTCTTGGAGTATGTATTTGCCAGAACTAATAACGATGAAAAGTACTATATACTATTAGACGAGGTTCAGCTATTAGCATCATTTGAGCAGGTGCTTAATGGATTTTTACGACAAAAGAATTTTGATGTATACGTAACCGGTAGTAATTCGAAATTCTTATCCAAAGATGTAATTACTGAATTCGCTGGCAGGGGTGATGAGATCCATATTATGCCACTTGTTTTTTCTGAATTTCTTCAAACTTATGATGGAGACAAGGAAGATGCATTTGCTGAATACCAGGTGTTCGGAGGGTTGCCAGCACAGGCTCTCATGAAAAGCGACGAAGATAAGATGAACTACCTAAAGAATCAATTAAGCAATGTGTACCTGCGTGATATTGTAAACAGGTATGATGTACGCCTGAATAGTGAACTTGAGGATCTACTCAACATTTTGGCGTCAGGGATTTCCACACTCACGAATCCATCTAAGATAGAGTCTACCTTTTTGTCAGTAAAAAAATCTAAAATTTCTGCCAATACAATTGATAAATATATAGACTATTTTGAGGATTCTTTTCTAATAAAGAGGGTTCATAGGTATGATGTAAAGGGTCGAAAATATATTGGAACCCCATACAAAATATACTTTGAAGATGTTGGACTTAGGAATGCTAGATTGAATTTTAGGCAGATAGAGCCAACTCACCTTATGGAAAATATCATATATAATGAATTGAGATTCCGAGGATATATGGTGGATGTAGGTACAGTTATAAAAAGAGAAAACGGGCCTAACGATAAGGATTTGAAGAAACAGCTCGAAGTGGATTTTATAGCTAACCTTGGCAGCAAAAAATATTATATTCAGTCCGCATACAGCCTCCCATCTAAAGAGAAACTTGAGCAAGAAAAAGCATCACTGATTAATATTGACGATTCTTTTAAAAAATTAATAGTTGTAAAAGATCGAATCAAGCCATCATTGGATGAACATGGAATACTCACCATTAATTTGTTTGATTTTTTACTTGATATGAATAGTTTGGATCTATAGCGAGTAAATCGGTAAGCAATGGACATAGCATGAACATCCATAGCACGAACATCTATTTTGTACAAAGGAGATTTGGAAATAAAATGAATAAAAAAGAACAAGCACTTAAAATGCATGCGAAGTGGAGGGGCAAACTCAGCATCGAAAGCAAGGCCAAGGTTACGAATAGGGAAGAACTTGCTATCGCATATACTCCAGGAGTTGCAGAACCGTGTCTGGAAATTGCCAGGGATGAAAATCTAGCGTATGAATATACGGGGAAGGGAAATCTGGTTGCCGTCATAACTGATGGCAGCGCTGTTTTGGGACTTGGTGATATAGGTCCGTCTGCAGGGATGCCCGTAATGGAGGGAAAGTGTGCGCTTTTCAAGACTTTTGCAAACATAGATGCAATTCCAATATGTATAAATTCTAATGATGAGGATGTTATCGTTGATACGATTTACAATATATCCAAGAGCTTTGGCGGCATCAATCTCGAAGATATCAGTGCTCCAAGATGTTTTAACATTGAGCGAAGGCTTAAGGAAAAGTGCGATATTCCAGTTTTTCACGATGACCAGCATGGAACAGCCATTGTAACATCTGCAGGGATTTTAAACGCTTTGAGACTTACAGGCAAGAAACCAGGTAATTTAAAAATTATTATAAGCGGAGCAGGATCAGCAGGCATTGCAATTGCGAGAATGCTGCTTAGATTTGACTTCGGAGATATTATTTTGTGCGGTAGCAAGGGAGCCATCTACGATGGAGCGCCATATAATAATAGTGAGCAGGAGGAAATCGCCAAAATTACGAATCAAAATAAGCTCAGTGGCAAGCTTGACGAGCTAATGCGCGATGCAGATATTTTTATCGGGGTTTCAAAGCCGGGAATTGTTTCAAAAGAGATGATTAGATCAATGGCCGAGGATCCGATTGTATTCGTGATGGCAAACCCTGTGCCTGAAATCATGCCAGATGAGGCAATTGAAGCGGGTGCAGCGGTAGTTGGCACGGGACGCTCCGATTTCCCGAACCAGGTAAATAATGTTTTGGCGTTTCCAGGGATCTTCAGGGGCGCGCTTGACTGCAGGGTGATGCAGATTACCGAGGAAATGAAGGAAGCTGCTGCAAGAGCAATTGCTGACGTCATAAAGGAAGAAGAACTCAGATCTGACTATGTACTTCCAGATGTTTTCGACAAAAGAGTTGTTGAGAAAATTGTAAACGCGATTAGGGCGTGCAGTATAAATATACAGTAAAGATACAGTGTAGTGAGAAAGGGTGCTATGATGGAATATAAGATTAAGAAGGATACGATGGGTGAGGTTAGGGTTCCAGCCGATAAATACTGGGGAGCACAAACGCAGCGAAGCATCAATAATTTTAAAATTGGCAAATACAAGATGCCGATTGAGATTATAAGGGCTTATGCATACCTGAAAAAAGCTGCTGCCAATGCAAACTGTGAATTGGGAACCATTGAGGTTGCAAAAAGAAAGATCATCTCCGATGTCTGTGATGAAATTTTAGCAGGTAAATTGGATGATAATTTTCCACTAGTAATTTTCCAGACTGGAAGCGGGACACAGACGAATATGAATGTCAACGAAGTCATTGCAAACCGAGGCAATGAAATTTTGGGAGAGGAAATACTCCACCCCAACGATGACGTCAACAAATCCCAGAGTTCCAACGATACCTTCCCGACAGCCATGCACATAGCAGCTGTTTTGCAAATACAAAATAATCTTTTGCATAAAATAGCAAAACTACGGGATACATTCTTTGAATTGGAGAAAAAGTATGAGGATGTCATTAAAATCGGCAGGACACACCTTCAGGATGCGACTCCAATAACACTCGGCCAGGAAATCAGTGGCTGGAGATCTATGCTAGATCATAATATTCTTATGATTGAGGACGCTTTGGAATATATCAGGGAAGTTGGAATCGGTGGTACGGCGGTAGGCACAGGTTTGAACGCACCAAAGGACTTCGACAAAATAGTCGTAAAGAATCTATCGGAGATGACGGGCGAAACGTTTAAGGCTTCGGATAATAAATTTCATGATCTTACTTCAAAGGATGCACTTGTAAACATGCACGGAACACTGACAGCCCTGGCTGCAAATCTGATGAAAATTGCTAATGACATAAGGCTGCTTTCCTCAGGGCCGAGATGTGGAATCGGAGAACTCAATATACCTGAAAACGAGCCAGGAAGCTCAATTATGCCGGGAAAGGTCAACCCAACTCAGTGTGAAGCGTTGACTATGGTATGCCTTAAGGTGATGGGAAATAATTCTGTTATATCAATTGCAGCCTCGCAAGGAAACTTTGAACTCAACGTCTATATGCCTCTCATCATATCAAGCTTCCTTGAATCCGTGGAACTTCTGGCAGATGCTATTCATTCGTTTAACGATAATTGCGCGGTTGGGATTACAGCTAATTATGATAAAATAGAGGACTACCTAGAAAATTCTCTGATGCTGGTTACAGCCTTAAATCCATATATCGGATATGAGAAGGCAGCAAAGGTTGCAAAATTAGCATATAAAGATAATTTAACCATTAGAGAAGCAATCAAAAAATTAGGGCTATTGAGTGAAGATGAAATTGATGAAATCCTCGACCCTATTAAAATGATAAAGCGTTAACTCTTGACAATGATATATCTGCGGGGGTATACTGGTATACAGGTATTTTGCTATGGCGATGCTTCCATAGTAAAGAGCGAAAGGAGTTGACCATGTTAGATATTTCATCTAAGACAAATCTTTTGGAACAAAAGAATTACAGCTATGAACTTCAGGATGTCGAAGAACCGATGTTATATAGAGATATGTACAGCTATGAGGAAATTCCAAAGATCGTCTGGAACCATCGAAAAGTCCCTATGAACATGCCGGATGATATTTGGATTACGGACACGACTTTTAGGGATGGTATGCAGTCAAGAGCACCCTACGACAGCGATGATATCGTTGAAATATTCAAGCTTCTGAGCAAGCTCGGCGGACCATTTGGGCTCATACGCCAGAGCGAGTTTTTTGTTTATACGAAGAAGGACAGAGAGGCTGTTGAAAAATGTCTTTCGCTTGGTTTGAAATTTCCTGAGATAACGACCTGGATAAGGGCAAATCAGGAAGACTTTAAGCTCGTAAAATCACTAGGAATCAAGGAAACCGGTATTTTGGTTAGCTGCAGCGATTACCACATTTTCAAAAAGATGGGCAAGACCAGGAAGCAGGCGATGGACTATTATCTCAAGACGATAAGCGACGCACTCGATACCGGTGTTGTGCCAAGATGCCACCTTGAGGATGTGACAAGGGCTGATTTTTACGGTTTTGTAGTGCCTTTTGTCAACAAAATAATGGACCTTTCAAACGAATCTGGTGTGCCGATCAAGATTAGGGCATGTGATACCATGGGCTATGGGGTTCCATACCCTGGCGTTGCACTTCCTAGGTCAGTGCCGGGGATTATCTACGGCTTACAGCACTATTCAGGTGTACCTAGCGAGATGCTTGAATGGCATGGACATAATGACTTTTATAAAGCTGTTGTAAATGCAAGCACGGCATGGATGTACGGCTGTTCCTCTGTAAACTGCTCACTGCTTGGAATTGGCGAGCGAACTGGCAATATTCCACTCGAAGCTATGGTTATGGAATATGCATCTCTTCGAGGGTCCACTGATGGCATGGACACCAAGGTTATAACGGAAATCGCAGAGTTCTTCAGAGAAAAGATGAATTACAAAATTCCGCCTATGACCCCATTCGTAGGTGCGGACTTTAATGTAACAAGAGCCGGAATTCACGCAGACGGTCTCATGAAGGACGAGGAAATATACAATATTTTTGACACGAAAAATATTTTAGGAAGAGAGCCTGGCGTTACGATAAGCAAAACATCGGGAGCTGCTGGGATTGCATATTGGCTAAACCAGCACGAAAGTGTTTTGTCGAGGCTTGGCGTTGATAAGCCTATTGGTAAGGAGCACAAAATAGTGGCGGAGCTCAAGAAGTGGGTAGATGGGCTCTACGCTGATAATCGCACAACGGTGCTGTCAAATGACGAAATTTTTGAGAAGTTGGCGGAAATGTCAGAAGGTAGAGGTGGAAGAAAATGATAGAATACAAAACTGTTTCCCTCGCAAATCAGGTATACGAGGCTCTGCTCAATGACATTTTGCACGGCAAGTACAAAAAAGGTGAGTATATAACGGAGGGCAGCCTTTCCAAGGAACTTGGCGTAAGTCGAACTCCGATACGGGAAGCACTATTGAGGCTTTCTCAGGAGCGGCTTATAAAGGATAGCCCAAACGGCTCAGAAGTGATTGGAATTTCAAAGAAAGATGTCGAGGACATGCTCAATGTAAAGAGGCTTCTTGAGCCTGAGATTGCAGGGGGTCTTGCAAATAACTTATCGGAAGATGGTCTAAAAAAACTTGGAGAAATCGTAGATCAGCAGGAGTTTTTTAGCCTGAAGAACGACTATGAGAAAGTAATGATACTCGACACGCAGTTCCATACTATTTTGTATGGGGAAAGCGGGAGCAATGTTTATAGTCAGATCCTTGAACAGACGCATAAGAAATTATTGAAAGTTAGGCTGGCATCGCTCAGGGATAAAAAAAGAATCAACCAATCGACACATGAACATAGAGAGCTTTTTGATATCTTAAAGAGCCACGATGAAGATGCGATCAGGAAACAACTCAAAAAGCATCTCGAGAACTCGCGAGAAAATATTCTAAAGGGTATCAGCAAGTGGGACTAAATGTGAACTAATGTCTTGAAAGAAATCGGCAAAGATAAGTTAGACTAATGCTAGACTAATACTTTGAAAGGAATCAACTAATGGGATTGACAATTACAGAAAAAATATTAAAAGAACACATTGTTGAAGGCGAAATGAAGTCGGGGAATGAAATTGGAATCAAAATAGACCAAACTCTCACGCAGGATGCGACTGGAACGATGGCATATCTTGAATTCGAGAGCATGGGACTTGACTCGGTTAAAACGGAACTCTCCGTCGCATACATCGACCACAACACACTACAGTCAGGCTTTATGAATGCCGATGACCATCAATTCATACAGTCAGCTGCTGCAAAATTTGGGCTATATTTTTCAAAACCCGGAAATGGAATCTGTCACCAGGTTCATCTAGAGCGCTTTTCTGCACCGGGCAAGACTTTGATAGGCTCTGATAGCCACACTCCAACGGCAGGTGGAATCGGAATGCTCGCGATGGGCGCAGGCGGCCTTGACGTTGCGGTTGCGATGGGTGGCGGACCATACTACATCACGATGCCAAAAATCTACAAAGTAAATCTAACAGGGAAGCTATCTCCGTTTGTATCGGCGAAAGATGTGATTCTAGAAGTGCTTAGAATTATGACCGTCAAGGGCGGAGTTGGGGCAGTCATCGAATACGGCGGAAGCGGAGTCAAAACACTAAGCGTGCCAGAGCGAGCAACCATCACGAACATGGGTGCAGAGCTCGGAGCCACCACTTCGATATTCCCATCAGACGAGATTACTAAGGATTTTCTAACGGCACAAAACAGACAAGAGTCGTATCGTGAGCTCTCCGCTGATGAGGATGCAGTTTACAATAAAGTAATTGATGTAGACTTAAATTTGCTTGAACCTATGATTGCTTGTCCTCATAGTCCAGATAATGTTGTTAAGGTTTCTGAACTTGAGAAGAAAAATATCGATGTTGACCAGGTTTGCATTGGCTCATGTACTAACTCAAGCATTTTCGACTTACTAAAGGTCGCAGCAATACTAAAGGGCGAAAGAGTTTCGGACAATGTCAGCCTCTCAATTTCTCCTGGCTCAAGACAGGTGCTTTCAATGCTATCTGACGATGGTGGATTCACGGATATTCTTGGAGCAGGTGCAAGATTCCTAGAATGTGCATGTGGGCCATGTATTGGTATGGGATTCTCGCCAAAATCCGGAGGTGTGAGCGTTAGAACTTTCAATAGGAATTTCGAAGGTCGCTCAGGCACCAAGGATGCAAAGGTTTATCTTGCTTCACCTGAAACAGCCGCTGCCGCTGCGATATTTGGGAAGATAGTGGATCCTAGAAAACTGCCTGAAAATTTGGGCAGTCAAAATACAGACAAAAGAGATTTAGCAAGCGAGATGTCTGTGGAAATTCCAAATGAATTTACTCAGGATGACCACATGATAATCAAGCCACTCCCACTGGAAGAGCGAAAGAATTTAGAAACGATTAAGGGCCCTAATATTAAGGGACTGCCAGAGGCTAAACTCCTTGGGAACACACTTAAATCAAAGGTTGCACTCAAGGTTGGTGACAATATCACGACAGACCACATCATGCCCGCTGGATCAAAAATATTGCCATATCGTTCAAATATTCCGCATCTTTCACAATACTGCTTTGAAGTATGTGATACAGAGTTTGCAGAGAGAGCAAAAAGCCTGGGAGATGGAATAATTGTCGGCGGCGCTAACTACGGCCAGGGCTCTTCAAGAGAACATGCTGCTCTTGTGCCACTCTACCTAGGAATTAGGGCTGTAATTACGAAGAGTTTTGCAAGGATACATAGGGCGAACCTCATAAACGCAGGTATTTTGCCGCTGGAATTTGTTGACGAGAAGGACTATGAAAAAGTCAACATGCTCGACGAAATAGAAATTTCGAATGTTCAGGAATCTTTGGAGAGCGGCTGTTTTGTTGGCCTCATAAATGGCAGGGATAAAATCAAACTTAAATGCATACTCTCCGGACGGGAGAGGTCGATAATCCAGGCAGGTGGACTTTTGAAATTCGTTGGTAGTAAATAGAGACAAATCGATAGATTGGAGATAATATGGGATTGACAAAAATGCCAAAACACAGGGTGTGCATAGCTGAAAACGTTGCGATTGAAAAGGCGACGGAAGATTTCAGGAAGCTTTTGAATGAGGAGTTGCAAAGAGTTAAGGAGATTTCTCAAGGCGATGGTAGCGAAAAAATTGATTTTTCGACTCTTGATAAACTGATTATTGGTGTAATTGCGGGCGACGGGATTGGCCCGATTATTACAAGGGTGGCTGTGAAGGTCCTTGAAGCTGCGCTTTATGAGGAAATCTCAAGTGGAAGTGTGGAGATAAGGCAGATAGATGGGCTTACGATTGAAAACAGGCTTGAAAAGGGCGAAAGTGTGCCAAAAGACGTTCTTGATGAGATTAAGAAATGCCACGTGCTTTTAAAGGGCCCAACTGAGACTCCAAAGGGTGGCAGCAAATCTGGCGATATGAGGAGTGCGAATGTCACGCTGAGAGCTGAGCTTGATCTTTTCGCGAACGTAAGACCGGTTAAGGTGCCTGAAAAAAATATAGACTGGATGTTTTTTAGGGAAAATACGGAGGGCGAATATGTGCTTGGTTCCAGAGGTGTTGAGATCCCTGATCTGTTCGCCGTGGATTTCAAGGTGATTTCAAATGCCGGCACTGAGAGGATTGCGAGGGCTGCGATGGAATACGCAGTTAAAGCGGGCAAGCACAAAATAGCTGTTGTGACGAAGGCTAATATTATCAAGAAGTGCGATGGCAATTTCTCCAGGATATGCCACGAAGTTGCAGAGGATTTTCCAAGCCTTGAATTAGAAGATTATTATGTTGATATAATGGCTGCAAAGATGATTGACGAGGGAGCACAAAGCAAGTTTGAGGTTTTTGTCATGCCTAATCTTTATGGGGACATTTTGACAGACGAGGCCGCTCAAATTCAGGGTGGCGTTGGAACAGCAGGCTCTGCAAATATTGGAAGTAGATATGCCATGTTTGAGGCAATACACGGCTCAGCACCAAGGATGATTGAAAGTGGCCGAGGCGAGTATGCCAATCCGTCGAGTTTGATAAAGGCTGCAGCGATGATGCTCGAACATACTGGGCGAATTGAAGCTGCATCGAAAATCGAGGCTGTACTCGCAAAATCTGAATCGAAACGGAAGGAAGGGTTGACTGCTGAGAAGTTTGGCGATTGGTTTTGCGAAGAGTTAGCAAGAATGTAATCTGTACGTGAACCTATAAATGCGAACACTCATCCAATTGATTTTGTATCTATTTTGAATGTGGAAGATTCTATGCTCAATAATTAATTATGATAGAAGTCAGAGATTAAATATAAAAATATAAAAGTGCTATATCGATTGTAAATTCAATTGATATAGCACTTTTTGCTAACTGTTTTGTTATATAAGTCTATGAGAATAAAATCATGCTTTATATCTCAAATGTCTGGAATTTCTGATCAGTTCCGTCTTTATGCTCATCGAATACATATTCATTGCCGGGTAGGATTGCGTTAGCGATGATGCCGACAAGAGCAGCAATTGCAAGACCTGACAAGGTAACAGTGGCCCCAAATGCCTGGAAGGAAATGCCGCCTGTAGCGGAGAATCCAAGAGCGCACACTAGGATAAGAGCCGCGATAATCGTATTTCGTGATTTTGTGAAATCAACTTGATTTTCAACGACGTTTCTGATGCCTATTGCAGAAATCATACCGTATAGTATGAGCGAAACACCGCCGATTGTTCCTGCTGGGATTGAACTTATTATAAAGTTGATGTGAGGCAGGAAGGAAATAATAATTGCAAATACAGCAGCGAGTCTAATAACTTTAGGATCATAAACCTTTGTAAGTGCTAGAACTCCAGTGTTTTCTCCGTAAGTCGTATTAGCAGGGCCACCGAATGCAGACGATAGACAGGTTGCAAGACCGTCGCCAAGAAGTGTCCTATGAAGCCCTGGCCTAGCTATATAATTTTCTCCAGTAGTTGCACCTATCGCTGAAATGTCTCCGATGTGCTCCATCATAGTCGCAAGAGAAATTGGCATAACTGTGATTATCGCAGAGAAATCAAATTTCATAATCGTTATAGGTGGCGCTGAAACAATAGCCTTGTTAGTAATATCTGAAAGATTGACATCTCTTAAAATAATTGCCAAAACATATGATGCTATAACGCCAAGAATGATCGGTATTATTTTGAACATTCCACGTCCCCATATATTGAAAAATATTATAGTTCCCATAGCTACAACGGCAAGCAGCCAGTTGGTTTCACAGTTTTTGATTGCTGTCGGTGCAAGTATGAGACCGATTGAAATAATGATAGGTCCGGTAACAACGGGAGGGAAAAACGTCATGACTTTTTTTACACCGTAAAGTTTGATAAGTGCCGCAAGGACGACATATACAAGGCCTGCACAAAATACTGCTCCTCCGGCATATGGAAGCATTTCTGTATTTGGCTTTCCGTCAATAATCGGTGCAACAGCAGCATATCCTCCAAGGAATGCAAATGATGAACCGAGAAACGCCGGAACTCTTCCCTTTGTAAGGGTATGAAACAGAAGCGTGCCAAGTCCTGCCATCAAAAGTGTTGTAGAAACATCAAGACCCGTTAAAATCGGCACAAGCACAGTTGCGCCAAACATCGCAAATGTGTGCTGCATACCTAAAAGTATCATTTTAGGATAACCGAGAGAACGGGCGTCAAAAATGGGATTATCGTTTTGCATATTTTTCTCCTTATATAATTTCTTAAATAAGTATATCAATTAAGAGACTTGTCTTCAATGGATTCTACAAAATAAAATTGCCTTATCTAGACTTTGGTTAAAATAGAATATATAATTAGTTGGAAAGATTGAAAAGTTTGGTTATATGAAAGGAAGAATATAGAGAATTGGCAGATTTAGCACTTTATTTGGGGCATGCAGTCCTGGGATACATAGTTGGATATTTTGTTAGAGCAAAGAAGGATAAACTCGAGTGGAGAGGCAAGGTCTCGACTATTGCAATCACAGTAATGGTTTTTTCGATGGGGATGAGAATGGGGGCTAATGATGAGGTTATTGAGAATCTAGGATCGATAGGTCTCTACTCGCTTTTGATAACAGTTATCATTTTTAGCTTTTGCATTGGAGCAACATCTCTTACAAGGCGAGCTCTTGGGCTTGATTCTCTAGGGTATTTGAAAAGCCAGGGTATAAATAGTCATGTGGAAGCATCTCATGAAGAGCATTTTATTACGGAAGCTGAAACGGAGAATGCTGAGGATAAGGAAAAGAAGTTTGACAGTATGACAATTATGGTTATCATGGCTGTTTTGTTAGGTGGACTGATCGCGTATTTCTTGTCGCAGGGTACAATTTCAGATTTTCAAAAGTTTGACCACATCATGGGTCTCATGATTACCATAGGACTTTGCATTTTGCTGTTCTTTGTGGGACTTGACATGGGCCTTGAGGGGACAGTTATACATCAGATAAAGACGGTAGGATTTAGGGTGCTAGTAATACCTGTTGCAGTTATTTTTGGCTCGCTTTTGGGTGCTGCTGTATGTGGAATTATTTTGCCGCTGTCGATGAAGGAAGCACTCGCTATAGGATCAGGTCTAGGATGGTATAGCTTGGCGCCTGGAATAATTATCGACCATGGATTTGTCGTTGCCAGTGCAATTTCATTTCTTCATAACATAATGAGGGAAGTTCTGTCTTTTGTGCTGATTCCGATCGTAGCCAAGAAGATTGGATATATTGAAACGGTTGCACTTCCTGGTGCTGCTGCCATGGATGTTTGTTTGCCGATTGTGGAGAGGCAGACAAGATCAGATATCGCAGTTTTTTCTTTTGTTTCAGGACTTGTGGCAAGTTTTTTAGTGCCGGTACTCGTACCACTTGTGCTTAGTTTCTAATAAGAAAATTTTTAAAATTACAAAGTTGCTTATCACTAACCCATGTGTTAGAATATCCTTACAGAGATTTATAATGGAGGTAAATAAAATGGAAGATTGTGCAAAAAAAGGATGTAAAATTGCAGTTAAGGTTGCAAAAAGATTAGGATGGCTCGCTGGAGGTGCGTTCCTAGGAACTGCAGGTATTGCAGCTCTTTCTAGCAGAGATGCAAAGAAGGCATATACTCACGTGACTGCAACTGCACTTAGGGCGCAGGATTGTGTTCTTAAGAAGGTTGCAAATGTAAAGGACAATGCACAGGATATCTTGCATGATGCCAAGGAAATTAATGAGAAGATTTACAAGGCCGCAGAAGAAGAGTGCTGCTGCACAACAGAAGAAGATAAATAGTTAATCTTGATCAGTTTTAGGAAAACAATATGAAATATACAATTTCCCATAAATCTAAGGGCCGAATTCGTATAAGATTTGACCGAAAAGTTATGACAATTGAAGAAGCCTGCTATATGGAGAACTATTTCCTGTCTTTTGAATATGTTGAAAATGCAGATGTTAACAGAAGGAGCTGTGGAATAACTATATTTTACAATCCAAAAGAATATGAATCTGATTTCATCTTATCCAAGTTTAAAAATTCACTTGGTGAATATTATTTTGACATGTCTATGGCAGATTCAATTTCAGAAGATTTCAAGAGCAAATTGATCGAAGCAACATATTCGGAAAAGTTGACTCTTATGACATTTAACTATTTTGCTAAGAAACTTCTACCAATGCCCGTGCGTATCGCACTGACTATTATGGGATCTATCAAGTTCTTTAAGAAGGGCTTAGTATCTCTTAAAAATATGAAACTAGATGTTTCGGTGCTAGATGCACTTGCGATTGGAATATCAATGGCGCGCGGGAATTTTGCAACAGCAGGATCTGTGATGTACATGCTTAATACGGGCGAAGTCATGGAAGAGTGGACTCATCGAAAGTATGTTAATGATTTAGCTCAGGTCATGTCTTTGAATGTTGATAATGTTTGGAGAAAGAACGGAGATGTTGAAGAAAATATTCCTATCACATCAGTGAAGGAAGGGGATCTGATCGTATTAAGATGCTCGGATATAATCCCTCTAGATGGCGTGCTTGAGTCTGGTTTACTCAGTGTGAACCAGTCATCATTGACTGGCGAATCTCTACCTGTACACAAGTCAGAGGGAGCCTTCTTATATGGTGGAACAGTCGTCGAAGAGGGTGAAGGACTATTAAAGGTAACCTCAGTAGTTGGCCAGGGCAAGTATGATCGAATCGTGAAAATGATTGAGGACTCTGAAAAATTGAAGTCGGAAACTGAAGACAGAGCATTCCATCTTGCGGATAAACTAGTGCCATATTCACTATTGGGATCGGCTTTGACATACTTAATAACACGAAACGCGTACAAAGCAATGGCATTTTTGATGGTTGATTTCTCATGCGCACTCAAACTTGCTATGCCGTTGACTGTTTTGTCAGCCATGAAGGAAGCCAATAAATATGGTATCTCAGTAAAAGGTGGAAAATTCCTTGAGAATGTTTCCCAGTCAGAGACGATTGTATTCGACAAAACAGGAACGCTGACAAAGGCAACTCCTAAACTTGTGGATATAATTCCTTTTGATGGTATGGATGAGGTAGAACTCCTACGTTACGCGGCATGCCTTGAGGAACATTATCCTCATTCGGTAGCTAACGCTGTTGTTACCGCTGCTGTCGAACGAGAGATACCCCATGATGAGATGCATTCAAAGGTTGAATATGTAGTTGCGCACGGAATCTCTAGCGAAATAGATGGTAAGAAGGCAATCATAGGCAGTTACCATTTTGTATTTGAGGATGAAAAAACCGAGATACCAAAGAACGAGATGGACAAATTCGATGAAATGCCTGATGAATTTACAAGGCTATACTTTGCGATGGATGGTGTGCTGAAGGGCGTTCTGTTTATCTTCGATCCTTTAAAGGAAGAAGCAAAGGAAGTTATCGAAGCTCTGCACAAATTAGGTTTCAGCCGAATTTGCATGATGACAGGTGACAACGAGAAGGCAGCAAGAACAATTGCAAATGAATTAAGGTTGGATACCTTTAAAGCTGAATTGTTACCTGAGGATAAGGCAGGATATATTAGAGAAGAACACGATGCAGGAAGAAAGGTTGTGATGATTGGAGATGGCATCAATGATACTCCGGCACTTTCGGAAGCGGACGTAGGGATTGCCGTTCACGATGGAGCTGCGATTGCAAAAGAAATTTCCGATATCACAATTGCTACTTCAGATCTTAGAGCACTGATCCTTCTTAGGATAATCAGTGATAATATGATGGACAAAATAAATTCGAACTATCGATTTATTATAGGATTTAATTCTGCATTGATTGTGTCAGGACTTCTCGGAATCCTATCTCCAACTGCATCAGCACTGTTGCATAATATATCAACAGTAGTGGGAGGAATTATGAGCACACGTCCTCTTCTAACATCCGATGATCTAACGGACCTTTTAGAGGAAGAATTTAGAAAATCAACACACGAGAAATTTAATATTGAAGAATAATTATTGAAAGGTTTGGACGTAACTATCATGAAATCACATAAATTCTTTGCTTGGTTAACAGTTATTGCATTTATAATGACAATGATCACAGGCTATAAAAATAGATAATAGCATTACGACTATATAACAAAATATTAAAGTGTCTAGCAGATGAAGAATAGGCTTATTGGCTTATATGCTTATAGGAGGCTTATAGGACAAAAATAGTTTGTAAAAATCGCCATGAAGATTGAAATTTCAGTCCTCATGGCGATTTTAAGTTGCATTTAGCAGAATATTGATAATACATTGTCGTTAATTCTTCAAACTCTGAAGCGGTGCAGGGATTCTGCCGCCTCTTTGAATCATTTTAGAAGAGGATTGTTTATGCAGTTTCATAATGGGACCGCTGCCTAAGAGACCGCCGAAATTGAGTTCCTCGTCATCGGCGATACCGATTGCGGGGATCAACCTAACAGCCGTTGTCTTGGAATTGATCATACCTATTGCAGCCTCGTCCGCTATTATTGCGGAAATTGTTTCAGCAGTTGTGTCTCCAGGGACTACAATCATATCAAGACCTACGGAGCAAACCGATGTCATAGCTTCAAGTTTTTCTATCGTGAGTGTTCCAGAGCGTGCTGCTGATATCATTCCAGCATCTTCTGTAACAGGTATGAATGCACCCGAGAGTCCACCTACACTTGAAGAAGCCATGACACCGCCTTTTTTGACAGCATCATTTAGCATGGCGAGTGCAGCAGTTGTACCGTGTGTACCACATTCCTCGAGACCTATTTCCTCTAGAATATGGGCAACTGAATCACCAACTGCAGGTGTAGGTGCAAGAGATAAATCGACGATACCAAACGGAACGCCGAGCATTTCTGCAGCTTCACTTCCAACTAGCTGACCCATCCTGGTTATTTTGAAAGCAGTTTTTTTGATGACCTCGGCAACTTCATTCATAGTAGCTAAATCAAGATCACTGTTTGCATTCATCTTTGCAAGTGCAGAACGCACGACACCAGGACCTGAAACGCCTACGCTCAAAACACAATCAGCTTCTCCAACTCCATGAAAAGCTCCTGCCATGAACGGATTGTCCTCAACAGCGTTGCAGAAAACCACAAGCTTCGCAGCACCGATACACTGACGATCAGCCGTTAACTTAGCCGCCTCTAATATTTTGTTGCCCATGATTGCAACTGAATCCATATTGATGCCTGCCTTGGTAGCCCCGACATTCACAGACGAGCAAACGAATTCAGTTTCTGACAGGGCACGCGGAATAGACTCAATTAGCTCAAGGTCGCCTGCCGCGAATCCTTTTTGAACTAGGGCAGAGTATCCGCCCACAAAGTTTACTCCGAGAGTTTTGGCAGCCCTATCCAACGCTTTAGCATATTTCACAGGATCACCACCGGAGATTGCGAGGAGCATTGAAATCGGCGTTACAGAAATTCGCTTATTTACAATTGGAATACCGTATTTTTTTTCGATTGACTCACCCACGGGAATGAGATTCTTAGCCTTTGAAGTTATTTTGTTGTAAACCTTTTCGCAGGCACGGTCAATGTCCGTATCAGCACAATCAAGCAGAGAAATCCCCATAGTTATCGTTCTAATGTCGAGTTTCTCTTCCTGAATCATTTTGATGGTTTCCATAATATCTGTCATATTTAGCATAGCGTTCACCCCTAAATTCTGTGCATTGAGTCAAAAATATTTTGGTGCATAACGTGAACAACCATAGAAGGAACACGCTTTTCAAGATTTTTCTTCAGCGTATCAAGGTCAGTCGTAATTTGTGCAATGTCGATGACCATAATCATACAAAAATACCCGTCGAGCACGCTTTGCGTCACCTCTATAACATTTGCTCCCGCATCTGCGCACCCTGTCGAAACGTTAGCCAAAATGCCAACCTGGTCCTTTCCTATAACCGTTACTACGGCACGTTCGTTTTTCATTTTGCTCTCCTTTTGATTATATTTTTAAATTGTATATTACGAATTCTTATTCTTTCGCTTTCAAGTTGTGATTAAAGTTTCTCAATTTCAACAAAATATTCGCCAGCCGCAAGTGAGTTATCAACCCTGAAAATGAATTGTATATGCGGGTATTTATCAACAAAATACTTGCGATTCTCAGCTTTGTGGCCTATGAGGTTTGAGAAACTGGCGGGATTTGCACTGGCAATGACTCGCAACTTTTGATTGTCCGAAGCTTGATGTCTTAATTGATTCCCAAACAAATGAAGAAGCTGTTCTTCAATCGACTCCCTAGCCAGGGATCCTTCTACAAGTTGCCTGAATGCCGGATGAAATGTCGTTCCCGTGAACTTGCCATCTCCAGAAATCAAATCTGAAGCCTTGAGTCCGATTCTGATTACATTGACACCTGAAGCATTTAAAACCTTGAGCATTTCCTTACTACGCCAGGCCGCCTCATCGAGAGTAAGTGGCTTATACTCACCTAATTTTACCATATCGAGAAGCTCTGTGTCTTCAATTACAATGGTAGGATATATGCGGGCAACATCTGGCATGATCTCCACTGTTTTGTGCGCCGACAAAATATCTGATTCGCGCGTGCTCTTTGGGAGCCCAACCATGAGCTGGATTCCGAGTTTAAAACCTGTGCTCTTGATGAGGGAACAAGCCTTATAGATGTCTTTGGTGCTATGACCACGTTTTGAAGCAGCGAGCACATCATCGTCGAAAGATTGACAGCCAAGCTCAATCAAATCGACGCTATAATTTTTTAGATTTTCCAGGATCTCGTCGTTAATGCAGTCCGGCCTTGTTGAGAGGTGGATTTCTGAAACCAAACCCTTTGTTTTGTATTCGTAGGCGATTTTCAGATATTTTACCTGCTCCTCAATCGGTATTGCGGTGAAACTCCCACCGTAGAAGGCTACATGAACGTTCGGCACATCGTCAAGAGTTGTCAGCCAGTCATCGATTGTGTTCCTGACTTCAGCTTCGGTTGGAGAAACTAGTTTTGAAGTAATCCTGCGCTGGTTGCAGAAAACACAGTCGTTTGGACAGCCTCTATGTGGTATGAAAATGGGTATAATCGCGTGTGTTTTCATTTATGTAGAACCTCTTAATCCGTGCACAAAATACTGCCTATGTCGCTCAGCTCCTTATTCTGAACCCAAGCAACGCTCAGTCCACAGCTATTGATAAAATCAGATATTTTTTTAAAATCTGGATGAGCTGATAAATCACCGTTAAATAAAACCGTATGTTTCTCTGATTTTATCTCTGAAACCCCATGGTCTGAGTGCACTAAGAAACCGAAGTCGATGCAAGTTTTTCCCGAATTTAGACTTTCCAAATCAAGATCGCTTGAAATAATGCCAGCACATCCTGCAAGAAATCCATATTCATACCCTGCAAGGGCGACATTTTTGTTTGAAATCAGCAGGACATCGGCACCTACGTTATTCAGAGCCTTAAAAATACCCATGTCTGAGGTTATAAAATTAGAAGGTCCAACTGGTAGCAGATTGCAGCGCGTATATCCCTGGGGCACGTCAACGAATTCAAGCCCATTTTGTTCTGCCCAATCGAGAATGTCGCTATCGCTGATCTTCAAATTGTGCACAAAATACTTGCCTGTCGCGCAGGCGTTATAGATTGCCTCATCAGGGTATTTATTCCCTAATTTTTTTATATCTCCGAAAAAAATCTTAGAGTTATTATTGCTAGTTGAAAATTCCATTTTGCATATAAAAATATCGGGATGTGTAGATACTGGTTTAGAAACCTGATCCGGATGATTCACTTTAACGATATTATAGCCACTTTGACGAATAAAATTCTTGGTTTCATCGTAGGCGTTTGGTGAAATATATGCTGTTTTTTTCTGATTCCTCAATAGTAACTCCAAATTTATTATTTAAAATCACTTATTTGAATGGATAACTGATATGATTGACTATTGCGAGCTTTCGAGCTCGCATTTTTTAAATAGAATAACTGAGATAATCATTTACAGTGCTTTTTTCAATTATACCATAAATTGAAAATAAAAAATAAAAATGATATTATTTTAGTTAATAAAAAATGAATTAATGTAAGTAGCGAAATGATAGCATTTAGGACGCATTTAGGCAGTGATAGGTAGTTGAATGATCACGTTTAGGGCGAATGTAGGTAGCGATAGGTAATTGAAGGATCGCGGTTAGGTTGCATATAGGTAGTGAGATGATTAATATTGGAAACAGTTGGGATGATATTTTAAAAGATGAGTTTAACAAGGAATATTACAAGGATCTTAGGCGGTTCCTATATGAGGAATATACGACGAGGACGATTTACCCTGATATGAATGATATTTTTAATGCGTTAAAGACGACTGCGTATGAGGATGTTAAATGTGTGATCTTAGGACAGGATCCATATCATGGAGAGGGACAGGCTCATGGATATGCTTTTTCTGTACCGAATGGGGTGGCGCTACCGCCGTCGCTGAGAAACATTTTCAAGGAGCTGTACGGCGAGGAGCCCGCCTTTCACGCCTGGGCAGGCGAGAAACGGCGTGAAGGCCTCGCTGTGGACGGCGACCTGAGACCTTGGGCCAAGCGAGGCGTCCTGCTCCTGAACACCTGCCTCACGGTCAGGGCAGGACAGGCGGGCTCCCACCGTGGCAGAGGTTGGGAAACCCTAACCGACAAAATCATTTCCCTTATTAGCCAACGCGAAAAACCCTGCACCTTTATACTCTGGGGAAATCCCGCGAGAGCCAAGAAAACTTTGATAGACAAAAACAAACACCTCATAGTCGAAGGCGTTCACCCGAGCCCACTCTCAGCACATAGAGGATTTTTCGGAGGAGGCTATTTTGTAAGGGTGAATAAATTCCTTGAAGAAATCGGAGAGGAGCCGATTGATTGGCGACTTGATTGAAGGAGTAGAACTTGAGATTTTTCTATCGATTTTATTTCCGATATGATATAATTAGAATTAACAAATTAATATAAATAAATTAGAATTTTTAAAGGAGGAAGTGCTATGAAAGGACTACTGATACCTATTATTATCGTCGTTGTTTTGGTGATCATCGGACTTTGGATTGCTGGAACATACAATAAATTAGTTCGAAAGAGAAATAACGCAAAAGAAGGCTTTTCGACGATGGATGTTTATCTCAAGAAAAGATTTGATATGATACCAAACCTGGTTGAAACGGTTAAGGGATATGCGACTCATGAGAGAGAAACTCTTGAAGCTGTAATGAGGGCAAGAAGTCAAGTAGCGACTGCAGGGACGTTTGATCAAAAGGTTGAGCATGAAAATATGCTAACAGGAGCTCTTGGTAGACTTTTTGCTGTAGCAGAGAATTATCCTGACCTCAAAGCAAATCAGAACTTCTTAAATCTTCAGGATCAACTGAAGAGTGTTGAGCAGGATATCGCAAATTCAAGAAAATTCTACAATGGAACAGTCAAGGATCTCAACAACAGTATCGAGCAGTTTCCGAGCAATATCGTCGCAGGTATTTTTCACTTTGAAAAGATGCCTATGTTTGAAATAAACGAAGAGAGTAGAGAGAATGTTCAGGTTAAATTCTAAATTACGAAGACGTACAGCACGGTTTGCAATTGTTTTGTTCACGATGGTGGCGATTTTTGCATATTATGCGACTATGCAAGATTATACATCGTATGCGCAAAGTGTAGATTCGGGTTATGTAACAGAGTCATTTATCGTTAATATCAAGGTGGACAAGGATTGTGTTTACCATGTTACGGAAAATATAACGGTCAATTTCAAGGAACCTCGAAGAGGAATATTCAGGTATATACCTTATGCAGCTCGAAATTCGAAGATTGAGAATATTTCCGTTAAGGGCGGGGACGTCGATGTTTCGAATGCACAAAACGGTCGAAGCAAGTACAAGGTTATAAGGATCGGCGACCCAGATGTTACCCTAACTGGTAGGCATAAGTATGAAATCAACTACAAAATAAGGGGTATTTACAATGACATCAAGCCTCTTAGCGCTAATGATATGAAATCCAATCTGGATGCGATGACTAATTTCCGCGCAGACAAGAATATCTCTTCAGATGGTGGAGATCTTATCTATGTGGACATGCTACCTACGGATTGGCAGACTGATATCAATTATGTTAAGGCTACTATGACTGTTCCTAAAGACGTTGACTGGAGCAAATTGCAGCTCTATGGCGGAAGCTACGGCCAGCAAGAGGATAGCAAGCTGGATGTCAAGACCGATGGTAAAACTATGTATGTCGAGTCGCTCAACTGGCCAGCAAAAAGAGGTGTTACGGCATATTTGCCTGCTGGCAAGGATTATTGGCAGGATTATTCCAAGGCATCTGACTCTCACTTCCCTGTATACCTGATTGCTATCTGCGCTGCAGCCCTTGCTATATTCCTATGGGTTCTATTCGGTATTGACAAAAAATACGTTCAGACTGTTGAATTCTACCCACCAGATAATATGACACCGATGGAAACAGGGTATGTTATTGATGGGACTATCGATCTGGAAGATATGATTGCAAACTTTTTCTATGCAGCAAGTAGAGGCTATTTAAAAATCGAGCAGGCTTCGGACGAGAGTCGAGGTTTCATTTTTCACAAAACAGATTATGATCAAAATAAGCTGAATTCTGAGAAAAGTTTTGTTAAAAAATTTGTGGAGGATCTATTTGAAGAAAAGGATGATGTATATTCGACAAGTATTCCTTCATCGTTTTCGTCAGAAGTTTTCAACAGATGTTCACTCCTGACTGATTATTATACTGGTAAAAATCGAATATATACGTTCAGTTCATCTATTGCGCAAATCGTTATGGGCTTTCTTTTGATTGCAACCGCTGCGATAACACCTGTTTTGTTGTATTTCATGGATGTGTTTGAGACAGATGGCATATTCCTATTTTCTGCGGTATTTATTGATGTAGTATCAATTCTCGCGATGATAATCAGCATGGGTAAACTTATAGATAGGAAAGCTAACTTGACCAAAAAGAGAAAGTTCAAGCTCATACTGATATTTGCAATATCTTTTGTTATTAATATGGTGGCAATCTTTATAATTTATGTATATGGACTTGGCATCCATGCGTACGTGCTAATAATTATTTTGGCAAGGCTTGTTTCCGTAATCATGATTGCTCTCATGAATAAGAGAACAAAACAGACGACTGAGCTTGTCGGCAAGCTTATGGGTTTCAAGGACTTTATCGAAAAGGCCGAATTACCTATGCTAGAAAAACTCGTTGCAGAAAATCCTTCATATTTCTATGATGTTTTGCCTTATGCATATGTTTTCGGACTTACAAATAAATGGGTAAAGAATTTTGAAGGTATCAATATTTCGAAACCTGACTGGTATGAGGGCAACGCAGATGTTCCTATCAATGCTGCATTCCCAATGTATATGGCATCATCATTTAGCAAGATGGATACTCAGCTTAGAGATTCCATTGCACTCGGAATAACCGGGGGACTCGATACAGGAGATGGCGGATCAGGTTCTTTCGGAGGCTTCAGCGGAGGAGGCGGATTCTCAGGCGGCGGCTTCGGCGGCGGTGGTGGCGGAGCATGGTAATCTTATATTAGTAAATCTGCTCCTGATTCGCGACGTCTCAAACGGCATACTCGTACGGCAAAATTGATCAGGAAATCAAAGTGTACACATATAATTTTGCGTTACGATATGTTTGATTAAGTACAGTAGCCCATAAACGCAGTAATTCGCTAAAATATTTAAAATATTTTTATAAAATTACTTGATTATGCAAAAATATGTGGTATTATTTAGCCACAAGAAGAGATAAAGAACTTCCATGAGAGAAGTTTCAGATAGAAAGGAAGTGATGATGATGTTAGCAGTTAAGCCATTTATCGGCCCAGGCGACCGAAAGAGCCAACGTCATTCACTCCCTCGTAATAATTTCAAGTAATCGGAAAATTTTGCGGTATATACCGTAAGGCTGGAATTGATGATAGCCGACATTCACCGAGAGTACGAGAGATTAGAAGCGAGGGGTGAACGTTGGCAGGGAAAAAGATTTATGCAGTTTACAGTTTTGAAGATTTCTGAGCGTCGCTGAAAGGAATGCTTGGAGATGCTGTATAGCAGTATTTCTGCTCTGACTTCATTCGTTGATAAAGATAATCGATAGATTCTATTATGGAATGATGGAGATATTCGCTAAAACGGATGGTGCATATAAATCTAATAATATGATAATATAAGCCGGAAGTCGCCATGCTTCCGGTTTTTGATTGCAGCAAATTGATGTTGACCGTCTATGTAAATAAGGATAGAATACATATAAGGATATAACTTCGTTTTTGAGGAGGCGATAATAAAATGAAAAAAATTATGACTGCAGGTCCTACTATGGTGAGAGAAAATGTACTCGCTGCAAGGGCTTTACCGTTTACAAACCCTGATCTTGACATGGATTTCTTTGAAATGTACAGAGAAACATGCGGGATGCTAGAGGATTTAGCAAGTTGTACCACAGGACAGGCTCTTATCCTTGGAGGAGAGGGCATGTTGGGCCTTGAAGCTGCAGCAGCGGCACTTACAGAGAAGGGCGATAGGGTACTTATTATAGAAAACGGAATATTTGGCAGAGGATTTGACTATTTTGCTGAACTATACGGTGGTGAGGCTGTCACATTCAGCAGCGACTACAAGAAACCTATAGATGTGAACGCACTCAAAGACTTTCTTGAAAAGGATCACGACTTCAAGTACGCGTCTCTTGTCCATGTCGATACACCGACGGGAGTTTTAAACGATGTGCGCGAAATATGCAATCTACTGAGTGAATATGGAATTCTAAGCGTTGTCGACTCAGTTGCCGGATTATTTGGAGAATCATTAAGCTTTGACAGCAGCAAAATAGATATACTTCTAGGCGGATCTCAGAAAGCATTGTCAGCCCCTCCAGGACTTACCATGGTATGGGTAAGCGATAAGGCATGGGATGCAATCGAAAACAGAAAGACTCCTATCGCGTCATATTATGCAAACCTATTAATGATGAAAAATTACTATGAGAAAAAAGAATTTCCATATACTATGCCAGTAAGCGATATCAATGGGCTGAGAGTTGCAATTGAAAACGTTATAGCTGATGGAGGCATCCTTACTAGGCATAGGGAGGTAGCAATGGCGTGCAGAGGTGCCCTCACAAGGGGGGGACTTGAGCTATATCTTGAATCAGGCTGGGCTAATACTGTAACAGCATTTGTTGTGCCTGAAAATATTAAATCAGCGCTTCTACTTAAAGATATGGTGGACGATTATGGAATTATGCTCAGCGATTCTTTGCTTGAGTTTAAAGATAAATTGATAAGAATCGGACATATGGGTGAAAATGCTTACGATGAGATTATGATCGAGACGCTGAAGGCACTTGCTGGAGCACTTAGAAAGCAGGGGTTTGAGCCTTTGGCTGATATGGCAGAATATTTCAGAAGTTTCATGAAATAAGAGCATATATACACGCATATAACCGAATTATAAAATAAATAATAAGGAATAAATGAATAGTTTAATGTATAGAATTTGAATAGAATAATTAAGTCAAATTCGAATGCACTAGGGATACAAAACAGAAAGGCTTGGAAATGAAGGAAGGCTTTTGTTATATGTGCCCTGTCTGTAATGGTAAGGCCTGCAGCAATACGATACCCGGGCCTGGCGCCAAGGGCATAGGCGATGTTGCAATCAGAAATTATGACATGTGGAAGGAAATCCGAGTTAATATGGATGTAATATCAGATATTGACGAGCCGGATACAGAGACAGATTTATTTGGCTATAATTTGAGGCTACCGCTGATTGCTGGACCTGTGGGAGCAGTTAATCTTCACTATGGGGACAAATACAATGATGAAGAATATAATCTGAAACTCATAAAAGCATGCCATGATGCAGGAATTGTTGCTATGACTGGCGACGGCACCGATGAAGATGTCATGCGGTCAGCATGTGAAGTTATCAAGTCATTTGGCGGCCAGGGCATTCCTACAGTTAAGCCTTGGGATATTGACACTTTGAAAAATAAACTCGGATTGATAAAGGATTCCGGTTCTAGGGCCTTTGCTATGGACATCGATGCAGCGGGGCTTCCATTCTTAAAGGGTAGGATCCCACCAGCAGGCCACAAAACAGTGGAAGACTTAAGGGAAATCGCTTCGTTGGGAGAGAAACCATTTATAATCAAAGGCATAATGACACCTAAATCAGCTGAAAAGGCTGTTTCTGCAGGCGCGAAGGCAATCGTTGTTAGCAATCACGGCGGTAGGGTTCTTGACCAGTGTCCGGCCACGGCAGAGGTTCTGCCAGAAATTGTTGACGCAGTAGGCGGAAAATGCAAGGTGCTCGTAGACGGTGGAATAAGAGATGGTCTGGATATCTTTAAGGCGCTCGCTGTTGGAGCCGACGCTGTGCTCATGGCAAGACCATTTGTCAATGCAATTTATCAGGGCGGAGAGCAGGCTGCGATTGAAATGGTTGCAAAGTTTGCAACTGAACTAAAAGATGCGATGAGCATGTGTGGCGCAAAACGCATCAAAGATATTGATAAATCGATGATTAGGATTAAATGAAAAATGTTCAGATAAAAAAACTTTGTTTTATACAAAGTTTTTTTAATTTATACACTTGATTATGTATGCAAAAAAGTTTATAATGATAGATAAGTATTTGAGATGTGCGAATACTAAAGAAGATTAATTATTTACAATCTATGCTTTTAGGAGGAAGGTTATGGAAACTAAAACTAAGAAGACCCCTAGACTCCCTAGAGTTTGGGAAGCATTGCTGACATTCTTGGTACTAATCGTTATTATGGCTGTCGGTATTATCGTTTTTAAAGTTAACCCTCATATGCCTATGTTCGTAGGTGTTGTCGGAGCTGCTATTATGGCATTGCTTTTGGGATACGACTGGGAGACTATTGAAACTTCCATGAAGGATGGTATCTATAGAGCATTGCAATCCATTATGATTTTGGCAATTATAGGTATTCTTATCGGAGTATGGCTAGTAGGTGGAGTAGTACCTACTATGATTTATTACGGATTGAAAATTTTGTCACCTGGAATATTCCTCATTGCAGCACTTCTGATTTGTTCAATCACTTCACTAGCTACTGGTACTTCTTGGGGAACTATGGGAACCATGGGTTTGGCTCTCATCGGTATTGCCCAGGGTATCGGTATTCCAGCTCCAGTTGCAGCTGGTGCAGCAATTTCAGGCGCATACTTTGGTGACAAGATGTCTCCACTATCAGATACTACCAACCTAGCACCTGCTATGGCAGGAACTGACGTATTTACACACGTTAAGTTTATGGCACTACCTACAGCTATAGCTTATGCAATTTCACTTGTTTTCTTCGGAGTTCTAGGTGCAACTTTCTCAACTGGAGGATCAGGAGATATATCACAGATTGATATAATGAGTAATGGTCTTAAGGATCTATTTACAATCAATCCTATTTTGCTTTTGCCACCAGTTATAGTAATAGTTGCAGTAGCACTTAAAATTCCAGCTATACCTGGAATCACACTTGGAATCATTGCAGGACTTATTCTAGGATTGATTTTCCAAGGTAACGCTACACTTGGACACTTCCTTGATGCAGGAATGAATGGATTTGTAAGTAAAACAGGCGTTGAATCTCTTGACAGTTTGCTGAGCACAGGCGGTCTTATGAATATGATGTCTTCTATCTCACTGACAATACTTGCCATGATGTTCGGTGGAATCATGGAAGCAACTCACCAGCTTGAAGTACTGGTAGATAAGCTTCTGAAACTTGTTAAGAATGGTCCAGCACTAGTTATTTTAACTGAGTTCACTTGCTTAATGAGTAATGTTACAATGCCAGAGCAGTACATCTCAATCGTAGTTCCTGGAAGAATGTACGCTGAGACATATAAGAATGCAGGACTTCACCCTAAGACATTGTCAAATGCACTTGAGGGAGCAGGTACAGTTACATCAGCACTCATTCCTTGGAATACTTGCGGAGTATTCATTATGACTACACTAGGCGTTGGAGTTAAGGAGTATGGTCCATATGCAATATTCAATATTGTTATGCCGCTTACAGTTATAATCATGGCATTCTTCGGATTGACTCTTGCAGGAGAAGATGGTAAGAGACTTACAAATCGTGCAGATAGGGCTAAGGTTGCTGAACGTCTAAAGAACATCTCAAATGAAGAGCATATTAACCCAGTAGAGGCTTAATACTCGCTTATTTGTAGATTAGATTTTATGAGCATTGAGCATGCTATAGAATAAATTTATTTAATTCATTGCACATCTAGTTGAAATCCCTTTCATATCGGAAGGGATTTTTTGGTGCTCATATTCATATAAAATCTGGGCTTTAAAAAAATTTTATTATTTCATATTTATTTCATAAATCTCATGTAGTATCTTTATATCGATGTAGGTCAAATATTTTTTTAGGGAGAATATAGAAATTGATTAAAAATGCAATAGCTTACGTTACAAGGAAGAAAAAGAGAACCGTTATATTATTTATAATTCTAACGGTGATTCTGTCTTTCTTGTACTCATCTTTAAGCATAATGAAGTCAAGTGGTGAATTGGAGAAATCCTTATATCACGCCTCAAACTCATCTTTGTCAATAACAAAGAAGGATGTAAATGGATATTTTAAATCAAGCCAGTTTAAGAATCTAAACAAAATAAAGGGAGTTAAGGGCATCGTTTATCAATACGATGGCTTGTCAAAATTAGTAAACGGAAAAGTCATTGAGGCTCAGGGCATGGTCATGCGAGAAGATCTATCGGATGAAATGAAAAATGTACTAGCTCTGAGAGCAACAAGCAACGCTGCTAAGGACAGCCTATTTACCAGCAAGGTATTCAACATGACGAAGGGTAGAAATATCAGCGAGAAAGATAGAAATAGCATAGTTGTGCACGAAGCCTTCGCTAAGAAAAACAAATTAAAACTTGGTGATACTATAGACATGAGATTTTTCAAGCCAGATAGCAGCAGTGCCGATGAAAAAGAATATAAGTATAAAATTGTCGGAATCTTTTCTGGTAGGAAACAGGAAACTTATACGGGTCTATCTTCTGATTTTTCTGAGAATATGGTATTTGTAGATTATGAATCTGCACAGAAATCAATGGGAATGACAGGAGATAACAAGATTTTAAACAAAATATCAGTGTTTTCGGATAGTCCATCAAGTCTTGAAAAAATATTTAAGGAAGTCAACAAAATAGTCGTCCATGATTCTTCGTTTAACGTTGCAAAGGATAATGGAGCCTTTAAGGACATTTTAGAATCTCTGAGCAGCATCAAACATGTAATTAGCATAATGACATTGTCCATTATGGCCGGAGGAATCACTGTTTTAGCGTTGATATTAATTTTGTGGCTCAGGGAAAGAGTTCACGAAATAGGGATTCTATTATCCATAGGAGTTAGGAAGATATCGATAGTTGGACAGTTTATTACGGAACTGTTAATTGTGTCTTTACCTGCAGCACTGGTATCTGCAATATTAGGTAGTTTGGTGCTGAATAAAATAATAGGTAGCCTGTTAAATAATAAAGATATGGGGATGCTCAGCAGAAGTATAATTGATAGTAAAAATATTATAGTAAATTTAATAAATTTCTCGCAGAGCTACCTATTGTTGCTTTTAGTAATCCTCATATCGGTTGTTATTGCATCTGCAATGATTCTTATAAGAAAGCCGAAGGAAATTTTATCACAGATAAGTTAGATATCGGATTTAAGTATAGGGGATAAGTATAGGTGAATAATTAAGTCATATAAGTTAGGAGTTGAAAATGAGTGTATTAGAAATTAAGAATGTAAATTATGGTTATTCAAATTCAAAGGAAAAGATTTTGTCATCTGTAAATCAGGGTTTTGAACTAGGTAAATTTTATGCAATTATAGGCAAATCAGGTGCTGGTAAGTCAACCCTTCTTTCGCTTCTTGCAGGGCTTGATAAGCCTAAGAAGGGACAAATACTCTTCGAAAATGAAGATATTGAGAAAGCGGGATATAGCAATCACAGAAAGAATAATATTTCTCTGGTTTTTCAGAACTATAATCTTATCGATTATCTATCGCCACTCGAAAACATTAGGCTAGTCAATCCCAAGGCAGATTCAGATATTTTGTTGCAATTAGGTCTGGATAAAAGTCAGATTAAGAGGAATGTGATGAAGCTTTCTGGAGGTCAGCAGCAGAGGGTTGCGATAGCCAGGGCATTAGTTTCAGAAGCACCAGTGATTTTGGCGGACGAGCCCACTGGAAATTTGGACGCATCTACTGCATCAGAGATAATAGATGTACTGAAGAAGTTAGCAAAAGAGAGAAACAAGTGTGTGATAGTAGTTACGCACAGCAAGGAAGTTGCAGCGGCTGCTGACGTTGTTTTGGAGCTTGCCGGTAAGAATTTGAAGGTTTCAAGCAGAGAGAAATAGGGGGAGTTTATGATTAAGAATGCTTTTGCGTACGTGACAAGAAAAAGAGTTAAGTCATTGATAATACTCTTGATTATTTTGTCTATGTCTACATTGAGTCTGATTAGCTTATCAATCAAGGATGCGACGGACAGAGCTTCGAAGGAAACGTTTGGAAATATAAACAACAGTTTTTCTATGGAGATTAATAGACAGGTTAATATGGGGACGCCAAGGGGTGGCGGAAATGTCAGGGGTCAGGATATAAAGAAAATTGCCGAAACAAAAGATATATCGGATTATGTAAAAAGAATTAATAGTGTAGCTGATCTTGTTGATCATGACATAATTGAAACACAGGAGACGCTTGCAAATCAATCTCAGGAAAGGGCAAAAAACTTTAAGAGGACAGTCATGCTCACCGGGGTCAATGAGTCTTCAAAGGAGACGAAATTTGTGTCTGGAGCATATAAGCTTGTTGATGGAGAACACCTAAAGAATGGCGATAAAAACAAGGTCTTGCTCCATAAAGATTTGGCAGAAAAAAATAATTTAAAAGTAGGAGATAAGATAAAAATTAAGTCGAATCTCTTCGATGCTGATAATGAAAAGCATGCGGATGAGACTGTGGAAGCGGAGATAAAGGGACTCTTCGATGGGCATAACAACGGTGGAGTTAGTGCTGCACAGGAGCTTTATGAGAACACTTTGGTTACAGATTTAGATACTGCTGCTAAGGTGTATGGGAATACTGAGGATACCGCTGTTTATCAGGACGCGACATTTTTTGTTAAGGGTGATAAGGACATAGATGATGTAATTAATAGTCTTGAGAAACTCGACATCGACTGGAGGCAATACAATCTTATCAAGAGTTCGTCAAATTATCCTGCGTTGCAGCAATCTATTTCTGGAATATACGGAATAGCAAATAAATTGCTTGTTGGTTCTTTGATATTTGCGGCTGTTATTGTTTCACTCTTACTATTCTTGTGGATGAATGCGAGAAAGAAGGAGATGGCCGTGCTTCTATCCCTTGGCATAACCAAAACGAAGATATTTATACAGCTGGCGATGGAACTCGTCTTTATATCAATTCCTGCCTTTATAGCATCGTATTTTGTTGCGGGTTATGCTGGTAGAATGCTTGGAAACAGTATTTTGAAGAAGGTTACGGGGGATATTGCGAAACAAATAGCGAGTGAGTCTGCATCAGGTCAACTCGGCGGCGGAGCAGAGGTAGATGGATTCAATAAGACACTGACGAGCCTGGATATTAATATTTTGCCGGAGTCGATGATATACGTCGTTTTGTTCATGTCGCTTGCACTTTTGGTGTCATTAGTGGTATCATCTTCAAGTATTTTAAAGAAAAATCCAAAAGATCTTTTGGTTGATATATAATATAATTAAGTTTTAAAGTGACGGGGAGTGGAGATCTTATGAAAATTCTTGTGGTTGAAGACGATCATACTATAAGGGAAGGCATAAAGGAATATCTTTCGGAATTTGGGTACAGCGTGATAGAAGCCGCTGATGGCAAGGCGGCACTGGATAATTTTAATGAGTCCGTGAATCTAGTTATACTCGATATTCAAATCCCATTCATAAATGGTCTTGATGTCCTCAAGGAAATCAGGAAGAAAAGCAATTTGCCAGTTTTAATATTGACAGCCTTCAGTGATGAGGACTACAAAATAGAGGCCTTCACTCACTTGGCGGATGGATATATCGAAAAGCCGTTTTCTCTCCCAGTCTTGAAGGTAAGAGTTGACTCCCTGATAGAAAAATATTTTGGTCAAATCGAAAAGTTTGAATATGAAAATACAGAGGTTGATTTCACTGGGTACACGGCGACTGTAAATGGTAGACGCGTAGATGTAAAAGCAAAAGAACTTGAGATTCTAAAATTTCTTTTGGAAAACGAAGGGCAAGCTCTCACGCGCTCTCAGATAATTGATAAGGTATGGAAGGATACGGATGAAATACCATATGATCGTGTAATAGATGTTTATATCAAGGAACTAAGGAAGAAACTTGATCTTGATTGCATAGTAACAATTAGGAATGTAGGCTATAAGCTGGTGAGAAAATGAAGAATTTAAAAATATTACCTAAAATGTTCATTCAGACATTTTTGCTTTTGAGCATAATAATATTGATGATACATCTCTCGGTCTTCTTGATTTTCCCAAAGACTTATCTTGAGAGTAGGAAGGCCGAAATAAATACAAAGGCGGACGAAATTGCCGAGCAGATGCAGGGCAAGGACGCATCATACGTCGAGGAATACCTGAATGTATTTTCTGAAACTGGTGAAATAAAGGGCTACATCAGAGGGCACGGTGGGGATAATGAAATAAATATCAAAGACAATATTGAGTTTGACCCTAAAAGCAAAGACAATTCCCTGGTAATTGAAGAACGAAAAGTTATACTTAACACGGGTAATGAGGTGTATCTCCAGTTTGTTTCGACAGCAGATATGAAGAAGGATGCAAAGGATCTGAGTTTGGGAATTCTGCCTTACTCGTTGCTCATTTCAGTCTTTGTTTCCATAATAGTTTCCATAATTTACGCTAGGGCAATTAAAGGCAATATCGACGAGATCAAGGAAATTACAGATAGAATGATGACGCTTGATAAGGCCGCATATTTGGCAGTTGATTCCAAAAACGAAGTCGGAGAATTGAAGTCTCAGAT
The DNA here is from genome assembly GCA_000758905.1 of Clostridiales bacterium S5-A14a. Taxonomy (GTDB): domain Bacteria; phylum Bacillota; class Clostridia; order Peptostreptococcales; family Anaerovoracaceae; genus S5-A14a. The sequence goes on from JRNA01000014.1 coordinate 107,564, forward strand.
TAACCAATTATATTCTACACTCCTTGAATCTATCGATGATTTGGAACTGAAAAACAAGGAAATCTTGGAGCTTGAAAGACTAAAATATAATTTTTTCAGGGGTGCCTCTCATGAACTTAAAACGCCTCTAGCCAGCCTCAAGATAATCCTTGAAAATATGAAGTTTAATATTGGCAAGTACAAGGATCGGGATGCATACATAGGGAACTGCATTGAAATAGTAGATGAACTGACACAAAATATTTCTCAGCTTTTGCATATCTCTTCGCTTGAGCATATGAAGAATGACGAGGAAATGATAGAGATTAAGCCCACACTCGAAGACGTACTTAAGAAATATGAACTCTTAGCGGAACAGAAAAATATTGATATCAAGAATGCGATATCGTATGAAAAAATATATATAGGAAGGTCTGCACTTAAGATAATTCTATCAAATCTCATCGGCAATGCTGTAAAATACACGGGACTCAAGGGAGATGTGAATATCGGGGTCGAAAATATTGATTCACATAATGCCGAGACGAACGATAATGAAGATGATGAAATAGGCTACGAGAGATGGTTTTACATTGAAAATACGTATGACTCAAATGTGGAAGAAATAGATCTAGATAAGATTTTTGATATTAAGTTCAATTTAAACAAAGAAAATAGTAGTGGACTAGGCTTATACATAGTTAAAAATCTGTTGGATAATTATAACCTTATATACAAGGTTGAGAATAGGGATGGGATGTTTGTTTTTAAAATAAAAATAGAGGGCGGTGAATAGGCCGCCCTCAGCCACAAATCTATCTATTAAATTTCAGCAATGACCTCAACCTCAACCAGGAAACCTCCAGGAAGATCGGCAGCAGCAATACAGCTCCTTGCCGGTTTTTCTTTTATGTATTTTGCGTAAATCTCATTGAAAGCCTTGAAATCATTGATATCTTTTAGGAAGCAGGTAGTTTTAACAACTTTGTCAAGGCTTGAGCCTGCCTCCTCAAGAATAGCTTTTAAATTTAGCATAACCTGTTCAGTTTGAGCCTCAAGTCCATCTACTAACTTCCCAGTTTCAGGATTAATGCCGCCCTGACCTGAAGTAAAAACTAAATTTCCTGAAATGATAGCCTGTGAATAAGGGCCAAGAGCCTTAGGAGCATTATCAGTGTGTATTTTTTTCATAATTCTTTCCTCTCGTAGCGTCGATTTTAGTTAAATTTTTGAATTCTATATTAATCTTTTTCAGGACTCAATAATATCACAAAATAAAATAAAAATCTATTTCATGAGGGAGGTTTTGACATTTATGACAAATTTAAAAATAAAGTAAAACATCATAATATATAGGTAGCCATATTAGACAAGAAAACGTTAAAATGATATAATTGTCGAGTAAAATAATACATAAATATAAATTGATAAGGTGGATAAAATGACCAAAAAGAAGGTGTTCATAGTTATAGATATGCAAAATGACTTCATCACAGGACCGCTCGGGAATGATGAGGGAAGGTCAATTGTTGGTGCTTTGAAAGAGGAAATTGAGAGAAAAAAATCTGAAGGATATGAAATCTTATTCACTCTGGATACCCATAATGGAGAATATATGAATTCTCAGGAAGGTAGATATCTACCTGTTGAGCATTGCATCGAAGGAACAGAAGGGTGGCAAATCATTCCTGAACTGCGCCCATATGTCGGCAGCAAAAATATTTTGTTGAAAAATTCGTTTGGAGCTACAGATATTGGTAAATGGGTGGAGGAAGCTGCTGGCGGTGAACCAGAAGAAATTGTGCTTACGGGTGTATGTACTGATATATGCGTAATTTCAAACTCAATGATTCTCAAGGCATATTTTCCTGAGACTCCGATTAAGGTTATGGGAAAACTTTGTGCCGGTGTTACTCCTGAAAGCCATGAGAATGCACTCAAGGCGATGGGACCCTGCCAAATTGACGTTATATAGCATTTTCAGAATTTTGTGCATTTGAAGCATTGGTTATAATGCAGTATTTTGCATGTTTGAATCAATTAGGAGGAATAATGAAATCAACTGAAGCGTGTCAATTCAAATTTGAAAGAGATGCGGTTAAGAATCAAATAGTCGCATGGATTCGTGATTGGTTTTTAAAGAATGGGAAAGACAGCCCAGCAGTAGTTGCAATCAGCGGGGGCAAAGATAGTTCTGTTGTTGCAGCCCTATGTGTTGAGGCACTAGGACGAGAAAAGGTATACGGAGTGCTTATGCCACAGGGGGAGCAGCATGATATTGATGCTTCAATGGATCTTGTGGAGCATTTAGGTATAAATTACTCCGTGATAAATATCGGCAATACCGTTAAAACCATAACGGAAGAAATCGAAGCATCTATGGGGTCAAAGATCTCAAGCCAAGCAAAGGTAAACCTGCCTGCGAGAATAAGAATGTCTACAACTTATGCAGTTTCACAGAGCATGAACGGCAGAGTTGCAAACACCTGCAATCTATCTGAAGACTGGGTTGGATATTCTACAAGATATGGCGATTCAGCAGGTGACTTCAGTCCACTTTCACATCTAACGGTACACGAGGTTAGGGAAATCGGAGAAGCACTTGGACTTCCTAATCATCTGATCTACAAGGTGCCCGAGGACGGACTTTCAGGTAAGAGCGACGAAGATAATCTTGGATTCACATACGACGTGCTTGATAGATACATAAGAACGGGAGAAATTGACGATCAAGAGACCAAGGCGCTCATTGATAAAAAGAGAAAATTCAGTAGATTCAAACTGGAACTCATGCCGTCATTTGATTTTGAGGCTCCTGTTAAAGCCGAGGATTTAGATTGAAGGGAGCGCCGGATGAAACTATCAAAAATTCTTCAAGATGTAGAATATAGAGTTATAAACAAAGAAAATCTAATTGCTGAAGATCTGAAACCGGTAAATGCTGATGATATAAACATTACCGGCTTGACGCTTGACTCGAGGAAGGTAAAGCCCGGATACGCGTTTTTTGCTGTAAAAGGACTTGAAACGGATGGGCATAAATATATTCAAAAGGCCATAGAAAATGGAGCCGTTGCCGTCGTGCTTACAGACATAAATAGCCTTTCTTCAATCGATTTTGGCGGAGATATCAATAAAGAAAAAGTTGAGCTCATACTAGTGGACGATATGAGGAAGGCAATGTCTGATATTGCTGATAATTTTTATGACAAACCAGGCGACAAAATAGTTGTCTACGGCGTTACTGGTACTAATGGCAAAACTACAACGACCAATATAATACGCGACATACTTGAAAATGGAATGAATCCACAAATTACTTGCGGATATATAGGGACAAACGGAATCAAGTATGGTGATGTGGAAATACCACCCGAGATGACAACACCAGATGTGCTAACTCTAAAAAAATATTTGTGCGACATGATTAACGCAGGTATGCGAGCAGTTGCAATGGAGGTGAGCTCTCATGCACTTGCCATTGGAAGGGTGGATGGAATAAATTTCGATGTAGCTGCATTTACGAATCTAACACATGATCACCTTGATTTCCATAAGACGATGGAAAACTATTTTGCTGCAAAACAGCTATTGTTTAAAGGCCTTTCTCCAAATGCCATTTCAATACTAAACGCAGATGATGAGGCCACCATTGAAAAACTCAAAGAGGTTTCTGGGGGAGAAATTTTTACATACGGCAAGAAGCAATCAGATTACATGATTAGAGATCTTGAGCTCAGGGCTAATGGAAGTGCATTCTCTCTTGAAGTTTCCTCACGTGCCATGGATGCTCATAGGTCAAGGATAGATTCACTTGTAATGAACAATGATGGTGCCTTTGGGAAATCCATATATCAAATCGAAACCAATCTGCTCGCTGAATACAATGTATATAATTTGGTAGCTGCAATAGCGTGCCTCCACCAGAGAGGTTTCCAAATTGAGGACTTCACGGGCTGGCTTGAAAATATAGCGCAGGTTGAAGGTAGGATGGAGTCTGTACCGAATGAGTTGGGTATCCATGTCATAGTAGACTATGCTCATACTGTAGATGCAATGGAAAAAGTTTACGACTTTGTTGAATCTGTTTGTGAATCACATGAAAAACAAAATAAATTGCGCCCAAAGATTATATCGGTCTTCGGATCTGCAGGAAAGAGGGATAAAACGAAAAGGCCGTATATGGGTATAACAGCATATAATAACTCTGATTATGTTCTCCTTACAGAAGATGATCCGCGCGATGAGGATCCAGTAAAAATCGCCGAGGAAATAAGGGGAGAATTAGAGGATAGTAATATCAGAATAATTCCTGATAGAATTGAGGCAATCAAGACCGGTATAGAAATGGCAGGAAAAAATGATTTTGTGCTCATCCTTGGGAAGGGAGAAGACAGATTCATGGCCAGAGAGTTTGAAAGAGCTCCTTGGGACGGTGATAACGTTATAGCTATGAGAATATTGGAAGATCTTGGTGCATCACGAAAAAAGGGTGGTACGAACTAGGGGAATTAGTAAATTAAATTGACCCGCGTCTTTAGACGCGGGCTTTTTTTAGTGAGAACTGATTGCTTTCTATTTGCTCAATTGCTTTAAGTTCTCTTGCAGCTTTAATTGCATCATTAGCACCAGATACAAGTTTGCTACTTGAGCGGTTATAACCAAACATCTCAACCATTGCTTTTGTAATTTCAGCCTTGGTCATTGGGCCATTTTCTTGAATTAGATAGCATACTGCATTTTTCAGTTCATACTTGCATATATCCTCAGGGTTTCTCTGTTCTCGAAGTCTATATGTCACATATTCAGTAGGGTCTGTTCCTTGATTCCATAAGAAACGGACTCCGGATTGTCTTGTGATTTTCACATCAGCTGCGGCTACAAGTTTGTCCAAGTGTTCCGTTATCTGTTTACTTGCACGCCCAAGACTGGTTGTATTTATAAGTGTTTTAATGAGTGCTGGCTGACTAATGGGTCCTTCAACAGCAACGATTTTTGCGATAGCATCTTTGAGCACTTTCTTACTTTGCTTGTCATAGAAGTTATCAATAGAAATATATGACAAGTCTTCATCGAAAGTTTTATAGTCATCTTTTACATAAACGACTTCATTTTCAGAACTTGTATTATCGACTGTATGTTCTGGCTCTTTCGTAATAGGCATGTTTACTTCTTTTGGTCTTACTGAGTTCTCTACTTCTTTTGGCTTCGCTGATTTTTCTACTTCTATTGGCTTTGCTGATCTTTCAACTTTTTCAATTGCTTTGTTTTGTTGATCTTGTTCTTTTGTTTTAGCTTTAGTTTTAACTTCATTAGGCATAGTCTTAGGGACAAAAGATTGATTAGCGTGCTGGACTCTGATTGGAAGAGGCCTTATTCCCATGGATCTTGCAATCTGCACGTCGATGCATTCATGATCCGGAATATTATTATCTGCTATAGCCTTAAGGGTATTATTGGCAATCTTCTTTGCTTCTTGATAGCTTATATCTTTGCCCACATTCATAGCAGTGCATTCTACAGCAACAAGCTGACCATCTTCAACGTATCTTTGAATCAATTTTGCATCTGATAATACTGGCTCCTGCAATCTTCCTTTTGAGTTAAGCCATACACCTGCAAAAATGTGTCCTGGTGCTGTAATAAGAACAGGGTGTAACCCGAATGATTCCAAGCAAGATGCAAAGAGAATTGTCATATCCATACAAGTGGCGAATTTTTCCTCAAATACAGTTTCACATAGTCTTATTCTCTGTGGTCCAAAGAAACTTGCTGGAGGATTTGAATATATGATATTGGATTCTTTAACTGCATTATAAACAGCTCCAATCATTTGTTCTACTCGCTTACCATCGCTCTGATAACCTTCTAAAGATGGATTCATTCCATTTACTAGCATCCATTTTGAGGCATTTTTCAAAACAGAAATAATATTTGGGTGGTTAGGTGTCATATATGCTGGAAGTAATATCAATGCCGCATTCCACTGATTATATGGACAAATAGTAATTCTTCCTGTTGATTCAGCTGCTACCTTTCCGTTAACAAGGAGTTTATATGTTGCTGTACAAGTCTCGATCTCTGTAAGCATTTCAAGTTTATCAACATCGATTGTTGGATCATCAACTTCAAACGAAATATTTTCTCCTGCAGGAACATCTCCTAAAAACACGCTGATAGGAGATAAAATATTTGAAGTAAACTTTGCCTCGAATTGAATGTTTTTTAGTGCTTTGTTAGATTCATTGGAAACAAATACATCCCCTATAAGTTGCTCTTGACCATTGGAATACATAGAATAAAGCAATTCAGGATGTCTCATCAAATCCATTTCAAATTGGCCATCTTTAGTAGCATATAAGAATACATTTACAGGCCCTGAAGCATTCTTTTCTTCTTCATACATTACTGCATTCATAAGTTTTTTCATGTCATCTGCAGGAGCAGGTTTAACCTTCATAAGACACTCTTCAGTGTGAATTTCTTGTTCCTCTATGAACAATGTGAACCTAGCTTTTCCATTTCTAGTTCTCTTAATTTTTGAGTATTCTTCTAGATTTATCGGTGGATCATCAATTTCAAATCTTCCTTGTAGACCAGCTGCAAAAGTTCCTGCTTCATAATATATCAAACCTGTATCAATTATTGGTGGATCAAATTCACAAGCAATTCGAACCTCTGGTAGATCTGCTTTACTATTGTTATTAATAAAACCATCTCCAATAATCATTTCTCTGCCATTAACAAGATCGTCAAAATTGATGACAGGCTGTCCCTCACAGCAAAAATCTACTCTTTTTTTCTTGTCTACAGCTAACATAATGTCTATAGGTTTTTGTTCTTGAGGCGTTTTTCCTGCTTTTTTTGCTGCTGAGGCCGCTTTTATATTTTCAGCTATATTTTGTGGGTTTCTCAAGCGCTGAGAATTGGATTTAGCAGAGGCATGAGGCTTTTTTAAACCTGATTTCTCTGCTTCTGTTTTTAATATCTCTATCTCAATCATATCTTTAAGTTGTTTTGTTGTTCTTTTCTTTGCTGAATACAATGATTGAATTCCCATATCTAATCCAGCACTAGACCAACAAGGAGTACATACCACGCCATCTGATATAACAATCTTACCGTCTAAGAAACCTAGTTTTTTTCCGCATATTGAACAATTCTTAGCCATGAATGCTGCCACCTCTCATCTTAAAGTCCTTATTGTTACTTTAAAAAATGCATTTACTATATACTTTTTTGTTCTGCCAGCTATTAACAGAAGTCTTTACGACAAAGTGCGTACAAAGTATTATAGGCATATCTATTGCCTCTATTATAGTTCATAATATAATGACAGTAAATAATAGAATGTCTAAATATTGCTGATAAGTCAGGTAATAAAAAAAGAACAGGTATAAGGAGTGTTCAGTAAAGGATTAAAAAGAAAACCGATTGAAAGCCATTAAGCGGGAAGATAAGAAAGCCTACCTAGTCCACATTGCATGAAGTAGGCTTTCCTTATTTTTGGTGATTACAGTGGTACTTGTTAAAACACATTATTTTTATACATTATGCCTAAAAGTTATTCGAATAAAACACTGAGCAATATATACACACAAGCTATGCTTGAGGAAGCGTATGGTTTGGGAAGCAAAGCAAGTCACCAGGAAGGGATAATCATTAAAACATAGAAAACTAAAAATATCTACTTGAAACGGTTACTGTTGCAAAATGCAAAATAGCTTTTGCCACATCTCCTTATATTTTTTATCAAAACTTGGCGTTTTTTTGCTGAGCAATCTCCGTTTTGCTGACTTTGCTAGTTCAACCTTCCAGCCTTTAGGTAGAGCGATATTGTTATTATTGGCAAAGTTTTTTATCTGAGGAACTATTGGTTTTTGATTATCATATGAATCTTCAAATGCTTCCTCTACTGTATTAAATAGGTTCCATATACCTTTTTCTAACAGCTTATATGGAATCAAATCTTCAACTTCACAGTTCTCATAATCTAATAAGTCTTTAATTTCGATAATAGATTCTTGGGAGTCTGCATAAAGCTTTGACGCTAACTTTTTCTTAGAATCCTGTCCACTTTTATCTGAATCTAAAATAACATATGGTAATTTTCCTTGTTTGCCTGTCAGCAAGCTAGCAACCCCAGGAACTCCCCGAACACCGCCTGAAGGCACGAAAACAATATCTTGCTTATGCGACAATAACTTTTCAGAAATAAGGTAGTTTTTAATTGCACTCAAATAATATTGGTCGGATGGCCCTTCAACTATAACTGTTTGGCAACCTTGAAAAAGGATATCAGATACACTTAATCCAAGTGCTGCATGAACAGCGTAGATTGACTGATCGCCTAATTTCCCTATACATTCTCGCAAATTACTTGATGCAACTGTAAATCCTTTCTCGTTAGCATACACAACTCTGCAGCGGTCAATATTATTCGTATCAACGATAAAGGGGGAATGTGTAGTGTTAATAATCTGGTTCTTTTTTGACAAACTATTAAAGAATCGGCATAAATCCTTCTGCGCAAGAGGATGTAGCGTTAATCCAGCTTCATCTAACAGAAGTACTGCATCCTTGTGTTGTTCTTGGCTTTCAACAAGGAAAATTAAATAGAAGCTAAGAAACCACTGTAAACCAGTGCTACGAAGCTCCAAAGCGACTTCATTTTGTCTCAATTGATCAGACACCCATATTCTAAAATAATCACCATCAGCTTCAAAGCGGAAATTATACTCTCCTTGTTTCCACCATTCCTTAAATTCTTTTGTTAATTTACCCGAGGCAGATTGAAGCAAAATACTTCGTTCTTCTTTGTCTTTTTCAGCTTTTTTGATTTCTTCTGGATTTGGATTTGAGTCATAGCTGGAGCGTTCATGAGCAAGTTCTTTTGGATCTTTTCCTAATTCTAAAATTTCTTCAGGTTTAAGATTCACAAAATCAAACAATACCCTAAGAGTTCTTACCTGATCTTCATTAACTTCAATACCTTCAACAGTTTGTCCGTTAAGCCATCGAACAACGTGAGGCAGATATATTTTAGAAGATAGATTTCCATAATTTGAGTAGTATACAAATTTAGGCAAACCCTTCAATATCTCTTCCTGCAAATTATCTAAAAGGTTTTTTGCCTTTGAATCGCTATCAGATTCCATTTCATCCTCAATGCTATCATTAAATTCAGGCATCCCACCTGGGAAATCAATAGTGTAATGTCCATCGTAAAAGCGATTAACAAAGACTGAATTGTTGCGAATATTTTTGCAATGGAAATACTGCGATAATTTCTTGTTAGTTTCATCATCAAGAACAAATTCTGCAGAAATAAAAGCGATTTCTGAGGTTTTTTCTCTCAATGTACTAAGTTTTGACACAGGCATATCGTGCAAGATATCTATATCGCCTTGCCTTGCTGGATTCAATTTCCATAAAGCTAACAAAAGATTAGATTTCCCCGATTCATTAACACCTACAAGTGTTGTAACATCATCACAATCTATCCAGCCACTATCCTCAACAGAACGGAAATTTGTTACTCGATATTTTTTCAGTTTCATAATTAACCTCCTTAAAACTTCTCAGATAACGGCACCCAGTTATCGTCTGCCATATCTTCTGCAAATACTGTGTTATTGATATAAAGCTCACCATCTTTATCTCGCACAAAACCCCAATTAAGATTTTTAGCTTGAGCATACCGCTTAAAAGCGTTAAACTTATTCTCAATCTGCCTGTCAATGTTCTTATCTTGTCCTCTAGCTTCGCCACCTTTGGTTTCAATTACCCAGATAGAACCGTCTTTCTTCTTGACAATATAGTCTGCATAGAAGAGCCATTGATGCTGCAAACCATCGATATAAACGATAGAGAAATATTGCTGACCAGTATCACCGTTTTTATAAACCCAATCAATATCTGAACATGATTCACAATACTTCTCAAACAGCATCTCAGACGTTGAACGTATGATACTTGTTGAATATCCTGAAGTGTATTCACGGTAAGCATTGGTGAGGTATTCTACTTCATTTTTGACACCCGGATCGTACTTAAAGAAATCTTGCTCAGGAATCTTGAAAGTAGACGTTTTAGGCGCAAGCTTCAGTTCTTGCTGTACAGACATTTTAGCTGTAACAGCTCTAAATTCTTCTTTCAAAAGATGTTCATTGTTAACAACAAAAGCATAAAAGTCGGCTGTGGGAAGGTTAATGAGTTTTTGCTTATTATTACCACCTTTACGGAATAAGCGTTCCAGAATGACTTTTACTTTGGCAGTTGACATATCAATCATGCTTTTAATCGCATCGACACTATGTAAAAGTTCAATACCGTGCTTATGCGTATCTACACGCTTTCTAACCATATAGTAGGTGGTAGCTTCGGCTACGGAAGCTGTTTTAATGAACTTACCATATAAAGCAGAACCGAGTATTTCACTACCCAAAACATAGCCGGCAGCTTCTAGGCGTGTGAGGTTTGCTTTCTTATCGTTTGTGAGGTTGTATTTTTTAACAAGGAAAGCATAAATCTTTTGTAACACTTCACGTTCACCTAAACCGTTAAAGTCAAGGTCACGAATTTGCTTTTCTAACTTGAATGTCTTGCACTTATCCTTAAGAAACAGACGTCTTGTTTCGTAGGCCTTATCCATTGAAGAGAGTAGTCCTTCCTTGTACTTCTCATCAAAAGTATAAACATAGCAAAAATCAAGCAAGTCATCATCATAGTGTTTTGCTTCGGGCATACGACGTATACGTCCGATGGTTTGTATTTCAAAGGATTCGCTCATGCCTTCACGAAGTTTTATGAGTATTTTCGCACGAGGACAATCCCAGCCAGTGGATATTGCCTGTTTCATAAGAAGGAAAACAGGAATACCGTCATTCTCAGTTAGATTATCTGGTAAGTCTTTCTTATCTTCACTCATCCACTTGCTGACCATACCGTTTTCATACGTGTATCCCATGGACTGAAGCTTTGCTTCTACTGATCCAATCGATTCAGGCTTACCGTTTGGGAACTGAATCAACACGAGTGGTCGTATTGTTTTACCGATTGATTTATACCTGCCAGCTATCTCCTTGCGCTTGCTATCAGCTAGATCAAGCAAGGTATCATAGTCATCATCAATGTTGAGATTTTCCTTGAGTCCCTCATTAACATAGAGTGCTTTTGTAATAAGACCTGCATCAATGACGTCTAATTCATCAATTTCAAAAAACTCGTATCGCTTGTTTTCAACAGCCGTGGCACTGACACGAATAGTATGTTTGGCAGAAAAAGCATCTATAATTGTTCTGGCTTTTGCGGTGTTATTGGAGTGTTCCTCGTCGATAATAACAATAAACTCTATACCTGAGCGATGTGCTTCCGCTATACGGTCGAAGAGATTTTTACGTTCACTATCACGAATAGCAGTGTTACCCTTCTTAGTAACCAGCTCCCAGTTTATGAAAGTCGTTGAACTTTCAGGAAATCCCCCTAAGAGTGCGTCAAATAAATTCTGTGTCTTTCTACCTGGAGAAAGTTTCTGCATCTTTTTACGACTTTGCTCTTCAAGGTCTCCTTTTCCTGGGCATAGCCAAATAAAAGCAGTTTTCTTATCAACATTACTTAAATATTTATCAACATAGTCAATAAGAATGATTGTTTTACCTGAACCAGTAGGAGCTTGCATAACTACAGTTTCTTTAGCATCCGACTTAGTAGTTAAATCTATTAAATTGATTACGGCTTTTTCTTGAAATTCAAATAGATTGATTGTTAGTCCGGGATTTACCATGTTTCACCAACCTCCTTCAGCTCATATTCGAAGTAATAATCGGGAATAATATGAATATCCGTGTTACTAAAGAGTATATTCTGTTCGGACGTAAATAGGACATTATGAGAAACGTAAATTGCCTTTATATCTTCATAGTCCGACCAATTATTAGCAAGTTTGTCTGCTTCTTCATCACTTAGAACAATGAGATAGTGCTTATTATCGAGCGTGATGCCATTTTCCAGTTCCACCATTTCTTTGATGTGAGAAAGGAGTTCTTCACTCACATCGTCTGCATCTTTGGCAATAAAATCAGTCTTGAAATATTTGAGGTTTCCAGGGATGCCTTCTACACCGGCATAACCGAGAATCACACGCTTAATGCGTTCATAGGTAACTTCTTCACAGATATTATTTTCATTATTTGTGCAGAGGATAAACTTACGATTACCACCGTCTTCTTTGTTTAGTTCAAGAACCGCTTGAGCAGTGGTGCCTGAGCCAGCGAAGAAGTCGAGGATGGTAGGATTTTTGCCTAAATAGATAGATAGCAGGTATTTTATCATGCTCAAGTTCTTAGGATTGCTAAAAGTAGCATTCCTTCCCATCACAGCTGAAAGAGTATTCGTGCCATCGTTTGTAGAGTATTCGATAATACTTCTTGAATTTCTTTCTTCAATAGAGGAATAGAACAAGCTGCCAGAAATATTCTCAACAGATTCTTCAGGAATGAAAGTACGTTTTTTTACTGAATAACGACCTGCTTTTCCTGTTATTACAATATTGTCAGATTCTGCATTAAATTTTTCTAAAGACCACGTCCAGCATCCCAATTTACCACGCACTTTTGGAGGTATAATGGCAACATAACCATCATTAAGTAAGTTAGAGCTGTGTTTGTATATTATGTTTTCATCATTAGATTCTTTAACAAGAGAAATGTCGTAGTCAGATACTGCTTTTTTAACCCCAGTAGATGGATTAAAATACACAGTGTATCCAAGGTTTGGACGAGCACTTAATACGCCACCCTCACCACGTGTAGTGATAGAATCATTGACATAGTAGTATCTGCCATTTTCCTCGTATACTGGTCGCAACTTTTTTTCCTTGCGTACTAATGTTGGCAACACTTTGGTTCCGTTTATAAATCTTGACTTCTTCCTATATGTGACTATGTACTCATGATTCTTTTGTATATCTAATGTATCATTTTTTGCATTAAGTTTATTCTGAATAATGATACCTAAAAAGTTATCCATACCAAAAATTTCATCACATAACAACTTAAGCTGTGCAATTTCATTATCATCAATTGAAATGAAGATAACACCTTCATCAGATAGTAATCTTTTCGCAATCTCAAGTCGTTCACTCATAAAAGATAGCCATTTAGAATGAGCATAGCCGTCCATTTTATCGACAAACGCATCATCATAAATAAAATCTTTGTTGCCCGTGTTGTATGGTGGATCAATATAGATGACATCGATCTTGCCAGCATGTGTTTTTTCCAGTAATTTTAGGCTATGCAGATTATCGCCTTCAAGCAGGAAGTTATAGTTATTCTGATTCGTTGCATTAATTTCAAGATCTCCAACTTCAGTGAATACGGGTATATTATTTTGCATCATACGTTCAACTTCTTCTTCGTGTTTTTCCCAGACAAGACCGTATTTTTTTGAATTGAGCTCGTTCTCGATCTCGCCTAGGGCAACGAGCATTTCATCATCGTCTTTATGTTCTCCTTTAATTTTATTTAAGAGTGCAAGCATGCGCTCGCGCTTCTGTTGCGATAAATTTGCCATTACTTTTCATCCTCCGCTATAAATTCCAAAATATCATTGGGCGTGCAGTGCAAAGCCGTACATATGCTTTCCACTTTCTCTAACGATATATATTGCCCCGCCCGTAGTTTCGTAATAATATTGGCGGAAATATTGCTCATTCTCATTAAGTCCTGATTAGAAATATCTTCTTCAATCATATGATGTAAGAGTTTTTTATAACTAACAGCCATAGTTCCCTCCTTATTTTCTTAATTGATTTTATCACGATTCTGTGAGTATATCAACGATATAAAGAACTAGCTGTGCCAGAATATAGCAGGTTAAAAATGACGCCGTAAATTCTATAAAAGTTAGTGGCAATGCAGGAAAAATAAAAGAGCAGGCCTAAGCCTGCTCTTTATTCTTGTATCTCTTAATTTTGCCGGTTGTAGTCTTCTCCATTGGCTGATCCGTTAAAATTAATCTTCGGATATTTTTATAAGACGGCATGTCATCGTTGATTTTATCAATCGCAAGTTTAATTAGTTTCTCTATATCCTCAAACGTCTCGGCAGCATAGTGGGTTTTAAAGTATTCTGCATCGTAAACTATTTTAGCGGTGACTACAAGGTCATTTTTACCTTTACCGCTGATGCTCCTTGAACCTGTACTTCCCGCGCCATCTTCTCTAGATTGACCGAAGACAAAGACCTCTTTTACAAATGGAAGATTTAGTATTAAGGCTTCAATTTCTTCTGGATATACGTTCTTGCCATTTTTAAGAACTATGACGTTTTTCTTTCTGCCTAGAATATATATAAATCCGTCCTTATCGATTTTAGCCAGATCTCCAGTATGTAGCCAGCCATCGACAAGAGTCTCTTTTGTTGCATCATCGTTATCCATGTAGCCTATCATTACATTCGGACCCCTGGTTATCAATTCCCCTACACCCTCTGAATTTACATCACAGAGAGCAGTATCTACAGAAGGCATCGATAAGCCACAGGAATTCTGCCTTTGGTATTTGATTGCTTCAGCTGCAACTACCGGAGCAGTTTCGGTCAGACCAAAACCTTGAACAACGGTTATGCCGAAATCATTGAGATTTCGCCAACAAACAGGATCAAGAGGCGAAGCCCCCGATATAATAAATCTGAGTTTGCCACCGAGCTGATTGATAATATCTTTGAATATTTTTCTCCTCATATCAATGCCGACACGCCTTAGAGCACGGGACATTGCAAGCGCAGCGGCAAACTGTTTTTCCTTGCCCTGCTTTTTGACAGATGAAATTATCCTCTTATAAATGGCCTCAATCAAGATTGGCACACAGACAAATAGAGAAACCTCATATTCAACCAAATTTTTCTGTACATACTTAAGCCCATCGCAGAAAGCAGTTGTAGCCCCGCTGTTTATCATAACGATTTGTCCGCCTGAGCCAAAGGTATGGTGGTAGGGTAGAAAAGCCATGTTAACATCGCCGTGCCTTATATCTTCAGTCGTAACACAGTCGTATGACACGGTCAGAATGTTTTGTTGGCTTAGCATTACTGCCTTTGAAGCGGATGTCGTTCCGGAGGTGAACAAAATAACGGCAAGTGCCTGAGGGTCTATGTTTTTCTCGCGATGTTTGCTGTAACCTGACTTTATGAGTTCTGAGCCGGCCTCAATCATAGATGGCATATCTTCCATTGATATAAAGTTTATGCTTTCACCGAAGTGTTCCCTAAGTTCGTCAATTAATTTTTCTTTTTCCTTATCATAAATTAAAGTTTTCACCTTGCTTCTTTCGAGCGAACTGATGGTTTCACTCGCAGGTAAATCCTTGTCGAGAGGAACCGCAATATTCCCATATGTCAGTATGGACATGTAGGTTGTAAACCATCCGTAAGAATTTTTACCGATTATTGCAATCGGATCTTCTTGATATGAATTTGCAGAAAGAAATGCAGAAAAGGCGTATATCTCTTTAGCAAATTGTTGAAATGAGATATATCTATACTGCGCTGACACAGTCTTAGTTTCACGTTTTTCTTTGATGATAAAAGCTATATCGTCGGCGTATTTATCACAATAATAGTCGATAAAATCTCTAAAATTCTCCTTATACACATATTCATTAACCCTTGGCAGCTTTCTGCTGATTTTAATATTATCGTTCATTTGGTATCCTCTTTATATATTAGAATTAGTTGCATGAAAATTATCATAGCACTTTCATTTGCATTATAACGAACCTAGTTATGATAACTATGTTATACAATTACAATAACGCTGTCAAGCGTTGACTATGAAAAAATTACAGGCTATAATAATTACTGATTAACATTAAGATTTTTGATTTCGTGCTGAAAATATGAAAATGATGTTGAAAACATGAAAATTATGTTGTAAATACGGAAATCATGTTGGCATACACAGCAATAATTAAATAGGGTGAATTATGCAAAAGAAAAATAAAGTTAAAATGAATGAATATATAGTTGTATTGCCTAAATGGGATGAACTGCCTGATATTTCGCTATATCTCGAGCAGGTGCTTGAATTGGTAAACAGTAGTTTAGGCGAATACTTAGGTTGCGACAGAAACGGAAGAATTATAACGCAGACAATGGTCAACAATTACGTGAAGCATGGATTTATTCAATCACCGATAAAGAAGCGTTACGACAAAACAGCATTGGCTTCTCTCATTGTAATAGCAGTCTTAAAGGACATCTTTACCATAAAGGAAATCTCACAGCTGATTAGTCTTGCAATAGATGCAAACAATCCTGAGGAGTCTTATAATTATTTCTGCCAGCTCGTAGAAGAAACAACAGAAAATATATTAATGCAAAGACAGCAAAATATTTTGTGCAACGAAAAAGACCCCAGAGGAATATGTTCATCTGCGGTCATGGCTTTTGCAAGCAAATACTATGTGAATAAGGTTTTTTTGTTGAAAAATTAAGCCGAATAGCATCCCTAATCATGACTAAACGGAGGTAATGTATATGTTTGACTTACCTTAATCACTGAATAATCATTTCCTTTAAATCCAAGTATATAAATTTTTCCCTTTGAGAAACATAAGTAAGCAGGGCTGTTATTAGAAGCATCCTTACTACCTTTAGACTTCCCATTGTCCTCTAATCGATATACATCCTCGATATCCGTAGCTTTGCCGTTTTCAGGCTTAAAGTACGAGCCTTCAGACAAAATTTCTTCCTGATTATAAATGATGTAGTGCCCATCGCTACTAAAAGAAAAATATTCGTCATAATATGTATTATAAGCAAATGGTGCATATAAGCCTTCAGGTTTGTGTGGCTGATTTTTAATGGTGATATAGGAAAGAAATATAAGGCTTGTGCACAAAATAATCAAAAGAGTATAGATAATCATTTTCATGTTATCTTTCAACCATTTATTGATCTTAGACATCTCGAAACACCTCCAAGCATTTTCAAGCTGAATTTTCAAATAATAAAAATACATATATGCATATTAATATAAGATAATTATATACCGTAGAAAAATAGATTACAAGATACTAATTCGCTATTTTGTGGTATAATATAATGGATTGTAAAGAAAATAATTTTATAAAAATTTAGATTGTAATTTTCATTATAAACAGGAGGCTGATTATGTCCGTAACGATAAATCTTTTGGCATCAAAATCCATTTTTCATAGAGCCAGCATTTGCACCTTTCTTGAAAGTCTGCAGGGGATTGCAAGCACGGTTGTTAAAGGTAACTTCCACGAGGGTGAACTCTCCACTGATATGAAGGCAACTCAGGAGTCAATTGACAGGCTGCAAGCGATGACGATTTCCATCAAGAAGGCGGAAATGAGGAAACACAGCGTTAATGACTTTGTGCCGATACTGCCAGTTGGAGACAGCGGAGCTACTCTCAGGTTTATGTTACCTCTTGTAGGGGCTCTTGGAGTTGGAGCCAAATTTGTAATGGATGAGTCGCTGTATAGAAGGCCAATAATGGCACTTGTTAATACACTTAAGGAGAATGGATGCTCCGTTACGCTTGATGACGAAAAAAGAGTTATTAACATAAGGGGCAAGCTCAACCCGGGCGAATACAGACTTAAGGGCAATGTGAGTTCTCAGTTTGTGAGCGGACTAATGATGGCACTTCCAATCCTTGAGGATGAGAGCACTCTGATAATTGAAAAGCCAGTTATATCAAAGTCTTATATCGATATGACATTGAGTATTTTGCAGGATTTTGGCATAAGCATTGCGAAAAAGCACGAGAGCCACGAAATTGTTTCATATACGATTATGGGGAACCAAATTTATAGAGGCCCTGGAGAGTATAAGATCGAAGGCGACTGGTCGAGTGCTTCGTTCTGGCTAATAGCTGAGAAGTTAACTGGGAAGCCTCTCTTTCTTCAGGGGATCAATACCAATTCCATACAGGGAGATAGCAAGGTTAGAGACTTTATCAAGCAGATGGATGAGGAAGGCGATGTTACCATTGATTGTACAGATACACCTGACTTAGTTCCAAATTTGGCTGTTTTGGCCTTATCCAGAAAGAACAAAACACGTTTTTCGGGTATAGATGTGCTTGCGAACAAGGAGAGCGATCGAATCAAGGGGATTGAGGAGATTATCTCGGCTGTAGGTGGCAAGTTTGAATATGAAGATGGAGATATAATTATCGAAGGTGGTATTGAGGATAAGGCAGAGGGTGAGTTCATTTATATAATGACTCAGGACCACAGAATGGTAATGATGGCAGCATTAGTTTCACTCATCACCAAAAGCCCGGTTATCATTGATGGATGGGAGTCTATATCCAAGTCATATCCTTCTTTCTTCAAGGACCTTAAGGATGCGGAAATGGATGGAAAAGTCGGACTGGCATAGAATTTGGAAACGGAAGGATATTAAGTGGCATCTTCAATAGGTAAAAATATAAGGATTTCGATATTCGGAGAGTCTCATGGGCCGGCTGTAGGTGTTGTACTTGAGGGCATTAGGGCTGGAACAAAAATTGATTTAAACGAGCTCAACTGTCTTATGATAGAACGCATGGGTGTTGATATTCCTGGGACAACGGCGAGAAAGGAAGAGGAGCACCTTGAGTTTCTCAGCGGTGTAATCATGGATAGTGATTATTCAAGCTGTCATGCTAATGGTGCACCGATTTCTGTAATTATACGAAATGAAAAATTCAACTCGGATGATTATACCAAGAATGAGGGTATAATAAGACCTGGGCATGCTGATTTTACTCAACTTGTGAAATGGGGAGAGTATGCGGACATAGTAGGAGGTGGGCATCTCTCGGGACGCCTTACAGCGCCTCTTGCGGTCGCAGGAGGCGTATGCCTTCAAATCCTTGCAAGGGAAGGCATCGAGCTCAGCGCCGGGCTTAGGTCCCTCGGGCGGCACGAGCTCAGCTGTAAGGCGTCCGAGGCCTTCGGCAGCCAGAACTTCTGCTCAGAGATCTCGACCATAGTTGAAAGCGCTAAGAACGAAGGAGATTCCCTAGGCGGAATCATTTGGGTCAAGGCAAAGGGACTTCCCCCAGGAATGGGCGAGCCGATTTTCGATAAGGTAGAAAGCAAACTAGGACAGATGATTTTTTCGATACCGGCAGTCAAGGGCCTAGAATTCGGGAGCGGATTTGAGGGTGCCCATATGAAGGGTAGTGAAAACAACGATGAATTTTGTTTGACAAACGAAATTTCAGCCGGCGCCAAGCCTGCAAATTTGGATGAGGCTGAGCACTGCAACGAGGCTGAAATTTCTCATGAAAATGCTAAAACTGAAAATCTTCACGGCGTAACCCTGACGTCAAACAACTGCGGTGGAATCCTGGGTGGAATAACCACTGGGACAGATTTATGCTTTAATGTAGCGGTAAAGCCAACCCCATCTATTTCAAAGCTGCAGAAAAGCGTAAACCTGAAAACGCAGCAAAATGTTTTGTTCGGGACCAAGGGAAGACACGATGTTTCCGTTGCGATTAGGACAGTACCAGTTATACGTGCGGCTACAGCACTTGTTTTATACGATTTATTCATTGATTATAAGGAGAACCATAATGGCTGATATCAAGGAGTGCAGAAGGAAAATTGACAAGATTGACAGTGAAATTTCAAGACTGTTAGATGCAAGGCGAGATATTCTCGAAGATGTTGCACACTACAAAAAGAAAAATAATATCCCTGTATTTGATGAAAATCGAGAACAGGAAATTTTCAATAAGATCAACATCAATGACGCCATGGTTTTCAGGGCTATACTGGATGCATCCAAGGAATTTCAAGAGGCAATAATCAAGGCAGGCACATTTGGGTTGATAAGCGAAAAGCCGATCAGGAGCCTATCTCCGCTTGTACACAGCTTTTGGGGAGACTATGAATACAGGCTATGCCCGACCAAGAGGGAAAAACTCGGAGAAATTCTAAAGGACTTAAGCTATGATGGATTCAACGTTACGATGCCATACAAAGAACTTGTGTTTTCAATGTGTCAACAACATTCACCGGAGTGTTTTGCTCTTGGGAATGTGAACACAATCAAACGTGAACTCGACGGTACTCTAACAGGATATAACACTGATTATTTCGGATTCAAATATATTTTGGAAAAGAACAAAATAGACGTCCTCGGCAAGAAGGTCGTGATTTTGGGTACAGGTGGTGCTGCAAAGACTTGCGAGGCGGTATGCAAAGATCTGGGTGCTGCGAATATCTATCTTGTTTCAAGAACTGGCCCTATAAACTACGAAAACCCTGATGATTACAGGGATGTCGAGGTCCTGGTAAACTGTACACCTGTGGGAATGTATCCTTCAAATAAGGAGATGCCTATTGATATCAGCAATTTTGATAAACTTGAGGCTGTAGTGGATATTATTTATAACCCGTACAGAACAAAGCTCATTCTCGCAGCTGAAGAAAGGGGTCTTAAAACTGCTACAGGACTGGAAATGCTTGTTGCACAGGCTGGCAAGTCTGCTGAAATATTTTGTCGTGGCTCAATTGAGGACGGAGATATTGAGGACGTAATTGACAAGGTACTCGGCAAGGTTTTGAATCGCTGCCTCATCGGAATGCCGGGTGCGGGCAAGAGTTTTATGGGCAGGAGAATTGCCAATGTTCACCAGCTACCTTTTATTGACACAGATGCGATATTTGAGCAGCGTTTCGGGCAGTCGCCAGCTGATTACATCGATGAATTTGGCGAAGATCGATTCAGAATAATGGAAAGTAATATCTATGAGGAAGTTGCGAAAGAGTCAGGACAGGTCATAGCATGCGGAGGGGGCGTTGTTGAGGTGCCAGAGAACCTTGAGTTTCTGCGCCAAAATGGTGTAATAATTTGGGTGAAGAGGGATTTGGATAAACTTTCAACGGATGGAAGACCAATTTCTGAAGGCAAGGGCATCGATGCACTCTATAAGGAAAGAGCTGAACTTTATGAGTCATGGTCTGATTTTGATATTAATAATAATGTGGCTTTTAAAAAGAGCGTTCTTGTGATCAATGGCCCTAATATGAATCTTTTGGGAACAAGAGAACCCGAAATCTACGGAACCAAGACATATAATGAACTTGTAGCAGATATTGAATCCAAGGCTGAGGAATTGGATATGAGCATCGAGGTGTTCCAGAGCAATTATGAGGGCGAAATACTCGAAAAAATTCAGGAATCAAATCATTTCTATGATGGTATCATAATCAACGGAGCAGGATATAGCTATACATCTGTTGCAATTCTCGATGCATTGAGGGCTTTAAGCATACCTGTAATCGAGGTACATCTTTCTGACATCGAAAATCGTGAGGAGTATCGCAGGGAAAGTCTGTTTGCTGAGGTTGCACAAAACAGTATTAGCGGCGAAGGTTTCGACGGCTACTTTAGGGCTATGGAGGAACTGAATGGATAGCTCATCTCTTATTGCAATTGTAATCTTTGCGGTCCTCATTTTGACTGTCAACTATTTTGTGCTAAAAAGCATAATTTCCAAGAATTCAAATCAGGCAATGAATGAGGATGAACTGGAAAAGATGAGACTCAGGCTATCACTTGAACTTAGGGAACAAATCGTACCTGAACTCAGGGAGGAAATCAGGCGCTCGCAGACAGAGACAGGAGCAATCGTCTCAGAAAGAATCAAGAGCTATTCTCAGATGATGGGAGATTTCCAGAACAGGAATGCGAAGGCGCAGGTTGCATCGATGGAAGTGCAGACCAAGTCTCTTGAGGCACAGGAGCGCAGACTGTTTGAACTAAATCAGAGACTGGAAATGGTCTACCAAAATCTAGGCGAGATGCAAAACATGGCGCGTGGGATGGAGGACATAAAGAAGGTTTTATCAAATGTAAAGACACGCGGAATTCTCGGCGAGCTTCAGCTAAAAATGATCCTCGAAGAGATTCTAGCACCTAGCCAGTATGAAGAAAATGTCGCAACCAAGCTAGGCTCAAAGGACAGGGTGGAATTTGCTATAAGGCTTCCCGAGGGAGTCATGCTTCCAATAGACTCGAAATTTCCGGCCGATATGTATGGGAATCTTGTGGATGCGTACGACAGCTGCGACAAAATAGCAGTAAGTGAAGCGTCTAGCAACCTTAAAAAAAGACTTAGGCTGGAGGCGAAGACTATTTCAGAGAAGTATATTGACCCGCCGAATACCACGGATTTTGCGGTCATGTTCCTGCCTTTTGAAGGACTTTATGTTGAGGCTGTGAACCAAGGCTTGGTCGAAAGTTTGCAAAGAGATTACAAGGTCTGCATAGCTGGCCCTACTACATTTATCGCGTTACTTAGCAGTCTGCAGATGGGATTCAAAACTCTGGCTATTCAAAAAAAGTCGAACGAGGCATGGGGCGTGCTTTCCGAGGTTAAGGAAGAGTTTCAGAAATTCGATAATACACTCGCACGTGTGCAGACCTCTCTTCTTAAGGCACAGGACGAACTTGAGAAACTGGTAGGCGTGAGAACCCGCGTGATGATAAGAAAACTGGATAAAATCAGTGATTTTGAAGATCATTCAGATAAGAGTATTGAAAAGGATATTGAAGAGGAAGCAAATGAAGCGGCGCGAGACGTACTAAAAGATCTGCCAGAAGAGGAACTATCAGCAGGAGAAGAATTATCAGAAGAAAGTCACGGGAACCATTATCAGACTATCTATCGAGGAGAAAAATTTTAATGAGCATATACGCTATTGGCGATTTACATCTTTCACTTGATCCGAGAATTGACAAACCTATGGACATTTTTGGACCTAATTGGCGTGCACATCATTTGCAAGTCCAGGAGAATTGGCTTGCCAAGGTTAAAGAGGACGACACGGTAATCATAGTTGGTGATATTTCTTGGGGACTGCGACTTGATGAGGCAATGCTCGATCTTACATGGATAAGCAAACTGCCTGGATTCAAGGTCATAACAAAGGGGAATCACGATCTTTGGTGGACGTCCACAAATAAGCTCAATACGTTATTTGAAAACATATATTTTCTACAAAACAAAGGAATTTACTTAGAAAAAGAAAATGCATATATCTGTGGAACGCGCGGATGGATTACCCCTGGAACAAGGGACTTCGATGTGCATGATGAAAAAATATACAAAAGAGAACTTTTAAGGCTAAAAATGTCGCTGGATGATGTTGCTAATCAAAAGAAAAATAAGCCTGACACTGAGAATGCATCGATCATTGCGGCAATTCACTATCCGCCTGCGAGTAGTAAGGCAGGCTCAGGGTTTACCG
This sequence comes from Clostridiales bacterium S5-A14a, assembly GCA_000758905.1. Classification (GTDB taxonomy): domain Bacteria; phylum Bacillota; class Clostridia; order Peptostreptococcales; family Anaerovoracaceae; genus S5-A14a. The sequence goes on from JRNA01000014.1 coordinate 130,830, forward strand.
AGATGCTTTCAGGAAACAAGGTGGAAAAATGTGTTTATGGCCACCTTCATGGATTGAAGGATCAAAGAAATTGTATAAGGGGAATAATCGATAATGTAGAATACAGCCTGGTGGCACTTGATTACATCAATGCGGATCCAGTGAAAATAAAATAAAAATTGATAATAAAATATGAAAACAAATAAAAGTGAAAATAAAAAATGTGAATGTGTTTAATGAATTCGGAGGTTATAGATATGAAGAAGACAATTTTAATAGTATTGGATAGCATGGGCGTTGGAGAATTGCCAGATGCGGCTAAATTTGGCGATACCGGAGCACATACCTTCAACCACGCCGCCGCCGGGACACCTGGCTTTTTTGTGCCAAACCTTGAGGAACTAGGAATTGGAAACATCGATGGTGTAGTTACTGGAATGAAGGAGAAGGAACAGCCGGTAGGAGCATACGGAAAGTCCATGGAAAAATCCATAGGAAAGGACACGACAACGGGGCATTGGGAGATTGCTGGCATAGAAACCAAAATTCCTTTTAAAACTTATCCAAACGGTTTTCCGAAGGAATTCATTGATGCCTTCCAGAAAAAAATAGGTGTTGAAGTAATCGGGAATTATCCTGCAAGTGGTACGAAGATCATTGAAGACCTGGGCCCTGAGCATGAAAAAACCGGCAAACCTATTGTATATACAAGTGCAGACAGCGTATTCCAAATTGCAGCAAATACGGATGTTATTCCGCTTGAGAGGCTATACGAAATTTGTGAGATTGCGAGAGAGATGCTGGTTGGTGACTGGGCGTGCGGACGTGTAATTGCAAGACCTTATGTAATCATAGATGGCAAGAGAAAGAGAACTTCTGACAGACACGATTATTCAGTAACACCTCCAGAAGATACTGTTCTTGACCACATCAAAGCGGCCGGCAAAAAGGTATATGCCATTGGCAAGATCAAGGATATTTTCAATGGGAAAGGCATAACGGATTCTGTGCATACTAAGAGTAATATGGATGGTGTCGACAAAACAATTGAAGCTATTAAGATGGACTTCGAGGGTTTAATATTCACAAATTTGGTTGAATTCGACTCAGAATACGGGCATAGGCGAAATCCTGAGGGCTATGGAAGGGCAATCATGGATTTTGACGACAGAATTGGCGAAATCTGCATGGAAATGGGAGATGAGGATTTGCTAATATTAACGGCCGATCACGGTAACGACCCTACGTTCAAGGGAACGGATCACACGAGGGAATACATTCCAATTCTCGCATGGGGCAAATGGATTCAGCCAGGTAAAAATCTGGGAGTTAGGAAAACCTTTGCTGATGTAGGTGCTACAGTGGCTGAGTTTCTCGGGGCAAAGCCGACAGAACTCGGCACGAGCTTCCTTGGTGAGATTCAGAAGGAAAAATAGGAAAAAGCTTAGAAGAAAAATACAAAAAAGGGAATGCAAGAAAAATATAAGGGGAGAATGTATGAGTGACAAAATTGAAACTCTTGATATGATTGAAATTATAACAAAGAAGAGGGATGGCGAAAAACTAACTAAAGATGAAATCAAATATTTTGTTGACGGCTATAGCGCTGGAGAAATACCAGATTATCAAGCATCGGCTCTTCTCATGGCAATATATCTAAACAAAATGGATGAGGAAGAAACCGTCAATTTAACCCAGGCAATGCGATTCTCTGGGGATACGATTAACCTGGATTCAATTAATGGGATCAAGGTGGATAAGCACTCTACAGGAGGCGTCGGAGATAAGGTTACACTGATAGTTGCACCAATTGCTGCGGCATGCGGTGTGCCGATTGCTAAAATGAGCGGCAGAGGCCTCGGCTTCACAGGTGGTACTGTCGACAAGATGGAATCGATACCAGGATTTAAAACCACTCTCGAACCTGAAGAATTTCTAAAACAGGTTAACGAGATAGGCATTGCAGTAATCGGGCAGTCAGGGCACCTTACGCCAGCGGATAAGAAAATTTATGCACTAAGAGATGTTACTGCCACCATCGACAATCTCAGCCTCATATCATCATCAATTATGAGCAAGAAACTTGCAGCCGGATCCGACAAAATACTTTTGGATGTCAAGTGCGGCGAGGGTGCATTCATGGAGGATGAAGAGAAAGCGGCTGAACTTGCCACAATGATGTGCAAAATCGGCAAGGCTGCCGGAAAGGAAACAATGGCGGTTATTTCTGATATGAATCAGCCTTTGGGACGTGCGGTTGGAAACTCAATTGAAGTCATTGAAGCAATAGATACTCTAAAGGGTAAGGGCCCTGAGGATATAACTGAACTCACAGAGAAACTTGCTGGCATAATGATCTTCCTTGGCGGAAAAGCTAAAACAAAAGAGGAAGGATTCGAACTTGCAAAAGATGCAATCCAAAGTGGAGCTGCACTGAAGAAGATGAGAGAATTTCTCGAGAGACAGGGTGCTGATCCTAAAATAATTGATGATTACAGTCTTTTCCCTCAGGCTGAATACAAAGTTGATATCAAGGCCGAAAAATCGGGATATATTCAGAGCATAGAGGCAAGACTAATAGGTATAGCTTCGCAGCATACGGGAGCAGGCCGTGCAAAGAAGGAGGATGAAATTGACTACGCATCAGGAATCTACATCGAGAAAAAAGTCGGGCAAGAAGCTTCTGTGGGCGATACTCTGGCTACTATTTGTGGGAATAATAGAGAAAAAGTGGACAGAGCGGTTAGCGAGGCAAGAAAAGCCTTCAAAATTGGAGAAGACAAGCCTGAAACTTTTACGCTTATTAAAAAAATAATAGAAATTTAATTTAGCGAATATTAACTTAGAGAATATGAATATTTTGTATGTAAAACCGGATGAGGTAGGCGAAAAACAAATCCAGGTCACTTCACCTGAAGACATTCGTCATTTATCTAAGGTGCTAAGAGCCAAGGTTGGGGATAAAGTGCCTGTGTCCGATGGTTCTGAGTGGGAGTATGTCGGTAGAATCGAGGAAATCTCAGAAGATGGAATAGTTCTTTCAATCGTTGACAAGCAAAAACACGGGCGAGAACTTTCTTATCATGTCGAGTTGTTTCAAGGTGTGCCGAAGAGCCCAAAACTTGAGCTGATAGTGAGGAAGTCTGTAGAACTCGGCGCTTCAGCTATCACACCCGTTTATATGGATCGGTGCGTGAACAAGCCTTCTGGTCGGGAAGAAAAGAAATTAGTCCGACTGCAGAAAATCGCAGATGAGGCTGTAAAGCAGTGCCTTTCACCGCGGACTCCAATAGTACACGAGTATCTGACTTTCAATGATGCACTGAATATTTTTTCAGAATTTGATTTTGTTATTTTCCCATACGAAAATGAAGAAAATGTAACACTCAAAGATTTTTTGTTAACGGAAGCCTGTAGAGAGAAAAAAATTTCAGGGAAGATTCCGAGAATTGCAGTTCTAATAGGACCTGAAGGAGGATTCAGCACGGACGAGGTTGAAAAACTCGAGTCGTTAGGCATTAGACCCGTCTCACTTGGCAAAAGTATTTTGCGCACTGAAACGGCAGGCCCGGCGACGCTCGCGATGCTAATGTACGCATTTGAGTTATAACGATTAAATTTAGGAATAAAATATAGCAATTAATTATATCAATTAAGGATAGCAATTGAATATATCAATTAAAAATAGAATGGAGCAAACTATGAAGGTAGCCTTTCACACTCTAGGCTGCAAAGTTAATCAATACGAAACCGAGGCAATGAAGGAGAACTTCAGGAGCCGCGGCTATTTTGTTGTAGATGAAAACGATTTCGCAGATGTATATGTCATTAACACGTGCACTGTGACGAATTTGGCGGACAGGAAGTCCAGACAGTTTATCCGAAGGGCGAAGAAGGTCAATCCCGATGGATTGGTAGCGGTTACGGGCTGTTACGCGCAGATGAAGCCGGATGAGGTTTCGTCGATTGAAGGAGTTGACATCGTCGTTGGAACAAACAAAAAACACGAGCTCATTGATTATGTGGAGAATTTTGCGAGCGGCAAATCGAATTGCCATGTGTTGGATTACGACAAACTAAGAGTCTATCAAAGCGATGGAATTGTAACGTCCATGGATAGCAGGACCAGGGCATACATCAAAATACAGGAAGGGTGTAACAGGTTTTGCTCGTACTGCATAATCCCATACGCGAGGGGGCCTGTGAGGAGTAGGCAAATCGAGGAAATCGTCGAGGAAGCGAGGCTTTTGATCGACCGTGGTTTTAGGGAAATCGTCTTGACGGGCATCAATACGGCCTTGTATGGGGAAGATTTAGGATATGAAGGTATTGCGCCCCTTATCGAGAGATTGGACAAGCTACCTGGTGATTTTAGAATTAGGTTATCCTCACTTGAGCCGACGGTCATAGACACAAATTATGTTAAGAAGTTATTCGAGTATCCAAAGCTCTGCCACCATCTGCACCTCAGCATACAGTCTGGTTCCAACAAAATACTCGCAAGCATGAATCGACGCTACGATAGGAATGAGTATTTAGCCATAGTTGATATACTCCGAGCCTTTGATCCGCTGTACGGAATTTCAACGGATATTATCTGCGGCTTTCCGGGCGAGACGGATGAAGATTTTCGGGACAGCATTGATATAGTTGAGAGGGTGAATTTTTGTAAGGTTCATGCATTCAGATATAGCCAAAGAACTGGCACAAAGGCGGCTGAGATGAGTAGCCAAGTAGATGGAAAGACGTCCGCTCAGCGTGCTGATGCAATCGCTAAAATTGCAGCGGAAGCAGAGAAAAAATTCTTTGAGAAAAACATTGGCACCATAGCGAAGGTTTTGCTGGAAGAAGCGGACGGTAAAGACATTAGAGGATATTCTGATAATTACATTAGAGTCTATATAAATTCAAAAGATAGTGGTATAATGGACTCACTTCATAGTGAAAAGACCTTTGGAGAATTTGTCAATGTGAAATTGACGGAAATATATAAAGATGGAATGAAAGGAGAACTGGCATGAGTGATTGTTTATTTTGTAAGATTGCCGAGGGAGAAATTCCTTCAAACAAGGTGTATGAGGATGAACAGATGGTCTGCTTTTATGACATTGAGCCACAGGCACCCGTTCACGTTCTCATCGTCCCAAAGAAGCACATCAAATCGCTTAACGAGTTAACATCTGACGACTCTGAGCTCATAAGTCATATAATGCTAAAGATCAAAGACATTGCTGCGGAACTCGGACTTGAAGGCGGATATAGAACGGTAATAAATACTGGCGATGATGCTTTCCAGACTGTGAAACATTTGCACTTCCACATACTTGGGAAGAGAAAGTTAACCTGGCCTCCAGGCTGATTGATTAGCTTTTATACATTATTTTAATGGACTTTTTAATAAAAATAGCCACTCGTTTGAATAGAAATATTATTACAATTTCAAAAGAAATACAAAACATAGATTTTCAAGAAGTACTGGGATTACAGGGACAACTTGAATTTGCATCAGATGATTTTTGTCACATATGCTGATATTACTACAAACTTGACACGATCTTTTCTGTATTATGCTTGACCTTTTGAAAAAATTATTATAATATTAATTGAAGAGAAAATTTGAAGCCTTTTCCCTTTAATTTTCAGGGATGGATTCTCACAGGCTTAATGATTTAAAAAAATTTTAAGGAGATGTCAGAATGTTGCTTGACATGAGGCCTGAGTTGAAATACACTGCCACAGACAGACAGACAGACAGACAGACAGACAGACAGACAGACAGACAGACAGACAGACATTTT
>JRNA01000015.1 GCA_000758905.1 Clostridiales bacterium S5-A14a
TAACATCACCAGTTCCACAAGGAAAAGATGCTGAGTTTAGAGATGAAGCAAACAAGGGAACATGGAAGTTCGAGAAGTACGACAGAGGCGAAGTAACAATAGACAACAAGGACGAACATGTAGTTGGAACATGGGTATTTGAGAAAGACCCAGAGCCAAAAACCTACAAGGTAACGCACGAGTTTAAGAGCGCTGACCCTAACAAAGAATTACCAGACGAAGTGAAGAAGCTACTTCCTAGCAATCAGACTGGTAAGAAAGATGGAAGCAATGTAAATCCAACAGCACCTGCAAAGACAACAGTAGAAACAAAGGACGGAATATGGACCTTTGTAGGCTATGACGAGAAAGAAAAGACGATAGATGGAAAAGATGCTTACTTTGTAGGAACATGGAAGTTCACACCTAAAAAAGTGGAATTTGATACAAAACAAAAGAATTCTAAAAATACCAGTCCAAATACAGGAGATACGGATTTTGCAACTCTTGAATTGATGATGATTCTTTTGGGAATGGCATCCGTGGGCATGCTCGTAAGAGTAAGGAAGCATATGACTGATTAAAGCTGATTAAAATCGCAAGTTATATTTTGAAACAAAGTAACACAGTTTCGGAACAAAGTAGCACAGTATTAACGCTGTGCTATTTTGCTATCTGGCGCGCTCGGCGAGTGCACATTCTATCGGGTGGAAGTCCCGAATTCGCCTCGACTATGACTGCGACAATCGTAAAATTTGGCGTATAGGACAGAGTATGTGACACGCAAATATTTTGTGTTGAATTTCATAAGCGAGTTTGATAAAATAAAAACAATCAACTGAAACAAAATACAAGCTGGAGGGGGAACATGAATTTTAAAAAATTATTCTTAATATTCTTGTCGGTTATTTTTGCTACATCAACTTTATTTGCCAGTGCTGAATCAGCTAGAGGTAATGTTTCATGTTCTGAAATTGTACCTCAGCAGGCATGGTACACTAAACTTATTAAGCTAGAAAATTTGAAAAGCAAGGATGTTAACGGAACACTTAATTTTGACCTTGTGCCAGATAATAGTGCGAATAAAAAATACTTAAAGAGTAATGAGATTGATGAGATAACAAAAGAACCAAGTGCAGTGGATGTTGTGCCTGGGCTTGTTGAACATTCATACAAGGTTCCTTTTAGTTCAAATGATTATGTAGACAAAAAATTCAACGAGCTTGCGTGGGCATTCGGGAGTGATAGCGAGCAGCCTTATGCTTTGTTCAACCATGCATTCCTCCACGAATGGGGTAGGATTGAAACCTCAACTAATACATCAAGCTTTTCTGTCGGCAAATTAGACCCTAAACAATTTAGCAATCCAGAATTAGGAATGACTGCCGAAGAACAAAAAGACTATTATGAAAGCCAAGCTGATGAATTGAAGAAAGACGAATACAAGCTTTCGTGGGGCGATGACCCGGATACAGATGGTGTCATGGGCTGGAAAAATAATTTTGGCACGGAGTATTATAACTCAGAGGATCACCTATACGATTTCCTTGGGGCTTACGAATTTGGTTCTCAGTTCTTAAACGAATATGAGGATTTTAGAAAAGGCACATTTGATGTCGTTAATGAGTTCTCTCTAAGCAATAACATTGCCGTTAACTACACTTTAAAAATGACAACAAGACCGATTGCTATCAACAAAACATATGATGCACAGGGCAATATAAAGACAATAGAGAAGCCTTTAATCCCGGCTAAAGATGCGTACAGCTTCATAGAAAAACATAATAAAAAGATAGCTGAAAAGCAAATTGTTAATTATTATAAAAACAAGATATTCAGGTATAAATTGATAGAAAAACAATCTGAAGGGGTTGATTTGCCGTTACCAGAAAAGAATTTGATAGTTGATGTATTAGCTTACGGTGGCAAGGATACTGAAATCTATGTCTTTGAAAATGAAAAGGAAGCAGATGAGTTTTATCAGAAAGTCTTAGATGAGCTTGATGAAAATACTCCTCTTGATTTGACTCTTATAACTGGCAAAAATAAACTTCAGGCAACAAAGAAAGTACAGTTAATAAATGAAGCTGAAGCTACCAATGTGAATGTAAAGAAATCTTGGAAGGATGAGGACAACAAATATAGGCATAGACCTGAAAGTGTGACGATTAAGCTGTTAGCAGACGGCAAGGACACAGGCGCAAAGCTTGTCCTAAATGAAGGCAACAATTGGAGTGGTGTTTTTTCAGACTTGCCAAGAAAAAATCAAGATAAAGCTATTAATTATACTGTAGATGAGGAAAAAGTTGATAATTACAAGGTCCATATAACAGGTAACGCCGAGGATGGATTTGTGGTTACTAACACGCACTATGCTGACAACAAAACACCAGTTCCAGATAAACAGACTATTCCTAAAAACAATAAAAGCCCTATGACAGGAGATAATTCTGTTGATATATTGCTTGCCCTGGTGGCGATGCTTGTATCATCTGGAATGATAACTATATTTATCCAAAAACGTTTGACAAAATAAATTTGTGATAGCTTAGATGTGACTGCGTATGCCGGCACGTTGGCTGTGATTAGTGCATTTATTTCGTTGATGCTTTTGTTTTATCCGTCGTAGTGACAATAGGTGCTATACTTCGTTGGCATATAAATACAAATATAACAAAATATAGAATGACGCTCCAAAGAGATTTTGATAAAGAAATCATTTATGGGGCGTCATTTTATTCAATTATGCTTCAAGAAAATCGTCCATTAGCAAAAAGTCTCTGATTCCAACGTAGTAAATTCCATACTCATCGTATCTTGGCACTATATTATCTCTAACAATAATAATTTTCTTAAAAGAATCGTCAATTCGTTTTAGAGAGTTTCTTTCCTGTTCTTTCTTTTCCTCGCTGTTTATAGCAAAAGCTGATTGAATATAATATCTGAGATTTCCTCTGTTAATAACAAAATCAACCTCTAATTGTACCCTTGTTGTTTTTCCCTCCACATTAGGAAAATATTCCACAACGCCCACATCAACATTAAATCCCCTTCTTAACAAGTCCTTGTAAATGATATTTTCCATAATATGCGTTTCTTCAACTTGTCTAAAATTCAATCTTGCATCTCTAAGATCAATATCAGCGAAATAGTATTTAAGTGGTGTAGAAAAATATTTTGACCTTTAATATCGTATCTTTTAGCAGCATACAAAACATAGGCTTTTTAAAAATATGTTAAATACTTTGAAATAGTATTATTTGATATATTTATCTTTTTTTTCCGAAGCATATCTATTAGATAGCTTAAGTGGATTTGTGAGTGAGCCTACTGCTAATGATACAAAATCTAGTAAAACTTCTAATACTTCCTCACTGTTTTTTATCTGATTTCGATCTATGATATCTTTAATATAGGTTTCTTCAAATAGTTCTTTCAAATATCTGCTCTTTTCCTCAAAAGTTTCCATTTCAAGTACAAATGGCATTCCACCACAAAGGACATAATCTTCCCATGTTTTATCTTTATACTCGTAACAGCTACTCATCTCCGCAAATGGTAAGGGATATAAATGTATTTCATCTCCCCTATCTCAAAATTGTGTCAAAATGTCTTTAGAAAGGAGTTTTGAATTACTTCCGGTAACATAAATATCAAGATTTTTTCGTTTCATAAGTGAAAGTAATGTATCAACAAAAGTAATCTTTTCATACTCATCATCAATATATGGATTTTTTACCGACCTTGAAAATTGTATCTCATCAATAAAAATATAATATCTTTTATCACCACTTATATTATTTTTTATATATTCATTGAGCTTAAACAGATCTCTATACCCACTATTTTCGATGTCATCGAGAGCCATTTCAATAATTTGGTTTTCAGCTATATTATTTTCCAATAAATAATTCTTGTATAGTTCAAACAACAAATATGACTTACCACACCTTCTAATACCTGTGATAATTTTAATTCTTACGTTATCCTTTTTCTTAATCAGTTCATCTAAATATTGCTTTCTTTCTATAATCATATCACACACCCATTTTCTGCGAATAATTTATATGTTTTGCCACACTTTTTATTCGCATATATTTTGTCACAGCTAAAGACTAATCGCAATCATAAAGAATAATTTACGTGGCATAATATGTTTTTTATTCCATCTTGTAGTTTTGATCTTTAATATCTCTTCTTTCACCATTAAGTTTATTGAGTTTTCACTAAAATAGTGATTAAGTGTTCTCCTTAATTCTATTACTCCCGCATAGACAAATTAAGCTTTATTAATAAATTGTAGGGTCTATAAGTAGAATACTGTAGAATGCTGAGAAACCCTCTTTTTCTTGACTAAAAACCAGGCTGGATATATACTATACATAGGAGAATTATTTTTTGTTGAAAGAAGGTAAAAATGTTTAAAATCGGTGATAAAATTCTTTACCCTATGCATGGGGCAGGTATTATTGAGCGAATTGACCAAATTGAGGCTTTGGGTGAACTGAAGGATTACTACGTTCTCAAACTCGCAGTTGGAAATTTGGATGTGATGGTGCCTATTTCCTCAAGTGAAGAAGTGGGGATAAGACATATAGTCAGCGAGGAATTTCTGGAGCAGGTTTATGATGTTTTATCGGGCAAGTCTTCCGCAATGCCTAAGAACTGGAACAGAAGATATCGTGAAAACATGGACCTTTTGAAGACTGGTGATATTTTGAATACCGCAGAAGTTGTCAGGAACTTGCTTAGGGTGGACAGGGTTAAGAAGCTTTCTACTGGAGAAAAGAAAATGCTGAAAAACGCGAGACAGATTCTTGAAAGCGAGATTGTACTCGTTGAAGGAGCAACTGCGGATGAAGTTAGCGCAAAAGTTGAATCTCAGATTATGATTGACTGGCATGACGAGGACTTAGTCGAAGAAGATTAGTATTAGTAAAAACATACCCAATATGACTAAGAATTGACTTGATAAGACAAATTAGACTAATTAGTTTGAGTTGAATTTAATAAAATTTATAAAGAAAGGGGGTTTTCAATAGGGATGATTAAAAAATTATTAAGAGTATTGCTTACTATTGTTGGTGCCTTCATGGGCTACGGGCTCTTCCTGCTTTGCATACAGTTTCTCAATTCCGCTGGAGTTGATGTTTTTCAGAAGTTTTCAAAAAGCGAAGTTTATGTAGCAGGATTATCTTTCGCAATTATTTTCGCAATTATTTTTTTCAGATTGACACCTCTAATTAGAAGAGGAAGTGTCAAAATGGCAGACAACATTGAAAGCGACTTGGCAGGTGTCTCTGCAAATGCAATCATTACGGGCACAGTGGGCCTTGTAATAGGTTTCCTTATAGCACTTCTTGTTAGCCAAATTTATGAAGCCATTATAGACGATCATTATCTCTACGCCGCAATAACCATTGCAACATACATGTTTTTTGGATATATTGGCACGGTTATCGCCAAGAGCAAGGGCAAAGAGATTGTTGACAGTTTCTTGCTACCTCGAAAGACATTTGAAGAGAAACTCTTCTCGAAGGGTAAGAAAAAGTCTGAGGGAACGCCTAAGATTCTTGATACTAGCGTAATTATTGATGGTAGGATTGCTGAAATCATGAAGACTGGATTTCTTGAAGGGCAGGTTGTAATTCCAGAATTTGTACTTGTAGAACTCAGACATATTGCTGACTCGTCGGATTCACTCAAGAGAGTGAGGGGGCGAAGAGGATTGGATATACTGAACAAAATACAGGTGGATTATGGCATAGAAATTTACAACACCGATTCGGAAAAATCCATTAAAGAGATCCCAGAAGTTGATGTTAAACTGCTAAAACTTGCGCAGATTATTGGTGGTAAGGTTGTAACAAATGATTTTAATTTGAACAAGGTTGCGACTATAAACGGTGTTGAAGTCTTGAATATCAATGAACTTGCCAACACGCTAAAACCTGTTGTTATTCCAGGCGAGGAAATGACGGTTAATCTTGTAAAACAGGGTAAGGACAGCAGCCAGGCAATTGGATATCTGGATGATGGCACTATGATTGTCGTTGAGGATGGACGAGGAAAGATAGGCAAGACTGTAGATATTGGTGTAACAAGTGTTTTGCAGACTGCTGCTGGAAGAATGATTTTTGGAAGGTTGAAGAAGTAGAACACCCTGTTATTTGTGAGGGGAAAATCCAAATTCAAGATGTATAGAGACAGAAAGATAGCGCTTATAATCGCTGCTGCGGGCAGTGGAACGAGATTGGGATATAGTCTTCCCAAACAATTTATAAAGATGGAAGGCCTCGGTGACATGTCACCTCTACAAAAATCGATTCTGACTGCTGGTCTAGTGGACGAAATAGACGAGATTGTTGTTGTTACAAACTCTGAATATGTTGAATTGACACATGAGCAGATTGCTGAAAAAGCAAATGCTCATTCTTCAAGTGACACAAAATCCGAGGACGATGAGAGGACGCAATCCTCAGATAACGATTATGTTTTGGACAAATTTCAGATAGCCGCCAATAATGAGAAACGAGGCAAGAATATTGCAGTCATTGAGGGTGGAGATTCCAGACAAGAGAGCACTTCTCGAGGAATCGGATTTGCCCTGAGAGATAAGCCTGAGAAATATCTAGTTTTAATCCATGATGCTGCAAGGCCTAATGCTTCGCCGGATTTATACAGAAGAGTTATCAAAGAAACTTTCGAAAAGGGCGCCGTCGTTCCTGCTATTAGAGTTAAGGATACAATAAGGGATGTCAAGTTCGGATCGCTGAATAGAGAGGATTTAAGGGCAGTTCAGACACCACAGGGGTTTGCTGGTGAAGTTATCATGAGCGCAGTCAAAAATGCTGAAGAAAAGTGCTTTGTTGGCACAGACGATGCGAGCCTGGTGGATTTTATGGGATTACCAGTGCACACTGTCCTCGGCTCGGAGTCTAATGTCAAAATCACGAATCCTGAGGATCTTTCGAAGACGGTTTGCGTTGGTTCAGGATATGATGTTCATGCGTTTGCAGAAAATAGAAAACTGATTCTCGGTGGGGTTGAAATACCATTTGAAAAAGGTCTTTTGGGCCATTCTGATGCGGATGTTTTGACTCACGCACTGATGGATGCAATTCTTGGAGCCATGGGAGAGGGCGACATCGGTCTTTTGTTCCCTGATACAAATGCTGACTACGAAGGGATTTCGAGCATTGAACTACTCAGGAGAGTCAGCACTCTGATGGAGAAAAAGTTTTACACGCTCGAGAATGCTGATATCACTGTGATTTGCCAGGCACCTAAGATAAGGCCATATATTGATGATATGAAAAAGAATTTGGAAGGTGTGCTCGTCCCGAGAAATGGCATTAACATTAAAGGAACAACGACAGAAAGGCTCGGATTTGAGGGAAGGGGCGAAGGAATAGCTGCAAGCGCCACTGTTTTGCTCTCAAAACCTTCGTGGAAATGAATTTCGCGAAATGCCAATCTGCCGACCTAATGATAGGAATTTTTAAAATAACTAGACTAAAGAAAAATAGATAGATGAGGAGAAATTTATGAGATTATCAGAGATGCACCTTAAAACACTTAGAGAGGTACCAAGCGAAGCTGAACTTGCGAGCCATATTTTGCTTCTGCGAACGGGTATGATTCGAAAACTCGTTTCAGGTGTTTATGGATTTATGAACATGGGATATAGATCTGTGCGTAAGATTGAGGACATCATAAGGCAGGAGATGGATGCTAAGGACGGCCAGGAAATTTTGATGTCTGCGGTTCAACCAGCTGAACTCTGGGAAGAGTCGGGCAGATGGTATGCTTATGGGCCGGAGCTCTGGAGACTTAAGGACAGAAATGGCAGAGACTTTTGCCTAGGTCCAACGCACGAAGAGATATTTACTGACATTGCAAGGGCGGACATTACCTCGCACAGGCAGCTACCTGTTAATCTCTATCAAATTCAAACAAAATACCGTGATGAGGCAAGACCTCGTTTTGGACTTATGAGAAGCCGTGAATTTATCATGAAGGATGCCTATTCCTTTGACAAAGATGATTCGGGACTTGATGAGAGCTACAAGAAGATGTTCAATGCTTACGAGAAGATTTTTAAAAGGTGTGGACTCGATTGCAGACCTGTAGAGGCTGACAGTGGTGCAATTGGAGGGAGCAACTCTCATGAGTTTACTGCGATTTCTGAGGTTGGAGAGAGTGAGATAGCATTTTGCGAGTCATGTGATATGGCTGCGACTCTTGAAAGAGCTGCGACTGTAGATGCGAAGCCTACTGGATCCGAGAATGATTTTCTCCTTCTGGAGGATGTTCACACACCTGATTCTAAGACCATTGAGGAAGTTGCAAAATATCTCGGAATTACAGAAGATAAGACGATGAAAGCTCTGCTCTTTGTCACATACGATGAAGAGGGCAATAAGGACAAGTATGTTGCTGCATTCGTTCGAGGCGATAGAGAGCTGAATATGACAAAGCTAATCAATGCTTTGAATATTCCGGAGCACGCAATTGAGTTTGCTGACGAGAAAGAAATGTCGGCTGAGACAGGCTGTGTCGGAGGATTTACAGGACCTATCGGACTGCACGACTGTATTGTAGTTGTTGACAGTGAACTTCCAGATCAGGTAAACCTTGTTGCAGGGGCTAATAAGCCTAACTATCACACAAAAAATGTCAACTATGGCAGAGATTATAAAGCGGATATTCTGGTTGACCTCAAAACTTTGAGAGAGGGAGATCCATGCCCTGTTTGTGGTAAGCCAGTAAAGACTGCTAGAGGCATTGAAGTCGGTCAGGTATTCAAACTTGGGACCAAATATTCCGAAGCGATGGGCGCTTATTATAAAGATGAAAACCAAAAAGAGAAACCTATAGTTATGGGTTGCTATGGCATAGGTGTTACAAGGACTCTTGCAGCGGTTGTTGAACAGCATCACGACGAAAACGGTATAATTTGGCCGATTTCAGTTGCCCCATATCACTGCATTATAACTCTTATCAATCCAAAGGATGACGTTCAGAGTGAACTTGCAGAATCAATTTACACTAGCCTTCAGGGTATGGGAGTTGAAGTCTTGCTCGATGATAGAGCCGAAAGACCAGGTGTCAAGTTTAAAGATGCCGACCTCCTTGGAATTCCAATAAGAATTACCGTTGGAAAACTCGCAGGCGAGGGACAGGTTGAATATAAACTGAGACGTGATGAGGACAAAACAGCTCTCTCCGCTGAGCAGGCAGTTGCAGCGGCCTCGCAGATCGTATCTGAAGAAGCGGATGGTCGCATATATTTGAAATAATGTATTTAGAACTTTTTATTACTTTTTTAAAACTTGGGCTTTTCACCATAGGCGGTGGAATGGCAATGATTCCTCTTTTAAAAGACGAAATGGTCAACAAGAAAAAGTGGCTTACAGAGGAAGAAATGCTTGACTGCCTAAGTATAAGTCAAGGCCTTCCGGGAGTAATTGCTGTAAATATGGCAACCTATATTGGTTATAGACAAAAAGGACCAATAGGATCACTAATTGCTACGATAGGAGTGATAACTCCGAGCTTTATTGCCATAATACTTGTGATAGAGGCTTTGGAGCAGGTTTCAGGAAGTCCATACGTAAAAGGAGCTATTTCGGGAATAAAAGCTGTAGCAACAGCATTGATAATATTGGCGACATACCAGGTTGGACGAAATGCACTGAAAAGCGTTTTGCACTATATCATGGCAATTGTAACCTTTGTTGCAGTGGGTGTTTTGAGCATGAACGCCGTTTATGCTATTCTTGCGGGTTGTGCAATCGGCATTGCAATCAAACTTATTGAAAAAACCGATGTGAGTGAGAAGGAGAAAACGGATGACTATTTGGATTGATTTGTTTCTTTCATTCTCCAAAATTGGACTTTTTGGATTTGGTGGTGGGCTTGCGATGCTACCTATAATCTTCCAGACCGCAAAAGGATTTGGCATAGATGATCCACAAGAATTTGGAAATCTCGTTGCAATATCACAGGTTACGCCAGGACCGCTTGCAATAAATGCGGCAACATATGTCGGATATTATACAGATGCTCTTGGAGGTGCATTTGCAGCTACAATCGGTGTAGCCTTGCCTTCATTTGTTATGGTAATGGCAGTCAGCTATTTTGTTGAGAAGTTCAAACAAAGCAAGATTGTCCAGGGTGCGCTTTCGGGCGTGAGACCGGTAACAGTGGGCCTTGTGGCTTCTGCAGGGTATTTTATGCTAAGCGGACTTGTTGGAGATTTGAGCGTGGCTTCAATTTGCATACTGCTCGGCACACTTGTTTTTGCCGGAAGATGGAAGGTGAACCCGTTTTTGCTGATAGTTGCAGCGGGCGTTATAGGCGCGGTTTTGATAAGATGAGAATTTAGAAATGAGGAAGGATAGAATATGAAAAAAGTGATTATTGAAATGGAAAATGGCGGAGTTATGAAGGGCGAACTGTATGAGGACGTTGCTCCGATTTCTGTAGAGAATTTTGAGAAACTCGCGAACGAGAAATTTTATGATGGGCTGACATTTCACAGGGTAATCCCAGGATTTATGATTCAGGGTGGATGTCCTGAAGGAACAGGCATGGGAGGTCCAGGATATACGATAAAGGGTGAATTTGCCCAAAATGGGGTAAAAAATGATTTGAAGCATACGACTGGTGTTTTGTCGATGGCAAGGGCGATGGATCCTGACTCGGCGGGCTCACAGTTCTTTATAATGGTTGCGGATGCACCTCATCTTGATGGAGGATATGCAGCATTTGGAAAGATCACGGAAGGAATGGAAGAGGCGCAGAAAATCGTTTCAGTTCCGACGGATTATGCGGATAAACCGATAGAGGATGTTGTTATTAAGAGCATCAGAGTAACAAAATAACTGACAGAGGGTGGGATATTTACTCGCACATATTACGATAATAAATGCCGTTTTATATACCACCAGATTTTGTAGAGATTAATAGGATAGAGATTGATAGTATAAAGAGGCAGCAAGAGAGGCGTCAAGTTTTAGTATGAAATTTTTCAGGGAAGTTAAAGAAGATATAGAAGCAGTAATGGAGAGAGATCCCGCAGCCAGAAGTCGGATGGAGGTTCTTTTGTGCTACCCGGGTATATGGGCACTCATCTGGCATAGACCTGCTAACTGGTGCTATAATCACGGGCTTAAACTCCTGGGAAGAATTATTTCTCAGGCTGCAAGAAATGGCACCGGAATTGAGATACATCCTGGAGCTAAGATAGGAAGGCGCTGCTTCATTGACCACGGCATGGCGGTCGTTATAGGAGAAACTACTGAAATCGGGGATGATGTTACGCTTTATCAGGGAGTTACGCTCGGAGGGACAGGCAAGGAAAAAGGCAAGAGACATCCAACGATTGGAAACAGAGTAATCATTAGTTCGGGAGCAAAGGTCCTTGGACCATTCACTGTTGGCGATGATGTAAGAATCGGGGCCGGTTCGGTTGTTTTGAAGAAAATTCCGGCAGGATGCACAGTGGTTGGAATACCGGGTCAAATTGTGAAACGTTATGGGACGAGCACTGCCGATATGAATCAGATAAACTTGCCAGATCCTATAGCCATGGAAATGAAAGCGTTAAGACGAAGAATCAAATCTTTAGAATCACAACTTGGAGAACTTGAATGTATGGCAGTAGATGCTGTAAAGGAAGCAAAGGAGGAGCAAAGTGAAGATATATAATACACTGACAAGGCAGAAGGAAGAATTTGTGCCTATTAAGGAAGGCGAGGTCAGCATATATGTTTGCGGACCGACCGTATACAACTTTTTCCACATCGGGAATGCAAGACCTTTTGTCGTATTTGACACACTTAGAAACTATCTTGAATACAGAGGATATAAGGTGAAGTTTGTCCAAAACTTTACAGATGTTGACGACAAAATAATCAATCGTGCTAGGGAAGAGGGCACATCTGCTCCAGAGGTAAGCAAGAAGTATATTGCTGAATATTTTAAGGATGCAAAAGCCCTGAACGTAAGAAAGGCCGACGTTCATCCACAGGTGTCAAATCACATCGACAAAATAATTGACTTCATCAAGACTCTTATTGATAAGGGGTATGCATATGAGAGAGATGGTGACGTGTATTTTTCTACGAGAAAATTCCCAGAATACGGCAAGCTTTCAGGTCAGAATATCGATGATTTGGAGTCTGGCGCTCGAATCGCGATAGGAGAAGTTAAGGATGATCCTCTTGATTTCGCTCTCTGGAAGGCAAGAAAAACAGAGGATGAAATCGCGTGGGAATCTCCATGGGGAATGGGAAGACCTGGATGGCATATTGAATGTTCTGTAATGTCAAAGACTCACCTCGGAGACACTATCGACATCCATGCTGGAGGACAGGACCTGCAGTTCCCGCACCACGAGAACGAAATCGCTCAGTCGGAGTGCTGCAATGGTGTTCCATTTGCTAATTACTGGATGCATAACGGTTACATAACAATTGACAATGAGAAAATGTCAAAGTCTAAAGGCAACTTCTTCACTGTTAGAGATATTCTAAAGGACTACTCTGGTGAAGTTATCAGATTCTTTCTGCTCTCAGGTCATTACAGGAGCCCTATAAACTTCAGTGATACTCTCATGGAGCAAGCAAAGGCTGGACTTGAGAGACTTCACACATGCAGAGAGAATTTGAATTTCCAAATTAAAGAAGGCAAGGATGGTGAGCTCGATAAGTCTGAACAGGATACATTAAAAGAACTGGAAATCTATGAAAATGAATTCAAATCGTCAATGGACGATGACTTAAATACAGCAGATGGAATTTCCGCAATTTTCCAGATGGTCACGGCTATAAATAAAGAAATCGTAAATGGCTCTAGCAAGGCTTTTGCGAAAGAAGCTCTCGAGAAAATGATGGCACTCTGCTCCGTGCTTGGATTGCTTCAAGATGATGAGGAAGAAGACTTCGGAGAGGATATAATGAAGATGGTTAATGAGCGCCAGGAAGCAAGAAAGGCGAAGGACTTTAAGCGAGCTGACGAAATTCGTGATGAACTTGCTGCGCGTGGTATAACCCTCAAAGATACACCTCAGGGAGTGCAGATTATAAGGGAAACTAACTAATGCAAAAACACGGACAATCACCTGAATTGCAGGCCTCTTCAAATACAGCTGAACAAAATACGCAAGATGGCAATTGCGCTGATAAAATCAAAGTTCAGCAGATCAATGCAACGACTCTTGCATATCTGGGCGACAGCGTTTACGAGGTATATATCAGAGAACATCTGATTAATAGCGGGAATTACAAAGTTGATAAACTTCATAAAGCCGCCACCAAATACGTGTCTGCCAAGGCTCAGTCGATGATAATAACAAAACTTAGAGCATCTGAGTTTTTAACGGATGAAGAAGAGGGCGCATATAAAAGGGGGAGAAATCGCCATACCAATACCCTGCCAAAGAATACCTCACCCATGACCTATAAAGAGGCCACTGGATTCGAAGCGCTCATAGGCTATTTATATATGGTTGGTCAAAATGACAGACTAGCAGAAATAATAAACAAAGCGATTGAAATTGTCGGTTAGGAGAATTTGAACATGAGTAAAGCTGATAATCTTTTTATAAATATGTGCCAAAAAATACTTGATGAAGGTTTTTCGTCTGAAGGCCAGACAGTTAGAGCAAGGTGGGAGGATGGAACACCTGCTCATACTATCAAAACTTTTGGCGTAGTCAATAGATATGACCTAAGGGAGGAATTCCCGGCGCTTACGCTAAGACCGACGGCAATCAAACTCTGCGTTGATGAGATTCTGTGGATTTGGCAGAAAAAATCTAACAACATCAACGATTTAAATAGCAAAATATGGGACCAGTGGGCTGATGAGAACGGATCCATAGGCAAGGCCTACGGTTATCAGCTAGCGAGAAAATATAAATTCTCGCAAGGTGAGATGGATCAGGTCGATAATGTTTTGTGGCAGCTGAAAAATACGCCCTATTCAAGGCGAATAATGACGAACATTTACAACTTCCAGGATCTTTCAGAGATGGGCTTAGAACCTTGTGCATATTCGATGACATTTAATGTTACTGGAAACACTTTAAATGGAATTTTAAATCAGCGATCTCAGGATATATTGGCGGCGAATAACTGGAATGTTGTTCAGTATTCTGTGCTTTTGCACATGCTTGCACAGGTATCGGGACTTGAAGCTGGAGAGCTTGTTCACGTAATTTCAGATGCACACATTTACGACAGGCATATTCCGCTAATCAAGGAACTTATTAAGAGGGAAACCTATCCTGCACCTAAATTCAGTTTGAATCCTGAAGTAAAAGACTTTTATGATTTCACAGTTGATGACATAAAAATTGAAAATTATCAGAAGGGACCTCAAATTACAAACATTCCGATAGCGATATAGTTTTGTATTATAGGAGTATAGAAAAATATAATGAATATAATATTAGCGGCCGATAGGAAGTGGGCCATTGGTAAAGACAACGATCTTTTGATTCATCTCCCGGGCGATCTCAAATACTTCAAAAAGATGACGACTGGCAAGACCGTTATTATGGGGAGGAAAACACTTGAATCTCTTCCAGGCGGTAAGCCACTTCCGAATCGCAGAAATATCATACTTACAAGGTCGAAAGACTTTGAGGTGCCTGGTGCAGAGGTTTTTCATTCAATCGAAGATGTTTTACAGTTAATAAAATCTGGAAATCTCGAAAGCGATGAAACTTTTATCATCGGTGGCGCAGAAATTTACAAACAGATGATGCCACATTGTGACAAGTTTTACATAACCAAAATTGATGCGGAACTTCCGGCTGACCGCTATTTTGTTGACCTTGACCAAATCGAAGACCTTGAAATCACATGGCGAGCTCCTGCAGAGGAATATCAGGGAACAAAATATCAATATGTTCTTTATGAAAGAGAGAAGATGGCAGATGAGACCACAAAATAGACAAAAGCCAGCGAATGGCCGCATCAAGACTGAGCGCGATGACAATTTGATTTTTGGCCGAAATCCAGTAATTGAAGCACTTGAGGCGGGGAGAAAACTTGAAAAGGTAATTGTGCTTGACGGCGGTGCTGGATCGCTGAGGAAAATAATTGGGATGGCGAAGGAGGCCAAACTTCGTGTGGAGTTTGTCGACAGGAAAACCCTTGATAGGATTTCTGGAGGTGAAAATCACCAAGGCGTCATTGCCAAGGGGCAAATTTTTGAATATTCTAATATAGATGACGTATTTGATAGTGCAGAAAAGCAGGGCGAAGAGCCGTTTATATTGATTTTGGACGGAATAGAAGACCCTCACAACCTAGGCGCGATTTTGAGGACCGGCGAATGCGCAGGAGTGCATGGGATAATAATACCAGAGAGGCGCGCTGCGAGTGTAGATTCAATAGCTATGAAGGTTGCGGCGGGTGCTGCGGAATATGTTAATGTTGTTAGAGTAAAAAATCTTTCGAGAACGCTTGATGAGTTGAAAAACAAGGGAGTGTGGATTGTAGGACTCGATATGGGCGAGAAAGTTTATTACGAACAAAATCTCAAAGGCCCAATTGCTCTGGTTGTAGGGAATGAGGGACATGGGATCAGTCGTTTGATAAGAGAAAAGTGCGACTATATTGCATCCATTCCTCTCAAGGGAAAGGTTTCGTCTTTGAACGCTTCAAACGCCGTTGCAGTGGCTGTTTATGAGGTAGTTAGACAGCGAGAGACTTGCTAAAAGTCTATTGACAATTTTTTGTTTTTATTGTACTATATCAACGATTACACATTGCTTTTAAAGCAAGTGAATATAGGCTGTTGTAGCTCAGTAGGTAGAGCACTTCCTTGGTAAGGAAGAGGTTCGGCAGTTCAAGCCTGCTCAACAGCTCCAAAAATAAAGTAACTAAGATATTTAAAAAGGAGACGAAAATGGCAAAGCAAAAGTTTGAGAGAACCAAACCGCATATTAACATCGGTACCATCGGTCACGTAGACCACGGAAAGACAACTCTAACAGCAGCTATCACAACAACTCTACAGAACAGATACGGACTAGGCGAGAAGGTAGAATTTGACAAGATAGACAAGGCACCAGAGGAAAAAGAAAGAGGAATCACAATCTCTACATCACACGTAGAGTATGAGACACCAAATAGACACTATGCACACGTAGACTGCCCAGGACACGCAGACTATGTAAAGAACATGATCACAGGTGCAGCACAGATGGATGGAGCTATCCTAGTAGTAGCAGCAACAGATGGTCCAATGCCACAGACAAGAGAGCACATCTTGCTATCAAGACAGGTAGGCGTACCATACATCGTAGTTTTCCTAAATAAATGTGACATGGTAGACGACGAAGAACTACTAGACCTAGTAGAGATGGAAGTAAGAGAACTACTATCAGAGTATGACTTCCCAGGCGATGATACACCAATCGTCAGAGGATCAGCACTAAAGGCGCTAGAAGATCCATCAAGCGAGTGGGGAGACAAGATAGTAGAGTTATTTGAAGAGATCGATGCATACATTCCAGAGCCACAGAGAGCTAATGATCAGCCATTCCTAATGCCAGTAGAGGACGTATTCTCAATTACAGGAAGAGGAACAGTAGCTACAGGAAGAGTAGAGAGAGGAACACTTAAGGTAGGGGATGAAGTAGAAATCATCGGACTAACAGATGAAAAGAGGAAGGTAGTAGTAACAGGAATAGAAATGTTCAGGAAGCTACTAGATGAAGCAGAGACAGGCGATAACATCGGAGCACTTCTAAGAGGAGTACAGAGAGATGAGATCGAAAGAGGACAGGTACTAGCAGCACCAGGAACAATACATCCACATACAAAGTTCAAGGGCGAAGTATACGTACTAAAGAAGGAAGAGGGCGGAAGACATACACCATTCTTCAACGGATACAGACCACAGTTCTATTTCAGAACAACAGACGTAACAGGAGATTTGAAGTTACCTGAAGGAACAGAAATGTGCATGCCTGGAGATAACGTAACAATGGAAATTGACCTTATCACACCAATAGCAATCGAAGAAGGACTAAGATTTGCTATCAGGGAAGGCGGAAGAACAGTAGGTTCGGGAGTTGTAACTGAGATTATTGAGTAGTACAACCCTATATTTTAATCAAATCAATATTAAAAAGAGAGTCGAAGTCGACTCTCTTTTTTTTAGAATACGCGACAGATTTTATCCGGCTTATCCACATCTTTTATCAGAAGCATTAAAGTTTAGGCATCAGCTAATTCTTTAAACCAATTCCAGAAGTTAGTATCACCTAAAATTTGAGGGCACTCTTTTTCCGAAAATTCATGTAGTTCATTGTAAACTCGTAGGTGGTAGTCAGAAATTTGTTTAAGTTCACATTCGTTAAGCATGTCCTTATCTATCAGATTAGTATCATAAGGGCAAAGAGTGAGATCTCTAAAGAAAAGTTCATCTGCGCTGCTATCACTGCAAACTTCTATAAGATTCTCGATTCTGATGCCGAACTTTCCTTCAAGATAAACTCCTGGTTCATTTGAAACAACATTTCCTGCCGCAAGTGGCAAATTGCCCCTAGGACTTATGGAAATAGGGCCTTCATGAACGTTGAGCATATGACCTACGCCGTGGCCAGTTCCATGACCATAGGAGAATCCGAATTTTTCCATTTCTGCTTTGGGAATTTTATCGAGAGATGCACCAGGTTCGTCCTTAGCAAATCTTGTGCGAGCAAGGGCAAGATGACCCTTCAAAACCGCAGTGTAAGCTCTAGACATTTCTTTTGTTGTTACTCCAATGCCAATCGTCCTCGTAACGTCAGTAGTACCGGTTTGGTATTGCCCACCAGTATCTGCAAGCAGGAGTGAACCCCCAATGACCTCAGAATTTTTGCCGTGCATAAATGAATAATGAACAACTGCACCATTTTCCCCAAACCCTAGAATTGGCTCGAAACTGTGTCCGCGGTACTCTGGAGAATCTTTGCGGAATCTCGTTAAAATTTCGCTGAGTTCTGACTCACGACAAACCTTTTCCGAAGGCTTGTATTTTGTTTTTAAATAGTGCACAAAACGTGTAAGCGCTAGCCCGTCATGGAGATGTGCACGACTCATACCTTCAAGCTCAACCTCGTTTTTAACTGCTTTGAGCGACTCTATAGGACTTGGAATTTCTATAACCTTTGCTATGTGTCTGACATATTCCAAAACTCTGCATGGTGTGGTCGCTGGATCAATGATTAACTTAGCATTAGGATTTAAACTGCGCAAATCCTCATAGACGCCGCTGTAAGTGCCATCTCTTAGAGTGTAAAGCTTGGCCCCGGAGTTAGATATGAGGGCGTACGCATAGAACAAAGGACTGTCGTCGAAGTCACTTCCACGCTTATTGAAAAACCAAGCTACATCGTCTAATGCCGATACAAAATAGTGGTCTGCGCCATGTTTTTTCATCTCTTCCTGCACCCTTAACAACTTTGAATCGGTTGATTCGCCCGATATTTTGATATCAAGGTCAATGATAGGATTCGATTTCACAGGCGGACGATTTTCCCATGTTTTGTCGACAAAATTATAGTCCTTAATTTCAAGTGTAGAATCGCAATTTGACGATGAGTCTGATGAATTAGCTGAATCAGAAATGTTTGATACTGCTAAGAAAGCGGTAGTTGTGTAGACACCCATATCGACAGCAAGAGTTTTTATGAGACCAATTTTATTATATCGATGGATAAGGCTGTCATATAATTCAGTATCTTCGTAACCGAGTTTCATCAATTGTATTTCGGGAGGCAGTTGTTCAGCGGCCTGCAGAAAATATCTGCTGTCCGTCCACAGAAAACCTTCGTCTTTCGTTAACAAAACATCGCCTGCAGAACCTGTAAATCCTGTCACGAAGGAAATTTCGTGGTAGTGAGCATCGAGCATCTCAGAGCCGTGAGGATCGCTCATTGGTATTAGATATGCATCAATATTTGCATCTTCCATAAGTTGCCTTATTTGTTTTATGCGATTTGAGAAAATTTCTTTATTATTTTTGTCCATTTTATCCTCCATTTTTTTCATAGGAATATATTTCTGGTTTATGTCCACAAATTTATTGATTAAATTTATGGGATCTAAGTGGATTGGCTAAATTAAGTGACTCAAACTAGCACATTTCGTTTAAGGTTTGGGAAAAGAGTTGACGGCATTTTGACCGCAAGGTAATAGGCGAAAAAACCTATAATAATGCCGGTAGCAATTCCCGAGAAGAGAAGAACCGGAAAGTAATAAAATATTTTGCTGTTTGAGACTAACTGTGCTGCCACTGTAATTTGCCCCAAATTATGAAAGACTCCGCCAGCCATGGAGACGCCGACGATGCTAAACTTTCCAGACTTTTTCAATAACACCATGACAAGGAAACTCAAAAGCCCACCGGACAGTGAATAAATTACACCGAAAACCCCTGAAAATAGAAGCCCTGAAAGGACGATTCGTACGAAGTTAATTGCAAGAGCATACTTCCATTTGAGCCCATATAGGGCAATAATTATAAGGAGATTCGCAAGTCCCAATTTGATGCCTGGCATCCCCAAATCGATGGGAATAAGGAATTCTATATATGAGAATATTAGAGCAAGACAGGAAAGCATTGCGGCAGTTGCCAGCTTAGAAGTACCGCTGACTCTCTGATCGTTGCTGCTTGAAGTCTTATTAATTTGAGATGACATCTATATCATCACCTCCATCTTTCTTACTATCTATAATTTCTACTACTACCTGATTCGGAAGGCAAATTATTGCCTGCGATGTGTTAGAAATTTTGCCCTGATGCACACAGTTCTGATTACGGCAATCAGAAAATGACATTGAAACTTTGCCGTTCTTTATGGTAATATTGTTGTGGTGACCATTGTAAACGACATGTATTGTTTGATCTTTATTAAGGTCATAGCTGCCGTATACTTCACCACCTGTTTTAATCAAGACTTTTTGACCATCTTTGCCGCTGTTTGATATCAAAAAAACCGAACTGAACCCAAGGATGAGCAAAATCAAAAATAAAGCCACGTCGGCTTTCCTTAAAATTGAGGTATTTATGAAGAAATTAAATTTATTATTATTACTCATAATCATCATAATTATATCACAGACAGCATGCTCGGTAAAGCATGACGAAAACCTGAAATCAGAAGAGAATCAAAACGCACCTATCTCAAAAGAAGCATTCTTTTTTGATACAGTTTGCAACATAACAATTCTGGACATGAGGGATATGAGCAAGGAAAACGCAACTAAGGTGATAGATGAGGCATACAAAGAAGCAAACAAATACGAGAAAATTTTTTCAAGACAGATTGAAAATAGTGAGCTTTGGAAACTAAATAACGATGGCGAAATTGAAGCCTCTGAGGATCTATTCAATGTAGTTCAAACAGGAATAAAGTACGGAGATCTTTCGGCTGGGAAGTTTGACATAACTATGGGGAAAGTGTTAGACCTTTGGGATTTCCAAAGAGATGGCTCAGGTAAGCTTCCTAAAGAAGATGAGGTCAACAAAGCATTAGAAACCGTCGGTTATAAGAATGTTGAAACTTCTAGCCGTAACGGTGGGAAAAACCTGATTAAAACTGGAGGGAGAGGCTCTCAGATAGATTTGGGTGGAGTAGCCAAGGGATATATATGTGATAAGATTTCGGAATTCCTGTCAAATAAGGGTGTAACTTCAGCAATTGTTAACCTTGGAGGGAACATAACTGTAATCGGTGAGAAGCCAGGAAATAAGCCTTTTAATGTTGCTATTGAGAAGCCTTTCTCTGAAAGAAAAGATATGATTGGCATTGTAAAAATGAGAAATAGTACAATAGTAACATCTGGGATATATGAAAGATATCTTGAGGTCAATGGAGAGAAGTATCATCACATTTTGGACCCTGCAACAGGCTGGCCTATAGATACAGATGTGGTCAGCGTTACTATTTTGTCGAAAATAGGGCATTCTATGGAGTGCGACGCGATGTCTACTTCAGCTCTTTTGCTTGGCTCTGAACGTGGACTTAAGCTTGTAGAAGCAAACCCAGATATGGAGGCACTTTTCCAACTTAAGGATGGAACGAAGATAAAAAGTTCAGGATTTCAGTATGAGGAAGGTAGATAATAAGCACAAAAAGTGATAAAATATTTTTTAGGTTGAATTTACAAAGACGATTGGAGGATTTTAGAATGGATTTAATCAAAGATATTACCGAAAAGCTCAAAGGAAAGAACGCTAGAATTGTTTTCCCGGAGGGCGAAGATAAGAGGATTCTGGGAGCTTGTGCAAGGCTTGCAAAGGAAGGCGTTATAGTGCCTGTTGTGCTTGGGAAAAGATCTGAGGTTGAAGCAACGGCTAAGGAAATCGGAGTTGATCTTTCTGCATTGGAATTTGTAGACATTGAGAAGTCAGACAAATTTGACGAGCTTTGTGAAGCTTTCGTTGAAAGAAGAAAGGGAAAGGTTGTTCCGGAAGACGCAAAGAAAATTCTCTTGACACCAAACTATTTTGGTACAATGATGGTTTATAAAGGATATGCAGACGGTCTTGTTTCAGGTGCAGTTGGAACTACAGCAGATACAGTAAGACCTGCACTTCAGATAATCAAGACAGTTCCAGGTATGTCAAAGACAAGCGGAGCTTTCTTTATGCTAAGAGATGACGAAATGTACTTGATGGCAGACTGCGCTATCAATATTGACCCTAATTCAGACGACTTGGCAGAGATTGCTGTCGCTTCCGACAAGACTGCAAAACAGTTTGGAATGGACCCTAAGATTGCAATGCTGTCTTTCTCAACAAAGGGCAGTGCAAGCCATGAACTGGTTGACAAGGTTGCAAATGCTACAGCTAAAGCTCTCGAGATGAATCCTGATCTTGATCTTGATGGAGAACTTCAGTTTGACGCGGCATTTGTTCCAAGCGTAGGGGAGAAGAAGGCACCTGGCTCTAAGGTTGCAGGACATGCAAACGTATTTGTATTCCCATCTCTTGAAGCTGGTAATATAGGATACAAAATAGGTCAAAGATTTGGCGGATTTGAGGCGATTGGTCCAGTTCTACAGGGTCTTAACAGTCCTGTGAATGATTTGTCCAGAGGCTGCAACGAAGACGAGGTTGTTTCTCTTGCAAAGGTTACGGCTGCACAGGCAAAACTATAATATTATTTGAATGCACTTAAACGAGCGGCTTTTGTCGCTCGTTTTTGATAATCAGGGAGGTTTATGAAATGAAACCCTTTACAGTCGAATTTAAAAGAGGAGATCGCACGAATCCTTTATACATTCAGCTTTACGAATATATTAGGTCAGAAATTATCTCTGGTAATATGGAAGAAGGTGCGAAGCTCCCCGCGCTCAGAAGAATTGCTAGAGACTTAAACCTAAGCATAACGACTGTCGAGTTTGCGTACAACCAGCTTTCTGTTGAGGGATATATAGAAAGCAAGCCACAATCCGGGTTTTATGTTGCTAAAATTCCAGGTCCTGTGATGATCAACAAAACTTCTCTGATGAGCAAGTCTGCGGATAGCGGCAGCCAAGGAATAGAGAAAGACAATAAGACTCAAGACAGAACAAAGAGGAACTATATCACCGACCCTGACGCATTTGATTTTAAAAAGTGGCGCAAATCGATGATGCGTGTAATCGATGAAGAGACCGACCTTCTTATGCAGGAGGGTGACCCACAGGGCGAAGAAGCGCTGAGATATGAAATTAGCAAGTACGTATTTAATTCCAGAGGTGTAAGATGCCAGCCAAACCAAGTTGTTGTAGGTGCCGGCACTCAGCAGCTTACTGCTCACATTGGACGACTTTTAAGGCATATTGGAATACATCTGGTTTGCACCGAAGACCCGGGATATCAACCTGTCAACAAAATATTCGAGGACCAAGGATATATTCTCAACAAAATACCTGTCTCTTCTCAGGGTATTGACATAGAAAAATTACCAGATTCTAAGGCGGCTGTCTATGTATGCCCCAATAACCAATTCCCTACAGGAGCGGTTATGCCGATTGCAAGTAGATATGAGTTGCTTAAATGGGCAAGTTTTAATGATGGACTAATTATTGAAGACGATTATGATAGTGAACTAAGATATTTTGGTAGACCTATATCTTCGCTCCAGGGTCTTGAACAATACGAAGAAGATTCACATGTTCTGTATTTGGGGAGTTTTTCGGCTACATTATTTCCATCAGTGAAAATTAGCTATATGATTTTGCCAAGACAGCTTGCAAATAAGCTGGATTTTATACTTGAAGGCTATACACAAACCTGCTCAAAAACCGAGCAACTTGCACTGGCACATTTTATGGAATCTGGTTATTATTATACAAATATCAAGAAATTGAGGAATCTTTGCGGCAGAAAATTATCCGCATGTATTAAAGTGATTGAAACTTATGGTTATGATTCAGTGAGGGCTGATAGAACGGACTCTGGTTTATATGTGATTTTGAGCATTAAAACAGATATGGGGTCGAAAGAAATGGAAGAAATCGCTGAAAATATGGGGATATTGGCATATCATTCAGATGATTTGATACCAATCGAGGGGATGAAATCAATGATTTTCTATTATTCCAGACTACCAGAAAATCAGATTCAGGACTTGACTAAGAAGATGATTGATAGGTGGCTTGGAAAGCGTTAGACTAACTAATTCCGTGGTTAAAAAGGTATCTCGCAGCCTTGATTTCACCGGGTAATATGCGCATAAGATGTTTTGTTGCAAAAATACTATCTGGGCCATATTCTCTGAAGCTGTCCAGGATGTAGAGTACGAGGTGCCCGCGCAGACTAATGCTGCGAAGCGATTTAAACGATGCAAGGGACACTAAAGTAGAAAGCCTGTTTTCGATAGCCTTTGTGTAGTTGGAACGTAAAGCAGAAGTACGCATTCTGAGCGCGTTATCGATCGATTTTTTGTCATACACTTCGGTAGGTATGACCCCCAAAATATCGCAGAGATAATCAAGCTGAATTAGTTCGTTTTCTTCAAATTCCCCACGCTTAAAGGTGTACTTGACGCCGTCAAGCAATTTAAAAGCCTTGAGGGCATCAAGATATCCAAGGATCATTGCTCTCTTAGTGTTTTCAATCTGAAAATTCAGCATGAAACCTAGATCAAATTGAGGACGTATTAAAAGATAGGTCTCGTCTGCAGAGCCTGGTTCAACCTTATCAGAATCTTTCCTATCAATTTCAACCGCTATAATAAATTTTGCACCCTTTTCGCGGGCCATAAAGACGGGGAGATTGTTTGCGTAGGCACCGTCGATATAGTTAATCCCATCAATTTGATACATGTGAATTGCTGGAAATGCAGCACAACTGGCAGCCATAAAGTCTAAGAGTTTTCCGTGTGGTATATCTTCTTTCCATAGGTACCTTGGATTCATGGATGGGAACTCTGTCGTTACAAGCCCATATCCTATAGGGCTTTTTCTTATCTTTTCCTCATCCATATAAACATCAAGCTCTTGTCTAAGAGGTGCTGAACTTGCTCCACCATGTCTTATAAATTCTCTAAAATAATCTATGCTGCTAGGGTCACTGCAAATTTCAAAAATAGTATCGGTTTCCATCTGAAGCCACATTTCAATCGCTGACTCTACGTCATTTTGGACATAACAAGCACCTATTAGCGAACCCACAGATGTTCCTACAACAACATCTGCTTTGATTCCAAGTTGATCTAGCGCCTTGATAACTCCGCATTCGTAGGCGCCCCTTGATCCGCCACCGCCAAGCACAAGTCCGACTCTTGCTGATTTTGCTTCTTTTACTAAACTATTCATAAGCACCTGCCGATTTCATTAAGGATTGAATTTTCTGACCAGATAAACCCAAATAAATTTCAAACTTCATAAGCATCACTTGTGGAAAAATGACTTTACTTTGTAAACAAAATATCTGCCGCTCAGATAATCACGTAACGCCTTGAGATTGAAATTACGCAATTTATTGCCAGCAAACTGTTTTGCGCCTCGGTAGATAATGCTATGTTGTTTTGTTGGTTTATACAAATTATTGTCGACAATGTAAGTCGCAGCAGCATAGGTTTCATCAAATATGGCTCCGATAGCATCATTGTACATAATGCTGTCTCTGCCTTCACGAATCATGTTGGTTGCCATTGCAAGGACGATACTTCCATACCCTGTATCACTTCCTACCATATCAATAGAATTTGATTTAAAAATCGTCGAAAGT
The DNA here is from genome assembly GCA_000758905.1 of Clostridiales bacterium S5-A14a. Taxonomy (GTDB): domain Bacteria; phylum Bacillota; class Clostridia; order Peptostreptococcales; family Anaerovoracaceae; genus S5-A14a. The sequence continues at coordinate 25,216 of JRNA01000015.1, forward strand.
GTTTCAAGTGCAGTGTTTTCATCAAACTCACCGTTTGCCTGAAAGTCTTTGATCGCCTTTTTCAGAGCATTCAAGAAGTTTCGCTTATTATAAACCTTTGCTGGATTGAGATTGAAAAATCTGCCACAGCAGTCAGCTTCGAAAAGTTCGGTTTTGTTTTTGAATGAGCCCTTTTCAAAGCAAAAATAGTCGCCCTCATATAAACCCAATGCCTTCTGTGCATCAAGAAATCCCATTTTCAGCATTGATTTTTGTCTGTCCGCATCGAAGTCAAGAGGAAATCCTAGCTCCCACTTTGATGATATAATTAGGACTTTGGATTTATTTCTGCGGGATAACTTCCTTTCAATCCCATTCCCCAGAAGATCAATGGCATAAACAACATTTGCACCCCGATCTATCGCCATCTGCACAGGCATTACATCTGCATATGCACCATCTATAAATTTCTTTCCGTCGATTACGTGATACTTTATCATTGGAAAAGCAGATGCACTGGCAAGAACATAGTCTTGAATTTTCCCGTAAGGTATCTCGTCTTTCCACAGCCTATGAGCCTTGATTCTTGGGATTTCTACCGTAACTAGCCCAAAGTCGACTTTGGAATCTCGAATCTTCTTTTCATCTATATATTTCCTAATGCCGTCTTTAAGACCCTTTGGATCAGCACCATTATTTAAAATAAAGGCCTTAGCAAAGTCAAAGAGGCTTGCATCCCTTTCAACTTCAAATAGCTCGTCAGTTTCAAGCTTTGAAAACATATCCACTGCGACCTTAAGCTCGTTTTGACAATATAGTGCTCCAACAAGAGAACCTGACGAAGACCCACAGACGATATCTGCCTTAATCCCCATCTTGTTAAGGGCTATAATTGCACCACATTCATATGCTCCCTTAGAGCCGCCACCGGCAAGCACAAAGGCGATTTTTTTCTTTCTCACGTTACTTTCCTCCAATACTTGTGCTATACTGTTATTATAGCAGAAAAAAAGGAGGATGTTAACGAAATGGATGATAGACTCAGAGAAATAGTAGACAAAAGTTCAAACATTGTTTTCTTTGGTGGAGCTGGTGTTTCAACAGAAAGCGGAATTCCGGACTTCAGATCCGAAAAGGGACTCTACCATGCCAAGGAAGTGTACGGCTATCCTCCAGAAATGTTAATTAGCCATACTTTTTATGTGAAGAACCCTAATCTTTTCTTTAAATACTACAAAGAAAACCTAGTTTGGCAGGATGTACAGCCAAATGATGCACATAAAGCACTTGCAAAACTTGAACAAATGGGCAAGCTAAAAGCCGTCGTTACACAAAATATCGATGGGCTTCATCAGAAGGCAGGCAACAAAACAGTTTACGAGCTGCACGGTAGCGTGCTGAGAAACTTTTGCGAACACTGTGGCGCATCCTATGATTTGGATTACATTATGAATCCTGCAAATTGCAGGGGTACAGACGTGTTAAAAGGTGGAAGTAGCAAAGACATAAAGGACGGTAGCTACATACCTGTGTGCAATAAATGTGGAGGAACTATTAAGCCAGACGTTGTTTTGTACGAAGAAGCTCTTGATGAGGATGTGATATATAGCGCCGTAGATGCTATATCAAAGGCAGATACACTAATCGTAGGCGGAACAAGCTTAGTTGTTTATCCAGCAGCCGGCTTAATAAATTATTTTAGGGGTAAAAATTTAGTTCTGATTAATAAATCACAGACAGCGTACGATAATAGGGCAACTTTAGCGATTCACGATTCAATTGGAAAGGTTATGAAATTTGATTAATTATTTGGTTAGTAATGATGATGGAATAAGGGCAGCGGGGATTACCGCCTTGATCAAGGCACTCTCAGCCCAGGAAGGTGTGAATGTGTACGTTTGTGCACCGGATGGACAGCGAAGCGGAAATAGTCAGAGCATATCTTTAAATGGCACTGTATATGTATCTGAGGTCGAAGTTGATGGTGCAAAGCTTGCGTGGGAAACAAGTGGTACTCCTGCTGATTGCGTTAAAATTGGATTACAGAAATGCGAAGAATTGGGCATCAATATAGATATGGTTTTCGCTGGAATCAATATGGGAAGTAACGTCGGAAAGGACACGCTTTATAGCGGAACTGTAGGCGCTGCAAAGGAAGCAGCGGTTTCAGGATATAAGACGGTAGCATTATCGGTAGCGGGCCACCACTGCACGCATTTTGAGGGAGCCTGCAATATAGCGATAGAATATGTTGAAAAATTGCAAGACTTTATTACACCTAATATGATATTGAATATTAATGTGCCAGATTTACCAGAAGAAGAGATTAAAGGGGTTAAGTTCACCAAACTTGGACCAAGATATTTTCGAGATAGATTTTGGGAGCACGTTGACGAAGGCCCAGGCGCATATAAACTTGACGGAGAGCCAGGCGATTTTTCGGATTTAGGAAATGAGTATGATGCATGTGCAATGCAGTCAGGCTATGCGAGCATAACGCCGCTACACTTTGACTACACAGATTATAAAGTTTTGGAGGAGTTGAAAAAATGGGAAACAAAAAATTGAGAATAGATCGAGATGATTCGATTCTTGTGGCAATAGATTATCAGGAAAAACTAATGCCTGTTATGGATGAGATTGACAGACTCAGAGATAAGATTAGCAGACTTACACGGGGCATTGGCGTTTTAAACATCCCTGCTATTATAACTGAGCAGTACCCGAAGGGACTGGGCCGAACTGAGAATTTTGAAGAGATAAAAGGAAATCTAGGCGAGGTAACCCTTGTAGAAAAAGATAGTTTCTCAGCTTTTGGTGCCCCAGATTTCGAGGGCATCGTCAAGGCTACATCGAAGAAAACTATTTTGTTGTGCGGAATTGAAACTCACATTTGTGTGCAGCAGACGGCACTTGATTTTCTTGAGAGAGGATATAGGGTGCTGCTTATAGCGGACTGTTGTTCGTCAAGGAGTGCTGATGATAAGGCTATCGCGCTTTCGAGGATGGAGCAGGCTGGTGCTGAATTAGTAACGGTTGAAGCCGTCCTTTTTGAGATGATTATGGGGAATAAGGACCCTGAATTTAAAGATATTTCGAGGATTATCAAATAAAATTTTAGGAAGAGTTTATAAGCAGATATATGGAGATTTTTAAGAATAATTTTAACGATCTTTCTGACGATGACAAAGCGTTGCTCGATTCATATTTTACGGGCTATCCATATGAGGGCGCCGGGTATACGCTTCTTGCAAATTATGTGTGGAGAAATGAGTATTGTCTGAATTGGGAGGTGTATGAGGGCCTCTTGCTTCTTTCAGGATCAAGCTGTAGAGATGCGAATCCGAAGGCTGTGTTTTCAATGCCTATGACATCTACGGGTGAATATGATATAGACAAGCTTAGAGATGCTATTTTGTATGCACAAAATAGATTTGAGGCTGCAGGTTTTGAATTTAGAATGGGTCTGATACCCGAGCACATGTTGCCATTAATTGAAGAAGCATTTCCGGGTGAAGTGGAGTTTATAGAAAATAGGGACGAAGATGAATATGTGTATCTCAAGGAAAAAATGATCACTCTAAGTGGGCGTGCGCTTCACAAGAAGAGGAATCACATGAACTTTTTCAAGAAGACATATGAGTATGAGGCTAGGAAGCTGAGAGTAGAAGATACTGACATAGTGATGAATCTAGTGCGAGACCTTGTAGACGAGAAGAATCCAGATGAAAATGATTTTGAAGAAAAAGTTGAAACAATGGATCCGGATGATTTGAAGACCCTAAAGGCTGAAGAATACGCAATTTCGGAGAGCATGACATCCGTTGAAAGTCCAAGAATGTTTAGCGTAGGGATATTTGTCGATGAGAAATTGGTAGCGTTCTCACTGGGTGAAAGGTTGACTGATGACATGGCTGTGGCTCATTTCGAGAAAGCAAGATCAGAATACAGGGGTCTCTATCAGATTGTGGCAAGTGAGTTTTGCAAATTTTTGCCATCTGATGTAAAATATATAAATAGGGAAGAAGACATGGGGATTGAGAATCTTAGGCATGCGAAAGAATCCCTTAGACCAGAAATTTTTGTGAGAAAATTTTCGGTGAAATTTAAACAAAATAGTTGATTTTTAATTTCGAAGAAAGTAATATAAAATCAACGGATATGTTAATCTATGGATATGTAAATAGAAAGTTTTAGGAGGAAAAATTTATGAGAGAAGTAGTAATTGCGAGCGCAGCTAGAACACCTATCGGAAGCTTTGGCGGAAGTCTTAAGACTGTACCTGCAAGAACATTGGGTGCTATTTGTATCAAGGAAGCTCTTAAGAGGGCAGGTATTGACGGCGCTGATGTTGATGAAGTTATTATGGGTAACGTTCTTCAGGGTGGATTAGGCCAGAACATTGCGAGACAGATGACGCTGGACGCTGGACTACCTATAGAAGTTCCTGCTATGACAATTAATAAGGTTTGCGGTTCAGGACTTAGAGCTGTTGAACTTGCTGCACAGATAATTAAAGCAGGAGATGCTGATATAGTCGTTGCAGGTGGTGCAGAAAACATGTCAATGGCAGGATATGTAGTTCCTAAGGCTAGATGGGGAGCAAGAATGGGCGATGTCAGCATGATTGACATGATGGTTCACGATGGACTCACTGACGCATTCCACAATTATCATATGGGTATTACTGCAGAGAATATCGCAGAGCAGTGGGGAATAACAAGAGAAGAACTTGATGAGTTCTCTGTTAACTCTCAGCATAAAGCAGAAGCTGCTGTAAAGGGCGGAAAATTCAAGGACGAGATCGTTCCAGTTGAAGTTCCTCAGAGAAAGGGAGATCCTATCGTATTTGATACTGATGAATTCCCTAAATTTGGTGCATCGGTTGAGAAAATGGCTAAACTAAGACCTGCATTCAAGAAAGACGGAGTGGTTACAGCTGCTAACGCATCCGGAATCAATGACTCAGGTGCAGCGCTTGTTGTAATGAGCAAGGAAAAAGCTGATGAACTTGGAATCAAGCCTCTTGCAACTATCAAGGGATATGCATCTGCAGGTGTTGACCCTACAATCATGGGAATTGGACCTGTGCCTTCATCCAAGAAAGCTCTCGAAAAGGCTGGTTGCAAGATTGAGGACATGGACCTTATCGAAGCAAATGAAGCATTTGCTGCACAGTCAGTTGCAGTTGGAAGAGACCTTGGAATCGACCCTGAAAAGCTTAATGTAAACGGTGGAGCAATCGCTCTTGGACATCCAATTGGAGCTTCAGGTGCTAGAATCTTGATTTCACTTCTATTTGAAATGCAGAAGAGAGATGATGCTAAACTAGGTTTGGCTACTCTTTGCATCGGTGGCGGTATGGGAACTGCCATGGTTGTTGAAAAATAAGAATAGCAGCTAAATAAATTTAAGATTATAAAAGGGATGGTATATCGAATTAGATTTACTATCCCTTTTTTTTATTCAGAATGTAATCTCTTTTGTTGCATGTAGTTGAACTTTGGATGTTATTATACAATTTATGGGATGTTATCACAGATGATATTGTAGATGCATGAATAAACCTTAAAAATTCTTAAGAAATTTATATTATTCTATTGGAATCTACGAAAAATTATGTTAAAATTAACTCAATATTGAAAATAAATTATTTTGGGGATTTGGGTAATGATAAAATTCGAAAATGTAACCAAATATTACGGGGATAATGTTGGGTTAGAAGATGTTTCTATCTCCATCAATAGAGGAGATTTTGTTTTTTTAGTTGGACCAAGTGGTGCCGGGAAATCGACGTTTATTAAACTTATTCTTAAGGAGATAAATGCGGATTCCGGGTCTATTTTGGTGAACGGAAAAGAAGTTACAAAACTTAAGAACCACGAAGTCCCACTCCTTAGGCAGAATATCGGCATAGTTTTCCAGGATTTTAGGCTCTTGCCTAAGAAAACGGTCTATGAAAATGTTGCTTTTGCCATGGAAATTTTCAGATGTAGTCAAGATCAAATTAAAAAAAGGGTACCACAGGTACTTGATATAGTAGGAATTGGCAACAAAATAGACAAATATCCTGATGAACTTTCTGCAGGAGAACAGCAGAGGGTAGCAATTGCAAGAGCTATCATCAACAACCCAAAACTATTGATAGCTGACGAGCCAACAGGAAACCTGGACCCTGAGACTGCTTGGGATATAATGGATATTCTGGAAGGCATTAACGAATCGGGAACTACAATTGTTATGGTTACACATTCGAAAAATATTGTAGACAAAATGGAAAAGAGAGTAGTTGCTATAGAGAATGGTAAAATTGTTCGAGATGATGTTGGAATATATGGTTATGACGAGTCTTGTGAAACTTGTAAGATAGGAGCGTTTGACGAAGATGATGAGTAATTTAATCTATTATTTCAAGCAGTCGTCAAAGCAGTTCTGGAGAAACAAAACCATGGGATTCACATCTCTTTTGGCCATCACTGCAATGATGTTAATCCTGGGAATGTTTTTTGTCGTTTCTGTTAATATAAATTTATTCACAGAGGTCGTTGAAAAAGATTTTGATTATGTTGAACTTTACCTCGAAGATGATGTTAGCAAGGCAGACGCCGACAAGATCATTGACAAAATAGACAACTATAGCGGTGTCAAAGGCACAGAATATAGGACAAAGGAAGACGCACTTAGAATCATGAAGCAGAGATGGGGCAAGAACGGCTACCTCCTTGACACACTTGAAAATAATCCTCTGCCCGATTCTATTTTGATTACAGTAGACGATAACAAAACTGCAGAGAAAATTACAGAAAGTGCCTCCTCTATTAAGGGCGTTGAAGACGTTAAATACTATAAGGAGACTGTTGAAAAACTAACTAGAGCAACGGAATTTATTCAATTGTCTGCCATGATAATCATGATATTCCTAATCATTGTTTCTGTAATAGTTGTCGCAAATACGATTAAACTGACCGTACTAAACAGAGCGAAAGAAATTAGCATAATGAAATATGTAGGGGCAACGAATTGGTTTGTAAGGGGACCATTTGTCGTTGAAGGCGCTATGATGGGGATTATATCTTCGCTCATAGCAGCAGGCTTAACATGGCTTATATATGACAAAGTAGAGTCAATAATTGGCGAAGAAGTCATAGTTATTTTGTCGTCTCCGCTCGTGCCAGCTGGATATATGGTATGGAATCTTTTAATCATATTCATGGCAATCGGCGTAAGCGTAGGCGTATGCGGAAGTATTATTTCAATGAGAAAATTCCTAGACAAATAAGTGTTTTAAGATTTATTATAGATTGCAATTTGGTATCTTAAGGGGGATATTGCAAATGTTGGGTAAAAAAATGGTGAATACTAAAAATTGGAAGAGGTTCATGATTGCTATTATGTGCTTTACTGTTGCAAGCACTGTGATGGTATATCCTGGAGTTATTAAAAATGCTGATGCTGTTACCATTCAAGAGCAAAAGAATCAGCTCAAAGACGTCAATGAGAAAAAATCAAAGACTAAGGAACAGGAGAAGGAAGTAACTCAAAGGATAATGAAGAAGGCTCAGGAACTTGAAGCAATCGAAGCCTCAATCAGGGATCAGTCTGCTAAGATCCAATCCACACATCAAGAAATCGATAAGAAGGAAGCAGAACTCAAAAAGAAAACAGAAAATTTAGAAGTTAGGCTTAGGACTATTTATAAAAAAGGGTCGGTTGGCTTTGTAGAAGTCATTCTAAATTCAAATAATGTATCGGAGCTTATTTCAAATATGTCCTTCATGCAAAAAATATATAGAAGTGACAAAGCAGCGATATCTTCTGTAAAAAAAGATCAGGCAAAACTTGAAAGCATACAGCATAGGCTCAAGGAAGAAGAGAAAGCATTGACTGCTAAAAAGCAAGAGTCTATTGAGGCTAAGAAGTCTCTTGAAGAAGAGCGATCTGTGATTGAAAAGAAACTTAAGCAGTATCAAGCAGAAGCAGAACAGATTGGTAACGAAATCGCCAGTGCACAGGCAGCTATTGAGGCGAAGATGCAAGCAGAAGCTGCTGAGAGGGCTAGACAGAATGCAGCTGGGCAGGGGAACTCAAGCACTTCAGCCGCTCCTAATTCTGGATATACAGCCGGAACAGGTCAGCTAGGTTGGCCGGTAAGAGGATCTATAAGCAGTACATATGGATATAGACCTATGTTTGGGGACTTCCATACAGGTATAGATATTCCAGTACCAACTGGAACACCAGTTCACGCTGCTGATAGCGGAACAGTACTCCTGACAGGATGGATGCCTAGAGGCTATGGCAACTATCTAACAATTTATCATGGAAACGGAATTTCTACACTATATGCACATAACTCAAGTCTTGCAGTATCTCAGGGACAGAGTGTCAGCAAAGGTCAGGTAGTCGCTTATTCTGGAAGCACAGGATGGTCAACGGGCCCACACTGCCACTTTGAAGTAAGAGTTAATGGTAGACACGTTAACCCTATGGGATACCTGTAGAAATAACTGAAATTTGATTTGATTTAGGATATGCAAAAGAATTTTAATATAGAGCAAATAAACCCTATAGTTATCGACCTTTTACATGATCGAGGCTACAGGTCAGAAAAAGAAATCGCGGAATTTCTTTCGATGAGACCACAAAAGACATATGATCCATTCCTTTTGCTCAACATGGCAGAGGGGGTGGATTTAGTATTGTCAGCGGTTGAAAACGAAGAGAGAATCTGTATATACGGAGATTACGATGCCGATGGCGTGACTTCAACATCAATCCTCCTTGAGTTTCTCTCAAATATGACATCAAACCTAAGCTATTACATACCGTCAAGATTTGATGAAGGCTATGGACTTAACAAAGCAGCAATGAAGAAAATCAGTGAATCAGGAGCAGCTCTTGTCATAACAGTTGATTGTGGAAGTGTTTCAAGAGAAGAAGTTGATTATGGCAAAAGTTTGGGACTTCAGATTTTGGTAACCGACCACCACCGTGCAGATGAAGAGAGACTCCCTAATTGTCCTGTAATAAATCCAAATCAGCCTGACTGTAATTATCCGTTTAAGGGTTTGGCTGGATGCGGGGTGGCATTTAAACTCGCTCAAGCTGTTGCAAGAACAATTGGCATGGATTCGCACACATATAACGATACTCTAGATCTTGTTGCGGTAGGAACCATTGCCGACGTAATGCCTTTAGTAGATGAAAATAGGACATTGGTTAAATACGGTCTTATGAAGGTGAACTCTGCTAGCAGAAAGCAATTGAAAACCTTAGTAGAAGAAATTGGATTAAAGTTAGGAGAAGTTAGTGCCTTTAATGTTGCATTTGGAATTGCTCCCCATATCAATGCAGTTGGTAGGATTAAGTCTGCAGGACTTGGGGTAAAACTTTTCAGAAGCGATTCAGAGGATGAAATTTCTGAAATCGTTCGTATTGTAAAGGATTGCAATATACAGAGAAAAAATTTGCAAAATGAAATCTATGAGAGATGTATAGAAATCATTAAGAAGGACTACAAAAAAGATGGTAAAATCCCAAACTTTATTTTAATTGAACTTGATAATGCACATGAGGGCGTTACTGGAATCGTTGCAGGCCGTTTGAAAGAAAAGTTCCATCGTCCAGTTGCTATTTTAACTAAGACGGAGGATGAGTTATACAAGGGAACGTCCAGAAGCATAGATGGACTCGATATACACCTATTATTATCGCATTTTTCTGACTTGTTCAAAAGTTTTGGTGGACATAAGGCGGCATGTGGGTTTACAATAGCGGAGAAAAATATTTTGTATTTACGCCAGGGCATTGACAAGTATATGAGCGAAGAACTCTCCAAGAACCCTGAGCTGCTGACAAGAAAGTGGAATTGGGATTTAAGCTTGGCACCAGAAGATATTACAATTGATTTTGCGGATAGTCTGTCGCTATTTGAACCATGTGGCAGGGGCAACGAAAGACCTAAGTTTTCGGTAGAGGGAATCATTAGCAATCTAAAATCTATGGGAAACGAGGGGCAGTACAGGCGCTTTCAACTCATGTCAGAGAATTCAACTTCATTTGTCCCGTGTGTTTGTTTTGGCATTGAACAGGGATCGGTTGATGAACTTTCAGAGGGCGCACGTGTGCGTGCAATTGGCAGCATCGCATTAAATAGATGGAATGGCAATGTTTCTACGCAAATGAATGTAAACAAAATATTTTCTTTAGATTAGGAATGAGTTATTGATATGAAAGAAAAAAGAAAGTTTTTTAATAAACAATGGATTGCATTTTTACTTGGTGTAATTTTTACGATTACGGCTCTGTTCATAGGCGCAAAACTTGGTAACTGGTTCATAGTTCGCGGTGATGAACAGGGTGTAATAAAGGCGATTTCAAAGGAATATTCAAATCTGCCACAGATTTTGAACTTGATAGATAAGAAGAGCATTTTCAAATTTGACGATAAGAAGGCCAAGGATGCAGCGTTAAAGGCAATTGTTGCCTCACTGGGAGACGAATACTCTGAATATCTGACAAAAAAGGAAACCGCGGCATGGGAAAGCTACCTAAATGGAGAATTTTCAGGCATTGGAATAAGTTTTCAGAAGAATGACAATGGAGAATATCAGGTAACTGAGGTATTTAAGAACAGTCCCGCGGAAAACGCTGGAATCAAATCAGGCGATATAATCTTAAAGGTGGACGGCAAGTTATATGAGACATCTGAGGAAATGTCTGAGCATATCCGCGGCAAAAATGGCACTAAGGTTGAACTGGTTTTGAGGAGGGATAATAAGGAAATCAATGCAACTATGACCAGGGAAACCGTCAAAGAAAAAACTGTATATGGGAAGGTGTTGGACGATGGCAGTGGATATATTCTGATAAAGAGCTTTGAGGAAGGTACGTCAGAGGAATTTGAAACTGAATTGTCAGCCTTTGAAAAACAGGGTGTAAAATCTATGATCATAGATCTTCGAGATAACGGTGGTGGATATATAGACGAAGGTATTAAAATTGCGGACAGACTTCTCAAGGAAGGTACAATTACATACATGGAAGATGTGAATGGTAAGAGAAAATATTATAATTCCGATGAAAAAGCGACAAAAATCAAATATGTTGTTCTCGTTAATGAGAATACAGCTTCTACCTCTGAAATTTTGACAGCTGCAATTAAGGATAATAAGGGTGGCAAAATAGTGGGCACAAAAACCTTCGGAAAGGGTATCGTGCAAGAGACGACAAAATTCAAAGACGGTTCTTCGCTTAAGCTGACCGTACTGAGATATTTTTCACCTAAGGGCAAGGTGATACACAAAAAAGGAATTGTACCAGATGTTAAGGTCGATCTTGATGTAAATGCGGGTGTTGATAATCAACTGAAAATGGCGCAGACAGTTTTAAAGCAATAATGCAATCCAAAAAATAATATAGATTTTAAATTCTTTTATATGGCAAACCTACTAACTATAATGTCTTACATATTAATATAACTCATTGTTAATGATAGACGCTTTAAAATTTTACTGTAACAGTTGATAACCTTTAAGAAAAATGTTATCATTGAGTTAGTGTGATAAAAGGAGGTAGAACATATGCCGTATGATTCCAAATTTAAAAGAGATGACATAGATGAACTGTTTGAGGGTATCCTTTCTTTGAAGACTGTGGATGAGTGTTATAGATTTTTCGAAGATATATGTACAATCAACGAGATTAACTCCATTGCACAGAGGCTGCAGGTTGCCAAAATGCTGGATAACAAGTGCACATATAAGGAGATTGAGCAGGAGACCAAAGCTTCTACTGCTACGATAAGCAGAATCAACAAATGCCTGGTGTACGGAGCAGATGGATATAAGATAGTTCTTGATAACTTAGCTAAGAAATAATATCGGCGCCCGAGTGGGCGCTATTTTTATTTTGTTATGGGAATTTTAAGAAAATGAACAAACTTGGAGATATTTATATAGTTGAATTGACAGACAACAAAATAGACAAGGCTGCGCTCAGATGGATGCTTCTAAACCAAAAGAATATACCGATTTCTAGGGATTTGACATTACAGGCGACAAAATATCTACCATTCGATCTTTTTTTTATTGATATGGGAAAATTCGAACAGCAAATCTCATTTTTGAGCCATGGAAACAAGTATGAAGAGAACGAAAATCCTCAGGATGTTGAATCCAAGTTAAAACTTAAATATTGTGGAAGTGGCAAACCCTATTTTTCGGATATCGATCTGAAATTCTCCATATCTCACACAGTAAAGACTCGTATGAACAACGGAGATATCAATGTAGATCAATCGAAAAAGACCATATGGGGATGTGCAATCTCATATAGTGAAGTTGGCTTTGATATTCAATTTGTTAGGCCTGTAAAATATCGAGAAATAACTGAAAGATACTTTTCAGAGTCTGAGCAGAATTTTGTTAGAGAATATGGTACTGATGCCTTTTTCAAGCTGTGGACACGGCGTGAGGCCTTGGGCAAAGCAGTTGCGGAGGGGTTTTTCTTAGATGATAAAGATTTTTCAGGGACTGTGGGCAGAGATTCTCAGTTGTTAGAAGAGGTTGAGTATCAAGGTAAAAGCCTTAAGCTCTTCACATACAAACTTGCCGATGATTTATGGGCGAGTCTCTGCATAGTTATGAATGGAGTGCTCTATGGACAATAAATCTTCTGGGCGAACAGCCTATGCTGAAGGAGCGAAATTTGTATCGCGGCGAATGAGAACGGAAAAAGAGGTTATCAAACATCTATTGGAATTGGAGTTTTCAGAGGACGATATTAAAGAAGTCGTTCAATCGCTCAAATCAGACGGATATATAAATGATGAGGAGTATGCTGTTTTGTTTCTGGCAAATGCATTTCAAAAGGGAAGAAGTTTTAACCGTGCAAAACGAGAACTGAACTCCCTCGGTGTAAGTGATTTTTGTATCGAAGACGCACTCTATCGCTTGGAAACAGAAGAACATTACGGTATAACAGGACGGATTGTTTTGTCGGAGGAAGAGCGTGCAAACGAAGCAATGTTAAAGGTTCTTGAAAAGGCAGGATATTCAATTTCGGATAGGGTGCCTGAAAAGGTTTATGCTCGTGTCGCGAGACATCTTGCCGGCAAGGGCTATAACTCAAGCGTGATATACAAAACATGCAGTAAACTTAATAGAGATAATGGTATGGGGAGTTAGAGACGTTTATGGGGAAAAAAGAGAGACTGAATAGGACGGAAATGCTGATTGGAGCCGAGGCTCTTGAAATACTTGGCGGATCACATGTGGCGATTTTTGGACTCGGCGGAGTTGGTGGATCTGTAGTGGAGGCACTTGCTAGAGCAGGCGTGGGTGCACTCACTTTGGTTGACATGGATAGAGTTGATGAGAGCAATATAAATAGACAGGTCATCGCTACATACGACACGATTGGAGAGGACAAAACAGAGGCCGCAAAGAAGAGAGTTTTGTCGATTTGTCCTGAATGCAAGGTATCTACATTCAAACAATTTGTGCTTCCTGGTCAATTCGAGAACATTGGAGCTTTTTCGAGATTTGATTACGTGGTTGATGCAATAGATAATATTGCAGGAAAGATTGCGATAATAGCCGCGGCAAAGGATGCTGGAGTGCCTGTAATTTCAGCCATGGGCGCAGGGAATAAGATGAACCCTGAAAAATTCATGATTGATGATATAAGTAATACCAAGGTGTGTCCGCTCGCGAAGATTATGCGAAAGAAAATAAGAGAGTTGGGCATAGAGAACGTAGCCGCTTTGTATAGTACGGAGGAGCCAATTAAAACTGGCTCCAAAACACCGGGCAGCATGAGTTACGTGCCGCCGATTGCGGGCCTCATGATAGGGGGATATGTAATACGAGAACTTATCAAATGCAACGACAAAAAGACAAAATGATTTTTATCCTATGAGCCAAAGGCTTGGAACAAATTTATTTTTTCTCATCAACTTCTTTAAAGCCAGATTTTTTCAACTCCTTAATTGTTTCTTCAAGGCTTATTGTATCTTTTGCGTCTCCTACAAAGTTCAGTCCGGGGATTTCGTTGATTTTGTCAGAATCAATTTTTTTAAAGTCTATATCTACAGTTTCCTCGACATGATCGTCCTTGACAGTTATTTTGTTCTCATAGCCGTCTATTGTTGGGATCATAGCAATTTTCGGCTCTAGGAGCGCCTGTGCGTCCATCGCGTTGCCAACACCAAGGGAATCAAAAGAAATAATTTCTTTCTGAGATAGTTTCGTTATACTATCGCCCTTATGCTCAAATTTAATAGTGATGTTCTTATTATCACTTGTGTTTGTAAGTACGACAGTTGTGTTATCAGCATATTTATCCTTATTTCCGCAAGAACAAATTGCAAAAGCAATAACCAATGTCATGAGAATAGCAATTAATTTTTTCATATATACTCCTAAATTTCAAATTACAAATTTTTGTGTGCAAAGTGTGCAAAATGTGATAATCTTGAAAATGAGCACCAAACTTTAACGTATAAATTATACCATAATTCTTGTGATAGTTGTCCAACAAAATAATTTTCCATTTCTTGGAAAAAATCTTTTTGATAATGTGGTATTTTGGTTTATATAGAGGTATAATGTTTTACAGGGAGGAATTGAGATGAAAAACAAAATTACTAATATAGATATTTTTTCGGGTTTTCTCGGAGCTGGGAAAACAACCCTTATAAGAAAGTTGATTCAGGAAGCTTATAATGGAGAGAAAATTGTTTTAATAGAAAATGAATTTGGAGAAATAGGAATCGATGGCGGATTTTTAAAGGATGCTGGCATTGAAATTAACGAGATGAACTCGGGATGCATATGTTGTACGCTTGTGGGTGATTTTTCAAAGGCTATCGAAAAAGTTATTGATGAATTTAAGCCTGATCGAATTTTGATTGAGCCCTCAGGTGTGGGTAAATTATCAGACGTTATTTTGGCAGTTAAGAATCTCGAAGATGAGAGAATACATTTGAATAGTTTTACAACAATAGTGGATGGCAGAAGATATGAAATGTATGCAAAGAATTTCGGCGAATTCTATAATAATCAGGTTGAGCATGCAAATACGGTTATTATTAGCCATGCGCAGGATTTAGATGGACAGCAAATAGATACGGCAGTTAAGAAAATAAGAGAACTCAACAAGGAGGCTCCTGTTATAACTACTGACTGGGATGAACTGGACGGTTCAGTAATTTTAAAGACTATGGAAGAAGGGTCTGCTCTTGAAAAAGCCTTGGAAAAATTGACATATGAGGTTAATCATGCAGATTGTGATCATGAGCACGGTATTTGCCACCATGAAGAGCATGAACACGACCATAACCATGACAATGACCATCATCACGATCATTGCGAAGAGCATCATCACGAGCACGACCATCATCACGATCATTGCGAAGAGCATCATCACGAGCACGACCATCATCACGATCATTGCGAAGAGCATCATCACGATCATGACCATGACCACAATCATTGCGAAGGTCATCATCACGATCACGATCATCACGGTCACGGACATCATCATGCAGACGAAGTTTTTGATAGCATAGGCATAGAAACTTCAAGAACCTATGAAGAAAAAGATTTGGAATCAATGCTTTCAACCTTGAAAAATGATGAGGGTTTTGGCACTATCTTAAGAGCGAAGGGTATTTTGCAATCATCTGATGGATGGCTTCATTTCGACTTGGTGCCAGGAGATTTTGAAATTCGAAAAGGTTCTGCAGATGTAATTGGTAGAATAGTTGCCATTGGAACCGACCTTGATAAAGGCAAAATTAAGGAGTTATTTAAGGTAAATAACTAATCTGAGACGAACAAATAATAGATTGGAATTAAACTTTTATGTAAAAGGAGAGAGATGGATATACCTGTATTTATATTTTATGGATTCCTTGATGGAGGTAAAACAAACTTTATTCAAGAACTCTTAGAGGGTGATGATTTTGTTGAAAATATGAGGACACTTGTGATTATCTGTGAAGAAGGGCTATCACAGTATCAGAAGGATAAGTTTGTTTCTCAGGATATATTCCTAGAATATTTAGATGATCGCAAGGACTTTAATCCTAAAAATCTAGATTGGCTGCAGAAAAAACATAGGGCAGAGCAGATACTTATAGAATATAACGGCATGTGGGATAAAGAGACGCTTGCAAATGGTTTGCCTGCGGAGTGGAATGTGGTTCAACAAGCCGCAATTTTTGAATCCAAGACCTTCCTTACATATAATAAGAATATGAGGCAGCTCGTATACGAGAAACTAAATACTGCGGATATGATATTTTTCAATCGTTCCGTCAGGGGTGAATTCGATATGGAAGAGTATCACAAAATAGTTCGCGCAGCAAACAACAGAGCTTTGATAATCTATGAATATGTGGATGGCACTATTGAACAGGATAATATCCCAGATCCTCCGCCTTACGATTTAGACGCAGATGTTGTTAAAATAGAAGATGATGATTTTGCATACTTCTTGAGAGATATGCTTGATAGCCCAGAAATTTACGATGGAAAAGTTATTGAACTCAAGGGACGAGCACTGTGCACAGAAGAAGGCAATGAAGATTTAGATAATTTTGCTATTGGAAGGCATGTCATGACATGCTGCGTTGAGGATATATCTTTTCAACCGATTTTTTGCGAATATGCACCGGGATGTATTTCAAGACTTAAGCCTGATCAGCATGGAGAGTGGTTTGTCGTTCGCGGCAAGATGACGTTCCAGGAAAGTCCAATTTACGACGATATAGGACCTATTCTTGTTGTAAGCCATATAAGGCCTGCAAAAGCCGCTGATCCTGAGTTAGCAACATTCTAGCAACATGATATAGTGCAATCTTTCGGGGCAAACTATTTTGTGGTATAATCATCTAGAAATATGCTTTAAATTGCGAGATTTGGAAGATAAAGTTAATATTTAATGAAAAAATAAAGTTATGAATAGGTAGGTTAGATAATGTCAGAATACAGAAGCTCAAATTTTATTCACGATATAATTGATGAGGATAACAAAACAGGAAAGCATGGAGGCCAAGTAGTTACAAGATTTCCTCCAGAGCCAAACGGATATCTACATATAGGGCATGCGAAATCAATTTGCTTGAATTTTTCAACTGCTGAAAAATACGGTGGGAAGTGCAATCTTAGATATGACGATACGAATCCAGAAAAGGAAGATATGGAGTTTGTGAATTCAATTGAAGACGACGTACACTGGCTTGGATTTGAATGGGATAACAAATTTTGGGCTTCGGATTATTTCCCTAAAATGTACGAAGCTGCGTGTGAATTGATCAAGAAGGGCAAGGCTTTTGTTTGTGAGCTTTCTCCAGAAGAGATGAGATCATATAGAGGGACTCTAACAGAACCTGGTAAGAATAGTCCTTATAGAGATAGACCAATTGAGGAGAACTTAAAGCTCTTTGGAGAGATGAAAGAGGGTAAATACCCTGAAGGATCAATGGTTTTGCGTGCAAAGATCGATATGGCTTCGCCGAATATCAACATGAGGGATCCGATAATATATAGAATTGCTCACGTTTCACATCACAATACAGGCGATGACTGGTGCATATACCCTATGTATGATTTTGCGCATCCTATTGAAGATGCAATAGAGGGCGTTACTCATTCCATATGCACATTGGAATTTGAGGATCACAGGCCGCTTTATGAGTGGTTCCTTAATGAACTTAATTGGTGGAATCCACAGCCGCAGCAGATTGAGTTTGCAAGACTTAATATAACCAACACCGTGATGAGCAAGAGGCTCTTAAAGGGTCTTGTAGACGATGGAGTTGTTGAAGGCTGGGATGATCCGAGAATGCCGACTATTGCGGGACTGAGAAGGAGGGGTTATACCCCATCGGCAATACGCGATTTCTGTGACAGAATAGGTGTTGCAAAGTCAAACAGTGAAGTCGAAATGGGACTTCTAGAGTTCTGTGTAAGAGAAGATTTGCAGGCTCAGGTGGAATCGAGGAATGTCGTCGAAAATCCGGTTAAGGTTATAATAACCAACTATCCAGAAGGAAAGAGTGAAGAATTCACAATAGAAAATAACGGCAAGGTACCAGAACTTGGAGAGCGAACAATAACATTCAGTAGGGAAATCTGGATTGATGGTGAGGATTTTAAAGAAATTCCACCTAAGAAATATTTCAGATTATTCCCGGGCAATGAAGTAAGACTTAAGGGAGCCTACTTTATTAAGTGCACGGATGTTATCAAAAATGAGGATGGCACGATAAAGGAAGTGCACGCTACGTACGACCCTGAAACAAGGAGCGGCAGCGGCTTCACGGGCAGAAAGGTAAAGGGCACGATACACTTTGTCGATGCTGCAAGCTGTGTACCAATAGAAGTCAGAAATTACGGATATCTTATGGTTCCGGATGAAAGCGGCGAAAATCAGTTGAATGAGAGATCTGTAGAGACACCAGTTGCCTATGCTGAACCTTCGATTCTTGATGCGAAAAAAGGTGAGAGATTCCAATTCTTTAGACACGGATATTACATTGCAGATTCAGAGCTTCATGAGGAAGGCAAGGACGGCAGGAAGGTCTTCAATAGAATTGTTGATCTCAAGAGCAGTTATAGGCCTAAATAAGGAATGTTAGTACAGTATGATAGATGAAATAATTTTTACCCTGGGTAAAAGTATGGGCGCAGCACTGGTGGCAGTTTTAGCCGGATTCAGTGCTGTAGCTATATTTAACGGCATGCCGCCTGGATGGCTCACTGATTATGGGGAAACTCCGTCAGACGAGCTCTTGGATAGATCGAAGCCGAGAGTTAACCGCAATCCTTGGGCTTACATACTTTCTATAGTTCTAGCGCTGGCATTCATTAAATTTATATTTATTGATTACCGTTTTTTCGCATGCGGTGCCGTTTTGATGTGGTCATTAGCGGTTATGGCTTTGGCGGATGCAAAGTACCAAATTGTCCCGGACCAACTGATAATTCTAGCCTTTATAAGCGGCTTTGGCTTTATACCATTTGTTGACTCGTGGAAAGATCAAATGCTCGGCTTAATTATTGGCGGTGGAGTGATGTTCTTAATCTCAGCAATTGCAAAACTGGTTATGAAGCAAATGGCAGTAGGCGGCGGAGATGTGAAACTCTTCGGAGCGCTCGGAATCTGTCTTGGTGCAAAGGGTGTGATCGCCGTCATGGTTCTCACCTGCATTATAATGGGCATACACGCTCTGTTTAAGATGGGCAAGCGAGAACTGTCACTAAAAGACTCACTACCGATGGTACCATATATTTTTGTAAGCACTGGGCTGTACCTATCGATAATTTGGGAAATACAACTTAACTTGGAGATTTAGATGAAACAAAATATTTTGCTTTCAATACAGTACGACGGGACAAACTTCAGCGGATGGCAGAGACAGCCGGGTATAAGGACTGTGCAGGGGACTGTCGAGGAAATCCTGAGAATTGTATTGAAACAAGAAATTTCAATACGTGGTGTAAGTCGCACAGATGCTGGTGTACATGCACATCAACAAATGGCTCAATTCTCGGCTGAATTGAAAATACCCATTGAAAAACTTGCACTTGTGCTAAATAATGCATTCGCGAAAGCCAGCGAGAGGCAGGGACTAATGCCGGATATCTTCATTACTGCAGCACAGAAGGTTCCTATGACTTTTGATGTAAGAGGAGCTGTCGTCGGCAAGAAGTACAGCTATTTTGTTGATGCGGGGGCAATGAGAGAGATAACGCTGAGGAACTCGAGATATTTTCTTGACGAATATTTATGCGTAGAAAAGATGAGAAGAGCTGCGAAAGAATTGACAGGGTCTCATGATTTTTCTAGTTTCAAAGCCGCTGGTGGGGATCCAGAACAAAATCCGAACAAGACAATGTACAGAATAGCTGTGTTTTGTGATGAGAATGAAGATAAGAACCTACACCAACAGAGGATTAGAATGGACTTTTATGGGGATAGCTTTCTATATAAGCAGGTCCGGATTATGGCAGGGACGCTCATAGACGTGGGCAGTGGGAAAATTGACGAAGGTGATGTGTCTAAAATATTAAATGCAAGGGATCGTCAGTTAGCTGGTCATACGGCACCGCCGCAGGGGTTAATTCTAGAGAAGATGTATTTTGATAAGGATACAATCTTGGATGAATCGAGGCAGGGGTTGCTTCTAAGTGAAGGGGAACGATAAGTACAAACAAGTAATTTTCAAAATATATTAATACGTTAAGAGGAAGAATGTTATGGAGAAGTTTGAAGATAGAAGACCGTCGTGGGATGAATACTTTATGGGAATGGCCAAACTTACCGCCCAAAGATCAACCTGCCTGAGAAGAAAAGTCGGTGCGGTGATCGTAAAGGATAAACATATAATTGCGACAGGATATAATGGAGCACCTAGAGGACTTTCGCATTGCGCTGAACTTGGCGGATGCCTTAGAGAGCAACTAAAAGTGCCTTCTGGTCAGAGGCATGAATTATGTAGAGCACTTCATGCTGAACAAAACGCTATAATTCAGGCGGCTACTCTTGGACAGAGTATCGAGGGTGCAAATATCTACATCACGCATCAACCATGTTCAATTTGCTCCAAAATGATAATAAATGCCGGAATAAGCAGGATTGTTGTTAATGAAGGCTATCCAGATGAATTGGCAACAAATCTTCTGGAGGAGGCGGGTATCAAAGTTGTCAAATTGGAATCGGCTGAATAAATATGCAGGACATAAATAAACTTAGGAATGATTCGGGAATCCCCAAAGGATTTTATAAGAAACTCGTTAAAATCGCTTTGCCAATTGCCGTTCAGGGTATAATCTCGTCTTCGCTGGGGCTTATCGACAACATAATGGTCGGCAGTCTGGGTGAGGAGGCCCTTGCAGCGGTTGGTATTGCAATGCAAATCTTTTTTGTTCAATATCTTTTCGTATTCGGATTCGTCAGCGGCTGTGGGACATTCGTTGCGCAGTTTTACGGTGCTGGCGACAAAAAAGGCGTCCACAAAACACTCGGATTTGCAATTACAGTTTCGCTCCTAATTGGATTGATTTTCTTCGTGGCTGCATTTTTCTTCCCTGAGAAGGTAATTTCTCTTTATACTGATGACATATCTGTCGTACCGCTTGCTCGGACATACATGAGAACAGGATCCTGGACGATACTTTTTCTAGGATTCAGCATACCAATAGAAGCTTCCCTCAGGGGGACACAGCAGACCACTCTTCCACTGTATGTTTCTTCTTTTGTATTTTCCCTAAATACAATTCTAAACTACTTCCTAATATACGGCAAATTCGGATTTCCTCATTTGGGCGTATACGGAGCAGCCATTGCAACTGTAATCGCAAGGTTTTTAGAGATGTTCATATTGCTTATAGTAATAAGAAAGGGGAATTATCTAACTGGAAAACTGACTGAATACTTTGATTGGAGCAAAATATTTTTAAGGAGGGTGCTCAATAATGCAAAGAGTACAACGGGTAACGAATTGTTTTGGTCACTCGGCCAAACCGTTTATGTTGCTGCATTTGCAAGACTGGGCGTAACCGCATATGCATCATTTCAGGCTGCCAATAATATTAATAACGTTTTTATATTCGCGGGTTATAGTTTAGGAGATGCGACGCTAATTATACTTGGAGAATATCTTGGCCGAAGAGAAAATGAACTGGCTGAAAAAATTGCGAAAAAAGTCCTGAAAATAGGAACTATAATAGGAATAATTTCGGCTTTTGGCCTTTACTTCATAGGCAGGTGGATGCTTCAGCTCTTTGAATTAACTGCACTAGGGAGGATCTATTCCGAAAGACTTTTACTTGTAATGGCAATTATAATGGCAATCAAGGTATATTGCACGATTCTTGTTATAGGAATACTGAGAGCTGGCGGTGATACCAAATTTGCTATGTTTGCAGAATGCGGAGCAGTATGGCTAATAGGTGTGCCTCTGGCATTTTTTGGAGCACTCACTCTACAACTACCTATTTATTTGGCATATGCTCTGATTGGAAGCTACAATATTGTGGAAGCAGCGATTCTGACGCAGAGATTTATATCAAAAAAATGGAACAAGACCATGATAGTAGGTCTTGAATCCGAAGATATTAAATTAAATGAGAACACATTGAGTTAATGACCTGAGTGGACCTGAGAGCGACGTAATCCCGCGGCTATTCTTGATTTACAGGTTCACTAGGCCACTTGCAAGAATTGCGGCAGAACCCCCAACCCTAATTTTAATATCATTTTTAAACTTAGAATTATTCAAAACGGCGCCATCAGAAAGCCTAGACAGCTTAGCGGTAATAGACGATGGGCGTTCCATTGACTCGCCTTGGATGACATTGAGCACACCATCTGTCGTTAGCATATTGTTGATGTAAAAATAATACGCCAAAGCCCCGTTGGAAGTCCCGGTTGCTGCCTCTTCATCAATTCCGTAAAGTGGAGCGAAGTTACGACAAAATACCTTTCTCTCAGCGGACAACTCTCCGTCATAATTTGTTGCGAATGCATGAATACCGACAACGCCAAGATCCTTTGATAATTCAGATATCAAGTCCATTTTTGGCTCCATACTGTCCAAAACTTTCTTGGATGGAATTGGCAACATAATATCTGGCAACCCTGTTGAAATTGCCATAGGCTTTAAACTTGAAATAGAAGATTCTTCTGGAACAGCAATCCCCATTGTCTTATAAATTCTTGCCAGCATGTCTCCTTCTTCAAATGTAGCAATATGAACAGGAGCCGCCATATCCATAAGCACATCATTTCCGTTCACTTCAACGTTTATTATTCCAGCTTTTGTTTTCAGCCGAATAGAACAGTTTTTTAAGTCAGATGCTTTGCTGAGACAGTATATGCCGCCTATTGTGGCATGCCCGCACAAATCGACTTCGTCAGTGGGTGTAAAGTATCTCGCATGAAAATCGCACTCATTGTCGCTAAGATGAGGCTTGATGAAAACTGTTTCGGAGTACCTCAGTTCAGCAGCCAACTTAATCATTTCTTCTTCAGATGGGAAGTCTTCATTATCCTCAAGGATTACAACTCCCGCAGCATTGCCACCAAAAGTTTTTTCAGTAAAAGCGTCTACTATGAAAAATTTATGTTCACTCATCGTTACCCCCGTGATTAGTAGAAAATAATATAGATTTTAACGGATTATGTGTTTTAATAATTTTATCATTTAGGTAAAAATATAACAAGAGCGGCATAGTATTTTTAATAATTATAGGGTATAATGTATGTAAGCATTTATATCAATAAAGCGTAGAAACATATTCAAGTTAAATCGCATTGGGTTTGAAATAGGAAATCAAATGGGAAGGAGAGACAGAGTAACCATGAAGATTACACCATTTAAATACGAAGATGGGAAGTTGACTATTCTAGATCAAAGGAAACTCCCGGGGGAGGAAGTTTATATTGAAATAAATACGCCCGAAGACATCTACAATGCAATCAAAACTCTGGCTGTCCGTGGAGCACCTGCAATAGGAGTTGCTGCGGCATATGGGTATTTTGTGGCGCTTAAAAAGTGGTATGACGAAGAGACGAGTTATGCTTTCACGGAAATTAGCACCAACTGCACGCCTGAGGGATTCTTGCATGAAGCCCAGAAACTCAGGGATTACATCGGCTCTGCAAGGCCGACAGCAGTGAATTTGCGCTGGGCACTTGATAGAATATACAACAAAATTGAAAAGCCAGCACGAAAGATGATAGAGGAGTCTGAAGAAGGTTCATTATCTCCGGCAGGTGTAGACGAGCTTGTGAAAATCGTTGAGGAAGAAACTTATGCGATACACAGAGAAGATGTTGAAGCCTGCAAAGCAATGGGAGAATACGGACTGGAGCTTCTTAAGGATGGCATGGGCATTTTGACTCACTGTAACGCAGGAACGATTGCCACTTCCGAATATGGAACCTGTTTAGCTCCAATATATCTCGGCAAAGAAGCTGGTTATAAATTCCACGTCTACGCTGGAGAAACAAGGCCGCTGCTTCAGGGGGCAAGACTTACTTCTTGGGAACTTCAAGAAGAAGGCGTTGATGTGACTTTAATTTGCGACAATATGGCTGCCTCACTTATGAAATCTGATAAGGTTGACGCAATTGTTGTCGGCTGTGACAGGATGGCGGCAAATGGCGATGGAGCTAACAAAATAGGAACGCTTGCGCTCGCTGTTTTAGCTAAGCATTATGATGTGCCGTTTTACATGTTTGTGCCTACATCAACGATTGATCTTAAGGCATCGTCAGGACATGACATTATTATCGAAGAGCGACACGGTGATGAGATTTACAAGCACTGGTTTGAAAAGCCTATGGCACCAGAAGGAACTGACACATATAATCCATCATTTGACGTGACAGATGCAGAACTAATAACAGCGGTGATCACTGAGGAGGGTGTAATCTATCCACCTTTCAACGAGGGTCTCTGCGAGGCTGTTAGGAAGGCTCACGAAAAGAGAGATAAGAGCAAATAAGTTGTTTGTTAATACATTTGTCGTATGAAACGACTGCTATTGCATGAAACCATTGCGACAAAAGGACATCTTAATATTAAGATTTAAAGAATAAGGAAGCGTTGACAGGATGCAACAAAAGAGTTTTCTCGAAAGGTATGTAAAGGTCATCGTGGTTTTTGCTGTAATCGCCGGATCTGCCTCAGGTATTTTTGGTTCGGTTATAAAGGCACCACCGATGGCTATTGGATTTTGGCGGCTAAGTTTAGGTCTGCCATTTTTTGCTTTACCATTTTTCAAAACAGGAATCAAGGAATTGGGTGAGATACCAAAGAAAAGCATGATTTTCACATTCATGGCTGGGGTATTTTTATTTTTGCATTTCTTTTGCTGGTTCAGCGCAGTTAAACTCACAAATATTGCTTCAGCTTCTGTGCTCGCGGCACTTCATCCTTTGGTAGTTGTTTTTACAACCATATTCATTTTTAAGAGGCATGTGGGAAAAAGAGCGCTAATGGGCATCCTTTGCGCACTTGCAGGAGCGACTATGGTTGCTGGATTTGACTACAAAGAACTCGCAACCGGGAATTTTAAAGGCGATATCTTATCCCTTGCAACTGCAGTATTTATGGGCCTTTATTTTGCAATGGGTCATGAGGCAAGAAAAAACATATCGGGCACGACATATGTGTTTCTATGCTTCCTATTTTGTTGGATGTGTTTCGGAATAGGTATGATTTCAACGGGAACGGCATTCTTTGCTTACTCATCATCAGACTGGATTTATCTGCTTGGTCTTACCATCGTATGCCAGATAGGAGCTCATGCGGTATTCAACTTATGCATGGGGCATGTATCATCGCTGTATGTTTCTACATGGGAGTCAGGAGAGGCTGTGTCAGCGACAATGCTTGCGTATATATTTCTTGGTCAGAAACCTGAGCAGTGGCAGATTTTGGGGATGATAACAGTGGTGATCGGTCTTTTATATTATAATTATTACAGCAATCTTGAAGAAAACTCGGAAAAAACTCAACTAAGTCAGGAGCCAAACCACAAAGTTATGAGTGACGAAAATAGCGAAGATGGTGGTTTCTGATGAGTTATAAAGTTAGAATTTCATCCTTTGAAGGGCCTTTTGATTTACTTGTATATTTAATTGAAAATATGCAAATGAGCATATATGACATTCAAATATCAGAAATTACAGGGCAGTATATGGAATACATGAAGGATTTGAATACCATCGATGTAGAGCGAGCTACGGAATTCATGGTGTTGGCAGCCAGTTTGATTGAAATAAAGAGCAAAATGCTCCTGCCAACTGAAGATGAAGATGTCGAAGGCATAGTCGAAGAAGATCCAAGGTCCCAGCTTGTCGAGAAGCTAATAGAGTACAAAGCATTTAAGAAAAAAGCGGACATGCTTGCAAAAAGGTTTGACGAAAATCAGGATGTACTGGAAAAGCCTCAGGAGGATATTCAGAAATATACAAATAACCCAGATGAATACCTGAGTTTAGAAATTGACGAATTTGTCAAAGCCTTTAATGCTTTCATCGAGAGAAAACAGAGAATCGATCAGGTTAGAGAGCGGTATACAAGGCTTGAGAGAGATAGAATCTCTATGGAATCCAGGATGGAATACATTATGGAGAGATTCAAGAAAGAAAACAAGGCTAGTGGGCACAGTGCAAAGATAAATCTTAGGGATCTTGTGCCAGGAAAACACGATAATTACAATTTAGTTGTGACCTTTGCGGCTACTCTTCAAATGATAAATCAAAAATCTATAATCGCAGAACAAAAATCCATTTATGGGGATATTTTGTTGAAACTATCTGAAAATGCTAAAAAGATTGAAAGTAAGGAGATCTCATAATGGGGAACACTCAAATATACAAATCTGCTCTTGAATCGATGTTATATATCTGGGGTGAGCCTCTTTCTATCAAGGCTGCTGCAGATGTTTTGGGCATTGAATATGATAGAGTCAAAGAACTCTTCATTGAATTGAAAGATGAATATGAAAAAGATGGTCGAGGCATTAGGATAAGACAGATTAACAGGTCATTTCAGATGGTAACCTCGGCTGAAAATGCGATATTCATCAAGAGACTATGTACTCCAGTAAAGAGTTCAAAACTTTCGCAGGCCGCACTTGAGGTTCTGGCAATCATTGCATATAAGCAGCCGGTGACAAAGGCGGAGATTGAGGCGATAAGGGGTGTGCGTGCAGACCGAGTTGTAGAAGGACTTATGAAGAGAAATCTGATTATGGAGAAGGGAAGATCTGAAGGAATCGGAAGGCCGATTATTTATGGGACTACGGATGTGTTTCTGAAACAATTTGGATTTGCGAGCATTTCCGAGCTTCCGCCATTCCAGGATTTAGAGGGTGTTCTATCTGATGAAGAAATTGAAGACTCAAGCTCAACTCAACAACTTAAACTGAAAATATAAACGATATTAGGCCTGTTTCAGACGTATGTCAGGAGTAGAAAGTAGAATTTTTGTATGGGGAATATAGTACTAATAGGTATGCCAGCAAGTGGGAAGAGCACTGTGGGCATACATTTAGCTGAAAAACTAAATATAAACTTTATCGATACGGATGATCTAATAGAGAAATGCGAGGGTATGAAGTTGCAGGAGATAATCGATGAAAGAGGTAATGACTATTTTTGGAATGTCGAAGAGCGGATTTTGTGCAATCTGAAATGCAACGATACAGTTATAGCTACTGGAGGGAGCGCTATTTTGTTCCCAAAAGCAATCGATCATCTGAAGGAAATTGGAAAGATTGTTTATCTTGAACAAAGCATTGATTTGTTGAAAATGCGTCTTTCGAATCTTGATTCTCGAGGCGTTACGCTCGATGAAGGTGAGAGTATAGAATCTCTTTATAACTACAGGGTACCGCTCTACAGGAAATATTCTCAAACAACTGTAAAAGTCGCGGATAAGAGTGTCGAGGATGTTGTAGATGAGATAATAAAATCTTGCATAAACAAATAGTAAATGATATAATTTTTCTGAATTAATTAAAGTAATAGGAGGATTTGTTTATGGATATGTACGACAACGGATACCAGATGAGTGATGTTTTTGGGACTACGTATACTGTGTTTGGAATTATTTTGTTAATTATTAATGTTGTTGCATGGTGGATGATTTTCTTTAAAGCTAATCTGCCAGGATGGTATGGAATTGTTCCTATTTTAAATTTGATTTATCTTGTAAGGATTGCAACCGGTGGCTCAGGATGGGGAGCAGTTTTATTCTTTATACCAATTGTAAATGTAATATATGGTTGCTATTTGTATTGGCAGCTTGGAAAATCTTTTGGGAGAAGCTCAGCATTTTGCTTAGGATTAGTTTTGCTGAATGGAATTTTTATTTTGATTTTGGCCTTTGATAAATCAAAGTATATAGGACCAAAGGGTGAACCGACATCCTCAAATTGGTAATTTATATTTTGTTATAAATTTTATGTAGATCTTATAAGGGGATACAATCGATTTTGTTTTAGATACGATGTGAGTTTACTTAAAGCGTATTGCAGAAAGGAAGAAAAATGGAAAGAATCAGAACTATTGAAACTAGAAATCTTGCAGAGAGCCTAGAAAACGGTGGCTGCGGAGAATGCCAAACATCTTGCCAGTCAGCTTGCAAGACATCATGCGGAGTAGCTAATCAGCCTTGCGAAAACGAGGAGAAATAATATAGCATGATACACCAATTTAAGTTAAACGGGTACAATATAGTATTGGACGTTTGCAGCGGATCGGTGAATGTAGTGGATGATGTGGCATATCGCATCATCCAACTTTTTTGTGCAAAGAAAGATGGCGGACTATGTGAAATCGAGGGGTACCCGAGCGAACTAGAAAAATCTGAAATCGTTGAGGCCATAATCCGTGAATTTGCAAGCATAGAGAGTCTGACAAATGAAGAAGTTAGGGGTGTTGTCGAAGATGTCGCAGGACTTGTCGACAATGATATACTCTTTACACCTGATATTTATAGGGATAAACTTGCGCAAACCGCAAAGAAAACTGATGTCATCAAAGCTCTCTGTCTTCATGTAGCGCATACTTGCAATCTTGACTGCGAATACTGTTTTGCTGCACAGGGAAAATTCCATGGTGATTCGGCCCTCATGAGCCTCGATGTTGCCAAGAAAGCGCTTGATTTTTTGATTGAAAATTCTGGCGGACGAAGAAACCTTGAGGTTGACTTCTTTGGGGGAGAACCGCTGCTTAACTGGGATGTAGTTAAAAATACGGTTGCGTACGGCAGGGAACTAGAGAAAAAATTTAATAAACATTTTAGATTTACACTCACAACAAACGGAGTGAATATCAATGATGATGTAATCGATTTTGCTGATAAAGAAATGGATAATGTTGTCCTTAGCCTTGACGGGAGGAAATCAGTCCACGATCACTTCAGAAAATTTATCGACGGCAGGGGCAGTTACGACAAAGTCATTCCAAACTTTAGAAAGTTAGTGGACTCTCGAAATGGGAAGAAGTATTACATTCGCGGAACATTTACATCGCTGAACAAAGATTTTTTGAATGATATCTTACACATGGCAGACCTGGGATTTGACCAGCTTTCAATGGAGCCCGTTGTCTGTTCACCGGATGAGCCCTACGCTCTAACAGAGGAAGACCTGCCATTAATTTTCGACCAATATGAGAAACTTGCGGTTGAGATGCTAAAAAGACGACGCGAAGGCAGACCATTCGACTTTTACCATTATATGATAGACCTAAAAAATGGGCCATGTGTTCACAAAAGAGTAGCCGGATGTGGATCGGGCTGCGAATATATGGCTGTTACTCCCTGGGGTGATCTCTACCCATGCCACCAATTTGTGGGGGATGAAGATTATAAGATGGGAGATATATACAACGGAATATCTAATGTTAAGAAAAGGGAAGAGTTCAGCCGCTGCAATATTTATTCAAGAGATGAATGCGATGATTGCTGGGCTAAGCTTTACTGCAGCGGAGGATGTGCAGCAAATAATTACCACAGCAGCGGCTCAATATCCGGCATTTATGAGCAGGGATGCAAAATCTTCAAGAAGAGGATGGAGTGTGCTATAATGCTCGAGGTCGCTACGCAGCTTGAAGCAAGGTAAAAATGAGGGTGGATGTATGAGGATAAATAAATATATTGCGACATCTGGAGTTTGTAGCAGACGTAAGGCGGATGATCTTATTCAGGCGGGTCAGGTAAAAGTGAACGGTGAGGTTCTTAAGGAGGCAGGTTATCAAGTCGTAGACGGTGACATCGTTTCTGTATCAGGCAATGTAATTCAGCCTATAAAAAAATATACATACATTTTGCTAAATAAGCCTAAGGGTGTTATCACATCTGCCAAGGATGATAAGGGCAGGAGAACAGTTCTTGATATTTTGTCTGAGAATCCAGATATTACAGATAAGGCACGCCGGCTTTTTCCGGTTGGACGATTGGATTTTGATACCTCAGGGATTTTGCTTCTCACTGATGATGGAGATTTAACATTTAAATTGACGCATCCCAAGCACGAATTCCCAAAGACTTATCATGCTCTTGTGCAGGGTGTCATTAGCCGAGAAAAAGAGTTAAAACTAGTCAGAGGTGTTGATATTGGAGGTTTTGTTACATCGAAGGCCAGAGTGAAAACTATGAGAATTAAGTCTAACACCAGTCTTGTTGAGATTACTATTCACGAGGGTAAGAATAGACAGGTAAGGAAGATGTTTGAGGCTGTTGGCAATCCCGTGATTGAGCTCAAGAGAGTGTCGTTTGGTCAGATACAGCTCGGACATTTAAAAGAAGGTGCAGTGAGAAAGTTGACCACAAGGGAGCTTGAGTATTTAAGAAATGTGTAGTTACGTGTTGAAAATGTGGGCAATAGTCCTATGATAATTTTGTAGAATCATAGAAATGTCACATAGACATGAATATACATTGGTTAAAATATGATAAAATAATAAAAAACCTTTAAAAATATATTGACAATTATCATAAATGTGGATAAAATTGAATTTCAGTAGTGAATGAAAGGAGCAAATATGGCAAAGAGAATGAAGATAACAAAAAGAGAGTTAATGGTCAAAGCGGAAATGTTAAAGGCAATGGCTAGCCCTGTTAGATTAGGCATTTTAAAAGAACTTTCGGAGAATGAGTTTTGTACTGTTACATACTTTACAGAAGTGATGGATGAGTCACAGTCAACAATATCTCAGCATCTTGCAAAGCTTAGAAGTAGACAAATTGTTTCCGTTGAATATGAAGGTACTAGAGCAAAATACAGCCTTGAAAATGACAAAATAAGGGCACTTGTTAAAATAGTATTTGAGTAAAAAATAGTATTTACAAGGATTGGTAACAGTATTTAAATTGATTTTGAATAAAGTTTTTTGTCCGAATTGAATTATTGCAAAGTTGAGATTGTTTGACAGAGGTTTTCTAAATGACACTTACAGTAGTAGATAAATTTTGCAAAAAATTTAACAGAAATATCACAAGTACTCATAAGGCAAAAGCTTACATTTCAGAAATGTATCTAAATTGCGTTGAGATGACAGAGGGCAGGGCTGATAAAAACGCTATTCTGCTTGATTTGTTTAATGATTTTATTGTTTCTATTATTGTCGGCATGATGGAAAATATTGATGATAGTCTTGCCAAGCGAAATGAAATGTTTGAAACAGTACTTTCTCAGATTGGATTTGAAAGCAAGGTTCCGCTGCCGTTGATATTGGTTGGTCATGAGGTAGACGAAGAAGATGTTCAAATCCTATATTCCATGGCGAATGACTGGAGAGGAACTAATTTCTGGAAGCTATACATGGCAGCTGTGCAACAAGTTTCGGAGAAGTGTGTTGATTCATCAAAGAATGATTCAGAAGATACTAATAACTGCAGTCTATATGCTAACCGCCTCGGGTTTGAATTTATAGATCTGTCAAGACATTTTGCTTTTGAAATAGAAGGAGTTCTAAAGGATTATTTCCCAGAAGAGCCGTTTGATGATATCGCAGATAACTATATTTCTAACGTAATTGCAAGGCTTATGAATCGTTAAAGAATTTCACAGGATGAGAAATAAACAAGAGGTATTATGCTATTAAAGAAAGTTTAAAATAGCATGAAACTTTAACCCTTTTTTAAAAATTTGATTCAAAATAAGAGAAAAGAAAACCCGATGAAAAGAAATCTCATCGGGTTTTGTGATATTTAATATTAACTTTGTAATATAAGGCAATTTTGAGTTTTCATGTAATGTTTGTCCTATAAGCCATTGTTTGCTAATGACTATACCTAAAAAATATCAAAATCAACTGGCTCAAGGAAGAGCCTTCTGATTTCAATTGGATTTTCTGTCTGCCCGAGTATCCACTTCATCTTGCAGACTATCGCCTCAAGGGTCATAAGCCCGCCTTCAAGGATGTTTGGATTATCTGTCAATGACTTGCCAACAGCATATGTAGCCAGTCGGCTTCCCTCGTGAGGAACCTGTGTAGTTAAAACCACTATACCGCCCTTATCTGTAAACTCATTGACTGCATCGCTTATCGAACATTCTGAACTATGCTTAATGTTCGGAAGACCGCCGCTGCCGAAACTTTCAATTATTAGAACCTTGTATATCTTACCTAGGTCTTTTATTATTTGAGGATCAAGCCCAGGCGTTAGTTTTAAAACAAAGACGGGATGAGTCATGCAGTAATTAAACTGAGGATTTTTTGCCGTAGAGTCCGTAATATAATGTGTAACGTGGTCAGACATAACCTTTGCAACGTCTGGATAATCAATGCTTTCAAAGGCATTATAACTTTGAGTTCTGATTTTTCTAGCCCTCGTTCCCCTTATAACCTTTGAATTGAAAACAATCTTAACCCCTGACGACTTCGGATCGGACGCATAAATAAAAGCGTCAATCAGGTTTCTTCTTGCGTCGGTATCTCTGAGGTAAATCGATTTCTGAGAACCTGTCAAAATGATTGGCTTACTTGAATTCTGAATCATGTAGCTGAGCGCGGCCGCTGTATAACTAAGAGTGTCTGTGCCGTGAGTGATTATAAACCCGTCAAAATTATAGTAATTCTCTTCTACGGAAGCAGCTATTTTGTGCCATTCGTGAGGCCCGACATTGGTGCTGTCTAGGTTCATGAGGTCAAGCGTCTTGAAGTTGCAAATCTTGTTTATCTCGGGCACGAATTTTATCAACTCTTCGCTATTTATCGTTGGAACTAGACCGTTTTTTGACTCTGCACTTGCAATTGTTCCGCCGGTTGTTATTAACAAAATATTTTTATTCATGGATGAACCTTCAGCTCTATAGCTCACTGATATATTTTTTGATTCTGCCGCGGACCATTTCCTCGCCCATGATTTGTTGTATAGACCATATGTCAGGTGAAGTTGCTCTGCCAAGAAGGGCGATTCGGATCACCGTGGAAACGTGGCCAACATGGCCTTTGTAGTCCTCAGGGTGTTTCTTGAAATCCTTAGGCTTGGCGGCATATCCGAGCGCGGTCGCAATTTCCCTTATTTTGTCGAACCACTGACTCTGATCGTCAGAGTGGTTGTATGTTTCAAGATATTTGTTTAAAATCAATTCTGCATCGCCCGAGGCTTCCTCAGGGAGGCTGTCCTTCGGCATTTTGTCGTGCAAAATATCAAAGTAGCAAGACATGAATTCTATGATTTGCTCGCCGTAAACGAGGTCCTTTCTTGGCTTCTTATCGTCCCTACCGAGGTCTACAAAACTGCAAAAATATTCTTCGTCCTCAAATATGTCAAGCAACTCAGGCCTAAATTCGCCAGCCCAATTTTTTAGGAAGTCGTAAAGTTCAGCTGCTGGGATTCCAAGCAGAACGTCCTTACTGATGTTGTTGAGTTTGTCTAGATCAAAAAGAGCTCCAGAATTGCTCATTTTTTCAGTCGTAAATTCGAAATTTTCATAATTTGAATCAGGATGTTCGATCCTCCACTCCTCGAAATTGGAGTTTAGAATTGTTAAAAGATATTCTCTAACTGCTGCTGGGTGATAGCCCTTCTTTCTATAAAAATCAAGAGAAAGTTCAGGGTCATTTCGCTTTGAAAGTTTTCGTCTATTACCCTCTTCGTCCAGTTTCATGAGCTGGGCGGTGTGGCAGTAGATAGGCATCTCAAATCCAAGCTTTTCAAAAAGCTCTACGTGTATTGGAAGAGAAGGGAGCCATTCAGCGCCCCTTACTACGTGAGTTGTCCTCATAAGATGGTCGTCGATAACGTGTGCAAAGTGGTATGTCGGAATGCCCGTAGTCTTCAATATTACAACGTCATGATAGTTTTCTGGCATCTCAAGCCTGCCACGAATTGCGTCGTTGACCCTTATTTTCCTTACAATATCCGTTCTCTGGGAGCAGTCACCGCTTGATGCAAGACGTAAAACCCAAGGCTTACCAGCTTTGATTTTTTCTTCAACTTCCTCATATGAAAGATTTCTTGAAGGCGCGAAATCCCCATAGATTCCTGGAGTTAACTTCTGGCTTTCCTGTTCAGCACGGATTTTGTTGATCTCATCCTCAGTTAAGAAACATGGATATGCGAAGCCGTTTCGCACAAGTTCTTTGGCGTATGTTTGGTATATTTCTTTTCGCTCACTTTGAGTATAGCTGCCGTATTTTCCGACATCACCGTCTTTTGTTGCACCCTCGTCAAAATGAATCCCAAAATAGTCAAGACTTTTGATAATCGTATCGACTGCGCCTTCGACATATCTTTTGTCGTCAGTATCTTCAATTCTAAGATAAAAAACTCCATTGCTCTGATGCGCCAATCTCTCATCTACGAATGCTCCATAGAGATTTCCAAGATGCATAAATCCTGTTGGACTAGGCCCCAGCCTTGTAACCTTGGCACCCTTTGGAAGATCTCTTCCCGGGAAGCATTCCTCGTAATCGGAAGGCGTTTTTTCTATGTTAGGGAATAAAAGATTTGCCAATTTTTCGCTCATGTTTCTAACCTCACTAAATCATTTATTTATATGTTTTTAACAAAACAAATCGTCAATATTTACAGCAACAATTATACAATAGCAAAGGTAAGCATGTCAAAAGTTGAAACTATATATTAGAGAGTAGGAAGGAGGTTTGGAATGCTGGAAAGCAGGCCGCAAAAATGATATAATTTTTATTATATTTGATATAGAGATTAAGGGAAAGGCAACTAAATGTCAGGATTTACACACCTTCATTTACATACGGAATTCAGCTTGCTTGACGGCATGGCTAGAATAGACAAATTGATACCAAGGGCCAAGGAACTTGGCATGGATGCGGTGGCAATTACAGATCACGGCGTCATGTTTGGTGTTGTCGATTTTTATAAGAAGTGTAGGGACTTTGGGATAAAGCCCATTATTGGCTGTGAGGTTTACGTCGCCGCACGCACAAGATTCGATAAGGATGCTGATAAGGACAAACAATCGAATCACCTTGTGCTCCTAGCTGAGACCCAGGAAGGCTATAAGAATCTGGTAAAGATTGTATCTAAGTCACATACGGAAGGCTTTTATTATAAGCCTAGGGTAGATAAGGATTTACTGAGAGAACATAGAACTGGAATCATTGCCCTCTCTGCTTGTCTTGCCGGAAAGGTTCAGTCTCTTCTGCTAGTTGGGGATTATGATGGTGCAAGACGGGAAGCTGAGGAATATAGGGAAATCTTTGGTGACCAAAACTTTTTCTTGGAACTGCAGGACCAGGGGCTTGAAGAGGAAGCGAGAGTTAATCCTCTATTGGTTAAATTGGGGAAAGAGACTGGCATTCCACTAGTTGCAACAAACGATGTGCACTACGTCAACAAAGAAGATGCTAAGGCGCACGATGTTTTGTTGTGCATACAGACGGCAAGTAGGGTTGATGACGAAAACAGGATGAGATTCCCAAATGACGAATTTTATTTAAAGAGTCAAGAGGAAATGGAAAAGGTCTTTGCATTTGCACCTGAGGCAGTATCAAACACCGGCAAAATTGCAGAGAGATGTAATGTCGAATTTGAATTTGGCAACTACCACCTGCCAGAGTTTGACTTACCAAGAGATTTCAGTGGAACTAAGTTTGAATTTCTCAAGTCACTTTGTGAGCAAGGCCTCAAAGATAGATATGGGGAAGGAGCTTTTTCAGGCCATCAGGCCGATTTACTGCTCTCTAGGCTGAACAAAGAACTAGATGTTATTAAAAGCATGGGGTTTGTAGAATACTTCCTAATCGTATGGGACTTCATAAGATATGCCCGTGAAAAGGGAATCACCGTGGGACCGGGTAGGGGTTCTGCAGCGGGCTCGATAGTCGCATATTGTCTGCATATAACGGACATTGATCCAATCAGATACAACCTCATATTTGAGAGATTTTTGAACAGTGAAAGAGTCAGCATGCCCGATATAGATATAGATTTCTGTATCGAGAGGCGTGGTGAAGTAATAGACTATGTTATTGAGAAATATGGCGCAGATAAGGTCAGCCAGATAATAACGCTGGGAACTCTAAAGGCAAGGGCTGCTGTTAGGGATGTCGGACGCGCACTTGATGTGTCATATGCTGAGACTGATAAAATTGCTACGGCAATCCCGAATATGCTTGGAATTACAATCGATAAAGCACTTGAGCTAAACCCAGAACTTAAAATAAAATATGAGGAAGATCTGACAACTCGCAGAGTCCTCGATATGTCACGCGCAATTGAGGGGATGCCTAGACATGCATCCACTCACGCTGCAGGAGTTGTAATTTCGAAAGAACCACTCGATGACTACGTGCCACTCTATGTGACAGATAAGGGACTGACGACTCAGTTCAACATGATAACGATTGAAGAACTTGGACTTCTGAAGATGGACTTCCTTGGCCTTAGAAATCTTACCGTGATTAGAAAAACATTGGAACTTATTGAAAAACGGCATGGACACAAAATAGATTTTGCTAAAATGGGATACGACGATGAAAATGTGTACAAGATGATATCATCGGGCAATACGCTAGGAGTTTTCCAACTGGAATCATCGGGGATGACGCAGTTTATGAAATCGCTTAAGCCAAATTGCTTTGAAGACATTGTAGCCGGCATTTCTCTTTTTAGGCCAGGCCCGATGGACGCAATACCTACATATATTAAAAATAAAAAGAATCCAGATGATGTTAACTACGTAACTCCGGAGTTGGCTTCAATTCTTGATGTCACATACGGCTGCCTTGTTTATCAGGAACAGGTTATGCAAATTGTAAGACAGCTAGCAGGATACAGCTATGGGCAGGCTGACCTTGTTAGGAGAGCAATGAGCAAGAAAAAGGCTGCCGAGATGGAAAAAAATAGAGAATACTTCATCAACGGCAAACTCGCTTCTGATGGCAGCATCGAAATTGAAGGATGCCTAAGACGGGGGATTAGTTATGAAGCTGCAGCAAGTATTTTTAGCGACATGGAGACCTTTGCGCAATATGCTTTTAACAAGAGTCACGCTGCAGCCTATGCAGTTTTGGCGTATGAGACAGGATATCTAAAGTATTACTATCCTAAAGAGTTTATGGCCTCGCTGATGTCATCTGTAATGGGAGATGCAACCTCGATTGCAAAATACATAAGAAACTGCAAAGAGATGAATATTGATGTTTTGCCACCTTCTGTACACGAGAGTTTTTCCGACTTTGTAGCAACTGACGATGGCATAAGATTTGGACTTATGGGAGTTAAAAGCGTTGGAGAATCTGTGGTAGATGCAATAATATTTGCTCGAGAAACCAGTGGAATCCCAAGGACATTCGCAGATTTCATAAGAAACATAGATATATCAAAAATCAACAAAAGAGCAATAGAGAGCCTCATTAAGGCAGGTGCTTTTGACTGCATTGAAAAAAACAGGGCAGTTCTTATGGCCGTTTATCAGCAGGAAATTGAAGGTGCCCAGCAGGAGGCCAGAAATACAATTTCAGGACAAATTTCGCTTTTCCAAATCAACGAGGGTGCGATGCAGGAAGCTGGACTCAACAAGAGACTTCCGAAGATAAACAACTTCTCAAAAAGCCAAATCCTCGAACTTGAAAAGGAAGTCATGGGCATATATATATCAGGTCATCCGCTTGAACCATATGCTGAGAAAATAAAAGAGTATTCAACAGTTACATCGGATGTGATTAATTCCGAAGAGAGTGAGACCCTTCAAAACAATTCAAGGGTCGTAATATGTGGGCTAGTCGCCTCAATGAGAAAACTTACGACAAAGAAATCGCAGTTAATGGCTTTTGTGAACTTTGAAGACCTGTTTGGATCAGCAGAAATAGTTGTGTTCCCAAAGGTTTATCAAAAATCAGTTCATATGCTCGAGTCGGGAGAGCCGCTGGTTGTTGTGGGCCGTATAAATGTCAAAGAGGATGCGCCACCCGCAATTTTGGCGGATGAGATTAGAACTCTCGAAGAATACGAAAAAATTATGAACGGAGAACCTCTGGGAGATGAAAATCTTGACTCACGTGGAGCAGATAGCAAGTCTCAAGAACCTACAAATCCAATCAAACTGCGTATTACAAAAGATCATAATATCGAAGAAGTCATGACGGATATCGAGCGTCTTTTGATGATAAATAAGGGTGACGTACCAGT
This sequence comes from Clostridiales bacterium S5-A14a, assembly GCA_000758905.1. Taxonomy (GTDB): domain Bacteria; phylum Bacillota; class Clostridia; order Peptostreptococcales; family Anaerovoracaceae; genus S5-A14a. Next base: position 63,350 of record JRNA01000015.1, read on the forward strand.
TAGAATATATTTGCCGGATGGTAGACAAATCGCTTCAAGGCACGGCGCTTCGATTTCCGACTTTTTTGTGGAAACACTCAGACGGATGCTCGGGGAAGAAAATGTAAAAATTCAGGGAATTTCCGATAGGGAGAAACATTGATGAAGGACAAAGATTTGATGACAGAGGCTGCAGAAGCTGTAGCTCTAAGCAAAGTTAAGAAAATTGCAGTTTTGACAAGCGGTGGAGACTCGCCGGGGATGAATGCTGCAATAAGATCGGTTACAAGGTGTGCGATTGGTGGCGGACTCCAAGTTTACGGCGTTCAGAGAGGATACCAGGGCTTGATTGAAGGAGAGTTCATAGAACTTGACAGACACTCAGTGAGCGATACAATGCAGCGCGGCGGAACAATGCTTAAGACCGCAAGAAGTGAAGAGTTCGAAACAGAAGAGGGCCAAGAAAGAGCTGTTTCAATCCTGCAAGCATTTGGGATAGATGCTCTTGTAGTTATAGGTGGAGACGGCACGATGCGGGGTGCATATGATCTCAGCAAGTTCAACGTGCCGGTGATCTGTCTGCCTGGAACTATTGACAATGATCTTGGTTATACAGACTATACAATCGGATTTGACACAGCCGTCAATACAGTGCTTGAGGCAATTGGCAAAATAAGAGACACATCTAGCTCGCACGAAAGGACAACGGTTATCGAGGTAATGGGCAGAAAATGCGGAGATATTGCAGTCTATGCAGCACTTGCAGGTGGTGCCGAAGCGGTATGCGTGCCAGAGATGCCAGTAGATGTAAACCGAATATGCAACAAAATAATAACGGACGGCCACAAGGGTAGAACTCACAGTGTCATCATAATTGCAGAGGGAGCACCTATTAAAACTACAGATTTGGTCGATGAAATAAAGAGGGTAACTCATAAGGAAGTAAGGCAGGTTGTGCTCTCGTATTTGCAACGCGGTGGTTCGCCTAGCTCGGCGGATAGACTGCTTGGCACATTGTGCGGTGCGAAGGCTGTTGAAATTTTGACGGATCCTGATTTTGATATGGGTTCCTACGCAGTAGGAGAAATTGGTGGGAAAATTTGCGCTACACCTTTGGAAGAAGCCGTCAATATGAAGAGAGATTTCAAGGAAGAACTTGTTGGATTAATTAACGTTTTGAGCAAATAAAACTTGATTTTTGACGCCTTGACGTTTATAATGTATTAGGTTCGCAATAAAGCGAATACAAAATAATCACACCCATATAGCCCATGAGGTGCCATTAGCTAAAACCAGTTGCATGTTAAGACGATGTGTATGACAAAGCAGGATGACTGTTTTGTTTATGGGGCAAACGTGACGACGGAATAATATTTTGTTAACGCATTATTTGAAGCAGTGGCTTAGGTGAGGCAGAGTATGAGTGGAAGATGAAAACCTAGGAGGAATTTAAAATGGCAGTAATTTCAATGAAACAATTACTAGAAGCGGGTGTTCACTTTGGACATCAGACAAGAAGATGGAACCCTAAGATGGCTCCATATATCTTTACGGAGAGAAACGGAATTTACATCATCGACCTTCAGAAGACTGTTAAGAAAATCGATGAAGCGTATAATTTCATGAGAAGCGTTGCAGAGCAGGGTAAACCTGTACTTTTCGTAGGAACAAAGAAACAGGCTCAGAATGCAATCAAGGACGAAGCTAATAGATGTGGCCAGTACTTTATTGCTGAGAGATGGCTAGGCGGAACGCTTACTAACTTTAAGACCATCAGCACAAGAATCGCCAGACTTGATGAAATCGAGAGAATGGAAGAAGATGGCACCATGGAGAAACTTTCAAAGAAGGAAGTGAGCAAGCTTAAACTTGAGCATGAGAAACTTGAGAGATATCTTGGTGGAATTAGAGATATGAAGGGAATGCCTGGTGCACTCTTTGTTGTTGACCCTAAGAAGGAAAAAATTGCGGTAAGAGAAGCAAGAATTTTGGGAATTCCAGTTGTAGGTATCGTTGATACTAACTGCGACCCTGATGATGTTGACTATATTATACCTGCAAATGATGATGCTATCAGAGCGGTTAAGCTTATTGCAGGAAGAATGGCTGATGCTATTATCGAAGCTAACCAGGGTGAAAGCTTTGACGAAGGCGAGGCTGACGAGAACGCTGAGTTGGAAGCTGACAATGTTGAAGAGGAAGAAGTCGAAATTTCTGAGGACGACGAATCTGAAGAAGCATAGGAAGCAAAGTCAATTCTGATATAAGGAGGAATAGTTATGGCTGTTACAGCACAGATGGTTAAAGAACTTAGAGAAATGACCGGTGCCGGAATGATGGATTGCAAGAAGGCGCTTGTAGAGGTAGATGGAGATATAGATAAAGCAGTTGAACTTTTGCGCGAGAAGGGACTTTCAAAGGCTGCAAAGAAGGCAGGCAGAGTTGCTGCTGAAGGACTTGTTCAGATTGCTTTTGGAGAAGGCCACAAAACAGCTGCAGTTGTTGAGGTTAACTCCGAGACAGACTTTGTTGCGAAAAATCCTGAATTCAAGGAATTTGTAAACGATCTTTCTTTGTTGGCATTGAATAATGATGCTGCAGATATGGATGCCTTCATGGCACTTGATTTTAAGGGTGAGGGCACAGTTAAGGATGTTCTTACAGCTAAGATTGCAAAGATTGGTGAGAATATGAACGTTCGCCGTTACAAGAAACTTGCAACTGACGGAGTTGTTTATCATGGATATGTTCACAGCAATGGCAAGATTGCAGTTCTTGTAGGTTTTAAGACAGATGCAACTGCTGAAGAAACTGAGACTGTTGGTAAGGATGTTGCAATGCAAGTTGCATCGATGAATCCTAAATTCGTAATTGAGGATGAGGTGGATCATGAGTGGCTTGCTCACGAAACTGAGATCGCTAAACAGCAGCTTTTGAATGAGGGTAAGCCTGAGGCTATGCTTGAGAGGATTATCCCTGGAAAGATTAAGGCGATCCTCAAGGAAGTATGCCTGGTTGACCAGAAGTTCGTTAAAAACTCAGATCAGACCGTTGCTCAATATGTAGCTGAAACCGCGAAGGCTCTTGGTAAAGACGTTGCAGTTGTAGAAATGGTAAGATTTGAAGTTGGTGAAGGAATCGAAAAGAAGGAAGAGGACTTCGCTGCAGAAGTTGCTGCACAAATGGCTGGTAAATAGTTTAATCTATAGGAAATTTTTAGAGCCTGACCGATATTCGATCAGGCTCTTTTTTTAAAGGATTTGTTTGATGAATAAAAAAAGCATTTTGATTGCTATTTTAGGGCTCGCAATTATTTTGTTGTCAGTGTTTTTGTACTTTCTTTTTAATCCTGTGATTTACAAGGGCGGAATTTTTAATAAGGTTGTGCATGCTGAATATAAGGAAAAGTTTAAACTCGAGGATCAGATCAGTTTTGTTTTTCTTGGCAGCAAGGATGACGTTCATCTTGTTGGATCAGTGGATACTCAAAAGAAGGGAAAATATGATGTTCAGGTAGAATACAATGATAAACTAAAACCTTTAAAAGTTGAGGTCTCTGACACTAAGCCGCCTACACTGGAGGTTAGTAACTACAAAACAGACACGTTTGAAAAAGTTAATGTGAAGGATTTTTCCCCTAAGGCAAAGGATGCAGATCCTTCTGATAAAATTCAAATTTCAATGGACAAAGATGATTCTATTAAGAAATCGGGAACCTTTGAAGTTAAAATAACAGCGGAAGATTCATCGGGCAACAAAGCATATAAGGTAGCTAAATTAAAACGAAGCGTTGATAAGACACCTCCTGCGATAAATGTAGGAAACCATCTATCTTGTTCGGTAGGTCAAGAACTGACGGATGATGTCCTGTTGAATGGGGTGACTACTAGTGATAATCTCGACAAGAACCCTAAGATTACTATAGATAAGAGTAATGTGAAAACGAATGTGCCAGGGACTTATAAAGTTAAGTATAAGTGCAAAGACCGTTCAGGCAATCATTCCGAGGCGACGAGAGATGTCATAATTTCCATGGCAATAGGAGATGATCAAAAGGTTATTTATCTAACGTTTGATGACGGACCATCACCTAACACTGGGAGAATTTTGGATATTTTGGCGAAATATGATGTCAAGGGAACGTTCTTTGTGACTGGCAATGACGCGTCATGCAGGCATTTTATTACTCGTGCCGCAAAAGAGGGACACACTATAGGATTGCACACCTATACTCATCAATACAATATATATTCCAGCAAGGAGGCATTTTTTGATGATCTTAACAAAGTGAACGCCATGGTAAAGGAACTTACAGGAAAGGAATCCCACTACACAAGATTTGCAGGTGGGTCGAGTAATACAATTAGTAGGAAATACAGCAAAGGTATAATGGTACAGCTTGTAGAAGAGGTTGAAAAGCGAGGTTTTAGATACTACGATTGGAATGCTTCATCAGATGATGCGGCGGCTAATACTGTTCCAAGGGATAGGATAATAAGAAGTTCGACAGCCTCTAGGGCCAATCACATATGTCTTTTGATGCATGATTCAAGGCCAAAGACCACAACGGCTGATGCTCTGCCTGTGATAATTGAGCATTATAAAAAATTAGGATATACATTCCTACCTATAAGTGAAAGCACACCGGTTTTCCACCACCATGTTAATAATTAGTCTTAAACGTCACGGCATAAGTAATTAAGAAGGACTTTGAAAGGAGGGGCTTTGAATGCAGAAAGAAGTCAAAAATAATTTTTTGAAAAATTTTGAAAAAGGCATGATTGTTTTCATGGTGCTTTTTATGATATTCGCATTCATACCAAGCAGGAGCAAGAATGTTGAGAAAAAAGCCTTTATCAAGGGTATGGTGTATTCGGGCACAGAATGCAATGGGAAATTCGACGGTAAAGGCAAACTTAAAGTAGATGGTCTTGGCTTTTTCGATGGGAATTTCATAGATGGTAGATTCAATGGAACTGGTAGATTCTTCTTTGACGATGGTGCGATTTACAAGGCGAATTTCAAAGGCAGGAAGGGCATAGATTCTGTGGTTTTAAAGGAAGCTAACGGCGACACCTGGCTTAAGGGTGACGGCATTTGGACGAGAGAGGCTAGGAAAGATGAGAATTAAGGGCCTGGACTCGCTTAGAGTTTTTTCAATATTAATAATACTCATATACCATTTCTTTGGTAACTTCATGCCTGCTGGTTTCCTGGGAGTAAACATACTTTTTGTTATGTCCGGATTCTTGATTATGCGAAATTTTTTGCGCGAAATAGATAGAAGTGGCGGTATTGACATACGGACATTTTATCACAAAAGATTTGTGCGAATTATGCCAGCTATTTTGTTGATGGTTATAATCGGGCTCATCTTGGTGAATTTCGTCAACAAAGACTATATGCAGGGGCTTGCTCGTCAGGTTGGAGCAACAGTGTCTTTTACAACGAATTGGTTTGAGATAGTCAATGGGGGCAGTTACGAGGCACAGTTTATAAAACATATTTTCTTGCATACGTGGTTTCTTTCACTTGAGATACATTTTTATATTTTGATTCCTATAATCCTAATCATTACACCTGTGGTGCATAGAAAACTGGAGAATAAAGGGCTGACTGGCGCCAGCGGAGTTAGCATCGATATGCAATATATACTGAAAGTTCTATTTATAGGATTAGCATTGATTTCATATGCCACCCTTTATATAAGCGTAATTCTGGGTGTGTTTTCTACGGCATTCAACTATTTTTCTGACTTCACCAGGATGGGGTCGCTATTTCTAGGAGCGGCTGCAGGGACATACATGTCGGATAAAAAAATAGCAGAAAAAATCGCTTCATATAAGAATGCGGCGGCGGAGCATGATGGCGCATCTGGTGGACGATGGTTTAAACTAAACCCGATGATAGCGCTCGCCACACTATTAATTGTGACCCTGATTTTGTCATTTCTGCTCAGTTACACGGACAAGACAACATATTTAATGGGGTTCATTGTGGTTGATTTGCTGACCGTGGCTGCAATAGTACAGTGCTGTTTTGCTGAAGATTTAAAAGAACCTAAATTTCTAAGCGCAATTTCAAACTATACATACGGAGTGTATATTTTCCATTGGCCATTTTTAATAATGATATCAAGTCTCACAGAATCGCCAGTCAAATATCCCATCATAATTGCTTTGACTGGGCTAACTGTTTTGTTCAATCAAAAAATATGGGAGCCTATTTTCCGGGGTGAAAAAATTGAAATTAATAAAATCAGCATCGGAGAGCTTGCTCCAAAGGTAGTTATGCTTTCTTCGCCACTTATAATTATAGCTCTGACTATATTGGTAGGTTTCAAAGCACCTAACATGTTGAGTTTGGAAAAACAAATTTGGGAAAAATCGGTCTCAAACGACGTACAAGCAATTTCCGCTGACAGGGAGAACTTGAATAAGAGCATTAGCAAGGTCAGCGATTACCGTTTGGCAACAAGATCCGAAAAGTTAATAATTAATATGCCGGCAGATTTACATGCAGAGGGCTCGACGACGCTAATTGGTGACAGCGTTATGCTTGGTCCCAAATCATATCTGGAAGAAAACATACCTAACCTCGTGGTGGATGCAGAGGGCAATAGGCTCCTTGACTCGGGGGCTGAGGTTATAGAGAATATGGCTAAACAGAATGAACTGGGTGAAATAATAGTCATTGCGCTCGGCACAAATAAAATCGGCGATGCCAACGAATGCTTAAAGAAAATTTTAGATGCGACTCCTAAGGGAAAAAAAATAGTGCTTGTCGCACCATATAACGGAAGAGATAACAAAACAGATGTCGCGGAAGCGATGAGGAAGATCGCAAAGAAATATAAGTATGTAACATTGATGGATTGGCAGAAATACGCATCTGAGAATCCGGACCTTTACAAGGGAACCGATGGAATACATTTTTATGGTCATATGGACACCTATGCAGAATATCAGGGCAAACTGCTCAAAGCAATCAATAAGGCCGCAGAATCAAAGGCAGTAAAATAATTTTGAAAAATTTTAAAAAAACAGTTGACAAGCTAAAGAGTAGGTGGTAAGATAGTCAAGCTGTCGCAAAACAGGGAGCTTCGAATCGAAGTATGAGAGGGTCCAAAATAAAGCAAAGTCAATGCAAAAAGATTTACAAAAAAACGTAAAAAGATATTGACAATGCAGTAAAGCGATGGTAGAATATATATCGCTGACCGCAAAAGCAGCCAGCGAAGG
>JRNA01000016.1 GCA_000758905.1 Clostridiales bacterium S5-A14a
CATTAAACTACTACCTATGTCAAGGACACTCAAGTGAATTTTTACGTGGTCCATAATAAATCACTTGGATATTGTCCTGTTTGATAGTAGATGTAATACTCGCTTGGAGCCATCATTCCTAATTGCTTCTGGTATCTTTCATTGTTGTAGTATTCTATCCAATCATCTATCCTTTCTTTTACTTCCTCAAAGCTTCTCCATTCACTTTGATACTTTGAAACCTCCTGTTTCATGTGTCCAAAGAAGCTTTCCTGCGGAGCATTATCCCAGCAATTTCCCCTCCTGGACATGGATTGAATTAATCCATAATCACTTACTAGTTTTCTAAAAGAAATGCTCGTATAATGACTTCCTTGGTCACTATGAATCATCGTTTTTGATTCTAAACTTGCACCGTGATGTTTGATTAGATGATCAACTGTATCTAATACAAATTGAACCTCTAAGCTTTCGCTAAGTTTATGGGATAGTATCTCATTTGTAAAGGGGTCCTTAATTGTTGAAAGGTAGCAAAATACGTTGTTGTATGGGATGTATGTAATATCTGTAAGTAGAATTTTTCTTGGACCATGTTCTTTGAATTCTCTTTTAACCAGATTATCTGCAACTGCACTTGTTTGCATCGCTTTCGCCATTCTTCTGTAAGGATTAGCCTTTCTAATAGGGCAATTTAGACCATACTTTCTCATAAGCCTTCTGATTTTTTTATGGTTCATTCGAATGCCTTTTCTAAGGAGCCTCATGTAAATACCCATTACTCCCTTATCATAGCCTCTTTCTTTGTAGACCTCTAAAATTAGTTGAAAGTCAGATAAATCCTTCTCTTCTCTTGTGTTTGGATTGTCTTTTCTGACCAACCATGCATAATATCCAGATCTTGATACTCCCGCAATTTCACAAAGACATTTAACACTTAAGCCTTTTTCTAATTGAATTTCATTATGGATTAGTTTGTATTTAACTATGGTTTTCTCCCATGTTTGTCTACAAATTGAGTTTTTTTTAGAAACTCTATCATCTTTTCTAATTTATCAACTCTTGCTTCAAGCTCTTTTATCTCTGTTTCTCTATGCTTTTTCTTAGCTATTGTTCTAGCGTATTTAGGCTTTTGTGGTACTCTTAAGCCTTCTTCAGAGTTGTATTCAGTTAGAATCCTTTTGACAACACCATCTCTAACATCTACAGAGAAAAAATCATTGTCATAACCTGCTTTTTCAAATATTTTTCTGTTAGACAAACCATTTTGCTTTTCTTTTACGACTAATTTCTTGAATTCTAAAGTGAAAAATACTTGAGTATCGGTCATTCTAAATGTATAAGGGTTGGCCAAAATCTCAGTTTTTTCATTATCCGTGTAATATCTTCTTCTCATATCGTTCTCCTAATTCTTTAATTTAAATATACCATTTAACAAATTAGGTGTCTATCAAATTGGTGTGACCATATCATGCAAGTTATTTTGTTCTAAATTAATGTTTGCAATAGGGTGTTACCACGTAAAAATTCGTTTTTACCGTGTCCACTTTATAGGTAGTAGTTTACATGGACCCAAAACTTCGACGGTAAGGACGTTGAGTTTACACAGAAGGAAGCTCCTAAGAAAGCCGTTTCAATGAGCTTTGCAACAACTGAAATGATGTTAGCGCTCGGTCTTGAGGATCAGATGGCTGGAACTTGCTTTAAGGAAGATGAAGTTTTGCCTGAGCAGCAGAAAGCATACGACAAAGTAAAGGTTTTGTCAGACAAATGGCCTTCATACGAAGTGTTGATGGCAGAAAAGCCTGATTTTGTTACTGGTTGGCCGGTTCCATTCACTAAGCGTGGAATCCCTGCAGATCAGCTAATCAGCGCCAATGTAAATATCTTTATACCTCAGTCTATGATTTCGCCAGATGCAGATCTTGAGATGAACTTCAAAGACCTTCTAACTTTGGGAGAGATCTTTAACAAACAGGAAAATGCACAGAAATTCGTAGATAAGCAGACTAAGAAACTCAACAAAATCCAGAAAAAGCTTAAGGGTCTGCCTGAAAAGAGAGTGTTTATCTTTGACTCAGAAGATGAGAAGCCATTTACTGTATTCGAAGGATATACTACAAACATCTTGAAATTAATCGGTGCTAAGAACGTTATGTCAGGCAAGGGCTCTGATCAGACATGGGGACAGGCAAACTGGGAAGATATCGTTAAGGAAAATCCTGAATACTTCATTATAGTAGATTATAGTGAAAGTATCAGAAACGATGATGACTTCAAGGGTAAGGTTGAAAAAATCAAAAATAATCCGTTGTTGAAAGACCTAGATGCAGTTAAGAATGATAGGTTCATCAAGGTAAGACTGTCTGAGATCACTCCTGGTGTAAGAACCGTGGATGCACTTGAAAGACTTTCAAAACAGATTCACGAGCAAGATGAGAAATAATATAACCATTTGATATATAGTATTCGGGTTACAAAATATTTGTGGGGCAAACCAAGTTCGGTTTGCCCTGTGTTTATGTTATCTGTAATAGACAAGTAACCTAGTCCCTTATTTCATCTCCGAGATGTCTCAGTTTCTCAACCTGTTCTTCTCTGCCTAAGACGATTAGGACATCATCAATCTCAAATGAATAGTCCATAGGAGGGTTGAAAATAGGGTGATCATCTTGGGCTTTCTTGATTGCAAGCACAAGGAGTCCAGTCTTGTTCTGAATCTCGGCTTCGTAAAGGGTTTTGTTTTCAAGATAAGATCCCTTCATAACGGTAACTTCCTCAAGGTCTAGCTCGACATCGCCAACCCTTGTGAATACGTCAAGGAAAGAAATGATATTAGGTTTGATCATAAGAGCAGCCATTCTCTTACCGCTTATTTCAACGGAGGACAGTGTTTTGTTGGCTCCAACCTTCATGAGTTTTTCTGCTCCCGACTTTGAAACAGAATTGGATATTATATATATTTTGTCGTTAAGATTTCTAGCCGTGAGAACCGTTACGATGTTATCGACTTCAGAATCCATAGTGCATATCAGGCCCTTGGCTTTTTCAACACCTGCCTTTTCTAATATCTCTTCTTCTGTAGAGCAGCCCTCAATTACAAGTATGTTGTGATGGCTGTATTCATCCAAATCATCGCGATTCGGCGTGATTACAACAAAATCCAAGCCTTCTTTTACAAACTTTGCTATTACGACTTCAGCTAGTTCCGTAGAACCACAGATGATATAGTGGTCCTTGAGTTGAGAAATATTGTAGTTCATTTTCTTTCCCTTCCACAAATCAACAATTTTACCTTCAACCAACAAAACAACCAGGTTAGTAAAGGCATATCCGACTATTCCGACTCCACTGAAAATCATAAAGATCGAGAATAACCTACCGCCTTCATGCATATCGCCTAGCTCGCCAAATCCTACAGTAGAAATCGTAATTACTGTCATATAGATGGCATCGACGAGGTTAATCTTTAGCAGAATCATATAACCTATAGTACCGATAACCATCAAGGCGATAAATGTATATAATATAAATTTAAGCTTTTTTCTTTCGTCCATAAATCCTCACCTGCGCAATGGAATTATATCTTAATTCTAAATTGGATTATATCATAAGTGTATTTGAAATTCTATAATAATAAAATTTGATAATGCATATGGGATAGAGTATAATTATATTAAATTTAATCGTTTAAAGAGGTATGAGATTTGAATTCAAATAAAAAGATAACAGCTGTAATAATGGCGCTGCTTGCCGCAGCTTTTTATGCCATCAACACGCCTTTGTCAAAGATTTTATTAAGCCATGTTGCGCCTACATTTATGGCTGCTTTTTTGTACCTTGGCGCAGGAATAGGCGTAAGTATTATGTACCTGTTTCACTTTAAGAATGAGAGTCGTTCTGAAAGGCTTGTAAGGTCTGACATGATATATACCATTGGGATGATTGTCCTTGACATTGCTGCTCCGATATTTCTGATGATTGGGATAAGCATTGGCTCGGCATCAAACGCCTCGCTCCTGGGAAATTTTGAAATTGTAGCTACGACACTTATAGCTCTTCTTATATTTAAGGAAACGGTTACTAAGACATTATGGATAGCAATTGGATTTATCACGGTTTCGAGCATAATTCTATCCTTTGATGGGGCAGGGAGTTTTAATTTCTCTTTTGGATCATTGTTTGTATTGCTCGCAACGTGTTGTTGGGGGCTTGAAAATAACTGTACAGGCAAAATCTCCGGCAAGAGTACGTATGAGATTGTTTTGCTCAAGGGAATTTTCTCTGGCGGTGGATCATTTGTCTTAGCACTTATAATAGGTGAGCAGATTCCGGAAACAAAATATATTGCTTACGCTATGATGCTAGGTTTTGTGGCGTACGGCTTAAGTATATTCATGTATATTAAGGCGCAGCGAGACCTTGGTGCTGCTAAGACAAGTGCATACTATGCAGTAGCTCCGTTTATTGGTGCATTTTTAGCTTTTGTGGTAAATGGTGAAAGTCTGACACTCGTGTATTTTGTTGCCCTAATGTTCATGATTATAGGTAGCGGTTTCGTTGTGTATGACACCTTGGTTAGGCATCACGTTCATCCTCATTCACACACAATTGTGCATACACATGACGGTATGACGCATACGCATCAAATAACGCACATGCACGATCATAATCATTTTTTGTATGAGGGAAGGCATGGCCATAGGCATGAAGACTATATGAATAGCAAGGAACATCAATTAGAACATGATTTTTCAAAGATCAAGGGCGATAATGCGTAGGAGAGCAATATGAGTGAGAAGACAGGCAAGAAATATAAATTAAATACAAAAAGATTTCTGCGTTTTATTATTGCTATTATACTTGTTTTGGTAGTAGTTATATTTGCATACAATGAAATTAACAAATATTCTAGTGACGATAAATCAGCGGGCAATAAGGGCCAGCATAGCGTTGAAAACAAAGCAAATGGGGAGTATAATAGTACAACAAAAAAGTCGAATGAGGTAAAGATTCTTGCAAATGGGGACATGCTCTATCACGACATCGTGTATTGGAGTGCAAAGCAATCAGATGGCAGTTATGACTTTACGAATAATTATTCAGAGATAAAGGACTTGATTTCTTCGGCTGATTTGGCAATTGGAGATTTCGAGGGGACTATATCTGATGAAATGCCACTGAGTGGCTATCCGCTTTTCAATATACCAAAGGAGGTCGTCTCCGCGATAAAGGATGCCGGGTATGATGTGATAGACTTAGCGCATAATCATATTTTGGACTCTTATTTATCAGGAGCGCTGAATACGAAAAAAGTCTTTAATCAGGCAGGTCTTGACACAATAGGAATCAAGGAAAAAGAAGCTGATCCGATTTTAGTCAAGAAAGTCAATGGGATTAAGATTGCAATTTTGGGCTTTTCATATGGCTATAACGGAATGGAAAATACGTTAAGTAAGGAAGAGTATCGGGTTCACATGCAAGATTTGAATCCTGAGTATGTTAAGAAAATGATTAAAAAGGCGGAAAAAATTGCCGACATTACTATTGTAATGCCTCATGGTGGCATTGAATACATGCTGGAACCGACTGAAGAGCAAAAGACCTTATACCGAAATATGGTTAAATGGGGAGCCGACATTATATTTGGCGGGCATCCTCACGTCTGCGAACCTACAGAAATAATTAAACATGATGGAGAGGACAAATTCATAATATATTCAATGGGTAATTTGATTTCAAATCAGAGGCTAGAGACTATGAATGATATTTGGACTGAACGAGGCGTAATTATGGAAGTCAATATTAAGAAAACAAAGAATGGCACAGTTATCAAATCAATTCAGCCGCACCCTACATGGGTTTTGAGGGAGCCTAATGGAAGGTCAAACGGTGCAACTACTTTGTATAATTATCAGACGCTTCTGTGCAAGGACTATATTGAAGGGGGATCAAAGGCAGGCACATATTCAGGAGATACTCAAAGCCGAATTGAGAGTGCGTATAATGAGGTTATGGAGCTTCTTAATGTGGATAAAAAATATCTAAAAAAATAAAGATTTGTGTATGAATTTTGCATATAATTTACGCTGAATTTAAATATTTGGTATAGAAGGGGCCCAAGAGATATAGGATAATATATAGGGCATTAATACAAATTTATATAAGGATTAATTTTATGAAAAATATTATTGAAATTAATAATCTGAGCAAAAGCTTTGGAGATTTAAAAGCTGTTCAAGATCTGACTCTATCTGTAAGAGAGGGCGAATTATTCGCATTCCTAGGGATAAACGGAGCAGGTAAGTCAACAACGATAAACATTATGTGCGGACAGCTTTCAAAGGATAGTGGAGAGGTTATCATCAATGGCTATAATTTGGACAAAAATCTAGATTTGGTAAAAAAAGAAATCGGGATAGTCTTCCAATCGTCTGTTCTAGATGCTGCTCTTTCAGTACACGACAATTTAGAAAGCCGTGCTGCTTTGTATGGAATTATAGGAAAAGATTTTGATCAAAGATTAAATGAACTTGCCGATATTCTTGAATTTAAGGATTTTCTTAAAAAGACAGTGAGAAATTTGTCAGGGGGACAAAGAAGAAGGATTGATATTGCAAGAGCTTTAATACATAAACCTAAAATATTGATACTCGATGAACCTACTACAGGGCTTGATCCCCAAACACGTAAACTCCTATGGAATGTAATTTCCGATTTTAGGAAAAATGAAAATATGACAATATTTTTGACGACGCACTACATGGAAGAGGCCGTTGAATCTGACTATGTAGTGATAATTGATAACGGTAAAACAATTTCTGAAGGTACTCCGCATGATTTGAAAAATACCTATACAAAAGATTATATTACAATATACGGCGCGGACGAAGATTCTATTAGGAAACTCTCATCAGATTATACGATGATAAAGAATGGCTATAGAATTCCAATTTCCAACACAAAAGAGGCTACGGATATGATCCTAAGAAGTCCGGAGCTATTTATCGATTATGAGATAACAAAGGGAAGGATGGATGATGTATTTTTAGCAGCTACTGGAAAAAATCTTGAAGGGGGTGAGAGGAAGTGAGCACTTGCATTAAGCTGATAAAGAGAAATGTTAAATTGTTTTTCAAAGATAAGGGGATGCTTTTCACGTCACTGATCACGCCTATTATTCTTCTTGTTCTTTATGCTACATTTCTGGCAAATGTTTATGAACAGAGTTTAACAGAGAATCTACCTAATTCAATACAACTTTCAAAGAATGTAATCGACGGATTTGTCGCTTCTCAGCTGATGTCATCACTTCTTGCCGTATCCTGCGTTACAGTTGCTTTTTCATCGAACTTTTTAATGGTACAGGATAAAGTGAACGGCACAATCAAAGATTTCAAAACATCTCCTGTAAAGAGCTCAATTTTATCGATCAGTTATTACATAGCAACTCTAATTTCAACGTTTATCATAAGTATTTTAGCGATGTGTGCATGCCTGGGATATGTGTACATAAAGGGATGGTACATGTCATCGTCTGATGTTATCATGCTGTTTATTGACGTGGTATTGCTTATTTTGTTCGGAACGGCATTGTCTTCAGTAATAAATTTCTTCCTCACAACACAGGGGCAGATTACTGCTGTCGGGACAATGGTAGGAGCTGGATACGGGTTCATCTGTGGTGCCTATATGCCAATTTCATCCTTTAGCGAAGGACTGCAAAAAGTAATTATGTTTTTACCAGGCACTTACGCTACATCTCTGATTCGCAATCATTCATTAAGGGGAGTTCTTGATGAGTTTAATAGCCAGGGCATACCAAAGATGATTTTGACTAGCATGAAGGACGTCTTTGATTGTAATCTATACTTCTTCGACAAAAAAGTTGAAATGACGACTATGTACTTAATCCTTTGCATCACAATAATTTTGTTGCTAGCGATTTATATCTTGTTAAACAAATTCAAAAAAGCAAATTAAAACTTTGATATAAATTTTAATGTTCCATACATTGTGATATTCCGTACTATGAATTCTCATAATCCAGCATCAAATTCAGCGATTCGTCCGACTCAAAGGTAATTGCATTGTAAAGGAACAAAACATCTGTAATGCCTTCATCGGCCATTATTTTGTTTACATCCCCAAAATAGTAGCGTGGGTCAACGACAACGATTTCTCGAAAATCCTGCGTTAGAAAGGGGATCATGCAGTTCGCATAAGAGTCCTTGACGAGAAGAAGCTTTCTTGGAGATTTTGTCGGTGTGGATATTGTGTAGAATGGATGATTCCAGCCTCCAAATATTGTATAAGCATCTTTTTTCTTAAGGTTATCAAACGAATAGAATGTATTGGTAGTTTTCTTCACATCTACAAAATTATAAATTGAATCATGGTAATTTTGACCTTTTTTCGGCCAATATATTTGAAGCTCATCGTTGCGGCCATTAGTAAATCCGCTCTTAGATGCCAGAGTACCCCTAAAGTTTCTGTGCACTGAGAGCTTTTTATATTTAATATTGCTGTCTAAACCCATTGTTTTGTGGGCCTGTTTATAGGCAAGATATGCAGCTCCAGTTGTCCAGTGATGGTCAGTTCTGTAATATAACTGTTCATTATTTGCGTTCTTTCTAAGGGCTTCTCTGGAGTCGATTGGGACAATTCCAATCTTTTTGACCTCATTAAAAAAATCATCCATATACTTGTTCTGATCAGCCATGTGTACAGATTTAGGAAGCTTGTCCTTCATTATATTGCCTGCGTTTGGAGCTAAGAGAAAATAGAAATTGCAGTTTGAATTTTCGTTCTTGAATTTCTCCAGTGATTTAATATCGTGGGCGAGCTCCTTCTTATTTGCGGGATTGATTCTCTCAATGAGGTAGCCGTCTTTGGATTTGATGACTCCGTTTGATTCTATGATCTCTAGGGTCAGATCACTTGCTGTTTTCCACTTAATAAGTGAGTTCCTGAATGGGAATTGATCATTAAAATATTGTTCAAGCTTCTTTTGAAACCTGCCTTCAAAATATGTCTGATTTGAAAACGAAGGTGCTTGAGCTAGTATTCTATTTTCTTCAACGGATTTTTGCTTATCCGGGATGAGGAAGGATAGAATTGAAAAGCCGAATATTATGATTAGAAATAAAATCGATAAAATTTGTGTGCGATTTAAGTGATAAGTAGTTTTTTTCATTATTTCACCATAATTAAATTACAAAATCTAAAATCTAAAGTACAGGAACGGATTATACGATGTATATATTAGTGATGCAGTTGATAAAATCAGTAGAAGCACGAGCAAAACATTTGCAAACCATGCACTCTTACTCTTCAGGATTTTAAATGCCTCAGATACCAGAGGTGTACTGCATACTGCGCTTATCATCATAATCAAAATTGATGACGCAAAGATATAATGCGTGTCAGCGTTTACAAAGGGGACATCTCCCATGAAAAACATTTTCTTTATGTATATGAAAGCCTCAGAAGCTGTATCAGAACTAAAGAAGACCCAGCTTATTACGACGGTGATGTAAGTCAAAGAAACCCTTATTTTGTTCGGTATTCGATCTAATACTCTGAAAAGAAAGTATTTTTCGAATATTAGCAGTACGCCAAAATACAGTCCCCATATTATAAAAGTATAATTTGCGCCATGCCATAATCCGGTGAGCGACCATACTACTATAAGGTTGAAGATATGCCTGATGGGAGTTACGCGATTTCCACCCAACGGAATGTATAAATACTCACGGAACCAGCTGCCAAGTGAAATATGCCATCTTCTCCAAAATTCGGTGACACTCTTTGAAATATAGGGATAATTAAAGTTTTCCTTAAACTTGAATCCAAACATCCTACCAAGACCTATTGCCATATCGGAATAACCGCTGAAATCGAAGTATATCTGGAATGTGAAACAGATTATGCCAATCCAAGCAGCTAGTGTTGTCTGAGTGGAGTCAGGCATATTGACCACCATGTTGTGAAAACTTCCGAGTGTGTTTGCAAGTAGAACCTTTTTTGAAAGTCCTATGATGAATCTCTCAACACCGTATCCGAAGTCCTCTAAAGTGACAGACCTTGATCTTAGCTGATTTTCAACGTCTTTGTATTGAACAATCGGGCCAGCGATCAGTTGAGGAAAGAGGCTCAAGTAAAGTATGAATTCTATAAATCTACTTTGTTTGGTAACTTTCTTGTTATATACGTCAAAGATATATGAAAGAGCTTGGAACGTATAGAATGATATACCTATTGGCAGTGGAAGAGGTGTGGTATGAAAGTCGGTTCCCAAGATAGAATTTACGATATCAGTTGCAAATCCATAATATTTAAAAAATGATAATATTAATAGATTGACAGTGACAGTAAAGATCAGTGTCCTTTTAGGATTTTTTTGAACATGCTGATAGCTTAGGATTTCCCTCCCCATAGTGTAGTTGAATGCGGCACTAAATATCATTAAAAACACATAAATAGGCTCACCCCAGCTGTAGAAAATCAAACTGAAAATGAGCAAGATATAGTTTTTAAGTTGTTTTGGTGCTATGTAATAACAAAGCAGTAGTGCGGGCAGAAAGTAATATATAAAATTAATGCTACTAAATAACATCGGTAAAGTCCTCCGAAATTGAGTCAGGTTTTCTTGAAACGCAGTAGAAAATGTAGTTCCCCTTTGTAAAGGTCTTTGCGTTCTTCAGCATAGAAACCTGTTTTGGGGCATATCCTTGGTAATTGGTTATCTGCTGGGAAATTCTGTTGTCAACGGCATCTTTAAGTTGATTTAATTGATCCTTTGACTTTACCTTGATTACGAGAACTTCATCTACAGCCAAATTATCGACAGATCTTGCGTAAAAAAAACCGTCATAATTAGAGGCGGAAATTTGCATATATCTTTCGAGCTCTCTTGGAGTTTGAACCGTCATTTCCTTGACGTATTTATTAGACAAAAGAGCCTTTTCGATCTGCTTCATGGGTACATCTTTAGCACTTTCGGTCCAGTAGACAAATATTAAAAAGGCAGCCAAAACTGTCAAGAAGGCAACCTTTGTTACAAATGATTTGTTTTTTAATAACTTCATCTAGATAGACCCGCTTTCTCAATCATCTGATTCAAAACAATCGGATAAAATGCGCTGCTTACGTGGATGCCATCTGGCTCGTGGAGTTCAGGATGATCTCGAAGAATTTTTACCGTATCTACTACAGGAATTTTTTTCTTATCTGCAATACTGTAAATAACCTTATTATATTTTTTGTAATTCTTCAAAATTGGTTCATCTGAGATAGCATTTTCAGTTGGAGGAACTATTGTCAGCAAAACAACCTTAGACTTAGGGCTTGATTTCATAAACTTTTTGATTTTGCTCATGTACAATTTTTCAAAAGCACCCGTATCTGCATTTAAATTCCCTATATCATTCATTCCAAAAGCTAGGAATAGACATTCTGGCTTTGCATCTGCAGCAGAATCTAAAAGGTCATCTACTGTTCCTAGAGATGCGCCTATCTTACTGAAAACTCTATCGTCATCTAAGAAACCATATATTTTGAAGCCTTCAGTTATAGAGTCTCCGACAATAATGGAATGACTTAGACTCTGCCTTATTTTTGACATTGGATCATCATCACCCTTGCTACCAGCTGAAGGGTGCAGCCTCTCTGCCTCGGCGATTTCTTGTTGCAAGGCAGCAACTCCTTTTGGTGAATATTCTAGAGCAACTTTCAATTCCTTATCAACTTTTGACTTTTTCACATTCGCACTGCCGTTCCAGTCAATCAGATTCAGAAGAAAAACAAGTAGCAGAATTGTCACAAAGAAAATAAATACTATAAATAATTTTTTGTTCTTAACCATACAATAAATAATACTATAAAATATAGACTCTAACAAGCCTATATCTTGACGTTTTCGGAAAAATCATATAAAATTTTTAGATAGGTCAAGATAGAAAAGGAAGGGCATTTTATAAATGAAAACACATACTGAACAGGGCTTTACAAATGATGTTAAACAATCGGGAAACACAAGTAAATCTGGAGTTTCATCTGGGAATTTAGCGAAAAATTATGACCCGAAAGAATTTGAGGAAAGAATATACAAAAAATGGGAAGAAAGGGGCATGTTTCGTGCAGAAATAGATCCTGAGAAGAAACCATATACTATAATTATGCCTCCTCCAAATATAACAGGACAACTTCATATGGGACACGCACTCGACCACACACTTCAGGACGTGCTCATCAGGTGGAAAAGGTTAGAGGGCTACTCTGCTTTGTGGTTACCTGGTAGTGACCACGCCAGCATTGCAACTGAGGTAAAGGTTGTTGAAAAAATTAAAAATGACGAGGGTCTCACTAAGGAAGATATAGGCAGAGAAGAATTCCTCAAACGTGCGTGGAAATGGAAGGATGAATACGGCGGTAGAATAACAAAACAGTGTCGTAGGCTGGGTGATTCGTGCGACTGGAGCAGGGAGAGATTCACCATGGACGAAGGTTGTAGCAAAGCCGTACGAAAGTATTTTGTTGAACTATATAAAAAAGGCTATATCTACAGGGGAAATCGCTTGATTAACTGGTGCCCTAACTGTGGAACTTCTCTATCTGATGCGGAAGTTGAACATGAGGATAAAAATGGGTTTTACTGGTACTTCAAATATCCAGCTTCGAAAAATGGTGGAAAAGATATCGTAGTTGCTACTTCAAGACCTGAAACCATGTTTGGGGATATCGCGATTGCTGTAAACCCTAAAGACAAGAGATACAGCAATATGATTGGTGAAACTGTTTTGCTACCTTTAGTTGGGAGAGAAATCCCTATAATTGCGGACCCTTATCCTGATCCAGAGAAGGGTACAGGAGCTGTTAAAATTACGCCTGCTCACGATGCGAACGACTTTGAAGTTGGTCAAAGACATGACCTTGAAATTATTTCTTGCATAGACTTAGAAGGCAAGATGAATGAGCATGCTGGGAAGTATCAAGGCATGGACAGATTTGAGTGCAGGAAGGCATGGATTAAAGACCTTGATGATGCTGGCTACTTGGTTAAGACGGAAAAATTGGATATCCCGGTTGGTGCGTGCTATAGGTGTCATACCGTCATCGAGCCGATGCTTTCTGATCAGTGGTTTGTCAAGATGGATGAACTTTCAAAACCAGCAATCGAAGCGGCCAAAAAGGGAAAACTTAGGCATGTACCTGATAGGTTTGAAAAAATATATCTCCACTGGCTTGATGATATTAGGGATTGGTGTATTTCCAGGCAACTTTGGTGGGGTCATAGGATACCAGCATGGTATTGCGATGACTGCGGTGAAATTACTGTTGATATGGAAGCTCCTAAGTGTTGTCCGAAATGTAAATCAAGGAATTTGACACAGGATCCAGATGTGCTTGATACTTGGTTTTCTTCAGCTCTTTGGCCGTTTTCAACTCTTGGATGGCCTATTGAAAGTGAAGAATTAAAGTATTTTTATCCTACCAATGTCCTTGTTACAGGCTATGATATAATATTTTTCTGGGTTGTTAGGATGGTGTTTTCTGCAATGGAAGTTATGCATGATGTGCCGTTTAAGGATGTTTACGTTCACGGCCTTGTAAGAGATAGCCAGGGCAGGAAGATGAGTAAGTCACTCGGAAACGGTATCGATCCTCTTGAAATGATAGAGCAATATGGAGCAGATGCACTGAGGTTCATGTTGTCTACAGGTATTACTCCGGGAAATGATATGAGGTTCCAGACCGAAAAGATTGAATCAGCTAGGAATTTTGCAAATAAGCTTTGGAATGCTTCTAGGTTTGTAATCATGAATATAACAGATGAGAATGGCAACTTCCTTGATATGGCAAAATGCTGTTCTGACTGCTGCGGTAGCTCATGTGCGGATACGAATGATTTTTCAAATATTGCTCTCAAGCCAGAAGATAAATGGATTATTTCAAAGGTTAATGCTGCATCTGCCGAAATAACAGCAAATCTTGAAAACTATGACCTGGCACTAGCGGGTCAAAAGGTTTACGATTTGATTTGGAACCAGTATTGTGACTGGTATATTGAGATGGTTAAAAAAAGGCTCTGGGGTGAAGATGAGGCTGATAAGAGGGTAGTTAGATTTACGCTTATAATGGTTCTCAAGAATTTGTTAAAGCTCTTACATCCGTTCATGCCATTTATTACGGAGGAAATTTGGAGTTTCCTTCCTCATTCAGAAGAAGAGTCAAACTGTGATGATGGTGGCAGTATGCTTATCGCTTCTAGTTGGCCTTACTCAAGAAATGAATGGGATTTTCCTGAGGAAGTTGAAATAATTGAAAAGAGCATGGAAATCATACGTGCTATTAGAAATATAAGAGCTGAAGTGGATGCTGCACCTTCAAAATCTCTGAGCCTATATATCACAGGTCCTATAACAGAAAACATAGAACTTTATTCAAGATATATCAAGGAAATTAGTAATATTAACGATATAAATATTGCAAAATCAAAGGCTGATGTTCCAGCGGATTCCATTTCTAGCGCAATAATGGACGGTGAATTGTTTATACCTCTTGATAATCTTGTGGATTTCAAAGAAGAAGCTGAAAGACTATCCAAGGAAAAGAAGAGACTTGAGAAGGAAGTTGCGAGAGTAAACGGGAAGTTATCCAACCAAGGCTTTTTATCAAAGGCTCCAGCAGCAATCGTCGAAGAAGAAAAGTCTAAGAGATTAAAATACGAAGAACTCCTTGAGAAGGTTGATAAACAACTAAAGGATGTAACCAAGAGAATTAACGATAAATAATTTCGGTGATTATGTAAGTGTAAACAAATACGATAATCAAAAATATGGTGAAATTTTGAATAATATTAGTGAAAAATTAAAAGAATTTGAACGATTCGGAAGTATTTTGGGCCTTGAAAGAATGAAGAAATTGCTCGATATACTTGGCAATCCCCAAAATGATATGAAGGTGGTTCACGTTGCTGGAACTAACGGCAAGGGATCAATTTGTCATTACATATATAGTGCACTTCTTGAAAATGGCTACAAAGCCGGGATGTTCATATCTCCATATATTGAATCTTTCAATGAGAGAATTCAGTTTGATGGAAAATATATAACTGACGATGACTTAGATTATATTTCTGATGAAGTTATTGAAGCAGCTAGAAAGATGGTCGCTGAGGGGTTTGACTCACCTACTGAATTTGAGATTATTACAGCTATGGCTTTTGCTTATTTTAAGCAAAAAGAAGCTGATGTAATTATTTTGGAGGTCGGGCTAGGTGGAAGCGGAGATTCTACCAACGTAATAGACAAGCCTATTATGACAATAATTGGTTCCATTTCAATGGATCACATGGATAGATTGGGCGATACGATTCAAAAGATTGCAATGGAAAAAGCGGGCATAATTAAGCCGTTCTGTCCGTTGATTACCGCAATAAGCAATAAGGATGCCTTTGAGGTTGTAGCGAAGATTGCTGAGTTTAAGAAAGCACCCTTTGTCGATGCAAATGCAACCGCAGAGAGGGCACAGGTTATCGATTCTTCCATAGAAGGCATAAGATATAATGTAAAAATTCTAGGCGAGGAATACGATGTAGAAACCACTATGACTGGCGATTTTCAAATCCTTAATTCTGCAACTGCTCTGGCAGCGCTTGAATTCATGAGGGGTCGATCGATTCTAAGATTAAATAAAAAAGACATTCTCAAAGGCATAAAGAATGCATTTAATCCTGGAAGATTTGAGGTGGTTTCACTAGACCCAATTGTTATTCTAGACGGTGCACATAATGAAGACAGTTCAGCTGCACTAAGAGATTCACTCGTTTCCGATCTAAAACCAGAAGATATTGAACAAAATATTGTTGTTACAGCAATTATGCACGACAAAGAAGTTGAAAAAATTCTAAATAACTTCATACCTTTAGGCGGGAGATATTTTGTAACAGAAGCCGACAATCCGCGTACATCGAGTGCTGA
The DNA here is from genome assembly GCA_000758905.1 of Clostridiales bacterium S5-A14a. GTDB lineage: Bacteria > Bacillota > Clostridia > Peptostreptococcales > Anaerovoracaceae > S5-A14a. The sequence goes on from JRNA01000016.1 coordinate 15,960, forward strand.
TGCTCTCAAAGATATTTTGATTTCGCTTGGCGTTGAAGAAGGATGTATAGAGGTCATCAAGTCGCCGTCTGAGGCCGTGTCGCATGCCATTAGAGAAATTGAACTTGGGCATAATAGAGGTCTTTTGGTAGCTGGTTCACTATATCTTATTGGAGAGGTGAGAAATCAGGTCGTCGAGGAGGTGAAGAATCTTGAGTTGTAGACCAATTGTCACGTTAAAAAGAACGGATGAGTATGAGAGACTGGTAAAATTCTTTGTCGAAAATGATCTTGAATTTGATGGTGACGAAGAAGTTGATACAGATATAATTCAATGCTTTAAGATGGTCGATCCTAAGGATAATCTTATTGGCGGAGCGGTACTTGCAAAGCGAGAAGGTGAGTACATAATTGACGGCATCGCAGTTGATCCAGCTTTTAGAAAATTTGGACTTGGGAAAGTGCTATTAAATAAAGTCGAATCTGAGGTTAAAAAGTTAGGTGGCGATTCTATTGCACTTGTTGCAAGGGCTCCAGAGTTTTTTCGAAAAAATGATTTTAAAACAGTGGACCCCAAAACTGCACCTAATTTCTTTGAGTGCAAACATTGCCCACAGTACCAGAAAAATTGTTTCCCAGAGGTTATGAGACTTAACATGAAGAAAGGCTAAAAATGGATTACGAGAGAATTCTGCAATGCATCCTCGATATAGGAGAAGAAATGCTTGTATGTGGTGCTGAAGTCAGCAGGGTCGAAGACAGCATTTTTCGCATGTGCAAAGGCTACGGATGCGATAGAATAAATGTTTTTATAATCACAAATAATATGCAGGTAACGTTTGAGTCGCCTGATGGAAAGATAATTACACAAATTAGAACTGTCCTAAGGTACAATCCTAATTTTGCTATGCTTGATAAGCTTAACGATCTTTCGAGAAAGACAGCATCGACAAGCCCTAGCTATTTCAAGCTCTCAAAAGCCTTTGATAAGATTGTAACCACGTCTTATCAGCCTAGGTTTATAAGATATATTGGTAGCATTTTAGTCTGCGGCGGCTTCTGCATGTTTTTCGGTGGAGACTTTGTTGATGCGATAACTGCGTCTATCGGAGCATGTATCATCGTTTTTACAGAAAGGTACCTGAACACTAGAGAAGATAACGAGTTTGTTTATTATTATATTGTTTCTTTAATAACCGCACTTGCGACATCTTTGTTAGTGAAATTTGGAATAGGGCATAATATCGACAAAATAATGATAGGCGAAATCATGCTCGTTATTCCAGGGATTGCGATGACCAATGCGATAAGAGACCTCCTTATGGGGGATACAGGTTCAGGTATGCTTAGATTCATAAATGCTGTAATTATTGCCGGTATCATTGCTGCAGGTTTTGCTACTGCACTTTTGATTTTTAGAAACTGATGCAGAAGTTTGTATTCTGAAAGGGATTTGAATAATAAATGTCTAAAATGATTTTTTTGATTGGCGCTGCAATTGCCGGATCTCTTGGGTTCGGTATAAACATGAAGATAAAGATGCCGCATGTCATATATGCAGCCCTTGCAGGTGGTGTGACCTATTATATTTATCTGATAGCATTTCAAGCTTTTGAGAACCACTTCATATCTAATTTTTTGGCAGCAGTCTTCGTATCGCTTTTTGCGGAAATCATGGCGAGAATAAATAAAACTCCGACCACGATTTTCCTTACTTCAGGCGCAATATGCCTGATTCCAGGCGGTAGACTTTATTATGCAATGTACGCTATAATTAATGATGACGAGAGTGCATTTATTGAGAATGGAGAAATTGCACTTACTATTGCACTTGCAATTGCTACAGGCTTTATGGCTGTAACAGTTGTAATGAAACTGCTTGGAAGATTTCTACAACCTCAAAAGAGAAGGTTTAGACAGAGAAAAATGGCAAAGGGCCACAGGTCTAATGTACATAGAGAGTCAACAAATTAAGGAGAGTATAAAACATGTTTAACAAAAATGGAAAAGATGACAGTGATTATAATATTAAAAACATCGAGTTCATCAAACAGAGTTCGGAAGTAGTAGGTAGTTTGATTGAAAAAGAATACCTTAGACAGAAAAACAATATTGAACTCATAGCTTCTGAAAATTATTCAAGTGAAGCTGTCTTGGCTGCATGTGGGTCATGTCTTTCATGGAAATACGCTGAAGGATACCCTGAGTTTGAGAGAAAAACAGGCAATCGAGGCAGATATTACGGTGGCACTGACTTTGTTGACGAAATAGAGGAGTACTGCTGTGATAAGTGGAAGGAAGTTTTTAATACTGATTATCATGTCAATGTACAGCCACATAGCGGTTCGCAGGCAAATTTTTCGGCATATAAGGTAGCTGCAATGCCTGGCGATACTGTTTTGTCATTCAGCCTTGATAACGGAGGCCATTTAACACACGGTTCTTCTGTAAATTTCAGTGGTAAACTTTATAACATGGTATTCTATGGAGTTGACGATAATGGATTTATAGATATGGATGATGTGAGACGTAAGGCTGAAGAATACAAGCCTAAGCTCATAGTAGCAGGAGCAAGCGCCTACTCGAGGATTATCGACTTTGAACTTTTTGGAAAAATTGCAAAGGACGTAGGAGCGATGTTCATGGTTGATATGGCCCATATAGCCGGACTTATCGCTGCTGGTTGCCATCCTAGTCCATTTGGGCATGCTGATCTAATAACGACAACAACACATAAAACATTGAGAGGACCTAGAGGCGGACTTATTTTTTCGAAACCTGAGCTCGCTAAGAAGGTCGACAGTGCTGTTTTCCCATATGCACAGGGGGGTCCATTAGAACATATTATTGCAGGCAAGGCTATTTGTGCAGAAGAGGCTTTGACGGATGATTACAAAGCATACATCAAACAAGTTGTTAAGAATTCAAAGGCTTTCTGTGATGAGTTCATCAAACTGGGCTACAAAATAGTTACCGGTGGTACTGATAACCATCTCTTTATGATTGATCTCTCATCGTTTGATTTCTCTGGACGCGACTTGCAAAACGAACTTGATAAAATTGGAATTACATTGAATAAGAATATGATTCCTAATGACAAGAAGACTCCAAAGGAAACCAGCGGTGTAAGGATCGGAACGGCTCCAATGACTACGAGGGGATATCTGGAAGATGACTTCGTTGCTGTTGCAAGGAAAATTGATGAAAAAATCAAGGAAATGTCTAAATAATAATAATCAAAAATATATACGTAGAATTTTAATGATTTATTTGGGGAGAAACTATGAGAATCCTTATTGACGGTATGGGTGGAGACAATGCTCCTGACGTGATAGTCGAGGGCGCAATAATGGCAACTGAATATACCAATGAAGACCTATGTATAATAGGTGACGAAGGAGAACTTAAAGAACTGATAAAAAAGCATGGATATAGGGGTACCCAGATATCTATTGTTAATGCTGAACAGAAGATAGAGAATGATGAATCTCCAGTAAAAGCAATTAGACGAAAAAAGGATTCATCAATCGTCATTGGACTTAATATGCTAAACGACGGAGATGGAGATGTGCTAATCTCCGCAGGAAGTACGGGCGCTCTCCTAGCTGGGGGACATTTGATCATTGGTTGCATTGATGGAATTGAAAGACCTGCACTTGCAACAGTATATCCTATTTTGGGCAAGGAACCATCGCTGCTTCTTGATGCTGGAGCAAACACTGAGTGCAAGCCTCATTACCTTGAGCAATTTGCTGTCATGGGAAGCCTTTACATGGAGGAGGTCATAGGGCGAAAGAATCCTGTAGTCGGACTTGTCAGCAATGGTGTTGAAGCCGGAAAAGGTAATCAGTTGACCAAGGAAGCATATAAACTGATCGACAAAACATCTGTGAACTTCATGGGCAATCTCGAAGCAAGAGATATACCCCTCGGAATTGCTGATGTTATAGTTGCAGATGGGTTTACAGGAAACATAGTTCTAAAGTTATCTGAAGGACTTGCAATGACACTCATGAGAGAATTGAAATACAGATTTACATCATCGGGGATTGCAAAACTTGGTGCAGCTATGCTCAAAAATAAACTTTACAGTCTCAAAGAAGATGTGGATTACACAGAATACGGAGGAGCACCTATTTTGGGCCTTAAGAAAGCCCTTCTTAAAATGCACGGTTCATCAGACGCATATGCTGTAATGAGAACGATAATGAAGTCGATCCCATATTTCGAACAAGATGTAGTAGGTCTAATATCATCATCTATCGAAAGAGTAAATGATGAGGATGATTCGGATGAATAAGATGGTCAATCAACAGAATTCTGACATTTATAATATTGATTTTGATGGTCTATACACCTTTAAAAATCAAGGACTTTTGAGGCAGGCTCTTACACATAGCTCATTTAAGAGGGAAAATGAAGTGTATGAGGATGGTAAGCTCGCTTATGATAATGAGAGACTCGAATTTTTGGGAGATGCAATATTGGACCTTGTTATCGGGGATATTTTGTTTAAAAGTATGCCCGATGAGAAGGAAGGTAATCTTTCTAAGATTAGGTCAGGCATAGTCTGCGAGGAGTCTCTTGCTAAGATTGCGGGAACTTTGAATCTCAGCCAGTCAATAATTCTTGGCCGTGGAGAGCTGAAATCTGGTGGTCGAGAAAAAGCTTCAATACTCGCGGATGCTGTGGAGGCAATAATCGGCGCTATCTATCTTGATAGTGACTATTATGCCTGCTATGAATTTGTGTCGAATGTATTTGAATCTATGATAATTCAGGCAGAACAAGGCATGCTAAATCATGATTATAAGTCTTTGCTGCAAGAAAGGTTGCAGGAGGATGGACCTGTGAATATCGAATATGTGACATTCAAAGAAGAAGGTCCGCCACATAAAAAAACTTTTTGCGTTAAGGTATTTTGTGAATCCAATGAACTTGGTATGGGCTGTGGCAGATCGAAAAAAATTGCGCAACAAGAAGCCGCTAAAGATGCTTTGTTGAAAGGGATATAGAATATGTATTTTAAAAGACTTGAGATGCACGGATTTAAATCTTTTGCAGATCCTGTAGTGATTGAATTTCACGAGGGAATGACATGCGTTGTCGGACCTAATGGAAGTGGCAAAAGTAATATAAGCGATGCTATAAGATGGGTGCTTGGTGAACAGAGCCCCAAGACTTTGCGTGGCGGTAAGATGGAAGAGGTTATCTTTGCTGGTTCTGCGTCGCGTAAGCCGAGAGGAATGGCGGAAGTAACCCTAGTAATAGATAACACGAACGGAACACTTGATATAGATTACTCCGAGGTTTCAATAACTAGGAGGATGTACAGATCAGGTGAGAGTGAATATTTGATAAATAATGCTCCGTGCAGACTTAGGGACATAAGAGAACTAATTATGGATACGGGCATAGGTGTTGATGGCTACTCGATAATTGGACAGGGCAGAATTGCCGATATAGTAAGCAATAAGCCTGAAAGCAGGAGAGAGATATTTGAAGAGGCTGCAGGTGTGGTTTCTTACAAAACAAGGAAACTCGATGCAGAGAGACGCCTTGAGACGACGAGTACGAATCTTTTGAGAGCAAATGACATCATCAACGAAATCGAATCAAGGATTGACGACCTTAAGAATGATAGCGAAAAAGCGAAAGAATATCTAAGTCTCAAATCACAATACGAATCCTCAGAAGTCAACGTAATTTTGAGGAATATTGAAAACATTCAAGAAAAATCCGAAAAAATGGATGATGATATTTTCAGGCTAGCTAATGAAATAAGTGTAAAAAATGCAGATCGTGAGGAAGTTGAGAAGATTCTGGAGTCTGCTGAAAACGACATTAGAGAGCTAGATGAAAAATCTGACAGTACTAATAGGCAGCTTCTTCAGGTAATACAAAACATTAACGACCACGAAAACAAGAAAAAAATTCAGTCACAGAAGTATGAATTTTTATCATCCGAAGAAATTAGATTAAAAGAGGAAATTGAGTCTTTTTCTGAAAGACTCAGTGACCAGGAGGATCAGTTCAAAGAAAGTAATCAAGAACTTGGACAGCTGCTCCAGACCGCAAAGGCATCACAGATTGAGCTAGATAAGAGCATATCCGAGTATAATAAAGTTGATGAAGACAAAATGCGTAGAGCTGAGGAGATTGAGGATCTAAAAGAGCAGATTTTGAGAATATCCAGAGATATTTCAAAGAGCGAGAATGAAAAATCAGAAATTTCAAGCATGAATTCTCTTTTAGAGCAGCGTTATAATGAAATCCTTGAGGAATTAAGCCAAACAAAAGAGAGTTATAACAAAATTAATCAAAATCTTCTAGACGAGGAATCTAAGGAACAGGAAACTCAGAAGGAATCTCAGATAATTCAAACTGATATAGTTTCACATCAAAGAGCTGCAGATGAGAAAATCGAGAAGATAAAACATGAGGAAACTCAAATTTCAGCCGCTAAGTTGAAATCCGAGCAACTTTTGTCGCGTAAAAAAACGATAGAAGAAATGGAAGCTAATTACGAAGGCTATAATTATGGCGTAAAATATATAATGAAGTATCGAGTTAGCGGACTGCGTGGCGTAGTTGGAGAACTTATGTTAGTTCCAGAAGGCCTCGAAGTTGCAATTGAAACGGCACTTGGCGGTAATATGCAGAATATAATATGTAATTCCGATGATGATGCCAAGATGTCAATCAATATACTCAAACAAAATAACGCGGGCAGACTTACGTTTTTGCCAATTTCGAGCATACGTGCTGGCAAAGCTGATGTACCTCCGTCTTTAAGAACAGACAAAGAATTCATTGGCATTGCATCGGATATGATTTCGTATGATGATGAATATGATGAAATTTTCCGTTATCTCTTAGGTAGAATAATTATTGTTGAGACAATGGACTCTGCAATAAGGCTTTCCAAGGGTCTTAAAGGTGGCTTTAGAATCGTTACAAGAGGCGGTGAAATAATAAATAGCAGTGGTGCAATAACGGGTGGTAGATATAAGAATAAAAGTGCAAATCTACTTTCGAGGAGGGCTGAGATTTCTAAACTGGAAAATGAAATCAGACTGCTGACTGAAGATGCTAAACTGAGTGAACAAAACTTACAGAATCTTAAAATTTCTCTTGATGATACTAGGGATATAATTGATGAGATGTCATCAAAATTAAATAAAAATAAGATTTTGTCCTCATCGCTCCAGTCGAAACTTTCGATGTACAGAGATTCATTAGAAACCGTATCAATGAAGAAGGAGAAACTGGAACAACAGCTTTATAATATTAGTGAAGATAGAAATAATTCATCAGATATATTCGAGAAACTCCAATCAAGTGGAAAGAACTTAAAAAACGAGTTAATTAAATTTGAGAAAGAACTCGAGAAGCTGATTGAGTCAAATAATTTGGTAGAACTCAATCTCAAAGAACTCAATGAAAAGAAAATATCAAAAACGATTGAAAATAACAGACTACAATCTAAAATTGAGAACCTGGAATCAATGACTGAGAGAATCAGATCTGAGGTTGATAACCTTAAAGCTGGATTGCAAAGTCGAAACGAAAGACTCGAAACAGTTTTGATGGAAAAGCAAGACATTAGCGAGGGCAATTTACTCACAGACATCTCCCAAATGGAAGATGAGAGAAATACGCTTGATGAAGCACTCATAATGATTTCAAAAGACAAAGAAACTGTAGCTTCCAAACTTTCTAAAGCAACAAAAGAGATTTCTTCCATAAGAGAAGAACTTGAAAAACTTCAAAGCCAGAAAGTGCTCGAAGAAATTAAACTTGCTAAAAATCAAACCCAGATTGAGAATCTGACACAGAGGCTATGGGACGAGTTTGAAATGTCAATCGCACAGGCTGCAGACATGAAGGACCCTAATTTTGTCATGGCAACAGGAATCAAAATAGGCCGTGAAACCAGGAAGAGGCTAAGAGAACTTGGAGATGTGAATATAGGCGCTATCAAAGAATATGAGGATGTCAGCAAGCGATATGAGTTTTTAAAAGCTCAGAGAGAAGATATATTGGATGCTATGACTGAACTTCAATCAATTATCTCTGATATGAGCACTACAATAAAAAATAAGTTCAGGGATAGCTTCAACCACATTGTCACGAATTTTGAAGAAATTTTTGTTGAGTTATTCGGTGGGGGATATGCAGAATTGACTTTGGAGAATGAAGACGATCCATTGAATTCAGGAATCGAGATAGTTGCACAGCCACCAGGCAAAAAACTACAAAATATTAATTTAATGTCCGGCGGTGAAAAAACTATGACTGCAATAGCCCTAATGTTTGCCGTACTAAAAGCTAAGCCTACTCCGTTTTGCATATTGGATGAGGTTGAAGCAGCCCTCGATGACAATAATATCGATAGATTTTCAAAATATATAAAGAAATTTGAGAATATACAGTTTGTACTTGTAACACACCAAAAGGCAACCATGGAGCACGCCGATGTGCTCTATGGAGTAACGATGGCAGAACAAGGCGTGTCAAATCTTTTGTCGCTAAAACTAGGTGACAAATTTGACATATAAATTTTTATTTGAATTTTACATTATCTTTGACCCAAAAACACTCTATTATAAACGGAATATTAATAGCTTAATGTGAATTCTAACGAAAGGAGCACTAATGGCATTATTTAAAGAGAAAAAAGGCTTTTTCAGTAAAATGAGTCAGAAAATTGCTGACACAATTTTGATGAGACCTGAGATAGACGAAGAACTTTTGGATGAACTTGAAGAAATACTGATCACAAGTGACATGGGTATGAATACAACTATGAGGATAATGGAAGATCTGAGGAAGGATATACGTGTCGGAAGGTTGCAGCATCCAGACGAAGTTAAGAATTCACTATCGAATATAATTGCAAAACTTGTTGATAAGGGTGAAAGACATAAACTTCCCGATTCATATCCACAGATTATTCTATTGGTTGGAATAAATGGCGGAGGCAAGACTACAACTATAGCAAAACTTGCATACCTTCTGCAAAAAGAAGGCAAGTCTGTTTTACTTGCTGCCGCAGATACCTTTAGAGCCGCTGCATCGGCACAACTTGAACATTGGGGAGATAATCTAGGCATCAAGACGATTGCCCATGGCGAGGGAGCAGACCCTTCCGCCGTTATATATGACAGCATACAGGCCGCAAAATCTCGAAACGTTGATGTCCTGATCTGTGATACAGCTGGAAGACTTCAAAATAAAAAGAATCTCATGGCAGAACTTGAGAAGATGAACAAAATAATTGACAAGCAGTATCCAGAGGCAACGAAGGAAACTATATTAATACTCGATGCAACAACGGGCAAAAATGCTATTTCTCAGGTTGAGGAATTCAAGGAAGTTACCGACATTACTGGTATAATTTTAACTAAGATGGATGGCACGGCAAAGGGCGGCATAGCTGTAACAATTGCTGATGAATATGATATGCCAATCAAGTTCCTAGGTGTTGGCGAGAAAAAAGAAGATCTAGAGCCATTTAATGCAAAAGAGTTTGCAGAGGAGGTATTTGATGAGTAAACCGGTGGTTGCAATCGTAGGCAGGCCAAATGTCGGTAAATCAACATTCTTCAATGCTCTGATGGGGAAGAGGATTGCGATAGTTGAAGATACTCCAGGTATTACAAGAGATAGAATTTACGGCGAGACATCATGGAACGGCGTTGATTTTGCGATGATTGACACAGGTGGTATCGAGCCAGATTCTGAGGATATAATTTTGTCGCAGATGAGGGAGCAAGCGCAGACTGCTATGGATACAGCAAATGTTATTGTATTCATGGTTGACGGAAAGGCTGGGGCAACGGCTGCGGATATCGAAGTAGCTGAAATGCTGAGGCGAACTGGCAAGGAGGTTATACTTCTTGTCAACAAAATAGATGCACCGAAGAAACTCCCTGACCATTTTTACGATTTTTATGAGCTAGGTATTGGTGAACCGATTCCTATTTCATCTGCAAATATGCTGAATCTTGGTGATGTTTTGGACCTAATTGTTGAAAAATTTCCAAAAAGCTCGGGCAAAGAGGATGAAGAAACAACTGCGGTTGCGGTCATAGGAAAGCCAAATGTCGGCAAATCTTCGCTCATTAATACTTTATTAAACGAGGATAGAGTAATAGTTTCAGACATTGCTGGAACAACTAGAGACTCAATTGATACACCGTTTAGATGGCATGGCAGCGACTATACGCTAATAGATACTGCTGGAATTAGAAGACAGAGCCGTATCAATGAATACGTTGAAAAATACAGTGTTATAAGAGCGATTGCTGCGATTGAAAGATCTGATGTATGTCTCCTTATGATCGACGCGACAGAGGGTGTTACAGAACAGGATAAGAAAATTGCCGGTATAGCACATGAAGCTGGAAAAGGTGTTATAATAGTTGTAAATAAATGGGATCTGATAGAAAAAGAGACTAACACTATGAGTCTTTTTAGGCGAAAAATACAAAGTGAATTGACATTCATGAGCTATGCACCTATTTTATTTATTTCTGTTATTGAAAAACAGAGACTAAACTCAGTCATGCAGACTGTTGAAATGGTTGCCCAAAAGCGTGCAATGAGAATCCCGACGGGACAACTCAATAGTTTGATTGTGGAGGCTACTATGATGAAACAGCCTCCATCTGATAAGGGCAAACGTCTGAAGATATACTATGTCACTCAGGTTGGGATAAAACCACCGCTTTTCTCGTTTCAGGTCAACAATAGGGAGCTGATGCACTTCTCATATTCGAGATACATAGAAAACCGAATTAGGGAAAACTATGGCTTTGAGGGAACTTCCATTAAATTTGTGTTCAGGGATAAAGGAGATAAAGAAGAATGAGTTTTGCATTAACTATAATGATTGCATATGCTCTCGGCAGTATATCTCCATCCATAATAATGGGAAAGTTAGCCGGAATTGATATCAAAAAAGAGGGTAGTGGTAATGCAGGTGCAACCAATACACTGCGTGTTTTGGGGAAAAAAGCTGCAATAATCACGCTATTGATTGACATATCTAAGGGTGTGCTTGCCGTGTATTTGGCTGGGGTTGTATTTGGAGATCTGCAGTCATATATTGCCTTTATTTTTGTTATTCTAGGTCATATATTTCCTATCTGGTTTCACTTTAAGGGTGGTAAAGGGGTTGCAGTTTCTTTCGGTGCCCTAATTGCCGTAAATCCAACGGTTGCGATTTCTTCATTACTTGTTGTCATTGCATTTGTGTTAATATTTAGAATGGTTTCGCTTGGTTCAATAATGGCTGCAGTTTTCGCACCTGTATTTTCATATTTCTTTGAGCCTGATTTTGTGCCATATGTAATTTTCCCCGCGATTTTAATCGTTTATATGCACAGGAGTAATATAAGGCGAATAATTAATGGACAGGAGAATAAATTATGGTAATAGGGATAGTAGGTGCCGGAAGTTGGGGAACAGCGTTGGCACAAACATTTGCTAGTAATGGACACAAAGTGTTTTTATATGCAAGAAGGAGAGAACATCGTGAAGAACTTGAGGTAACTCGAGAAAATAAGAAGTATCTTAAGGGTGTTAACCTCATTGAAAACATTGTTATTTCAAAGTCACTTGCTGATACAGTTTTGGATAAAGATATAGTGCTTATGGCAGTGCCTACTCAGACGTTTAGAAGCGTGTATGAGGAAGTTTCTAGTATTTTGCTAAGCAAAGATCAAAATCCTGTTATTTTGAATGTTGCGAAGGGAATCGAAAAAAAGTCTCATCTGCTGCTCTCAGATGTAGCAAAAGAGGTCAGAACTGATAGCAGATATGCAATCCTCTCAGGGCCCTCACATGCAGAAGAGGTAGGTAGATTCAAACCTACAACAGTTGCCATTGCATCAGATGATATTGAACTATCGAAGAGACTTCAAAATGAACTTATGACAAGTAGATTCAGAATATATGCTAACGATGATTTGAAAGGTGTTGAGTTAGGTGGTGCACTTAAGAATATCATTGCACTTGGGGCTGGAATATCTGATGGCATAGGATTTGGAGATAATGCAAGGGCTGCTCTTATGACTAGAGGGCTTGTTGAAATTACACGAATTGGAACAGCCATGGGAGCTAAGCGTGAAACATTCTCAGGACTTACAGGACTTGGTGACTTGATTGTAACATGCGACAGTAAGCACTCAAGAAATAGGAGATGTGGCATTCTAATAGGCAATGGCAAAAAAGTTTCTGAAGCAATTGAAGAGGTAGGCATGGTTGTAGAAGGTATAACAACTACCGAAGCAACTTATGAACTTGCAAGCAAGCTGAATGTTGAAATGCCAATTACGGAAACTATATATTCAGTAATAGAAGGAAAAATTAATGCAGTTGAAGCTGTCGACATCCTAATGGGTAGAGATGGAAAGGTAGAATGAAGAATATTTTTGTAGAAGATTTTGTTAAGGATAATGGCAGAAAGCCGCGAGTTTCGATAACCACATTTGGCTGTCAGATGAATGAGCATGACTCGGAAATCCTCATGGGGCTTCTTTCTGAAAGAGGTTACGAACAGATTGAAGAGAGAAAAGATGCGGATGTTGCCGTTTTAAATACATGTAGTGTACGTGAAAATGCAGATAAGAGATTCTTTGGAACACTCGGACAGTTAAAAAAGATCAAAGAAAAAAATCCCTCTTTTGTGACATGTGTCTGCGGTTGCATGATGCAGCAACAACATATAATTGATAAGTTAAAATCAAGCTATCCATGGGTTGATGTAATTGTTGGAACGCATAATATAGACAAACTTCCCAAATTACTTGATAATCTAATCGATGAAAAGAAAAGACAGATAGAGATCATACCAGAAGCTAAGGAAATTATTGAGGACCTTCCATCGGAGAGGCTGTTTAAGCACAAAGCACTGGTTAACATAATGTTTGGATGCAATAATTTCTGCACATACTGCATTGTTCCGTATACTCGAGGAAGAGAACGAAGTAGAAATCCCCAAAATATTTTGCAGGAAATAGAGAATCTTGTATCCGACGGCGTTGTTGAAGTTATGCTGCTCGGACAAAACGTAAACTCATACCGAGGCAAATGCGATGGCGAGATATGGGAATTCCCGAGACTTTTGGAAGAGATAAACAAAATAGAGGGCCTGCAGAGGATAAGGTTCATGACTTCTCATCCGAAGGATATGTCTGATGATCTAATTAAGGCATTCGGTAGGCTCGATAAATTGTCAAAATACGTTCACCTTCCTGTTCAATCCGGTAGCAATAACGTTTTGAGAAAGATGAACAGAAGATACAAGGCCGATGATTACCTTATTTTGATTGAAAAACTCAGAAAAGAAGTGCCTGATATTACGATATCAACTGATATAATTGTTGGATTCCCAGGCGAAACAGAAGATGACTTTTTGGACACACTAAGGCTTGTTGAATCAGTCAGATATGATTCCGCATTCACATTCCTTTATTCGGTGAGGAAGGATACACCTGCAGAGAAATTCAAAGATCAGGTCGATGAAGATGTCAAACACGAAAGATTTAATCGACTTGTTGAATTAGTGAACCAAATTAGTGCGGAAAAAAACGCAGAATATGTCGGGAACGTTTATAAAGTTCTTGTAGATGGATACAGCAAAACAGATGCGAATGTTTTGTCGGGTAGAACGGATGGATTTAAGTTAGTAAACTTTAGGGCAAACGCAGATTCAAGTGATCTAATCGGTAAACTCGTAGATGTAAAGATTACTAATGCCAAAACATTCAGTCTCGAAGGAGAAATGCTTCTTGGATAGATATGTTGTTAAAAATGGAGAACGGCTGAGGACGGGATATACAACGGGAACCACAGCAACTGTAGCGGCTATTGCTGCTGCAAAGATGCTTATAACGGGCGAATCCGTACACGAAGCAAGGGTGAGTCTTCCGCAGGGGGATGAAGCTATGCTTGAAGTTAAAAGTTGTAGGATTCATGATAATACATGTACTGCAGTTGTTTTAAAAGACGGAGGAGATGATCCCGACATAACTCATGGTACAGAGATACATGCTAGCGTTAGCCTAACTCCAAAAGACATTGAGATAAAAGGTGGCAAGGGCGTAGGCACGGTTACCACAGAAGGAATGCGATGTGCGAAGGGTGAACCTGCAATAAATCCAGTGCCGCGAAAGATGATTAAAGATAATCTAAAATCTTTAGCTTCTAGCCTAGATTATAGTGGCGGATTTTCCGTGACAATTAGTGTGCCCGAGGGTGAAAAACTAGCAAAGCAAACCTATAACCCTAGACTAGGAATAGTAGGAGGTATCTCAATACTTGGTACAACAGGCATTGTGTGGCCTATGAGTGAGAAGGCTTTGATAGATACTATCAAGGTAGAACTCGACAGAAAATATGCTGATAATCCTGAATATGTTATAATTTCTCCAGGAAATTATGGACAAGATTATTGTCAGAATAATTTGGGTATAGATATAAACGATGCAGTTAAAATTAGTAATTTCCTAGGTGACTCCCTTGACTATATAGCTTATAAGGGATTCAAGAAGGTACTCCTAGTAGGCCATACTGGTAAACTTGTTAAGGTCGCGGGAGGAATAATGAATACGCATTCATCCTATGGTGATTGCAGAATGGAAATTATAAGTGCATATGCAGCTCTGATTGGAGCAGATAGTGATACTATTGGAAATATACTGAACTGTGTGACGACAGATCAGGCAATGGACACTATCAAAGAGAAAGAATATTATGCTTTGTTAAAGCAAAAATTAGCGGAAAGAGTGAAATATCATCTGGACTTTCGTCTCAAAGGCAAGACAGAAATAGAATTTATCATGTTCACCACTGATAAGATGCATACGATGGAAAGCTCAAATTTTAGGACTTTTTTAAAAAGTTTAAAGAGTAAAAGCAAGGACGAGAAGGAAGGGAGATAGATATTGGAAAAAGGAAGGTTTTTTGCTGTCGGCGTTGGCCCTGGAGATCCAGAATTAATGACGATAAAAGCAATTAAAACTATCGAAAATGCTGATATTATAGTCGTTCCAACTACTGAAACTGGCAATAATACAGCCATGAAGATTGCGGAAGATTATGTGAGAAACAAAGAGATAGTTTCCTGTCACATGCCCATGTCTAAGAAATTGGCTACACATAACTGGGAAGAGATAGAAAACTATCACAATGAATCAGCTGATATAATTGGCAAGCTTCTTGATGACGGTAAGGACGTTGCATTTTTAACATTGGGAGATCCTACCGTATATAGTACTGTAATGTATGTTCATAGGATTTTAGACAAAAGAGGTTACCATACAGAGATTGTATCAGGTATTACCTCGTTTTGTGCTGCCGCTGCAAGGCTTAATGTCAGCCTATGCGAGAAAGATGAGATGCTACACATCATTCCGGCTACATTTACAGATTTAGACAAAATAGAGGAATACGAGGGGACCAAGGTTCTTATGAAGTCAGGAAAAACCATAATGAAGGTTAAGGAAAAGCTTTCAGAGGATGGTGCTATGATGGTTGAGAAAGCTACAATGCCTGGTGAGAAAATTTATAAGGACCTGAATGACTTAAATGAACCAAGCTCGTATTTTTCTTTGGTTGTTTTGCATTCAAAAGAAAGGCAGGCTAAAAAATGATATATATAGTTGGAGCAGGACCCGGCGCAGAAGATCTTATAACAATCAGAGGTGTTGAACTCTTAAAAAAAGCCGACACGATAATATACGCAGGCTCTCTTGTAAATCCGGGGCTTCTAAAATATGCCAAGGAAACTTGTTCAATCCACGATAGCGCCAAGATGACGCTTGAGGAAGTAATTTCTGTAATGGAAGAGGATGACGGCCCAAACAAAATAATTGTAAGACTTCACACCGGCGACCCGTGCATATACGGAGCAATAAGAGAGCAGATGGATATACTTGATAGCAAGGGCATGCAATATGAATATGTCCCTGGAGTAAGCTCTTTTATTGGAGCAGCCTCTGCACTTAAAGCGGAATACACATTGCCAAATGTCAGCCAGACTGTTATTTTGACGAGGATGGCAGGAAGAACACCGGTTCCGGAAAAAGAGGAAATTGAATCACTTGCGGCACATCAGGCTACAATGATAATATTCCTTACGTCCACTATGCTAAAAGAACTTTCTAAGCGGTTAATAGATGGCGGATATTCGCCTGACACACCAGCAGCTATAGTATATAAGGCAACGTGGCCAGATCAAAAGGTTATAAGGACAACGGTTGAAAATATAGCAGTTGAAGCTGAAAAAGAAGGAATTAACAAGATGGCTTTGATTTGTGTGGGGGATTTCCTTGGGAATGATTACGACAGATCAAAACTATATCATCCAGAATTTACACATCTTTTCAGAGAGGGTAAATAGGAGACGGATTTATATGAAAAAAATCTGCATTATTGCTTTCACAGATAATGGGATGATGACCGCAGGGAAAATAAAAAAAATTTTTGAATCAGGTACACGCATAAATCCAATGCAATCCCGAGAAAAGTCGAACTGCATAAATGAAAAATATTTTGTTGAGATACTTGAAAAAAACTGCAATAAAAGATCTTATGTGGCTGAGAAATTCAACGATTATGATGCCTTTATCTTCGTTGGAGCGACAGGGATTGCGGTTAGATATATAGCACCACACATTAAATCTAAGGATGTAGATCCAGCCGTAATCGTACTTGATGAACACGCAGGCTTTGTAATACCGCTACTTTCGGGACATCTTGGAGGTGCAAACGAACTTGCGAATCTGATTGCTCATGAGTTAGGTGCGACGCCTGTGATAACAACGGCAACAGACATAAATGCGAAATTCGCAGTGGACCTTTGGACGAAGAAAACTAATCAATCAATAACTGATATTTCTAAAATCAAGGATGTATCTTCTGCAATTCTAAGAAATGAAAAAATAGGAATTTACTCAGATTTTGAAATTATAGGCACTTTGCCGAAGAAGATAATAGAGTGCAGCAATGATGTAGATGAAAACCCAAATATCGGAATCGCGGTAAGCCTTGATGAGAAGAAGAAACCATTCAAAAACACTCTGAATGCAGTACCTAAAATTGTAGTTCTCGGAGTGGGATGTAGGAGGAACACCGAATCAGCAAAGTTTGAAAACTTCATATTGAAAATCCTAAGAAATGAAAATATTTCTATCAAAGCAGTGGATATGATTGCCTCGATAGACATAAAGAAAGACGAGAAATGTATTTTGGACTTTTCCAATAAATATGGCATTCCTTTTAAAACAGCCACCGCCGATGAGCTTATGACGGTACCTGGCGAGTTTTCATCTTCATCCTTTGTTAAAAGCATTACGGGTGTTGATAGTGTCTGTGAAAGATCAGCAGCATATTTTTCTAAGAATAACAAAATATTATTAGGCAAGACGAGTCATAATGGCATGACATGTTCAATTGCCGTAAGAGATTGGAAGTGTAAATTTTGAATATAATAATGAGTTATATAGACCATAAGGCGGCAAATATTTCTGAAAGAGAATTATTTACATTTACATCCTCAGAGGTCTGTAAATTATATAAAAGGATTAAAGACTTTAAAGATATACTCGGCGGCGTTCTGATTGCAACATGTAACCGAACCGAATTATATCTTTCGATGAAAGACGGAAAGTTTTATGACCCTTTTGAACTTATATGTGAGATAAAAGAGCAAAACACTGATGAAATGTCTAGGGTAAAGAAAACTTTATCTGGTCATGATGCAATTAGACATCTGATGCTTGTTGCATCTGGAACGGAATCGCAAATATGGGGAGATGCGCAGATTATTTCCCAGGTGAGAGATGCCGCCAGGACAGCAAAAGAAGAAAAAACCACAGATTCAATACTAAATGTTTTGTTTAGGAATGCAATAAGTGCAGGCAAAAAAGTTAAGACTAACATTGATTTTAATCTTAGCGATAACTCCACAGCACTTAAGGCAGTTTCTATTCTAAATGAAAAAGAAGATATAAATAAGGTCTTAATTATTGGAAATGGCGTTATTGGAAGACTGGTTGGGGAAAGTCTTGTCGCAAATAAGTTTGAGGCAACTATGACACTGAGACAGTTTAAGTCTGGTGCTATCAGCGTTCCAAGAAAGATTGATACGGTTAGCTATGCGGATAGATACAAGGTCATATCAGATTTTGATGCTGTAATCAGTGCTACTATGAGTCCGCATTATACACTTCACTATGAGGACATGAAAGACATTAGCAAATGGCCTAAAGTATTCATAGATTTAGCTATGCCAAGGGATATAGATCCTAGAATTGTAGAAAACGATAATTTTGAAATTCAAAGAGAAATTCCGCAGTACTATGACCTAGATATGATAAGTAGGGATGAAGTTATGGAATCTAAGGAAGACCACATGTTTGAAATTAACGAAATCGTTCACGAATTTGAACAGGAATTTTATAGATGGTATGACTATAGAATGACAATGGGAGGAATTAAATGAAAATATATGTTGTAGGCATAGGCCCAGGGAGCATTGAGCACATGACGCCATATGCCCAAAAAGCTATAGAAAAAAGTGATGTAGTTGTCGGATACACAGTTTACGTAGATCTTGTAAAAGAACTGACAGAAGGCAAAGAAGTTTTGTCAACACCTATGAAAAAAGAAGTCGACAGATGCCAGATGGCTCTTGATGCGGCTTTGGAGAACAAAACAGTTGCCTTTGTTTGTAGCGGTGATGCAGGAGTTTATGGAATGGCTGGCATTATGATTCAGGTTGCAAAAGACCATCCTGAAGTTGATATTGAGGTTGTTCCGGGAATTACAGCGGCATGCAGCGGAGCAGCACTTCTTGGCGCACCACTTATCCACGATTTTAGCATTATTTCTTTGAGCGATCTATTAACCCCTTGGGATTTGATACTAAAGAGAGTCAAACTAGCAGCAGAATCTGATATGTCAATTGTTTTGTACAATCCTAAGAGTAAAAAAAGAAGAGATTACATAGATAAGGCAGTAGATGTGATTTTGGAATATAGATTGCCAGACACTCCTTCAGGATATGTCAAGATGATAGGACGTGAGGGAGAAACCACAAAGATATGTAAACTTACTGATTTAAAAAACAATGATGATATCGATATGTTTACGACAGTTTTCATCGGAAATAGCACAACAGAAATAATTAATGGTAAGATTGTAACTCCAAGAGGATACAAAAATGTCTAAAAAATTTGCAGTTTTTTCGGGAACAAGCGAGGGAAGACAACTGGCAGATTGGGCTGAAGACAAGGCAATCGAAAAAGATTTTATTTTCTTTGTTGCTACAGAGTATGGCGGCGAGATGATGAAGGAGCATGTCAATATAGACGTTAGGCAGGGAAGATTAACCCCTGATGAAATGCACGATATCCTTAAGTCCGAAAACGTTAAGTTTGTGATCGATGCTACTCATCCATACGCTACGAAAGTGACTGAAAATATTAAAGCTGCGTGTAAAAATGAGTTTAAATATCTGAGACTATACCGCGAAAGAATAGAATCGGATTTAGAAGGCCTCATATTCGCAGAGAGTATAGAGGATGCAGTTAAGATTTTAAACAACTCTACCGAAAAAATATTATTGACAACAGGGTCTAAAGAAATCGCTAAGTTTTCGAATGTTCTAGACAAGGAAAACAGGCTTATCGCCCGTGTTTTACCAACAGAGGAATCGATTAATTTATGCCTTGATGCAGGGATTGAAAAACGAAATATTATAGCTATGCAGGGACCTTTCATCAAAGAAATGAACGTTGCGACGATGAAGCAGTACGGACTCACAACACTTGTAACAAAAGATACTGGTACCGTAGGCGGCTTTCAAGATAAAGCAGCACTATCGGAACTGGGCTATAGAGTTATTATAATTAAGAGGCCAACCGATGAATCAGGGTATTCTATGTCTGAAATCAAGGAGATTATATTAGAAAATTATGAAGTACACTAATTTCCCTTTGTTCGTAGAGAGCACAAACAAGATGGTAATCGTTTTTGGTTGTGGAACTATTGCAACAAGGCGTATAAAAACCCTTCTAAAGTTTCAGTTCAAAATAGATGTGATTGGCAGAACACCCTCAACGGAACTGACATCTTTGCTGGAAGATAGTGAAAATAATGGCTGTATTAGATTTATACAAAAAGCCATTGAAGACAGCGATATATCGAAGATAAATCAGGATACGTTCTTGGTAGTTGCCGCAACAAGTGATAGAGATATAAACAACAAAATAGCTGAAAGGGCAAAAAAATGTGGAGTTTTCCACTCCATTGCAGATGCAAAAGATGAATGTGATGTATTTTTCCCAGCCGTAAGATCCAAAGATAAGGTTGTTGTTGGAATTGCGGGAGACGGAAGTGATCACAAAAAAACGCGAAAAATAGCTGATGATATAGGAAATTTTTTAGAGAATTATTAAAACTATATATCTGAAGAATTTTCCCAGAATCAGCTGAATTTGAGAGGTAATCTGAAATGAAAATAACCGTAGGAAGCAGGGAGAGTAAACTTGCAGTTATTCAATCGAATATTGTCATAGATTCTCTTAGAGAGTCCCACCCAGAAATAGATGTAGAATTGCTTACCATGAAGACAACAGGCGACAAAATACTCGACAAAACGCTTGATAAAATTGGCGGGAAGGGACTCTTCGTAAAGGAACTCGATAAGGCATTGGTTGATGGACGAGCTGATTTGACAGTCCATTCATTAAAGGACATGCCAATGCAGGTTTCAGAAGAGCTTCCACTAGTTGCGTTTTCAAAACGTGAGGATCCAAGAGATGTTCTTGTACTTCCTATTGGCAAAGATAAACTTGATAAATCGAAACCGATTGGAAGTTCATCAAAGAGAAGACAGCTTCATCTTAAGAAACTCTATCCTGATATGGAAGTTAAACCTATAAGAGGAAATCTCCAGACAAGGCTGAAAAAACTTGATGAAGGAGAATTCTCGGCCATAGTGTTAGCCTATGCAGGCCTTAAGAGGCTAGGACTTGAAGATAGGGTATCAAGGGTGTTTTCACCATCTGAAATGGTACCTGCAGCATGTCAGGGCATCCTTGCAGTACAAGCCAGAAAAGATTTTGATGAGAGTTTGCTCAGGGATTTCAACGACGAAGAAACGAAGACAATTGCAATGGCAGAACGCTCTTTTGTTACGGAGCTTGACGGAGGATGCAGTTCACCAGTTGCAGCTTTTGCAGAAATTCAGGATGGAAACATCACTTTGACAGGCTTTTATGTAGATGAATTTGAAAATCAGTTGACAAAGACTGTAACAGGTCCGCTTAAAGATGGTGTAGCACTTGGAAGACAACTTGCACAGAACATGAAGAGAAAATTGAAAGAGATGAGAGATGAGTAAAAAAGAAAAAGGCGTAGTATATCTGGTTGGTGCAGGTCCTGGAGATAAGGATTTACTCACATTAGCAGCTGAAAAGGCGATAAAGTCTGCGGACGTTGTGGTTTATGACAGGCTTGTAAGTGACGATATAATGGCTCTCATACCTGCTGGAACTAAGTTTATTAACGTTGGAAAGAATGTGGGCGATCATCCTGTGCCACAGGAGAGAATCAGTGAAATATTGGTTGAGGAGGCTCAAAAGGTTCAAAAGGTAGTAAGGCTAAAAGGTGGAGATCCGTTTCTGTTTGGACGCGGAGGTGAAGAACTTCAATTACTTGTGAGTAACGGGGTTGATTTTCGTGTTATACCTGGCATTACATCATCTATAGGCGCAGCAACATACGGAGGAATTCCTGTAACACATAGGGATTATTGCTCTTCCGTTCACATGATAACAGGAGTTGGTAAGAGAGGAACTGAGCCAAATATCAACTTCCCAGCACTTGTGAAACTCGATGGAACACTTATCTTTATGATGTCTGTTGGAAGCATTGACTATATCTCAAATGGTCTTCTAGATGCTGGAATGGATCCAAATATGCCGTGCGGTGTCGTTGAAAATGGAACAAGAAGCTACCAGAGAAAGGTCATTTCTACACTAGAAAATTTAGCGAATGATGTGCGGAAAAATTACATAAAATCACCAGCTCTCATAATTGTAGGCAGGGTTTGCAGCCTAAGTGAAGACTTTGACTGGTTCTCAAAACTGCCTTTGATAGGCAAAAATATTCTTGTAACTCAGCCAAAATCAAAGGCATCAAGACTTGCTGAGTTAATACGGGATGCCGGAGGAAATCCTATTTTATATCCTGTTATTGAAACAAAATACATAAGGCCAATTAACCCTCCAGTCGATGAGTTTAAGGTGTTGGCATTCACAAGTAGTGTAGGTGTTGAATCCTTCTTCGAAGATCTTTTGGATAAGGGCAAAGACGCTCGAAGTTTATCCGATAAAATTATAATAGCAGTTGGCTCACAGACAGCCGAGGTACTTAAAAAATATGGCGTAATTGCTGATTTTATTCCATCGAAATTTGATGGACAGACAATGATTTGGGAATTTGCAGAGACAGGGAAAGTTGAACCTGAAGACGGTATTTTGCTCCTGCGCGCAGAAAAGGGCAGTGAAGAAACAATCGAGGAACTTGAAAAATGGGGTGCACGCTACATAGATTATCCGATTTATAGAACGAATTTTGTGGACCACGAATCTCTTGATATGGATAGTATTGACTGGATAACGTTCACAAGCAAGAGCTGTGTTTCGGGGCTTTTGTCAACACAAGATAAAAACAAATTAAAAGGCAGAACAGCCATTTGTATCGGAAGACAAACTGAGAAGCTGGCTTCAGATAGTGGATTTAAAACATACGTATCTGAAGAAGCTACTATAGTTTCAATGTTAGATAGAATTATTGAATTATCAGGAGGTCATGATGAATAGAGGTCGAAGAACTAGAAGAAATGATAATGTCAGGAGGATGGTTAGAGAAACAAGACTATCAAAAGATAGCTTGATTTACCCTTTGTTCTTAGAAGAAGGCAGTGACATCAAAGCACATATTGATGCGATGCCTGGACAATATAGATACAGCCCTGACAGGGTACATGAGATTATAGATAAATGTCTTGATCACGGGATAAACAAGGTGATTCTCTTTGGAATACCAGCATGCAAGGATTCAGTAGGAACCCAGGCATATGATGAGGATGCAATTGTGCAGTCAGGCATTAGAAAAATAAAAGAAGAATACGGCGATGAAATTTACATTGTTACAGATGTTTGCATGTGCGAGTACACAGATCACGGGCACTGTGGAATCCTCAAAGACAAGGAAGTTGATAATGACCTTACACTGCCTTATCTTGCAAAGATTGCACTATCACACGTTGAAGCTGGTGCCGATATGGTGGCACCTTCAGACATGATGGACGGTAGGATTGAAAAAATCAGAAGAACACTTGATGAAGCCGGATATAGCAATATCCCTATAATGAGTTATGCAGCAAAATATGCATCTGCATTTTACGGCCCATTCAGAGATGCTGCGGGTTCAGCTCCTTCATTTGGTGACAGGAGAGCATACCAGATGGATTATCACAACAGGAGGGAAGCGATCAAGGAATCATTGTTTGACGCTGCTGAGGGAGCAGACATACTCATGGTTAAGCCAGCGCTCTCATATCTTGATATCATCAGAGATGTCAAAGATCGCACCAATCTCCCGGTTGCAGCATACAGCGTGAGCGGTGAGTATTCAATGATTAAAAATGCAGGAAAAGCAGGCTTATTGGATGAGTACAAAACAATGTGCGAGAGCACAGTTTCAATATACCGAGCCGGAGCAGATATTTTGTTGACTTATTACGCAATGGAAATTGCGGATGCAATCCAGAAGGGGGACATAGGATGATGGATTTCTTGAAGATTCCTGAAAATGCTACGTCTAAGAGTATTTTTGAAGATGCGAAAAAATACATGCCAGGTGGTGTGAATAGTCCAGTAAGGGCCTTTAAGTCTGTTGGTTTATCACCAGTTTTTATCGAAAGTGCCGACGGTAGCAAAGTCTACGACATTGAGGGCAGGGAGTATATCGACTATGTAGGTTCGTGGGGTCCAATGATTCTAGGGCACAATGATCCAGTCGTGAAACAAGCTGTTTTTGAGACCGCTGAAAAAGGCCTGAGCTTCGGAGCATGTAACCATCTTGAAGTGAAACTCGCAGAACTGATTTGTGATAATGTCAAACACGTCGAAATGATCAGGATGGTGAACAGCGGAACAGAGGCTGTTATGAGCTGCATAAGGGCAGCTAGAGGTTTTACGGGCAGGAACAAAATAGTTAAGTTTGAGGGTTGTTATCATGGGCATAGTGATGCGCTTTTAGTAAAGGCGGGTTCGGGTGCCATGACCTTCGGTGAGCCTAACAGCGGCGGTGTAACAAAGGGTGCTGTTGAGGATACACTCCTTGCAAGATATAATGATATTGAAAGCGTTAAGAAGCTGTTTGCGGATAACAGAGGAGAAATTGCTTGTATAATAGTTGAGCCGGTAGCTGCTAATATGGGACTCGTTCTACCTGAAAAAGGCTTCCTAGAATCGCTCAGAGAAGTTTGCGACGAAAACGGTGCTCTTTTGATATTTGATGAGGTAATAACTGGATTTAGACTTGGATTTGGTGGAGCGGCAGAGTATTTTGGTGTTACCCCAGACCTTGTAACCTATGGTAAAATAATAGGTGGCGGGATGCCTGTTGGAGCGTATGGCGGCAGAAGAGATGTTATGAGTCTTGTTTCTCCGCTAGGACCAGTTTATCAGGCTGGTACATTATCCGGCAATCCTATTGCTATGGCAGCTGGAATTACAATGCTCACACAGCTATTGAACAACCCATACATCTATGAGGAACTGGCAGCGAAGTGCAAATATTTTGTTGATAGCCTAAGAGAACTGACAGACTTTGAGGTGGTTGGAATCGGATCACTCGCATGTGTATTTCACCAGACGAGCAGTGTTAAAAACTATAACGATGCGCTCAAATCAGATACAGAAAGCTTTAGCAAAGCCTTTAAAATTTTGCTTGAGAATGGAATCTACATGGGACCTTCACAGTTTGAGAGCATTTTCTTTTCAACAGCGATTACGGACGAAGACATTACTAAGACAATTGATGTGTTTAAAAACATATTTTGTAAATAATTTTGTTAATATATAAGGAGGAAGTTTAAAGTGAAAGGGATTATGGTATTGGCTCATGGTAGCCGTGTTAAGGAAACAACTGATACTATTGAGAAAATTGTAAAACTTGCGAAGGATAATATCAAAGATAAGGATATGCCAATAGAGATTGCTTACATGGAACTATGTTCGCCAAATATTGAGACTGTTGTAAAAAAACTTGTGGATATGGGAGTCGATGAAATCAAGGTTGTTCCATACTTCTTGTTCAGGGGCATCCACATCAAGAAGGACATACCTAATGAACTTGAGGCTGCGCTAGAGGGTCATGACAACGTTAAAATTACTATGGGAGATACTTTGGGTGCAGATCCTAGACTTGCTGAGATATTGGCAGATAGAATTAACGATTAATCTTAATATTATATTAGACTATTAGTTTGGAGATTTTATGAAAGTTAATGTAGTCGGAGGAGGTCCAGGTTCTATTGAACTTATGGTAAATGCCGGGATTTCTGCAATAAAATCGGCGGATGTTGTTTTAACAAGTCTACGACTTAACGATGAATTTTCTGATTTAAACCCTAATATAAAGATTATGGGAATCATGGATACAATTGAATTTTTGAAAGACCACTGTGATGAACCTGATCTTAATGTTTCGGTTTTAGCATCCGGAGATGTTGGATTTTACAGCATTGCCGCTACACTTAGAAAGCATCTTGATGATAATTTTAGTATTGAGCTTATTCCGGGAATTTCGAGTTTTCAATATTTTGCTTCGAAGATCATGATGGGCTATGAGGATTGGAAGCTAATCTCACTTCATGGACTCGATAGATCCATAGCACCATTTGCGTCTTACTACCACAAAACATTTGCTCTAACAGGGGGCAAGTGGGATGTTGCGGCTATTATAAGTGAACTTATAAGGGTTGGACTTGAAGATGTAAGGCTATACGTTGGTGAAAGACTGGGAATGCAAGGCGAGCGAATTACTGTAGACACTCCAGAAAACCTGAAGGGTAAAACTTTTGACAAACTATCTGTTATACTTATAGAAAACAAAAATCACGTCAGCCCTTACAAGCTTTTTAAAGATGAGGATTACGTTAGAGGCAAGGCGCCTATGACTAAGGAGCATGTGCGTAATTTAAGCGTAGATGCTCTATCCGTTAGGCCGTCTGATGTTGTATGGGATGTCGGTGCAGGCTCAGGTGGTGTAACATGTGCACTTGCATTAAGAGCTCATGAATCAACTGTGTATGCAGTTGAAATGAAAGATGATGCCCTTGATGTTCTTAATTCAAATATTAGAAAATTGAAAACTCTTAATGTTGAGGTGATAGCTGGCAGTGCACCAGATGCTCTTCTTGATTTGCCTGCTCCTCATAAGGTATTCTTAGGTGGAACAACAGGAAAGTTAGAGCAAATTGTCGATGTGGTTTTGGATAAAAATAAGAATGCTACAATAGTAGCAAATGCAATTACCCTTGAAACCATCAGCTCAATTATTGATGTATTTAAGAAAAAGAAATTGAAAACAGAAATTATTTCAGCGACTATCGCAAAATCAAAGAAACTTGGCAGTTATAACATGATGATGGGTGAAAATCCGATATACATTGTAAAAGGAGAAAAAGATGAAGAGAATTAAAATCCCTAGAATTATGCTGGTAGGAACCGGCAGTGGAAGCGGCAAAACAACAGCTACAATAGCATTGATTAAGGCACTTAGCCTTATGGATAAAAAAGTCAGCTCATTCAAATGCGGACCTGACTATATAGACCCTATGTTCCATACAGAGGTAATGGGTGTGTCATCTAGAAATATTGACTTGTATTTACAAGGCTATGATGCACTAGAGACAATTTTAGGGCATTCAGAAGGCAGCGATATTGCCGTAATCGAAGGTGTTATGGGTATGTATGATGGACTATCATTTAAGGATGACAGTTACTCAGCAAATCATATTTCAAGACTTACAGAAACGCCTGAAATCCTTGTTGCAAGCGTAGCTGGAAAGGGTAGATCTCTTCTCGCAAGCCTTAAGGGATATCTAGATTTTCATGAGAATCTCCTAAGGGGTGTATTGCTTAACAACTGTTCTGAAGCAATGTTCAAGATTTTCAAACCTCTGATCGAGAGTGAACTCTCAATTCCTTGCATTGGATATCTGCCTAAGATTAAGGAAGCATCTATCGGAAGTAGACAACTTGGATTAATAACCGCCGAGGAAATTGAAGACCTTCAGGACAAAATACAGGTGCTCGGCGAAACTTTTTTAAAGACTGTTGACATGGATGCAATTCTAGAAATTGCTTCTGATGCAGGAAATTTAGCTTATGAAGAAGTTCGTATAAATAAGATTGCAGAAAAACCTGTTAAAATTGCAATTGCAAAAGACAGAGCATTTTGCTTTGCATATAAAGATAATTTAGATGTTTTGGAAAAACTTGGTGCGGAAATTGAATTTTTCTCTCCGATGAATGATGAAAAATTGCCTGAAAATATTAACGGAATTATCATTGGTGGCGGATATCCTGAAAACTATCTTGATCGTATAATGAATAATGAGAGTATGAAGGAATCAATTCGAAATGCTAATTTGGCTGGGATTCCAATCTATGCTGAAAGTGGCGGTTATACATATCTTGCTGAGACTATTACATACTTTGGACAGACATATAAGGGCGTAGGAATTGTACCTGGAAATATTACAATGTCAGATTCGCTTGTTAGATTTGGATACAAAACACTTACAGCTAATGTCGATAATATTTTATGCAAGGCTGGAGAACAGACAAAATGCCATGAACATCACTATATGACTACAGATAATTTTGGTTCTGCGTTTGAAGCAAAGAAGGAAAGTGGATTAACATATGAAGCTATTCACGCAACTAAGAATATAGTTGCCGGATTCCCTTGCATTCACTGGCTTAGCAACATTTCATTTGCAGAGAACTTCATAAAGGCTTGCGAAGAAAGAAAGCCTTTTAATGAATAGAACCATTAGGATGCTAATGATTCATAACATGTTAATGTAATATAATCTTACTTTTATGATATTGGATTTCGTAATAACACATAAGATTGTCATAATTCTATTATTGTCCTCTTTGCTTGATTTTATATTCGGGGATCCTATAAAGATCCCTCATCCAATTATTTATATTGGGAAACTTATTTCGAGATTAGAAAAATCATTATCACCTGATTCTACAGAGAGGGACATTCCGAAGGGAGTTTTAATATTTATTTTGACGGTATTTATAAGTTTTGCCGTTCCCTTTGCGGTTTTGTTCTTCTTGTACAGAATTAATTTTTGGATAGGATTGATACTTGAGATTTTTTGGTCTTTTCAAATTTTGGCAGCAAGAACACTAAATACAGAGGCGCTTAAAGTTAAAAAACATCTTGAAAGTGGCGATCTTATAGAAGCCAGAAGAGCTCTTTCTATGATAGTTGGAAGAGATACTACACAGCTTTCAAAGGAAGATATAATAAAGGCTGTAGTTGAAACCGTTAGTGAAAATACTACAGATGGCATCGTATCTCCACTTATTGCAATTGCAATCGGAGGAGCTCCTTTAGGCTTTGCATATAAGGCAGTTAATACGCTGGATTCAATGATCGGATATAAGAGCGAAAAATATTTTTACTTCGGTAAGGCTTCTGCAATTCTAGATGATGTTTTTAATTATTTACCGGCAAGACTTACCGGAATTTCAATGTGCTTCGCATCGGGTTTGGTTCCGGGGCTTTCTATGAGGGGAGCTTGGCGCGTGATGATGAGGGATCATGCGAAGCACGCATCTCCGAACGGGGGCTGGACGGAGGGTGCGACTGCGGGTGCTCTGGGGGTTAGGCTCGGAGGAGATGCGACCTATTTCGGGGTCCTTTTCAAAAAAGCCGCTTTAGGTGATCCGAAAAGAGATATTAGAATCTCTGATATTGAGGATACAACTAAACTCATGTGGGCGAGTTCAATTATTATCTTGATACTAATTGTTATGATAAGAGCATTTTGTTTTTTATGACGGAGGAATATGATAAAATATACACATGGTGGTGACATATATAAATATGATGACAAATTATTAGATTTTTCCGCTAATATCAATCCCTTAGGTATGCCTGAAAGTGCAAAGAATGCGATAATAGATGGAATTAATAAATACCAGACTTACCCCGATCATTCATCGAGAAAACTAAGGAATTCCTTGTCGGAATTTTATGGATTTGACTCAAACAAAATAGTTTGCGGAAATGGGGCTGCTGACTTGATTTTTAGGATATGCCTTGCTCTTAGGCCGCAGAAGGTATTGGTTACGAGTCCAACATTTTCGGAATATGAGGAAGCTGTTCTCATATCAGGTGGCAAGGTACATAATCATCTTTTAAGAGAATCTGAAAATTATGATGTGACCTTAGAAATTCTTGAATCGATAGACGAAGATACAGACATGGTATTTTTGTGTAGTCCCAATAATCCAACGGGTCGAGCTATAGATTTGAACATCATAGAGGCCGTTTTGAATAAATTGCAAGGAAATAAGGGCATACTGGTGCTTGATCAATGTTTTGTGCACTTTATGGTAGAAGAAGAGAAGTATTTTGCCATTAACTTGCTAAAAAAATATGACAATTTCATTATATTAGGAGCCTTTACTAAGATTTTCGCTATGGCAGGGTTGAGGCTCGGATATGCCTTATTCGGTTCGGAAGATAATGCGTCAAAGATTGAGAACACCCTCCAACCTTGGGCTGTTTCAACGGTGGCTTCAGAAGCCGGATGTGCGGCTTTAAACAAGGATTTTATTAAAGAAACGAAGGATTATGTCAAATATCAAAGAGAATTTTTGTTTCAGCATCTATCGGATTTAGGTATTAAGGTTTTCGAATCTCAGGCTAATTATATGCTCATTAAGGTAGGCGAGAAGTTTGATGATGGAGACCTTGCTGATTTGGCCATTAAGCATAGAATTTTAATCAGAAAATGCAGCAATTTTAAAGGTCTTTCCCCGTCTTTTTTCAGAATAGCCGTTAGAACTGAAGCTGAAAATACAACTCTTATAGATGTTTTGAGTCATATCTTTTGTGAAACGATCAATCGTTGAAAATGATATAGTTCAGCAAGTGTTAATGAGAGGATTTTTAACATATGTCAAAGAAATTAATGGTGCTTGGAACCTGTTCAAATGCAGGTAAAAGTTTGATAGCGGCAGGAATCTGTAGAATACTCAAAAATAGAGGCTATAAGGTTGCACCATACAAGTCTCAAAATATGGCTTTGAATTCATTTATAACAGAGGACGGACTTGAGATGGGCAGAGCGCAGGTTGTTCAGGCCGAAGCTGCTGGCGTGAAACCCGATGTGCGCATGAATCCTATTTTGTTGAAACCAAACAGCGATACGGGTAGTCAAATTATTCTTCACGGAGAGGTGTATGGCAACTATACGGCGGCACTGTATTATGAGGAAAAAGAATTCTTTGAGAGGGAAGCGGTTAAGGCGTTGGAGGAGCTGGAAAAAGATTTCGATTATATCATTATGGAGGGAGCAGGCAGCGCTTCTGAAATTAATTTAAAGAGCAAGGATATTGTCAACATGGGGCTTGCAAAGAAGGTGGATGCTCCTGTTATCATCGTAGGAGATATCGATAGGGGTGGTGTTTTCGGCGCACTTGCAGGCACAATGCTTTTGTTTGATGATGAAGAGAGAGAACTTGTAAAAGGCGTGATTATCAATAAGTTCAGAGGCAACATCGATATTTTGAAACCCGGACTTGAAATGATAGAGGATATTATTAAAAGACCTGTACTTGGTGTTGTCCCATATATGGAAGTGGATATAGATGACGAGGACAGCCTTAGTATGAAAGAAAAGGGCAGCAAAGTCAGCGGCTTTATTGATATTGTAGTTATAAGAACACCTCGTATTTCCAACTTTACTGATTTTAATGCTTTTGAGCAATTTGAAGGCGTAGGTGTGCGTTATGTCAAATCACCGAGAGAAATGGGTGATCCGGATATGATAATTATTCCGGGAACGAAGAGCACTATGGGTGATCTTAAGTGGCTCAGAGAAACCGGAATAGAAACTAGAATTCAGAAACATGCCTCTAAGGGGAAACCTGTATTTGGGATATGCGGTGGTTATCAGATGTTAGGTCAGTATCTGAAGGATGAGTATGGTGTTGAAGGTGGAGGAGAGATGAAGGGTATAGGACTCTTGCCGCATTCAACTGAATTTTCTGAGAGCAAAACGCGCAAATCCCAAATTGGAAAGCTCGCAAACGTGAATGGTATCTTCAAAGGATTGTCGGGTATGGAATACGAAGGTTATGAAATTCACATGGGTATTTCTCCCGGTTTTGGGAATATAATTAATGAAGGAAATGTTTATGGAACCTATATCCATGGAATCTTTGACAGAAGTGAGATAAGCACTGAAATAATTAATTCTTTGATGAAAAGCAAGGGAATTGAGATATCACACAAAGATGTCATTGATATGGATAAATATAAGGAAAAACAGTATGAGATACTTGCTGAAAATCTTGAAAAAGCAATTGATGTTGATAAATTGCTTGCAGTTTTAGGAGGGAAATGATATGAGAAAAAAAAGTGATTTGGGATTAGTGCATATTTACTGTGGAGATGGTAAGGGAAAGACAACTGCCGCTGTTGGCCTTACGGTTAGGGCGCAGGGATTTGGTCTAAAGGTCCTGTTTATGCAATTTCTAAAGGACGGAAACAGCAGCGAGCTTAATGTTCTTAGAACACTGGATAACATCGAGATTTTGGCTGCAAAGCCTATAAAGAAATTCACCTTCCAGATGACAGAGGAAGAACTAGCTGAAACAAAAGAGATGAGTGCAAAGCAGCTTAAGGAAGCGACAGATAAGGTGATGACAGGAAATTATGATTTGCTTGTGCTTGATGAAGCTCTTGGATCAATTGAGGCAGGAGTGCTTGATGAGAATCTTCTATTAGACTTCCTTAAGAAAAAGCCTGAAAAACTGGAAGTCGTAATAACAGGCAGATTCCCTTCTGATAAGATGATTGAAGCTGCTGACTATGTTTCAAGGATTGAAAAGGTTAAACACCCTTACGATCAAGGTATTCCTGCAAGAAAGGGGATTGAGAAATAGTGAAAATTGAAAACATAGCTCCAATGGATATTGAAAAAAGAAGTATGGAAATTATATCGGAAACTCTCGGAGATAAAAAACTTGATCCAAGATATCAGGATATAATTAAAAGATGCATACATACATCTGCCGACTTTGAATATGCCGACAGCTTATATTTTACAGATGGAGTAGAAAAAATCATAAGAAAAGCTATAGCCGAAGGTGCCTATATTGTTACTGATACGACTATGGCTCAATCAGGCATTAACAAAAAAAGAATACATGAGTATGGTGGCAAGGTTCTATGCTTTATAGGTGATGAGGATGTTGCAAAAGAAGCTAAGGAGAGAGGTGTAACAAGGTCACTTGTTAGCATGGAAAGAGCATCTGAACTGGATAAGCCTGTTATATTTGCGATTGGAAATGCTCCTACAGCGCTGCTCTCAATTGAATCATTGGTAAAGGCAGGCAAACTCAACCCTGTTGCAGTTGTAGCGGTTCCTGTTGGATTTGTCAATGTAGTTGAATCGAAAGAAAGAATTATTGATTTAGGAGTACCTGCGATTGTGGCAAGGGGCAGAAAGGGCGGCAGCAATATTGCCGCAGCTATTATAAATGCATTGCAATATGGTATAGAAAAATGATTCACTTTAGTGTTCCCCATTGGATATGGATACTTGAGATAGCCCTATCCTTCATTAACGTAATACTAGCTTTAATTATTATATTTATAGAACGTAAGAATCCTGCTAAAACCTTAGCATGGATTCTTGTGCTCTTTTTCCTACCAATTGTGGGTGCTTTAGTTTATTTGGTCTTTGCTCAAAATATAAGTAGACGAAAAACATATAAATTAGATGACAAAGACAACAAAATAATTCGAGACTCACTCAAGGAGCAAATGAATGATATAAATTCAGGCGATCTCGAATTTACAAATGATGTTGCAAATATCTGGCGACATATGGTAAAATTAAACCTCGTCTACGGTGAAGCTTATCTTACCCAGAACAATTCGATCGATATGTTCACTGACGGCAAGGACTTCTTTAGAACATTGTTGAAAGATATTAAGAGTGCTAGATACTCAATTGATATTGAATTTTATATAATTAAGCCTGATTTTATCGGGCAGAGACTTCTGAATCTTTTAACTGAAAAAGCAAAAGAGGGCGTGAAGGTAAGACTTCTGGTAGATACACTGGGCAGCAGGAGAATTAATGATAAAAAACTTAAAGACTTTCTCGATGCTGGTGGTGAAGTTGAATACTTTTTTAAGCCCAAATTTAAGTATTTGAACTTTGATCTGAATTATAGAAATCACAGAAAAATTGTCGTAATCGATAATAAATATGGCTATATAGGCGGATTTAACATCGCAAAAGAGTATTTAGGCTTCAAGAAGAGGTTTGGATATTGGCGTGATACCCATCTCAGAATAATGGGGAATTCAGTACAAGATCTAAAGGCTATTTTCTTGATGGACTGGAGTGTCGCAAAAGACGAAACACCAGATTTTGACGAAATTGATTTCTATGGGGAGAATGTAAAATCTGATATCGCTGTTCAGATTGTAATGTCAGGCCCTGATTCTGTCAAAGAACAAATAAAGCGTGCTATGATGCGCATGATCACATACGCAAGTGATACAATATATTTGCAGACACCATATTTTGTGCCAGATAGGGCGATGATTGAATCTCTAAAGATGGCTGCTCAATCGGGCGTGGATGTTAAAATAATGATACCATGCATGCCTGATCACCCATTTGTTTATTGGGCAAATTATGCCTACTGTGGAGAATTGATAAAATCGGGTGCCAGAGTGTTTAGGTATGAGAACGGTTTCTTGCACGCTAAGACTCTCGTTGCTGACGGTGAGGTTTCTACTGTAGGTTCTGCTAACTTCGATGTGCGAAGTTTTAGACTGAATTTTGAAGCAAATGCTTTTGTTTACGACAGAGACTTTGCTGCCAAAATGGAGAAGAGTTTTGAGGATGATATCAAACTTTCAACTGAGGTGACCCTTGAGGATTATGAATCTAGGAGCATGTGGATTAAGATAAAGGAAGCTGTATCAGTTTTGCTTTCGGATATTTTGTAGGAGTATTTTTAATTTATGAGTAAAATCAGATTTCTTATTGCATTTTGCATATCGAAATTTACTGTAATTCTTTTAAAAATTTTTAGCTATAGGGGATCAGATTTTCCAGGCATGATCGCAATTAAAATTTGTCCGGATTTTCTAAAGTATATTAAAAAACCAGATTTGATCATAGGCGTGACTGGGAGTAATGGCAAAACTACTGTAACCAATTTGATCGCAGATTCTCTTTCTATGCTTGGAGAAAACATAGTTTCAAATAAGTTTGGTTCAAATTTGCATACTGGCGTTGCAACAGCATTATTAAGAAACTATAAAATTTTTGGCGGTGTTAAATCCAACATTGCTGTAATTGAAATTGATGAGAGATCTTTTAGAATTACAGGCAAATATATTACTCCAAATTATATTATTATTACTAATTTGACAAGAGATTCAATGATGCGAAATGCACATCCTGACTTTATTTCTCAAATTCTAACAAAATATATACCAGCAGATTCTAAATTGATAATAAATGCTGACAACCTATCTGCAGTGATAACATCACCTAAGAATGAAAGAATATACTTTGGAATCAAACAGATGTCAACAGATAAACAGATATCTAATAGTATTATTCATGATGTCAACATCTGTCCAATATGTCAGGAAGAACTTGTATGGGATTATTGTAGATACAGTGATATAGGAAGTGTTAGATGTCCAAAATGTGGATTCCATACTCCCGAATACAATTATTTTGCAGATCATGTTGATCTAGAGAATAAAACCATTTCATTTTATGACAATAGTTCCATAATATTAGATAATGTTAAACTTATCAATGATACGCTCTTTAACATTTACAACCAATTAGCTGTTATGACATTATTATCTGAACTTGGGTATTCAGGGAAAGAAATTACTAAATGTATAAATAATCTCGACATTTTACACTCACGGCTTAAATTTGATGTTTTTCATGGTGATATGCAAATTAAAACTATGCTTTCAAAGGGAATGAATGGATATGCGAATTCAAGGGTTTTTGAGTATATAAACAGCCAAGAAAGACCTACACAGATTGTTTTGATGATTAACTCTGAGGAAGTTGAAACAGTATGGTCTGAAAATATATGTTGGATTTACGATGCGGACTTTGAGTTGTTAAATTTTGATTTTCTCGACAAAGTTATTATGTTTTGTCCACGAAAATATGATTATAAAAATAGACTCTTATTTGCTGGTGTACCTGAAGATAAGATTTTACTTTTAGACGACTACAGAGATGCTCCTCAGCATATAAGATATATAAAAGACAGTTCAGTATTTATTTTACATGACATATACAATGAAGATAAGGCAGACTTTATAAGAAAGAGTATTTTAAGTGGAAGGATAGGATCCTGATTTTATGAACATAGAATATTTATTTCCAGAAATATCTGGAATTTTTGGCGATTATGCAAATGTTAAAATTATTGAAAAGTCAGTTCCTAATACAAATATATATTATACTAACTTAAATGATACACCAAAATTTATATTTGATGATGATATAGACCTTGTATATATGGGTAGTATGACAGAAAGATCCCAACTGATAGTTATTGAGAGACTGAGAAAGTATGCTGACGAAATAAGCAACAAAATAGAGGCTGGTCAGAATTTTTTTGTTACCGGAAATGCCGTCGATGTATTTTGTAAAAAGATTGTTGATGTTGGAGATTTTCAACTTGATGAAATCGGAAGTCCGCAGGTAGACTGTTTAGGCATTTTCCCGATAGAGATAAAAAGGGACATGATAAATCGTTGGAGTTCTCTTTGGGTAGGAGACTATAACGGGATCAAATTGACAGGACTGAAAAGTCAATTTACAACTGCAGATTACGTTGAAGATATCATGCCATTATTTCGTACTATTAGAGGTTCCGGAATGACTGATTCAGGTGATACAACCAGAGAGGGAATCAAATACAAAGGATTTAGGGCTACATATTGCCTAGGACCTATTCTCATCATGAATCCTATTTATCTAAAAACCTTGATTAAAGAAGTCGGTTATGAGGTTGATAAGACTTTTGCTGAAGATGATTTTTGCGAGGCTTACGAATTAAGACTTGAAGAATACATGAATCCCAAATTAAAAATGAGATTTTGACCTTTATAAATAAACTTGAGGAGATTCTATTGAATATTAAATATGATAAAAAAAAGAATATTTTACTTATAATTGTAGCTGCCTTACTATTGCTATATGTAATTGGAAATTATAATAATTTCATAGATAAATTACTGTTTCTTCCAGGCATTATTATTGGTATAACATTTCATGAGGCAGCACATGGGTATGTTTCGCATTGGCTTGGCGATCCTACCCCTCAAAATCAGGGCAGACTAAGCTTAAATCCACTTGCTCATATTGACCCGATGGGATTCATAGCTCTTTTGCTCGTTGGATTTGGATGGGGGAAACCCGTGATGATTGATCCAAGATATTACAAAAAACCAAAAAGAGATGAACTCTTAGTATCACTTGCTGGTGTTACGACTAACTTGATCATCGCTATAATATTTGCAATAATTCAGATCTTGATAATTGATACCGGATTTGCATATTCTCTGGGAGCATCTTGGAATGTTATAAACACGATTATACAGTATATCGTATTTGTAAATTTGGTTTTAATGTGCTTTAACCTCTTACCAATACCGCCGCTAGATGGGTTTTCTGTACTTACTCAAATTTTCGATTTGAGAAAATACGATTGGTATTACAAAATATATAGCAATGGATTTTTTATACTTATGTTGCTTGTCTTCATTGGAGCACTTGACGGATTTTTGGACAAGAGCGTAACATTCTTTTATTACAATATTATGCGAGCCGTGCTAAATATTATTTGAATTGTCCCTTGTCAAGTAGACATAATAATTAATTAAAAAATCTATTAATCGACTGCATGTTTTCTGTGCAAGAGGTAGACTTGGTGGAATGAATTTGGGAAGATTTGTATTGCGAATATATGTGTTTAAATGGCACAGGTTTTTAGTATGGTGTTTTCACTTAACTCACCTCCAACTCTCACTAAATTAATAATGAATTGTTATGAATTTATTCATAGATTATGTTACAATATAAC
This sequence comes from Clostridiales bacterium S5-A14a, assembly GCA_000758905.1. Taxonomy (GTDB): domain Bacteria; phylum Bacillota; class Clostridia; order Peptostreptococcales; family Anaerovoracaceae; genus S5-A14a. The sequence goes on from JRNA01000016.1 coordinate 53,447, forward strand.
CTATGAATTGTTTTTTTGAGAATATTAATAAAAATGAAATACTTAAATATTTGGGATACAGAACCGGAGATGTGCCGGAGGACATTATGGAGGAGATCGACGAGGCGATTTCGATTGTTCAGAGGTGTGCACGACCGAAGTATGTTTTCAGATTTTTCGATAAAGATGACGAGGTGTTAAAAGAAATTGCTGTCGGGCGAGATATGGCGGAGCTTCTTCGCACTTCATTCAAGGTGATTCTATTTGCGGTAACGCTCGGAAACGAGATTGAGATGGAAATCAGAAAGCTTTCATTCACAAATCTCAGCATGAGTGTTGTGGCTGATGCGACAGCGAGTGCGGCGATTGAAGCGTTTGCGGAGGAGCTTGACAAGTCTTTTCAAAAGGAGTTTTCCGAGTTTCATTTGACCGATAGGTTTTCGCCGGGATACGGCGATATGCCGATTACTATTCAAAATTATTTTTTGACTGCGATAAATGCGAAGAAAGAAATTGGAATTACGACGACTGCCGAGGGGATTATGACTCCGAGAAAGTCGATTACGGCGATTATGGGTGTGTCAAAAGAGTTTCAGCCGCACCGACACAGAGGCTGCGAAAATTGCAGACTTTTTAGAAATTGTGAGTTTAGAAGAAGAGGCGAAAATTGTGGATACGAAGGATAGAGTTGTGATTTTAGACGGAGCAATGGGAACGATGCTTCAACAAGCGGGCATGAAGGTCGGCGAGATTCCGGAGCTTTTAAATATAAAAGAGCCGGAGATGGTAAACAGCGTTTATAGAAAATATGTCGACGCGGGCTCAGATATAATTTACGCATGCACATTCGGTGCAAACAGACGAAAGCTCGGTAGTGAAAAGACAAGAGAGGTCGTCGAGGCGGCAACGAGAAATGCGAAGGCATGTGCCGAAAAAACGGGAGCAAAAGTTGCACTCGACATCGGACCGATTGGAGAGATGCTCGAGCCGCTTGGTGCTCTGAAGTTCGAAGAAGCAATTTCCATTTTTAAAGAGGTCGTCGAGGCGGCGAATGACAATGTGGACATAATCGTGATTGAGACGATGACGGATCTTCTCGAGGTGAAGGCGGCGATTTTGGCTGCGCGTGAGACGACAGATAAGCCGATTTTTGTCACGATGACTTTTGAAAAAGATGGTAGAACTTTTGCTGGAGTTAGTATCGAATCTTTTGCGAATACGGTGCAGGGGCTTGGAGTTTCTGCGATTGGAATAAATTGTTCGTTGGGCCCGAAAGAGATGATATGGATGGTAAAGAAGCTTTCGGAGATAACTGATGTGGATCTTATTGTAAAGCCGAATGCCGGTCTTCCGGACATGAACGGAAAGTACAATTTGACTTCAGACGAGTTTACGAAAACTATGGGAGAAATTTTGGAACTCGGAGTCAAATATATCGGCGGTTGTTGCGGAACTGACGATAAATTCATCCGTAAATTATCGGAAAATTTTAAAGTACAGTCTGTAAAACAAAGAAAGGTGAACAGGATTTCGGGACCGTCTTCGGGAATTCGCGTTCTCAAAAATTCCGGATTTAAAGTTGTCGGAGAGAGACTTAATCCGACGGGGAAAAAGCGTTTTCAGGAAGCACTCAGGGAAGAAAATATGGACTTCTTTGTTCGTGAAGCGATTTCACAAGTCGATGCCGGAGCGGACGTTCTCGATGTTAACGTTGGGTTTCCAGGAATTGACGAAGTAAAAATGCAAGTTAAGATTGTTAAGGCACTCCAATCCGTAATTGATACTCCACTTCAAATCGACAGTACAAATCCGGAAGCAATTGAGAGTGCACTCCGAGTTTACAACGGAAAGGCGATTGTGAATTCCGTGAACGGTGAGGAGGAAAAACTTGAGAGCATTCTTCCGATTGTAAAAAAATACAATGCACAAGTTATTGCACTTTTGATTGACGAAAGGGGAATTCCGGAAACTGCGGAAGAAAGGTTCGAAGTTGCTAAAAAGATTGTGAACCGTGCGGAGGAAGTCGGAATTTCACGAGATGACATCTATATTGACTGCCTCACTCTCACGGTTTCGTCAAATCCGGAAGGTGCGATGGAAACTATAAAAACGATGGAGCTTGTGCGAGATGAACTTGGAGTTAAAACTGTGCTCGGAGTTTCAAATATCAGCTTTGGGCTTCCGATGAGAGAGGCGATTAATGAAGTTTTCCTCATGCTTGCGATGAATGCAGGACTAAATCTTGCGATCATAAATCCGAATACAGACAGAATGATGGAAGCGGTTTACGCATACAAAGTATTGAAAAATGAAGAAGGTGCGGTCGACAGTTTTATTGAGCGTTTTTCGAATAAGGAAACGGCCCAAGTTTTAAAAACTGAATCGATGGATATAAAGACTGCAGTCTACAAGGGTTTAAAGGAAAATGTTAAGGACGAGGTAAAAAGGCTTCTTAAAGAAAAGACGGAGCTTGAAGTTGTTGACGACCATCTGATTCCGGCACTTGACAAAGTGGGCGACGATTTTGAAAAGGGTGTGATTTTCCTACCGCAACTTATAAAGAGTGCGAGTGCGGCGGAATCGGGCTTTGAAGTAATAAAAGCAGCGATTTTAAAGAGCGGAAAGAAGACAATTTCAAAGGGCGACATCATTGTTGCAACGGTTAAGGGCGACATTCACGACATTGGAAAGAACATTGCGAAAGTTATTCTTGAAAATTACGGCTACAATGTGATTGATCTTGGAAGAAATGTGGATGCTGAAACGATTGTTGAAGAGGCAAAGAAGAGAAATGTGAAGCTTATCGGTCTCAGCGCACTTATGACGACGACGCTCGAGAACATGAGACTCACGATTCTGACTATAAAAAAAGAGATTCCGGATGCAAAAATCATGGTAGGCGGTGCTGTTTTGACCGAGGAATATGCAAATGAAATTTATGCAAACTTTTATCTCAAAGATGCAAAAAACGATGTTTTGGTAGCGAAAAAGGTTTTTGGTGAGTAAAATGACGAAAATTCAAAATATAAAATTCCCGCTCGTTTTTGACGGAGCGATGGGAACATATTATCCAGACAAATCCAAAAGGGTTATGCCGGAGTGCGAAATGGCAAATCTTTTCGATTCGGAAGTGATTTATGAAATTCATAAAGAATATGTAGACGCCGGCGCGATGGCGATTAAAACAAACACATTCCAAGCAAACACCGTTTCTTTGGGAACGGATTTTTCAGTTGTAAAAAATGTGATTGAGGCAGGGTTATCGCTTGCAAAAAAAGCGGTGAAGAATACAGAAACGCTTGTATTTGCCGACATCGGACCTATTCCAGGAAACGATGAAAATTCGATTGATGAAGAGAAAGAAATAATCGACATATTTTTGGAAAATGGCATTAATGACTTTTTGTTTGAAACATTTTCCGAAATCGGCACATTGAAAGAACTCGCAAAATATATTAAGGAGAAAGACGAGAACGCATTTATAATAACCTCGTTTGCCGTCGGTGCAGACGGTCTCACAAGAACGGGCGAGGTCGGAGAGGATTTGCTCAATGAAGCTGCTAAATCCGCCGACACCGACGCGGTCGGTTTCAACTGCGTTTCAGGGCCGCTGAGCCTCAGGGAATATATCGATAAAATAGATTTGCCGGAGAAAATAATTTCAATTATGCCGAACGGTGGCTATCCTACAGTTATAAAGAACAGAACCTACTACAGTGCAAACAAGGACTATTTTTCGAATGCAACGCTCCAATTTTTGGAATACGGCGTGCAAATTATCGGCGGTTGTTGCGGAACGAGACCGGAGTTTATCAGGGAAATCACCGATAGAATTTCGGAGTATAGATACACAAAGACTAGACCGACGAAGAAAAAGCACGTACGCCTTGAAACGCCGTACACCGAGAATCTTTTCAGAAATAAGCTTGAGCACGGAAAAAAACCGATTGTGGTCGAGTTCGATCCGCCGAAAGACCTAAATATGAAAAGGTATATGGAAAATGTGAAAGCACTTTCAAACAGCGGTGCCGACGGCATCACAATTGCAGACTGTCCGGTTGCGCGCGTGAGAGTTGACGCAAGCCTTACCGCATATAAAATAAAAAATGAAATCGGAATCGATCCGATTGTTCACATGACCTGTCGTGACAGAAATGTGAATGCGTCTAAAGCACTTCTTTTGGGGCTGAACCTCGAAAACATTTTGAACATAATAACTATTACGGGCGACCCTGTGCCGACTGCTGAAAAAGACGAAGTGAAGTCGGTTTTTCAGTTCAACTCGACGAAATTTGCGGCACTTGTAAGCGATATGAACGAAAAAGTATTTACAAATAAAATGAATATCGGAGGTGCTTTAAATCTAAATGCAAACAAATTCGATCTCGAGATTAAACGTGCACAGGCTAAAGAAAAAGCTGGCGTGAATGTGTTTTACACTCAACCGGTCATCTCGAAAGCTGCTGTGGAAAATTTGAAAATTGCGAGAAGAGAATTGAAAAGTTATATCATGGGCGGTGTCATGCCTATTGTGAGCTACAAAAATGCGCTCTTCATGAACTCTGAAGCCTCGGGCATTCGTCTTGACGACGGCATCATCGAGCAGTATAAGGATCTCGAAAGGGAAGAAGCGAGTCGCCTTGCAGTTGAAATCACATCGGACTTTATGAGGCAAATCGAGGACTACATCGACGGCTACTACATTATCACACCGTTTAGTAGGGTGGATATTGTGGGAGAGCTAATACAGCTATTTAAAAGAAAGTAATATTTATTTCCGTGCTTTAATCGACTGCATGTCTTCTAAATTTAAATAACTTGACAACTCTAAGAAAATTATTTAAAATAGCACTTAATTGAATAGCGACGACAGTGACGGAACCAGTAGCCTGGTCTAATAACCTTACAGAGAGGATATCATGTGCTGAGAGATATCCGGTGAAGCCTACGTGAACATCACTCCCGAGTCGAACACTTTAATGAGAGGCACCTTGATAGAGGCAGCAACTAGGGTGGTACCGCGGTTATTTTGTTTAATCGTCCCTAACTTAACGTAGTTGGGGATTTTTTAATTCTCACACGGCGTTTTAAAGAATTTATTATATTTTAGGAGGGAATTTTAATAATGAAATTTAAGAATCTGTCGGATAAGGCGGTAGCAGAGGTTCAATCTGAACAAGTTAAGGTCTGGAAGAAGGAAGACATTTTAAATAAATGCGTGACAGCAAGAGAAGGAAAGCCGGCATTTGTTTTTTATGAAGGACCGCCTACAGCTAACGGCAAACCTGGAATACACCATGTTATGGCACGTACATTGAAGGACTCTGTGTGCAGGTATAAGACTATGAAGGGCTTTCAAGTCAATCGTAAAGCAGGATGGGACACTCATGGACTACCTGTTGAGATAGAAGTTGAGAAGCAGCTAAATATGAGCGGCAAGCAGGATATCGAAAAATATGGCATCAAAGAATTTAACCAGAAGTGCCGTGAATCTGTATTTACATACACCGGTATGTGGGAAGACATGACGGAGAGAATGGCATATATGGTTGATATGAAGAATCCATATATAACTCTTGATAATAACTATATCGAAACCGGATGGTGGATACTTAAAGAATTCTTTAAGAAGGGTTTGATTTATGAAGGCCACAAAATCATACCTTACTGCCCAAGATGTGGAACTGGACTTGCTTCACACGAAGTTGCGCAAGGCTATAAAGAAGTTAAGACAAATACTATAACGGCGAAATTTAAGAGAAAAGATAGGGAAAACGAATATTTTCTAGCTTGGACGACAACTCCATGGACTCTGGCAGCGAATACGATGCTTACAGTTGGTCCTGACTACGATTATATCAGAGTAGAAATGACAGAGGGCAATGAGAAGGGTAATATTTTCTATGTCGCAAAACACCTTGCCGATAAAGTTTTGGGTGAAAATACATACAAAATACTCGAAGAGATGAAGGGTTCTGATCTTGAGTATATAGAATACGAGCAGTTGATGCCATTCATAGAATTAGATGAGGGTGAAAAAGCATTCTTCGTAACCGTTATGGACTACGTTACAATTGAAGATGGTACTGGAATTGTTCACACTGCACCTGCATTTGGTGAAGATGACTACCAGTGCGGTAGAAAATACGGTGTCCCTATGATCAAGCCTGTCGATGAACAGGGAAAATATACTGCCACTCCTTGGGAAGGCAGATTCGTAATGGAAGAGGGGCTTGATATTGATATAATCAAGTGGCTTGCTGGCGAGAACAAAATATACGCAAAAGAAAAAGTATTGCATAATTATCCACACTGCTGGCGTTGCGGTACTCCTCTAGTATATTATGCAAATCCAAGCTGGTATATAGAGATGAGCAAGCTGAAAGACGAGCTTGTTAAAAACAACAATACCGTTAACTGGTATCCTCCTTATGTAGGAGAGAAGAGGTTTGGAAATTGGCTTGCAGAAGTTAAAGATTGGGCTATTTCAAGAACTAGATATTGGGGAACACCTATTCCTATCTGGCGTTGTGAATGTGGTCATCTTGAATGCATCGGAAGCAGGGAAGAACTGGTTAATAAATCACTTGAAAAAATTGATATGTCAGTTGAGCTTCACAGACCTTATGTTGATGATGTACATATAAAATGTGAGAAATGTGGCAAGGAAATGTCTAGAATCCCTGAGGTAATGGACTGCTGGTTCGATTCAGGTGCAATGCCGTTTGCACAGTGGCACTATCCGTTCGAGAACAAAGAAATATTCTTTGAAAAACTTTTCCCAGCAGACTTCATTTGTGAGGGTATTGACCAAACTAGGGGATGGTTCTACAGCCTTATGGCAATTTCAACATTTATTGCGGGTAAGGCACCTTACAAGAATGTTCTTGTTAACGATCTTATTCTCGATAAAAATGGAAAGAAGATGTCAAAATCTAAGGGAAATACTGTTTCTCCATTTGAATTATTTGATAAATATGGTGCAGATGCAACAAGGTGGTACTTACTATCTGTTTCACCAGCATGGTCGCCTACAAAGTTTGACGAGGAAGGTCTCAAAGATGTGATTTCGAAGTTCTTTGGAACACTCAAGAATGTCTATAATTTCTTTGTACTATATGCAAACAACGATAATGTTGACATAGACAACTGTTTTGTTGAACCGGCAGAAAGACCTGAACTTGACAGATGGATTTTGTCTAAATTTAATAAGCTTGTAAAAAATACGACTGAATATATGGATTCATACGACCATATGAAGACAGTTAGAGTTATAACTGATTTTGTTTCTGAGGATCTTTCAAACTGGTATATCAGAAGGGCGAGAAGGAGATTTTATGCTGATGAAATGGATCTCGATAAGAAGAGCGTATATGCGACTACGTACGAAATCCTTGTAGGCATATCTAAGATTATCGCACCTTTTGCTCCATTTATTGCGGACGAGCTTTATACAAAGCTTACAGGAGGAGAGAGCGTCCACCTTGCATACTTCCCAGAAGCAGATATGTCGCTTGTATGCGAACAGACTGAAGAAAGAATGGATCTTGTAAGGACTCTTGTTACTCTCGCAAGGGGAACCCGTGAAAAGGAGAGGATAAAGGTTAGACAACCACTTTCAGAAATCCTGGTCTCTGGGCAATACGAAGCTCTCATCGGGGACCTTGTGGACCTAATAAAGGAAGAACTTAATGTTAAAGAAGTTGTGTTTGATAAGGAACTTGATAAGTACATGAACTTCCAGCTAAAGCCTAACTTCAAAGTAGCAGGTCCAGAACTTGGCAAGCATATCAAGTCATTCGGCAAGGAGTTAGCGAATTTATCACCTAAGGAAGTCAGTGAAAAATTAGACTCTGATGGGTTTATAATGATGGAACTTGATGGCGAAAATGTTAAGATCGAGAAAGACTTTGTCGACGTTAAGATAGAAGCTAAAGATGGATTTGCAGTTGCAATGGAAAACAATGTGTTCACCATCCTCGATACCAAACTTAGTCCAGAACTTATTGCTGAAGGATTTGCAAGAGAACTTGTGTCAAAGGTACAGCAACTCAGAAAACAAAATGATTTTGCAATGATGGATAGAATTAATATTTATACAGCCCCTGATGAAGATGTAAAATCAGCAATATCAAAATATGAGGATTATATTAAAACAGAAACACTTGCGAATGAGATAATCTTCGAGGATAGGGGAGATAGCTTTGATCTAAATGGACACAAAACAGCTATTTTTGTAAAGAGAGTATAAGAATAACTAATAGAAAGTTTAATATAATAATATCAAATTTATTGATATCTTCTTTAAGGAGGGAAAATGAAGGAAGACATACTCGGCCTTCTTCCAGAAGAGCTTGAAGATTTTGTCATCTCTCATGGACATCAGAGATTTAGAGCAAAACAGGTTTATTCATGGCTCTACAAAGATATTGAGAGCTTTCGGGATATGAGAAATGTCCCGAAGGCTCTGATTTCTATCTTGGAAGAAAATTTTAATCTAGGTAGTCTAAAATTGATTGATAGACAGATTTCTAAAATGGATGGTACGCAGAAATTTTTATTTCAACTTGATGATGGGAATCAAATAGAATCCGTATTTATGAAATATAGGTATGGGAATACTGTTTGCCTTTCAACTCAGGCAGGTTGCAAGATGGGTTGCAAATTTTGTGCTTCTGGGTTATTAGGCTTATCCAGAAACTTAACACTATCTGAAATACTTTCACAGGTTATTGAAATTTCAAAGATTACAGGAGAAAAAATCAGCAACATCGTTCTCATGGGAACTGGTGAACCTCTTGACAATTATGTAAACGTATCAAAATTTTTAAGATTGATACATAATCCAGAAGGCTATAACCTTTCGATGCGAAGTATTACTATATCAACCTGTGGACTTGTTGATAGGTTCGATCAATTAGCTGATGACTTTCCACAAATAAATGTTGCCATATCTCTACATGCAGCAACAGACAAAAAACGAAACGAGATAATGCCTATAAATAAAAAATTCCCCATTGCTTCCGTAGTACAAAAAGCCAGGGAATATGTGTCAAAAACAGGCCGACGTATATCTTTTGAATACACTCTTGTAAAGGGTTTTAACGATGAGGATGAGGATATGTATGCCTTAGCAAAATTGCTGAAAAATCTAAATTGTCATGTGAATCTGATCCCGTTAAATGAGGTTTCACAAACAGGTCTTATCACATCTGGTAGAAAGAGAGCTGAAGAATGTATGGAAATCCTAAACAAAAGAGGCATCAATGCAACCATTAGAAGACAGTTAGGAGCCGATATCGACGGTGCATGTGGTCAACTTCGTCTTAAGCAAAGTATCAAATAACTTGATACCGTTTAGCAAAACATCCTCTTCAAAATCAAAATGATCGTTGTGTAGGGGTATGCCAGTACCTGTACCTAGGAAGAAGAATACGCCTGGAAGAACTTGTTCAAAGCACGAGAAATCTTCAGCAATCATAACTGGTCTTCTAAGCTCAACGTAGTCAAGATTTTTTAAAGCATATTTTATTTTTGCATAGAGATTTTCATCGTTTACTACAGCAGGATGCCACTGACTAACATCAACATAAACTCTTACACCGATATTTTGTTCTATGTCATCGGCAATATTCCTCATGGCATTTACAATTTTAGCCCATGTTAGATCATTAAATGTTCTCATTGTTCCATCTAAACTCGTATATGGAGATATTGCGTTGCGTACATTGCCGCTTTCCATCTTGCCAAATTGAAGTATGGAACGCTCTCTTATAAAATTATCTTTATAATCATATATTTTAGTTACAAACTCGCATGCAGCAAGAAGGGCGTCTCTTCCTTTTTCAGGCTCGCCAGCATGGGCAGACTTTCCTTCGAAAATGACTTTAACGTTGGTTGATCTTGCCATCATAGGTCCCGGTTTTGAAGCAATTTCGCCTTTTTCAATCATAGGCCAAAGGTGAAGCCCATAAATTGCCTTGACATTATAGTCTTCGAATATAGTCGTTTTAACGATTGCTTCTGCTCCGTCGATTGTCTCTTCTGCTGGTTGAAATATAAGAAGAGCATTGTATGGAAGTTCTCGTTTTTCTTTTTTATATTTATCCAACACATGAGCAAAACCTAGCATGTTCGACATATGTCCATCATGTCCGCAAGCGTGCATACATCCCTCGTGTTCAGAAGCGTAAAAAGCTACAGTCTGCTCTTCAATTGGCAGGCCATCCATGTCGCATCTAAAGCATAACGATTCCTCACATCCAAAATCAAAAAATACTGAAAAACCTGTGTTTACAAGGGGATTAATTTCGCAATCTAATTTTGATAGGATATCTTTAACGTATGCACCTGTTTTGTACACTAAAAATCCTAGTTCAGGAATTCTATGAAGATCCTGTCTATATTTTCTAACATCATCCAAAAGATATGAATATTCGTTTTCTATGATAACGTCATTTTTTGAAGATGAAATAACATCCATTTTCCAACCTCCATTTCACGACCATTATACACCATCTAAAAACATAAATATACTTTAATTCATGGTGTTTATGGTAAAACAAAAATTTTTGTGTTAAAATTTTTCTATGGCAAAGAAAAGACGTAAAAAATATTTAAAAAATAGAATTCAAAAAAATATTAAGGCAATATTGAAATCGTCAAAGTCGGAGTTAGTTAAGGCTTTGATAATTTTGTTCGCTTTAATATTTTTCTTGTTGATAGTTTTTTTTGCGTACAAGTCATATCTATTTCATAACGAATACGGAGGTCTCGAAGCATCCAAGGATATGCCTCTAAATGAATACGATTTAGACAAATTGAAAAATGACAAGAATGGTTATATGACATATGAAGATGATAAATATAAATCTCGGCTTATTATAGATGTATCGAGTCATAATGGTGAAATCGATTGGGAAAAAGTAAGGGATGCCGGCATAGATGGAGCTATGATCAGAGTAGGTTACAGAGGATACGGAGATGCCAGCATTGTTGAAGATGATTATTTTCAGAAGAATATTGCTGGTGCAAAAGAAGCAGGTCTAAAAGTTGGCGTATATTTCTTCTCGCAGGCAACTACATCAAATGAAGCTATCGAAGAAGCAGAATTTGTTATGGAAAAAATATGGGGAAGGGGCGTGACATTGCCTGTGGCATTTGATATGGAGCCGTTCATGGGAAAAGAGAGATTTTTGTTTCACGATGTGAAGGCGAAAACAGAAATGTCAGATGCCTTTCTTAGAGTAATCGAAAAGTTCGGATACGAGCCTATTTTGTACGGAAATCCTACATGGCTTCAAAATGATGTTGATATATCCAAATTGACTCGTTATCCGATATGGCTTGCACATTATACTTTTTCAACGGAATGGCCTTATACTTTTAGAATGTGGCAATTCACTAGTGAAGGACGCGTAAAAGGTATAAGGGGAGATGTTGACCTAAATTTATTATTTGATAAAAAATAAATTTAAAGAATTTTTTTATCACCCATAAGATACGTCATTATAACGCAACCATCATCTGTTACAGAATTATCCGTTGAAGTAATGCCAATTATATTAGGAATTTTAAAACTAGATGAAAGCACACTCGTAGGCTGAGATGGAACTGAGTTTACAAATTCCAGTTCATCCGAAGTATATCTCTTGTAATATTCTTTGATATCTTTTGCAAAGTCGCTAACATTGCTTTTTGACCATATAGGAATAGTCTTAGTATTTTTTATACTAAATTCAGATAGCCCAGCAAGAGTGCTGATATTTTGCTCCATTTCTCCGAGTTTTGCGCTTGAAAGGCCAGAAATATTCATCTTGATTTCCATCTTTTCGCTCCCTGTATTAACCATATTAATGCTCGAAATGGATACGACTTCACCTTCCTCATCCTTATAATATATTCCGTCTATCATCGTATATATAAGGCTCAAAAGTTTGCTGCTATCTGATTTTTCGATGACTTTTTCAGGTAATTGTGAAACTTCCTCATAATTTAATACCGTCTCTTCGAAGTCATCACTGTATTTCTCAACGAAATTCTCTTTTAAAGAATCCAGTTTTGCTGTGATCCTATCGACATCATCCTTATTAACAACAATGATAGCCTCGGCTGAAGAAGGGTATAGGCTTGAACTATTACCACCGGTAAAAGAAGCAAGCTCAAAATTAATGGCATCTGATTGCATTTTTGCAAGAAAGTTAGCAATCGTAACAACTCCGTTAGGATAATTTGATATTTTGGTATCAGGAACACCGCCGGGAGCTCCAGTTATAGAGATTTTGATTGCAACATCCTTTTTCCTATCTTCATATGAAATTTCTTTGCTAATGTCATAAGCCTTCTCGCCACCAGTCATCAAAGAGTACATCTGCTTATTCCCTGAAGCCAAAACAAAAATAGATGAATTATCGCCAATCTCTTCTGACGGTATGCTATGTATACCTCTGAAGTCTCTGTCTTTATCCCCGACAAAAATGACCTTCAACTCACCAAAATCAATATTGCTCTTCAGAATTGCCATAGCTAGAGCGATGTTGTTCACTGAACCAGACGGATTATTGGTGTCATAGTTACAGAACAAAATAGTAGTTGGCTCGGATTTGTAGTCTTCGCTTGATTTGCGCGCCATAACTAGTACATTTTTGCCGTATTTTGTGTATGATACATCTTTGCTTTTTGCCCAACTAATTAACCAGTCATTTGCTGTTTCTACAGATTCAAAACTAGAAGAAGAATCCTCAATAACCTCTTGATATGACTCTATTTTTTTTGAGAGTTTACTCTGCCAGTTATCATCAGTTTTTTTAATATAAAGGTAAACACCTGCTGATATCAGGGCTATTATTAAAATAATTAAAGGAAAAATAAAATATAATTTCTTTTTCATTTATGTGTCTATCTCCTTTATTTTAATTACTAAATCATATATAATATACCAAAGCTAGAAAATAATAACAAGGTTTTTATGATTGGAGGATTTGAACTAGAATGGATTCGAAAAACATATTTATCAGAGAAACTACATTTGACGATTGTTCGTATTTTGCCAAATGGGAGGTTTTACCTAGCGTAACAGAATTTTTTACAATGGACGAGGGAAGGACGTACGAAGATTCAGTTGTAGAATTCATTGATTGTAAACAGGATCCTACTAAGATGATGTATACGATTTGTCTTAGAGAAGGCAACTTACCAATCGGCAAAATATATCTGACAAGAATTAACAGCAAATATGACTCACTCGACATTACAAGAATTTATATTGCAGAAGACAAAAATAGAGACAAGGGTTATGGCTACGAGGCGTTAAGATTGATCCTAAACCATGCGTTTATAAGTATGCATATGGAGAGGGTCACCCTAGATTATATGACAGCAAACAAGAAAGCAGAGCATCTATACGAAAAAATTGGATTTACACGCGAAGGTGTAATGAGAAATTCCGGTAAGAAGAACGGCAAGTATGTTGATCTCATCTTGATGTCAATGCTAAGGTCTGAATTTTATGAAAAACATGTTAGGCAGATATAAGCAGACATATTATAGTATGATATAAAATTTCGTAGAAAACGGGGTGAAAAAACCTCGTTTTTTTATTGACAAAATAGCACAACTAGTATAATCTATTATTTGCCGAGAGAAAAACCACAATATATTGTAAAGAACTATTTTGTTGAATTTATATAAACAAAAGCATCTAATATAGGCATTAACCATTGATATTACTAGCACACATGTTTTGAATGTATTACAAGGGGACGTTAAAATGACAGAAATCAGAAAAATTATTAAAAGAGATGGTCGTACTGCAAACTTTGATATTGACAAAATCGCGACTGCAATTTTCAAAGCTGCTCAAGTACTTGGCGGAAATGATAAAGAAATGGCAACATACCTTGCAAAGCAAGTTGAACTATATTTAACTGAGGTATGCCACAATACTATGCCTACTGTCGAACAGATTCAGGATGCTGTTGAAAAAATACTCATAGAGAATGGACATGCACGAACCGCAAAAGAATACATCCTCTACAGGGCTGAGAGAACCCGAGTTAGGGATATGAATACTAAGCTCATGAAAATATATGAGGATCTTACTTTTGTGGATGCCAAGGACAATGATATTAAAAGAGAAAATGCAAACATTGATGGTAATACCGCAATGGGTACAATGCTTAAGTATGGGTCTGAGGGCGCTAAGGAATTTTACAAAATGTATGTAATAGATCCTAAATACGTTAAGGCTCACGAAGCAGGGGACATTCATATTCATGATATGGATTTTTATACTTTAACCATGACATGCTGCCAGATTGATTTAGTTTCACTTTTGAAGGGTGGATTTTCAACAGGCCACGGCCATCTGAGAGAGCCTAATGATATTGAAAGCTATGCTGCTCTTGCTTGTATAGCAATTCAGTCAAACCAGAATGATCAACACGGTGGTCAATCCGTACCTAATTTTGATTATGGAATGGCGCCAGGTGTCAGAAAAACATATAGAAAACTCTACTGGACAAACCTTGGAAAATTTCTAGAGTTTATGGGCGATATTGAAAATGGCCCACAGAAAATGAAAGAAATTGGAAAGGTAATTTTCATAGAACATAATCTTGAACCTCAGATGGAATGGGACGAGAAATACACTGAAATAGAAACAGAAGAGTTGTTAAAGTTGGATGGCATTAATTCAGAAGATCTAAAAAAAGCACAGGAAAAATCTAAGGAATTTGCGGATAGAGAAATTGTAAGGAAAACATATCAGGCAATGGAGGCTCTCATCCACAATTTGAATACTATGCACTCAAGAGCTGGAGCCCAAGTTCCTTTCAGTTCAATCAATTACGGAACAGATACTTCTCCTGAGGGCAGACTTGTAATGAAGAGTGTTATGGAAGCAACAGAAGCTGGACTTGGCAACGGTGAAACACCGATTTTCCCTATACAAATCTTCAAGGTAAAAGAAGGAGTTAACTATAATCCTGAAGATCCTAACTATGATCTGTTTAAGCTTGCTTGCAGGGCGTCTGCTAAACGACTCTTCCCTAACTTCAGTTTTCTCGATGCACCGTTTAATAAAAAATATTATAGAGAGGGACATCCTGAGACAGAAATAGCATATATGGGTTGCAGAACAAGGGTGATAGGGAATGCCTACGATCCTAATAGAGAAATAGTATATGGAAGAGGTAACCTATCGTTTACATCCATCAACCTACCAAGACTTGCAATTAAGTCCAAAGGTGATATAGATGTTTTCTTTGAATCGCTAGATCAGAAAATAGATTTGTGTATTGGTCAGTTAAATGAAAGGCTGAAGATACAGTCTCAAAAGAAGGTCATAAATTTCCCATTCCTCATGGGACAGGGGGTTTGGATCGATTCTGCTAAATTAAAACCTACTGACGATATTAGTGAGGTAATTAAGCACGGTACATTAACCATAGGATTCATTGGGCTTGCCGAATGCTTAAAAGCTTTGATAGGACAGCACCACGGAGAGTCTAAAGAAGCTCAGGAACTCGGCCTCATGATAGTTGCTTACATGAGAAAGAGAATGGACGAAGAAGCTCGAAGAACTGGTCTTAACTGGTCAGTCATTGCAACACCAGCAGAGGGGCTTTCCGGACGATTTGTCAAAATTGATAGGGAAAAATTTGGAAATATTCCTGGTGTAACTGATAGAGACTTTTATACGAACAGTTTTCACGTGCCTGTATATTATAATATTGGCGCCTTCGATAAAATCAAGATCGAAGCTCCTTATCACGAATTGACCAATGGTGGCCATATCTCATACATAGAACTCGACGGAGACCCTCTCAAAAATCTCGATGCTTTTGAACAGGTAGTTAGATGCATGAAGGAAAGTGGTGTTGGATATGGTTCCATCAATCATCCTGTAGACAGAGATCCTTGTTGCGGTTATACAGGCATCATAGATGACGTTTGCCCGCAATGTGGCAGGAGAGAGAAAGTTGAGGAAGAACATTTTGAAAGAATTCCAAGACTCTAAGGACAACAAAACAACTGATAAGCAAAGTGATGTCGAAGAAAATCTTGATGAATATATAAGAGTAGCTGGATTTATGAAAGAATCAATTGTGGATGGACCAGGGATTCGCTTTGCAATATTTTGTCAAGGCTGTCCTCATGGTTGTGAGGGTTGCCATAATCCTGAAACACATGACTTTGGTGGCGGAAATCTATTTAGTATAACAAAAATTATAAAAGCAATTGATGAAAATCCTCTCCTTCAAGGCGTAACATTTTCTGGAGGGGAGCCACTATGCCAGGTTAGGCCGTTTCTTAGTCTGGCGAGGGAGGTCAAAAGAAGAAATTTAGATCTTTTGATCTATACAGGTTATACAATTGAGGAACTTATTGAAAGAATGAAGGAAGAACCTGAACTTGAAGAGCTTCTGAGACTCTCAGATCATTTAGTAGAGGGCCGTTTTGTTCAAAGTTTAAGGAATCTTTCACTTTCTTATAGGGGAAGCACAAATCAAAGAATAATCGATCTAAAAGATTTTTTTAGTACAGGCAAGATAAATTCGTGTGAAAATATTTCAATTAATTCTTAAACTGATATATTTTTCTTGCATAATCTGAGTATTTTGTGCTATAATATCGGTTGTTGTATAAATTTTGAAATTTTAAAGCATATGCTTAACATAGAAAGGGAGGTGCGGTAGATGTCAAGAAAGTGTGAAATCTGCGGTAAAGGTCAGGCTTCAGGAAACAAGGTTTCCCATTCCATGAGACATACTAGAAGGAAATGGAATGCTAATATCCAGACCGTTAAGATTAACGACAATGGAACAGTAAGAAGGGCTAATGTTTGTACTAAATGCATTAAGTCAAACAAGATTAACCGTGCCGTATAATTAAAGTTGGCTTAAACCCGCATTTTGCGGGTTTTTTCTTACTCGATTATAATTTTTATTTCTAAAGGATTTGTAATATGAATATCACAGTAGAAACAGAATTAGGTGAAATATCCGTTGAAAAAAAATATTTTGCCCAGAAGATAATGTCAGTTTTAATGCAAATTCGGTGGAAGGGGAAGTTTTTGCCTGCTAATAATAGGCCTAAACTTCTTTCAGAAGATAAGAAGCCTTCATTTGAGTCGTTTGCAGATGTTTTAGAATTATCTAAAATTGACGATGGTATTCATATTATTATACCTCTTATTGCTGATTTTGGCATGCCACTTAGGTCAAACACATCAGACTTAATAAGAGATATTTATTTGGAATTTGGTAAAATGAAAACGCCTATTACAAAAATCACCGTACACATAGTCGGTGTAAAATCAAAGCAAGTAGCTCCGAGAAATATTAAGTTTACAGTTAACAGAAAGTAAATCAAATGTTGGAACAATCTATTGATACTCTAAAGGGGATCGGCCAGAGGAAGATGGAAATATTTTCCGAACACAATATTTCAACATTAAAGGACTTGGTTTTATATCTACCCAAAAGCTATGAGGATAGGAGACATCCAATTTCAATTCGACAGATCACAAGCGAAGGCAATTATTTTGTTGTAGGTCGAGTTATTAATAAGACGTTTAAGAGGACTTGGAAGAAATCAATTCTGAATTTTGATGTTGTTGACCAAAGCGGTGACATGTTACATGTGATATTTTTCAATGCTCTTTATTTAAATAATATGATTAAGGAGAATGAAGAATATTCGTTTTTTGGTCATGTTAACTATAATCTCGGCTGGCTTCAGATGGTACATCCCGATTTTTGCAAATTGGGAAGCAAGAATGATTTTCGAGGAATTGTTCCAGTATATTCAAATGTGGGTTCAATTAGCGGCAGACAGATTAGGAGCCTTATTAAACAGATTGATGATATTTCTCCATTTGATAAAGTAACTGATTGGATTCCAGATGATGTGCTAAAAGAAGCTAACATATGCAATATCTCTTACGCACTCAACGGAATTCATTTTCCTAAATTTAAATCTCAAATACTAGAGGGAAGATATCGACTAATCTTTGACGAACTCTTGACACTTGAAACGGGTCTTCTTTTGATCAAAGGCAGAAGTGGATTGGATGAAAAAGGACCTGTGATATCAGGGGAAAAGATGTGGGAATATATTGATAATCTGCCTTTTGAACTAACAAAAGATCAGAAAACGGCTGTGTCCGATATAGCAACTGATTTAAGTTCGAATAAGCCAATGAATCGACTTATCCAGGGAGATGTGGGATCAGGCAAGACTGTGCTAGCTGAATCCGCAATGTATGCAGCAGCAGAAGAAGGCTATCAGAGTGCGTTCATGGCACCAACTGAAATTTTAGCCAAACAACATTATGAAACTATTTCTAAGGCTTTTCAAAAGCAAGGCATTAGGTGCGGATTACTGGTAAGCAAGCAAAGCCAAAAACTAAAAAATGCTATACTTAATGACCTCAAAGATGGTAAAATAAGTGTAATAATTGGTACTCATGCTGTTATAAGTAATAATGTTGAGTTTAATAAGCTTGGACTTGTTATAACTGATGAGCAACATAGATTTGGTGTGAATCAGAGGCAAATGTTAACCGAAAAGGCTGTTAATCCAAATGTTATGGTAATGACGGCTACACCCATACCTAGAACAATTGCTGTTGTTATCTTTGGGGATCTCGATATTTCAATCATAAAATCTATGCCGAAGGGCAGAAAAAAAATAATAACAAGGGTTTGTCACAGCTCTAATAATTCATTTTTGACGAGGGATATGGTATATGAGAATGTTCAACAAGAGCTTAAGAAAGGCCGACAAGCTTATGTAATCGCGCCTTTAATCGACGAGTCTGAAGTTATAGATGCAAACTCCGCTACTAAACTTTTTGAAGAATTGCAGACAAAATTCTCAAATTATAATGTTGGATTATTGCATGGAGACATGCCGTCTGAAGAGAAAAGTAAAATTATGGAAGATTTCTATGATAAAAAAATAGATCTTCTAGTTTCAACTGTAGTAATTGAAGTTGGAATCAATGTTCCAAATGCATCTGTCATGGTCATAGAGAATTCTGAACGCTTTGGTCTTGCTCAGCTTCACCAGCTTAGAGGTAGAGTTGGCAGAGGAGAATATCAGTCTTACTGTTATCTCATACTCAATTCAAAATCAGATACTGCGATTTCAAGAGCAGATATAATGGAGTCCATATCGGACGGTTTTGTTATTGCTGAAGAAGATTTGAAGCTAAGGGGCCCTGGAGATATTTTGGGTAAGAGACAGCATGGTCTTCCTGATTTAAAATTTGCGCATCTTACAAAGCACATTGATGTTTTGCAGCGATCTCTTGAAATAGCAAACAAAATACTTGAAGATGATCCTAATCTCACAAAAGATAAAAATTCAATGCTGAAAAATAGAATAAAGGAATTATATGGAGACGACCTAAGTCTTACATTATAGCGAATCAAACAAAAGAGGAGAAAACGATGAGAGTTATTGCGGGAGAATTTAAGGGCAGAAGGCTCGAAACCCCAGATAATTACGATATACGCCCGACGTCAGAGATGGTGAAAGAGGCATTATTCAGTATTTTACTGAACGACATATATGGCTCTACCTTTCTTGATCTTTTCTCAGGGACTGGCGCTGTCGGAATTGAGGCGTGCTCACGTGGCGCTAGGAAAATTTATCTAGTCGATAAATCTAGAGAAAGCATTGCCATTATAAAAGAGAATATCAAAAAAACAGGCTGCCAAGAGAAGGCTATTATTTTGTCGTCTGACTATAGAATTGCGCTCGATAGAATTAAAGAAAACATAGATATTGTTTTCGCAGATCCGCCATATGAGGAGGGGTATAACCTTGAAATCCTTGAAAGCATATCCGAAAGAGATATTTTGTCAGACGGTGGAATCGTGATAATTGAGCATTCTAAAAAGGCTGTTTTGCCTGATGATTTTAAGTGTTTTGAGAGATACAAAGAGAAAAAGTATGGGAAAAAATGCTTAAGCTTTTATAAAAAGAAAGATCAATAAAAATTTTTATTTGAATTAGGGAGGCAATGTATGAGCAAAGCTCTTTATACGGGTTCTTTTGACCCTGTGACCAATGGACATCTTGATATTATCAAGAGGGCAGCAAAACTTTTTGATCATCTTGTTGTCGGTGTTATTGAGAATCCTCAGAAAACTCCGCTTTTTACCTCTGCCGAAAGAGTAGAGATGTTGGAAGAATTATTGAAGGATGTTGATAATATTTCTGTTGATTCATTTGAGGGACTTCTGGCTGACTATGTCAACGAGAATAATTTTACTGCTGTTGTGAGAGGGCTTAGAGCTATTACTGATTTCGAATACGAAATTTCAATGGCTCAGATGAATGCTCAACTTTTTAATCAAGGAATTGAGTCTATTTTTTTGATGACAAGCCCGGCAAACTCTTTTGTAAGCTCTTCGATGGTGAAGGAAGTTGTTTCTCTTGGAGGGAATGCGGCAGGCCTTGTTCCTGACTGTGTTTTCCTTAAAATGAAAGAGAAATACAAAAGTTGAATATATTGCCTTTTTACTGTATAATTTATTATTATAAGAATTAAGAGAGGTGCAAGATGACAGTATTAGAAATGCTTGCAGAAATGCATGAAAAAATTGAGACGCCAAAGAACGTTTTGCTTACAAACAAGGTTATGGTTGATAGGGAAGAATTTCTTGAGCTAATCAGCAGCATTAGTGAAGCTCTTCCTGATGATTTGACAGAAGCAATGTGGATTAACAAGAACAAAGACATGATTTTGAGCGAAGCAGAACAAAACGCTAAACAGATTATTGCAAATGCGAATAAGCTGGCGTCAGATCTTGTAGAAGAGGATATTATTACTAAAAAAGCTAAGGAAAGAGCTACTCAGATTACGATAGAGTCTGAAGAGTACTGCAGAAATCTTAAAATTAAAACTTTTGAATATGTTGATAAGATGCTTTTCAATATGGCTGAACAGCTTGATGGAATCTATGTTTCTAAATTTAGAGATATGGTAAATTCAATTGAGCAGACTTTTTCTGAAGCTAACGAGACCATTAATGTTAATAGGCAGGAAGTGATTTCGCTTGCAGAATCGACTGTAAGAGAGGGAAAGAAACTCGACTAATATGCATGTTGTCGGTATAGTTGCTGAATTTAATCCGTTTCACGATGGGCATAGATACTTAATTGATGAAGTTAAACGAAATTATCCAGACAGTCTTTTAATTGCTGTAATGAGCGGTAATTTCGTGCAAAGAGGTGAGCCATCCATTTATGATAAATGGGAGAGAAGCAAGGTTGCTGTCGAAAATGGCATTGATCTTGTTGTTCAACTTCCAACCAGGTTCAGTAATGCTAGCAGTTATTTTTTCGCATACGGTGCAGTAGAAATTCTGAATTCACTCGGCGTTGATTTAATTGCATTCGGATCAGAAATAGGCGATCAGGACAAAATATTAGCAATTGCAGATGTTTTGCATGCTAATTCGTCTGAACTTATTAAATATGCGGCAGATATGGCTAAAAATGGTGTTTCATTTCCACGAGCACGAGACGAGTTTTTAAGGAATCGAATAGGTAATTTGATTTTATCTTTAGAGCCTAAGCCTTGTGGAGATTTTATACTCTCTCCAAACGATATACTGGGCGTTGATTATATTTTGTCATCTAAGGCCATAGGATATGAGGGAAACTTTTTTGTTGTTAAGCGAAGAGGATTGGAACATAATATCTCGGCATCAATAATCAGGGACGAATTTTATTCAAAACAACCAGAACTTCTTAAATCGCTGGAAGACCGCTTTTTCAGTATTTTGATGTCTAAGCTTTCTGAGGAAATATCTACTGCAAACTCTCAGAGAATTTCCAAATATGATTCGGAACTTTATAATACTTTAAAGAAAGAATGGCGAAAGACTGGAAATATCCAAGATGTTGAGAATTCACTTGTAAGCAAGATGCATACAAGGTCACGTATAAGAAGATTCCTAGTTTCGCTAATAATTGGCCTTGACATCCCCAAAAAGAGTGAAGACTGCGGCTTTAACGCAATCTATCCATTGGCATTCAACCAAAGGGGAGCCAGATATTTGAAACTTGTCAAAAATACTTCTGAACAAAATCTCAATTTTTTGAACGGCATCAACAATAATTATAGAAATTTTGACAATGCACTTCGTTCGATAGCGGGAGATGAAATAAGGGCGACGGATATTTACAATGTCTTAATGTCAAACGATTTGTACGAAAATTGTGAACTTGTAAGGAAGCCACAATTTATAGAAATGTGATCTATCAATAGCATTTCTTGAATTTAAAAATATTTTGCTGTATAATTTTTTTGTGTAAAAATACAGATAATAATTAGTTATAGAAATATGGAGGAGAAAAATGAAAGTTTTGGTAATTAACTGCGGAAGTTCCTCACTCAAGTATCAGGTTCTTGATATGACAAATGAGCAACTTCTTTGCAAAGGTCTTGTAGAAAGAATCGGCATGGATGGCTCAGTAATTAGCCATACGAAGTTTGGTCATGACAAGATTAAAAAAGAAATCGAAATGAAGGACCACAAAGATGCAATTGCTCAGGTTCTTGCTATGATTCAGGATCCTGAACAGGGTGTAGTTAAGTCTATGGATGAAATTGGTGCAGTAGGACACAGAGTTGTCCACGCAGGAGAAAAATATGCAAACTCCGTCTTGATTGATGATAGCGTTCTTAAAGCACTTGAAGAATGCGTTGAGCTTGCTCCACTTCACAATCCGCCAAACCTTTTAGGTATTCATGCTTGTCAGGAACTTATGCCAAATACCCCGATGGTAGGTGTATTTGATACAGCATTCCACCAGACGATGCCTCCACAGAACTATTTATATGCTCTTCCATATGAATATTATACAAAATACGGGATCAGAAAATACGGATTCCACGGAACATCTCATAAATATGTAGCCCAGAGAGCTTCATCTATACTAAATATAAATATTAACGACTTAAAGATTATCACATGTCACCTTGGTAACGGTGCTTCCGTTTCTGCGATTAAGTACGGAAAAGTTGTTGATACTTCAATGGGATTCACACCTCTTCAGGGTCTTGTAATGGGAACTAGAAGTGGAGATATTGACCCAGCAATTGTTACATATATCAGAAAGAAGGAGAATCTTCCTCAGGGTGTTGTTAATGACATCTTGAATAAGAAATCAGGTGTTCTTGGTATTTCTGGTATATCAAGTGATTTCCGTGATTTAGAAGAAGCCGTTGCTGAAGGAAATGAAAGAGCAGAGCTTGCACTAAGAGTATTTTGTCAGAAAGTTAGATTCTACATCGGAGCATATATTGCAGAAATGAACGGCCTTGATGCATTGGTATTTACTGCAGGTGTCGGCGAAAATAGTGCAGAGATGAGAGCTCACATCTGTAACGAAATGGGTAATCTTGGAATCAAACTTGACCTTATGAAGAACAAAGTAAGGGGTCAAGAGAAGGTAATTTCAACTGATGATTCAAAGGTTAAAATTTTACTCATTCCAACAAATGAGGAACTGATGATCGCAAGAGATACATATGAAATCGTGTCTGCACTTTAGTTCTTGACATAAAGTAGTGTTTAAGGTTATAATTACAAAGTTATTAAAAGATTTTAAGGAGGTGTAGAATATGGCAGTTCCAAAGAGGAGAACCTCTAAAGCTAAGAGAGACAGCAGAAGAGCACCTAATATGAAAAAGGCTAATCCTGGACTTTCAATTTGTCCACAGTGTCATGAGCCTAAGCTTCCACACAGAGTTTGCCCAAATTGCAACTATTATGACGGCAAGGAAGTAATTGCTGAACCTGTAGAGGCTTAATTAATATTAATGTCTAATAAAAGGAAATTGTTTACCCCGTATTCAATTGTGATTCTATTGCAATTCAGTTGATAACGGGGCCTTTTATTATTGAAAAATCAACGCTTTTAATGTATAATATTTTATATAAATCATAATAGGAGATAATAGATATGAAACTTGATAAAAAGATTAAAGTTGGAATTATCGGTGCTACTGGGATGGTAGGCCAGCGTTTTGTTACATTGCTTTCTAATCATCCTTGGTTTGAAATTACAGCACTTGCTGCAAGTAAGAGAAGTTCCGGCAAAACATATAAAGAAGCTGTTTCTGGACGTTGGAAGATGGATGTTGAAATTCCTTCTGAGGTTTCAGAACTAAAAGTAATGGATATACATGACATTGACAATGTTTCTTCGAAGGTCGACATGGTGTTTAGTGCAGTTGATATGCCAAAAGAAGAGATTATGCAAATTGAAGATGATTATGCAAAAACAGAAACTCCAGTTGTATCAAATAACAGTGCTCATAGGTGGACAGATGATGTTCCAATGCTTATGCCTGAAATTAATGATGATCACTGCAAAGTTATAGAAGCACAGAAAAAAAGGCTAGGCACTACTAGAGGTTTTGTAGCGGTTAAACCTAACTGTTCAATCCAGGCCTATGTTCCACTTCTAGCAGCATGGGATGAATATGAACCATATGAACTAGCCATTTCTACATATCAAGCCATTTCTGGTGCTGGTAAAACATTCAAGGAGTGGCCTGAAATGGTCGAAAACATTATCCCATATATAGGTGGAGAAGAGGAAAAGAGCGAAAAAGAGCCTCTAAAAGTCCTTGGAGAAGTCAAAGACGGAAAAGTAGTAAACAAAGAAGGACTAGCGATAACCTGTCAGTGTCTAAGAGTACCAGTTTTGAACGGTCATACTGCATCTGTTTTCATTAAATTTAAAAACCCTCCACAAAAGGAAGATCTAATAAAAAAATTAAATGAATTCAAAGGTTTCCCACAGAATGAGAACCTTCCAAGTGCTCCAAAACAGTTTATACATTACCTGCAAGAAGATGATAGACCACAGGTTAAGCTCGATGTCGACTGCGAGAAAGGAATGGCCATCTCTGTTGGAAGGCTTAGAGAAGATAGCGTATATGATTTTAAATTCATTGGTTTAGCCCATAATACACTTAGGGGCGCTGCAGGCGGGGCAGTACTTTGTGCTGAAACACTAGTTGCCAAGGGATATATTAAAAGCAAAGCTTTCTAAGCTGGCATTAGTATGTACATTTTAAATAATTAGAAATTAAATCAGCAAATTAAGCAGCCAAATTAAAAAAGAAATATTAAAACAAGGAATATTTATAGTTAGGAGTATGTATGGGATATATTGAAGCGATAGTCTTGGGCTTGGTACAGGGTCTTTCAGAGTTCCTTCCGATAAGCAGCTCAGGGCATTTAGCTCTTCTCGAAAATTTATTTGAAATCAAAGAAGAATCAGTTCTGTTTTTCGCAGTTCTGTTGCATATAGGGACCCTTTTGTCAATCTTTATTGTATATCACGAGGATATTTATGCGTTGATAAAAGAATTAGGTCTACTATTTAAGGATATTTTTTCAGGTAAGGGCCTAAGAATTGAGGAAAGGCCAATACGAAAACTTGGGATAATGATAATAGTTTCGAGCATACCAACTGCAATTATGGGGTTGTTATTTTCAAACTTTATCGACAAAGTATTCGGCTCACTTATTGTAATCTCAATATGTTGGATTATCACAGGTTTCGTACTGTTTTTCTCAGAGAAACTAAAAAGCAATAGCAAAGAAATCGAAGGAATGAAGTATCGTAATGCGATTTTTATCGGTATCTGTCAGGGACTTGCCATAATGCCGGGTATTTCCAGATCAGGATCTACAATAGTTGGAAGCCTTGTAACTGGCTTAAAAAGAGAATTTGCAGTAGAATTTGCTTTTCTTATATCGATACCAGCAATACTAGGCTCTGCTATTTTAGAATTCCCTAAAGCAATCAAGGCTGGGATTGATCCATCTACGATAGGGCCAATGATTGTAGGGTTCTTAGTAGCTGCGATCTCAGGATATTTTGCAATTACAACCATGATTAGAATAGTATCTAAACATAAAATGATATATTTCTCATATTATGTTTGGGTAATAGGTTTGGGGACCTTTATCTATTCAATTTTATTTTAACTTACTAGCTAGACTAAAATCTGTACTAGTGAATATAAACAAAATATTTTGTTAGTTAACTGAATTATTTGGTTAACTTAAAAGTATATTTGTCATATCTAAAAAGGGGAATAAATTGTCATCGAATACACGAAAGTCTAAAAATGTTTCAAAAAGCCGGAGGACTCAATCGATGAAAGCGGTCAGCAAATCTGGCAACAAAAAAACTATTCAAAAGGAAAATGTTACGACAAACAAACTCTTATACGAAGTTTGGGGATTCGTACTCATTGCGGTAGGCATATTTCTATTTGCTGCGTTGGTTTTTAATGCAGGAGGAATTGTTGGTGAAAACATTGCGCTCCTACTTAAGGGCTGCTTTGGAATTTTGGCACTGACTCTGCCACTGTTGATATTTATTTCAGGAATAACATTAATCATTAAGAAAACGAGAAATATCGCAACAAAAACAATTGTGCTCTTCTTCGTTATCTTTTTGCTGCTTTCACTATTAAATTCTGGACGTTTTATAGAACCCGATAATACAAAATATACTCTTCTCGATTACTATGATCTATCTAAGACATATGACAGCGGCGGATTGATTCCAATGGCCATCGCAGGGGTTATCGTTTCAGTATTGGGTAAGGTCGGACTTTATATTTTCAGCATAGTTGGCGTGATAATAGCTGTTTTGTTCTTGAGAAATAAACCACTATCATCTAGTTTTAGCAGCATAGAGGATAAAATAACAATAAAGAAAGCCGAACAGCGAGAGCAAAAAGAAGTTGAGCGTATTAGGGCCAAAGAAATAAGAAGAGAGCAAGAAAGAGAAAATTTAGCAAAACAAGAAATGTTGCGAAAAAAAGCTGAAGAAGCTAAAGCCTTTCTAAACTCAGGTGAACTAATCGACTATCGTTATGACTTTGAGAGCGGAAAAAACTCCGATTTATCATACCTCAGCAATAGCGGAAGGACACTTAAATACACAAGTGATACTGATATTTTTGGACCTGATGCGAGCAAAGCCCCAGATGAAAAAGCAGATAACCGAATAGAAAAATTTGATTTCGACCATATTAATACTGATGAGAGCTCAAAGGTTGAGTTTTCAGACAATATAAATGATAACATCAGAAATAAACCAGAAAAAACCATTTCAAACAAAGAAGCTAAGGAAGCGTTTCTCTCAGAGGATGAGCTGAATAAAGGTAAAACGAGCAATAGATATAAGTTGCCTCCACTCAATTTACTCGTTCCTCCTGAGCCAGAAAATAAGGTTGATCCCAGACAGCTGCGCTTTATGGCATCACATCTTGAGGATACCTTATCTAGTTTTAATGTTGACGCTAAAGTTATTAATGTAACCCAGGGGCCGGCAATTACAAGATATGAAATTCAGCCAAATGTAGGCGTAAAAGTATCCAAAATTGTCAGCCTTGCGGATGATATAGCACTCAACCTAAGAGCTAGAAGCATTAGGATAGAAGCTCCAATACCGGGTAAGGCAGCTGTAGGTATAGAAGTTGAAAACGGTAGCATTCACATGGTAAGAGTTAGTGAATTAATTGCCTCTAGAGCCTTTAAATCTGCCAAATCTAAAATTGCCTTTGGTGTTGGAAAAGATATATCTGGAAATCCCATTGTCTCTGATATTAAGTCCATGCCTCATCTTTTAATTGCAGGTTCAACAGGTTCAGGGAAATCAGTTTGTATTAACAGCATGATCGCAAGTATTTTGTACAAAGCAAAACCTGATGAGGTCAAATTAATTTTGGTCGATCCCAAAGTTGTAGAACTTGGAAATTACAATGGAATCCCTCATCTTCTCATACCTGTTGTTACAGAGCCCGCAAAGGCCGCTGCTGCACTTAATTGGGCCGTTGTTGAGATGAACGAAAGATATAACAAATTTGCTAATATTGGAGTTAGAGACCTTGAATCATACAACGAAAAAATGGTGCATCAGGGAAGTAAAGATGAGAAACTTCCTCAGATTGTCATCATAGTCGATGAACTTGCAGATCTTATGATGGCAGCTCCTTCGCAGGTTGAAGAGTCAATCTGTAGGCTCGCTCAAAAGGCTAGAGCCGCTGGAATGCACATTGTAGTAGCTACTCAAAGGCCATCAGTTGATGTCATAACAGGTCTTATTAAAGCTAATATACCTTCCAGAATTGCATTTGCTGTTTCGTCGCAATTTGACTCTAGGACAATACTTGATATGTCTGGAGCTGAAAAACTCGTTGGTAACGGTGATATGCTTTACAATCCTATGGGAATAAAAAAGCCTAAGCGAGTTCAGGGTTGTTTTATATCGGATCAAGAAGTAAATAATATAATTGAATATGTAAAATCTCAGGTTGAAGATGTAGAATACTCTGGTGATGTAATCAAAACAATAGAAAACGGCAATATATCGTCAAAGCAATCTAAAGTTGATGAGGATGACGAACTTATGAGTGAAGCCATAGAATGTGTTATCAATGCTGGTCAAGCCTCTGTATCCATGCTGCAAAGGCGATTTAGGATAGGCTACAATAGGGCGGCAAGAATAGTTGATACAATGGAAGAAAGAGGATTCGTTGGCCCCCAAGATGGAAGTAAACCAAGGCAGGTATTAATTACTGAAGATGAATTTCAACAGATGAGCATAATGGAAGAATAAGAGGATTTATGAAAATTAATATACAAACATTAGGTTGCATGAAAAATCTGAATGATAGCCAACAAGCTGGCGCACTTCTCGAGTCGTTTGGGCACAAAATAATTGAGAATCCGATCGATGCTGATATCATAATGGTCAATACTTGCGGCTTTATCGATGATGCTAAAAGAGAATCTATAGATAGAATTCTATCTATGGCTAACATTACGGAGAATGATAAAAGAAAAAAATTGGTAGTCTCGGGCTGCCTTTCTCAGCGATATGTTGAAGAATTGACTGAAGAAATGCCAGAGGTAGACTGTTTTGTCGGCGTAAATGAATATGAGGATCTTCCTCAAATTCTTGAAAGGGTCTACAGTGGCGAAAGGCTATCAATTGCTAGACCATATGACCACGGTCCATTAAAATCTTTTGATCGAAAATTGCCTGAGAATCCTTATTCTATGCACCTTAAAATAGCTGAAGGGTGCAATAATGGCTGCGCTTACTGTATAATTCCCAAGATCAGAGGCCCGTTTAGGAGCCTTCCAATGGAGGATGTTATCAAAGAGGCGGAAAAATTAGCTGAATCAGGCTGTAAAGAACTCGTGCTCATAGCACAAGATCTAACATACTATGGTAAGGATATTTACGGTGATTTTGTACTACCTGAACTTCTAAAAAAACTTTGCAGGGTTGACGGAATTCAGTGGATTAGGCTCATGTACTGTTATCAAGAAAGAATTACAGATGAGCTCATCGATGTTATCGCTAGTGAAGATAAAATTTGCAAATATATAGACATACCTCTGCAGCATTCATCGGACAGGGTGCTAATAAATATGAGGAGAAAAACAACTCAGTCTGAAATTCAATCGACAATAGATAAACTACGTGATAGGATTCCCGATATTCACATTAGAACTACTTTGATTGTCGGCTTCCCAGGCGAGGATGATGACGATTTCGATAATCTGTATGACTTTGTTGAAAAGAATAAATTTGAACGTCTTGGAGTTTTCAAATATTCTTGTGAAGAGGGCACTGCTGCGGCGAAAATGCCTGATCAAGTTGATGAAAAAATTAAGGAAGAAAGACTAGACTCGATAATGAATCTTCAGATGGGAATCTCTCTGGAAAATAATAAGAAAAAAATAGGTCGTATTATGCCTGTAATCATCGATGAAATTGAAGATGATGGATACGTTGGCAGAGCCAAATACGATGCTCATGAAATTGATAATTCAGTTATTTTTACGGCTAAGGGAGACCAATCCCATAAAGTCGGAGATATTGTAAATGTTAAGATAACTGATGCATATGATTACGATCTTGTTGGCGAGGAGGCATAAGATATGAATTTACCTAATAAATTAACTATTGCGAGGGTTATTTTGGTACCAGTTTTCATCATTTTTTACGCATTGCACTGGTATATCCCAGCTGTCATAGTGTTTCTTATTGCTTCATTTACAGATTATTTGGATGGTCATCTTGCTAGAAAATACAATCTTGTAAGTAATTTTGGCAAAATAATGGATCCTCTTGCTGACAAAGTTTTGGTTTACGCTGCATTTGCACTTCTAGTTGAGTCGCACCTAATTCCAGCTTGGATGCTTATTGTCATACTCGCAAGAGAGTTTACAGTTGCGGGAATGAGGACTGTTGCGGCATCGGAAGGTATTGTAATTGCAGCGGCTATGAGTGGCAAGATAAAAACGGTTTTGCAGATGATTGCAGTTCCGCTTCTTTTATTAGTCCCTGTATTTCCTAGCGCTACGGCTATCTATCATGCAGTATTCATTCTTGCAAAAATATTCCTCTGGGCCTCATTAATTATGACCGTGTACTCAGGTGTTGAATACGTTAAAAATAATATTAAAGTTTTTAGAGTCTAACTTATAAAAGGAGCAAAATATGAAGGCGGCTGTACTTTGCGTAGGAACGGAGCTTTTGTTCGGACAAACTGTTAATACTAATGCAACCTATATATCACATCAACTGCAATTACTTGGATTTGATGTTTTATATCACTATGTTGTAGGGGATAATCCCAAGAGACTTGAGCGTCTTTTGGATGTTTGTTTCGAAGACTGTGATTTGATTATAACAACGGGTGGCCTTGGGCCTACTGAAGATGATCTAACAAAAGAGACAATTGCAAAATACTTCGATGATGAGCTTGTCTATGACGAAGAAAGTCTGTCTCGCCTAAAAAAATATTTTGTGGATTCCAATCGAAAGATGACAGAGAACAACCTTAAACAGGCACTTCTACCTTCAAAATCGACTGTTTTCTCGAACTCGTACGGCACAGCGCCGGGATTTCTGTTAAGCCAAAATAATAAATATATTATCGCACTTCCGGGGCCTCCTAAAGAAATGATGAAAATGTTTGATGGTGAGGTTTTTGAGTATTTGTCGACAAAGCAGAAGGGTGCTTTGTTTTATAAGGTGATCAGAACATATGGCATAGGTGAGTCTGCGCTTGAAACTGTTTTGCTCCCACTCATTCACGGTCAAACGGATCCAACAATTGCGACATATGCAAAAGAAGGGGAATGCAGCATCAGGATTGCCTCAAAGAGAAAAACCTTGGATGAAAGTAAGGCTGCTGTTGATGCCATGATTGAGGAAGTCCATAAAGTTATAGGTAGGGAGATTTATTCCGAAGATGATGAGGACTATGCAAAGGTTCTTGTTGATAAACTCATATCTAAGGATCTATTAATTACATGCGTTGAATCCTGTACTGGTGGAATGTTTGCCTCATCAATAACTGATATTAGCGGAGCATCGGTCTGCTTTAGACGAGGATTTGTGACATATTCTGATGAAAGCAAAATAGAAGACTTGG
Organism: Clostridiales bacterium S5-A14a; assembly: GCA_000758905.1. Classification (GTDB taxonomy): domain Bacteria; phylum Bacillota; class Clostridia; order Peptostreptococcales; family Anaerovoracaceae; genus S5-A14a. Next base: position 84,939 of record JRNA01000016.1, read on the forward strand.
GTGTAGACAGCAAATTAATTGAAAAACACACTGCAGTTAGCGAGCAGGTTGCACGCGATATGGCAATTAAAGGCTTGAAGAAAGCTGATGCGGATATTTGTGTATCTGTAAGTGGCATTGCAGGGCCAGATCCATGGGAGAAGTTTTCGCCAGGCACTATATATGTAGGAGTTGCGTTTAATAATAGAAAACTGAAAGTCAAATCTTCAGAGGTAGATATAGCAGGATTCAATGATGAGTGTTTAGAGTCGGAAGGTGTAGTTTCTTTTGTTAAAAACCTAGACACCAAACGTCATGACAGAAATAAAAATCGAAGGTATGCTGTTCTTGCTATGATTGATATGGTTTATAAAATAATTAAATAAAATATCCTGATAACATTTTCTTGTCAAAAATAAGCATTAATATATTAAATTTGAACATTATTTTCTAATCCTATTGACCCTAAAGCATATATAATGTAATATATAAATAAGAACAAATGTTCTCGAAGGAGGATTGTATGGCAAATAAGAAAGATGCACAAAAAGTTGAAAACATAAAGGATCGCTCAGAAGAAGAAAGAATGAAGGCTTTATCACTTGCACTTGACAAGATTGAAAAGGAGTATGGAGCAGGTGCCATAATGAAGATGGGTGATAAACCTAAGCTTGATATAAGTTCTATTCCAACGGGATCAATATCCCTTGATATTGCAACAGGTATAGGTGGAGTTCCCAAGGGAAGAATTGTTGAGATATATGGACCTGAATCTTCAGGTAAGACTACTTTGACACTTCATATAATTGCTGAAGCTCAGAAAATGGGTGGTAAAGCTGCCTTTATCGATGCTGAGCACGCCCTTGATCCTGTTTATGCCAAAAATTTAGGTGTTGACATTGATGAACTCCTAATTTCACAACCTGACACAGGAGAGCAGGGGCTTGAAATCTGTGATATGCTTGCGAGGAGTGGAGCTATTGATTTAATTGTTATTGACTCGGTGGCAGCACTTGTACCTAAGGCAGAGATACTTGGAGATATGGGTGATTCTCATGTAGGTTTGCATGCAAGGCTTATGTCACAAGCTCTCAGAAAGCTTACAGGAACTATCAATAAATCAGGTACCTGCGTTATATTCATCAACCAGCTTAGAGAAAAAGTTGGAGTTATTTATGGCAGTCCTGAGGTTACAACAGGAGGAAGAGCGCTTAAGTTCTATTCTTCAATGCGACTAGATGTTAGAAAACAAGAAACTATCAAACAGGGAGATACATTCCTTGGTAATAGAACTAGAGTAAAGGTTGTAAAGAATAAATTGGCAGCGCCATTTAAATTTGCAGATTTTGATATTATGTATGGTGAAGGTATATCAAAATCAGGCGATATCTTGGACTGCGCGGTTGATGCTAAGATCGTTGATAAGGCTGGATCATGGTATAGCTACCAAGGCGAACGAATGGGCCAGGGAAGAGAAAATGTCAAAATCTATTTTGAATCTCACCCTGAAATTTTAGATGAACTTTATGAGAAAGTAATGGATACTCTAAAACCAGATGATAATGATGATAGTTCAGAGTATAATTCCTCAAAGGCCGAGAAAAAGGATGCAAAAAATACTGGACCAAAGCCTGTTGAACTTGAAGTTGACGAGGATGGCGTAGTAATAGAATAAAAATATTGACATATATCCTGAAAGATGCTATTATTACATAGTTAGCCGCACATAAGAGGTTTAAAATGTTTATCATACCTCATTGGCGAGACTGGTAAGAGGAGGAAATTTTAATGTACGCTATTATTGAAACAGGTGGCAAACAGTACAGAGTAGTAGATGGTGATGTTCTTCGTATTGAGAAGATTAATGCTGAAGTTGGTAATACCGTTTACTTTGAAAATGTACTTATGATTGGTGAGGGTTCAGACGTTAAGGTAGGAACACCTTATATTGACGGTCAGAAGGTTGCAGCTGAAGTTGTTGCACATGGAAGAGCAGATAAGGTTGTTATTTTTAAATATCTACCTAAGAAGGATTCCAGAAAGAAACAGGGACATAGACAGCCTTATACTGAGGTTAAAATTCAGTTGAATCAGAAGGCTGCAAAATCAAAAGCAACTCCACAAGCTGAGGAGAAGACTGAAGACAACGTTGTAAAATCTGATGCAAAACCAACTCTATCTATGAAGAAAGATGAGATCATCGCTTTTGCTAAAGAGAGAAATATTGATATTGATGAAAAAGCAACTAAAGCTGTGCTAATCGAGACTATCGAAGCAGCTTTAAAGTAGTTTTATAACAGGGAGGTGAACTGGTATGGCAAGTAAAAAAGGAGTAGGTAGCTCTAAGAACGGTCGAGATTCCGAGTCCAAACGATTAGGTGTTAAGACAGGTGACGGTCAGTTTGTTAGTGCTGGTAGCATTCTTGTAAGACAGAGAGGAACTAAACTTCATCCTGGTAACAACGTGGGCAAGGGCGGAGATGATACTTTGTTCGCAACAATAGATGGAAACGTTAAATTTGAGCGCAAGGGCAAAACCAAGAAGCAGGTTAGCGTTTATCCAAAGGAAGCATAAGAATGCCGAAGGGTCCTCATGAGGACCCTTTTTAATTGATTGGAGTATTTATACTATGTTTATAGATAGAGCTAAAATTCATATAGTATCAGGAAAAGGTGGTAATGGTGCTGTCTCTTTCCGTAGAGAGCCATTCGTTCCTGAGGGCGGACCTGATGGCGGTGATGGAGGAGACGGTGGAAATATTGTCTTCCAAGCTGATCGCAATTACAGGACGCTTATGGATTTTAAGTATAAAAAGAAATACCAAGCTGAAAACGGTCAAGACGGAATGAAAAAAAAGAAGTTTGGTAAAAAGGGAGAAGACCTTATTATTAAAGTCCCTGTTGGCACGGAGATAATTGAAGCTCAGACCAACAAGCTCATGGTCGACATGGTTGAAGACGGACAAACTTTTGTTGCAGCAAAAGGTGGTAAAGGCGGCAAGGGGAATGACAAATATAAGAATTCTGTTAGACAGGCACCTAATTTTGCACAAGCAGGAGGTTTTGCAATAGAAAGAGACGTCATACTTGAACTGAAAGTTCTCGCAGATGTTGGTCTTGTAGGCTTTCCGAACGTCGGAAAATCAAGTTTTCTTGCTGTAACAACATCCGCAAAGCCAAAAATTGATAACTTTCATTTTACGACAATTTCTCCGAATCTAGGTGTTGTAGAAATTCACGATAGAAACTTTGTTCTAGCTGACATTGCGGGTATTATCGAGGGTGCTCATAAGGGAGTAGGTCTTGGACTCAGATTCCTCAAACACATAGAAAGAACAAAGGTCCTGATACATGTCGTAGACGTGTCTGGTAGTGAAGGTCGCGATCCAATTGAAGACTTTGAAAAAATCAATAATGAGCTTGAACTATATAGCAAACAGGTGGGCAAAAAGCCACAGATTGTATGTGCCAACAAAATAGATTTAATCGGTGAGGATTCACAGAAGTACAAAGAATTCAAGGAGTATATAAATGCGAAGGGTCTAGAAGTATATCCTACATCTGCACCTCTAAAAAAAGGCGTGCAAGCCGTACTTGATGCCGCGCTTAGAAAACTCGATGAAGAATTACAACATCCTACGCCTGAGCCTGAAATAGAATATTTTGATATGTCTATCGATGATAACGATCCAGACTTTAAAACTGTCTACGCCCGCAAAGAAGGCAATACTTATATTTTGGAGGGTAAACAGTTACAAAAAATATTTGCTTCAACTAATTTCAACGATTTAGGTTCTATGCGTTACCTTTATAAATATGTCGAAAAAAGTGGCGCAATTGATAAATTAATAGATATGGGCCTTCAAGAGGGAGATACAATAAAGATCTCCGACTTTGAGTTTGAATACTATGACGAATACTAAATTAAATAAAGAAACTACAAATTCTAGAATTAGAAATACTGTAAATATTAACCCCCTCTTCAAAAGTGTTGAGAAGCCAGGGAGATATATAGGTTGCGAAAAAAATTCCATAATTAAGAATCTAGATGAGGTTAAACTCCTTTTCGGTTTTGCATTTCCAGACTTATATGAAATTGGCATGTCATATATGGGTATGCAAATTTTGTATGATTCTATAAATCGAATACCTGACATTGCATGTGAAAGAGTTTTTTCTCCAGCTGTAGATATGGAAGAAAAATTGAGAAACAAATCAATTCCTCTATTTACACTCGAAAACAAGATAGCACTAAACTCTCTTGACGTTCTAGGTTTTACATTACAGTATGAGATGTCGTTCACAAATATTTTGAATATACTTGAAATCGGCAAAATACCACTGAAATCTGCCGACAGATCAGAAGATGATCCACTTGTGATAGCAGGAGGGCCTTGTGCATTTAATCCTGAGCCACTGGCAGATTTTATTGATCTATTTATCATTGGTGACGGCGAGAAATCTTTACCTACTGTTTTAACAAAATATAAGAATCACAAGAATAATGGCGGAAACAAACATGATTTTCTAAAGTTTATTGCTGAAGAGTCTACAAAAGAAAATTTAGGTGTTTACGTTCCGCAATTTTATGATGAAAAATATAACGAAGATGGAACGATTCGAAAATATGAAAAACTCTATGATTTTTTACCTGATGTTATTGAAAAATCAGTCATATCAGATATAAATGAAGTCCACTATCCCACTAATCCAATAGTTCCACTTATTGAAACTGTGCACGATAGAGCTGTTGTTGAAACATTCCGTGGTTGTACTCGAGGCTGCCGATTTTGTCAAGCAGGAATAATCTATCGCCCTATAAGAGAACGTACCAAAGAAAGAATTATCGATATTGCAAAAGAGCAATTAAGATCGACAGGACATGACGAGTTGTCTATTTTGTCGTTGTCAACAAGTGATTACAGTAAGTTTGAGCCCTTAGCAACTGAACTAATGGAGTATTGTAAAAATGACAATGTCTCGCTTTCGCTACCATCGCTTAGGCTAGATTCATTTTCATTTGACGTTCTTGAGCAAATTCAAGGCTACAAAAAAAGCGGTCTTACATTCGCACCCGAAGCTGGTACTCAGCGCCTTAGAGACGTTATAAACAAGGGGATAACCGAGGAAGATATTTTTACTTCCGTTGGGCAGGCTATTGAACTTGGATGGCGAAATATCAAGCTTTATTTTATGATAGGTCTTCCAACCGAAACATATGAGGATCTGGATGGCATTGCGGATATTGCAAAGAAAATAACTTATTTAAACAAGCAAATTGGTATTCCAGGTAGATTTAATGTAACAGTCAGTGTATCTAATTTTGTACCAAAAGCCCATACTCCATTTCAGTGGTGTGGGCAAGACAAAGTTGAATCATTTAGAGAAAAACATGAATATCTTCTACAAAAGTTGAAAATAAAAAATGTTAAATTCAATTATCATGACGATGGAGTATCTGTAATAGAAGGTATCTTAGCTAGAGGCGATAGAAGAATAGGAAATCTATTGCTTGCCGCCCACCAACTGGGATGTAAGTTTGACGGTTGGAGTGAGTTCTTTTCGAAAAAACGTTGGGAAGAGGCATTGTCAATATCAGGTATAGATGGAAGCTTTTATGCAAGCAGGGAGAGAAACGAAGACGAAGTATTCCCGTGGGATAAAATCGATACAGGCATCACAAAAGACTTTTTGTTGCGAGAATGGCATAGGGCAGAAAATGCAATTACAACCCACGACTGTCGCTACGGATGCGTAGGATGTGGTGTTAATCGAAGAGTAAAGTGCAATTTTGATGGAATTTGGTCAAATAATAAGTCCGATATAGGGCATAATTTTGATGATACTGATAAAAAGGATGATAACTATGGGATATAAATACTTATTTACATTTCAAAAAACTGGACTCATGATTTATATCTCCCACCTTGATTTGCAAAGGCTTTTTAGACGTACAATCAAAAGTTGTGGATATAAAATCATATATTCTCAGGGTTTTAATCCTCATCCTAAAATGTCAATAGCACAGCCGCTCTCACTAGGATATATCGGACTTCAGGAATATATGGAAATTGAACTCGATTCAAATATAGATCCTGATTTAATCAAGGATAATATTAACGATCAATTACCCGATGGAGTTAAAATTACCAGAGTAAAAAAACTATCAGACGATATCAAATCTATTTCAGCGTTGACTGTTTATGCAGAATACAGCATTGATTTCAGTGAAACAGATATTTTGTTGTCGGATAATATGATAAATCAGTTTTTGTCGCAAGAAGAAATTTACGGGAAGAGAAGGCAGAAAAAAACGAAGAAAATTATCGAAGTCCCTATAAAGGATAAGATTAGATCAATGACTGTTGAAGATGGTTTATTGAAATTTGTTGTTGATTGTGGTAGTAACTCAAATTTGAATCCAGAAATCTTGCTCAAATCATTTTTAATTTACTTCGGATATGATAATTTAGATGATATACTTGAAAAAATAAGTATCACCAGGGATAGAATTTTACTCAAAGACAATATAGTTTAAAATTAATTTAATTAAAATTCTTGACAATGTAATAAATTTACTGTAATATAATGTAAATAAATATAGGTGGTAAATTTATGAAAAGTTTGCTTAAGAATCTCAATTATTTTTATGAAGACAACAGAAAGTACATCAAAGCAGGTGCGATAATACTCGTTATATTAGCAGCTGCTTTTTTATTTATTTTCTATGGGAAAGATGATGAAGATGTAAAAGTTAAAAACATTGATAATAACGATAACCAAAACTATTATGGAAAAGAAGATCATTCTTCCGATCTACCTATCTCTTCTTCTAAAAACAAGTCTTCAAAGAAATCTAAAAAAGCCCAAAATAAAAAGTCTTCAGACGTCGATAGCAATTCGTCTGATGAATATTCAATGTATATTGATATTGAAGGCGCTGTTGTTAATCCTGGCGTTTACAAAATAAGAGAAGGTGATCGAATTTTTCATGCAATTGCCAAAGCTGGAGGCCTTAAGGATACAGCTGATATTAATAGTATAAACAAAGCGGAGGTGCTTTCCGATGGACAGAAAATTTATATTTTTGAAGTAGGAGAAGAAGGCCATGGCAGCGACGGTTCGTCTGGGGGGAATTCAGGAGATAAAATCAATATAAATATTGCCGACGAAAATAAACTACAAGAAATCCAAGGCGTAGGTCCATCTATGGCCAATAGAATTATCGAATATAGAAAATCAAACGGAAGATTTAAAAAAATCGATGATTTAAAGAATGTAAGCGGCATTGGAGACAAACGATTTGAAAGTATGAAGGAAAGCATTACTATTTAAAGTAATGCTATATTTAATGGTGAAATGATATGAATACTAAGATTGGATTAGTTGTAAACGACACAACAAATTTTGATAAGTTAACAAAGCATTTTTCTGAAAACAAAAGCAAGTATAATTTGAAGTTTAATTGTAAAAACGGAAAAGAGTGCCAGACCTTATTAAGCCAAAACAAATATGATGTAGATATAATCATAATCGAAGCCGTATTGCCATACATAAACGGTACAGATATAGCCAGGGAAATATATTTTTCTGGGAAATACTTGGATTCACCTGGCATAATCCTGATATCATCTCTTCAACAATATGATGTTTTTTTAGAGGACATGGATATGAATAGGGTTTCATTTCTACTAAAGCCTCTTGATTTAAATTATATTGACAAAGAGATTATTAGAATTCAAAGAAATAAACTTTTGACAATACCATGCTCTGAAAGGAAGATGTTGAAAGGCGTAGCGGAAGACACTTCTTTCTATGAAATTAAGAAAAGCAAATATAAGAATACAGAAAAATTAGTTACAAACATATTAAATGATTTTGGCATAACTCAAAAATATAAGGGCTCTGTATATATTAAAGATGCGATTTTGCTCAATATATTTGAAGGAGAAAAATATGATTTCCAAATGAAGGCTATTATCTTGCAGATAGCAAAATATTATAATAGACCTAGCGTTTCGATTTTTTCGTTGATATCGAAAACTATGAAATTTATTAAACTTGATTCAAGTCAGTATAATCAATTGTTCTTCGCTGAATGTTACTCCGGTAAAAAATTGACGCCAAAACAATTTATTTTTACAATTTCTGAATTTGTTCGCCTTGAAGTAAACTAAACTGAATGCTATAATTCAATAGTTGCGGAGGTTAATATAATGAATAAGATTAAAGAAGAAATAAAGGAAGAAGTTGAAAATATAGTAAGAATTACTGAGGAAGAAATTGAGAGAATCAATGAGCTTGCAAAGAAATCAAAAAGCGAGGCTGGTCTTACGGAAAGCGAAAAAGAAGAGCAAAAACATTTGCGACGTAAGTATATTGACTCTTTCAAAGCAAATCTAAAGAATCATCTTGATTTAATCAAAAAATAACTTAAGCGGACGTTTAATACTTCCAATATTTTGGTATAAGTTAGTTAGTGTTAATGAAAGAAGGTTTTAGTATATGAGAAATGTTTATTTAGATTACTCTGCAACGACTCCTGTAAAAGAGGAAGTCCTGCAGGCAATGATACCATATTTTACAGAAAACTTTGGAAATCCATCCAGTTTATACTCAGGAGGACTTAACTCCAAGGCTGCTATTGATAAGGCAAGAAATCAACTTGCAGATTTAATTAATGCTAGACCTGATGAAATCTTTTTTACAGGATCAGGAACAGAAGCAGACAACTGGGTTCTACAAGGTGTTGCCGATGCAATGAGAAAAAAAGGCAAAGGTAACCACATAATTACAACTAAGATTGAACACCATGCAATCTTACATACCTGTGAGTATTTGCAGACACAAGGTTTTGAGGTTACTTGTCTCGATGTTGAGTCTGATGGGAGAATTGATCCAGCCAAACTAGAAAAGGCAATCACTGACAAAACTATATTAGTTTCAATTATGCTTGTTAATAACGAAGTTGGAACTATACAGGATATAAGAGAGTTAGCTGGAATCGCTAGAAGACATAAAATTCTTTTCCACACAGATGCTGTCCAGGCACTCGGGAACGTTCCAATTGATGTTAACGTTCTAGGGGTTGACTTCCTGTCAATGTCCGCACATAAGATTTACGGACCTAAGGGTATGGGAGCACTCTTCATTAGGAAGGGAAATAGGCTTTCAAACTTCATCCACGGCGGAGCACAAGAAATGGGCAAGCGTGCTGGAACTGAAAATTTACCGGGAATAGTTGGATTTGGTAAGGCTGCTGAAATTGCTAAAAGAGATTTTGATAAACATGTAAAGCATTCCCAGGAGGTAAGGGATTATTTACTTAAGCGGATTACTGAAGAAATTCCAGATGTTGAAATTAATGGTACGATGAAGTATAGGCATCCTGGTAATCTAAACGTCACATTCGACTTTATCGAGGGAGAATCTCTATTGATTCTTTTGGATATGAAAGGAATTTCAATTTCAACAGGGTCTGCATGTTCCTCAAAATCATTGAAGCCATCGCATGTTCTAGATGCAATGGGGGTACCATGGGAAAAGATTCATGGAACTGTAAGAATGACTGTCGGTGATTTCACAACCAAAGACGATGTAGATTATGTGGTAAATGAACTTAAAAATATAGTAATAAGATTAAGGGAGATATCTCCAATAAATCATGAGAAAGGGTGGTAGAAATGGCTTTATATAATGAAAAAGTAATGGATAATTTTTTAAATCCAAAAAATGTAGGAGAAATGGAAAATCCGGATGGTACGGGTATTTATGGAAGCCCTGTATGCGGAGATATGATGCAAATACAGATAAAGGTTGAAGATGACATCATCAAAGATGCTAAATTTAAGACCTTTGGATGCGGGTCAGCAATTGCTTCTTCAAGTATGGCTACATCTATGATCATCGGTAAATCTATTGATGAAGCGCTAGAATTAACTAATAAGCAGATTGTAGATGAGTTGGGAGGATTACCTGCTGTTAAGATTCACTGCTCTGTTCTTGCGGATCATGCAATCAAGTCTGCTATATACGACTATGCTCAAAAGAACGGTAAAACATATAAGGGTCTAGAAGGCTTTGATCCGGATGCAGATGATGATGACCACCATGACGTTGAATAAGAATAAAGTTTTGTTAGGCTTGAGCGGCGGGGTCGACAGTACCACTGCCGCTCTCTTTTTACAAAAAAAAGGATTTGATGTTACTGGATTTTATTTTGAAGTAAATGAAGGTCGAACAGAGGGTGCTAAAGAAGCGAAAAAAGTAGCTGAGGAACTGAATATACCGCTAATAATTTTTGATACATCTAAAAAATTCAAAGAGATTGTTATTGAAAATTTTTTAAATTCATACAAAACTGGTAAAACTCCAAACCCATGTGTAATATGTAATCCTCAGATAAAATTTAACTTACTAATCGAGCATGCAAATCAGATTGGAGCGTATTATATTGCAACGGGGCACTACGCACGGATTTATCGCAATTCTGAGACGGAAAAATATTTTGTGCAAAGGGGAGCTAACGAAAAAAAAGACCAGTCATACATGCTATACAGGCTTGGGCAGGATGTTTTGAGCCGGCTTATTTTTCCTCTTGGGATGTCTAAAGACAAAGAAGTTATAAGAGAAATAGCCCACGAAAATCATCTCTCAAATGCTGAGAAAGCGGATAGTCAGGAAATATGCTTTATTGACGATAATTGTAATTATGTTGATTTTATTGATGCGCGAGGTTATTCTGCACCCTTTGGAAATTTTGTTGATAGCGATGGAAATATTTTGGGCCGACATAGGGGAATACATTGTTATACGATTGGCCAGAGGAAGGGGCTTGGTATTGCACTGGGGAAACCAGCATTTGTAACACAGATAGATCCTGTAACCAATAATATCACACTTGGTAGTAACGATGATCTGATGAAGACAGAGATTTATTCATATGATAATTTTTTTGCTGAATCAAACTCTGATGTTATTCCGTCCCATTTCGGCGATGAATTTGACTGTTATGCTAAAGTTAGGTATGCTTCAAAACCTGCAAAGGCACACGTACAGAAAAGTTCTGGAAATAAAATGAGGATTACTTTCGAAGACGCACAGAGAGCGCCAAGCCCCGGTCAATCAGTTGTTTTTTATGATGGCGACATAGTCATTGGCGGAGGATTTATTGATAATTTTTAGGTAAAATTAATATTAAGGTATCGATACTGATATATTTATAATAAGGAGAGGTTTTTATGGCAATTTATGGTGATGATTTCCGCCCATACTTGAATAAATTTGTTTTTATTCGCTCAACAGAGGAGATTGAAAACATTTCTTCTAAAGATCCTGATAATATTAACGGATATTTTGCCTATATTTTTTGGTCAAACAGCGGTGAAATTTGTGTTAGAGTAGCTGATGTCGGATATGGATTAGAAGATTATTTTGAAACAAGCGATGTTGGCATTGACTTTTCAAAAGAAAATCTCATATTCCCGTTGCTAGATAAGCTTGATGATATTCTATATATATTTGATTCAAATGTTGTAGCTGATAGCGAAACATACAGCAAAATTGTTATGGATACGGAAATGGCAAACCTTGTCGACGAAGAGTTGATCAATGCACGTGAAAATATAGAGATTGATGCCTTACGCGACAATAGTAACAAAGACATCTTAACAGTAGTTTTTTTCACAAAACAGTTGCCTATCAAATCCAAAGCAAAGGTAAGAAGCATATCTTTCTCAAAGGGTATTTTTAGTGGCGAGCTACTTCAAGTGCCTTTTGGATGGAAACAACTACATATAGGAGATACTATCAAATTTAAGGCCGAACAACATTCTGGAGAAACAGTTCTTCTAGCCTTATTCTAGTGTTTTGTGTTATAATACAACCATGGAAACTATAGATATTACACCAATTCTTAATGAATATACCAGATGGAAGAACAACACATCTGGAAGTTATAATGAGCAAATTCTTCTAGATAATCTGATGATTAATGATAGCGAGCTCTATGATTCTTTTTATAAAGAAATAAATTTTGGGACCTCAGGGCTTAGAGGTATTATGGGACTTGGCCCTAATAGAATGAATAAATATGTTGTCACCAGGGCAACAAGAGGAATTTCTGAATACCTTAAGAGGTTGTATCCTGAAGGAGCAAACGTAATCATTTCTTATGATACGAGAAATCACTCTCCGGAATTTGCGAAGATTACTGCTCAGGTATTTCTAGATATGGGTATAGATGCATATATTTTCAAGGAACCTACACCTGTACCCGTACTTTCTTATGCAATAAGAAAAACTGACGCAAATCTTGGAATTATGATTACTGCAAGCCATAATCCTAAAATCTATAACGGCTACAAAGTTTATAACTCTGAAGGTCACCAGATTGTCGGATCCCAAGCCACTGACATAATGCATGAAATACGAAAATGGGATTATTTCGATTTACCAAATAAGAATATTAAACTTAAATATATTTCCGGCAACATTTCAGATGATTTTATAAAATCAACAATGACATCTTGCGATAATATTCTTGAAAATTTAAATCAAGAATATGATAAATCCTTGAAAATAATTTACACACCGCTTAACGGAACTGGCAGAAACTATGTAATGAATGGCCTTAAGTTAAGAGGATTTACTGATGTAAACATTGTAAAATCTCAAGAAATGCATGACGGGAATTTTCCAACATGTCCTGTTCCTAACCCCGAAAAAATTGCTGCATACAACGAAGCTTTTTACACTCTTGATAATGAGGAAGCAGATATAATTATTGCTACCGATCCCGATTGCGACAGAGTTGGGGTTGCAATGTATTTTGATGGTGTAAAGAGAATTTTAACAGGCAATCAAATCGCTATTTTGCTCTTTGATTTTATATGCAATATCAAATACGGCAAGGGGATTGAGCACAGTTCAGACTCTATAGACAAAACAAATTCTAATAATCCCAATAACGAATCGCAGAAATTTGCAGTGCGCTCTATTGTCTCTACTGCTCTTTTTGACAAAATAGCTGAGGAACATGGTATAGATGTCCTAAAAACATTAACCGGCTTCAAGTACATCGGTCAAATTATGAGTAAGATGGAAAAATTGGGTCAAATTGATAATTTCGTGCTTGCTTTTGAAGAGAGTAATGGTTATCTATTTAATACAGAACTTAGGGACAAAGACGGTGTTGGCTCGGCACTGATTATTGCGGAGATGGCTGCATATTACAAGAGTATAGGCCTGACACTTTCAGAAAGGCTTGACCAAATATATAACTTATACGGCCAATATCACGACAAGACTAAAAGTTATGTTTTTAAGGGCGTTGAGGGCAGCGATATAATAGAAGGAATAATGTCCTATTTCCGCTTTAATATCAAAGGTTTCCTAGGGGGGATAGAAGTATTAGAAAAAATTGACTACCTTGATCAGGAAGACAGCCTATGCGATAATATAATTGAATTCAAACTTAGGGATCATGGCATATTAATTATCAGGCCTTCGGGCACAGAGCCAAAACTAAAGGCATATTTTTTCGGCAACAAGGATACTAGAAAAATAGAATCAGAAGTCAATGCAATAATTGACAAATTTAATAATAAATAAAGGGTGGATAAATTTATGAAACAAATGGGCTTAAATGAAATAAGAAAAACTTTTATAAACTTTTATAAAAACAAGGGGCACTATCCAGAAAAAAGTGCATCTCTTATACCTAAGAACGATAAAAGTTTACTTCTCATAAACTCAGGCATGGCTCCTCTAAAAGGATATTTTTCAGGGGCTGAGACTCCACCTGCAAAGAGAATGACAACATGCCAAAAATGCATAAGAACTGGTGACATGGAAAATGTCGGCAAAACTTCAAGGCACGGCACCTTCTTTGAAATGCTTGGCAGTTTTTCATTCGGAGATTACTTTAAGGAACAATCACTCACTTGGGGATGGGAGCTGATGACAAAAGAGTTTAATCTTCCAATAGATAAACTCTGGGCCACCATCTACGAAAACGATGATGAAGCATATGAGATTTGGAAAAAGATCGGCATGCCAGAAGAAAGAATAGTAAGACTTGGCAAAGAAGATAACTTCTGGGAAATCGGTCTTGGTCCATGTGGTCCATGTTCTGAAATCTACTATGATCGCGGGGAAGAATTCGGCTGTAATGATCCAAACTGCAAACCAGGATGCGAATGTGACCGATATGTTGAATTTTGGAACCACGTATTCACACAGTTTTCAAAAGAAGAGGATGGAAGTTATTCAAATCTAGAACATCCAAATATAGATACAGGAATGGGTCTTGAGAGACTTGCATGTATTATGCAAGGGGTTGATTCAATTTTTGATATTGATACAATCAAATACATTCTCGATGGAGTTGTTCAAAAATCCGGAATTTCATACGCTGACGGAGCAAATAAGACAGACATTTCAATAAGAATAATTACTGATCACTTAAGATCCATGGTCTTTATGATAAGTGATGGTATAAACCCTAGTAATGAAGGGCGGGGCTATGTACTTCGAAGGATCATAAGAAGAGCTGCTAGACATGGTCGTGTTCTCGGTCTTAAGAAACCTTTTCTTAATGAACTTGCAGAGAGGGTTATAGAAGTTTCTGGAGATGCTTATCCTGAACTTAGAACTCAAGCTGATCACATCAAAAAAATAATCGCTGCAGAGGAAGAAAAGTTCTCTCAAACAATAGATCAGGGTGTAACTATTCTAAATCAATACATCGATGCACTTATAGCAAGCCACGATACTATTTTGTCAGGCGAAAAAGCATTTAAGCTCTATGATACATACGGATTTCCTCTTGAACTCACCAAAGAAATTTTAGAGGAAAATAATCTTGATGTAAATCAGGAAGGCTTTGAAGCTAATATGGCAGAACAGAGAGAAAAGGCAAGGGCAGGTAGACATGTTGGCGATGAAGCTGGTTGGGACACAAATTCAGACGACATTGATCTCCCATCAACAGATTTTATAGGATATTCATCAAAAAATTCCTACGCACATGTACTAAAAGCAGTTAAGGCTAAGGATTATTTAAGACTATATTTCGACAAAACACCTTTCTACGCAGAAGGTGGCGGTCAAATCGGAGATCGAGGTATAATCAAATCAGATAAGTTTGAGGGTGAAATTCTAGATACAAAAAAACATAATGGCGTTTATTGCCATATAGTGAAACCTCTTAGGGGTAACGTATCTGAAGGTGATGCAGTAGACCTTGAAGTGAATGAAATCACTAGAAATAAGACAACTAGAAATCACACAGCTACTCATCTTTTACATAAAGCATTAAAGGATATTCTTGGAGATCATGTTAATCAGGCAGGTTCAATGGTGAGCGATACTATCCTCCGTTTTGATTTTTCACACTATCAGGCTCTCACGAAGGATGAAATTGCAAAAGTAGAAAAAGAAGTTAATCTTGCTATTGATAAATTCCTTCCAGTAACTGCTGAAATAATGAGTATGGATGAAGCAATCAAATCGGGTGCAGTTGCATTATTTGATGAAAAATACGGAAATGAAGTTAGAGTTGTTTCCTGTGGTGACTACAGCAAAGAACTCTGTGGCGGAACTCATGTTTCAAACACAGGGGAAATAGGTGCATTCAAAATTATTTCTGAAACTGGAATATCATCTGGTACCAGACGAATTGAAGCTATTACAGGCACTAATATATTGGCTTCTTTAAACGAGATGGAAGATATAATTAATGGCATTTCATCAGCCTTGAAAACAATTAAAAAATCAGCATTATCTAAAGTTATCAATCTTGTAGCGGACAATAAAATGTTGACAAAAGAAATTGCCGAACTTAAGAGCAAGGAAATCAGTGATAATTTAGATTCTATCTTAGACAATGTATATGAAAAGAACGGAGTTAAACTTGTGACCTCAATTATAGAGGGTGCCAATACAGGAGATCTCCGAAATCTATCTGATGATATAAAGAGCAAGGTATCCGATTCCATTATTATTCTCGCGGCTGTTGACGGTGCTAAAGGCAATATGATAGTAAGCGTGTCTGACACTCTTTTAGATAAGGGATATCATGCTGGGAAAATCATTAAGGAATTACTCTCAAAATGTGATGGCAGAGGCGGTGGAAAAGCAGATATGGCACAGGGAGGCATAGGCTCCACAGGAAATTTAAAATCTGCATTTGAACTTGCTAAAGATATTATTTAAGTGTATAATACACATTAAGGATAAGGAGGATTGCAATGGAAAGAAATACTATTATGTTCGATGCCAGCAAGGTTGAGCAGAAAACAACCAAGGAAGTTCTAGACACTGTATATGCAGCCCTAGAAGAGAGGGGATATAACGGAGTAGACCAGATGGTTGGCTATATTCTGTCTGGAGACCCTTCTTATATTACAAGCTATAATAATGCCCGTTCTTTAATAAGCAAAATTGACAGGGATGATCTTGTAGAAGAAATTTTAAAAGTATATTTAAAAAAATAACATATTAAAACGGCAGCTTAGCCTGCTGTTTTTTAATACAATTTTTTATAGAAAATTAATGCACTTTAAATTTAAATTATTATAATAAATCAACTATATTGCTAGGAGATAAGTTGTGAGAATATTAGCATTAGACGTAGGGGATAAAACGATTGGTGTTGCTGTCAGTGATCCGCTGAACATGTTTGCCCAAGGTGTAACCACAATCGAACGTATAGGTATCAAGAAAGATACATCCAGGGTCATTGATTATTTAAAAGAATATGATTGCGGCACACTTGTTATAGGGCTTCCGACAAACCTCAGTGGAGAGGATACAATCCAGACTGAAAAAGTTAGAGAATTTCGTAGAAAAATTGAAAATAAGCTAATGAGTACCGGAATGAACAACATAAAGGTTAAATGGCATGATGAGAGGTTTACTACGTCAATTGCAGAGAATATATTAATTCAAGCAGATGTTAGCAGATCAAAGAGAAAAAAGGTAATCGATAAGCAAGCAGCTGTTATAATACTACAATCATACATGGATACTGCAGGAAACTTAAAAAGCGAATAATTAACTAATTAAATCCTTAAATAGTTCGTATTTTTACGGATATTATTTCATTTAAGGATTTTTTTCTTTGTTTTAGCCGTTAAAATTCGAACTACTGTTGAAATTTTTTCACTCTGTGATAGAGTAATATATAGGAAATTTTGTTCAATTTACAAGTGTATAACTGTCAAATAGACACAATTGCACATATCGAAATATTTAGGAGGCATTTATGAAAAAAGTTGGTATTGTTATGGGAAGTGACAGCGATCTTTCCGTCGTTGAAAAATCTATCACAACTCTTGAAAATTTAGGTATTCCATTTGAAGTCCATGTATATTCTGCACATAGGACTCCTAATGAAGCACATGATTTTACACTCAATGCTAAAAAGAGAGATTTTGGAGTGATCATTGGTGCAGCAGGTAAAGCAGCGCACCTTGCAGGTGTTTTAGCAGCCTCAACATGTCTACCTGTTATAGGACTTCCTATCAAATCTTCAACAATGGATGGACTTGACTCTCTTCTCTCAACTGTTCAAATGCCTGGTGGCATACCAGTTGCAACGGTTGCGATAAACGGAGCTGAGAATGCGGCACTTTTGGCTGCTGAGATTCTAGCTATAAACGATGATAGTTTATATGAAAAGCTCGCAAAACTAAGAGAAGATAATAAAAATAAAGTTTTGGAAAAAAATAAGAAAATCGAAGAAAAATACAACAAATAATTCTATTAAAAATATATAGTTTATTAAAAAAGGAGATTTAAAAAATGAACGTTGAAAGAAAAGAACAGCTCTATGAGGGTAAAGCAAAGAAAGTATTTAAAACTAACGATCCTGAATTATATATTGTGTCATACAAAGATGATGCAACAGCATTTAATGGACAGAAGAAGGGCACTATTTTGGGTAAGGGCGAAATCAATAATAGGGTTACAAACTTCCTTATGAAAATGCTTGAAACAAAGGGAATTCCAACTCATTTTGTTGAAGAAATAAATGGCACAGACAGTATCGTAAAGAAAGTTGAAATCATTCCTCTTGAGGTTATAGTTAGAAATATTGCTGCAGGTTCCTTAGCTAAGAGACTCGGACTAGAAGAAGGATACAAACTTGGAAAAACTGTTCTTGAGTTCAGCTACAAAGATGACGATCTCGGAGACCCAATGGTAAATGACTATCATATTTATGCAATGAATTATGCAACCAAGGAAGATCTTGACCTAATCAAAGAGTATGCATTTAAAGTTAACGATATTTTGACCGAATATCTAAAAGATGCAGGCATTGAACTCATTGATTTCAAATTAGAATTTGGTAAGACAAGCGATGGTAAAATTGTCCTTGCAGACGAAATATCTCCTGATACATGTAGATTCTGGGATACTAAAACAGGCGAAAAGCTCGACAAAGATAGATTTAGAAGAGATATGGGTGGCGTTGAAGACGCCTATGTTGAGGTAAGAAAAAGACTTTTGGGAGAATAAGTATGTCACAACTTAGAGAAGAATGTGGAGTATTTGGTGTATTTTCACCCCAAAAACAGGATGTTGCAAGCCTTGTATACTACGGTCTTTTTGCCCTACAGCACAGGGGTCAGGAAAGTTGTGGAATAGTCGTCAACGATGATGGCTTATTTCACGACTATAAAGATACTGGACTTGTTCAGGACGTCTTCACATCTGATCACTTAAAGCTTCTTGAAGAAGGTAATATGGCTGTTGGGCACGTTAGATATGGAACAACTGGTTCTAACGAAAGAAGCAATGCTCAGCCAATTGTAGTTAATCATCACAAGGGTAGAATGGCTCTTGCACACAACGGTAATCTTGTAAACGCATATCAAATCAGACAATCTCTAGAAGAAGAAGGTTGTATCTTTCATACTACAAGCGACACTGAGGTGATCTCATATGTAATAACCAAAAATCGCGTGAAATCATCATCTATCGAAGAGGCTGTAAGTCTTTCTATGAATACAATTGATGGTGCATATTCACTTGTTGTAATGTCTCCTTCAAAGTTGATCGCGGTTAGGGACAAAAGAGGATACCGTCCTCTATGTTATGGAATAACAGATGATGAGACATATATTGTGGCATCAGAAACCTGTGCGCTAGATTCAGTTGGTGCAAAATTTATAAGAGAAATAGAGCCTGGCGAAATAGTTGTGTTTACAAAAGATGGAGTACGCTCCATAAAGGAACATTGCAAGAAAGAAAAGCCACAGATATGTATTTTCGAATACATCTATTTTGCGCGTCCCGATTCTGTAATAGACGGCATAAGCGTACACGAAGCTAGGAAGAGGGCGGGCGTATGTCTTGCACTTGAGCATCCCACCGACGCCGATGTCGTAATCGGTGTTCCAGATTCAGGCCTAGATGCTGCACTTGGATATTCTCAGCAAAGCGGTATCCCTTATGGAATAGGATTTATAAAAAACAAATACATTGCGCGTACATTCATCTCTCCAGGTCAAAAATCGCGTGAAAATAAGGTCAGAATCAAACTAAATGTATTATCTTCAACTGTAAAAGGGAAAAGGGTCATATTGGTCGATGATTCAATAGTAAGAGGTACTACTAGTGCAAGGATTGTAAAGCAGCTTAGAGAAGCAGGTGCTACAGAAGTTCATGTTATGTCAGCAGCGCCACCTTTTATCGCGCCTTGCTACTACGGTACAGACGTTGATTCTAAAGAAAATCTAATTGCATGCAGATATTCAATCTCCGAAATAAAAGAAAAAATTGGGGCAGATTCACTGGGATATCTGAATATAGACAGTTTAAAAAATATAATCTGTCACAAAAATGCAACCGGATTTTGCAAGGGATGCTTCACGGGTGAATATGCAACGCAAATTCCTGAAAAAACTAATAAAGATCGATTCGAAAAAAAAATAAGTGAAAAATAAAATTTAAATTGAGGTACAAAAATGGCAAAAAGTTTTAGTGAAAGCTATAAAGACGCCGGCGTTGATATCACTGCAGGGTATAAGTCTGTTGAACTAATGAAAAAACACATAAATCGCACTATGGCCTTTGGGAAAACTGATTCAATTGGCGGATTTGGCGGTTTATTTGAACTTGATCTTGAAGGGATTAAGGAGCCGGTTCTTGTAAGTGGAACTGATGGCGTCGGGACCAAACTTAAAATGGCGTTCCTCACAGATAAACACGATACTGTAGGAATTGATTGCGTTGCAATGTGTGTAAACGACATCATCTGCGCCGGAGCAAAACCCCTTTATTTTCTAGATTATATTGCCGTCGGTAAAAATTACCCTGAAAAAATTGCCCAGATAGTTTCAGGTGTTGCTGAAGGCTGCGTGCAATCCGAATGCGCTCTCATAGGCGGTGAAACAGCTGAAATGCCTGGTTTTTATGGTGTAGACGAATACGATATGGCAGGGTTTGCAGTAGGCGTTGTTGATAAATCGAAAATACTCAACAAAACAGATGTATCTGCCGGGGATGTTATCATTGGGCTTGCTTCTTCGGGCATACATTCAAACGGTTTTTCTCTTGTGAGAAAAATTTTTGATGTTGAGAATATAGATTTAAACAAAAAAATGCCTGAACTCGATAATAAATCACTAGGAGAAGTCCTCCTCGAGCCTACCAAGATTTACGTTAAGCCAATTCTTTCACTTTTAAAGAAAGTCAAAGTAAAATCCATTGCAAATATAACTGGTGGTGGATTTTATGAGAATATTCCTAGAGCACTTCCTGAGAATCTTACTGCTAAGATAAACAAGGAGAGCGTACCTGTACTTCCTATATTTAAACTTATGCAGAGTGCTGGCAACATTGATGAAAGAGATATGTATAATACTTTTAATATGGGAATAGGCATGGTTGTAATTGTTTCTAAGGAAGATGAGGATGAAACAAAGAGTCTTCTTGAACAATTTGGTGAAAAAGCATATACATTGGGAGAAATCATAGAAGGCAATGACGGAGTAATCATATGTTAAAAACCGACTCTTTAGCTTCTAAAAACAATTCTGAGACTATACGCATTGCAGTACTAGTTTCAGGCGGAGGTACAAATCTTCAAGCTCTTATAGATAAGGAAAAAGATGGCAAACTTTCTCCCTGTTCAATAGAACTTGTGATATCAAATAATTCCAGAGCATTTGCCCTAAAACGTGCATCTGATGTAGGCATAGAATCTTTTGTGACATCAGACGAGGAAGAACTTCTTCGGATTTTAGATGAGCACAAAATAGATTTCTTGGTGCTTGCGGGATATTTGAAGATTTTGTCCAAAGACTTTATAGCAAAATTTGCTAAACCCATAATAAATATACATCCGTCACTCATACCTTCATTTTGTGGTAAGGGCTGTTATGGCATCCATGTTCACGAGAAGGCACTTGAATACGGCGTCAAAGTGAGCGGTGCCACAGTTCACTACGTAAACAAAATACCTGACGGTGGCGAAATTATTTTGCAAAAAGCTGTTGATGTGATGGATGATGACACTCCAGAAAAATTGCAAAAGAGAATTATGGAAGAGGCTGAATGGGTGCTTTTACCTAAGGCCTGTGTAAAAGTCGGAGAAAGTATTTTGTTGCAAAAGTCAAAGAGAATCTAAGAGTGATTGACCACACAATTTGATAAGTTAAAAAATAACAAGGAGCAAGAATATGAATTCAATAAGTGTTGAAAAAGCACTAAAAGGAAATCCTTACCCTGGGAGAGGGATTATACTAGGAAAGTCTGAAGGTGGCAAGAATGCCGTTGCAGTTTATTTTATCATGGGGCGAAGCGAAAACAGTAGGAACAGAATTTTCCTTGAAGAAGGTGACGATGTAATGATCAAGCCTTTTGATGAATCTAAGGTTTCTGATCCATCTCTGATTGTCTACTATCCTATACGTTCTCATGAATACGAACTAATAGTAACAAATGGCGATCAGACAGATACAGTCTATAATTATTTACTTGAAGGCGAAAGTTTTGAAGATGCTTTAAACACGAGAGAATTTGAGCCTGATTCTCCTAATTTTACTCCTAGAATTAGCGGAATAATTGAATTAAATGAAGAATTGACATATAAACTTTCTATTCTTAAATGTGGAGATGCTGAAAAACAAAAATGCTTTAGATATTTCTACAACTACGAAGCTGTCTCAGGCACCGGACATCTGATACACACTTATGAGACTGACGGCGATCCGCTTCCAACATTTGCTGGAGAGCCAAAACAGATTGAAATCACAGGAACTTTGACTGAGTTTGCCGATAGAGTATGGAATTCTCTTGATGAGGAAAATCGAATATCTCTGGTTGCAAAATCTATAAACATGCAGAATGGTCAAGTTAAGACCTACATAATAAACAAGAATATTTCTAAATAAACAAGAGTAATTCTGAGTAAGGGGAAGACATGAAAGAATTTGAATTAAAATATGGCTGCAATCCAAATCAAAAACCAGCAAAGGTGTATATGCGTGATGGGTCTGACTTACCATTTGAGATCAGAAATGGCAGGCCCGGATATATAAACTTTCTCGATGCATTGAACAGTTGGCAGCTCGTCAGAGAACTTGATGAAGCCCTGAACGAACCCGCTGCAACCTCGTTTAAGCACGTAAGCCCTACATCTGCCGCAATAGCTATACCCATGAGCGATGCACTGAAAAAAAGCTGTTTTGTTAATGATGTTGATGGGGTCGACGATTCAAAACTTGCTACAGCATATGCTAGGGCAAGGGGAACGGATAGAATGTCGTCATTCGGAGATTTTATTGCTCTTTCAAGACCATGCGACGTCCCAACTGCAAATTTAATCAAGCGCGAAGTATCTGACGGGATAATAGCTCCAGGATTTGAACCTGAGGCATTAGAAATTCTCGCTAGCAAGAAGAAGGGTAACTATAACATCATTGAAATTGATCCTTCTTATAAACCCGAGCATGAAGAAACAAAACAGGTATTTGGCGTAACTTTCTCACAGGGAAGAAATGATTTTAAAATATCTAAAGAGCTGCTTTCAAACATCGTCACATCTAATAAAGATTTGACAGATGAAGGTATAAGAGATCTCATCGTTGCGCTAATTACGCTTAAATACACCCAATCAAACTCTGTCGCATTCGCAAAAGAGGGACAGGCTATCGGAGTTGGGGCAGGGCAGCAATCGAGGATTCATTGTACAAGGCTTGCAGGTGACAAGGCCGATCTATGGCATTTAAGACAATCCGACAAGGTTTTAAATCTGCCTTTTAAAGCCGATATACCGAGGGCAGTGCGAGATAATACTATAGATATTTACTTGGGTAGCTATTACATGGATGTTCTTGCAGACGGAAAATATCAGGAGCTCTTCACTGAGAGACCTGAATCTTTTACCTATGAAGAGAAGCAAGCATATCTAAGCAAAATAAATAACGTAGCACTCGCCTCGGATGCGTTCTTCCCATTTGGAGATAATATCGAGCGATCTGCAAAGAGCGGGGTTAAATTTATAGCCGAGCCAGGCGGATCAATTAGAGATGATAACGTCATCAAAACTTGCGATGACTTTGGAATGGTTATGGCATTCACAGGGATGAGACTCTTCCATCACTAAAACAGGCTAAAATAAATTTAAATAAGCTTAAATTGACTTCTAACATAATTATATATGATTTACTTTATATGCGTTTTACCTCACTAATAAAAACGTTTTTCCGAAAACCGAAAGGAGTGTTCAATATGAAGATTCTTGTTGTAGGCGGAGGCGGCCGAGAACATGCGATCATCAAGAAAATAAAAGAAAACAAAGCAGTTGAAACTATATATGCCTTACCGGGAAACGGTGGCATAGCAAAAGACGCTGTATGCGTTGATATCAAGGCGACAGATCTTGAGGCTGTTAGTGATTTTGCAATAAATGAGAAAATTGATTTTGCCATTGTTGCACCAGATGATCCTCTTGTGCTCGGCATGGTCGATGAACTTGAAAGTAGGGGAATCCCATGCTTTGGGCCAAGCAAAAGAGCCGCGATAATTGAGGGAAGCAAGGCATTTTCAAAGGACCTTATGAGGAACTTCAACATTCCTACGGCAAAATATGAAGTTTTTGATGATGCTGATAAGGCTAAAGCATATATTGATGAGAACCACGCACCTATAGTTATCAAAGCTGATGGTCTTGCTCTGGGCAAGGGTGTAATAATCGCTGAAACTGACATAGAGGGGAAAGACGCAATTGACAAGATAATGACTGAAAAAGCCTTTGGGGAAAGTGGTAATAAAGTCGTAATAGAGGAATTTTTAGAGGGACCTGAGGTCTCAGTTCTTGCTTTTACTGATGGCAAGACCATTGTGCCAATGATTTCATCCATGGACCACAAAAGAGCTCTCGACGGTGACAAGGGCCTTAATACGGGCGGTATGGGCGTGATTGCGCCAAACCCATATTACACCCCTGAAATCGCAAAAGAATCGATGGAGACGATATTTAAGCCTACTATGGAGGCTATGAATAGTTTAGACCGTACGTTTAAAGGATGTTTATATTTTGGGCTCATGATAACAAAGGATGGACCAAAGGTTATCGAATATAATTGTAGATTTGGTGATCCGGAAGCACAAGCTGTTCTGCCACTCTTGGAAAGTGACCTGCTTGATATTATGATGGATGTGAGAAACGAGGTTCTAACACCTGATAAAGTCAAATTTTCTACTGATTCAACCTGTTGTCTCATTTTAGCCTCAAATGGTTATCCTCAAAACTATGAAAAAGGATTTCCTATTACTTTTAACTGCGACACCAAAGATATCTTCATTGCTGGGGCTAAAATTGAAAAAGATCAACTAGTAACAAGCGGTGGCAGAGTCCTTGGAATCACAAAGAGAGCAGATAACTTAAAGGATGCGATTGAATTAGCTTATAAAGCAGCTGATTATGTTAACTTTGATAATAAGTATTACAGAAACGATATTGGACACAGAGCGCTTAAGATATTAAATGAGGTGAAATAATGGTCAGAAGAGTTTTTGTCGAAAAAAGAAAAGAATTTGCTCATGAAGCAGGGGAACTGCTTTCCGAGATTAAAAATTTTATTAAGCTAGACAGCATTGAAAATGTTAGAGTGATTAATAGGTATGATGTTGACGGCATCGATGACGAACTATTTGACAAATCGATTAACACTGTTTTTTCAGAGCCTCAGGTAGATGATGCATATCTCGATATTAAGGATTTGAATATCAACGATGAAGATTTTGTATTTGCTGTGGAATTGCTTCCAGGACAGTTCGATCAGCGTGCAGAATCTGCTTCTGAGTGCATTCAGATGATTTCTCAAGGCATAAAGCCAATCGTAAAATCAGCAAAGCTCTATATTTTGTCTGGAACAATTTCGGATGTTGATAAGTCTAAAATAAAAAAGCTAGTCATCAATCCTGTAGAAGCTAGAGAGGCTACTCTAGATGAATCCACTGACCTTAATTTCAGCGTTAAATCTCCAGATGAAGTCGAAATTCTTACTGATTTCAGCGGTTATAGCGATGCTGATCTTGATAAGATGATTAACGAGATGGGGCTTGCCATGGACAAATCAGATCTTGCATTTACTCAGGAATATTTCAAAAAAGAGGGAAGGCCTCCAACAATAACGGAAATTCGTGTAATAGACACATATTGGTCAGACCATTGCAGGCACACAACCTTTAACACTATCATAGATTCTATCGAATTTGAGGATGATTCAGCTGAAAAGGCTTACCAATTATATCTAAAAACTCGTGAAGAACTAGGTAGAACTAAGCCCATTTCTCTTATGGATATTGGAACAATAGCAGCAAAATATTTGCGTTCCAAGGGTGAACTTGAGAATCTTGACGAGTCTGAAGAAATCAATGCATGCACTGTAAAAATTAAAGTAAAAACATCTGAAGGCCTTGAAGATTGGCTTCTTCTTTTTAAAAACGAAACTCATAATCACCCAACAGAAATTGAACCTTTCGGTGGTGCTGCAACATGTATAGGAGGTGCAATAAGAGATCCTCTTTCTGGAAGGTCCTATGTATATTCAGCTATGAGGGTTACAGGAGCTGGAAATCCTCTTGTTGATGACGACAAAACTCTTAAGGGTAAACTTCCACAGCGTAAGATAGTAACGACTGCCGCAAAGGGATATTCATCATACGGCAATCAAATCGGACTTGCAACAGGCCAGGTTGATGAAATTTACCACGAAGGATATGTTGCTAAGAGAATGGAAGTTGGTGCCGTTGTAGCCGCTGCACCTGCTGAAAATGTTATAAGAGAAAGACCTATAAATGGTGATGTAGTCCTACTTCTTGGTGGAAAAACTGGTAGAGATGGCTGTGGTGGAGCAACAGGTTCTTCTAAATCACATACTACATCTTCAATAGAAACTGCAGGAGCAGAAGTTCAGAAAGGTAATGCACCTGAGGAGAGGAAACTTCAAAGGCTATTCAGAAACCCTGAAGCAAGTAAGCTTATCAAAAGGTGCAATGACTTTGGTGCAGGTGGAGTATCTGTCGCCATAGGAGAGCTTGCAGACGGCCTTGATATAAATCTCGATATGGTGCCTAAAAAATACGAGGGTCTTGATGGTACTGAGCTTGGAATAAGTGAATCTCAAGAAAGAATGGCTGTCGTTGTTGAAGAATCTTCAAAAGAAAAATTTATGCAACTTTCAGAAAAGGAAAACCTGGAATGCACACACGTTGCAACGGTTACCGACAGCAATAGGCTTGTAATGAAGTGGCGCAACAACAAAATAGTCGACATTTCTAGAGATTTTCTCGATACAAACGGTACAGAAAAACACACGGAAGCTAGGGTAGTCTCTGGGAAATCTTACGGAAAATCTTCAACAGGAGAATTTTCAAAAGATATGAAAGCCCTAGTTGGCGATCTCAATGTTTGCTCAAAACGTGGTCTATCAGAAATGTTTGACTCAACGATTGGTGCTGGAACAGTTATAATGCCATTTGGTGGCAAACATCAGCGTACACCTAATCAGGCAATGGTAAATCTCATTTCAATGGAAGAGGGGAATTCAGAGACATGCTCAATAATGTCATGGGGATTCAATCCGTATATTACAGAGCGCTCTCCTTTTGATGGGGCATATCTTGCAGTTATTGAATCAGTATCAAAACTCATAGCTTCTGGAGCAAGTTTTGAAAACATATATCTTTCTTTCCAGGAGTATTTTGAAAAGCTTGAAACATCAAGTGAGAAATGGGGAAAAACTCTTGCTGCTGTTCTTGGTGCATTCAAGGCACAGTACGATCTTGGAGTAGCCGCAATAGGTGGAAAGGACTCAATGTCTGGAAGTTTCGAAAATATTCATGTTCCTCCAACATTGATATCTTTTGCGGTCACTACAGAAGACGTTAATAACATTGTTAGTGGAGAATTTAAAGGCGTTAACCATAAAGTTATTATGATTACACCTGAGATAGATGAGAACGGCTTACCAGATTCTAAATCACTTAAAGAGACTTTTGAGTTGGTTCATACATTAATTAAATCAAATGACGCTCTCTCTGTATACACTGCTGGTTACGGCGGTATTGCTGAATCTATATATAAGATGTGCATAGGTAATAACATCGGTTTTATCTACAATAAACACGCTGATATCGATGATATATTTGCTTATAACTACGGAACATTTATGATTGAACTCTCAGACAATTGTGATATAGATAATCTAATTCAAGATTCAAAAGTTAATATTTTAGGTCAAACTATCTCTGCTGAAAAGATTGATTTTGCTGGAGATTCCATTGATTTACATTTGCTCGATAACATCTATGAGGGCAAACTTGAACCTATATATAAATTCAATATTTCTGATATCGATGCTGAGGATTCATACAAAAATCAATATGATATTAAAAGGAATCTCACATACTCAGGTAAAATTAACGCACAAAAACACGCAAGTTATACGGTTGCAAAGCCTAGGGTGTTGATCCCAGTATTTCCAGGTACTAACTGCGAATATGACAGTGCAAAGGCATTTACAAAAGCCGGTGCTGAAGTTGAAACATTCATAGTTAATAATCTTTCAAGTGAACATATCACTGAGTCAGTCAATTCATTTGCCAACAAAATAAAAGAGAGCCAAATTATATTCATTCCAGGCGGTTTCTCGAGTGGTGATGAGCCTGATGGATCTGGCAAATTCATAACAGCATTTTTCAGGAATAAAATTATAAAGGACGCTGTTGAGGACTTACTCGAAAACAGAGAAGGGCTTATTGCAGGTATTTGCAACGGCTTCCAGGCTTTAATCAAGCTCGGACTACTGCCATATGGCAAAATACTTGATGCAGATAAAACATTCCCAACTTTAACTCTCAATGAAATTGGCAGACACCAATCTAAGATTGTTAATATTAAAGTTTTATCAAATAATTCACCTTGGCTTGCTAAAACTGAAATCGGAGATGTTTATAAAGTTCCAATTTCTCATGGCGAAGGAAGGTTTGTCGCATCGGAAAAAACTATCGATGAACTACTGTCTAACGGTCAAATAAACACTCAATACGTAGATTTAGATGGCAATCCAACCTATGACATACACTTTAATCCTAATGGTTCATACTATGGAATTGAATGCATAACATCGCCAGACGGACGAATCTTAGGTAAGATGGGCCATTCTGAACGTATAGGCGACAATCTTTACAAAAACGTTCTCGGTGAATACGATATGAAACTATTTGAAAGTGCAGTAAATTTCTTTAAATAAACTTATATGAAAGGAATACCTATAAATGGATTTAGACAAAGTATTAGAATCTAGGCGTAGCGTGCGAAAATACGATGCAACAAAACAGGTTACTGAAAAAGATCTTGAAACTATCATAGAAGCTGCTATTCAAGCACCCTCGTGGAAAAATTCACAAACAGCTAGATATTATGCCGTACTAGACAAAGACGTACATAATAAGATTTCAGATGAAGCTTTGCCAGCGTTTAATGCTAAAAGTTCTACAGGAGCAGCCCTCATAATAACAACTTTTGTGAAAGATCGATCTGGATTCGATAGAGAGGGAAATCCTGAAAACGAATGCGGAAATGGCTGGGGATATTATGATTTAGGATTACATAATGCAAATTTAATTTTAAAAGCCAAAGATTTGGGACTTGATACATTGATCATGGGAATTAGAGATGGAGATAAAATAAGAGAGATCTTAAATATTCCTGAAAATGAAATCGTAGTTTCAGTTATTGCTATAGGATATTCTGATAGTGAAGCTACAAAACCTAAAAGAAAGAGGGCGGAAGATATCTTAACTATTATTTAGTTTTCATTTTATATTTTAAGTAGAGAGACATAACTATTCCTAAAATCATAATTTTCGGAATAGTTATGTTATTTTAAAAATAGAATGCCCATAAAGCTCTACAAATAAGCCTTATAAGGCATTTCCATTACAATCTTATATAAAAGACATCCTTATAACTCATTATAATTATTCTTCATAATGTCTTCAAATTTTCGACGCCCTAATCTTCGATTTAAGCGATTTTATTTGTACTTATGATACTCTCATACCTTTTATATTTCTTCTATTTTCTCTAAATAGATATAACCATTCTCAAAATAGCTTTTAATATATAGGAAGCTTAATTTTATCTCCTGGATTTAAATCTCCTGGATCTACATCATTATATTTAGCTACACGATAAACATATTCTCTGATATCCATATCTTTGGGCACATGATTCTTTGCAAGCGTCCATAAGCTGTCACCATAATTTACAGATACAATTTCATATCTCTCTACAGTGTCACCTTGAGCATCTGTTAATCCAACAAACACCATATAAGTTGATAATATTAAAATTACAATAAATGCTAGAAAAATGCTGAACCTTAATTTTGAGTTAATTCTATATCTTTTCATCCTATTATACCCCCTATTTGAACATCTGTTCTATATATGAAGTATATCAGAATGTATGTTCTCTGTCAACATTTTTTCGAACAAATGTTTTTTAAGCAAAATTATAAAATAAAAAATGGCTCACATGTAATTTACATGCAAGCCACCTTCTCGATTATTTTATAATCCTACTTTAGATTATTCTTCTTTCTTTTATCATTTAGAATAATCATTACTCCTACTGCCATTAGTAATTCTAAAGTATAAACATATAGCATCCCGCTATCGCCAGTATTTGGTTGTGCTTTAGCTGTTTTGATAATATTTGCGCTCGTTTGAGTCTTTTGTTTTACTACAAGTTCAGCCTTGGCAACACCCTTTGTTGTGTTAAATTTTATTTCATGTATGCCTGGTGCTAGGGAGTCAACATATGATTTCTTAAATGAAACTATTATGCTTCCTTTTCTAACATCATAATTCGATGCATCAACAAGTTTGCTATCAAGAAGTACGCTTTTTAGATCTTCGACACCAAGCTCTTCTCCAAGAATTCTGAATACTGCCTTTGTTGAGTTACCTACAATATAAATTACTTCATTACCCTTTGCTACTGTGCTACTGTCGTTTTGACCTTCAGTCATAACCTTAAGTTCATTGGTTATAGGGTTATCAGAAGGAGTTGTTCCTGGGTTTGTGCCTGGGTCAGTTCCTGGTGTAGTTC
The DNA here is from genome assembly GCA_000758905.1 of Clostridiales bacterium S5-A14a. Classification (GTDB taxonomy): domain Bacteria; phylum Bacillota; class Clostridia; order Peptostreptococcales; family Anaerovoracaceae; genus S5-A14a. The sequence continues at coordinate 115,555 of JRNA01000016.1, forward strand.
CTGGTTCTGTACCTGGGTCGGTTCCAGGGGTAACAGTCTTTGCTTTCCAAAGTGCTTTAACTGTGATGCTTGCATTAACTGTAATTGTGTCACCAACTGCCTTTTCATCACCGTTTACTTCCCAAGCCTTAAACTCTTTTCCAGTAGGAGCGGTAAAATCACAATCAGGTAATACAAATGTTTCTCCTGCCTTTTTAGTAACAGCTGGCATGGTGCCACTTCCACCGTTAGCATCAAATGTTACCTTATAAGTAGTAGGATTTTCACCTGTTGCTTTTCCTAAATCAACAATAACATAAGCACCCCAAGGCCACCTTGACACTTTAGCAGTAGAGGTGACATCTTCTCCATTGTAGATAACCTTTAAATTTGAAGAAGCAAGCTGATATCCATCATTAGGTGCTACATGGAAGATATATCCATAATCTGTTTTGCCGTCATTATATGCAACTGGCGTATTGCTACCAAATCCACTCCACGCTCCGTTTTCCTTTTTATACATCCATTCACTATTTCTTTTATCAATAGTGATACTATCAGTCATAGTTCTAGGATTAAATGATGGTAAAGTTCCCACTGGAACAGTTCCATATTGATAGTCGCCAGCTAATTTAACCTCATTGATAGAATTTGCCGCTTCCCATTTTGCATAAAGCGTAATATTACCAGTAATCGGTGTGTTGAAATCAAATTTCTTGCTGAATGTTGAATCCTCATACCAACCCTTAAAAAGATATTTATCTTTTGTTGGTGTTGATGGTGCTTTAATTTTCAATCCACTTACAACTTCTTTTGGTGGAATTTCTGTTCCGCCATTTGAATTAAATGTTACCTTATAAGTAGTAGGATTTTCACCTATTGCTTTTCCTAAGTCGACAGTGATATAAGCACCCCAAGGCCACCTTGACACTTCAGCAGTAGAGGTGACATCTTCTCCATTGTAGATAACCTTTAAATTTGAAGAAGCTAGCTGATATCCTTCTTTTGGTTTTACCTGAAAAAGATATCCATACTTTGTTTTACCATCATTGTATGCAACTGGTGTTTCTCCACCAAAGCCTCTCCAATATCTGCCGTAATAGTAAGACCAACCGCTATTACCTAGTCCAATAGTTATACTATCAGTAGTAGTTCTAGGATTAAATTCTGGCAATACTCCTGCTGGAACAGTTCCATACTGATAATTACCTGTCAAGTTAATTTCAGTAATATCAGTTGTCTCAGCGTTTACATTAGCTAACCCCCCTGCACAGAAGACAGTAGCTAATGTAAATAATAGCGCAGTTAATTTAATAACTGCTTTTTTTAATTTTAACATAACATATTCCTCCTTTCTTTATTTTCATAATTTTCCCTCCTTATATTTTTATACTAAAAATAAAACCAAATTATATTTATTATTGTTTTATAATATCCTTCTCTCTTCTTTTATTAAAAATAATATTTTTCATTTCATTATACCTAATTTATATTTTCATTACATCACCCAAAAGGATGATTTTTGTTAAATGTTTAAAATTTTCTTATGAATTAATATTAGTGATAATAAGCAAAATAAATTATATTTAATGGTGGCTAAGTGGATAAAATTAAATCTCAATAAAGTTTGCTCCGATGAATTTTATAAAAACCTCCAGCGAATGCTATACAACCATAAAAATAATCACTATTAAAAAATCCCACGCATCAAAATAAATGCAGGGGATTATCTATTGAATTTATATGAAGTTTAAGAATATATTTATTAATCTTCTATTTTATAATGATTTATTATTTCAATATGCTTATTTGTCAGGAAAGCATGTATAGGTGATATAATTTTTGACAAAGACAATCCCTGCCAAGGCTAATGCGCAGCCAAGCCCAGAATAAAAAAATGCTATGAAGGTGTCAGGAACCAATCCGCTTGCTCTCAGCCCTATCCCACCGATCATCATAAATATCATTATCAGATAAGATTTCAAATCAAAGAAATGCCAAAACGGCCTGTCCTCCTCATAGTTTAAGATTCTGTTTGTATGCTTATCGCTCATCTTATAAAACATTAAACCAAAGAGGCAAAATATCACGATCGACAAAAGATAAAGATACCACATCCTATCAATCACCATATACGAGAGAATTCCCAGCCTTATGACGTTAAACCCGGCAATCTGCCAAACGACACCTGCGATAAGCAATAATGTTTTGTTTTTTACGTAAAAGAAACTATTCATCCAAACTCTCCTAACCTATTTTGTTGTAAAAGTTCTCCATCCATTTCGAGATTTTTTTCCTGTATATAATGCAAATCAGAAAAATCATCACTGCAATCGTGGCGACGATATACATTAAAGTGTATTGTTTTTGGGCGTAGAGATAGCCAAATAGCAGACTTCCGCTCATTCCAAAAGTCCTGCCTATGATAGATAGAACGAGTAGAATCCGAAAGTTAATGCTTGAAATTCCGGCTGCGTAGCCGACAAGATCCTTGGGTATGCCTGGAATTAGGTACAGCAAAAAAACAACGTTATAAGCACGATTACTGTTAAGCATCTTGACGATTTTATCGATTTTTTCTTTGCCAAATAACACCTCTATGGCGTTTGAGCCCAGCCATTTTGCAACAAAATACGTGATTGTCGTTCCGATTGCTGCTCCGGTTAGGGAGTATACAAGCCCCATAAAGAATCCGAAGTAATATCCTGCCGCGACTTGGAAGACTTGGCCCGGAAGAATGCTGACGATAATCTGCATAATTTGCATACCCAGGTAAATTAGGATTGCGGCTGTTTTGTTCGCATCAAGCAAGGCAACGACTTCTTCAATCGAGTCAATATTTCTTATAAAATCTCTGTGAAACACCCATATGTAAACTGGTATTGCAACGATAAAAATTAAAAGCAATATTAAATTAAGAATGGCACTTAAATTGCTTTTAATATCGCGATCTTTGAAAATTTGTTTTTTGGTTTTCATAATATATTAGATTTCCAATAATCCTTCTTTTAATAATTCATTAAGCGCAAATATAACGCCGATCTTCGAATGGGCATACGTTATACCGCCTTGAAAATAAACGTTGTATGGAGGTTTTACGGGACCGTCTGCGGAGAGTTCTATAGACGACCCCTGAACAAAGGCTCCAGCTGCCATTACTACGTCAGTATCATACCCCGGCATAGGCCAAGGAAGTGGTGTAACAAAAGAGTCCACTGGCGCAGCTGCTTGGATTCCTTTGCAAAATGCAACAAGCCTTTCGGAGCTTTCAAGTTTGATCGCCTGTATTATGTCGCTTCGAGGCATGTCGGCGTGAGGCATGGTTTCAAAGCCCAGCCTTGAGAATGTTTCGCCGCAGACCATTGCACCCTTTAGAGCTGCTGAAACGACCGTAGGAGCGAGGAATAGACCTTGGAGCATAGTTCTTGTCTGTCCAAAGGTTAAACCGCATTCGCCGCCAATTCCAGGGCAACTTAATCTGTATGAAACTCCTTCGACAAGGTCTTTACGACCTATGGCATACCCACCTGAGAGGGCTATGCCGCCTCCAGGGTTTTTTATGAGCGAACCTGCCATTATGTCACAGCCTACATCTAGAGGTTCTCTCAAATCGAGAAATTCCCCATAGCAGTTATCGACAAAGACAATTAGTTCAGGCTTGATAGATTTGACAAAATTAACAAGTTTTTCGATTTCTTTTATAGTTATTGAGCGTCTCCAGCTGTAACCAGTTGCTCTTTGTATTCCAATTACTTTGATTTCTGGATGCTTTTCCAAAGAGTCTTTGATGGCTTCAAGATCGAAGGGGGTTTCATCGCTTGCGTAGTTTTGCTTTAGCTCAACCTGATGGTATTTGACGCCGTATTCGATCAGGGACCCCATGCCTTGGCCACGGATACCGATCACCTCTTCAAGGGTATCGTACGGGCCCCCAGACACATAGCAGAGCCCGTCGCCGGGCCTCAAAATCCCGAAGAGCCCGGCGGCCAAGGCATGCGTACCATTGACAAAGCCCGTGCGCACCAGAGCAGACTCCCCTCCAAATGCACGGGCAAAAATCTTCTCAGTCACTTCCCTTCCTGCATCATCATATCCGTAACCCGTATTCCAATTAAAATGCGTATCAGAAAGTTTTTCTTCCTGCATTGCACTTAAAACCTTATACTGATTCAATTCAGCTATTTTGTCGACTTCACTAAATTTCTCCTTAAGATCCTCTTCAACAGAAGACACAAAGTCAATTGCCTTATTAAATATACCGAATTTTTTATATATATCATTACAATTATTATTCATAGGTTAATCTTCACCTTTTCTTTCTTTTTCCCACTCCATCCCCTTAACAAGATCGCGCTTTACGTTCTTCTTCTGTGCAGCGTAAAGTTGTGTGGTTGTAACCTGTTCATGGTCAAGGAGCGCCGCCACATCATATATCGAATTACCGCGTCCAATCAGGCTCGTAGCGGCGGTAGCCCTGAGTTTATGAGGGCTATAACCTGCTTTTGTGCTCGTCTTAAGAGCAATCGCAGTGTATTTCTTTACCAAATCTCTTATCTGTCTCTCTGTCAAACGGCTCCCTTGTAGAGAAAGAAAGAGTGCATCCTTGTCGCCCTCTTTTATTTTTTCTTCCTTAGGCCTCTCATTTTTGATGTAATCATTTAATGTCTCGAATACCGAATCATTTATAGGCATTATGCTCTCTTTGCCACGCTTCCTGTAGATTTTAAACTCTCCACGTCCAAAATTAAAAGAACTCAAATTGAGCTGTTGAAGTTCCGAAAGTCTTAAACCATAAGTGAGAAACAAGATTAAAATCGCCTTATCCCTCTTCTTCGTTTTCTCCCAGTAGCTCTTCTGATGCTTAGTAAGACCCATCCCGTTTGTTACAGCATCAAGCATAATCATGACCTCATCGTCTTGAAGGGCTTTAATCTCTCGTTCGCCAGCTTTGGGGACACGAATAGGGTCAAAGCCGTCTGTAATATTTTTCTCTACAAGCTCATCCCTATACATATATTTAAACAAAACAGAAATCGAGGACTTCTTCCTCGCAAGTGTTTTGTTGTTATTTTCGTAAATTGTAACCGTATTATCCGTTTCCACCTTGTACTTCCTGCAATAGTCAATAAACATATTAACGTCAACAGCTCGTACTCTATTAAGCTCATAAGCCTTGATTTTAGAGGTTTCATCAGCTTCTACAAGCCCAGTTTCATCAATCAGATACTTAAAGAAAAAATGAATGTCCTGTAAGTATGCAAGTCTTGTCATCGGCAGAACATTTCCCCTTAAATATGAAAAAAATCCACGCAAAAAACGCGGTAAGTCATTTTCGATAGCTTCACACTGCTCAAAGATTTCAGCTTCCTTCTGCACAATGTTATCGGGTTTATCGGTTTTGTTATGTATTCTTATGTCCTTATCCTTATTCGCCATATCTTTCCCTGACAATTTCTATCGCTTCTTCAAAGCTCTGGTGACTCAAATTTATCCAAGTCATATCGTCGTATTTTTTGAACCATGTGAGTTGCCTCTTCGCAAATCTTCGTGAATTGCGCTTAATAAGTTCGACCGCCGTATCTAAGTCACACTCCCCAATCATGTATGAAAGCATTTCCTTATAGCCAATACCTTTCATCGAAATATCATCTGCAGATATCCCCATATCAAGAAGGTCTCGTATTTCTGACTCAAGCCCCTGATCCATCAAAATGTCAACTCGTCTATTTATCCTATCGTAAAGTTCTTCTCTATCTCTATTTAAACAAAACAGTTTCGCATCAAAGTCTTTGTATTTTCTATTCTTCAACCCTTCAAAATCACCCGGATTCTCCCCGGATTCGAGGATTTCAATTGCTCTAACTACTTTTTTTATATTATTTGGATGGATCTCCCCTGCTCTTTTGCTCGAAAGCTCTGCTAATTTAGCATGTAAAGCCTCGTTACCCTCTTCTTCGGCTATCCTGTATAGTTCTTCGCGTCTTTTGTTGAATATCCCACCCACAGGCTTATTAGAAAAATCCATATCGTAGATTACGCTATCTATGTAGAGACCCGTTCCTCCCGATAGGATCGGGACCTTACCTCTTCGATTGATATCGAATATGCACTCTCTTGCATATTTCTGATACTTTGCAACGCTGAATTCTTCAGTCGGATTGATAAAATCAACGAGGTGATGCGGTACTTCTCTTCGCTCTTCTTTTGTTGGCTTGGCTGATCCTATGTCCATGTGCTTGTATATTTGCATGGAATCGCAGTTTACGATTTCTCCGTCTAATCTCTTTGCAATTTCTATGGCAAATTCAGTTTTTCCCACAGCGGTTGGACCCGCAAGAACGATTAATTTTATATTATTTTGGATATCCATATCAGGCTCTCTTAAACATTCTCTCCATTTCGTATTTGCTGAATTTGATGATTGTAGGTCTACCATGTGGACAGGAATACGGATTCTTGCAATTGCTTAGAGTATTCAATAAGCACGCAACTTCCTCGTCTGTGAGATAATCGTTTGCCTTAACTGCACTCTTACATGACTTGGTTATAAGCTTATCGATTGCAATTTGGTTTCTGATATCAGCATTTTCATCGGTGTCCTCTATTACGTTTCTGGCAAAGATTTCTGCCTCTTCCATATTCATAAAATCAGGTACACCTCTTATTATCACACTCCCAGGTCCAAAGTTTTCAATCTCAAAGCCTAGTGTTTGCAATATCCTCATCTTGTTTTCTATGAGAGTTTCTTCCTGTGGTGTGAGATCTATAACTATTCCTACCGCAAGAAGTTGCGACGTGGCGCCTGAATATCCTTCTTCCAAATAACTGGTCACAAATTTTTCGTAGTATATTCTTTCATGTGCAGCATGCTGATCGATTATGTAAAAGTAAACATCGTCTGTCGCCAAAATATACGTTGCAAATACAACACCTATTGGTCTGATATCCTCCCATGGCATATCATCTTTTCTATCCATATCAAAGTGAGAAAGTTTACCCTCATTTTCTTCATGCTGCTCTTTTTCAACGTTCTCATATAAGTTTTTTCTAGCAATGCTTTCCTCGCGCAAAATACTTGCGAGGCTCATCTGTTTTGTGCTATTCTCACCCGACTTTGCATAGATATCAACAAAATAGTCGTCTCGCGAATCATTGATTTCTTCCGCTTTATTATCAGAATCATTTGATTCACTTCTTTGAGAATCACTTAACTTTTCAGTTAGAGTGTTTTCAGAAATCGGTCTCGGTACAGATTCAGACGTTGTAATTGCAGAGTGAATTCTTTCGGCTATGAATTGCTTAACTCTCTTCTCATCATCAAACTTTATAACTTTTTTGTTCGGATGAATATTGACGTCTATCGCCTTCGGATCGAGTTCAAGCAACAGAAAAACGATTGGAAAACGACCCTCGAAAAGTCTTTCTCGATAGCCTTCTTCAATGGCAGTATCAATTATTTTGCTCTCTATCACCCTTCCGTTGACGAGATAAATTTGCAGTTTTCTTGAGTTTCGATTAATTGAAGGTCTAGAAATAAATCCTCTTATTTTCAGCCCAGGAATTTCGTCCCTTATTTCAATCAGATTCATGAAATCACTATGATTGTAGACCTGTGATATTGCATCTCTGAGTTTGCCATTTCCATCAGTGGTGAAAACAATTTTTCCATTAACAACATATCTGAAACTAATCTCCGGAAATCCGACTGCAATATTGCTCATAAACGTTGTAATCTGAGATGTATCAGAAGATTCGGATTTCATGAATTTAAGTCTAGCAGGTGTGTTATAGAAAAGATCGCGAATTATCATGGTTGTGCCGTCTGGGCAGCCTACTTGTGACTTAGAGATAATGTCACCCGCATGAATGTTAAGCTTAATGCCAGTTTTCTCCTCTGAAGTTTTTGAAACAACCTCCATCCTTGTTACAGCCGATATGCTTGCCAGTGCCTCCCCTCTAAATCCCAATGTAATTAAATTTTCAAGATCGGATTCACTGATAATTTTACTTGTAGCATGGCGAACAAAGGCTTTCTCAATCTCGGGTTTTTCAATTCCGATACCATTGTCGGTAACCCTTATATAATCATGACCGCCTTTTTTTATTTCTACAACTATGGATTTTGCACCGGCATCAATTGAATTTTCAACAAGTTCTTTAACAATAGAAACTGGCCTTTCTATGACTTCTCCGGCAGCAATTTTGTCCGAAACAGATTTATCTAAAAGATTAATTTTCATGAATTATTTCCTTTAAATCTTCCAAAATACGAATTGCCTCTGATGGCCTCAATTCATTAATATCTATATTTGCAATTTTATTTAAAATTTTACTTTCTAACTTATCTTCCGAGATCTCTTGAGCAGCAACTTCTTCAAGTTGCACTGCGTGGTCATTTTCAGTATCAGTTGAAATATTGCTTTCTGAATTATTTGTATTATTTATATTATGATTATTAGAAATAACAATGTTATCATGATCCTCTTCAAGTTGATTTAGCCTGTATTCCGCATCCAAGAGAACTTCATTCGGCACCCCCGCAAGTTTTGCAACGTGAATACCATATGATTGACTCGCAGCACCCCTAACTATTTTGTGCAAAAATACTATTTCACCTGATTCGTCATGAACGTCTACATTTAAATTGAAAACTCCCTTGATTTGATCTTCCAAAACTGTCAGTTCATGATAGTGTGTCGCAAACATTGTCCTGATCATCCTATTAGGTTTACATAAATAACTTACGGTAGCAAAAGCTATGCTCATCCCATCATATGTGCTGGTCCCACGTCCAATCTCATCCAAGATTACAAGACTTCTAGATGTTGCAGACGATAAAATATATGCGAGTTCACTCATTTCTACAAAAAATGTCGACTTGCCCTGTGTAAGATTGTCCGAGGCCCCTATTCTGGTATAAATTCTATCGACTATGCCTATCTTTGCGCTCTCACAAGGCACAAAGGACCCCATCTGTGCCATAAGCACTATTAGGGCGGTCTGCCTCATATATGTTGATTTTCCAGACATATTCGGTCCAGTTATAATCGCCATAAAATCTTTGTTTCGGTCAAGTTTGACGTCATTTGGTACAAAGAGATCGCCTCGCTCCATCGTTTCAACGACTGGATGTCTTCCCTCAACAATATCGATTTCAGTAGATTCATTTATCTCAGGTCTTATATAGTTATTTTGTACTGCCACGTATGCCAGAGATGAAAGCACATCAAGCATCGCAATTTTGATTGCAGTTTCCTGCATTTTAGGTATTTCCGGGATAAGCCACTGTCTGAGTTCTTCAAAAAGCTCAGCTTCGAGTTTGTTTATCTTTTCTTCTCCATTCAATATTACAGATTCCACTTCTTTCATCTTCGGAGTGATATAACGCTCATTATTCACAAGAGTCTGCTTACGAATATAAAAATCCGGAACCTTGTCTATCTGGCTTTTATTTACATCTAGGTAATATCCAAAGACATTATTAAATCCGACCTTAAGGTTCTTTATTCCGGTTCGTTCTCTCTCCTTTGATTCAAGAGACGCCATCCAATCCTTTCCATCTTTAATAGAAAGATGCAGTTCGTCCAATTTATCGGAATATCCTTGTTTAAATATCCCACCATCCCTTATTGTAAAGGGAGCGTCCTCACTTATTGCAGTTTCAATGCGATTCTCGATATCCGAAAAATCAAATATATTATTAAATATTTCCAAAAGCAGATCTGACCTAGAGTCTTCTAAAATTGCTCTAATTTCCGGTAGCACCGATAAGGATTTTTTCAGTGCAATCATATCCTTTGGATTAATGGTAGAAGTCGCGATTTTCCCCGTAATCCTTTGAAAATCGTATATTTTGTTGAGCATGTTTCTAAGCTCATTTAACTTAACTAAATTTGACTTGATCTCCTCAACTGCATTCAGCCTATCTTCGATGGGTTTTAAATGGTTTAAAGGCTCAATAAGCCACTGTTTGAGCATCCTAGCACCGTGCGCCGTCTTTGTTTTGTCGAGTACATGAAGAAGCGAGCCCTTATTTTCTTTGTCATAAAGGGTCTCTGTTAACTCGAGATTTCGCATCGTTGCTTTGTCAATGGACATATTACTGCCAAGGTTGTATATCCTCACGCCGGTAATATGCTGCATTCTATTCATCTGCGTTTCATTCAGATATTCTAAAGCCGCTCCTATTGCCTCAATTGGACCAACTTCCCCCAAAATTCCAATCGCAGACAAGCTCTCAACATTAAAATGTGATTTTATTAGTTCTAATGCTGCCGAGAGAACAAAATAGTTGTCAGGCTTAACAGTTACAAATGCTTTTGATAATTCTATAAGTTTTTCCTTGGGTATAAAGTCCTCCATTGATTCGTTTACAATGATCTCGGATATTCCAAGTTTAACAATCTCATTCAGCATATCTTCAAGGCTTTTGTATGATGCCTCCTTGTATGTAGCTGCAAACTCTCCAGTACCTATATCTACAAAGGCAAGTTGGAATTCTCCCCTTATGTAGCAAAAAGTAGATAGATAATTATTCTTCGGAATATTGATATCATCATCAATGGTGTTAGTTCCGGGTGTAATAATTCTAACTACTTCTCTCTTAACTATTCCTTTTGCAAGAGCAGGATCTTCTGTCTGCTCACAGATTGCAACCTTATAACCTTGTTCGACAAGGGGTTTAATATAAGTTGAAACAGAATGAAAAGGCACCCCACACATAGGTGCCTTTTCTTTCAGTCCACAATTTCTACCTGTAAGGGCTAGTCCAAGAACCTTGGATATCTCAAGTGCGTCTTCAAAGAAAAGTTCATAGAAATCACCTAATCTATAAAATATTACACAGTCAGGATATTTTTCTTTGATCCCCATGTAATGCCTCATCATGGGTGAAAGTTTCATAGACGCTCCTCCTCGATTTAACTACCCTCTTAAATTAACAAATATTATTTACCTTTTTTCTTATTATAAGCTTCAAGACCAAGTCTAATAAGCTCAACGCCTCTTCTCATATCGTCCTGATTTAGAACATAAGCGATTCTCATCTCGTCCTTACCAAGACCTGGTGTTGCATAGAATCCTTCAGCAGGAGCAAACATAACAGTTTCTCCATTATCCTCAAATTCTTCAAGCAAGAACATGAGAAAATCTTCCACGCTGTCAACAGGTAGCTTAGCAGTCATATAGAATGCACCGCCAGGCTTCTGGCAAACAACTCCAGGAATCTTCATTAATTCTTCATAAACTACGTCTCTTCTTCCGCAGTATTCTTTCTTAACTTCATCATAGTAAGACTTTGGTAATCTGAACAATGCAGCTGCTCCAACCTGGTCAACAGTGGATGAGCAAAGTCTTCCCTGAGCAATCTTCATAGCATTCTTCATGAACTCTTCGTTTTTGCAAAGCAATAGTCCAATTCTTGCTCCACATGCTGAATGTCTCTTAGAAACAGAGTCAACTATGATTACCCTGTCAGCATATTCAGGAAGCATTCCAAAAGAGGTAACTTCTCTATCATCATAAGCGAATTCTCTATAAACTTCGTCTGCAATAATCCAAAGATCATGTTCCTTAGCGATTTCGCCTATTAGTTTCATCTCATCTAAAGTAAGAACTGTTCCTGTAGGGTTACCAGGTGAGATGCAAACGATTGCCTTGGTCTTATCAGTTATGCATGCTTCGATCTGCTCTCTATTTGCATAGTGATATCCTTCTTCAGCTTTAGTTGTAATAGGAACAACCTTACCACCTGCAGTTGTAGCGAATGTATGATAATTTGTATAGAATGGTTCAGCGATGATTACTTCATCTCCAGGGTTTAAAAGCGCAATAAATGTCATAGTAAGAGCTTCTGAACCACCTGTTGTAACAATGATATTCTTTCTCTCAAAATCAATGTTATAACCTTTGAAATATTCGATTACTGCATCCTGTAAATCTGTATTTCCGCCCGATTCTGAATATGCAATAACTTCCTTATTATATGCTCTGATAGCATCCATAAAAACTTCAGGTGTAGGAACATCAGGCTGACCAATGTTTAAATGATACACCTTTTTTCCAGCATCTTTTGCTTTCTGAGCAATTGGATTAAATTTTCTAATTGGCGAAAATTGCATCGCTAATACTTTGTCCGACAGATTCATTTTTACGTCTCCTTTTTCTCCTGAATAAATTATCGTTATAGAGTGTCATGAGATGCTTTTACAGTCTCATGTATACACAAATCATTATAACCTATTTCACGTGATTTTTCTAGATATAAAAGATATTCAATATTTCCCTTTGCACCCTTTATTGGAGAGAAACTGAGTGCTATTGGGTATAATCCCGATTGCTTTGCATATTCAATTGATTTTTCTATTACCTCTATGTGAACTTTCTCGTCTTTGACAATTCCATGTTTGCCAACCTGATCACGTCCAGCTTCAAACTGAGGCTTAACAAGTGCTACAATCTTGCCGCCATCTTTAAGGACTTTTGATGCGACAGGAAACATATGCCTTAAGGATATGAATGAAACGTCTATGGAAACAAAGTCTACCGTATTGTATAAGTTCTCATCATCCAGGTACCTTATATTACACTTTTCCATGTTGACAACTCTTGGATCCTGTCTCAACTTCCAATCTAGCTGTCCGTATCCGACATCAACAGAATATACTTTTGATGCACCCTTTTGGAGCATACAATCTGTGAATCCACCCGTCGAGGCGCCCATGTCCATTGCAATTATACCCTTTAAAGAAATATCCCAAATTTTAAGAGCTTTCGCAAGTTTCAATCCACCACGACTGACAAAGGGACATTCATCTCCTTTGACCACGATTTCGCAATCTAGCGGAAAGTCTGTTCCTGCCTTATATTCTTTCTGTCCATTAACAAAGACAAGCCCTGCCATAATGGCACGCTTTGCTTTTTCACGGGATTCAAAAAATCCTCCATCGACAAGCAGTTTATCTAATCTTTCTTTCTTCATCTATCTAAATTCAGTTCGTTATACTTTCTTTGAATTTTATCTGCTATTGATTCGGCATCCAATGAATATTTCTTCTCCAGACTATTCACATCTCCGTGTTCAATGAATTTATCAGGCCATCCGACAGTTATAAATTTACTTCGGTATTCTGTATTTTCCTGTATTGATAACTGAGAATTTTCACATGTTACTCCATCAATTTTTTGAGAATAAATCATCGAACAAAGCTGCTCTCCGAATCCGCCTTTCAATGTTCCATCTTCAATGCTGACAATAATCTTAGTCTTATCATCATACAGCGATGTATCTATCGGTTTTACCATTTTTACATTAACAATTCCAACATTCAGTCCATTGTTGGTAAGAATATTCCTTATTTCTTTGGCTTTTTCCTGCATTCTACCGACAGCCCATATGTCAATGTCATTGCCCTCATATAGTCTCTCAGTTGCATATTTTGTAAGATCAGAGACTTCAATATCCTTTGAGAACATCTCGGCATTTGTAATAGCGTCATTATCTAACGGGCACGCCCCCCTAGGATACCTTATGGCACATGGTGATTTTAAACTATATGCAGTTCTAAATGCTTCTCGTAGCTGCTTTTCACCATTTGGCGTAAAAATCGTCATATTCGGCATAGTGGACAAGTATGCTATATCAAAGTTTCCATGATGTGTTTCACCATCAGCTCCTACAACTCCTGCTCTGTCGATTGCAAATATAACAGGAAGATTCTGGATACAGACATCTTCTATAATTTGGTCATATGCTCTTTGTAGGAATGAGGAATATATTGCAACTACAGGTCTAAGACCACTGGCAGCCATTCCTGCCGAAAAAGTAACGCCGTGTGCTTCTGCAATGCCAACATCAAAAAACCTCTCAGGGTATCTATCTGCAAACTTTCTAAGTCCTGTCGCATCGCACATTGCAGCGGAAACAGCAACGATATCATCGTGGTCTTTTGCCATAGATAAAATCTCATCACCAGCTATGCTTGAATATGAAACACCGCTAGATGGATTTGGCAGCCCTGTACATGGATTGAAACAACCAATTCCGTGGAACTTATCAGGATTGTTTTCAGCGCTTCTATATCCCTTGCCTTTTTTTGTTATTGCATGAATGAGAACAGGGCCATCTATTTTTTTTGCCGCCTGCATGGCATCAACCAAATCTTCCAAATTATGGCCGTTAATAGGTCCAAGATATGTAATACCTAATTCCTCAAACAAAACACCCTTAGGCAAAAGAGCATATTTCATATGTTCCTTTGCATTTCTCATGCCCTTATACAGGGAATCTCCAATGTATGGAAGACCGACTACTTTCTTAGCTGTCTTCTTTATATTTAGGTATGGATTTGATGTTCTGAGATTCCTCAAATGCTTTGCTAATCCACCAATATTGGGAGAAATTGACATCCCATTGTCATTTAGTACAACTATTACTCGTCTTCCACTATCACTAATATTGTTAAGGCCTTCAAAGGCAAGACCTCCTGTCATTGCACCATCGCCTATGATGGCAACTATATTATAGTCATCGTTATTAAGATCTCTGCTTACGGACATCCCCATAGCTAAAGAAATAGCTGTACTGCTATGCCCCGTATCAAATACATCATGTGGACTTTCAGAAATCTTTGGAAAGCCGCTCATTCCTCCAAACTGTCTAAGTGAATCAAATCCCCTAGCCCTTCCGGTCAATATTTTGTGCACATAACTTTGGTGTCCAACATCCCAAATGAGTTTATCCTGAGGGCTGTCGAAGGCAAAATGAAGTGCAAGCGTTAGCTCCACAACACCGAGATTAGGCGCAAGGTGCCCCCCTGTTTTTGAAACTTTCTCTATGAGGAATTCCCTTATTTGATAGCTTAACAGATCTAGCTCTTCAAAAGACATTTTCTTTAAATCTTTCGGGAAGTCATATTCATAAAGTGATTTAGACATTTTTACCTCTTTCTAGTAGATAATTCAAGAACAAGGTCTCTGAAAAAAGCAGCATTATCATAGTAACCTGCAATGGCCTTTACAGCATCTTCGGTATATTCATTAAGTTTTTCCTGCGATTTTTCAAGGCCCTGTTTGGAGACATATGTTATCTTCTTTCGATCCTTGTCAGTCCCCGTATTTTTCCCTAGTTCTTCACTATTTCCTACTTCGTCAAGTATATCGTCAGCTATCTGATAAGCTAATCCCAGGTATTCTGCATAACTTGTCATTTTATTCATCATATCTTCATCTGCACCGCCTATGTAAAGACCTGCTCTTACGGCAGCAACGATCAGCGCACCTGTTTTGTTGATATGAATATACTCTATCATCTCAAGAGAGCTCTCCTGATTTTCAGCCTCCATATCCGAAACCTGACCTGCAACCATTCCTCTTACACCTGCATATTTCGCGATTGCATACATCGCATTTATCCTTCGTTTCAGGTTGTCCATATTATCGAAATGAAGATATAAATCCTTAATCATTATCTCAAAAGCTGTATTAAGCAGTCCATCCCCCGCGAGAGTTGCTATAGCATCACCGAAGACCTTATGATTTGTAGGCTTACCCCTCCTCAGATCATCGTTGTCCATTGCTGGCAGGTCATCATGTATGAGAGAATAGGTGTGGATATATTCGATTGCAGAAGCATATGGGAGTGCATCCTCAGCCTTCCCGCCTGCAAATTCGCAAGCAGCAAGAAGAAGTGTAGGTCTGAGGCGCTTTCCACCAGAATCAAGAGAATATCTAATGGCCTCGTAAAGGCTGTTGCTCTTTTGATCAATCCTAGGCAGGTATTCAGGAAGATAATCGTTGATTAAATCTAAATATCTTTTGTATGCCTTATTCAAATCATTCATCATTATCATCTCCTTCAATCACTTTTTCAATTTCCAGCTTTGTCTCTTCTAGCATATTCATACATGCCTTATAGCTTTGCATGCCATCCTTATAGCATTTTAATCCTTCCTCCAAACTTAAATTTCCCGCTCGGATTTTTTCGCTCATCTCAGTTAAATTTGCTAAATTATCTTCGAAACTTTTTTTATCCATTATCATCCTCATTAACAACTGTTATATAATCTGGTACAGTCAAGCTTTATCTTCAACAACACAAAATAGTTGACCATCATGTAATCTTACGGCTATTCTGTCACCTGTATTTACATCTTCTACAGATTTAATAATATTCTCTGCATCATTTTGCGCAAGCGCATACCCCCTCTTCAATATTGATTCAGGGTTGCTTGCTTCTAATGTAAGCGCTGCATGTTGGCACTGTTGTCTAAGTCTTACTATCATATTTTCCATTTCTCTATTAAGTGCAGCAACCGATAGTTCAATCTGTCTTTCTATTATTTTGCTCCTACCGCTTAGAGAATCTCGAAGCAGGGCTGCTCTGTCGTTAATATAGTCTATCAGTTCAAACGAATTATAGGCTGCTTTTTCAGCAGCTGCAGTCGGTGTTTCTGCCCTATAGTCTGCCACCATATCACAGATTGTGAAGTCTGTTTCATGACCTACACCTGATATGATTGGAATCTTGGATTTGAAAACAGCTCTTGCCAAAATTTCTTCGTTATATGCCCATAGGTCTTCCCTTGAACCTCCGCCTCTCGCTACTATTAGGACATCCATTTCAGGGTAGATCTTGTTAGCCTTTTCAATCTTTTGTGATACATCTTTTGCAGCTTCAGGGCCTTGAACCAGGGATGGAAAAATCGATATTTTTATCCTGTCATTTTTATTTGAAATCGTTGAGATTATATCTTCTATTGCCGCACCATCGCCCGAGGTTATAACGCCAATATGCGATGCAAATCTTGGTATTTCTTTCTTATATTCACTACTGAAAAGTCCTTCATTCTCAAGCTTTTGTTTGAGTGCCTCAAAGGCCATAGCCATAGCTCCATCGCCTGCAGGCTTCATTGAGTTTACAAATATTGAATAGGTTCCATTTGGCTTATATACGCTGACAAAACCTGAAATTTCGACGCTCATTCCATCATCAGGCTCGAATCTCAAAAATACTGACTTATTCTTTGAAAGAAAACAATTCACCTTTGCAGCTTCATCCTTAATTGAGAAATATTTATGGCCACTGCTATGATTCTTAAAGCCTGTGATCTCTCCTATGATTTTTAAATTAGAAAGAGTGCTATTTCCTCTTAGGAGAATATCAATATAGTTATTGAGCTGTGATACCGAAATAGGCTTTATACTATTTTTACCAATCATCAATTAAATATTTATTCCCTTCTCTCTTTAGCAATCGATCCAAGGACAGCATTTACAAAGGCAGGCGAATTTTCAGCCCCATACAGTTTAGCAAGATTAACAGCCTCATTAATTGTTACAGCTACATCAATATCAGGGAAAAACAAAATCTCTGCAATCGCAAGTCTTAAGATTGATAAATCTATTTTCGCTATTCTCGTAATATCCCACTCTGTAGAATATTTTTTTATATTTTCATCGATACAATCATGGTTGGCCAGAAAGTTTTCATACATTTTCTCGCAGTATTCTTTTTCAAGTTTCTTACCGTTATCCTCAAAGTATATTTCTCTATCGGAGCCCTGGAAATCATTCCTCGCTTCAATTTGAAATATCACCTTCATCATATGCTCTCTCGATAGTTTTCTTCTATTTACGTTCATTGATTTTCCTCTTAAATTTGACACCTTGAACATGTATGTCTATCTTTGCAATATTAAGTTTAAAGTCTTGCTTTAGTGCATTTGCAACATTATCCTGTATATTCCACGAGATTTCAGGAATATTTTCACCATAATTTATCATCACAAAGATATCTACTATAATTCCCCTCTTGTCTTTACTTAACTTTATACCCTTGTTTGGCGATTGTATGCCCAAGATACTCTTTGAAAGCTGCTCAGTTAAATTTTCTGTCAAGCTCGCAACACCACCCGTGCTTAGAACAATGTCTTTGATTCTAGATATAACATCCTGCTCATTTACGACACTCATATTTAATCTTCGCACTCCTCTTCTTCAGTCTTTTCTTTTGTTGCCGTGATTACCAGTTTAACCTTGTCAATTCTTCTCTCCTTGACTGAAGTAATAGTTATTTTGTACTTTCCGAAATCCATTTCCTTGCCCAGATCTGATTCTGTTGGTATCTCACCTAGATTGTCGATTATAAAACCTCCGATAGTCTCACTACTATCTGACTCCAATATGATACCATAGTCCTCTTCAAGATCGTCAAGGCTGACATTTCCGTCAATCATGAATGTGTTTTCGTCTATTTTCTTGACTACATGTGCATCCTCGTCATATTCGTCATCAATGTCACCAACGATTTCCTCAACAATGTCCTCCATCGTCACAATGCCGCTGAACCCACCGTATTCGTCGATTAGCACCGCAATGTGATTCTTTGTCTTCTGAAGTTCGAAGAATAGCGAGTCTATGTTTTTTGTTTCGGGCACAAAATAGGCCTCTCTGAGAATTTCTCTTATATCGACCTTATCAAAGCCAGTTTCCCTAGCCTTTATTAGATAATCCTTTATATTTAATATTCCAATAATATTATCATAATCATCCTCATACACAGGAATTCTGGAATATCGTAATTCCATTAACTTGTCAATGTATTCCGAAGTAGGCTCGAGTATATCAATCGCAAAAACATCGGTTCTAGGTGTCATGATCTCATAAGCAAGTTCATCATCAAAATTGAAGATGGAAGAAATCATCTTCCTGCCTTCTTCCTTAATTATTCCACTCTCCTTACCAACCTCGAGCATCGACATTACTTCATCTTCAGAAAAGAATTTATTTTCGATATCGATATCTTGTTTGAACAAAATAAGAATTATATTCACAATGGTTTTAGATATCCAGAACAAAGGAAGACTAATAATTTGCAAACCATACACAAAATAGCAACATTTCAAGGCAATTCTTTCGCTGTGAAGTAGAGCTATTTTTGAAGACAACAGTATAGAAAATGTAACAACAAGTATTACCCACAAAATAGCAAGCAATTTAAAGTCATATGGCAGCTTCCACAATATTAAATATGAATAAGAAAAAATCAAAAGTGAAAATAGTTTGATAGAAAATTGATATTTAAGAGGTCTCTCAATGAGATTGATTGTAAAATCAAGTCTTCTTAAATATCTTTCATTCTCATCGGTGAAATTTTTTAGTCTACTTTGGCTTGTGCTGTCAAGTGCCGTCGTGAAACTTTGGAACAATCCAAGCAAAACTAAATTTATAAATAATATTATCAAATATCCGTATAAGTCGGGGTCAGATTTCATCTTTTTCTCCTTAAAAGAAAGTCCTTATTAACAGGAAAATTCATTTCTATATTTATCATCTGCTGTGCATGTGGTGCTGATTCAATTGCTTCACCTGTCTCCGCATCCAGCATTTTCTCAACCTTCATGGTGAAGTATTCTATGCCTGGTCCGAAAACTTCGATTTCATCTCCTACGTTTATTTTGTTCCTCTGCTCAACAAGTGCCATGGATGTACTTTCGTCATACTCTCTTAAAACGCCCAAAAAATCGTATTCACGTGAATATGCATTGGTCACATAATTTTGATCCTCGTTGTCAGGCTTGTCGAAGTAAAATCCAGTTGTAAATTCACGGTTGCTTGCTTTGTTGAGTTCTTCAAGCCAAGTATTGTCGAATTTATAATTATCAGGATCTGCAAGATATGAATCTATGGCCTTTCTGTATGCCCTTACAACCGTTGCGACATAAAACATGCTCTTCATTCGTCCCTCAATCTTGAGGGAGGTAATACCAGATTTAATTATTTCGGGTATGTGTTCAATCATGCAGAGGTCCTTAGAATTCATAATATATGTTCCGCGTTCATCTTCTTCGATCGGATAGTAGACCCCTGGCCTCTTCTCCTCTACAAGTTGGTATTTCCAACGACATGGATGCGCACATTCTCCACGGTTTGCATCTCTTTCAATCATGAAGTTGCTCAGAAGGCATCTTCCAGAATATGATATGCACATAGCACCGTGAATGAACGCCTCAATTTCCATCTGACTGCCAATTTCGTCATAAATCTTTCTTATCTCATCAAATGAAAGCTCCCTGGCAAGTACAATTCGGCTAACACCCTGAGACTGCCAAAATTTCGCTGTCATGTAGTTAGTCATATTCGCCTGGGTTGAAAGATGAATTTCCGCATTTGGGATAACAGATTTTATCATGCTCAAAACACCAGGATCCGATACTATAAAAGCATCTATTGGAATGTCCTTTATTTTTTCAAGGTATTCCATAAAAGGTTTTACATCTTCATTGTGCGCAAAAATATTAGTTGTCAAATATGCCCTCTTGCCAAGATTATGAGCAAACTCAACGCCCTCTTTAATTTCATCTATATTCAAATTGCCAGCAGCAGATCTAAGGCTGAACATTTCTCCGCCAAAGTAAACTGCATCCGCACCATATATTAATGCTGTTTTTAACTTTTCTAAATCACCTGCAGGTGCCAAAAGTTCAATTTTATTCATCAATTCTCCTATTTATCTTTGTTATGCTGATACCATCTCCAATCGACAAAATACTTGTTTCGGCATTCGGTATGTCGCATATATAATTAACAAAATCTCGCATCTTTTTGATACTGGTTTTGTGCTTTTTATTTATTTCCTCTTCGGCTGTCATCCCCTTCATCAAAATATTATCACAAATGATGACGGACCCCTCCTTTGTCAGCGGTAAAACTAGATCAAAGAACTCTCGATAATGGCTCTTAGCTGCATCGATAAAAACCAGATCGAATGGCTCTGTTTTCCAGTCACCATCTTCCTGAAGCATTTCAAGAAATTCAACGGCATCTGAATGCGCAACGAAAATATTCTCCATTTTTGAATGCTCTTTGACATTTGTCTTGGCCTTTTCCCACATATCATCATCTCTCTCAACAGAGAGTACAGCTGCCTCTGGCAGAAGATATGAGAAATAAAGGGCTGAATAGCCTATAGCTGCACCTATTTCAAGTATCTTCTTAGGCTTAATCAGAGGAAGAATTGTCCCAAGAAACATTTCAGTTTCTCTTAATATGATTGGCACATGTTCTCGTTCGCCTTCTTCACGGAGTAGCGCCATTTGAGGATTTACAGGTTTATAATACTTTTCTATGTAATTATTTACAGATTCGATTCTAATCATTTCACTTATTTGCCACTCTTTTCAAGTGCATCGTAGTATTTTTCTTTGTCTTTGAGGAATTTCTCATAATCTGAAGAGTATTCCATGCTACCGTCGAGCTTTGAACTTACAACAAAATAAATGTATTTTGTTTTCTCGGGATTTGCAGCGGCCTTGATTGATGCCATTCCAGGATTGCAGATCGGTCCTGGTGGCAGTCCCTCGTGAATGTACGTATTGTAATCAGAAGAAATTTCTGTATCTGCAATCGATAATACCGGTTTATCCTCCTTCAGTAGATACTGTACTGTCGAGCACATCTGCAGCTTCATGTTTTTTCCTAATCTATTGTATATAACTCCTGCAACCAGTGGTCTTTCATCACTTTTAACAGCTTCTCTTTCAACAATAGAAGCAACAGTCATAATTTCCTCAAGCGATTTATCTGATTTTTTTGTTATTTTTTTAATTTCATTATTATATTTTTTTTCAAAGTTATCCAAGCATGCCTTTATTATATCTTGAGCTGTGGTATGTTCTGAAAAAGAATATGTGTCAGGATACAAGTAGCCTTCATATCTTTCTATTCCGCTTATGTCATTTGGTAAAAATGAATAGTCAAAATTTCCATTTTTAAGTTCATTCTCAAATTCTGACTGAGTGCAAATTCCCTTTTCTTCAAGCCTTTTCCCAATTTTATATATGCTAAATCCCTCAGGTATTGTGACAGTATTCTTATTATCAATTCCCTTAATTATCACAGATGCAATTTCAGATGGTTTCATCGATTTATTAAAACTATATTCTCCAGATTTAAATTTACCATCATATCCCTTTATCTTGGAAAGTATCTTAAACTTAAACGCGCTATCTATTACAGATTTCTCCTCAAGTATATTTGCAATATCTGAGGTCGCAGAACCTCGTGGAATTACAACTGAGACAGATTCATTACTTGAAGGATCCATAGGTTTATCTAAGTTTATGAATCCGATAAACATCATAATAATTATAG
Organism: Clostridiales bacterium S5-A14a; assembly: GCA_000758905.1. Taxonomy (GTDB): domain Bacteria; phylum Bacillota; class Clostridia; order Peptostreptococcales; family Anaerovoracaceae; genus S5-A14a. The sequence goes on from JRNA01000016.1 coordinate 137,683, forward strand.
CTAATATAACTATAAGAATTATAAAAGTGCTTTTTTTGCCTTTACTCATATTATTCTCCATAGATAATATTTTAGTTTTTGAATACAATAAAAATTTATTTACGTAAAAATAAGGGACGTTCTTACGTCCCTAGTAAATCTTATTTTGCTCTTCCTAGGTATTCACCTGTTCGAGTATCTATCTGTATGTTTTCGCCCTCATCGATAAAGATAGGAACCTGTACAACTGCTCCAGTCTCCATCGTCGCTGGCTTGGTAACATTTGTTGCTGTATCACCCTTAACTCCTGGTTCAGTTTCCACTACCTTCAATATGACTGAATTAGGTGGCTCAACTAGAAACGCAACACCCTTATAGAACTTAAGCGTGGCTTCGTCATTTTCTCTAAGATACAAAATAGCATCTTCCATCTGTTCCTTACTGATTGGAATTTGATCATATGTCTCTGTATCCATGAAGTAATAAAGATCTCCATCGCTATACAGGTATTGCATAACTTTGGTTTCGATATGAGCCTTAGGGAATTTGTCACTCGGGTTAAAAGCTTCTTCTCTAGTAGCTCCAGTTAAGATGTTCTTGTACTTTGTTCTTACAAAGGCAGCACCTTTGCCGGGTTTAACGTGCTGAAAATCCAATACAACATATGGATCCCCATTCATTTCGAAAGTTATGCCTTTTCTAAAATCACCTGCTGATATCATTATCTAATTATCTCCTTTTTAAAATTGCGAATAATCACGCTGATTCATCAATATATTATAGCAAAAAACACTGTTTTGTGCAAATCTGGAACCCTACTGTTCACCTATTCCCATGACTTCTCCGAGAATTTTGTAAACATCATTCATCATGATAGAAAATCTCATTTCTGCCTGCATATACTGGGCTGCGAGAGGGTCCTGCATTATTATTGCATATAACTCTTGAACTTTTGCTTGAAAATCTTCTCCCAATTCTTCGCCTGTTAATGTCTTAGCCTGAAGTTCAAGCTGTTTCTGCTGAAAGTCCGCAACGATTTTTGCAAGTTCATCATTCTTGTCCAGAATTTCCTTCTGTGCCTGATACTGCTTAAACTCTTCTGACTCTTTTATCGCCTGAGCAAGCCCATGCGCCTGATCATATACGTTCATAAATCCTCCTAAAATATTTTTATAAACTTATTTTCGATTGTAAAATATATCTTCAAAATTATTGAGTAATAATTATCTTCTTAATAATTATCCTATTGAACCCCTACCTCCATACCTCCATTATGATTGGAATAATCATTGGATGACGTTTTGTTTTTTGGAAAAGATAGTTCTTCATATTCTCCTTTAGTTTTGTCTTCAGCGAATTAACATCGGTAACGCCAGATAATACGGCATCTCTTATAATCTTAGCTGCTTTAGCCCTCATCTCCTCGATGAATACAGCGTTCTCCTTGACGTATATAAACCCATTTGTTGTAAGTTCAGGGCCATTGATTATTTCACCAGTATTTCCATCTATGCAAACGCTTATGGAAATCAGTCCTGCTTCTGAAAGTTGCTTCCTTTCTTTAAGCACGACGTTTCCTACGTCACCTACGCCAAGTCCATCAACAAGTATATCTTCAGCCGATGCCACTTTAGTTTTTACAGTAACTTTTTTATTGTCTATGCACAGCTGATCTCCATTGTCAAGTATATGTATGTCCCTTCTCTTCATGCCCAAACTCTCTGCAAGTTCAGCATGTTTAATTAGGTGCCTTGTCTCTCCATGAACCGGCATAAAGTGTTTTGGTCTAATCAGCGAATGCATGATTTTCAATTCTTCTTGGCAAGCGTGGCCAGATACGTGTATATCTGCAATATCATGATATATTACATTAGCACCCTTTTCATAGAGTTTGTTTACTACATTTGAAACGGTCTTTTCATTTCCAGGAACTGGCGTCGATGAAAATATCACAGTATCGTTTTTCTTGATCTTAACATTTCTATGCTCATCATTTGCCATTCTTGAAAGCGCCGCCATCGGCTCCCCTTGGCTACCCGTCGTAATTACTATAAGTTCATTGTCTTTGTAATTCTTTGTATTCTTCAGGTCAACAAAATAGTTTTCTGGTACATTTAAATACCCTAGATCGCTAGCAAGCTTAACGACATTATCCATACTCCTGCCGGACACAGCGATTTTTCTATGATGTCTTACCGCGAGGTTCATTATTTTCTGAACTCTATGAACATTTGATGAAAATGTAGCAATAATTATTCTTCCTTTTACCTGCCTGAAAATGCCTTCTAGAGTTTCTCCAACAACCTTTTCAGATCTTGTAAATCCTGGCTTAATTGCATTGGTACTATCAGCTAAAAGCAGGTCTACACCCTCATCTCCAATTTCTGCTAGCCTTCCAAAATCCATAGGCTCACCATCAACAGGTGTATAATCCACTTTAAAATCACCGGTGTGGAATATTTTCGCAGAAGGTGTTTTGATAAACAGTGATACAGCGTCTGCAATAGAGTGCGTAGCCCTAATCGGCTCAATCTTAAATGAACCAATCTTAAATTCTTTACCAGCAGTTATGATATGGTTCTTTGCAGTAAGTCTATGCTCTTTAAGTTTATTGCCTACAAGTCCTAAAGTTAGCTTTGTCCCGTAAAGTGGCACATCCACCATCTTCAAAAGATAAGGAATAGCTCCGATATGGTCTTCATGACCATGAGTTATAACAAGCCCCTTGAGTTTTTCCTGATTATCGAGTATATATTGAAAATCTGGTATTACAATATCAATACCCAGCATTTCATTTTCCGGGAAAGAAAGCCCGCAGTCTATGAGAATCATTTCATCCCCATATTCAACAACGGTCAAATTTTTACCGATTTCGTTTAGTCCTCCCAAGGGGGTAATTTTTAAATTTTTTGTTTCTTGATTTCTTCTTCTATTCAACTTTAAAATATCCCTCCTCATTTAATAAAGTTTCTAAAATTCCGACTCCTATTGCCTATCCGGAGTACAAGAGTTTTATATATTATTTTACAACAATGTTAACAAGTCTTCCTGGTATTGGAATGACCTTTATAACATTTTTACCTTCAATATGTGCAATAACATTCTCATTTGCCATTACAAAGTCTTCAAGACCTTTTTTGTCGAGTTTTGAGTCTACCATCAACTTTTCCTTGATTTTGCCGTTGATCTGCACTACAATTTCAACCTCGTCACGTTCTAATGCCGATTCGTCGTAACTAGGCCATGGCTGATCCCCCAATCTTCCAGAATCAAAGCTTTCCCACATCTCTTCTGCGATATGAGGTGCGAAAGGATATAACAAAATAACAACATTCTTAACAGCATCAACTAGTAAATCAGTTCGCGCATGGTCGAGTTCCTTGTACCTATAACATTCGTTTACCAATTCCATGATTGAACTTATTGCAGTGTTGAAATTGAATCTGCCGCCGGCATCCTCTGTAACTTTCTTGATTGCAGCATTCATCATTAAAAGCAATTCCTTATCGTCGGAATTTTTCTTGTCATCCTGCGCCTTGGAATTGTTTTGTTCATCATTGATTCTTTCAACAGTTTCTATAGCAAGTCTGTAAACGCGGTTCAAGAATCTGTAGCTACCTTCAACGCCTTCGTCCGACCAGTCTAATTCTTTTTCAGGCGGTGCAGCAAACAAAATAAAGAGTCTGGCAGTATCGGCACCATATTTTTTTATGATTTCATCTGGTGAAACGACATTTCCAATTGATTTGCTCATCTTCTTGCCATCTTTATTAACCATGCCCTGTGTCAGCAATCTCTTGAACGGTTCATCGTTTGATACAAGACCAAGATCTCTAAACACCTTTTGGAAAAATCTAGAATATAACAGATGCAAAATAGCATGCTCAACTCCACCGATATACTGATCAACAGACATCCAGTAGTCGGTCTTTTCCTTTGAAAATGGCATATTCTCGTTGTGTGGATCGCAGTATCTCAAGAAATACCAGGATGAGTCAAGGAATGTATCCATAGTATCAAGTTCTCTCTTAGCATCCCCACCACAAACTGGGCATTTGCAGTTTGCAAAATCCTTTGATGTAGCTAGAGGTGATTCACCCTTACCTGTAAACTCAACATCCTTTGGCAACAAAATAGGTAGGTTTTCTTCTTTTTCTGGAACCCATCCGCATTTTGGACAATTAATCATTGGAATTGGAGTTCCCCAATATCTCTGCCTTGAAATAAGCCAGTCTCTAAGTCTATAGTTTATTGTTTTCTTTCCTATACCTTTTTCAGTTATATAGTCTATAACTTTTTCAATTGCTTCTCTATTATCAAGACCATTAAATTCACCTGAATTTATCATCTTGCCCTCAGCCACAAAAGATTCAGTAAGGTTGTTTACATTTATATTTGAATCATTAGGCTCAACTACAGGTACGATATCAAGGTTAAATTTTTTTGCAAAGTCAAAGTCTCTCTGGTCATGGGCTGGAACGGCCATTATAGCACCAGTCCCATATCCCATCAGAACATAGTCTGAAATGAATATAGGAATTTCCTTGCCTGTAATTGGATTAACAGCATATCTACCAATAAAAACACCCGTTTTCTCAGCAACGGTTGAAGAACGCTCAATATCATTCTTATGTGAAACCTCTTCAATATAATCAAGAGCTGTCTTCTCTTCAGGTCTTCCCTTAATTAGATCCTTTACAAATGGATGCTCAGGCGAAATAACCATATATGTGACACCAAATACAGTGTCTGCTCTGGTAGTAAAAACCTTAAGTTTTTCATCAAAATCAACTATATCAAAGGAAATCTCTGCACCTATAGATTTGCCAATCCAGTTCTTCTGCATTGTCTTAACCTTATCAGGCCAGTCTTCTAATTTGTCGAGATCCTTAAGCAGTTCATCCGCATAATCGGTAATTTTTAAATACCACTGAGAGAGATTTTTCTTACCAACGGTTGATTTACAGCGCTCGCATTCTCCATTGACAACCTGCTCATTTGCAAGAACTGTCTTACAGCTCGGACACCAATTAACTGGATTTTCCTTCTTATAAGCAAGACCCTTCTTGTAGAACTGTATAAAAATCCATTGCATCCATCTATAGTATTCAGGTCTGCAAGTGCTCACTTCCCTATCCCAATCATAAGAAAATCCAAGTTTGTCGAGTTGCTCCTCCATTTCTTTTGTGTTTTTCTCTGTCCATTCGGAAGGCTCAACATTGTTTTTTATTGCCGCATTTTCTGCTGGCAGTCCAAAAGAGTCAAATCCCATAGGATGAAGGACATTAAAGCCCTGCATTTTCTTGATTCTTGCAATTGCATCTCCTATTGAGTAATTTCTAACATGCCCCATATGGAGTTTGCCTGATGGATATGGGAACATCTCTAAAACATAATATTTTTCTTTCGAAAAATCATCCTCAGTCTTAAATGTTTTCTCATCCTGCCAGATTTTCTGCCACTTATCTTCTATTTTCTTAAAATCGTATTTCACGTCTCTATGAACACTCATAAATTACTATTACCTCTCTTATATTTTGTCTAAATTCATTCATATATTTGGACTAAATCCACTCAGACACATCAAGCGTATCGCAGTCACCCCAAACTTTTTCAATGTTGTACTTTTCTCTGGAGTCCTCTGTGAGCACATTAACAACTACATCAAGATAGTCCATGAGGAGCCAATCTGAGTTTTGCTTTCCTTCAATTGCTCTTGGCATAAGATCATATTTAGCAATCTTATCTTCAACCTCATCAACCAAAGCGTTCAACTGTCTTATTGATCCGCCTGTCGCCAAAACAAGATAGTCAGCAAACGATGATTTTTCTCTCACATCAATAACCATAATGTTGACCGCCTTCTTATCGCTCAGCGCCCTTACAGCTTCTTCCACTATCTTTAAACTATCCATTAATCCCTCTTTTCCTTTAAATATCTAAGTGCCTGTATCGTATCTTCATCAACCACAAGCCCCTTTTTTTCAATAGATTCCTTTAAATATTCGAGTATAAATATGCAGACATCATCTATATTTTCAAAAGCTTTTTCACGTAGAAGTGCTGCTTCCTTATACGTCCTGCCTTCTTCACAGGTATCAGCAACGAATATGATTTTCTCTAGCATGCTCATATCAGATCTACCTGTAGTATGAAAAGCAATTGCATTCAGTATATCTTCATCATCTATACCCAGTTTGTCTCTAGATACGGCAGCTGCCAGCTTACTATGCGATAAATTTTTATTTCCGAGGTACTTTTTATCAAGTCCATACAAATTTACCAAATCATCGTTTTCTTCCAAAGATATATTTTTTTCCAGATCGTGCAAAACAGCTGCAAGCCATGTTTTATCGGCATCCACTTTGTAGTGATGAGCAAGTTTTGTCGCCAAATCGGCAACCCTTAGCGTATGCTCAAACCTCGACTCACTAGTATTTTGTTTAACAATATTGAGTATTTGATTTTTATCTATAGAGTGAATATTCATCTATATACTTTTCAATCTCCTTGGGAACCATGTCCCTTATGCTTCTGCCATATTTTAGTTTTTTCTTGATTTCTGTAGACGAAATATTTAGAGGCGGATTCGAGAGCATAAAAATTTCACTGCCATAAACGTCCTCATAATGCTGTATCTTTGATTTAAGGTTCTCTGTAGAAAACCCAGGTCTCTTCGCCACAATGAAGGCTGTGCTTTTTAAGAGGTCCTTGCCCTTGTACCAACTATCCACAGTCATGAGTGCATCTGAACCGCAAATAAAATACAGTTTGTCGTCTTTGTAAATACTTCGTAGCTTTTGCATTGTGTCATATGTATATGACACTGTATCGGTATCAATTTCAATCTTCGACAGTTTGAAATTGGGATGAACCGAAACAAATTTTTCGAGCATATTTATCCTATGTTCTTCAAGTTCCATCTCACGGTTAACCTTAAACGGAGATATGTTCGCCGGCAGTAATATAAGCAGATCCAGACCGGCTTCCTTGATGCTTTCTTCTCCTATTGACATATGCCCATTGTGAAATGGATCAAATGTTCCGCCCAAAATTCCTATTTTTTTCATTTTAATTAAATTAATCTCGTAGTTTTAACCCAAGTTCCATTAGTTGTTCTTCTGTCGCAATTCCCGGTGCCTCACTGACCATGCACTGAGCATTCTGATTTTTCGGGAAGGCTATAACATCTCTGATGCTTTCTTCTCCTGCAAGAAGCATTACCATGCGATCAAGTCCATAGGCAATACCACCATGTGGAGGTACACCATATCGCAGCGCGGTCAAGAAGAAGCCAAACTTTTCTTCGCAATCTTCATCTGATAGGCCAAGTGCTCTGAACATAGTTTTTTGTACTTCCTGATCGTGAATTCTTATGCTACCTCCGCCAAGTTCAACACCATTTAGTACAATATCATAAGCATTTGCATTCACAGATATTGGATCTGTTTCAATCCTATCAAGGTCCTCAATCTTAGGACTTGTGAAAGGATGATGCATAGCCTTGATCTGTCCATCTTCATTTTGTTCAAATAATGGGAAATCTACTACCCATAGGAAGTTATACTGTTTATTATCTAAAAGTCCCATTTCAGAGGCGATATGTCTTCTCAAAAACCCTAGTCCATCTTGAACGTGTTTTGCTGTGTCTGATGCAATTAGGATCAAATCTCCGTTATTGCCGCCAACAGCTTCTACTATCTTTGATAGAGCTTCCTCATCAAAGAACTTATTTATAGATGAATTAATCTTTCCTTCTTCAGGCTTAATCCAAACCAGTCCCTTGAGGCCGTATGCCTTTACCTGCTCTGTAAGTTTGTCGATAGCTTTTCTACTGAATTTTGAACCGCCACCTTCGATGCATATTGCCGAAATCAAACCATCAGACTCTAAAACATCATTGAAGACCTTGAATTCGCTGCCTGAAACAACGTCATTTATCTTAATAAGTTTAAATCCAAAACGTGTATCAGGTTTATCTGAACCGTAGTTCTCCATCGCATCTTTGTATGTCATCCTAGGGAATGGCGTTTTAACATCGACACCCATCACAGACTTCATTATATATTTGATATATCCTTCTTGAAGTTCAATTATATCTTCTCTATCAACAAAAGACATTTCCATGTCTATCTGAGTAAATTCTGGCTGCCTGTCAGCTCTCAAATCTTCATCTCTAAAGCATTTTGCAATTTGAATATATCTGTCTGTGCCACCTACCATGAGTAGTTGCTTGAACATCTGTGGAGATTGAGGCAATGCGTAAAAACTTCCAGGATTTATTCTGCTTGGAACAAGATAATCTCTTGCACCCTCAGGAGTAGGCTTGATAAGCATAGGTGTTTCAACCTCGGTAAAGCCGTGCTCATCAAAATAGTCGCGTGTCTTCTTTACAATTTTATGCCTAAGTGTTAAATTCCTCTGCATATGGTGCTTCCTGAGGTCTAGATATCTGTATTTGAGTCTCAATGCATCAGAAACCTGGTCATCATCTTTGACATAGATTGGTGGTGTCTCGGATTTTGAATAAATCGATAATTCTTTGGCTATTACCTCAATATCTCCTGTTGGAAGATCTGGATTTTTTGATGATCTCAGAACAACTTCTCCCCTTACACCTATGACAAACTCACTTCTGATCGATTCGGCAATTTTAAGTAATTCCTCTGGAGAATTATCCGGGAATGTAATCTGCGTAATTCCTGTTTTGTCTCTAATGTCAACAAAGATAAGCCCACCCAAATTTCTTTGCTTTGCGACCCATCCATTTAATACAACTTCTTGTCCAATATTTTCTGTCCTTAACTCTCCGCACATGTGAGTTCTCTTAAGCAGATTATTCATTCTATGTATATATCTCCTTTCAGCTCCGCTAACGGGCTTCTATTGCTCTCTTTTTGATTTTAAAAATTCTATTAGTTCATCAGCGCTTATCTTTGTCTGTTCAGAAGTCGCCATTTCTTTGATAGAAAGCTCGCCAGTAGCAATTTCATCATCACCTATTACTAGCGTATACTTTGCTCCTATCCTACCTGCATACTTAAACTGACCCTTGACATTTCTTGCAAGTGTATCTATTTCAGCTTTGATGCCATTTTTTCTGAGTTTATCCAAAAGTCCAAGGCTGTATTTCTTTGACTCATCTCCTATGTAGACTATGAAAGCCTCAATTGCATCAGGCTCCTTGATTTCGGTGTTGCAATACTCCATGAGCATCAGCAATCTTTCAATTCCAAGGCCAAATCCTACTCCAGGGATTGGTGGTCCGCCAATTTCTTCGATCAGGTGATCGTATCGACCTCCACCGCAGATGGTACCCTGTGCCCCTAAACTTGTAGTTACGAACTCAAATGCTGTCTTGGTATAGTAATCAAGTCCTCTTACAATCTTAGGATCTACAGTAAACTCAATATCCATTGCAGCTAGATTATCTTGAAGATCAGCAAAAGCTGTCTTGCACTCATCACAAAGATAGTCAATCATTAGAGGTGCATCTGCTACAAGCTCCTTACATACAGGTGACTTGCAGTCAAGTATTCTCATAGGATTTTTCTCGTATCTTGTTTTGCAGGTTTCGCAAAGGCTGTCATACCTTGGGGATAGAAATTTCTTCAGCGCTTCCCTGTGCAGACTCCTGCATTTGGGGCATCCTACGCTGTTAATCCTAAGCTCGACATCTTTGATCTGCATTTTGTGAAGGAAATCATTCGCCAATGCGATAACTTCTGCGTCCGCCATCATATCATCTGTGCCGAAAACTTCGATTCCGAACTGGTGGAATGCCCTTAGCCTTCCAGACTGTGGTTTTTCATACCTGAAGCACGGCGTGTTATAAAAATATTTTGTTGGCTGAATCTCTGCATACTGCTTATGCTCTATAAATGCTCTTACCGCAGGTGAAGTCCCTTCTGGCTTGAGAGTAATGCTCCTATTTCCCATATCGTTAAAGGTATACATTTCCTTATTGACAATATCGGTTGTATCTCCTACACCTCTTACAAAAAGATCTGTATGTTCAAAAACTGGAGTTCTTATCTCTCCGAATCCGTATAGATCACAAATCTTTGCAAATTCATTTTCTACGTATTGCCACTTATAACTTTCCTTAGGTAACACATCCTTTGTACCCTTTGGCGCGTTAGTCAGCATTATTAAACCTCCTGTTCGCAAATCCTATTTTCTTTCTTTCAATCATCTCATCAACTCTGCTAATGTATTCTTGATAATTTGTAACATTCGGTATACGCTCGAGCCTGTTCTCTTCGGGGAAGAAAGCTTTGCTTATCCCACCAGCACCAAGTGCTACAATATCCTCATGCTCATCCATTATTGCCATATTATAAATGCAAAAAGCATCATCCTTGCAGTATCCCGTATTTTCATTCGCTCCCGCCATGTGCTTCTGTCTATATAAATAATACGGTCTATATCCATTCTCACCTAGAACATCCCGACCAAACTCAAGCATTTCTCCGACAAGTTTTCCGACTTTGTGATAATAATCTCTATCAATATCAATTAATTTCGAGCCTCTTTTTACAGCCAGAGAATGTATCGTAATATTATTAGGTGAAAGCCCCAAAACTTCATAAATCGTATGCTTAAAATCTTCTATATCCTCACCAGGCAGGCCAGCAATAATGTCACAGTTTACCGCATCAAATGAAAACGATTTCGCAATTTCAAAAGCCTTCCTTACCATATTCGTATCGTGATTTCTCCCGATTAACTTGAGCGTATCGTCATTCATTGTTTGTGGATTGATGCTAATTCTATTAACACCACCCCTTATAGCCGCTTGCAGTTTCTCATACGTAATTGTGTCCGGACGTCCAGCTTCAAGTGTAATTTCCCTAACTCTTGACATTGGAATGTGTTCCTTGATTGCACAAAATAGTTCTTCAAGCTGTGTATGGCTCAACGTCGTTGGCGTACCTCCTCCGATGTAAATGCATCGTGGCTTAATGAGATATTCTTTCATCATCCTGCCAACTTCTTTAATTTCCTTCAAAAGAGCAAGAAAATATAGGGTAATCTCACTGTCTGGAACTTGATTTGAAGCAAATGAACAGTAGCTGCACCTCGTTGGACAAAACGGAATGCCAATGTAAACACTGGAATTATTCGGATCAATGCCTCCAATCATACTTTTCTGATAGTTATAAACATCCTCAATCAATTCCAATTTATCTTCCGAAAGCAAAAACTTGTCTTTCATCAACTCTCGTGTCTGAATGCGATTACCCAGTTCTTCAAAGGTTTCACCCCAAAGTTTCACAGGCCTTATACCTGTTAAAATCCCCCATTCAGGTTCATACGAGGTTAGAGTAGAAAGCGTCCTATATATCTCTCTTTTTATTTCGTTCTTATCATCGCTTCCAGAACGATTAAAATGTATAACCTCATCCGATTCGAAATCTTCCTCATCAGATAATATTCTATAGCTATCAGACGACAGGAAAACCCGAATCATCTCATCGAGAAGATATTTCTTTTCAAAATTATGTATCTTAATCTTGTACAAAAGGATTATACCTCTTCTCGTGTTCTACCGTCGTTTCCCCCATATGCCCCGGCAACAAAATAGTGCTGTCAGGATATGTAAATATTTTGTTCTTGATGGACCTTATAATCTCATCGAAATTTCCACTATAAAAGTCTGTTCTTCCGATGGATTCTCTAAAAATGGTATCACCTGTAAAAATATAATCTCCGCATACTATGCACATGCCTCCTGCAGTATGTCCAGGTGTGTGTATAAACTTTAGATTCATATTGCCAACATTGAGTTTGTCACCATCGTTTACATAAATGTCCGCATCAATTGAAATATCGTATCCAAAAATATCTTTTGCAGCATTTAATGATGAGTCATTCAAGATTTCTCTCTCATCGCAATAAGCAACGACTTTTGCATTTGGGAAATCCTCTTTAAACCCGGCAATACCACCTATGTGATCTCCATGACCGTGGGTTAAAATTATATATTGAACGTCAATTTGTTCACTCCTTGCTATTTCAGTAAGTCTTGGCTCATATCCACCTGGATCGACTATAAATCCAACATTAGCATCATAAGCAAAGTATGTGTTTACCTGTATCGGTGATGTTAAAAATTTATATATTTGCATTTCGTTATCTCCTATAAACGCTGAGCATACCCTGTATGTTTCTCATAACCCTTTGTATCTTCTGCATATGCTGGGTGCTTGTAATTGAGAGGGTAAGTGTAATCTTTAAAGTATCATCCCCGAAAGGTTTTGCATTTACGCCTGCAATGTGAATATCCATATCTTCGCAAGCTTTAGAAATTTCAGAAAAAATTCCTTTCCTATCACTGGTGATGAGTATAATATCAACATTATATGATTTACCAGGATTAATATCCTCCCACTCAACCTCTATAAGTCTCGACTGCTCTTCAACTGGCAGCGCCAAAATATTTGAACAGTCAGATCTGTGAACTGATATGCCTCGTCCTTTGGTAATGAAGCCAATAATTTTATCGCCTGGAACAGGGTTGCAGCATCTCGCCGTTCTAATCATCAGATTATCAACACCGCCACCTTTTACTATTATTCCAGGGTCGTCAATCCGTCCAGGTCTCTTGTCGACCTTATTCATGGATTCGATTGCTTCTTCTTTTGAAACTTCTTTCTTGGCATCTATCTCACTGAGATACAGTTTGATCAGGTAATTGGAAACCTTGCTTAAAACAGTGCCACCTCTTGAGATTTGAGTATAGAGTTCATCGGAATTTAAATATGCAAACTCCTTAACTGCTTTGTTGATGTTGCCCGCTTTTGCAACCAACTGAGGATCATAACTTTTTTTCCTTAAATTCTTATCAAGAGTCTCCTTGCCCCTCGCAATGTCATCTCCCTTGTTCTCACGTTTCAGCCACTGCCTTATTTTGTTGCGCGCTGATGAACTCCTGGCGATTTTAAGCCAGTCAACGCTAGGGCCGCTGGAGTTTGAAGAGGTAACAATTTCAACTATATCACCGTTTTGTAGAGCGTGGTCAATAGTGACCATTTTGCCGTTAACCTTTGCTCCAACGCAGTGACAGCCTACATCTGTGTGTATTTTAAATGCAAAGTCAAGAGGCGTAGAACCCGATGGCAGATCTATAACTTCTCCCTTTGGAGTGAATACAAAAACCTGGGTTGAAAACAAATCCATCTTCAGATTGTCTAGAAATTCTCTTGGATCGTTAACTTCCTGTTGCCACTCGAGGGTTTGCCTCAGCCATGCGAGTTTCATTTCCTCAGAGTTACTGTCCTTACCGCTTTTGCCTTCCTTGTATTTCCAGTGTGCAGCAATACCGTACTCGGCAACCCTATGCATCTCATAAGTTCTTATCTGTATTTCAAATGGTTCGCCGTTATCACCGAGCACTGTGGTGTGAAGGGACTGATACATATTTGCCTTAGGCATAGCAATATAGTCTTTAAAACGCCCGGGTATAGGCTTCCACATTGTATGTACTATGCCAAGAACAGCGTAACAATCTCTGACCGTTTCAACGATAATTCTAATCGCTGTTAGATCAAAGATTTCGTCAAGCTGTTTGTTTTGAAGTCTCATCTTCTTATAAATGCTATATATATGTTTGGATCTTCCTGTTATGTCATATTTTAAATTCATGTCCTTCATGGCGTCTTTAATTTCTTCCATGGTCTGATTGATGAATTCTTCTCTTTGATCCTTCTTTACCGAAACTTCTCTTGAGAGTTCTTCAAAATCCTTTGGTTTGAGGTATTTTAAAGCAATGTCTTCAAGTTCGAACTTTATTGTATAAATACCTAGTCTGCTAGCGAGCGGTGCATATATATCAAGAGTTTCCTGTGCTTTTTCTTTCTGTTTCTCAGGCTTCATGAACTTGAGTGTCCTCATGTTGTGTAGCCTGTCGGCAAGCTTAATTATGAGCACTCTAATATCCTTAGACATAGCAAGGAACATTTTTCTGAGGTTTTCAGCTTGTGCTTCTTCTTTATTATCAAACTTAATCGCACCAAGCTTAGTAACACCGTCAACAAGAAGAGCAATTTCTTCATTAAAATCTTCAACAAGCTGCTCCCTAGTATATTCAGTGTCCTCCACAACATCGTGAAGCAAACCTCCGATTATCGTCGCTTCATCCATGCCAAGCTGCGCCAGTATAATCGCAACAGACATTGGGTGGATAATATATGGTTCGCCGCTCTTTCTCATCTGCCCGTTGTGAAGCTCAACTGCTTTGTCGAGTGCCCTGCCAATTATATCCACATCATAGTTGCCGTTAATATTTAGTAAAGTGTCTAAAAATTCTTCTCTTGATTGCATTTACTATTTCTTTTCTTTTTTAGTTTTTTTATGTTTTGTCTCATACGTTGACTTATCTTCATCCTTTGAGAACTCATACAAAAGAGGACTGCAAAGGAAGATTGAAGAATATGTTCCTACAATTACACCTATCATGAGCGGTAATACAAACTCTCTGATTGATGCTGAAACCATTATGAATAGAGGAATCATACAAACGATGGTTGTAAGCGATGTCACGATTGACCTGTCTAGAGTCTGTGCAATACTATAATTCAATACATCAATCAAAGGTTTCTTTCTGAAGAAATGTCTGTTTTCTCTTATTCTATCAAATATAACTATGGTATCGTTGATGGAATAACCTACAACTGTCAAAATACCTGCAATGAATGGGTTGTTGATGGTAACTCCAAAGATAGCATAGAATGCAAGCATTACCATAACGTCATGCAAAACACCCGCGATCGATGATACGCCATATTTCCAAGATTTAAATCTGAATATAATATAAATTAACATTCCGATAGCGGCAAATGCAATTGATTTAACAGCATTTGTCTTAAGTTCTTTACCTATTGTTGGTCCAAACTGTTCAGAAGCTAATACCGATTCATCTTTGAGGTTAAACTCATCCTTCATTGTATCAATTATCTTGCCTCTCTCCTTGTTCTCGAGAGCCTTTATAGTTTTGATTACAACTCTGTCTTCATTCTCACCAGAGAATACGATCTGCGGATTCAAATCATATTTATCCAATGCTTTTTCAATATCTTGCGAGCTAGTCTTCTTGCCCATATCAAACTCAAGCATTGTACCACCTGTGAAGTCTATACCGTAATTATATCCATGTATAATTCCATAGCCTAAGCCTATTATGATTACTGAAGCACTTATTGCATAAAATATCTTTCGCTTTTCAAGAAGTTTAAGTTTAACATCTGCAAAGGTCTTGGCGTGCCCATCTTTTGGTATGCCAAGCATTGCAGTAAGGCTAAGCCTCTTGCTATTTGCAAGGAGTCCAACAAATATCTGAGTTATGATAACAGCGGTAAAAATACTTATGATAATACCGATCATCAATGTAAGTGCAAAGCCTTTTACAACTGTTGAACCTATTTCGTAAAGAACAACTGTCGCAATTAGAGTTGTTATTTGCGCATCGAGAACTGTCGTTAATGCATGTTTAAATCCTTGATCTATTGCAACTCTAAAAGTCTTCCCGGCATGAATTTCTTCTTTAATTCTAGAGAAAATGATAACGTTCGCATCAACAGCCATACCAATTGAAAGTATGATACCTGCGATACCAGGCAGTGTTAATACTCCACCCATAGCCGACATAGACCACAAAACAAGCAAAACATATAACAAGAGCGATATGCTAGCTACAACACCGAGTAATCTGTAGAATACAATCATTATTAAGAATACAAGCCCAATGCCTATGAGGCCTGCAACTACAGATTTTGCTAAAGCATCCTCTCCTATTGTTGCTGTTTGAACAGATGAAGATATTTCCTTAAGTGTTACAGGAAGTGCTCCACCTCTGATCAAAGCAGCGGTTGTGCTGGCTTCATCCTTATCATATCCACCTGCACCACTTGTGATTTCGCAACTACCATTACTAATAACCTGTTGAACTCTTGGGTTTGTTACAACCTTATCGTCAAGGACGATGGCAATTTGATTTGCCTCCATTCCTTTGATTGTCGGCTTAACAGTATTTGAAATAGCCTTGGCTGTTCCCTCTTCAAATAGTTTTGAACCCTTTCTATCGAACTTCAGATTAATCTTATATCCACCATTCTGTGAATCAGGGCTAATAGAAGCATCTTTAACCATATTTCCTGTCAAGACTTCACTGCCATCGGCAAGTATGAACCTCAGTTGGGCAGTCTTACCTATTTGATCGATGGCTGCCTCAGCATCTTTGACGCCTGGCATTTCAACCCTAAGCCTATTCTTTCCTTCAATTACAACCGTTGATTCTGAAATTCCCATGGCATTAACACGGTTATTCAAAACTTCCTTGGTCTGTTCCATTACACCCCTTAATTCCTTACCCTTTAGGTCGGTTTGAGCTTCCATTACAACATAAACTCCTCCGTTTATGTCAAGGCCAAATTTAAGTGCATCTTTGATTGACTTATATTGTCCGATACCAAAAACTGAAACATACCATCCAAATACTACAATTACTAGTATTAGTAAAGATAAAATTCTTCTAACTTTAAGATTCATTACATCACCTTCGCTTATTTCAAAATAATTTCATACATAATATATTCTACTACTTAAAGCCCATTTGAGCAAGTATTTTACACAATAAAATATGGTGTAGAACATACACCATATCATTAATTAACTTATATAAATTGAGTAATTATTACATAGACTGCCATCATAATGCAAATAATCTAGTTCAACCTCTTATTTTTCAGACTCAACCTCAGTTTCAGGTACATCTTCCTTTATGTCCTTAGCTGGTTCTTGACTTTCTACCTTAACTTCAGTTTTCTCCTCTTCAGGGGCGTCCTTCTTCAATTTCTTTGGTGAGAACTTTTTTGGTTCTTTCTTCTCGTCAGCCTTTGAAGCCTTCAATTCAGACTTGCTCACAACACTTGAGATTGACCATCTCATAACCTCAAACTTAGTTTTATCTGCACCAACCATGATGATTAGAGATTCTGGATTAGTCTTAACAACCTGACCGCATATACCGCCAATAGTTATAATCTTATCCCCAACTTGAACTCCATCCCTCATAGCTGTTATAGCCTTTTCTTTTTTCTTCTGAGGTCTGATGAGAAGGAAATATACTCCTACGAAGAAAATAATCAGTATTATAAAGTTTACACCTAGTCCCTTTGGCATGTCTTACCTCCTTAAATTTTTGCAATGGTGCCGGCGATGGGGGTCGAACCCATACGGTGTTGCCACCACAGGATTTTGAATCCTGCACGTCTGCCAATTCCATCACGCCGGCAAAATTAAAATGGTGCGGCCGACTGGATTTGAACCAGCACGGTTGCCCACACGCCCCTCAAACGTGCGCGTCTGCCTATTCCGCCACGGCCGCACAAAAAACTAATCCCCAGAATTTAATCAATCGCTCGATTTCCTAAGGTTGGATTTGTCCTTGATTGAATCAGGCTTTTGCCATTGCCACCCCTCGCAACCGTAGTATAGGTTGAAAAACGTCGGAGTTGGCTGCTTATTCCATCTTCCTCCGGATGCAAAACCATACTCATAATAACCGATACAGTAGAAAGGCACATCATCCGATAACTTGTTACACAGTTTTTGATAATTAGTCTTTCTTTCCTCTGGTGTTAAACAAAATTCCATTTTGTTTACAAGATTAATTACATCTTCATTAGGATAACCGATTGACCCGGATTTGTCAAATAATTTTCTTGTATCATAGCGTGGATCAAACTCGATTCCTCCAAGATAAATATCGAATTCACCCTTTTCTATCCTTTGAAAATACTCGTTGTCAGGAATTTTTTCGATTTCGACCTCAATATCAATTTTTTTCAAAAATTTCTTAATATCATTCGCTATAGAACTTCTAATCTGGCTCGATTCATTGATCAATAATTTTAACCTTACTTCCTTACCATCTGGAGTTAGAAGCACGTCCTTTTCCTCCGATCGCTTATACCCCGCCTTCTCTAGGGAAACAACCGACTTCGAAGGACTATATTCAATTGATTTTTTTGACTTGACGCCTAAAAATCCTGGATAGTATATTGAATCATTTGTAACACCAAGCCCAACAAAATAGTCGTCCACAAGCTGGTCAAAATTTATTGATTTCAAAATTGACCTTCGCAAAGTTTTCTTTTTTAACAGCGGGTTTCTGAAATTAAAGCCTATGTATTCCATTTTTGATGATTTAACTGGATTAAAATTCAACTTCAAATTTTCCGCATCGGACTGAGCATTATCACCCCTTGCAAGTTTAGCTGTAACGGCACCTATTGTAATTAGGCCGTTAATATCCTCCCCACGAGTTGCAAACATAAAACTAATATTATTTTTCGCCTTTTTGCCGTAATATCCTGGATTTGCGGAAAGTTCCATCTTATCGTTATCGCTTGATTTTACATAGTAAGGTCCCGATGTAACCTGATCATATGACGTATCTCTACTGAATGATTCAGCTGAAATAATTGGAAAAACAAGGTTAGCAAGCGAAGCATCACTCGGATTTTCAAAATTTATTACAGCAGTTGAATCTCCCTTGACGTCAACGCTAGCTATTTTGTTCGCATAAGAATAAAATGCGCCTGAATCGCCTATATTTTGGATCCAATCCACACTGTCTGCCACATCGGCTGCAGTAATCTTTTTGCCATTAGAGAATTTCGCATTTTCTCTAAGTTTAATTGTGACACGCCCATTCTTGTAATCTGTTTTGTATTCTGAAACCAGGTCCGGTGAAACGCTCAAGTCTTGATTGAAATAAAAAAGGCTAGCGTACATCATGTGCCACATTTGGTTGACATCTTCTTCGTCCGACGTCAAGACATTCATATTCTCTGGTTTTGGGATTGAAAAATACAGAGTATCTGTAGTCTTAAACTTAGTTTTCTCATCGGCATTGCCGCCTTTATCATTTTCAAGATATAGGAACAAAGTAGCCACGCTGCCTGAAAAGAGCACAAAACAAACGATTACTATTATTATATTATTGTGTAAAAAATCGATCACATCACGCAAGACAGATCTATTTGACTCAATCTTCATACAAATAATTCCCCATGAAATTTAAATATTTTGTATTATAACATTAATTTTAACACTTAAATAGATTTATATAGTTAAATCAGTTGAAGTAATAGCTTGTCAACTTTAGAATATAAGTCATCTAAAGATCCCTCATTTTCGATTACTATATCAGCGAGCATCTCCTTTTGCTCCTCCGGCATCTGTGCCGACATTCTTTTTTTAATTTCAAAAGCAGGGATGCCGTCACGCTTAGACAATCGTTTTAATCTTTTCTCCTGAGATGCGAGAACAAACCAAACAATATCAACGTCTTGATCAAGACCTGTTTCGAACAAAAGAGGTGCATCTAGAAATATTATTTTCATTTCAGGTCTGGATTTTTCAAGCAGTTTTTTTACTATTTCAACGGTCTCCTTTGTGACAACATTCTGAAGAAAATTCAACTCATCTGATGAACCAAAAACTATGGAGGACAATAACTGGCGATTTATTTCCCCATTCGCTTTAAGAATCTTTTCACCAAAATGGGAAACCACCAAATCATACGTCACTGTGCCGCGGTCTAAAAGCTTCCTTGCTATAGCATCACTGTCAATAACCTGTAACCCCTTCTTAGTAAGATAGTTGCATACGCTTGATTTACCAGATCCAGTCCCACCAGTTATGCCCACTTTGATTATTTTTTTATTATTTTTATTCGTCAAGTTTATTTGATCATTATTCATAGTTCTAAAAGTTTAAATATACCAAAATTACTTGAGGTCATACCATGAATGCCCAGAGTCTACATTTGAGGACATTTTTACAGAGAGATCAACAGCGCCCTCCATCTCTTCTTTTAAGATCTTCTCCATGAGTTCTTTTTTCTCTGAAGGCCCTTCGAGAATCAATTCGTCATGAATCTGAAGGATTAATGAAAGATCAGGGGCTTCAGCCTGTATACGCTTCTGAACATTATTCATCGCAATTTTTATTATATCAGCTGCCGAACCTTGGATAGGAGAATTCATCGCAAGCCTCTCTGCCGCCTTTCTAACCATGAAGTTGGTTGCATTGATGTCTCCAATATATCTCTTTCTTCCAAAAATAGTGGTCGAAAATCCGCTTGATTTCACCCTATTGATTTCTTCATCCATATATGTTTTCACAGCCTTGTATTTTGTGAAATAGTCCTTAATATAATTATCGGCTTCCTTCATTGAGATATCAAGGTTTTCCGAAAGTCCAAACCCGCTCATTCCATAAATTACGCCAAAATTAATCGCCTTTGCCCTGCTTCTCAGAAGTGGTGTCACGTCTTCAGGATTCACATCAAACACCTTCATTGCAGTTAATTTATGTATATCCTCGCCATGATTAAATGCGTCAATCAGAGCTTTATCACCCGATAGATGCGCCAAAACTCTAAGTTCTATCTGAGAATAGTCAGCTCCTACGAGGATTCTATCTGCGGGCGAAACAAATGCCCTCCTAATCCCTCGGCCCTGCTCAGTCTTTATCGGAATATTTTGTAGATTCGGCTCTGTGCAACTCAGTCTACCTGTGGCAGCAACCGTCTGCATAAAATGCGGCCTTATCCGACCATCTTCCCCGATTAGTTTTAACATACCATCGATATAGGTGCTCATCAATTTCGTTAATGCACGATAATCTAATATTAGATCAACAATTGGAAATAGACCCTTGAGTTTGTCCAAAACAGCCGCACTTGTGCTGTAACCCCTCTTAGTTTTCTTCGCATATGGAAGCCCTAAATTCTCAAACAAAACGACCCCAAGCTGTGCGGGTGAGTTTATATTGAATTCCTCACCAGCCTCTTCGAAGATTTCATTTTCAAGAGATTCGATCTGCTCAGCAAAATCAACCCTCATATCCTCGAGAATACCCTTGTCGATGCAAACACCATTTGATTCCATCCTCGCCAAAACACTTATAAGTGGCATTTCTATGTCTTCAAAGACGCTGAGTAGTTCCCCTTCGCTTAGAGATGACGCTTGCATAGCCTTTATAGCTTTTAATACAACAAAATAGTTTCCTAGCCAAGCAATCAATTTTTCTTTCGGCATATTACATGCTGCATAATATTTCTTAGCCTTTGAACTGCTGTCCCCTTTCTCAGAAAGAACCGACAACCTATCCACAGACAAATACTCAAGAGATAGAGTTTCAATGTTATAATCACGCTTTGACGGATTAATTACATATTCTGCGACCTGTGTGTCAAAATTCAGGTTAAAACTATTGATGCCACTATAAACGAATGGGAAAATATCCTCTTTCAAATTATGTCCGACAATGGGAATATTCTTTTCACTCAAATATTTTGCAAGTAATATAATGTCTTCTTTGCTATCAAGGAAGAATGCTTCGCCTTCACTTGAATTATCTTCCCTAGGTAAAATTGCAATTCCAAGTCCCTGCAGAGATGGTTTCCCAACGTGGTTATTGTCAGTAATTGTTTTTACGTAAACTTGGCTTTTCGTATCATGTTTTTCAATCACACTAATAACATCATTCGCAGATTGATTTGACTTAACATCTATATCTTGAATACTTTCCGACTCTCCGCCACCGTCATTAAGTTCAACAGCATCTAGATCAAGAATTTTCTGAAAACGCTTGAACTCCAACTTAACAAACCATTCTTTTGTTCTTTCACGGTCGATATTATCGAACCTTAAGTCTTCAAAATCAAACTCTATTGGCACATCCCTTACGATTGTGACCAAAGTTTTGTTTTCATCTAGGACATCCTTGAAATCCAAGAGCGACTGTCTGAGTTTTGGCTTACTGATTTCATTAATTTTATTCTTTAGATTCTCAATAGTTCCATATTCTTGGATCAGCTTCTGCCCGGTCACCTTGCCGACTCCCGGAACACCTTTAATATTATCAGACGAATCTCCCATCAATGCCTTTAAATCAATGAACTGCTCAGGTGTCATTCCATATTCGGCAATCATCGCATTTCTGTCATAAAGATCAAAGTTAGTGATACCTTTTTTGTTTATCATCACCTTGACATTGTCGCTAGCAAGCTGAAGTGCATCCCTGTCGCCTGTAACGATTAGGACTTCCATATTCTCGGATTCTGCTCGCTTTGAAATTGTTCCAAGAATGTCGTCAGCCTCATAACCCGAAAGAGACATATTCGCAATATCCAGTGCCTCAAGAACAGATTGCAAAATAGGCATTTCACTTGCAAGATCTTCTGGCATCGGTTTTCGATTTGCCTTGTATTCTTCGTACTTCTTATGCCTAAAAGTTGGCCCCTTAAGGTCCCAAGCAACCACAAAATAGTCGGGATTATAGTCTTCTATGAGTTTAAATACCATAGACAAGAATCCGTAAGTACCGCGTGTGCTCTGCCCCTCCTTATTTCTCATTTCGTTTTGGATAGCAAAAAAGAACCTATAAATAAGGCTAGTACCATCTATTGCTATAAGCTTTTCTTTTTTTGATTTTTTATCCGTATCAGGCAATTGATTCTCCTCATATACATATTAAACATCAACTTATAATACCCTAAATTCTGAAAGTAAAATTAGAGGATATTATTTTATAAAAAAACCCGGAAGCTCCGTCAGGATATAATTGATGCCTATCTGTCGATAGGTGGGTATCCTGCTTTCAATCTCTGAAGTCCTAAAAAGGCATGTCATCAAATGAAAGACTCCGGATTCCCAATAAAATAATGTAGGTTCAATTATGGTTCCTTAACGAGAGTTCTAGGTTTAAAATTCAATTACTCATATAAGTCTACAGCACAATTATTATGTACTTTTTGAATGTCGTCATTATCCTCCAGTATGTCTATAAGTTTTTTCAACTTGTTCAAGTCCTCATCCTTTGGAGTTGCTTCCATTGATGGAACATATTCGATATCGGATTCAAAAGGGGTATATCCAGCTTTAACAATTGCATTGTGTACATCAGTATATGTAGCAGGATCAGTTTGAATTTCAAAAGTATCATCACCTGAAATCATATCTTCCGCACCTGCATCAATAGCAACCTCCATGATTTCGTCTTCATCCATGCTATCATCTCTTTCTATAAGGATTATACCCTTCCTAGAAAACATGTATGAAACACAACCCGGTGTACCGAGATTCCCACCGTATTTGTCAAATGTCGAACGAACAAAAGATGTCGTTCTATTATTATTGTCCGTCAAGCAATCAACTATAATTGCCACTCCACCAGGGCCATATCCTTCAAAAACTGATTCCTCGTAATTTACACCCTCGAGTTCACCAGTTCCCTTTTTGATAGCCCTTTGGATATTGTCATTTGGCATACTGATGGCCCTTGCTTTTTCAATCGCAAGCCTCAACCCAGCATTGTAATCTGGATCTCCACCATCTTTAGCGGCAACCGTGATGGCCTTTGCGTATTTTGTGAACATTGCAGCCCTCTTTGAATCTTGAGCCGCCTTTCTTCCTGCTATAGTTCCGTGTCTACCCATGGACACCTCCTCATTTGTCTCTATCTATGTTTAAATTATACTACAAAACACTGTTCTGTTCAAGCATTCAGGCTCCAGTTTATAGCGCCTCAAGTTGACTAATCTTAGTATTATACAGTTTGCGGAAAAGAATTGTGGAAAGCACAAACCCAATAATCTCAGCAATTGGGAATGAATACCACGATAGTGTTACACCGTCTATTTGCATCAGTATATATGCAATAGGCAAAATTCCGATAAGCTGCCTAACAACTGAAGCGATTAAGCTGTAAATTCCGTTCCCGGTAGCCTGGAAAACCGTTGATCTCATAATTCCGAACGCGGCTGGTATAAAGCACAGACTTATAATTCTAAGTGCAGGTATACCTATTTTGTACATATTATCCGATGCACTGAAAATCATCAAGAGCTCTCTTGGGAATATCTGAAATGCTGCCATACCTATTATCATTATCACGACTGAAGCCCCCAAGGCCTTCCTGTATGTCTCCATGAATCGTGCTTTGTTTCTTGCTCCGAAATTATACCCTAAGATTGGCATTGCAGCCTGGTTCACTCCAAATACTGGCATCAGGATTATCGACTGCAGCTTAAAGTAAATTCCAAGAACAGCGATGGCAGTAGCATGTGCGGCTAGTATCGCGTTATATCCAAGAACCATTATTGAATTTATCGACATCATAACCATTGATGGCAGTCCTACATTGTAAATATCGCTTATTGTCTTTCTGTCGACATTGAATCCCAAAAGTTTTATATGAATACTGCTTATTTTTTTCAGGCAAATGAAAAGAGCCACAGAAGCAGAAGCTGCCTGCCCTATCACGGTTGCAATTGCAGCTCCAGCGATTCCAAGTTTCGGTGCTCCTACAAGGCCAAAAATCAAAATAGGATCCAAAATCAAGTTCACGAGTGCACCTGTTATCGTTACTATCATTGATAAAACCATCTGACCAGTTGACTGTATTATCTTTTCCATCGAGAGCTGTAACATAAAGAAGAAAGAACCGATTGTTATTATCTTAAGATATGTAGTGGCATCGAAAAATACAGACTCATCGCTTGTAAATGCTCCTATGAATGTAGAAGATAGAAATATGCCAATCAATGCAACGACAAAATAATTGACAAAAGATAGCCTAATGCCAATACTGGCAGCAAGACTTGCTTCATTCACTCGCTGTTCACCAAGCCTCCTTGCAATTAAGGAATTTACTCCGACACCAGTACCAACACCAAGTGCTACCATGAGCATCTGAAGTGGCATAACAAGCGAAACAGCTGTC
Source organism: Clostridiales bacterium S5-A14a (assembly GCA_000758905.1). Classification (GTDB taxonomy): domain Bacteria; phylum Bacillota; class Clostridia; order Peptostreptococcales; family Anaerovoracaceae; genus S5-A14a. The sequence continues at coordinate 162,460 of JRNA01000016.1, forward strand.
AGTGCCCCCTCGCTCAACATAGCTACAAAAACGCTGTCAACTATATTATAAAGAGCGTTTATACTCATAGAAAGTGTAGGTGGCCATGCCATAGATAAAAGCAGCGAACCAATGGGCATCGTGCCCATTTTATTTGTTTTTTCTGTGTTTTTCTCTATTTGGTTCAAACAAATTCCTCCTTATTTTAATTCTATACAAATCAAACACCTCCCTGTCAGGGGAGGTAATAATCAAACAAAATAGGCAAACCATAAGCCGGGTTCTGTATTAGGCAATCATCTATCTAAGGCGTAACATCGCTGCACGCTCATGCGGTCTACCTAACGGGCTGTGACGGGTCGCCAACCTAATGCCCTATTTGACCTTGCTCCGGATGGGGTTTACACGTCCACCTCGTCTCCGAGATGACGGTGAGCTCTTACCTCACCATTTCAACCTTACCACGGCATTACCCGTTTCGGCGGAATGTTTCTGTTGCACTTTCCCTATAGTTACCTACGCCAGAAGTTATCTGGCATCCTCACCCTGTGGAGCCCGGACTTTCCTCATGCTTCGAAAATCGAAGATCACGCGACTGCCTGGTTTACCTAGTCGTACATTATAACATAAAAAAAGGATTCACATCAACTTTACTAGGAATAAATTCAATAGAAGTATTCGTTCTAGAATTTATCCTATCTCCATAAATCTTTGCAGCCTCAACTGCAAAAAATTTTTCCGTATGATAATGTCCCATATCAACAACAGCCATCCCTAGTTCCAAACTATCCTGAGCACTATGATATTTTACATCCCCCGTCAAGAAAACATCGCAGTCAGCATTAAATGCATTAAGAATAAAATCCGAACCTGAGCCCGCGCATAAACCTATTTTGTGCACAAGGTTTCCCCTGACGCCTGTAAACCTTACCTCATTCAAAGGCGTCCCTGTAGATTCACAAGCCATTTTGATAAATTCCTCTAAACTCATCCTTTCCTGAAGATACCCAGTCATTGCAAAGCCTTCACTGCCCTCTATAGTGCTCACATCTTTTAGGCCAAGCTGTTTAGCCAGGTAATCGCTCGTACCGCCATTAGCAACATCATAATTCGTATGTGCAGAGAAGACGGATATTTTGTTTGAAATCAGTTTTATCAGCATTCTAGCCTTCGGATCGTCATCTGATATCACATTCACCTTTGAAAAAAGCAGCGGATGATGCGACAAAATAAGGTTGCAATCTTTTGATATCGCTTCGTTAATAACCTCATCCGTAACTTCAAGAGTAGTAAGAACAGAATTTACGACTTCGTTAGAAAATTGGATTTGTTCACCTGAGTTATCCCATTCAGCAGCATTCTCGGTTGGAATTATCTCGTTAAAACTTTTAAAAATTTCTTTAATAAGCATCGCTAAATTTTGTCTCCTCATATTTTTTGATTAGCATTTTGAGATGCCTAACAATCGACTCAAAATGCCTTAGTTTAGCATCATTTACAGTATTGATAACGCCTTCAGTATTCTTAGACATGTTGTTTTTTAATTTAGTTAAAATAGCTTCATTCTTTATCAGATGATACTGCAAATATTCTAATGTTAATTCGTTGGGTTCGTAGATTAAGGTTTCTGGAAAGAAGTCCGTTAGTAAAAATTCATCCTCCGAATAAGCTTCTAAATTATTTTCCACTTGTATATTAGAATTTTCACAGGGCTCTACAAGAAGTATTTCACAAAATCTCTCGCCTTCCTTGGCTATTCTCTCTTTTGTGATAGAAAATCCATTATCTCTAATCCACTTTCTCAGATAGGATATCTTGCTTCTCGGCTGAAGAATGATCTTCTTAAATGAATGAGATTTCCCTATATCAGCAGAAAGAATTTCAGCCATAAGTATACCGCCCATGCCTGCAATTACAGCATCATCAACCTCTCCTATACCAATCGGCGCAAGTCCATTACCAACTCTAGCCGAGCATTCATTTATTAGCCCTTCAGAGATAATTAGCTCCTCCGCTTTTTTTAACGAATTTTTACTAATATCTGTAGCAATGGCATTGGTACATTTGCCCGATTTTATCAGATGGACTGGCAAAAAACCATGGTCAGTGCCTATGTCTGCCATGGTTTCTCCATATTCTATTAAATCAGCAATTGTTTCTAATCTTTCGCTTAACATAATACTTGCAATTTATTTAATATTCTACTCTAAGTAATCTTTGAGTTTCTTGGATCTGCTAGGATGTCTCAGCTTTTTCAATGCTTTCGACTCTATCTGCCTTATTCTTTCTCTGGTTACTGAGAATTCTTTGCCCACTTCCTCAAGTGTCCTTGCTCTTCCATCCTCAATACCAAATCTGAGCATTAACACTTTCTTCTCTCTTTCGGTGAGAGTATCAAGTACGTCGAGAAGTTGTTCTTTCAGCATTGAGAAAGCAGCAGCCTCAGATGGCGAAGGTGCATCATCATCTGGTATAAAATCTCCAAGATGGCTATCTTCTTCCTCACCTATAGGCGTTTCAAGAGAAACTGGCTCTAAAGCAATTTTCTGAATTTCCCTAACCTTTTCAACAGTTATTCCCATCTCTAGAGCGATTTCCTCTGGCAGCGGCTCTCTACCATAATTCTGCAAGAGTTGTCTTGAAACCCTGATTAACTTATTGATCGTTTCAACCATATGAACAGGTATTCTGATGGTTCTTGCCTGATCCGCTATAGACCTCGTAATTGCCTGTCTTATCCACCATGTAGCATAGGTCGAAAACTTATATCCCTTTCTGTAGTCAAATTTGTCTACTGCCTTAATAAGCCCGAGATTTCCCTCCTGAATCAAATCGAGAAATAGCATTCCTCTGCCGACATATCTCTTGGCGATACTTACAACAAGTCTGAGGTTTGCTTCGCAAAGCATTTTCTTTGCTAATTCATCTCCAGCTTCCATTCTCTTAGCAAGTTCGATTTCCTCCTCTGCCGTAAGCAGATGAACCTTGCCGATTTCCTTGAGATACATCCTCACAGGGTCATCTATATTTATCCCCTTAGGCAGTGTTGCATCGATATCTACCTCACCTGACTCGTTCACAACAATACCATCGTCTTCATCATCATCAGCATCATCTTTTTCAAGGATTTCCGAAAAGTCTTCAGGCTGAGTTCCACCGATTTCAACGCCATTAGAGAGCAAAGTCTCATATATGTCATCTAGAACATTCTTGTCAAGGTCAATCTCTTCAAGATAATTTGCAACATCTGCATATGTCAACCTCTTTTTCTTTTTATCCGCCTCGATTGCAAGCTGTTTGATGACATAATTCTTAATTTCAGTCGGATTCATCTTCTCAATTTCAGATGAATCGAACACCAAAGCAGACTTATCAGTATGACTCATATTATCTCCACAGACTTTTTCTTGACTCATAAATCTACTCCCCCTCTTAGTTTCTTAATCTCTTTTTGTATCTTCATTAATTTAATCTGTAGCCTCTCGGCTTCCTGTCCTTCTTCTTCCTCATCAGCAAGCGCAATTATATCAAGAATCCGCCTTTCCTTTGCACCAAGTTCAGCAAGTCTCGCACTGCTCATGCAATCGACAAAAGAACTTTCGACATCCACAATTGGAACACCGCTGATTATCTCGTCAATCTTATACCCCTCTTCCGGGTTCATTGCATCCTTAATTCTATTCTCATCTAGAAATCCGTCCGAGGCGCTAATCTCATTCTCAATCAAGGAAAAAATTTCTCTTCCCATCTCCGTTGTTATAACACCATCTGAAAACTCATGCTCTTTGAACTTAACAAAATAACTGCCGTCCATAAAGAATATTTTGAACAGGACTTTTTCCGTCGTAGAAAGATTCCTGTCCCCTGTTTCAACGGTTTTCTCAATTCGCTTTGATGCTTCAGTCTTACCCTGGTTCCCTATCTGGAACAAAATATTTTTGTAATCAAGATCAAGCGATCGACCAACCTTCTGTGCATATACTTCTCTTTCAACGGGAGATAATTTTTCAAAAATAGCAGACAATGATTTAACATAGCCAATTTTACCATCACCAGTTGTGAGATCGTAATCTCTTGCAATATGTCTAAGTTGATAATCCGTACCACTCACGGCATTAGAAACCAAATTTAAAAATTCTTCTTTGCCGTGTGTTTTAACATATTCGTCAGGATCTTTACCGTCGTCCACGTGTAATACAGAAACCGAAACACCAGCATCTCTTAGGACATCTACACCCTTATACGCCGCATTCCTGCCTGCATCATCAGAATCATAAGAAAGCACAATCTTCTTGGAATATCTTTTCAAAATTTTACCATGGTTTTCTGTTAGAGCGGTTCCAAGCGTTGCAACGACATTTTTGATACCACACTGGTAGAGCCCAATCGCATCCATATAGCCCTCTACAACTATCAAAAAATCTGAATTACGCAAATATTCTCTGGCAAAATTTAGCGAAAACAAATTGTTGCTCTTATGGAATATCGGATTTTCAGGTGAGTTTATATATTTAGCTCCCTGATTATCCAAAGTTCTTCCGCCAAAACCTATGACCCTTCCATTAGTACTGATTATCGGAAAAATCACTCTATTTCTGAATCTGTCATATTTTCTACCCTTATTTACAGATATTAAACCTAACTCAGAAAGAGTCTTTTCGTCATATCCAAGGGCGGCCATATGATTGTATAGACTGTCCCATTTTTCATCAGCATACCCAATTCCAAACTTCGTGATAATATCAATATCCATCTTCCTGACGTCAGTTAGGTAGTGCATTGCTTCGTTATGCCTTGACAAAAGCGATCTCACAAAATATCTGGCTGCGTCCTTGTTTGCTTTGTAATACACGTCTTTGCTGTCATCATATGCGGTCTTTTCAAGGGTAAAGCCCTTATCCTTGGCGATCTTCTCTATTGCTTCAATAAAGTCTAGATTATAATATTTCTTAACGAATTCGATTGCATCTCCTGATACTCCGCATCCAAAACATTTAAAAATTTGTTTATCAGGTGACACTACAAAAGAAGGTGTCTTTTCACCATGAAATGGACAGCAAGCCTTGTAGTTAGCCCCTGTTTTCTTAAGTTGTATAGCATTGCTTATAACCTCTACAATGTCTATTTCTGCTTTTAAATTTTCAATGCTTTGATGAGAATATGATGCTCTCATTACCTCAACTCCTCATATTTATTCATTGCAAACCGATCCGTCATACCTGCTACATAATCTTTTGCTGCCACATGAACACCCTCTTCTTTTGCAATTTCAATCATATCATCAGGTAGTTCATCAACATGATCAATGTAATAGTAATATAGAAATTTTATGATATCCTCAGCTCTTTTTATATCGTCCTTTTTTTTAACATCTGCATTATTATAAACATGCTCAAACATAAATGATCTGAGTTCCAAAAGCATCTTATTGTCCACAGTGTCCATTCCGATTCTATCTCTACCATCACTGTAGGAAATTACGCTTTCTATCATTTTTGTAATCCTTTGGCTCTTTCTTTCGCCGAAGAAGGCAACGGGTTTCTTCGGGAGCATATCAAAGGTGATCGCACCACTCCTTATTGCATCATCTATATCGTGGTTTATGTATGCAATTCGGTCACTTAAATTAACAACCTGTCCTTCGAGGGTTGCTGCCTTAAGTGAACCTGTGTGATTTACTATGCCGTCTCTGACTTCCCACGTTAAATTGAGTCCCCTTGTGCTGCTCGTTCCCTCAATCTTTTCAACAACTCTGAGGCTCTGAACATTATGCCTAAAACCACCGGGGTGGATCTGATTTAAAACTTTTTCACCGCTGTGTCCAAACGGGGTATGCCCAAGATCATGACCCATTGCAATGGCCTCAGTTAGATCTTCATTCAACTGTAATATTCGAGAAATTGTTCTTGCAATCTGTGCAACCTCTAGTGTGTGAGTCAGTCTTGTTCTATAGTGGTCACCCTCAGGCGAAAGAAAAACCTGTGTTTTGTGCATCAGTCTTCTAAATGCTTTCGAATGTATGATGCGATCTCTATCCCTTTGAAAATCAGTTCTATACTTGCAAGGTGTCTCGACTGAGTCTCTTCCTTTTGATTCTCGAGACTTTGCTGCATTTTCACTTAAAATTTCGTATTCTCTATTTTCAATATCTTCTCTAAGAATCATAGAGTTACCTTCCTGTATGCCCGAACCCTCCGGCTCCGCGCTTTGTTTTCTCCAAACTTTCAACAGAATCCACGGGTTCAAATTTTACACTTTCATATCTTGCAAAAACGATCTGTGCTATGCGATCGCCTGATTCAACAGTAAAATCCTCACTTCCCAGGTTGATCATCGGAACCTTTAGTTCTCCCCTGTAGTCCGCATCAACTGTACCGACACCGTTTACCATAGTGAGGCCGTTTTTTATCGACAAGCCGCTCCTAGCTCTTACCTGTCCCTCAAATCCATTTGGAATTTCAAGAAAAATGCCAGTTGGAATTAGCACTCTTTCCATGGGTTTTATTGTCAGCGGCTCATCAAGCATAGCTCTCAGATCAAGACCAGCCGAATTTTCAGTTTCATATTTGGGGATTTCCCCGCTTTTCGAAAAAATTTTTACATAGGTCATTTAGACACCATCATCTTTCTCAAATCCAGACGCTCCCTGCCCGTCACTGCAACAGCAGAATATTTTGTGAAATCCGAAATAATTGAAATCAAATCCTCAACCTCGGATTTTGTTATCGAGTCATAGGCATTTACAATTTCTTCAATCGGCATAACCCTATCAAGTAGAATCGCCATCCTACCATTTGTCAACATCCTTGATGCCGTGCTCTCCTGGCTGAATACAAAACCGGCTTTAAGCTGCTCCTTTGATGCCTCAAGTTCGTCATCCTCAATGCCCTTATCAGCTAAGAGTGAAATCTCGTGCTTAATGCCTCTAATCGCATCCGCAACCTTACTTCGGTTCAGCCCCGCATATATCTTAAAGTATCCAAGATCCTTGTATGAGGCGACCATCGAGAAAATTGAATAAGCTAAGCCTTGCTCTTCCCGGATATTCCTAAAGAGCCTCGAACTCATAGTCCCTCCCAAAATATTATTAAGAACCTGCATAGGATAGTATCTGCTATCTTCTATACCAAAAGTCGGAAGGCCCATGCAGAGATTACACTGCTCTATGTCTTTTTGCACAACCTTAATATTAGGCCTATATTCTGATTCAACAAAAGAGATTTCATCCGCAACCGGGTCAAGTTTCTCAAATTGATTTTCGAAGTAAGAAATCACTTCGTCTTCGTTGAATTTACCGGCAATACTGACTATGATATTATCCTTTGTATATCTTTTTTTGACGTAATCTCGCATTACATTCTGAGTAATCCTCTTAAGGCTAGTAGGAGTGCCGATTATTGAATTCCCAAGAGGATTGCCCTTGAAAATTAGCTCAGTGGACAAATCGTGCGCTAGGTCCTCTGGCGAATCAAGTGTCATCTTGATCTCTTCTTCAATGACATATCTCTCCTTATTCATCTCTTCTTTGGGGAAGATTGAATTTTCGACCATGTCCACAAGAACATCTGCACCCTCAAAAAGCTTGGAAGAAACGAGTTTTACATGGTAACAAGTAGCTTCCTTTCCCGTGAAGGCATTGATGCTCCCACCAATTCTATCGATTTCCCTAGATATATCAGAATAAGTCCTCTTCTCAGTTCCCTTAAACATCATATGTTCAACAAAATGCGATACCCCTGCGTATTTTTTCTCTTCATATAGAGAACCCGTCTTTATCCAAATCCCTAGGGTTACAGATTCAACTTCTTTCACAGGGTCCATAATCAATCTGATCCCATTTGATAAATTTTTTATTTCAAGCATTCTTATAACTCCTCAATACTTTTTCATATCATTCATAATCTTTGTATAATTTAATAATGTTATTTATTATATGTTTGCCATTTTCTTCAAATGCAGCATAAGGCTGGGCGTTTCCACGTTCCTCACTCCAATAAGCTTCTTTGTATTTTTGAAAAATTTCATCCCTTGATAGTCCTTTTTTGTAGTTGCACAAAATAAGATTTTTCTCTTTCTCAGCCAAACTCATATACCAATCGAAAAATTCATCTGTATACCCCTTTGGAGTTAGCCCAAAATGTGGAATCATCAGCTGCGAGGCTCCGTATGCTTTGCACTTCTTCGCTGATTCTACGCTCTCCCAATAGTTCTTAACAAAGGCTGTGTGAAGGACGTCTTTGTTCCTTAGGACTCCTGTGCTCTCACATGTGAGTAACAAACGCATAGGCTCAAGTGCAAATACAAGAGAACAGTCCGTATGCCCCCTACACTCCATCACTCTAATTTTGATATCACCTAGATCGATAACATCACCGTCTTTACATACAACGTCGACCCTTAGGCCATCCGTTATGATGTCAGGGATTTCATGCTTTTCAAAATCCGTTCCATATGCAGTTTGGAATTCCTCGTACGCTGCCTCTCCAAGGCGCTTCATAGTTCTTCGAGCACCCTCGCTTTTAAAAACTGATTTTGCTTTCTCAGCAGCATAAACAGTTGCATCAGGCCATTCCTGCAAAATATATGGAAGAGCACCTATGTGGTCATAATGTGTGTGTGAGAGCAAAATAAAGTCTAGCTTACTTTTTCCATGCGACCTTAGTTCCCTATGAATATTATCGATAGTGCCATTTGCGGCGTAAGCCATGCCACAGTCGTAAAGAGCAGTCTTTTCAGATCCAAATATTAAAAAAGTCTCTCCGCCAAAGCCCGACGTCACCCTTGCGAGATATTCAGGAAATCCGAATCTATCCTGTCCCGGAAAACTATGATAGATGCTTGCGGAAAATTCTTCATGCTTTTCGTTCTTATTATTCTTTAAATTTTGTTCCATGACCCTTATATACCCTAAAAAAATTAATAATTATCATGAAAATTATTAAAAATCCTATTATTCCTATTATAGGAAAGACTATTGCTACAATGCGTCTAAATCCTGCAAGCCCAAGAAAGAAACCTATAATTGCCAAAGCAACTATTATATAATTTTTATATTTTCCTTCTTTAATCTTTGTGGTGACTCCATAAAATGTGCTGGTTGCAGCAGAATATATGGCAAAAAATAGAACTATACTGTATATGAAGTTAAAGGCATAGGAAACCCTTCCTACCATGCCAAGCATCGGCAGGTCAAGACTGTCAGCAAACATAGGATCCTTCGCCAACGCTAAATTAAGCGAAAAAGCCATCACAAATAGGATAAACCCACCAAGAGCAGCTCCCCTAATGACAGTTTTCGTGCTATATCCCTGCATTCCCGCCTTAGACATCATAGGTATTGTTCCAATGAAGTTATATGCCAGATATACAAGTGCTGACAAATACCACTTAGGTGCCAGCGGGCTAGGCTTTGCTGTGTAATCCATTGAAGAATTAGGCGTATGGAACAAAATAATATAGAACGATCCACCAGCCACTACAAAGACCAAAATTGGCATTAGCCAATTAAAGACCTTTGAAATCCTTTCGAAATTTCCTAGTACCGTAAAAATCACCATTACAACTATTGCCAATCCACCAATTGCCCTATGTATTCCAAATTGCTGTGATACAAACGCTCCACCCGCTGCAGACATCGTAACAAGTGGGACAAAGATTACCACAGCAAGCACATATCCAAGAGCCGAAGCAGCTGTTTTGTTCTCAAATGGCAAAATAACTTTTCCCATATCATTTGAGTTGATTTTTCTCCCGATATATACGAGCATTATGCCAAAGATTATGAATAGACAGCCTGCAAGCAGTAGCCCAATAATTCCCATTTTCCCAAACACGCCAAAATATTGCCAGATTTCTCTACCCGATGCAAATCCAGCGCCTATGATCGATCCGACATATATCATAGCAATTGCAAATGAGCCTATTTTTCTATTCTCTTCCAATACTGATTTCTCCTACAAATATTAACGATAATCCTTGTATTCGCCGTAGCTGAAGAACGCAAGTCCTATCCAAATGCTTACAAAGGCTGAAAATTGAATTACATCAAATGGCTCTCTAAAGTAGTATATGCCGAGCAGTAGTGATATTGATGGTGATAAGTACTCGGTCAATCCCAGTGTCACGAGTGGAAGCTTTGATGCTGCAAAAGAAAAAAGACCCATAGGTGCAGCGGTTAATATTCCGCATAACGACATAAGAATAATTTTCTTCGTTTCAATATTTCCAGCAAGTCCGTGTCCTGCCAATTCTGTATAGCAAATGATGATTAATACTATGGGAACGAGGATGGCGGTTTCGTAAAACAGTGCCTGCATAACGGGTAATTTATATGTTTTCTTGATAGCGGCATATGACGCGAAGCTGAGTGCTAGTCCAAGTGCTATGACCGGCATCTCCCTATAACCAATTATCATTATTGCAAGTCCCACAAGTGCAAATCCTATAGCCGCTCTTTTGAAATTATTCATTTTTTCGTGGAAAAATATTTTACCAGATATACAGACCATGAGGGGTTCAATAAAGTAACCCATACATGTTTGAATAACATATCCTGCATTAACAGCCCATATGTATGTAGACCAGTTTATGGTAATCAGAATGCCTGCAAGTAGGTAAACTAAAAGTTTTTTCTTGTCCTCAAACATTTGCCTGAACACTTTAACAGGCCCTATGGTAAAACAGCAGATTATATAGCACATTATGGACATCAAAACTATTCTGTAGATAATTATGGTAAATGAGCTAATCGGTTTGAGCGCATCCCAATATATGGGGAGTAAGCCCCAGAGGACACCACAAAACAATGTCGACATCATTCCGAGTCTATATTGATTTTTATCAAAATTATCTCTCATTATCCTCCCCTGCATTATCCGTTTCGTCGTCCGCTGCTAAATCTGTAAAACTCAATATATATTCATCAAGTTCATAATCATTGCATTTATCAAAATTATATGAGTATGACCCCATCCCAAGTTTTTCAAGTGAAATCAAGCCGAGGGCATCCCTCAGTGGAGTTCTAAACTCTGTGCCACTTTCCAAATTTTTAACCTCAACTATGTCAGTACGTGAGTACCAATCAGAGAATTTTTTAAGCTCATATCCTAGACGCCTTTTCGCATCTTTGGATTTGACTCCACCAAAGCGCAAGGAATCTTGCTCGGATTCCCCTTCGATTCCGTCAGAATTTACAACTGCCTTCATCGTCCTGCCTATATTGTATATTAGCGTATAAAGGTCAGTTTCATCATCGGGAAGCCTATCGAGAAGACTCTTAAAGTATTCATCAAGGAGATCTACCATCAAATCGCTTGGAATTTCAATTAGAAGCGGTGACAAAATATCTATGTCCCACTCCTCGTCCGATTCGATCAAATTCTCTATATTATCATAAAACTTAAAATCTTCAGGTGTTTCAATATCTATCAATTCATAAAATCTATTTTTATCCATCTATACTACGTTGTCCTCTTTCTTGATGTTAGATATCCAGGTTCTTAAAATTTATATTTAGTGAGTCCTTATCCTCTCCGAGTATTGTTTCTATCATTCTGACAAAATTTTCTGAAAGGTCGCTTGCAAAAAACCTGTTATCAAAAGCCTTTCTGTCTGAAAACGCATCTCGTTTTTCGAGTTCTATTCTAATAGCCTCAACCACCTCTTTGGATGAACTTATTAGTTTGATATCCGGATATAATTTCCTTATATTCTCAGCAACAAGAGGATAATGCGTGCATCCGAGCACAAGGGTATCGATGTTTTTTGTTGTTATAAAATCATCCAGATAGTATTTAAGTGTCAAATCCATAATCTGGTTGTCGATTATTCCCTCCTCGATCAGCGGCACAAGCGCTGGACAGGCTATTGTGTTTACCCTTATTTCCGAATTTTTCTCCTTTATTTTTTTCTCATACGCTCCGCTTGAAACGGTGACCTTGGTTGCCATGATCCCTATTTTGTCGTGTTTAGTGCAAGTATTTGCAATCACCCTGGCGGTCGGCGAAATCACACCGACTACAGGTATGTCCGGAAATCTATTCCTCAGTGTTTCAAGAGCTGTTGCACTTACAGTATTACATGCAATAACTATCATCTTAACACCTTCATTTACAAGAAAATCCCCTATTTGTTCTGTAAACAGCTTGATTGTCTCAGGCGATTTTGAACCATAGGGGGTTCTCGCTGTATCTCCAAAAAATATTATGCTCTCATTGGGAAGAGTTTTGATCATATGGGGTATACTTGTCAGCCCTCCAAGACCTGAATCAAAAAACCCTATAGGCCTGTTATCCATATATACAATCCCTCCAAATCTATGATATAATTAACATGTCAATATACCATTATACAACATCGGAGGTAAAAATGGGCAATAAATTTTATGAAAATAGGAATGATATAGATATAAAATACCGTTGGAATTTAGAAGAAATGTATTCTAATGACAAACTTTGGGAGAATGACATAGATACGGCTGAAAAATTGACTCAAGAATTTCTAAAGAGGAAGGGTTCAGTAATGAAAAGTTCTTCTTCCCTTCTCGCGTCATTAAGGGCAATGGAGGAAATCGATATACTTCTAGAAAAAGCCTTTGTATATGCTCGCATGAGAATGGATGAGGACAACAGAGATAGCAAAAGGCAAAAAAATCTCGACATGATTACAAGCACTTTAGCGAAACTCGGCAGTGATCTAAGTTTTTTCATACCGGAGATTCTTGAAGCAAGCGAGGCAAAAATAAGAGAGTTTATGTCAGAAGAACAAGGTCTTGATCAGTATTCTCACATGCTTGAAACTCTTTTGCGCAACCAAAGTCATGTACTTAGTGAGGAAGAAGAGAACATCCTTGCAAGTCTGAGCCAGGTAAATTCTGCACCTCATGCTATCTTTAATATGCTAAATAATGCAGATATGAAGTTTGGGGAAATTGTGGATGAGAAAGGAAATTCAGTCGAGCTCACCCACGGTAACTACATAACCATGATGCAGTCTCATAACCGAGATGTGAGGAAGAATGCATTTGAAAAAATTTATCAAACTTACGAAAAACTAATCAATACTATTTCAAGCACATATGCGTACAGCGTTAAAAATGACGTTGTTAGATCACAGATAAGAAAATACCCTTCCGCTAGGAATGCTTCTCTCTACCCTGACAACATTCCAGAGTCAGTTTACGATAATTTGGTTAAAGTAGTCAGCGATAATCTCACTAACCTTCACCGTTATATGTCCCTAAGAAAAAAGGTTCTAGGCATTGAAAACCAACACATGTGGGATGTTTATGTTCCATTGGTTGAATTGCCAGAAAATGAATATCCATTTGAAGATGGAGTCGATATTGTTCTTAAAGCATTATCTCCTCTTGGGAATGACTATTGCAATGCTCTCAAAAATGGAATAGACAGCAGATGGATCGATGTGTATGAGACCCCTGGGAAGACCAGCGGAGCCTATAGTTTCGGATCATATAACAGCATGCCCTATTCCCTTATGAATTACACGGACACCCTCAACGATGTGTTTACACTAATTCACGAAATGGGTCACTCAATGCATTCGTATTACACAAGAAAAACTCAACCATACACATACGGCGATCATAGCATATTTACAGCAGAAGTGGCATCTACGGTTAACGAATCCCTGCTGATCAAATACCTGCTTGAGAATGAAAAAGACATAGAAGTTCGTAAGTATCTCATAAACTTTTATCTTGAGCAGTTTAGAGCTACTCTATTTAGGCAGACGATGTTTGCTGAATTTGAACATATGTGTCATGATTATGTAGAAAATAACGGCAGTCTCACACCTTCCTGGCTAAACGAAGAATATGAGAAACTCAACCAAAAATATTATGGTAACTCAATCGAAAAAGATGACTATATCAAGTACGAATGGGCACGCATCCCGCATTTTTATAGAGCCTACTACGTATATCAATACGCTACTGGATTTTCTGCTGCAACATCACTTTCCAAGAGAATACTTGAGGGTGGTGAGAAGGAAAGAGATGATTATCTTAAGTTCCTATCCCTTGGCAGTAGCAAGTACCCTGTAGATCTCTTGAAAATAGCTGGTGTAGATATGACATCAACAAAACCTGTTTCAGAGGCAATGCAAACATTTAACACCCTTTTAGATGAACTCGAAAGGCTATACAAATGAAAAAAAACGGGATATTTCTTTATTCAAACAAAATAGCTGCCTCCGTTGAAACTCGTACTAGGCTTGAGGAAAAACTCGAAAAATCAGGCTATCCCGTACACAACTCTCTTCAGGAGGATACCGAACTTGTAGTCGTAATCGGCGGCGATGGAACACTACTTGAGGCAATTCATCAATTTGATTTCCCTGATGTTCCCTTTATTGGGATAAACACGGGGCACCTAGGCTTCTTCCAAGAACTTATGCCTAGCCAACTTGACGACTTCATCTTCAACTATGGACAAAATAGGTTTTCCATACAAGAGCTTTCCACAGTTGATATAAGAGTGGATTCTAATGGTGTAATATCAAACCATACGGGACTTAACGAAATTGCTATTAAAAGCAACGACAACCACTCAATCCACCTCAATATGTCAATTGGCGGAAGTTTCATACAGAGATTCTCTGGAGACGGCGTTATAATTGCAACACCAGCAGGCTCTACAGCATACAATTATTCACTTGGAGGTTCAATCGTCGATCCTCGTGTTAATGTTTTGCAGCTCACCCCGATAGCCCCGATGAATACGATAGCATATCGATCATTCACTTCGAGTATTTTGTTGCCACCGGAACTTGAACTCGGCATCATTCCAGACGGTAGAAGTAGCGAAAAACCCCTTCGTATCATTTTTGATGGATACTGCAAGAATTATTCCCCTGTTGATTCCATCAAAGTTTCTATGGGAGATAAAAAGGTTAAACTCTTGAGATTTGATAACTATGATTTCTGGACAAAGGTAAAGAGCAAATTTTTATTGTAAACAAACGATAAACAATAACGATCGCAGAGCAAGGCTGTTGTGTTAGCATGTTTAGCATGTTGTATGGCTTGTGTTCTATATAAGGCTAATTAAGGATATTCAAATATGGCAAAATTAACATATGAAGTTAGAGATGGAGATAATGGTCTTCCTATAAAAAATATAATCCGTACAAGATTCAATTTTTCTAGCCGTCTCATGGGCAAGCTAAAGCGTCAAAATCTTGTTTATAAGAATGGTGAGCTTACACCTGGCTGGCATACTGTCAAACCCGGTGACATTATAAGCATTGATTTCCCTGAAGAAAAAAGCGATTTTCCGCCAGAGAACATCCCCTTAGACATTGTGTATGAGGACGATGATCTTCTTGTAATAAATAAGCAATATGGCATAACCGTTCATCCGACAAAGGGATGCCCATCTCATACTCTTGCCAACGGCATAATGCATCACATGCTCGAAACAGATCAAAGCTTTAAAATCAGATTTATAAACAGGCTTGACACCGATACATCTGGCCTACTTCTAGTCGGGAAAAATTCCTATTCACAGAACGAAATCACAAAACAGATGCGTGCCAAGACAATTGAAAAGCATTACATTGCGGTCGTAAATGGCATCGTAGAGGAAGATGAGTTTTTAATAAATAAGCCAATCGGTAGACCATCTCAGGATGAAATAAGAAGAGCTGTACTAGCTGAAGAATCTGGAGGCTATCCTTCACAGACAGAAGTGAAGGTTTTAGAAAGAATTGATTCGGAAAATCCTAATTTCCAATTCACAGTCGTTGAGCTTCATCTTTTAACAGGTAGAACTCATCAGATCAGGGTTCACATGAGCTCAATTGGTCATATTCTTGTAGGTGATTCTCTCTACGGTGATACTCATCCAGATTTAATTGACAGACAGGCCCTACACGCCTACAGACTAGCTCTAGTTCATCCGATAACAAAAGAAAGGCTTGATCTTAGGTCAAACCTTCCCGAGGACATTCAAAATTTAATTAAAAAAATAAGGTCAGCTAAAGCATGAAATTGCTTAACTGACCTATAATTTTATCTATACTATCTACGCGTTAGTTTCATCATTATCATCTTTGGGAATATCAACGGTAGTTTCTGTTTGATCTGTTTGAGTGGTTTCTTGATGAACTGCTTCCTTAAAAAACTCCTTATTAACCTCATGCGGCTCTTCATCTACAATATCTATTTTGAGTTCTCCCCTCAAAATTCTATAGTAAACTGCAAATGTAGCATAAGCATATGCACTTACAAATGAAAATGGAATAAGTATAATAACATTTCCCCATATAAGCGAAGCAGCAGGTGGTAAAACGGCTGCAGCTATTGACCCTGGAATAATGGCGAGTAAATACCAACCTATAAAAGAGATCATAACTCCAAACAAGTGAGCCTTATTACCTGACATCATCGAAAAACATGTTTTCAGTGAATCAATTGCTCCATTATATTGAAATTTTTCATCAGCAATTACAAAGAATTTGAAAAATAATCCTATCTGCATAATTATTGCATAAACAAACCAGACTAATAATAATATTATGATAATAACCAAAAATGATAGAAGTAGTGAGTCAACTCTCTGCGAAATTGCCGAACTTATCACAAGAGCAATAGCTATTAAAATCAAAATTGGTAATGCTACAATTAAATTAAACAAGAAGTATTGTTTAAAACTTCGCCAATAACATTTAAATCCGTATAGTATATCGGAAACTTTTGCCTCTTCATCCTTCACAAGTTTAAGAATATATTTTGTACAGCCAACTAATATAGGCGGTGCAAGGAAGAATGAAATAACCGCAAGAACAGCAGCTATAGTGAATACATTTTCAAAACTTTCAGTTGTCGCCGTTACTACATCTGACGTAACATCACTTTTACTATTAAGAAATATCTGGCTTAGCCCCTTTGAAAATATCGAGTATATAATGAAAACAGCGGCAGTTTCTAGCCAATGTCCCTTTAACTTCTGTCTGGCAATTTTCTTCATCGGTCCTGAGCCGACAATCATTCTAACATGATCCATAAAAACCTCTTCTCTAGTTACTTTTAAATTTCATCTAGATATTATATAATATATCCAATCAGAATACAAGGATTCTATCATAGACTAAGGAATTAAGAAGTAAATGAATATACTGATTTTTACAGGCTACATACCAAATATCGAAAAAATTAAAATCAATTCAAAAAAATTTGATTTTGTAATTTCAGCAGATAAGGGCTACGAATATGCGTTCAAACTTGGCATTTCTCCCGACTTAATCATCGGTGATTTTGACACTGCTTCCCTTCCTGCCCCAATTGATGCTCATACAAAGGTAATCACACTTCCTGCCGAAAAAGACATGACAGATACCGAAGCAGCCCTCGATATAGCAGCAACAAAACAGCCAGCTTCGATCACACTCCTTGGGGGTCTTGGCGGACGTTTCGACCACACCATGGGAAACATATCTCTTTTGTACAAATATGATTTGCCAATAACCATAAAGGATGAAAAGAATTCTGTAAAACTGCTTCGGCCAGGAAAATATTTTGTTGAAAAAGATGAATATAAATACATATCGCTAGTACCCTTTTCTGCTTCAGTGTCTGGGCTAAGTATAAGTGGCACCAAATACACTCTTGAAAATGCTACTTTGACTCATGGAAACACACTGGGAATAAGCAACGAAATTTTAGGCATTTCTCAAGATGACAAGTTATCAGGCGAATCCTCACCCATATGCAAAATTTCATTTAAAAATGGCGAACTGCTTGTCTGCCAGTCGAACGATTAAAAGAGTTTGTGAGTAGTCTATCCCGAACTATTTATATCTCAATTGCTTGCAATTATTTGAATGTATGTTATAATATTAACGATGTTAGAAATAAACTATTAGCTACCAGTTTTAAAGAAATATTTTAGCTAACTAAAAATGGAGGATTAAAATGTACCAAAATATTAAGTATGAAGTGAAGGATCAAATCGCTTTTGTTACAATTGACAGACCAAAGGCTCTCAACGCTTTGAACGAAGAGGTTCTAAAAGAGTTATATGATGCTTTTTCTAAGTTCGAATGTGATGATGCTGCAAGAGTCGCAATCCTGACAGGCGAAGGAAAGGCTTTTGTTGCAGGTGCTGATATTGCCGCTATGAGCAAAATGAATGCTCTAGAGGGACGAAATATGATGATCCTCGGGCATAAACTTATGAACTATATGGAAGCAATTGAAAAGCCAATTATTGCCGCTGTTAACGGATTTGCTCTTGGCGGAGGATGCGAACTATCTATGGCATGTGATTTCAGACTTGCATCTACAAAGGCTAAATTCGGTCAACCTGAGGTTGGGCTTGGCATTATTCCAGGATTTGGCGGTACTCAAAGACTTCCTAGACTAGTTGGTAAGGGAATGGCAAAATATTTGACTATGACTGCCGGAATCATTGGCGCTGATGAGGCTATGAGAATTGGACTTTGTGAAAAGGTATATGAGCCTGAAGCTCTCATGGATGAGGCCGTGAAAGTTGCACAGACCATCATATCAAAGGCCCCTATCGCTGTAGGAGCTGCTAAAGTTGCAATCAACAACGGCTATGATATGGACCTTAAATCAGCAAGCAGGTTTGAAATTGAGACTTTCACGGCTGCGTTTGGTTCAGATGACAAGGCTGAAGGCATGGGCGCATTCCTAGAGAAACGTGAAGCAAAATTCGAAAACAAATAATAAATAAAGCGTTATAGACTTTAGAATATACTTAATTAGAATATCAATAAGCTCGGTTTCATTTTTGGATGTATTCCCCAGAATTGAAACCGTTTCTTTTAGATAAGTGAACAATGAATAAAACACAGATTAAGAAGATTATATCAATAATATTAATAATTGTTGTTGTCGGTATCTTATTCGGACTTTATACATACAAAAATTTAAACAAGAGCTCAACTGATACTAACAAGGTGTCGTCCGAAGCACAAAATAGCAGTGAAGGAAGCTCCTCTAGTAAGGACGGCGGCAATTCCAATAACACAATAGAAACCGATAAACCTATCGACTATAATGCTATTTTCAAGGAAGGCAAACCTCTTATACTCGTATTTGGAAGTGAGGACTGTGATGCCTGCCATAAGCTCAAGCCTGTTCTTCAAGCACTAAGCGACAAATATGATGGCGAAATTTATATTAAATACGTTGATATTGTGAAACATCCCGACTCATACGACAATTATAAATTTCAATATATACCATCCCTTATATTCTTTAAAAATGATGGAACGCCATATATTCCACCTAAAGAATATATTGATGAATATGATTTTGAAGTGCCAAAAGACGATTCTGGAAAAGTAAAATATACACTGCACCAAGGTGTTCTGCCAAAAGATATTTTAGAGAACATGATACAAGAGCTTATTTAATAGAAAAGGAAAAGGAATATGATCTGATCATATTCCTTTTTTTATAAGTAGAGATAAAATTATGATAATAGAAATTCAGTTTTATTTTACCATTCTCTTCAGTGGAACTATTAAGAATAATGAGATAACTGCTGCAACACCTACCTGAATGATGTTTCCAGGAATTGATCCAACAGGTGCAAGGAAGTTTCCGAATAGAATAACTTCTGCAATGTAGTACCCCACTATTTTGATAATTATCGCCAGAATAATACCGATTATTCGGTTTGCAAGAGTATTCTTTACTAATGGCTTTTCCTCAATTGTTCCAATCACATATCCCATAAGTCCTACTATTACAAGTGTGAATGGTGACCAGGATACCCAGCCACTGAGAAGGTCGAATAGTCCCATTCCGATTCCCCCTGCTATAGCTCCAGTCTTTCTTCCGAATAGCCAAGCACCTATAAATAGAGGTACATTCCCCATATGGATTAAACCGCCTGCTCCGATGAATGGCAGCCTAATCTGAATAAGATATGTTGCTACTAGCGTCAGGGCAATGAATACGCCATTTACGACTAGCATATAAGTTGTGTTGTTTCTTGCATTTGCTGTGTTCTGAGAAGTTTGCATATTTCCTCCAAAATCTAATAATAATACATTTACAATTGCTTTAATATTAATTTAATATTGCGTACTGTTACTATATCAGATTTTTGACATGAGTTAAATATGCAGATTTGAATTATTTAACCAGTACAGTTTTGGTTTTTAAGATATTATACAATGCTTCACGAAAATAAAAAAGTTGGAGCAAACCTTTGCATGTTTACCCCAACGAATATTATATTTAATTATTTTTGTAAATCGACCTTAGATTATTCTTATTTCTTCTAGCATTTAGAATAATCATTACTCCTACTGCCATTAGTAATTCTAAAGTATAAACGTACATCATTCCATTATCGCCTGTTTTTAGTGATGTTTTATCAACTTTCTTAGTATTTACACTAGAAGTGTTTCCCTTATTATCAGGCTTTACTTCGTTTTTCTGCCATACTGCGGTAAAAGTATGATCTAATTCTGTTACTAAGTATTGTTCTCCTGGATTGTATTTACTACCTTGCCAGTAAAGGAAAGTATATCCGTCCTTTATCGGTGCTTCAGGTAGTGTAAAGTACTTACCTACTTCTACTGTATAAGTTTTAGGTGTTGTTGTTCCATCTGCCCATTTACCACCATTAGGCTTAATAGTCATTACTGATGTATTTACTATTACAGGCTTGTCTTTCCAAAGTGCTTTAACCGTAGTGTTTACATTGACTGTAATGTTATCCCCGACTGCCTTTTGAGTGCCACCAACTTCCCAAGCCTTAAACTCTTTTCCAGTAGGTGCGGTAAAAGTGCAAGCAGGTAATGTGTAAGATGAACCTTTATCAACAGTAGCATCTGGCATTGATCCTGTTCCACCGTTATTATCAAATGTTACTTTAGGCTTGCTCGGCTCTGCCGGCTTATCAGCTTTCTTTTCCCATTTTGCATAAACCGTGGTATCTGCTTTAATGGCAGTTTCAAAATCAAACTCATTTGTGAGATTTTCATCTGCATACCAACCCTTGAAGTTATAACCCTCTGCGGTCGAGTCAGCAGGCTTGGTTGCCTTAGCACCTTCATTGACTGTCTGAGCGTCAACCTGCGTTCCGTGACCATTCATATCGAAAGATATGGTGTAAGTGGTTGGATTCTGCGTTTCAGTTTTCTTGTAGATAACAACAACCGTCTTATTCTCAGTCATTGTAACCTTAAGCTGATTGCCTGTTACTGTTGCTTTTACTCCGTTTACAGTAACATTGTCAATTTCGTAGCCTGTATCAGGAGTGAAGATAACAGTTTCTTCTGCATTTTCCGCAAGACCTGTTTTGCTATCGCTGATTGAGCCGTTACCGCCGTTTACGGAAGTAGTCAGGTCATAAGTCTTTTCGATTGGTGTGACAGGAACAGTATATTTGTTCATAATACCAAAAGAGTTATAGGTATGTCCGTTCCATGCAGTGCCAAAGGGAAGTATTTCCGGTTTTTTACCATTTAATTCGGCATCAATTCCTCTTGGATTAGTACAGCAATAGCCGTCTGCCATCTTTACAGCTACACGATAACTATAGGTGGTTCCTGCAACAAAGGTTTCGGTGGTTATGTAGTTTCCTTCGTCATTGTACCAATTGATATAATATTTTTTTACGGCACCAGTAGGGTTAGTGGCAATGGAAACAGATTCAAAATTCGGTTTATTATAATCGCTTACCTTGTCGCCGGCTTGTGGCATAGGAACACCTGTAATAGTAATACTTTCGAGCTCTAATGTACTCGAATTCCCTGCAAACACTGTCGTTGGTATCATACCCAGCAGCATTACGAAGGGTAACAGGAAGCTGAGAAGCTTCGTTGTTTTGTCTTTCATTTTACTTTTCTCCTCCTTTTTCACTAAATCTTAAAATAAATTATATTTATTATTGTTTTATACTCGTCTCCTTTATTATACCTAATTTATATTTTCATTAAATCACCCAAAAGGATGATATTTGTAAAATATTTAAAATTTTCTTATGAATAAATACTAGTGATAATAATAAAGTAAATTACATTTAATAGTGATTAAGTTTATAAAATTAAATCTGAATAAAGTTTGCTCCAGTGAATTTTATAAAAACCTCCAGCGAATGCTATACGGCCATAAAATAATCGCAATTAAAAAAAGTGCTGTAATGCTTAAAATATAGAGGTCAGATTTGCAATTGCATTCTAGACATTCTATAAAAGCGTACAGCACTTATATTTTGTTTATTTAGCTATTATTTAAATTCTACAGTAGACCTGAACCGAAGAGCGGTGCAAATACAACTGAAACAATTGTCATAAGCTTGATAAGAATATTGATTGAAGGACCGGATGTATCCTTGAACGGATCGCCGACAGTATCACCAACAACAGTAGCCTTATGAGTTTCAGAACCCTTACCACCGTGGTTTCCTTCTTCAACGTACTTCTTAGCATTATCCCAAGCTCCACCAGCGTTAGCCATCATAATAGCAAGTAGAACACCTGATGAAAGTGCTCCAGCAAGCATACCTGCAAGTGCAGATGATCCAAGGATAAATCCTACAGCAAGCGGTGCGATAATTGCCATCAAACCAGGCATTACCATTTCCTTAAGAGCAGCTCCAGTTGAAATGTGTACGCATCTTGCATAGTCAGGCTTTTCAGTACCTTCCATAATTCCTTTGTGCTCTCTGAACTGACGTCTAACTTCTTCGATCATCTCGAATGCAGCCTTACCAACTGAATTCATTGTCATTGCAGAGAAAAGGAATGGAAGCATAGCACCAATAAATACACCGATGATTACAATCGGATCGATTAAGCTTACTTCTTCAAGATTTGCAACCTCAGAGAATGCTGCGAACAAAGCAAGTGCAGTAAGTGCAGCAGAACCGATTGCAAAACCTTTACCGATAGCAGCTGTTGTATTTCCAACAGAGTCAAGTTTATCTGTTATATCTCTAACTTCAGATGGTAGTTCAGACATCTCAGCGATACCGCCGGCATTGTCTGAAACAGGACCATATGCATCAACAGCAACTGTCATACCTGTAGTTGAAAGCATTCCTACAGCTGCAAGTGCGATTCCATAAAGACCTGCAAACTGATATGCGATAAATATTCCAACACCGATGAAGATGATTGGCCAGA
This sequence comes from Clostridiales bacterium S5-A14a, assembly GCA_000758905.1. Lineage (GTDB taxonomy): Bacteria > Bacillota > Clostridia > Peptostreptococcales > Anaerovoracaceae > S5-A14a. The sequence continues at coordinate 185,569 of JRNA01000016.1, forward strand.
ATGTTGAGATCATACCAACTCCAAGGCCACTTATAATTGTTGTAGCAGCACCTGTCTCAGATTGATCTGCAATCTTTTTAACATGCCCATAATCGGCAGAGGTATATATTTCAGTAACTTTACCAATTGCAATTCCAACAGCAAGACCTGCAATGATTGCATATGCATAGTTAAAGCTTCCAAGCATAGCGTTACTCAAAAGAAGGGATGCAACAATTACGATTACACCTGCTACGTATGTTCCCATATTCAGTGCAGCAGCAGGGTTTCCACCCTCTTTACCTCTAACAAGTAAAATCCCAAGCACTGAAGCAAGAAGACCGATACCAGCTAGAACTAGTGGGAATAAAGCAGCAGTCTGCTCATCAAAAGAACCACCGTAATCTGAAGTGTTCATTGCTGCTACAGCTGCAAGAGTAATAGCAGAAATGATCGAACCTACATAAGACTCAAACAGGTCAGATCCCATTCCAGCAACGTCTCCAACGTTATCACCTACGTTATCTGCAATTACAGCAGGGTTTCTTGGGTCGTCCTCAGGAATACCAGCCTCAACCTTACCTACAAGGTCAGCTCCAACGTCAGCAGCTTTGGTGTAGATACCACCACCTACTCTTCCGAACAAAGCCATTGAAGATGCTCCAAGACCGAAGCCTGTTGCACATTCAACAACTGTAGCAAGATCAAGAGCAACAAATACAACTCCCAATCCTAGAAGACCAAGACCTGATACACATAGTCCCATAACAGCTCCTGATCTGAAAGCTATTTTGAGAGCCTTTGTCATACCAGACTCTTTTGCTGCCCATGCAGTTCTAACGTTACCAAGCGTAGCGACCTTCATTCCGAAGAATCCTGCAAGAACTGATAGAAGTGCACCTACAACATACAAACATGCTGTAATCCAATTGCTTAGACCTATTCCAATGAGAAGAAATAAAGCTACGATTACGATGATCATCGTGCTGTACTCTCTTCTTAAAAATGCCATGGCACCTTCCCTGATATAGCCTGAAATCTCTTTCATTCTGTCAGTTCCTTCACTCTCTTTGCTAATCCATGTAGACAAAGAAAACGCAACCAACAGTCCAATGATTGCAGACACAGGAGCTGCCCAACTCAACACAGTTAGATCCATATTTCTCTCCTCCTCCTAATGCGACAAATTATCGCATACAAATAAAAAATCAATAATTACTTTGATATTGCAACCAGTACTATCGAAATCACGATAAAGCATACAGCTGCAACCACAGTCACTTTTTCCAAAAGAGCATCAAGGCCTCGACTTTTCTTCTTGCCGAAAAGCTGCTCTGCTCCACCTGCGATTGCACCTGAAAGTCCATCGCTCTTACTTGACTGCAGCAAAACGCTCACAATCAATATAATACTGGCAATTGCCAATAAAATCATTAGTGCAGTATTCATTGCTACCTCCTTATTTCATAACCATTTGAGTTTATCACAATGGTATAGAAAAATCAAGCAAAACAGCTTGCAAATCCTTTCAAACTTGCGTATTTTCTCAAGAAACTCAAAGCTAGTCTATAAATGCTATTTTGCTGTACAAATTCCGACAAGATCCTCAACCTTCAGACTCGCACCGCCAACAAGGGCTCCGTCGATATCCTCCATCGAGAGCAATTCCTTTGCATTAGCCGGTTTCACGCTGCCGCCGTACTGGATTATCACCTCGTCAGAGACCGCATCACTGTAAAGCTCAGATATTTTGTGCCTGATTACCTTGCACATGTCCTGCGCCTGCTGTGATGTAGCAGTTTTACCCGTTCCAATAGCCCAAATCGGTTCGTACGCAACAGTTATGCGCTTTGCGTCTTCAGAAGATATGTCTTTAAACGCTGCAACGATTTGAGATTCGACAAAAGAGTTTTCTTCGCCGGACTCTCTGATTTCAAGGGATTCTCCTACACATATAATTGGATTGATATCCTTCTCTTTCAAGATTCTTTTCAGCTTGAGGTTTACAGTTTCATCTGTTTCGCCAAAATACTGCCTTCGTTCTGAGTGTCCTATAATCACAAGATCTACGCCGACTTCTTTTAGCATAGGAATTGATATTTCACCTGTAAAAGCACCTGCATCCTCATAATGAGCGTTTTGAGCACCTATGAGAACGCGCTTTTCTTCCCCTAAAACATCTATGAGTGTATCAAGCTGTGTAAATGGCGCACATATTGCAATGTCAACATTTTCAGGAAGTTCTGAAATTTTACCCTTAATTTCCTTTGCAAAAGTATTTGCCTCTGCTTTGTTTTTATGCATCTTCCAGTTTCCGGCAATGAGTAACCTTCTCATTTTATTCTCCTTTCGAGTTATTATTTATCTTCAATAACAGAAATTCCAGGTAATTTCTTGCCTTCGAGGAATTCCAGTGATGCGCCGCCACCTGTTGAAATATGCGTCATCTTGTCTTCAAGTCCAAATTTCTTGATAGCTGCAGCGGAATCTCCACCACCGATTATTGAAATGCAATCACTTTTAGCAAGTGCATCAGCAACAGCACGTGTTCCCTTTGCAAAGTTCTCCATTTCGAAAACACCTACAGGTCCGTTCCAAACAACAGTCTTAGCATCAGCAATTTTCTTATTAAAAAGCTCTATTGACTTAGGTCCTATATCAAGCCCCATCATATCTGATGGAATACTTTCTACATCGACAATCTTAGTGTTTGCTTCGTTATCAAATTTATCTGCAACGACGATGTCTATTGGCAGAACCAAATCTTTGTTTAGCTTGCTAGCTTTGTCCATTATTTCTTTGGCAAGTTCAATTCCGTTTTCGTCAAGAATTGATGAACCAATTTCATAGCCCTTAGCCTTAAAGAATGTATAAGACATTCCGCCACCGATAATCAGAGTATCAACCTTCTCAAGTAGGTTGTCTATTACCTTGATTTTGTCTGCTACCTTTGCACCACCCATGATAGCAACAAAAGGTCTCTTAGGATCAGCTACTGCATCGCCTAGGAATTTAACTTCTTTCTCGATTAAAAAACCGCTGACTGCAGGTAGATATTCAGCTACTCCGGCAGTTGATGCATGTGCCCTGTGTGCTGTGCCGAAGGCTTCCTGTACAAAGATATCGCCTAGCTCGGAGAGCTCTTTGGCAAAATGGAGATCGTTATCGGTTTCTTCTTTTCTGAATCTAACGTTCTCAAGGAGCATGATTTCTCCATTTTGCAGCTCAGAAGCGATTTTTCTTACATTCTCGTCAACTACGACATCGCTCTGAGCGAATTTAACGGGCTGACCAACGAGCTCAGCAAGGCGGTCAGCTACCTTGTTCAAGGAAAACTGTGCCTTAGGCTCTCCCTTCGGTCTTCCGAGGTGGGACATAAGTATCACCTTGGCTTTGGCTTCTACTAGGTATTTGATCGTAGGGAGAGCGGCCCTGATGCGGCCGTCGTCTGTGATTTTACCGTCTTCCATTGGTACGTTAAAATCGCAGCGGACTAAGGCACGTTTTCCCTCAAAATTTAAATCTTTAATTGTCTTTTTCATGATATTAATCCTCATTAAAAATCCACGAGCCATGGATTTCGTTGTAACTAGCCAAGACTAGAAGCAACACTTCGGCTCGTGAAATATTTTATTATTTATATAATTATTTATGGTCAACTTCATACATGTGCTTGATTAACTCAAGAAGTTTTGTCGAATATCCAAACTCGTTGTCGTAATATGCTATAAGTTTGAAGAACTTGTCAGTCATCTGAACGCCCTGTCTTGCGTCGAAGATTGAAGTATGAGGATCACCAACAAAATCTATTGCTGTAACTTCGTCATCAACATATTCGAGTATGCCCTTAAGCTCACCCTCGCTTGCTTCCTTGACTGCTTTGTTGATTTCTTCAAGAGATGTAGGATTCTTGAGAATTACGTTTAGGTCAACCACTGATACGTCTGCAGTAGGCACTCTGAATGCCATGCCTGTCATGGAGCCATTAATCTCAGGGATTACTAGTCCTACAGCCTTCGCGGCACCTGTTGTTGTCGGAATAATATTGTTGAATACGCTTCTTCCGATTCTCCAGTCCTTGTTGTTTCTTGCATCTACAACCTTCTGTTTTGATGTAGCTGCGTGAATAGTAGTCATAAGGCCACTTTCGATACCGAATTTGTCGTTGAGAACCTTGCAAAGTGGTGCTAAGCAGTTTGTCGTGCAGGAAGCATTAGAAACGATGTTCATTGGCTTCTCATATTTTTCGTGGTTAACTCCAACTACGAAAGTTGGTGTGCCCTTATCCTTTGCAGGTGCTGAAATTATAACCTTCTTTGCACCGTTATCAATGTGAACCTGTGCTTTTTCCTGTGTATTGTATGCGCCTGTACCTTCGATAATGTACTCTGCTCCACACTTTGTCCAATCGATGTTTTTTGGATCATTTTCTGAGGTTACAGGTATTTTCTTTCCATTTACAATTATTCCTCCATCATAGTGACCAACTTCACCTGGGAATCTGCCGAATGTTGAGTCATATCTAAGCATGTATGCCATGTACTCAGTGTCGGAATTCCTATAGTTAATCCCTACAATTTCAATCTCTGGCATATCGAGCGAAGCTCTTATTACGCCTGTTGCAATTCTACCAAAACCACTGATACCAATTTTAATTGTCATCTCTCTCTTTCCTCCTACGAATTAAAAATTAGTTGGTAATTTATATTATATTAATAATTTTATTAATATCGAAAATAATAATTTAAAGAGAAGTATAATGCCTAATGCTTCTCTTCTTTAGGAAAAATTAATGCCTAAACCTTGCACCTCTTTGAGGATGCCGAAATGTCTAAAACCTGCGCCTCTTTGAGGAAGCTGGTATATCTAGGCTCTCCCTATATTTTGCAATCGTCCGTCTCTTAACATCTATCCCCCTATCGAGCAACATTTCAGATATCTTCTGATCCGACAAAGGCTTCTTTGGGTCCTCTTCACTGATAAATTCACTGATAAACGACTTTATGCTATTTGATGAAACTCCTTCATCACCGGAGCCCACGCCGCTACAAAAGAAATATTTTAGTTCAAACATCCCTTGTGGCGACAAAATATATTTCCCATTCACTGCACGGCTCACAGTAGATTCATGAATATCCAGCAAATCGGCTATATCGCTAAGCGTGAGAGGCTTCATATATTTCTCCCCGTAAAGGAAAAACTCTCTCTGCTTTTCAACAATCGTTTTCGCAACGCTATAAATAGTTCTTTTTCTTTGCTCAATATTTTTGATCAGATTAATTGCTGAGTTGAGCCTGTCAGAAAAATATTCAGAGACCTTCTCGTCGTCAATTACATCCTTTGCAAGAGTTTTATAATAAGAGCTAATCATCAATTTAGGGATTGAATTCTTATTTAAAACCACCTTAAAAGACTCTCCGCTGATTTCAAGAGTCAGATCCGGGATTACATATTTTACAGAATCTCCTGACGAGAACCTACATCCAGGTTTCGGATCGAGAGTTTTGATCATATCTAAAATTCGCTGAATTTCTTCCGGTGACTTCTTCATCTCTTTGGAGATATATGCAATTCTATTAGAGCCAAGGTCATCTAGATAATTATTCAAAAGATATTCAATATCATCTGTTAAAAGGCCTTTGTTCTCAAGCTGAATCATCAGGCATTCCTTAAGATTCCTAGCTCCCACGCCAAATGGTTCAAAGCCTTGAATCACACTGATAACAGCTTCGACACGCTTAAGGGGCACAGAAAGAACCTGAGAAATTTCCTCTACAGACGCCCTTAAGTAACCATTATCATCAATTTCATTAATGATATACTCACCTATTTTGTTATCCTCAATAGATAGATTGGCAAATGACAGCTGCTCCAGCAAAAAATCATAAAGTGTTATTTCTTCACTTACGTATTTCTCAAAACTAAAATCCGAATCATCATCTGGTGCATTTTCCCATACTTTGAAACTCTTTTCATAGTATGAGTCCTTCATCATTCTATTTGCAACTTCCTCATACATCGGCATCGCATTTTCATTTGCAAATTCGGATTCTGAGGACGGTTCAATCATTGGATTTTCAAGGAGTTCCTGTTCAACAAATTCTCTGAGTTCTTGACTTGTATATTGCAAAATTTGAATAGACTGAATCAGTTCCGGCGTCATCACCAGTTTCTGAGTCTGTTGAAGTATTTGCTCATAACCAAGTCTCAAATCTATGCATCCTTCCTAATTCAATCCTAAATATTTTAAGCCTGTCGAACTGGCATCCTAGTCCTCATTACAAAATATCCGTACGCCAAGAGGTTTATAATTTCACGCCAAAATACTACGCATCTCTTACGCAAATATTATACCATTTTTAAGAATTGAATTCAATCTGGACATTATTTTAGTTCAGGAAAATCAAGCTGCCTCAGTGCCTCAAACAAAATAATATTCGCAGAGTTAGCTAGATTCAAGCTCCTAAGACGTGTCTCCTTGCTCATGGGTATACGTATTGCCATACTGCTATTTTGTGCAATGAAATCACGTGGCAGTCCTGCGGTTTCTCTCCCAAACAGGATCATGTCATCATCCTTATATTCTACATCTGTATAACGCTGGCCGCCTTTAGTTGTCGCTAAAAACATCCGTCTATCTGCATTTTTCTCAAGAAACTCATCTAGGCTTTCGTAAACGGTCAGATTTACATAGGGCCAGTAATCAAGCCCTGCCCTTCTTACTGCTTTTTCGTCTATGTCAAAGCCGAGTGGCTTAACAAGATGAAGATGTGCGCCTGTTGCCGCACAGGTTCTTGCAATATTGCCAGTGTTGCCCGGAATTTCCGGTTCTACAAAAACTATGTGAAGTGCCAATTTTATCCTCCGATTTATTCATATTATCCGTTCCCTACTCAATTATATTGAAAATTTTCAGAAAATTAAAGACAAATTATTGAAAATGTTATATACTCAATCTTAACTACGATGTCTGATTTAACGATGATATTTGATCTGACTATTATAATTAATCGCAGAAAGGAGAACATCTCGGCATTCTCGGCCGGATACAGTAAAATGAAAAATATTAAAATTGCATTTTTAGGTCATGGTAATGTTGGCGGTGGGACTTGTCAAATTCTTAAGAATAACGCGGACCTCATTTCTCAGAGAATAAATAGAAAATTTGAGGTTACACATATTCTTGTATCGGATGCGAACAAGCCTAGAAATTGGCCTACTCTCGGCGCCAAGCTTGTTACAGACTTTGACGATATTTTAAATTCCAATGTTGACATAATAGTTGAGGCCCTGGGCGGAATCGAGCCTGCGGCTTCCTACATGAAGCTAGCCCTTGAGAAAGGTAAACACGTTGTTACAGCCAATAAAGCAGCTCTTGCAGCAAAATACCCAGCTCTCATTAAGGCAGCGAAGTCTTCTGGTGTTTCTCTTCGTTTTGAGGCATCAGTTGGCGGCGGGATTCCCTCACTGTCAGCTATTTTGGGCAATTTACGTGGGAATCGATTTACTGAAATTTCTGGCATCTTAAACGGCACAACAAACTACATTTTAACTAAGATGGCTTCAGAAAATCTTATGTATGAGGATGTTTTGAAAACTGCTCAAGAACTTGGGTTTGCCGAGGCTGATCCTACTGCTGATGTTGAGGGCATCGATGCTGCGAACAAGCTTTCAATTTTGATGGCCATTGGTTTTGATAAGTACATAGACCCTGAGTCGATTCCGCGTCTTGGAATCACAAAGGTTACCGCCGATGATATTGCTAAGGCATCATCAGAAGGTAAAAAAATCAAGCTTCTCGGAACTGCTAAGATTGATGATGGCGGTAAACTTGAATATTTTGTTAAGCCAGTTGCGATAGAGCCATCGCACCCTCTCTACAACGTTGACAACGAGTATAATGCGATTCTAGTTAGGGGCGATGCTGTTGAGGACGTGATGATGTATGGTAAGGGTGCAGGCCCGCTCCCTACCGGCAGTGCAGTACTTGGCGATGTTCTGGAAATAGCTGAAAAACTGTAGAGCAAATAATATTTTGCATACTTGAATTGTAAGATAAAAATTTAGAAAACTTATATTTGATTCGTATATTATAATAATTTGAAAGGTTGGATTTTGCAAAATGAGTTTATTTAAAGAATGGAAAGATTTGATTGAAGGTCAGACTGAAAAGAGCTATCCTGAATTTTGGGAGGAATATTCGGCTGCCGAGATTAAGATTTATTCGGATCTATTGGCAAATAAAGACACCGTAGTTTCTGGCTCTTTTGAGGAGCTAAGAGAAAAATACGATGTTCGAGATGTTATGTTTATGGGATTTCTTGATGGCGTGAATTCATCCCTAAAAAAAGATGAGTTTGATCTTGAATCTATTACTCCTGAGTCAAAAATAAAGTTAGAGATAGACTTTGAAAAATTGTTTTATAATATGCTTGAGGCAGACGCCGACCATTTGTTCAGCCTTGATGAGTGGAATGACGTACTCCCTGAAGACGACAGACGCAGGATTTACAAGGACTACAAGCGCTCCAAAATCGTTCATGTCGAGAAAAAACCTGGCAGAAATGATCCATGCCCATGCGGCAGCGGAAAAAAATACAAGAAATGCTGCGGAAAAAATGCATAATATAAAGTAAAAAAGGACCACAATGGTCCTTTTTTATTACTAAAATTTAATTAGAATATTATCAAAATACATTTCTACAGATTCTGCTCGCAAAGCTCGCGAATACAGCACTGCTCACACCTTGGATTTCTAGCGCTACAGCACTGTCTGCCATGAAAAATCAGACTGTGGTGCGTTCTTGACCACCGCTCTTTGGGCACCCTCTTCATCAGCGAAAGCTCCGTTGAAAGTACATCCTTAGCTTTGACAAGTCCTATTCTATTTGACACCCTAAAAACATGAGTATCAACGGCAATTCTCTGCTCACCGAAGCCGACGGACAAAACAACATTGGCTGTTTTGCGTCCAACCCCTGGAAGAGAAACGAGTGCATCATAATCATGCGGAACGGAGCCACCATATTTCTCGCACAACTGTTTTGTTAGGTTGATTATATTGCGTGCCTTAGTCCTGTACATTCCAATGGTTTTCAGCACCAACTCAACATCTTCATTCCTTGCATTGGACAAAGCCTCTGGAGTCGGATATGCCTCAAACAACGAAGGCGTAACCTTATTCACGCTAACATCCGTAGTCTGTGCGGACAAGACAACGGCAATCAAAAGCTGGTATATATTTTGGTGATCAAGTGCACATTCCGCGTCAGGATACTCTTTTTCAAGAGCATCCAAAACCGCCGGAATTTGATTCTTTTTTAGCATAAAATCCTTTCAATATTACGTTGGCAACGTTGCTTTAGCATTAGCGCTGCCATCGTGATCCTAATATTATTATCCATTCACTACATAATCAAGTTTATTGTCGTCTGCCGTAACGCACACGGTATCGCCTTCTCCAAGCTGACCCTTGATTATCATGGCCGCAATGTGAGTTTCGATATTCTTTTGTAGATACCTCTTGATTGGCCTTGCACCATATGCAGGATCATACGCCTTTTCAGCTATAAAATCCTTGCCAGCCTGGTCGATTTTTAGTGTAATATTTCTATCGGCAAGCCTCTTACCAAGATCATTTGCAGTAAGCTCAATTATGCCCTCTATCTGAGCCTTTGTCAGCGGACTAAATATCACGATATCATCGACACGGTTCAAAAATTCAGGTCTGAAATGAGCCTTAAGCTGATCTTCAACTTTTTCCTTAACCTCATCTGAAATACTTCCGTCTTCTCTAATATTATCGATCAGGTCAAAACTTCCGATGTTCGAAGTCATGATGATTAGCGTGTTCTTAAAGTCAACCGTCCTACCCTGATTGTCTGTCAGTCTGCCGTCGTCAAGAAGCTGCAACAAAATATTAAAGACGTCGGGGTGGGCTTTTTCTATTTCGTCGAAGAGGATTACGCTATATGGTTTCCTTCGAACTGCCTCTGTGAGCTGTCCACCCTCGTCGTATCCAACATATCCTGGAGGCGCTCCAACGAGCCTAGAAACAGAGTGTTTCTCCATGTACTCCGACATATCTATTCTTATCATATTTCTTTCTGAATCGAACAATGTCTCAGAAAGGGCCTTTGCAAGTTCTGTTTTACCAACGCCTGTAGGGCCTAGGAATATGAAAGATCCAATTGGTCTATTCTCGTTTTTGAGTCCTGCTCTTGCTCTTAAAATGGCCTGTGAAACCGCTTCGATCCCCTCGTCCTGGCCAATAACTCTTTTGTGCAGAATCTCTGGCAGTTTAATTAGTTTCTCTTTCTCGGATTCTACGAGTTTTGCAACTGGAATTCCTGTCCAGTTTGAAACAACCTCAGCAATCTCTTCCTCGCCGACCTCTTCCTTGAGCAGTCTCGCCTCTTCAGCCTTCTCAGCTTCTTTCTTTTGGGCTTCCAGTTTTTCCTCGAGCTCAGGCAGCGAACCGTACTTTAATTTTGCAAGTGTTTCAAGGTCATAATTTCTCTCGGCCTCATCCATCTGGTGTCTGATTTCCTCGATTTTTTCCTTAGTTTCTTTTACCTTTGTAATCGCTTCCTTCTCATTGTTCCACTGCGCCATGAGAACTTTTTCTTCATCCTTAAGTTCGGCAAGTTCACCCTCTAAGGTTTCAAATCGCTTTATAGAAGCCTTGTCGTCTTCCTTGCTAAGTGCCTGCTTTTCAATCTCGAGCTGCATAATCTTCCTTGAGATTTCGTCAAGTTCTACCGGCATAGAATCTATTTCCATCCTGATTTTCGCAGCTGCTTCATCCATGAGGTCAATTGCTTTGTCCGGCAAAAACCTGTCCGAAATGTATCTATCAGAAAGCGTTGCACATGCAATAAGTGCAGCGTCCGAGATTTTAACTCCATGGTGTATTTCGAACCTCTCTTTAAGTCCCCTCAAAATTGAGATTGTATCCTCAACTGTTGGCTGGTCCACCATTACCTGCTGGAAACGTCTTTCAAGAGCTGCATCTTTTTCGATGTATTTCCTGTATTCATCAAGGGTTGTTGCACCAATGCAGTGGAGTTCTCCTCGTGCCAGTTTTGGCTTCAAGAGGTTTCCAGCATCCATTGAGCCTTCGCCTCCGCCAGCCCCAACGATGTTATGGATTTCGTCGATGAACAAAATAATCTGCCCTTCTGACTTTTCCACTTCGTTTAAGACTGCTTTGAGTCTTTCTTCAAATTCACCCCTATATTTGGCTCCTGCAATTAGAGCACCCATGTCGAGAGCGAAAATTGTTTTGTCCTGAAGTCCTTCTGGCACATCACCCTTGAAAATACGTTGTGCTAATCCCTCAACAACGGCTGTCTTACCTACGCCCGGCTCACCTATGAGAACAGGGTTATTCTTAGTCCTTCTTGATAGAATCTGAATTGTTCGCCTAATTTCAGCATCTCTGCCGATTACTGGGTCCATCTTACCCTCTTTTGCTAGCTGAACCAAATCTCTGCCATATTTATTTAAAGCATCATAACTGTTTTCTGGGTTTTGATTAGTTACCCTTTGGTTTCCTCTGACCATTGTCAGCGCCTTGAGAAAATCGTCCTTACGCAGTCCATTCTTTGTTAAAATCCTTGCAGTCTTGCCATCTCTTTCGTCCAATATTGCAAGGAATAAATGCTCTACGCTCACATACTCATCTTTAAATTTCTTAGCTTCCTGCTCAGCAGCTAAAACGACCTGGCTAAACCTTCTTGATGCGTAAACATTGTCAGCTCCGCCAGAAACCTTTGGCATTCTTTGAATTTCTTCCTCAAGTTCACCGATTATAAGAGCCGGATCTATCCCCATAGCATTTATTAGCTTCGGAATGAGACCGTCTCTCTGCATCAAAAGAGCAAGAGCCAAATGCTCAACCTGTATCTCCTGATTCCCCTCAGAAACCGCAATATTTTGACATTCAACAATAGCTTGTCTTGCATTTTCAGTATATTTTTCTATGTTCATAGTTCCACCTCCATTTCGTGTTCTTATATTACTACTTATGAATTCTATTAAATCTAAAATGTTTTTCTATACTAGTTAACCAAACTATTTATCTTATAAATTGTCTATATAACTATTATAAACCGTGAAAATGAAAATGTAAAGAACTTTTTGGCACTCTCTTCAAAAGAGTGCTAACAAAATAATAAAATGCCAAATAAAACTCTTTTTCATCTTTTTTAGGATATTTTTTTGATACAGGTTTTCCTTTATATATTAATTTGTTATAATTACATCAGATATTAAAGGAGGTTCTCATGGATAAGATTTTGATTGGCAAAGGAAATACGGAAAATTATATTCTTCTAAATAAAATTAATAGACACGGACTTATCAGCGGTGCTACTGGAACTGGGAAAACTGTCACTCTAAAGGTGCTTACGGAAGGTCTCTCTGACGCTGGGATTCCGACCATTCTAGCGGATGTGAAGGGCGATCTTGCAAATATTTCAAAGCCTGGCGAGATGAATGCTAAATTAAATTCAAGGCTTGAAGAACTTGGTATTTCTAATTTTGATTTTAAAAATTATCCTGTAAATATGTGGGATATCTACGGTGAAAAAGGAATTCCCCTCAGGGTTACGGTTTCAGAGATGGGTCCTCTTATGCTCGCAAATATTTTGGAGCTAAACGATACTCAGACTGGGGTTTTAAATATCATTTTCAAAGTTGCCGACAGCGAAGGTCTTCTGTTAGTCGATTTAAAAGATCTTAAACAGATGATAAATTTTGTCGGTGAAAATAGTGATGAGATTAGTAAGACCTATGGCAATGTGGCTAGTCAAAGTCTCTCTGCTATTTCCAGAAAACTTTTGTTTATTGAAGATGCCGGCGGAGATTTATTCTTTGGAGAGCCTGCAATAGATATCGGCAACCTTATTAGAACAGATACAATTGGCAAGGGTGTGGTAAATATTTTAAATGCTACGAAATTGATTTCAAACCCACTTCTCTACTCCATGCTTCTTCTATATTTGCTTTCAGAAATTTATGAAAACTTCCCAGAGGTTGGAGATCTGGACAGACCTAAGCTTGTGTTCTTCTTTGACGAAGCTCATTTACTATTTAACAACACGCCAAAAGTTTTACAGGATAAGATTATCCAAGTAGTTCGTCTCGTGCGCAGTAAAGGTGTGGGAGTATTCTTCATTACTCAAAATCCACTCGATGTGCCGGAATCAATTTCGTCACAACTTTCCAACAGAATCGTCCATCAACTAAGGGCTTATTCTCCAAAGGAACTAAAGGCGATAAATGCTGTTGCAGATACATTTAGACAGGATGAATCCATGGATATAAAGGAAGAAATCATAAATCTTAGGACTGGAGAAGCATTAGTTTCATTTGCCGATGAAAGTGGCGCGCCAACTGTGGCAGACAAAGCACTGATCCTTCCTCCTCACTCATCATTTGCGACACTAACCGATGGGGAGTATAGAGCCTTGGTTGATTCTTCGCCACTTTATACAAAGTACAAGGAACCTATCGACAGAGAATCCGCCTACGAAATTCTTCTAAAAAGAATAGAAAGAGAAAAGTTGGAAGCTGAAAAAGAAAAGTCAGAAGCCGAAAGACAGAAAGAACTTGAAGCTCAAAGGAAAGAATTAGAAAAAGCACAAAAGTCGAGCCGAAGCAAAAAGACCTACGTTGATAAAGGCATTGACTCCATGCTCGGCACCATTACAAGAACCATTGGTCGTGAAATCGCAAGAGGCCTCCTCGGTTCCATGACAAAAAGAAGATAAGATAAATAGACTGGAATCACAAAACCGCATAAATAAATATATTTATGCGGTTTTGATTAAATAATTTTAAATTTTATATTCGTACTAATACGATTGATTCTGTTATTGATTGGTTCTGTTCTTCGGTCAATACAGCTTCGTTCAAATTAAATTAATCCTGATCAGCTATTAGTCCAGCTTCGTCCTAATTAGATTAATTCTGTTCTGGCTATCGATTTCGGTAACCTTAACCTCAACCTCATCGCCAATGTTCATGACATCCTCAACCTTGTCGATCCTCCTCTTCGCCATCTTAGAGATGTGCAAGAGTCCCTCTTTACCAGGCAGAATCTCAATAAAAGCACCAAAGCTCATTATCCTCATAACCTTACCCATGTATGTCTCGCCAACCTCTACGTCCTTTGTTAGGAACTCAATCTGAGCCTTAGCAGCATCTGCCCCTTCCTGTGAAGCAGAGTAAATCATGATTAGCCCTGGATCTTCCTCAGAAATATCAATCTTAGCGCCAGTCTCCTCAACTATTTTGTTGATTGTCTTTCCGCCTGGCCCTATTACGAGTCTAATCTTGTCAGGATCTATTCTCATGCTGACATATCTAGGAGCATATTTTGAAAGCTCAGGACGTGGCTCTGAGATTTCCTCAAAGATTTTATCCATAATGTACATTCTGCCTTCTCTTGCCTGCTCGAGTGCCTCTTCAAGAATTTCTCTTGAAAGCCCATGCACCTTGATGTCCATCTGGATAGCCGTGATGCCGTCCTTTGTGCCGGTAACCTTAAAGTCCATATCGCCGAGGAAGTCTTCCATACCCTGGATGTCGCTTAGAATAGCCATCTTGCTCGTTCCGTCTTCCTCAACACGCTCGATGAGACCCATCGCAATGCCCGAAACAGGCTTCTTGATTGGTACACCAGCATCCATGAGTGCCATGGTCGAGCCGCAGGTCGAAGCCATGGAGGATGAACCGTTTGATTCCAAAACATCTGAAACGACTCTGATTGCGTATGGGAATTCTTCAACACTAGGAAGCACCGGCAAAAGAGCTCTCTCCGCAAGCGCACCGTGTCCGATTTCACGCCTACCTGGGCTCCTCGAAGGTCTCGCCTCTCCTACTGAATAAGGAGGGAAATTATAGTGGTGGATGTATCTTTTTTCGGTCTGCTCTGTAATTCCGTCTATAATCTGTGCTTCGTTTACAGGTGCAAGTGCGCATGCCGACAAAACCTGCGTCTGTCCCCTTGTGAAGAGTCCACTTCCGTGTGCTCTAGGCAAAAGTCCTGTCTCGCACCAGATTGGCCTGATCTCCTTGAGTGCCCTGTGGTCCGGTCTAACGCCCTCGTCCAAAATCATGTTTCTGACTTTAGTCTTCTTAACGGTGTAAAGTGCATCGGAAATTAACTTTGCATTTTCCTCATACTCTTCTTCACTCATCTTCTCAACAAAATATTCATGTGTCAGGGTTTCCACTTCGTCCATGGCATTTTCCCTGTCCTTCTTGTCCTTGATTCTGATAGCCGCATCAAATTTTTCTTCTGCAAATGCCTTGACTTCTTCCTCAAGCTCAGCAGGTACAACCGGTGGCTCAAACGACTGTTTTGTTACGCCTACCTCAGCGACTACTGCATCTATGAATTCCACGATATTTTTGATTTCTTCGTGGGCGAACATAATCGCATCGAGCATTGTTTTTTCAGAAACCTCGTTCGCACCGGCCTCAACCATCATGATTGCTTCTTTTGTGCCTGAAACGGTCAGGTTCATCTTCGAAACTTCTCTCTGCGCAAGTGTCGGATTTATCACAAATCTGTCGTCCACAAGTCCAACCTGCACGGATGCCGTAGGTCCATCCCATGGAATATCTGAGGTCGCAAGGGCTACGGAAGATCCGATCATCGCCATAATCTCCGTTGGGCAATCTGGGTCCACTGACATTACCGTCGCAACTACAACTACGTCGTTTCTATATCCCTTTGGAAAAAGTGGTCTGAGCGGTCTGTCCATAAGCCTTGAGCTCAAAATAGCATGCTCGCTCGGCCTGCCCTCTCTCTTTAAAAATCCACCCGGAATCTTGCCGGCTGAATACATCTTCTCTTCGTAATCACAGCTTAGCGGGAAAAAATCAATGTCTGGCCTTGGTTCCTTTGAGGCTGTCGCTGTAACGCTTACAACCGAGTCCCCATACTTCACCCAGCACTGACCGTTCGCCTGTCTTGCAACCTTGCCGATTTCAAGCTCCATGAGCCTTCCGCCAACTGCGGTCTTAAATGACCTATATTCTTCTATTCTTGCCATGTATAAACAACTCCTTCCTGTTTATGCTTCTCCTTTGAATGGCTGATAATTGATGCGACAAAATATTTTGTTAAATATTAAGTTCACAAAATATAAATAAGGACGAGACAAATCGCTCGTCCTAATTCATTCATATAATTACTACTTTCTGAGACCTAGACGTCCGATAAGAGTTCTGTATCTTTCAACATCCATCTTTCTGAGGTATCCGAGAAGGTTTCTTCTCTGTCCTACCATCTTTAGTAGTCCTCTTCTAGAGTGGTGATCCTTCTTATGAACCTTAAGGTGCTCGTTTAGTTCGTTGATTCTTGCAGTAAGGATTGCAACCTGAACCTCAGGAGAACCTGTGTCTCCTTCTTTAAGTGCATATTCCTTGATAATCTGCTCTTTCTTTTCTTTAGTAATCATGTATTTCCTCCTAATTTTTGATTGGCTTTCACCGAGTAAAGGTCGGAGTGTCCTAAAACTAAGTGAAAGTATAAATTTGTTTGACATCTAATATTATCATAAGTGTATCATGGTTGGCAAGTAATTTTTATGGTAACAAAACCCGTTATTCTACTATTGTCAAACATATGTGATAAAACCCGCTATAAAAATTCAACAATATTTTATACTAACTATTATAGCAAAAAACTCCACAACGAGTTTAAACTAACTTATCTTACAATGAAAAAATTCTATATCATCCCATTTTTTTGATGATATTCGTATGCTTCTCGGCAGTCTCTAAGAATTTGTTCCGAGAGATCTTCAAGACTGTCAAATTTGACCTCATCTCTAGTCTTTTCCAGAAACTCTACAATAATCTTTTTACCGTAGAGTTCTTTGTCAAAGTTAAAAATATGAGTCTCAACATTTTTGGAAAATTCTCCTACAGTAGGCTTGCGTCCAACGTTGGTAACACTAGGATACTTCTTACCATCATAATCGCAAATCGTTACATATACGCCATTTGGAGGTGTAACCATACAATCATCTATGACTAAATTTGAGGTAGGAAAACCAAGTTTTCTTCCTAGTCGGTTTCCTACAACAACCTCTCCACCTATTTCATAATTTCGGCCTAAGTATGTTTTGCATCTATCTACTCTGCCCGAGGCTATGAGTGTCCTTATGAGCGATGAGCTCACAACATTGCCTTCAATTTTAACAGGCTCCATCTCATACACTTCAAAGCCCTTTTCATTTCCGATTACTCTGAGGATGTCAGGATTCCCTTCACCACGATATCCAAAATGGAAATTAAAGCCACAAACGCCCACCTTAATGGCTAACTTATCAACTAGTAATTTCTCAACAAAAGATTTGGGGCTCATCGTCATGATTTCCTGACTAAATGGAATATTGTACAGATAATCTACTCCTAAGGACTCTATGATGGCTCTCTTTTCTTCGTTATAAATAATATTTTTAACAGGTTTTGCCATTGGGAGAGTATTCTTTGGGTGATTAGAAAATGTAAATACTGCAGACTTCAGTCCCTTCTCTTTTGCAAGTTCAACTGTTTTCTTTATAAGTGCCTGATGTCCAAGGTGTACACCGTCAAAATTTCCAAGTGCAACGACCGAATTCTCAATGTTTTTTATGTCTTCTAGTTTTTCAAAATATTTCATTAAATTCCCTACCTCGGTAATACTTTCTCAGCTTTTAAATATTTTCCGTCAACAATTCGTCCTGTTCCTAAAAAGTCCTGATCAAGAGAGTTGTATACCAAATATATATTCCTCTTATCATCTGATGAGGACGTTTCTGCATCTTTTCTCTTGATATTTTTAAGAGAAACCTTGCCTCCATTTTGAAACTTAATAGAATCAGAATCTTCAAGTTGTATTCTACCCATATAATTAATCTTTGAATCTATGGGAACGATGAAGTCCTTTATTTTATTTGAATCAAGCTCTTTGATTTCATCAATATTGCATGCATCGGTGATTGAAAACTCACCAGACTTTGTTCTCACAAGAAATGACATTACAGCATCCGTGCCCAATTCGCATCCTATATCACGTATGAGGCTCCTAACATATGTGCCTCGTGAACATTTTACTTTGATATAAAAATCGCTCTCATCATCAGGTCTAATGTTCTTCGTCCCAGCTATCATGCTAGTCGGATCATCACCAATGCCAGTCAATTCAGTCCTAATTCCAGTC
Organism: Clostridiales bacterium S5-A14a; assembly: GCA_000758905.1. GTDB lineage: Bacteria > Bacillota > Clostridia > Peptostreptococcales > Anaerovoracaceae > S5-A14a. Next base: position 203,771 of record JRNA01000016.1, read on the forward strand.
AAATCTTCTAAATATTCCTTATTTCCCTTATCTATATATTCTATATCAAAGATTTTGATCTTCCTTTTGGGGATTTCAACTTCTTCTTCTTTTCTGGCATACTCATAGAGTTTTTTCCCATCAACCTTTATAGCCGAATACATTGGCGGTTCTTGCTCAATGACACCTTTGAACTTTTGAATAGTTTTTATAATTAATTCTGTGTCAAAATCTATTTTATTGATATTGCGACTATCGTGAACGGATTCTCCCCATATATCGAGGGTATCTGTCATAATCCCAAGTTTAACGCCTGCGACGTAAGTCTTCACATCTTTGTCGAGGTATTCGATGAATCTCGTTGCATTTCCTATAGCTACGGGCAAAACACCTGTCGCCATCGGATCAAGTGTACCAGTGTGGCCCACCTTCTTGATGCCAAGCTTTCTTCTAATAATCGCAACGACATCGTGAGAAGTCATATTGGGTGCTTTGTTGATGTTTATAATTCCATAGTATTCAGCTTCAACTGCTGCCTTTAGTTCGGACTTCATCAGTTTAACTGCTTCAGCAATTGGCTTGTGAATTGTACAGCCTGCAGCTCTTTTGTGTCCGCCACCAGAGAATTTCATTCCTATCTTTGAAACATCGACACTCGTCTTCGACCTCATGGAAACCTTTACGCTTCCATCTGCTTGTTCTTTGCAAAGGCAGGCAACTTCCACACTATCTATGATCCTCACTTCCTCAACAATTCCGTCAGAATCTTTAAGGGTTGCTCCCGCAGATTTGAGCATCTTTGAGTCTACATAAGTGATTGCAATCCTATTTCCGCACGAGAAATCCGCCACTCCCATAGCTGCGAATTTAAGTTTCATGCTCCTGAGAGGATTTGATTCGAAAACCTGCTTTGAAATCGCATAGTGGTCCGCGCCTAGTGCGAAAATCTCAGAAGCTATGATATGCGTCTCCGCAGAAGTATTGGAATACCTGAATCCGCCTGTATCTGTCAAAATTCCAACGTAAACAGCCTCCGCCATCGCCTTGTCTACGACAAGACCATATTTTTGCATTGACTTAAAAAGCTGCCATACTAGCTGGCACGTAGCTGCCGTTTCGGGTATTATCACGTTGAAGTCAGCTAACGGAGTGGAACTAGCGTGGTGATCAAGGCAGAATGTTTTGCTGCATTTCCGGAAAATTTCATCACGATTTAATCTGCCTGCAATCCTTGATATCTCACCGCAATCCATCATGATTCCATAAGTCTTTTCTGCAACAAAAGAGCTGTCAACAGTAAAAAATTGTTTTTCACTATCTATAAACAACAGCTCTTCTTTGATATCGAGGCCTCCATATTCGGCTTCGTCTATTAAAATTTTTACATTTTTGCCAATTGAGGAAAGTGCGAGTGCTAGAGATACCGAGGCTCCAAGCGCATCACCGTCAGGGTCAACGTGCGGAAAAATCGCAAAATTATCGCCCTCTACTAGCGCCGCTGCAAATTCCTCAAAAGTATTATTCTTCTTCATCGTCATCATGCTTAATATTTAAACCGGATAGAACTTCGTCCATATGTCTTCCGTAGTCCAAAGATCTGTCCATCTTAAAAACAAGTTCAGGCACATGCCTTAACCTTATCTCGTGCCCTATTTTTTTCTTCATGAGGCCCTTTGCACTCTCAAGCCCTGCAAGCACCTCGTTTTCCTGCTTTGTCTTTTCTTCTCCCTCAGCATTGGTAAAGAAAGACACAAAACAGGTTGCATAGCTTCCATCACTTGTAACCTTGACATCCATAACCGATATCATTGGTGACAATCTTGGGTCCTTGATTTCAGAAATCAGCATCTGACTTATAATCTTCCTGATTTCTTCACCCAGTCGCCCTTGTCTATAGCCTTTTCCCATATTTCCCTCCTAATAGCATTTTAAACTACTCGTAAAACTACACATAGTTTTTTGAACTACTTGAGAATAGGGTTTACATATCGACCGTTTGACTTTGTCTTATTTCCGTATTCTATGGCTTGTGCCGGGCATCTATGAATACATGCCAGACAATGAACGCATCTGTCCTTTACCCAGACAGGTCGTCCGCCCTCCATCTTGATTGCACTGATTGGACAGTGGAATTGACATAGTCCACATTTAATGCATTTGTCAGTGTCGACAGTGAACTTCTCAGTCTTGTTTGTGGCCTTGTATATCTTGTTTGTCAGAGCCGAAGCAATTCCCATAAAAGGTCCAGATTTATATGGAACCCTATAGTTAAATTTGATGTTTTGGATGATATCTTCAACCTGCTTGTCGGCTTCCCTAAGTTTGAGAGTCTGTGCTTCAGGTAGTGGAACCTTGTACAGCAAAATATAGTTTTCAACGGATTTTACGTTATACATTCCCTTATAGTCCACATTCTTGCCCTTGAACATCTTTGAAATCAGATGGTCGGCGCCACCTGCGCTTCCGCCTGATGTAGTTATCACGCAAAGCTCGGGGCGCTCATCTGAATTCGCATATTTGAAGTCGGCCTTTGATATAAATTCTTCAACAACAGTGGGCATACTGAAAAAATAAATTGGGAATACAAAGAAAACTTTTTCTTCTCTTGGTACTTCCTGCTCGAAATTTTTTTGCCTCAGCTCGTCGTCTATTTTGTAGGTAAATCCGCCAAAAACATCCATCAGCTTTTCTGCTACTGCTTTTGAATTCCCTGTGGCTGAAAAATAGAATATCATAGCTTATTTCCTTTCTGTTTCAACAATGTGGAAACACTCAATCAGGTCGCCTTCCTTGATGTCGTTATAATCTTCGATGCCTATACCGCATTCATAGCCTTGAGCCACTTCCTTCGCATCGTCCTTAAATCTCTTTAGAGATGAAATCTTACCCTCATGGATTATAATTCCGTCTCTAACAAGTCTAACTTCTGCGTTTCTGACTACCTTGCCTTCAGTTACATAGGCTCCGCCGATTATGCCAACTCCAGGAACCTTAAATGTATTCCTGATCTCAACTTTTCCGAGGATTTCTTCCTTAAATTCTGGATCGAGCATGCCCTTCATCGCATTTTCAACATCGTCAATTATGTCGTAAATAACCCTATATGTTCTTATTTCGATATCTTCTCTATCCGCAAAGTTTGTAACTGATGTGCTTGGTCTTACGTTAAATCCGATGATTACAGCTCCCGAAGTTCCAGCGAGCATTACGTCAGATTCATTAACAGTACCTACGCCTGTGTGGATAATATTAACCTTAACCTCGTCCGTATTAAGCTTTTCAAGTGAAGAAACTATGGCTCCAATAGAACCCTGAACGTCTCCCTTGATTATTAGGTTTAGCTCCTTTGCCTCTCCTTCGCTGATCTGGCTAAACAGTTTTTCGAGAGTAGTGCTCGAATTACGTGCAAGTACCTCTTCTCTGAGCTTAGATTTTCTCCTATCAGCTATATCTCTTGCAACCTTATCTTCCTTAACAGCGTTGAATTCATCGCCTGCCTGAGGAACATCTGTCAGACCTAGAACCTCAACCGCAGTCGCTGGGCCGGCTTTCTTGATTGACTTTCCTTTGTAGTCAGTCATAAGACGGATTCTTCCCGCACTTGTACCTGCCACAATTGACTGTCCGCTCTTAAGTGTTCCATTAGTTACAAGCAGTGTCGCAACTGGGCCCTTCGCCTTGTCGAGTCTTGCTTCAATAACAGAACCGCTTGCAAACCTATTTGGATTAGCCTTTAGTTCAAGGACTTCTGCCTGGAGTAAAATCATTTCAAGTAGGCTCTTGATTCCTTCACCTGACTTAGCCGAAACAGGAACGCTTATAACGTCTCCACCCCAATCCTCAACTAGGATTCCGTGCTCGGTTAGGTCCTGCTTTACTCTGTCAGGATTTGCAGTAGGCTTGTCCATTTTGTTTATAGCAACTATAATCGGTACACCCGCTGCTTTGGCGTGGCTTATCGATTCAACAGTCTGAGGCTTAACGCTGTCATCTGCCGCGACTACAAGCACGGCGATATCTGTAACGTGTGCACCCCTTGCCCTCATAGCTGTAAACGCCTCGTGACCCGGTGTGTCCAAAAATACTATTTTGTGCCCGTTAATAGACACTTCTGAAGCACCAATGTGCTGTGTAATTCCGCCCGACTCTGTAGTCGTAACGTCAGTTTTTCTGATAGCATCAAGCAGGGAAGTTTTTCCGTGGTCAACGTGTCCCATAACCGTAATTATAGGTGACCTTGGTTTCAAATCTTCTTCCTTATCCTCAAAGTCCTCGATTCCAATTTCTTCGACTTCTTCTTCAACTGCACCTATTGCAACTTCAATTCCAAGATCATCTGCCAACAGCAAAACAGTGTCTTCGTCGATATTCTGATTTATGTTTGCCATAATTCCAAGCTTCATGAGTGACATTATAACCGTTGCCTGGCTTACCTCCGCCTGCTCACAAAAGCCTGCCACTGTGATAGGTACATCTATTCTTACAGTGCCTTCTGGCAAAACTTCTTCGATAATATTTTCTTCAATCACCTGAGGTTTAGCCTTCGCTTTCTTCTTTCTAGTCTTCTTCTCAAGATTTCCAAGCAAATCAATGTTACGATCGAACTTGTTGAATTTATCTTTCTTCTCTCTGTATTTACCTTGATTCTTTTTCTTATCAGCATGTCTTGATTGACTTGATTTAACTTCAAGTCTATCCATGGAAGAACTATCGCTAGACTGTCTTTTGCTCCTTGCAGGTCTTGAAGTGCGTCGTGTTTCTTCTTCATCTTTATTAAAGCCGCCGTCATTTCTTCGTCTATCGCCTGACCTAAATCTGTCGTTTTTGGATTTAAAATCTTTACCTGTACGGTCATCTCTTCGAGATCTAGGTCTATCATCTCCAGCACGTCTAGGACGATCATCACGTCTTGGTCTGTCATCTCTTACAGGACGATCATCACGCCTTGGTCTATCATCTCTTACAGGACGGTCATCACGCCTTGGTCTATCATCTCTAGCTAGACGGTCATCTCGTCTTTGTCTTTCGTCCTCACGATTATTAATTTCTGAAGCACGTTTAATAATCTTAGGTCCGACAATCGCAGGCTTAGAAGGCTTAGTTTCTTCTTTGTTTTCTATTTTCGCAGTCTCAACTTCTTGAGATGCTGGTTTATCTACTTCTTTAGACTCTGCTTTTGTATTTTCGGACTCTACAGGTTTAGATTCAACTTTCTCAGCCTTTGCGGACTTATCTTCCGCTGGCTTTGTCTTCGTTATACTAGGCTGTTCAGATTTCGTCTCTGACTTGTCCTTCTCTTTAGATTCCTTTTTCTCTTCTTCATCTGATGTATTCAAACTTACACCCTTGCTCCTTGCTTCCAAAAAAGCAGTATCAACAATCGGTCTATTCATAGGTGGTTTTGGCTTGACTACCTTGTTTGTAGAATCAGCTTGAACTTTATCGGCGGTAGTACTGTCAGCACTGCCGCTTCCAGTTCTTAACCTCTCAGCATCTTCATCGCTCAAGTTACTCATGTGGTTCTTCACAGATATTCCCATATCCAGAGCCTTTTGAGTCAGTTCCTTGCTTGTGATCCCCATCTCTTTTGCCAGTTGGTGGACTTTTAAGGTCATAGAAATCCTCCTTTTTCAAATTCACTTATTACAGCTTTGGTAAGATTCTCATCTTCCAGAGCAAATATTCCTTTATCCTGTTTACCTGTTGCATGGCTGAGTTCTTCACATTTGCCAAATACCATCAGCCTAACATTATATTTTTCACAAAGCTTTTCAAGTTTCTTGAGTGAGTTCATTCCGACTTCCTCGCCAACTATTATTAGCTTTGTTCTGCCCTTCTTTGCAGATTGCTCTACAGCCGTCATACCGACTGCTATTTTTCGGGCTCTTGCTGCAAAACCCAGGTATTTATATATCTTATCTTTCACTATTTAAATCCGTCTCCAAGAATACTTCTATTTCCTGTTTGAGATTATTAATCTCATCGTTGCTAAAATTTTTCTTAAATGCACGGTGGAAAGCCTTCTTCTTAAATGCTGTATCTACACACTTTTTATTTTTACATAGATACGCACCCCTACCGTTAGCTCTCCCTGATTTATCAAGTGATATTTTGTCTTCAAAGAACGTCACACGTAAAACATCTTTTTTCTCAAATGTATTACGACATCCTATGCATGTTCTCATCGGTGAACTACTCATTGTCTTCGTATTCAATCTCATCGTCATATGAAGCATCATCTGAAACATCATCATATGAAGCATCATCTTCATGAGCATCCTGATACTGAGATTCGCTCTTAATGTCGATCTTCCATCCACTGACCCTAGCTGCAAGCCTTACGTTCTGACCTTCCTTGCCTATCGCTAGAGAAAGCTGGAAATCTGGAACTATGACAGTTGCATCCTTTTCATCAAGGCTATGAATTATAACCTTTGATACACTTGCTGGGCTCAAAACATTTGATATAAGAGTCTCAGGGTCATCGCTCCACTCAATTATGTCTATCTTCTCACCATGAATTTCATCTGCGATGTGCTGAACTCTCAGCCCCCTATTACCAACACAGGCACCAATCGGATCCACATTTTCAAAATCAGTTGCTACCGTAAGTTTGGTCCTTGAGCCTGCCTCTCTTGCAATGTTTACAATTCTAACCGTACCATCCTCAATCTCAGGAATTTCAAGTTCAAACAACTTCCTAATAAAACCTGGATGAGATCTTGAAAGAAACACCTGAGGTCCCTTATATGTCTTTCTGACTTCAAATACATAAGCCTTGATAACATCACCAACTTGGTAGTTCTCACCCTTAACCTGTTCTGAGAATGGCATTATCCCCTCTGTCCCATCAAGCGACACAAAAATGGTCCTCGCCGTCTTTCTGTGAACCCTACCAGTAATAATATTTGAAAGATATGGCTGGTATCTTTCGTAAACCATATCCCTTTCTTTCTCTCTTATCCTTTGAACAACAACCTGTTTTGCTGTTTGAGCTGCAACTCTCCCAAATTCCTTAGGCATTACCTGATATTCGATAAAGTCGCCCACCTGATATCTTGAATCTATCTCATGTGCCTCTTCTAGTGACAGCTGAGTATCAGGGTCCTCCACGTTTTCAACGACCTCTCTCCTTATGAGTACCATCAAAGTTCCGCTTTCAGAATCAATCAAAACTCTCACCTTGTGAGAAGGTCCATAATTCTTCTTATACGCTGCAAGCACAGCATCTTCAATTGTATTAAGCAGAACATCCTTTGGTATCCCCCGATCTTTCTCGAGGGAGTTTAGCGCTTCAATAAACTCTGCGTTCATTAGCTCCTCCTTTACACACTTTATAAAATTACAGCCAGGTTGATTTTGGCGATTTTCTTCCTATCAAAACTCCTAGGCTTTTCTATCTCTGTTTTTTTCTTAAGATCTTGAATGATTTCGGTAATCTTCAACTCTTCATCAGAAAAATCATCAAGCTTACCACAAAATACTTTTTTGCCATCAATGCCGCTATATAGCTTGACTTCCACGATTTCTCCCAAATAACGTCTAAGATGATCATCTGTCTTAAGTTCCCTGTCCATTCCTGGCGATGAAACCTCGAGATAATATTTGTTAGGCATTATATCGTCTATCTCATCAAGTTCTTCGCTTATATACTTACTCACTTTCTCGCAGATATCTGTATCGATATAGCCATCTTCCCTGTCAATAAATATACGCAAAAAATTATCCTTGCCTTCTTTAGATAATCTGATGTCCCAAAGCTCAAGGGCCTCCTCATCTAATAGAGGCTTTAATTTTTCAGTAACAAAAGTATCGATTTTCCCTGACATATCTATCCTTTACAAAATTGAAAGAGTGGGATGACCCACTCTTTCAAAGAAGTTATAATTTACTTTTTGTATACTACCACATATCTTGTAAAATGTCAAGGAATTCAACGATGTTTGCGGATATTAAGTGTTGCCCCTAGCCCAGTCGCCATCATCAAAACAAATAGAGCTAGCATAATATTCTCAGCATCACCTGTATTAACGCCTTTCTTGTCCTTTGTTGATGCAACCCTTGAATTTGCAACTTGAACTGGTGACTTGCTGTAATCGTATGCCTTATCAGTAAACACTGTCCTGCCCTCTCCATAAGGATTCTCGTATTTGCTAGGCACCTTGCCGTTAAGTCCAATTCTGAGGTATGCATTGAAAATATCAATATCAAGGACATTTTTGCTTCCATCCACAATGGCTTCTGCGTCCTTAAACATAGTCATGCCATCTCCAGCTTCCTTGTAATAATATTCTGTAATCATCAAATTATATGTTTTCTTGAGATCAATAGGCTTTCCACCGATTCTTACATTCTGAACTCTGTATCCACCTTTGTAGTAATCCCCATTAACCTTAACAAATAATTTTTTATCGTCGGTTACTACATTGGATTTAACGGATTTATTGATTTCGTATGTAATTCCGCCGCCATGTAAAAATCCGCCACTCTCATCTGGATAGTTCTTAGCACCCATCTCAAGAGCATCGACTATTGTCTGTCCACTTACCTTGATTTCACAGAGTTTAGTATTCCATGGAAGAACACTCAGAACACTCAAGTAATTAATTTCACCTTGTTTGATATTTGCACGAATCGATCCGCCGTTCATTATTGCAGCATCTGCCTTCTTGAATCCCTTGCCGCTTGGATCGTTCTCAGCATACCACAAATACGAATCCGTGATAAAATCTGCCATGTTGGTATTTGCATTTCTTACCAATCTCTTGTTAGGATTAGCTGGGTCATTAATCATAAGTGAATAATCTGTATAACCTATCTTTTCTTCAAGGTATTCATACTTCTTAAGTTCAGCCTTTACAGCTGCATCAACCCTCTTATATTCTTCCGTTGCTTTTTCAGCATCAGTTATTTTGTTAACAAGACTTGAGGTTGCCTTTATCTGGCCACCATCCAAAGATAATTTAAGGACCCCGATGTTCACTAGTTTTGTTCCTGTAGATGTCAACAAAACATCTTTCCCCGCTTTGTCTTTCACTGTTCTACTTGGAATGACATTATGTGCATGTCCATCGAGCAAAACATCTATTCCGCTAGTATTTGCAATTACATCCTGAGAATACCAACCGTCTGTTCCGCCGTTATCTCCAAGGTGTGACAAAACGATTACAAAATCAGCACCAGCGCTCTTGACAGCATCAATATTTCTCTGCACAAGATCATATAGTTTCTGATTAGTGTCCGCATTGAAGGAATAAATGTAGTTTCCATTTTTGTCCTGGAAGTTCTTAGGTGTTCCCTTTGAAATTGACTCAGGTGTGTCAATGCCGATAAATGCTATCTTCTTAGTTTCATTGCCGATATTAACGTCCTTAATGTCATATGCCTTATTAAAAACTAAATTATTATTTTGGTCTGTAAAATTGGCACAGATATAATTTAAGCCTGATTGTTTTGCCTTGTCTATGAACTTAGTTACGCCAAAGTCGAATTCATGATTTCCTGGAACCAAGATGTCATAGCCTGTTACCTTCATCAAATCAATTGAGCTCTGGCCCTTGCTCATTGTGTTTGGAACGGATCCCTGAATAGAGTCTCCATTGTCAACAAGCAGTGCACCTTTTGAGTTTGCAATAGCTTTGGCCTTAAGTGCAGCAAGTCCAGCATATCCTAGTGAGCTGTCAATCCCTGTGTAGAACGCGTTATCACTCACGCCGCCATGGACGTCATTGGTGTAGAAAATTACGAAGTCGTCTCCCCCAATTCCTAATGAATCATAGCTTCCCTGCTCTGCTGGTTCCGCAAAGGATACAAGGCTGGTCATTGAAAAAACAAAAACCACTGCCATCAACAAAGCTAATACTCGCTTTTTAGTATACATTCTTCCCTCCTTATACTAAATTTAAAATGATTAACTTAACCAGTTTTCGGGTACTATTACTGACGAGACAATTATACCACAAAATTGTTTAAGGAGAAATGTATGAAAGATGATAAGAGCCTTATACTAGAAAGACTTGAAGGCGTAAGAAAATATTATGAAAAGTTCGAAGATATGCTAGATGATCTTCCTTTTTTTGTTCCAAAATCTACTAAGAAAATGTTGAAAAAATATCTCGGCCAGGATAAGGAGCTTGAGGCATTGATGGAGTCAATCAGTACTCAGAGGCCACCACGCCTTCTGATTGCAGGCAACAGAGGTGTCGGGAAAAGTGCCCTTGTAAATGCACTATGTCGGGCAAGAATAGTAGAGACAGCTCCATATATAGAGGAGAATGTGGATCGCAATCACTATGAAAACAATGTGGAACATACTGAAGGCGACCACTATTCAAACGACTCAAAATATGTGGATCGTGTTATAGATGACGTTGATATATATGCGTGCAAGCGTGGTGATGAAACAGAAATAGAAATTTTCGAAACTTCGGCATCTAAGACAGCAGAAAAGTTCACACAAATTATCAACTTCAAGCCGGATGTAGCTATTTTGTTGCTTGATAGTTCCAGGAATGTTGACATTCATTCTCAGCTAGTGTTCTTTGAGGATTTAAAAAAAGAAATCGAGAAAAATGGCGCCAATAAACTTCCTCTAATTGTTGCAATCACAAAGATTGACGAGGCGAGTGATCAGACGTATGAGGAACTTGTAAGCGAAGGTGAAATGGGGAGAAAAATTGCTCTATCTATCGACATCGATAGGAATCAGTTGCGAGAATCGTTAAGCAGATACAGAGGGGCTATTTTGTCTCACGGAAACGTTGTTGACGAAATAGTGGTGCTTTCTTCGCTGAATTTATATAATTTTGATGAATTAAGAAGAATCATTGAAGATTTGATGGTAGATCCAAATGCGCAGATGGGCTTCAGAATGACTTTCAGATTGTCAGAAGTGCTTTCCGGCGTTGCGAACAGGCTAGTTAAGTTATTTTCAGGCATGGCGGCCGTCATTGCCCTTACGCCGATTCCGGTTGCTGACCTTTATGTACTCTTGATTCTTCAAGGGCTCATGGTTGCTCTAATCGCAAGGCTGAGCGGAAGAGATGTTAACCTAAAAACAGGAATTGAATTTATTCTGAGTTTGGGTGGTGTGACCCTCGCAGGCTTCGGGCTGAGGACTGTTGCTCAGCAGGCTGCGAAATTTGCTAATTTCTTGCCGTTTGCTGGCTCGGCTATTAGCTCAACAATAGCAGCAACCGGAACCAATGCGATTGGTAAGGCTGCGGTTGCTCACTTTATCTCGGATCTTCCGCTTCGAAAAACAAGGTCGCTTTTTAAGGCTTTGAATAAGTCGTCGAAATAAGTGCTACATTAGAAACTTTAAACTACTACCTATGTCAAGGACACTCAAGTGAATTTTTACGTGGTCCATAATAAATCACTTGGATATTGTCCTGTTTGATAGTAGATGTA
>JRNA01000017.1 GCA_000758905.1 Clostridiales bacterium S5-A14a
TAAATTAATGTTTGCAATAGGGTGTTACCACGTAAAAATTCGTTTTTACCGTGTCCACTTTATAGGTAGTAGTTTACTTATTGTTTTTGATATATTTACGGGTAAAATTACAAAGATTGTAATTTTACCCGTTTTTTTCGGCGGATTCAACCAGTTGCTTCAATAGGCAGGCTGTTGTTACACTCCCAACACCCTTGGGAACTGGTGTTATGGCATCGACAACATCCGCCACCTCATCAAAACTTACATCGCCGACTAGCCTGCCGTCATCAGTTCTATTCATGCCAACATCTATAATAATCTGGCCGCTCTGAGCATATTCCTTTCCAAAAGTATCTGGCCTTCCTGTTGCAACAATTATGACATCTGAAGCAGCCGATAATTTCTTCAGTTGGTCAGAACTAGTCTTGCTATGAGCCATTATAACCGTCGCATTTTCCCGCTGCATGAGCATACTGACAGGCTTTCCAATTACAAGAGACCTGCCGAGCACGAGAACAACCTGGCCGGAGAGAGGTATTTTGTAGTGTTTCAAAAGTTCAAAACAAGCCATGGCCGTGCAAGGATAGTTTTTGGCTTTTCCTGTAAATACCAGTGCTAGAGCCTCGTCGGTGATGGCATCCAGATCCTTTGATGCCGCGAGACGATTTCTTATGAGATTGTCGTCAAGCCCTTCCGGAAAAGGGCGAAAAATCAACGCGCCGTGTATTTTATCGTCATCATTGATTTGATCTATGCAGCCCAGCACCTCGGACTGGGATACATCGTTGGGTAGCGCAAACTGTTTTGTGCTTATACCAAGCTTTGAAGCCCTCTTAATTACAGCGTTTTCGTATGCCATATCCGCTGGATTCTCACCTATACGCAGAATTGCAAGCATTGGCGTGATGTTTTGTGCATTTAGATGTGCAACCTTCGAAGAAATTTCGCTCTCAATCTTCTCTGAGACTTCTTTCCCATACAAAATATTTGTCGCTCTGTCGCTTATTATGTTTGCTATTTTTTGGCTCATTTTAAAGAATCTCCTCCCCACTTATATAAACCTTTTCGGGCATTAACTCCTCGATTTTGTCGACATTCTTTTCAAATGGATTCTCATTCATAATCTGAAAATCCGCATAATATCCTTCCGCAATGCAGCCGCGATAAGGCAGACCAGCAATGATGGCGGAATTTTTTGTGTAAAGCAAAATAGCTTCCTCAAGGCTAATCCTATGTTCCTGACCTGTATCGACGTCGTTGTAAGCTTTTCTCATCACAGCCCCTTTTATATTTATCCAAGGATCAACTGGATCCGACCAAGCAGTTGCAGGTGCATCAGTTGAAAGCCCCACAAAACAACCCATATCAATCAGATGTCTAATAGGATAAGTAGTTTTCAAACGCTCATCGCCCAAGTTTTTTTGATAACTTTCAATTTCGCTGAAGATAAAAATAGGCTGCGTGGCAATTGCAATACCTCGTTCTGCTGCCATCTTGATGGCTTCCTCGCTCGGCTCTGTTACATGCTCAATCCTAGAGTGCGGAATTTTACAGGTAAAATCAGCAAAGTTTGAAGGAGAAGCGTTAGAGTTTGAATGAGATTCGGTAGTGTTTAAATTATTATCATTCTCCGTATTTCGCCCGACTGCCCCAACTGACCAAGGCTCCTCATTATAAAGCCTCTTCACAAACCTATCAATTGCCCTCTTCCCCATAGCGTGAATTGAAATCTGCAAATTATTCTTCCTACAAAACTCTATAGCAGAATCAAGTAGCTCATCGCTGCATGTTGAAATACCATACTCCTCAGTTCCCAAATATGGCACGTCCGTCCACGCGGTATGTCCGGAGAAACTTCCGTCACCAATAAGCTTAAGCCCAGCCACGTGAATCTGCTGATCCATGAATCTATGCTCCGGCTGTATCTCAAATTCAGGCTTATTTTTATAAAACTCCCACATGTAAAAAAGCGAAATATTTTGTTTTAGGCCCTTCTTGACAGCATCATAGTAGACGAAGTGATTGTCCTTTGAGCTCAAATTCCCCATTTCGCACACCGACGTTATTCCGTGCTCGCTGAAGTGATTTCCGAGTTTTTTTATCAGCATGACCTCATGTTCATGGTCTATATGAGGTAGAATTTCCGCAACTAAATTCCTGGCATTCTCATACAAAATACCGTTTGGTACGCCATCTTGATTTCGCCCTATCTCGCCGCCCTCGGGATTTTTTGTGCCCTCATCGATGCCAGCCATTTTCAAAGCAAGTGAATTGCAACATCTGATATGCTCACAGGTCCTCACAAGCGTCACAGGAAAATCAGGACAGGCTTCGTCCAAATCCCACCTTGTCGGCAGGCTTCTTTCTGGATATTTACCTTCGTCGCAGCCCCAGCCGATAATCCACTTGTCTTTTGTGCCCGGCTTCACACCGGCGTTAATCAATTCTTCTCTAGCCTCTGAAACCCTTGCCTTCAGGTCTTCAATTGAGGTCACATTCGGCGGCAGGCACGAAATCTCTTCAAGGCAGTGGGACAACATTATCGGATGTTCGTGGCAATCGACAAACCCTGGCATGGCAAAACGCCCGCCGAGGTCAATTTCACAGTAGTCGATGTTCTCCGATTCAAGGAATGTCCTCAAAGAATCTTTTTCGCCTAGTTTGAGGATTTTTTGACCTGACACGATCATTGAATCAACAAAATAGCTGTATTTAAGGCAGTTCTCATCTGCAGTGCTAGCACAGCTCATGCTCTTATAATTCTTGTAGTTGTTGCTTATAAAAGCGTCGCCGTTGCTATTGCGATTGCCATTGCCGCGATATGGCAACGTATCTTTATAAACTAGAATCTTCCCATTATAAAATAAAGTCGTTTTCATTTTAAAGACTATTCCCCTATACATTGGTTAATATATTGAAAAAATATTATCGTTTTTTGCTTTAAGCGTTTCTCTGCTTATATTATAATATATTTATAATCGTTATATGTAACATGCAAATAAATCCTTATGAAAGCCCGCTTATAACACCATCTTCGTCTATATCCATTCCAAGAGCAGCTGGTTTCTTAGGCAATCCTGGCATAGTCATGATGTCACCTGTTTTTGCAACAATGAATCCTGCACCTGCCGAAACTTTGAGCTCCTTGATGTGGATCATAAAATCTTTTGGTGCTCCCAACGCCTTAGGATCGTCGGAAAAACTATATTGAGTCTTAGCAATGCATATTGGCAGATCGCCAAACCCGTTGTTCTCAAGCCTCTTCAGTTCCTTGAGTGCCTTCACATCAAAACTAATATCTGTAGCGCCGTAAACCTTTTGAGAAATTGATCTGATTTTTGACTCTATGCTCTGATCAAGCTCGTAAGAAAATTGCAGCGTAGAATCTTTCTTTTCACAGAGTGAAATTACTTTCTTAGCAAGCTCAATGCCGCCCTGGCCGCCCTTAGCCCAAACCTGGCTTAGCACAACATCTACGCCCCTGTCCTCACAGGCCTTTTTCACAACGTTCATTTCAACCTCAGTGTCAGATGGGAACTCATTGATTGCGACAACCGCATTTAAGCCAAAGACTTTTTGAATATTATCAATGTGCCTCAAAAGATTTGGAATTCCAGCCTTAACTGCCTCAGGATTCTCATCATTCAAATCTTCCTTCGCTACGCCACCGTGGTACTTAAGTGCTCTAACCGTTGCAACTATCACAACGGCATCAGGAGCAAGCCCCGTCTTTCGACATTTGATATCGAGGAATTTTTCAGCTCCAAGATCCGCTGCAAATCCAGCCTCCGTTACCGCATAGTCTGAAAATGCAAGCGCCATCTTGGTTGCAATTACAGAGTTACAGCCGTGAGCTATGTTTGCAAAAGGTCCACCATGCACAAAAGCCGGTGTATGCTCAAGTGTCTGAACTAGGTTTGGCTTTAGTGCATCCTTGAGCAAAATAGTTGCAGCCGCTTCGCAGCCCAGGTCTGCGACTCTAACAGGCTTCTCATCGTAGGTATAGCCAACAACAATCTGAGAAATTTTATTTTTGAGGTCTGTTATGCCTTCTGCCAAACAAAATATTGCCATTATCTCGCTTGCTACGGTAATATCAAATCCGTCTTCTCTAGGCACTCCGTTTGGTTTTCCTGAGAGTCCGTCGACAATGAACCTGAGCTGTCTGTCGTTCATGTCGACGACTCTCTTCCAGGTTATTGTCCTAGGGTCGATTCCAAGCTGGTTTCCCTGCTGTATGTGGTTGTCCAAAACCGCTGCTATTAGGTTGTTTGCAGCTCCTATCGCATGCATGTCCCCGGTGAAGTGGAGGTTGATGTCTTCCATGGGGACAAGCTGCGCAAAGCCACCGCCGGCCGCGCCCCCTTTGATGCCGAAGACGGGGCCCATAGAAGGCTCTCTGAGTGCCAGGGCGGCCTTCTTGCCGAGGGCAGACAGACCGTCTGCGAGCCCGATGCTGGTCGTCGTCTTGCCCTCGCCGGCCGGCGTCGGCGAAATCGCCGTTAGTAGCACCAATTTCCCCCTCTTACTCTCGTCCAGATTAAGAGCTTCCTTAACCCTATGATATCCAACCTTCGCCTTAAACTTTCCATATCGCTCAATGTCATCTTCAACAAGCCCAAGCTTCCCGGCGATTTCTTCAATCGGCAGTAGCTCAGCTTCCTGAGCAATCTCTATGTCTGTTTTAAACTCCTTTGCACTCATATCAGTTCCTCCTCCATTTTATCTAGAACCTTCTTTAAAAAAGTCTTCCTATGAATTGGCGACAATCCATAAGATGCAATCGCCTCATAATGCGCCTTTGTTCCATACCCCTTATGTTTTTCAAATCCGTACTCCGGCGCTCTCTTCGAGTACTCTTTCATAAATTCATCCCTTGCAACCTTTGCAACAATCGAAGCCGCTCCAATTGAAAGAGACTGAGAATCACCCTTGATAACGGCTTCCTGAGAAATACAAAATCCATCTTTCTCAAGTTCGGACTCTAATTGTTCAAGAGGAATTTCCATATCACCATCTATGAGGATTTTTACCCTCTTTCTTGCCCTTGATAAATCCCTATTTGAATCCTCGTCAAAAGTCGTCTCGGAACTAGTTTCACGCTGCCCATTTCTTATAGACGCCACTCCCAACTCTCCAATCTCATTGGATTCATCACCTTGTTTTTCAAGATTTCCTATGCACTCCCTGACCGCAGTGATCATGGCCATCTTAGTCGCATTCCTGATATTGAAGCGATCTATTTTGTTGCTATTCACAAAACCCAATCCAACGGCAATGGAATTATCTTTAATTTTAAGCGCCAGCTCATTTCTACGATTTTCAGTAAGCTTCTTCGAATCATTAATTCCCGGAATATTCCAGTCTTTGGGCATTATAACGGCACATGCAACAACTGGTCCTGCTAGAGGCCCTCTACCGACCTCGTCGACACCGATCAAATATTCAAATTCAGCCTTCTTATCAGAGTCAAATGACTTCATCTCTCCAAGCCTTATTTTTTCGATCATTTCCCTTTCTGCTTTGGTCGTCATTGCATCAATCCTCCGCCATTTCAAGAGTTATCCTGCCGATTTTCCCGTTTCTGAACTCGTCCAAAATAGCCTTGCCCGCTCTGTCGTAGTCAATTCTCTTACCCGGCAAAATATATCCTCTACGCCTGCAGATTTCATCAAGCAGCTCAATATCCTCATATTCCAAGCAAGCCTTATCAAGCTTGTATCTCTCTAATAAAAGCTCGGGATAATCTCGCCTTAAAACTTTGATAAGTTCAAGTGCTAGCGTCGGTAGATCCAAAATCTCGTCTTTAATTGATCCACAAAACGCAAGGTAAATCCCGACTCTGTTGTCCTCAAATTTTGGCCATAAAATTCCTGGCGTGTCGAGTAGTTCCATCCCATTTTTCAGCCTCAGCCACTGCTTGCCCTTGGTCACACCAGGTTTATTCCCGATCTGCGCAGCCTTTCTTCCTGTCAACCTATTAATGAGCGACGACTTCCCCACGTTTGGGACGCCGACAATCATCATCCTCAGAGGTTTCTGCCTCATTTTACCCTCCGAAAGTTCTTTTTCGATTCTCTCAAGGATCTTAAGCAAATTGGAAACTCCCGATCCGCTCTGCGCATTTATTGCGACAGGTGTGCTGCCCTCCCGGACAAAATATTCAAGCCATCGCTTTGTTTCCTTGTCTGATGCGATGTCTGTTTTGTTCAGGGCGATGACTCTCGGTTTATTTCCAACAATCTCATCGATTATTGGGTTCCTGCTTGAAATTGGTATTCTGGCATCCAAAACTTCGATCACCAAGTCCACGAGTTTTAAATTATCCCTTATGAGCTCGCGGGTCTTCTTCATGTGCCCGGGATACCAGTTAATGTTTTCTATCATTTTTCATCCTCAAAATTTATTTTCTAATATGCTTTTATTATAAAGCGTGCAAGTGCATTTTCTGATTATCTATTAATGCTCTTCGTTTGTATATGAACAGTAGACTGCAAATAATTCTCCAAAAAATAAAATATAGAGACATCCGCCTCTATATTTTATCACAATTGTGTTTTAATCTAAAGTTATTGTTCAACTTGAGTTTTGATCTTAGCAGCCTTACCTGTTCTCTCTCTCATGTAGTTAAGTTTAGCTCTTCTTACGCGGCCTTTTCTTACTACATCAATTTTCTCAACCCAAGGTGAGTGTAGCGGGAATGTCTTTTCAACACCAACACCTGAAGCAATTCTTCTAACGGTGAAAGTTTCTGCAATTCCGCCATTTTGTTTCTTGAGTACAAAACCCTCAAAGATCTGGATTCTTTCTCTAGATCCTTCCTTAATCTTAACGTGTACCTTAACGGTATCTCCAACGTTAAATGCAGGGACTTCTTTCTTTAGATAATCTTGAGTGACTTGATCTAAAATATTCATTATTAATTCCTCCTTCCCTCCAAGACGTTCATGGTTCTAGTCCAGAGGACCGCCCGTAATAACTTCCATACTATATCACATTTTCAATTGTTTTACAAGCAAAATTTGGATTAGTGATGTATAAGATTTCTGATACTTCTTAATTGAGAAGTTTATAGATAAATCGACATTTAATCTAGATTATTATTTTTATATAATATTATTTTTTACATAAAATGTTGCTCTTCCTTGGCCATGTCGTTGAATGTAACCTTCCTCTGTTAATTGCTTAAGCATATTTTCAATTGTTGCTTTTCCCACACTTGGAACTAATTCCATCATGTCACGCTTGGTAAATTTACCTATACTTCTATCAACTGCGTTTCTTACAAGATCAATTGTAGGTATTTTTTCATCTACATAATCTACTCTTTCTTCAAAATCAATATAAGCAGACAATATGATTCTAAGAATATATTTTATAAATGGCACAGGATTATCCTTATTTTCATGCCATCCTATTCCGCTTTGCTCTAATGCTGCATAATAACTTCCTTTATTTTGTTCTATCTTGCTTTCTAAACTTATGTATTTCCCAATTACATATCCTTGCTTGTATAGTAAAAGAGTTGTTAAGAGACGACTCATCCTTCCGTTTCCATCACTGAAAGGATGTATGCAAAGAAAATCATGAATGAAAATCGGTATCAATAGCAATGAATCCACATCCTTTTTATCTAAAGCTATATTCACTTCATCGCAAATTTTATCAATGGCACCTGGAGTTTCATATGGAGATAAGGGTTTAAATCTTTCAAAAATATTTCCATCATTATCTCTTTCTATAATAGAATTCTGCGCATTTTTATATCGTCCGCCTATACCTTTTTCACTATGCCTAAATAAATCTCTATGAAATTGCAAAATATAATTGCTATTAATCGTGATATATTCATAACTTTCATGAATTGTATTCAGCACATCTCTATAGCCCATAATTTCTTCTTCATCCCTATTTCTAGGAGTTGTTTTTTTATTCATTAACTCTATAATTCTGTCTGCAGTAGTAACGATTCCCTCTATTTTGTTGGAATCCTCTATGCTTTGAATTTTAGCAATCTCTACTAATTTATCTAAAACAGCAGGCTTGCGTTTTAAAAAAAGTTCTTGTTTTCCCTTATGCTCATGAATTTGCACAAGAAGATTTATGATTTCAGTATCCCATTTAGTTATTACTAGATTTTCATAATTAAAAACTCTCATTCGCCTACCTCCTTTTTCTTTCGCCTAATTATAGCATGTTTTTATGCGATTGTTAAGAGTTTAGGCGATTAATCAACATTAAATTTCTATCTTACATTTATTTTGCTTTTCCACCCTTAAAAATAATCTCCCTCTATATCTCATTTTAGTATTTAAAAAATGGTATACCAATGATATAATATTGTAAAGTAGTTCTAACATAGTATAAATCAACTATTTGCATTAGTTGATTCTAATAGAGACCCTTAAGGAGCCAGACTAGAATGTCATTTCAGGAAAAAACCATATCATCAGAAGTAAAATATAAGGGAAAAATCCTAAATCTTCGTGTCGATACCGTCAAATCTGTTAACGGAGAGTCAAAGCGAGAGATAGTCGAACACTCAGGAGGCGCAGTTGTTTTGCCCCTACTCCCAAATGAGAATGTAATCATGATACGACAATTCAGAAAGCCGCTTGAGAGAGATGTTTTGGAGATACCCGCGGGCAAGATTGAGCATGGTGAGTCACCTGAAAAAACAGCGTTCAGGGAACTTCGCGAGGAGACTGGTTATCTAGCGAAGAAGATGACACTTTTGACGAAGATGTACCCCAGCGTCGGCTATTCTGAAGAGCTTTTGTATATTTATCTAGCGACTGATCTAGAGCCTGGAGAGACGGATTTTGACGAGAATGAGGACATTGATTCATATAGTTATCACATAGATGACCTTTATGAAATGGTGATGGAAGGTAAGATTCAGGACGCAAAGACGCAGGTTGCCATACTTATGACAGTTGAGCTTCTGCGGGAAGGCAAGATCAAATTAAATTTGGGAGTTAACAATGAATGAATATATTAATGCATATATAACATTTTTGAAGAATAAGAAGAAGTCATCACAAAATACGATTGAGGCGTATGTCAGAGATTTATCGGCGTTTGAGTCGTATCTGATTTCGCGTGGGATAACGGATATAACAAATGTTGAACAGGAAGATGTTATCGGATTTCTCATGGATATGAAGAAGGACGAACTATCGACTGCAACAATGAATAGAAGGCTCGCGTCAACTAGAAGTTTCTTTAAATACATGGTTGATAATAACCACATTATAGTTAATCCAGCTTCAAACCTAAAAGCTCCCAAAGTCGTACGCGGCGAGATTGAATATTTAACGATTGATGAGGTTGAGGAACTGCTTTCCCTTCCAGATGATAGCCCAAAAGGTATTCGAGATCGTGCAATCCTAGAAGTCCTTTACGGCACCGGTATTTTGGTCTCTGAACTTGTTGAACTTACTATGAAGGACGTTAACATGCGTATGGGGTTCATCACCTGCAATGGACAACACGGAAAGGCTCGAATAGTACCTCTTGGTGATTTTGCGAAGGATGCCCTGAAGAATTACCTCAAAAATAGCAGACCTGTTTTCGTTAAGGACAAGGAAGAAAATGATGATTCCATATTCTTTGTCAACTTCATGGGAAACGGTTTTACAAGGCAGGGCCTCTGGAAGATAATTAGTTCATACGGCGAGAAATCGAGCATCAACAAAAAACTTACCCTCCAGATTATCAGACATTCATTTGCGGTTCACATGATAGAAAACGGTGCGGATCTAAAGACTCTTCAAGAACTGCTTGGCCATGAGGATATTTCAGCTACACAGATTTATCTTCAGTTCCGCAAAAATAAGATTAAAGAAGTTTACGACAGAACTCACCCACGTGCAATTTCGCATGATGACAAATAATCGTTTTAAATTCTACCTCTTTTTGATTTAGAACCTGGTATCAACTTCTCATATTAAATTCTACTTTCAACTGTTTACTAGAAATTACTTTGCTTATTAACGATTATATAAAATTTTCTAAAAATGATTGCATATAATTTCAGATTAAGTTATAATCGTATTGAGATTATCTCCCCTGATAATCTCATCCCAATACCCCTTTTGAACAAAGTAGACTGCTCCCCTGCGGTCTATTTTGTTATAAAGCTCAATTTATAAACACCTAATATTAATTGCGGGTATTATTTATTCTGGGAGTTACATTAAATGAAAACAATAAAACAAAGTTTCAAACTGGATAGCGATACCCTCAACACGTTGAATTCAAAGCAATTCAAACGGTTTTTTGATGCCAACAAAATATCTGTGTTCGACATCGAAACTACGGGTCTTTATCCAAAGCACGACAAAATCATACTCATAGGTTTTGTACATATTATACCTGGCAAGGGCGATGGTGAATTAGTTCAATTTTTCGCAGAGACCCCTGAAGACGAAAAAAATATTTTGTTGGCAGCGACACGTGATATCAGCGACAGAGATATGTTAATCACATATAACGGACGTAGTTTCGATATGCCGTTTCTCTCCACAAGGTGCGAAAAACACGAAATCCCATGCAGAAATATTTTCAATCTTGATCTCTATCAACTAGTTCGCAACTACTCTACTCTCAAGAATGTTATGGGGAGTTTAAGCCAAAAGAGCATGGAGGTTTTCATGCAGATTGACCACTTGAGGGCGGACGAAATTAGCGGCGGTGAAAGCGTGAATTTGTATAACGAATATTTGGAAAACGCCACCACTTCTTTCGGATTCGAGGCCTTGCTGAGCAAAATACTCTTACACAATAAAGACGATGTTCTGCAGCTCACACGACTAATAAGCCTTTTAAAATACCTTGATCTAGATGCGGCTGTTCCCAAAATCGGCTTTACAACAAAACATTTGCTTGTCACGGATTATTCTATCTCGAGCACTTTGTTCAAAATAAATGGCCTTCAAATCAAAGATTTCATTGATTATATCTCATTTCCAAGCCTGGAATTCAGCGGCAAAATCGAGTTTAATGCTCAGAGCGGATCTTGGCAGGCAGAATATCCGGTATTTTCAAGAAAAGAAGGAAAATTTGTTGATCTGACAGAATTTGATGGGATTATGACTACAGGGGTAAATAATTATTTAGCAAATTCATCAGATAATATAATAGATGGCAAATTGATTTTATTTGAGTATAATAAACAAAACAGCATTGATTGCTATAATTTTGCAAGGTTATTTGTAGATAAAATAAAAGATGAAATAAATCAGAACTAAAAAAACAATAAAAAAGCTATAACTCGTATAGCCAAGAGTAAAACAATAACAATGCTGCAACTCAAGTAGCCTAAAGCTCAACAATAAAAATGCTGTAACTCACGTAGCCTAAACAAAAGAAAAAGCAGTAAATTATATATATACTGCTTTAATTTCATTATTTGAAACTATTTTCTATCATTAGTTGTACTTGTCCTAATGGAATATTAAATATTATTCCATATATAGACATTCCAAGTAATAATATTGAAATAATAACTCCAATTCCATAAAGGCAGCCGTTGCTAACCTTAGTTTTTTTGATTTTAATATTTACAAAACTATATATTAGGAATACTGTAAATATAAAAGCCAAAATATAATTTGGTAACATATGCATAATAAATTACCGTTTATTTACAAAATTTATTCCAAAAATCCACCCAGCTATCATGTACTTCTCTTTGGTCAATATAGATAAAAGTATCTTCATCATACCAATCATGGTTAACTATATCATCAATAGTCTCAGGAACAAAAAAGTTAAAAAATTCTTTCTTGAATGAACTTCCATACTGTAGATAGTATGCACCTACCATCTTTGTAAAATTGGTTTTCTTTACATCTTGTGGTTTATACAAAAGTGCTTCTCCAACCTGATTTAAATCAGGACTTACTTCAAGAAAAACTAAGCTTAGATCATCTTCCTTATAGCCAAGTATAAAACTTCTGTATTTATATGAAACAGTACGAAGCACTGCGAAATTCGCACCTCCAATGTCTTCTGAATAAGCATAAACTATTTTATATTCCGAACCATTATCTACTTGCTTATCAAAGATTTCTCTCATGTGATTTTTGTTTTCATCGCTTTTTACTTTATCTAACTCAACTGTTTCTTTGCCACCAAATAAATTAAACAAGCCCATTTTATTATCTCCTATCATAATTTTATTATTTTTATAATTTATATTATAGTTTTATTTTTTGAATTTACAACCCTAAATTGACAAAATTTTTTAAAAATTCTTTTAATCAGATATTAAAATTTCAATCTTCACGGCGGTTTTTATCAACTCTTTTTGTCATATAAGCCTAAAAAATCAAAGCCTCACGTAAAAACATGGGGTTTTGGATATACAATAAAAAAGGCTGTAACTTATGTAGCTACAGCATTTAAAATTTCTCGTTATTGGTGCGCGACAAGGGACTTGAACCCCTACGGTCTCCCGCTAGAACCTAAATCTAGTGCGTCTGCCAATTCCGCCAGTCGCGCAAAATGGTGACTCCACCGAGAATCGAACTCGGGTTACCGCCGTGAAAGGGCGGTGTCTTGACCGCTTGACCATGGAGCCATAATAACAAACCGGCAACGACCCGCTTTCCCAGGCAGTCACCCACCAAGTATCATAGGCGCTAAGGAGCTTAACTTCTGTGTTCGAGATGGGAACAGGTGTGACCTCCTTGCTATTGTCACCGGATTTGTAAGAAAGTACTCTAAGTACTCTCAATCCTAAATAATGTGCATCTAACCTTAACCATTGGTTAAGCGTTGGACCTATTAGTATCGGTCAGCTACATGTATTGCTACACTTCCACCTCCGACCTATCAACGTGGTAGTCTCCCACGGGTCTCATAAGGAAATCTTGTCTTGTGGGGGGCTTCGCACTTATATGCTTTCAGCGCTTATCCCGTCCATACTTAGCTACCCAGCTATGCCCTTGGCAGAACAACTGGTGCACCAGAGGTATGTCCATCCCGGTCCTCTCGTACTAAGGACAGCTCCACTCAAATTTCCAACGCCCACAGCGGATAGGGACCGAACTGTCTCACGACGTTCTGAACCCAGCTCGCGTACCTCTTTAATGGGCGAACAGCCCAACCCTTGGGACCTACTTCAGCCCCAGGATGAGACGAGCCGACATCGAGGTGCCAAACACCCCCGTCGATGTGAACTCTTGGGGGGTATCAGCCTGTTATCCCCGGGGTAGCTTTTATCCGTTGAGCGATGGCCCTTCCACTCGGAACCACCGGATCACTAAGCCCTACTTTCGTACCTGCTCGACCTGTTTGTCTCGCAGTCAAGCTCCCTTCTGCCTTTGCACTCTTCGCGCGATTTCCGTCCGCGCTGAGGGAACCTTTGGGCGCCTCCGTTACTCTTTAGGAGGCGACCGCCCCAGTCAAACTGCCCACCTGACAATGTCCCAGTACCGGTTCACGCTACATGGTTAGAACTTCAATATTACAAGGGTGGTATCCCAACGATGACTCCTACAATACTGGCGTACTGTACTCATAGTCTCCCACCTATCCTGTACATGCAACATCGAAATTCAATATCAAGCTACAGTAAAGCTCCACGGGGTCTTTCCGTCCTGCTGCGGGTAACCGGCATCTTTACCGGTACTACAATTTCACCGAGTCTATTGTTGAGACAGTGCCCAGATCATTACGCCTTTCGTGCGGGTCGGAACTTACCCGACAAGGAATTTCGCTACCTTAGGACCGTTATAGTTACGGCCGCCGTTTACTGGGGCTTAAGTTCTGTGCTTCGGTTGCCCTAACACTTCCCCTTAACCTTCCAGCACCGGGCAGGCGTCAGCCCCTATACTTCAGCTTTCGCTTTTGCAGAGACCTGTGTTTTTGGTAAACAGTTGCCTGGGCCTATTCACTGCGGCCACATTTCTGTGGCACCCCTTCTCCCGAAGTTACGGGGTAATTTTGCCGAGTTCCTTAACAATAGTTCTCTCGCTCGCCTTAGGATTCTCTCCTCATCTACCTGTGTCGGTCTGCGGTACGGGCACCTTGGATCTCGCTAGCGGATTTTCTTGACAGCATGAAATCGGTCGCTTCAGGCTCTTTCGCCACCCCGTAACGCCTCAGAATTGTATATGCGGATTTGCCTACTTATACTCCCTCGACGCTTGGACACGCTCTACCAACGGCGTGCTCAACCTATCCTTCTGTGTCCCCACTTCACTCAATCAATCCTCGGTGGTACAGGAATTTCTACCTGTTGTCCATCGCCTACAGCTCTCGCTCTGGGCTTAGGCCCCGACTAACCCTGAGTGGACGAACCTTCCTCAGGAAACCTTAGATTTTCGGCGGGCAGGATTCTCACCTGCCTCTCGCTACTCATGCCAACATTCTCTCTTGTATACTGTCCAGCAAACTTCACAATTTACCTTCTGCCTGTATACAATGCTCCTCTACCAACATTTCTGTTCCAAAGCTTCGGTAGTAAGTTTTAGCCCCGTTTATCTTCGGCGCAGGGTCACTCGACTAGTGAGCTATTACGCACTCTTTAAATGTATGGCTGCTTCTAAGCCAACATCCTAGCTGTTTATGCAACTCCACATCCTTTTCCACTTAACTTACATTTTGGGACCTTAGCTGTTGGTCTGGGTTGTTTCCCTCTCGACTATGAAACTTATCTCACATAGCCTGACTCCCAAGTATAATACTGCGGTATTCTGAGTTTGATAGTTTTTGGTAACCGGTGAAGGCCCCTTGAACATTCAGTGCTTTACCCCCGCGTATCTTTCCTTGAGGCTAGCCCTAAAGCTATTTCGAGGAGAACCAGCTATCTCCGAGTTCGATTGGAATTTCACCGCTATCCACACGTCATCCCAGCCTTTTTTAACAGACATGAGTTCGGTCCTCCATAACCTTTTACAGTTACTTCAACCTGCACATGGATAGGTCACCCGGTTTCGGGTCTACAGCATGCAACTTCTCGCCCTATTAAGACTCGGTTTCCCTGCGGCTTCGGTGCTCCAGCACCTTAACCTTGCTACATACCATAACTCGTTGGCCCGTTCTACAAAAAGTATGAGGTCACTTGCGCTCCCTCCGATTGTAAGCATAAGGTTTCAGGTTCTATTTCACTCCCCTCCCGGGGTTCTTTTCACCTTTCCCTCACGGTACTACTTCGCTATCGGTCACTGGTTAGTATTTAGGCTTGGGGGGTGGGCCCCCCGGCTTCATGCCGGATTCCACGTGTCCGGCACTACTCTGGTGTCACTAAAGCGCTCTCATATTTCGTCTACGGGAGTTTTACCCTCTTTGCTACAGCTTTCCAGCTGTCTTCGACTATATTTAAGCGTCTCTTATTGTGATCCACAACCCCATCTATAAATAGATGGTTTGGCCTCTTTCCCGTTCGCTCGCCGCTACTTGGAAAATCGATGTTTCTTTCTTTTCCTCCGGGTACTTAGATGTTTCAGTTCTCCGGGTTTCCTTCTCTATGACTATATATTCATCATAGGATACCTGCCTATTAAAACAGGTGAGTTCCCTCATTCGGACATCTGCGGGTCAAGGGATATTTGCTCCTCACCGCAGCTTATCGCAGCTTGTCACGTCCTTCTTCGGCTTCCAGTGCCAAGGCATTCACCTTATGCTCTTTGTTGCTTAACCTATTCTAAATCATCTCTCGACAACCTAGTTTTAGCACCTAACCTAGCGTAGTTAGGATTTTACTATTGCTATTTACTCTTTTCAGTAAATGGCTTTTATTTTCTGGTTTTCTCGGTTGAAATCGTTCCCTTGCAATTTCTTGCTTAGTTTTGCTATCTTTTCTGATAACCTCGATTTCTCGTTTTCTTTTGTTTTGAAAATTTGTGATACACATTATTCAGTTTTCAAAGTACTTCCCCTCTTCCAAGGGTTGGTGGGCTTGGGAGGACTCGAACCTCCGACCTCACGCTTATCAGGCGTGCGCTCTAACCACCTGAGCTACAAGCCCATAAAACTCATAGTGCAAAAGACTTAAGTCTCCTTAGAAAGGAGGTGATCCAGCCGCACCTTCCGATACGGCTACCTTGTTACGACTTCACCCCAGTCATTGGTTTTGCCTTAGGTAAACGATTTATTGTCCAACTTCGGGCACCCCCAACTTCCATGGTGTGACGGGCGGTGTGTACAAGACCCGGGAACGCATTCACCGCAGCATTCTGATCTGCGATTACTAGCAACTCCGACTTCATGTAGGCGAGTTGCAGCCTACAATCCGAACTGAGATCGGTTTTGGAGATTGGCTTCACCTCACGGTTTCGCTGCTTTCTGTACCGACCATTGTAGCACGTGTGTAGCCCAGAACATAAGGGGCATGATGATTTGACGTCATCCCCACCTTCCTCCGAGTTGTCCCCGGCAGTCTCACTAGAGTGCCCAACTTAATGATGGCAACTAATGATAAGGGTTGCGCTCGTTGCGGGACTTAACCCAACATCTCACGACACGAGCTGACGACAACCATGCACCACCTGTCTCCTCTGTCCGAAGAAAAATCCGATTAAGGATCTGTCAGAGGGATGTCAAGCTCTGGTAAGGTTCTTCGCGTTGCTTCGAATTAAACCACATGCTCCGCTGCTTGTGCGGGTCCCCGTCAATTCCTTTGAGTTTTACACTTGCGTGCGTACTCCCCAGGCGGAGCACTTAATGCGTTAACTGCGGCACCGACCTTTAGTGGCCGACACCTAGTGCTCATCGTTTACGGCGTGGACTACCAGGGTATCTAATCCTGTTTGCTACCCACGCTTTCGTGCCTCAGTGTCAGTTGCAGTCCAGAAAGCCGCCTTCGCCACCGGTGTTCCTCCTAATATCTATGCATTTCACCGCTACACTAGGAATTCCGCTTTCCTCTCCTGTACTCAAGTGACCCAGTTCGCAAGGCGAACAATAGTTAAGCCATTGCCTTAAACCCTGCGCTTAAGCCACCACCTACGCACTCTTTACGCCCAATAATTCCGGATAACGCTTGCCCCATACGTATTACCGCGGCTGCTGGCACGTATTTAGCCGGGGCTTCCTCCATAGGTACCGTCATTTTTTCTTCCCTATGGACAGAACTTTACGACCCGAAGGCCTTCTTCGTTCACGCGGCGTTGCTGCATCAGGCTTGCGCCCATTGTGCAATATTCCCCACTGCTGCCTCCCGTAGGAGTTTGGACCGTGTCTCAGTTCCAATGTGGCCGATCACCCTCTCAGGTCGGCTACTGATCGTTGCCTTGGTGAGCCGTTACCCCACCAACTAGCTAATCAGACGCGGGCCCATCTTTCACCGATAAATCTTTGGCCGGTATATTATGCACTATTCCGGCTTTATGAGGTTTTAATCAAAGTTTCCTTTGGCTATCCCTCTGTGAAAGGCAGGTTGCCCACGCGTTACTCACCCGTCCGCCGCTTTCCATTATTTAATTCTTCCGAAGATTCATTAAATAACTTCTCGCTCGACTTGCATGTGTTAGGCACGCCGCCAGCGTTCATCCTGAGCCAGGATCAAACTCTTATATTAATTGTATATTATGGCCGTAGCCTCTAATATCTGTTTGATTAGCTCTAACGCTTTGCGTTTTTGCTTGTTTTCCGTTATTTTTGGAATTGTCAGAAACCTTTTAAAGTTTCTTACCAATCTTTTTCAGATTGTACTTGGTTTTGAGAATTTCACTTCTCTTTGACTAAGTTTCTTACACTATGAAGTTTTCAAGGTTCATGGCACTTTTTTACAAGTGCCTTCGCTGGCTGCTTTTGCGGTCAGCGATATACATTCTACCATCGCTTTACATCATTGTCAATATCTTTTTACGTTTTTTTGTAAATCTTTTTGCATTGACTTTGCTTTATTTTTGGGGTCCTCTCTTCCTTCGATTCGAAGCCCCCCCGTTTTGCGACAGCTTGACTATCTTACCACCTACGAATTCTCTTGTCAATCACTTTTTTGCTTTAAATGTATTATTTTTTGGATCCTCAATAAAACTTATTGGATACTCCATTTTGGTGCAACAAAATAACCACCCTTTCGAGTGGCTATTTTTTATAGTTAGATTTTAATTCAAATGTTCTTTTTCTTTCGCAGTGTATATATTGCTGCAAAAGATGCCGCCAACAATGCAATGCACAAAATATTCATGCTGCCTGGATCTGATGTGTCTGGTGTAGGCGGTTTTTCTGGCGGTATATAGGTGTTCGTGATATTGAAGCCGTCTATTTCCGTTGTATATTTATCGACCTTATCCTCGGAAATTGTGTATTTTATTTCCTTGCCATTTTCAAACTTATCGAGGTTTTCAAACATGTATCGCCAGTTATCTTTTTCGGTTACTTGCTTAGAGGCTATCTTTTCGCCATTTTTAAACAGGTTGACAGTTATAGATTTCGGTCTTATTCCAGCCTTGTTGTTCTTGTCGTTCCACGTCTTTAAGCCCTCAACTTTTATCTTTTCAGGCTCTTTAGTGTTTGTTACGACAAAACCGTCTTTTACATTTCCCTTTATCTCTGTCTTGTAGCCCTCGACCTTTTCCTCTGAAATGGTGTATTCGATTAATTTGCCGTTCTCATACTTTTCAAGGTTTTCGAATTTCCACTTCCATCCATCCGATTCAGTTACTTTCTTGGAGGCTATTTTCTCACCATTCTTCAATAGATTGATGGTTATTTCTTCAGGTCTTATGCCATCCTGGTTTTTCGCATCTTTCCATGTCTTTGAGCCTTCCACCGTAATTTTCTCTGGTGGCTTCGGGATTGTGTTTTCTAGGTCAATAGTGTAAGTTTTTTCTTTCTCATCCTTGGAAATTTTAGTAATAGACAAAACATATTTGCCGCTGTTAACTTCTTTAAAATTAATAGGAAGCACATTTTGTGTTTTGTTATCCACAAGAGTGTCTGGATCAGGAAAATCTTCAATTGTCTTTGTCCAGTTTTCCTCTTCTGTTAACACAACGTCTTGGACATAATGTTTACCGACATACATCTTTAATGTGATTTTTTCAGGTCTTTTGTTGATGTCATCTCCCGTCCATGATTTAACAATTTTGATTTTATATGGTTTATCTTCACCAAATATAAGCTTACCGTTGTTTGTAATAGCCCCACCACTTATACCGGTTCCTTGGGCCAAATTATTTTTAAATATTGTAGTTGCCACTTGTTCTGCTAGGTTTTTTGATTCTTGCGTAGGAACTGATTTATAAACTAGTTGAGCTCCTTTTTTCTCTTCTATTACAGTATTGTAAGGAAGTGGTTTGCCAGGATTTTCAGGATTATATCTTGGGGTTTGAGCTTCTTTCGCCCAATTATTATGAATACCTTGGAATGAACCATCTTGGTACCATAATCTATACCCACCACCAAGCATTCTTGAAGCAAGTTTTATTGAAGCCAGTTTTCCTGATGGTTCACCGTAGTCATATTTGATTATATTTGCAAAGTCATCTCCTGCACCATTATTCACACCACCAGCAAAATTTGGGGCTAAGTTATCATACATAGCTAATCCATTTGTTATGTGAATTTCTGTATGGCCATGTGGACAATTCCAAATGCCGCCGCCTTGTCTAGATATTGGTTTATTTTTCCCGCCAACACCAATACCAATCATATAATTTTCTTTAAAAGAGTTTTCTTTTATCAAGGCTCTATTAATAGTTAACTCACTATTATTATCGTTATAGATGGCTCCACCACCCCAGAAACCATTTGAATTATTATTTTCAAATTGTCCAGCATTAATTTGTCCTTTACTTGTATCACCTGTTGCTATGGCTCCGCCACTTTTTAGAGAAGAGTTTTCTACAAAATGACCACCATTTATTGTAAAGCTACAAGTATCTAAAAATAGGCCACCACCAAAACCATTTGCTTTATTCTTTGTGAAATTTCCAGCTTCTATTGTGATATCAGAATTTAATCCAAAAATTCCGCCACCCCAACCTTTATAGTCACCGTTTGTATTCTCAGTTATATTGCCTCCTGTAAACGTCATTTTGGATCTGATGGCAGCAATTCCACCACCATACTCAGTAGTATTTTGAGAAACCGTACCGCCGTTCATTTCAAAACTACAATTCTCCATAAAAATGGCACCACCATACGAATACCAACTATAGATGGCCATATTATTTGTAATTTCTCCATTATTTATTTTGAAATTTGATTTAGCTGAATCTTCTCCCCAAATGCCTATCGCACCACCTTTAAAAAAACCATTATTCCCTGATATTTTTCCAAAATTTAAATTAAAATTTCCATTATATACGGTAATTGGAGAATATAAATATCTATCTTTTTCTTTTTTCAAAGCTGAAGGTTGTGGATTTGGGCTAAATGATGCCTCATTACCACTCACCTCTCCGCCGTTCATAGTGAACGTGCCTGTATTGATAAAAATCGTAGGTCCTTCTAATTTCGTGTCTGAAATTTTTCCACTATTTAGAGTCAAATTACCTTCTGTTATGATCTGTGCATTGGAAATAGACGGTCCGTCTATGGTAAGGCTTCCACCTTTATCAATCTTAAAGCTAGAAAAGCCGATACCCTTTATGCTGTGCGTGCCTTTAAGAATAACATTTTGACCCGACTTTATTTCAATTGTCCGCCCTGCATTGTCCGCAGTGACATCTGAATCCACCGTTACTGTCTCCGAATTCCCATTCAATCCTGCTGATTCAACATTCTGTTTGAGCTTAAACCATTCGGTCTCACCCGCAGGACTTTTCTGCGGAGAATTTGCCATTTGGGGTTCCATTGCATTTTCTTGTGCGTCTTCACCCTGAACATCTTCATTCTCGGATGATCCAGTTCCCGGCACCACCTCATTATCACCATTAGCATTGACAGGCTCAGACGTTTGGTCTGAGTTTATACTATCTCCATTTTGTTCGCTATTTTCCACTCCAGCCTGTGGTGTGCCTTCCGCAGCATTTTCTTCCGCAAAAATACCAGCCGGCACTATAAATGCAATACTGACGAGTAAAGAAATGCAAATTGCTACTATTTTGTTCTTCATAGGTCTATCTCCTCCCAAACTAATATTTTAATATATAATAAAGTTGTATTTGCATGTTTCAACATATATCAAAAAAAATCAAACACTTTTTAATCCTCATATGTATTATCCTATTCTCTTTTTTAAAGCGTTTCAACCATTATTCTGTATTATTTTTTCATATTTTTAAATTATTCGAAATATTTATCCTAAATTTTAACGTTATTCCCAATAGTCAATTTCTTTACAACAAAACAGTTGTGCCCCAAGCGGGATAATGGTATACTGATTGCGGTAGAGTAAATATTGTGCGTTAAGTGTTATGGGATGGGATGTTGCCCATAGACGAAGGCGTGTCCGACAAAAGCAGCTACTTTGCGATTGCAAGCGTTTGCCGAATGCAGATGCTTTGCGAGTACGAGTATTTTGTTGAACACACTGCGATACAATGTTGCGTCCACTACTACACCGAAATTTTGATTATATAAGGGGCGTTAATGCGTGAATTCTAATCGTCTTCTTGAGGTGTAGTTTTTGGAAAGTACACTTGAAAGGAGATTTTTTTATGCGTAAAAGTTCTACAACACAGCTTGTTACAATTGCTGTATTCATTGCAATCGAGGTTATTTTGACTCGATTCTTGTCAATCCAGACTCCTATCGTTAGACTCGGCTTTGGGTTTTTGCCTGTTGCCATGCTTGCGATTCTTTATGGTCCTATTTGGGCTGGCGTTGCCTATGCCATCGGTGATATTATTGGGATGCTCATCTGGCCTAGCGGAAGTTTCTTCTTTGGCTTTACACTTTCGGCCTTCCTTACTGGAATGATCTATGGTTTCTTTTTCAAAAATCATGACGTTAGATTGCCAAAGGTGCTTATTGCTTGTGCTTGCGTTTGTTTTGTGATAAATCTCGGGCTTGACACGGTTTGGCTGTCGATTTTGCAGGGCCAGGCATATCTTGCTATTTTGCCTGCAAGAATCATAAAGGCTGTTATCGCCTATGTTCTTCAGATAACATTGATTCCTATTGTTTACCATGGTATTGTTAAGAACGTTCCGGCTCTGAGGGTTCAATCTGAAGAATAAGTTTTACGTTATCATTTATCGAAGTACTGCTTGATACTGCTTGAAATCAAAGGCCCGTAATCCTCAATTATGGTTCTTAGTTGAGGATTACGGGCCTATTTGTAAAAATGAAATTATTACCGTAAATTTTATGATGCTTTAAATCACATGGCCTACGAAGTTATTGTATATTGAGTTGATTGCCTGAACGTAGTTGTCTTCTGCAACTCCAATCAAAATGTTATATCTTCTAGGACCGTGGTCTATGAGTTTTACATTTATCCTTCGCATTGAAAGCGAATTCAAGACACGTACGGCGATATCCGGCGTGGTTGCCAAATTTCTGCCGATCACCGCAATTATTGCAAAGTCGGCATCCACAGAAATCTTTGTATCTTTAACATAGCTTTCTAGGCTGCTCTCAATGAATGTTTTAACATCTGAAATTCCCCTAAGCTTAGATTTATCAACAATTATCGTAAGAGAATCAATCTCTGCAAGCGTGTGCTCGACAGAAACACCATGCATTAGCAATCTATGTATAACCTCTCCCCTCAGATGTGGATCCTCATTGAGATTCTCTTTTTCTATTAGAATACTCATGAGATTAGTTTTGCCGGTAATTCCTGTAACAAGATCGCCGCTTCTATAATAATCCGCATTTTTTACTATGAGAGTACCGGGCTCCTCTGGATGTTTTGTATTCTTAATATTTATTGGGATTCCAACATCTCTAACAGGTTTGATCGCACTTTGGTGCATAACCTCAGCACCCATATATGCCATCTCTCGAATTTCCTTGTACGTTATAACTGGCAGGGTCACAGGATTATTTACAATCGACGGATCTGCCATCAAAATCCCCGGAACATCTGTCCAGTTCTCATATAAATCGGATTCTGACGCCGCCGCAACAATTGCGCCCGTAACATCGGAGCCACCCCTTGAAAACGCGACTATTTTGTTGCTGTATGTTCCACCGTAAAATCCCGGAACCACAGCATTCTGCGTCGTTTTCAGTTTTTCAGAGAGCATGCTCTGACTCTCCTCATACATCAAATCACCCTCGGCATCGAATTTTATGTACTCTTCTGGATTGATGAGTTCAAATCCGAGATACGCTGACATGATTTTTGCAGAAAAATATTCGCCACGTGTAATTACGTAGTCTTTGTCAGCATTACCAGCGGTAATCTTATCCTTCAGCGTTTGAATTTCCTGCTCTAGAACAAAATCCATTCCTAGGCCCTCGCAAATCTCTGCATATCTACGCTCGACCTCGCGTATAAGCTCAACCACATCGCTGCCCGAATTCGCCGCATCGTAAACCTCCAGCAAAAGATCCGTTACCTTTGCATCGCTTCTGAATCTCCTGCCCGGCGCTGAGACTACGACATATCTTCGCCTTTTATCGGCCTCAATTATTTCTTTAACTCGCCTGAAACATCCTGCATTTGCTAGCGAGCTGCCTCCGAATTTAGCTGTGACCGTGTCCCCTTTTTTGCTGATCATAGTCCAGTTCTCGTCCATCGTTATCTGCTCGATATTGTATGGGGTCGACTGGTAAACAAAATAGTTGAGCCAGTTGCTGTAGAGCAGGTTTGCACTCGATCTCCAAGTTACAAGAGGCGGCTTGCTGTCGTCATCATTTGGGAAATAATTATCTGGAAGATTCGGCTCAAGTCCCTGATTTTTATCCCTAAAATACTCATTCTTTAGGGTATCAGCATCGTATTCCGAATGTCCCATAATGAAGAACTGCCTATCGTTCTTGGATTTCACTGCATAAACACCGGCCTCAGGTGAAGAAGAGAGAATTTCAAGTGAAGGGACATTTTCAATATCCTCACGCCTTACTTCTGTATTCCTGGAATGCGGTGCCATAAACTCATCGTCAAAGCCTCGGAAGAGCATGCTCCCCTTCCTTTCAACCACATGAGAAAATATACCAGACAATTTGCTATCTAGATGATACTTCTTTATTCCATAATGATAATACAATCCTGCCTGTGCTCCCCAACATATGTGGAATGTGCTGTGCACGTGACTCTTAGACCATTCCATTATTTCGCAGAGTTCATCCCAGTATTCCACCTCATTGAAATCCATGTTTTCAATGGGCGCACCTGTGATGATCATTCCATCATAATATTTTGATTTTACCTGGGAAAACGTTTGATAAAAAGCCAGCATATGCTCCTGCGATATGTTTTTTGCCTTATGACTTGCCGTCTGCAGCAACTCAAGTTCAACCTGAAGTGGCGTGTTTCCAAGGAGTCTAGTAAGCTGAGTTTCCGTTTCAATTTTCGTAGGCATCAAGTTTAAGATCAAGATTTTGAGTGGCCTTATGTCCTGAGTCATCGCTCTTGTGTCGGTCATCACAAAAATATTTTCTCGTGTAAGTGTCTCGACGGCCGGTAAATTGTTAGGTACTTTAATTGGCATATATAAACTCTCTTTTCTTTTTATTATTTACTTATTTGTTAATCTGGTCCAGTGCCTGCTTTAAGTCATCGATAATATCTGAAACATCCTCAAGACCTACAGATACTCTAACCATTCCTGGTGCAATTCCTGCTGCCACAAGCTGCTCATCTGTAAGCTGCCTATGCGTCTCTCCGGCAGGGTGCAAAACACATGTCCTGATGTCTGCCACATGCACTTCGTTTGAAGCAAGTTTGAGACTATCCATGAACTTGATTGCCTTTTCTCTTCCACCCTTAATTACAATTGCTATTACCCCACTTGCTCCTTTTAAATATTTATTTGCAAGCTCGTGATACTTATCACCTTCAAGACCTGGATAACTAATAGACTCGATTTCTTCTCTATTCTTCAAGAATTCCGCAACCTCTTGAGCGTTCTTGCAGTATTGTTTCATACGGAGGCCAAGAGTTTCAAGCCCTAGGTTAAGAAGGAAGGCTGAATGTGCAGCAGGATAGCATCCGAAGTCCCTCATTAGCTGCATTCTCGCCTTGAGGATGTATGCTAGTTTTCCGTATGTTCCAACATAAGTTATCCCGTGATACGACTCATCTGGCTCAACCATTTCAGGGAATTTTCCTGAACCAGCCCAGTCAAATTTTCCGCTGTCAACGATCACTCCGCCACATTGAACCGCATGGCCATCCATGTATTTTGATGTTGAATGAGTTACGATATCAGCTCCGAATTCAATAGGTTTACAAAGTATTGGCGTTGCAAAAGTATTGTCTATGATTAGCGGAATATTATGCTTATGGGCTACCTTCGCAAATTTTTCTATGTCGAGGACTGAAACAGATGGGTTTGCAATAGTTTCACCGAAAACGGCCTTTGTATTAGGGTGAATTGCTTTTTCGATTTCTTCCTCTGTTGCATCAACGTCTACATAGTAGCAATCGATACCAAGTTTTTTCAGTGTGTAGGAAAATAGATTAATTGTTCCGCCGTATATCTGGCTTGAAGCAACAACACTGTCTCCTGCGTTACATATATTTAATATAGCCAGTAGATTTGCCGCCTGGCCGGATGATGTGCACATTGCAGCAATACCACCTTCAAGATCGGCAATTTTTTCTTCAACAGCCATTACTGTTGGATTTGCAAAACGGCTATATATTAATGCCTTAGTTGGGTCATCAAAAACTGCAGCGACATCATCTGTGGAATCGAACACATAAGTAGTGCTCTGAACAATAGGCACGACCCTTGGCTCTGAATTCTTTGGTGTATATCCTGCGTGTAAACATTTTGTATTATCTTTCATATTTTATCTCTCCTATTATCTAATTATTTTTAATCCAAATACATTATCTTTTATCTAACTTTATATAACAACTTCATACATTCCTTGTGCGTCTTCTTTTCGGGTTCCTTCACTAAGTTTCAATACCTTAACTGAAATAGAACTGTTACCAAACTCTATATGCACAACATCGCCGATCTCGACTTCACTGCCAGCCTTTGCCTGTTTGCCATTGATACTGACTCTTCCCTGGTCACAAGCCTCTTTGGCTACAGTTCTTCTTTTTATCAATCGAGAATTTTTTAAAAATTTGTCAACTCTCATAGCAATTTCTGAATCTCCATTGTATCTCTTCATAATATAATTATTTCTAATATAAAAATATAAAGAGGCGACCTAAGCCGCCCCTAAAATTCAAAAGTATATTATATAAAAGTTATTTAGCATTTACAGCATCCTTAAGTGCTTTACCTGCCTTGAATACAGGAGCCTTAGAAGCTGCAATCTTGATGATTTCATCAGGCTTTCTAGGGTTTCTGCCCTGTCTTGCTTTTCTCTGTCTGGTCTCAAAAGTACCAAATCCGATAAGTCTAACATCATCACCTTTTACTAAAGTTTCCTGAATTGTTGAAAGTACAGCGTTTACAGCTGCCTCTGCATCCTTTTTCTTAAGATTTGTCTTCTCTGCTACTGCAGAAACCAATTCTGTTTTGTTCATAATTTCCTCCTTAAAACATTTAATGTTAAAGCTGCTTTGACAGGTCCTCCTTGGCCTTTTGCCATAGCAACTCCAGTTGTTCAACATCCATTTCTTCAAGTTTAAGATGATTATTGGAAGCTATCTCTTCCATCTTACTAAATCTCTTCACGAATTTATCGGCTGATGCCTTAAGCGCCAACTCAGGATTGATACTTAGAAAACGTGACACGTTGACAACTGAGAAAAGTAAGTCCCCCAGTTCTTCTTCCATATGTTCAGCAGAACCTTCAGATATGGCATCTTTGAGTTCATCAAACTCTTCCAAAATCTTGTCAAGAGCACCAGTCTTATCATCCCAGTCGAAGCCCACCTTAGCAGCCCTCTTTTGAAGTTTAAAACTCCTCATAAGAGATGGTAATGCTCTTGGAACATCATGGAGTTTTGCTGATATGGTTTCCGTGGAATGTTCCTTACTCTTGATATTCTCCCATTTTTCAAGGACTTTGTCAACAGTTTTTGCTTTTTTATCCTTATTTTCCGCAGAAAAAACGTGTGGATGGCGTCTAATCATCTTCTCACATTCCTCATTCAGCACATCTTTAAGCTCAAATTCTCCGTTTTCTGAAGCCAAATTCGAGTGGAAAACAACGTGGAGTGTTATATCCCCGAGTTCTTCTCTTAGGTTCGCCAGGTCTCCTCTATCTATTGCATCCACAGCCTCATAGATTTCTTCAATCATCGCTCCCCTGAGGGATTCATGAGTCTGCTCCATATCCCACGGGCATTTTTTCCTAAGCACTGAGACGATATCATAAAGCCTCTTCATCGCTGTTTCAGCCGTATCGGCCGTTTTCGAAAAATGCTCGTATTCCTTTAACATTTTATATCCCATTTTGTATCACCTCGCATTGATCATTGTCTGTGTTCAATATAATATATACATAGATATTTGCCAATGTATGTGTTTTAAAAGAGAGAATCAAGTTTTTGATTCTCTTCATACATTCATTATAGCTTTTATCATTCATTTTATTTGCCCCAAACAGCCGCTGCATTCGACCTTACAAGCAGTTCTTCCACAGGCAGACCAATCGGACAAATATCATGACAAGATAACGACTTCCCGCATCCCTCAAAATATTTCTTCTTATATTCAGCTGAAATCTCATTCAAATGAGTGCTTTCCTGTTCTTCATTCAGAATCCGAAATGCGTTGACTGCAGCAACAGTGCCTGCGAAGGTCCCATTTGCAGAGAAGTTAGGACACACTTCAAGGCAACAGCCACACATCAGACAGCGTGCCGACTGGTATCTCGGTTCATGTGTCCACAAACTCATATGAGCTTCACTTTCAAGCCAAAGGTTCAGTTTTTTCAAATTTTCAAACAGATTTGACCGGTCAACGATCAAATCTCTTACAAGCGGAAATTTGCTTAAAGGTTCCAAGATGATTGTAGAACCTTTTAACGTATGTAGAAATGTAGAGCATGCCAACCTCGGACGTTCGTTAATTAGCATGGCGCAAGCCCCACATTTTCGCACCATACAGCTACATTCCCAGCTGATGGGAGTAACTATATTTCCTGAGTTATCTTTCAAAGGGGTTCTACTGTTCAATTCCTTTAGAACAGTGGCAACAGAGCTGTTTTTGCTTCCGTCATACTCAAATTCCTGCCAATAACTGTCTGATTTCTGACTCTCCTGCCGCCTGATTCTTATTTTATATACCAAGTGAATCACCGCCTTTCTGGAACAGGTACAAAGGAAATCTGTATCTGCTTTCCATCAAATCTGGCTACCGTTGTTTTAAGGTAATCATCGTCATTGCTCTTCGGATAATCCTCCCGCCAGTGTGCACCACGGCTTTCTTTTCTTGCAAGAGCACTCTTTAGAACTGCCATGCCAAGCAATGGAAGATTTCCTGTCAGCGCTTGTACCGTTTGAATCCCATTTAACAACGTATTCTCATT
This sequence comes from Clostridiales bacterium S5-A14a, assembly GCA_000758905.1. Classification (GTDB taxonomy): domain Bacteria; phylum Bacillota; class Clostridia; order Peptostreptococcales; family Anaerovoracaceae; genus S5-A14a. The sequence continues at coordinate 28,444 of JRNA01000017.1, forward strand.
TCTGACAACGCCCATAGTCTCCTGCATCACTTTGTTTAATTGCTTTATTTCTGAAATTTGGGACGTTGGTGGAAAATCTATCTGTGTTGCACAAGATAGATCTACTACATCTGCCTGTTCGCATGCTGATTTTGCCGCAACACGTCCTCCGTATAACGCTCCTAACAGAGAATTTCCACCAAGACGGTTGGCACCATGATATTGGGCACAGCATTCTCCGGCAGCGTAAAGATTCTGAATCGGCGTTCTGTGCTGCTCATCCACCAGAATGCCTCCCATAAAATAGTGAATTCCCGGTAAAACAGACACCAGTTCCTTTCGTATATCTTTATGCAGATAGGTCATACAATCGTCTGCCAGACCAGATAGTTTATTTGAAATAATCTCGTCCGATATTTCCGTCATGTCAAGAAATACCTCTGATTCATGGCTGACCTTCCATATCTCTCTGGCGGTAATATCTCGTGGCATCAGATTTCCAAGCTCCGGGTATTTTTCCTCCATGAAATACCATTGTTTTCCATCTTTCATGGCAAACAACCTGCCACCTTCCCCTCTGGCCGCCTCGCTGATGAGCATGCGTTTTCCACCACATTTCACAGTTGTCGGATGATACTGGATCATCTCGCCATTTGCCAGAGGAACACCAAGCCGGAACAATTCTGCGGTGACTTCTCCTGTATTGCTCAGCGAACCCGTTGTATTTCCAAACAATCCGTGCATACCACCGGTGGCAACAATAACCGCATCCCCCGGTAATTCCACAGTCTCCTGACTGTATTCATCCCTGATTACGCAGCCACAACAAATATTGTCACACAGACGAAGTGTCAGGAAAGAATGATGGCTGAACCGTTCTACCATACCAGATGCTTCTTTCCTGCGAACAGCGTCTATCATAGCTGTCATGATCTGCTTCCCGGTATCGCTCTGCGCAAAAGCAGTCCTTTTCTTTTTCTGTCCGCCAAAATTCCGCAGATCCACATCATCATAGCCGCTCATGTTAAATTGAACTCCAAGTTTTAACAGCCAGTGCACCAGCTCCGGTGCTGCCTGTGTCATTCCCCAAACTGCATTTGGGTCTGCCAGACCGCAAGCTGCCTTTATTGTATCTGTGAAATGTTCTTCGGGACTGTCGTTTTCATCTTTTGTATTCAAAGCTGCGTTGATACCGCCCTCCGCCATAACAGACTGCGCCCGCTCTGATGGAAAGGAGGAAACCAGTTTTACATTGCATCCATTTTCCGCTGCCTGCAAAGCCGCTGAAAGGCCTGCCAGTCCAGCACCTATAATAATAATTGTCTTACTCATAGATATTGCCACCCAATATAATAGAAAATAACTGCGCCCGCTATAAACAGAAGGAGAACCGAAAGAATCAAATAAATATCACCCCTTCGTTCTTTATAACTGATGATTCCCAGCGATACGAGCAATGGGCGGATATTGATAAAAATATGAACAAAGATTGCCGCCACGAACAAAAGCTGAGTTACCAGCTTTACCGTTGTAAAAGGGAACAAAATATATGTCCCATTCTGCACCTTTCCAAACAAGCCAATATGGAAGAACAGCAGGATCAGTATTGCCAGCCCACTGGCTCGTCTCGCCCAAAATATGGCGTTCTGTTTCAGATACATTTTTCCGGATTGCTTCGCTGTCTGTAAACTCTGAACTGTCAGGATGACACCAATCACCGTATGCACAACAAGAATACCAACACCAATCCATGCAAGAAGTTTCCCTGCACTACTTCCAACTCCGTTCAGCATAAAGCTGCCCATGATTCCATGAATCATAAAAATGAGAAGCATTAAAACAGACAAAATCGTATTCCATTTTCTCATAAATTCCCGCTCACCTCATTTCTTCGCTGTCCATGATCATATAGTCCATCTGTGTTAGCGTTGTAACGTCAATAAAATCATCCGATGCCAGGAATACATCATACTTTCCACTTACCACTCTTGATATCATCATTGTGTTACTGTACTCTTTCAGATCTACGGAGAAACCGGCCTGTTTCAACCTGTCACAGAGTTTCTTAGCATAACTGACAAGCGGATAATCCGTCTCAGATACATATAACCGAAAACTAATGTCCGTTTTCATGAGATCTGTTTCATTTGTTTCCGAATCGTCCAGTGCTAATTCTTTTAATTTATTCCGGGTGTTCTCGTCGTCGAGACCATCTGACATCATATTAATACCGAGAACATAAGAGCCTTCCAACTGTGCGGAGGCTTGAGCCGCCTTTTTTGACTTCGGTGTTGCTCCTGTGACTGCATCAATCATAGAAGGCGGTGAATGTAATATGACGCCAAAACCTACAAGAAAAACAATCGTAACAACTAACAGAATCAGTTTTCGTTTCACATTCCCACCTCATTTCCTATTTTTTCAAAATTCTCATTGCGTTCAAAACAGCAATTATGGTAACGCCTACATCACCAAATACAGCTTCCCACATTCCCGCAATACCAAGAGCGCCAAGAATCAGGAACACACTCTTAATCCCAAGAGCAATCACTATATTCTGCATGACAATCTGTTTTGTCGCTTTTGCTACTTCAATCGCGTCCACCAGCTTAGACGGTTCATCTGTCATCAGAACTACATCTGCTGCTTCAATGGCCGCATCCGAACCAAGCCCACCCATTGCAATACCAACATCTGCACGGGCAAGGACAGGAGCGTCATTGATACCATCACCAACAAAAGCCAATTTGCTTCCCGGTCTCTTTTTACTATCTAAAAGCTCAACCTTTTCCACTTTTTGGTCAGGAAGCAGCTGTGCATAATATTCATCCAACTGCAATTCTTCTGCAACAGACTTCCCAATTTTTTCATCATCACCGGTAAGCATGACTGTTTTTTCCACGCCGATATGTTTCAGGTCAGAAATTGCTTTTTTACTGTCCGGCTTCACTTCATCTGTTATCAAAATACATCCTGCATATTGACCATCTACAGCCAAATAAACTTTTGTACCTGCGTTTTCACAGGTTGTGTACTCTATACATTCTGTATCCATAAGTTTCGTATTGCCAGCAAAAACTTTCTTTTCCCCTGCCATTACACTGATTCCATATCCTGAAATTTCCTTATAATCAGAAATCACTGACTGATCAATTTCTTTTCCATAAGCAGCAAGAATGGATTTTGCAATAGGATGGTTAGAAAAACTCTCTGCCTCTGCCGCATACTCCAGAACCTGTTCTTTTGAAAATCCATTTGCAGGCAAAATATCCGTCACGTTGAAAACACCTTTTGTAAGTGTTCCGGTTTTATCGAACACAATAACGCTGACATTATTAAGTGCCTCTAAATAATTGCTTCCTTTTACAAGAACACCTCGTTTAGATGCTGCACCAATGCCGCCGAAGAAAGTCAGCGGGATTGAAATAACCAATGCACATGGACAAGATACCACAAGGAAAACAAATCCTCTGCGAATCCACTCTGTCCAGCCTCCGCCAAGAATGATCGGTGGCAGAATCGCCAGAAAAGCTGCTAAGATTACAACCACAGGTGTATAATAACGTGCAAATTTAGTAATAAAATTTTCTGTTGGTGCTTTTCGGCTTGACGCATTTTCCACAAGATCAATAATCTTTGAAGCCGTAGATTCACCAAATGCTTTTGTTGTCTTAATCATTAAGACACCCGTCTGATTCATACAACCGGAAAGTGCTTCGTCTCCTTTATGAACACTTCTCGGAACTGATTCTCCTGTTAAGGCCCTTGTATCCAGCATAGAATCTCCATCCAATACCACACCGTCTAATGGAATTTTTTCACCAGGCTTTACAATAATAATCTCACCAATGGAGACATTTTCTGGAGATATGGTAATCAATTCCCCATTTCTTCTTACTGTAGCAGAATCTGGACGTATATCCATTAAGTCTGATATAGATTTTCTGGAACGCTTAACAGCCAATGACTGAAAAAATTCACCTACCTGATAGAATAGCATAACAGCAACTGCTTCTGGATATTCACCAATGACAAAAGACCCAATCGTAGAAACACTCATCAAAAAATGTTCATCAAATACACGCCCCTTTGAAATGTTCCTCACAGCCTGCCATACAACATCTCCACCAATAATAACATAAGAAACAATGAGAAAAGCTAACTCGATAGGCAGTGGCACTTTCGCAAAAACAGTCAATGCCATACCAATGGCATAGATTGCTGCACTAACCGCTAAACGAACTGTCAACTTCTTATCCTCATTGTTATAGGATTCATTGGCCTCCTGCTTTTTTTCCGGTATATAAGATTCCTGTACAATTTCAGAAACTTCCACATCTGGCTCATGGCTATGAACAATCGTTTCAATCTGACTGGCTATCGTATCTGCGACTATCTGAGCAACATTGATTGTAAGCGTCTGCTTCATCAGATTTACCACTGAGGATTGCACTCCATCCAACTCTCCGACTTCTTTTTCAATTTTTGCGGAACAATTCGGACAGTCCAACCCTTTTAACGAATAACTCTTTGTAACATTCATAACGGTTTCTTCCTGAACTTCCACATCTGGCTCATGACTATGAACAATCGTTTCAATCTGACTGGCTATCGTATCTGCAGCTGTCTGAGTAACATTGATTGTAAGCGTCTGCTTCATCAGATTTACCACTGAGGATTGCACTCCATCCAACTCTCCGATTTCTTTTTCAATTTTTGCGGAACAATTTGGGCAGTCCAACCCTTTTAATAGAAATACGCGTTTCATGATAATCTCCTAATAATTTGTTTAATTGTTCAATTACTCAACTATAATGTTAAAAAATATTATTTCTGCCAAAGATGCTCAAATCCCTTGTCAATAATCTCTTTCACATGATCATCTGCCAGCGAGTAGTAAACTATCTGTGCTTCTTTACGGAATTTTACCAGATTCGCAAGGCGTAATGCCTTTAACTGATGCGAAATTGCAGATTTTGTTACTCCCAGTAGCACTGCAAGATCACATACACACATCTCACTCTGTTCTAGAGCGTGTAAGATTTGTACTCTAGTTCCATCTCCAAATAGCTTAAACAAAGAAGCCAACTGGATATAATCATCTTTTGGCTGCATCTTGGATTTCACGTCATTCACAATATCCTCATGAATTACATCGCAATTACAAATATAAGACATTTTTGACATATATTCACCTCGTTATGGATTCCTTCACACCAGATACGATTCTTGTTTCTGATTTCTGCTTCACGCCGTTTGACTACGCGCCGAGTTTCCTCATAAGTTTTGCCAGTCTTCTGAGGCTAGGAATTGTTTCGACCTCTTCGACTTTAATTACCCTTATCACAATTATTGAAACAAAATACGTTGCTGCCCCGAAGAGAATTGCTACTACCGTGGCTATTTTGTTGCCTACAAGTGGACTAGCTAGCACCCATACCAGTCTCGAAACTACAGCCATGATTATTGAAGCGATCGCAGGCTTTACAAAGGTCGCAATAAAGTCAATTTTTACATCCGTTGTCTTCTTAATGTCTCTAAAATTCAACAGAAATGCAGTGGTATAGGCTGTCATGGTCGCAATAGCTGCTCCGTTGATTCCTATGCTTTTGATGCCGACGAGGCTGTATGTCAAGATGATCTTAAAGATAGCTCCAATACCTAGGTTTTTCACAGGTTTTGTCTGCTTGTTGATAGCCTGCAAAACACCAGCCGTTGTCTGTGATAATGCTAGGAATACAACGCCAAGCCCTAGAAGCATCAAGGTGTTTACGGCGTCGTTAACGGCCTGCTCCTGATTGAAATACAAAGTCTTGAGTATTGGCTCTGCTAGTGCGATTATGCCAAATGCCGACGGAAATGCCATGATCATCGTGGTCCTTAGACCCAGGCGAATGTTGGCACGAGTCTCATCTAGATGCTTTGTTTTAAAATTCCCCGATATGGCTGGGACAAGGCTCTCCGCTACGGCAGCCGTGAAAATCTGAGGCAGTCCGATGATAGGAATAACGAATCCAGTTAAAAGTCCATAAAGGCTCTTAGCTCTTTCTGGGGTTACACCACCATCTGTGAGCCTATTAATAATGAGGGTTGCATCTATCAGGTTCATGATAGGCATGATTTCAGCACCTATCACTATTGGAACCGCAATAAAAATGATTTTTTTTATGATATCTCGCGTACTATCTACATATGGATCATGAGCTAGAATTTTTCTTTTAAAAACTGGCTGGTTAAAGAACAAAATAACCAACATTAAAATCAATGCCACAAATGACCCTGCCGTTGCTCCAAATGCCGCTCCTGCCGCGGCATGGTGGAGTCCCTTTGTGACAAGGGCGAAGGCTAGTGTAATACCGACAATTGCCCTCACCATCTGCTCTGTGACCTCAGAAAGTGCAGACGGATTCATATTTTGTCTACCCTGGAAGAATCCTCTGTGAGCAGCTAGCAGCGACACGAGGAAAATTGCCGGCGAAATAGCTCTCAGAGCAAAGGCCGCATCAGGGTTTCCCATCTTGGTTGCAATTAAATCACTTCCGAAGTAGCAAATTATAAAGCCTGTACCGCCAAGGATTGCCATTATCGCAGCAGATATATGGTAGATTTTATGTGCATTCTTATACTGTCCGAGTGCAATTTTTTCCGCTACAAGCCTTGAGATTGCAACCGGCATACCCGAAGTCGCCAAAACGAGGAGTGTGCCGTAAATAGCATATGCATATGAATAGTATGCCATTCCCGTATCGCCTATGAGATTTGCAACAGGAATTCTAAACAGTGCTCCTATAAGTTTGACGATGATACCAGCAATTCCAAGAACTGCAGCACCCTTAATGATTTTCTTGCCGGACTCAGAACCCGGTTTGATTTTATTATCATTCATTGATTGCATATTCCTTCTATAAAATATCTAGAATTCTATCTGTCTCTTTCTTCGCATTGTGTACAATGTCTTCCACATTAAGATGCATGAACTGGCCATCCTTATACAAAATATCCCCATCGCATACTGTCATTTTTATAATCGATGGATCAGATGCATAGACAAGATTATTTGTGATGTCGTGAATAGGATTCATGCACGGATTTGATAAGTCAACTGCTATGAAATCAGCCCTATACCCGGACTTTATTATACCGCAATCTTCTCTGCCCTGTGCAATGGCGCCTCCCCTCGTCGCAGAGTACAAAATATCTTTTGGCGATGCAAGGGTTGGATCCAGCACCCTAACTTTTGCGAGGAGCCCAGAAAGCTTCATGGTCTCGAAAAAGTTTAGGCTGTTGTTTGAGGCAACGCTATCTGTTCCAAGGGCAACATTGATTCCCCTTTCTAGCATGTCAAAATACGGTGCAATGCCGCTCGCCAACTTGCAGTTACTCTGGGGGTTATGAGATACATTGACCTTCTTCTCCCTGAGTATCTCCATGTCGTCATCGGTGACCCAAACGCAGTGGGCTGCAACAGTTGGTACGTCAAATAGCCCGCAGTCAGCAAAATATTTGCAAGGTGTGACTCCACGCTTCTCAATGCAATCACGGTGTTCCTTCTCAGTTTCTGAGAGATGTATATGCATCCTCATATTATTTGACCTAGCAAAATCAGCCAAACTTCTCACAGTGGCCTCATCACTTGTATATTCACCGTGTATGCTGGCTTCAATCATGATTCTTCCATCTTCAATGCCATTTAATTTTGCATAGGCTTCCTTCATCTCAGCCACGGACTCCATGTCTTCAAATTTAGTCTGATCAAAATTCACAAGTGCCCTCGATATGTTTCCCTTCACTCTCGCATCCGCATATGCTCTCACCATATCTGATGTGAAGTAATACATATCCGATGTTGAAACAATGCCGTTTTGGATTGATTCAGCCATCGAAAGTAAGGTCCCCCAATAGATACTGTCTGATTTGAGGTGTGCCTCAAAGGGCCATATCTTCTTGTTGAGCCAATCGTCAAGAGCCATGTTCTCACCAAAACCCCTCAAGAGGCTCATCGGCGAGTGTGCATGCGTATTATAAAACGCTGGCATTATCAAAAGTCCGCTGCAGTCGATTGCCTCGGTATCTGCGTCTGCCGCATTATCACAAAAACCTTCGAACCGTCCTGCCTTGACAGTCAAATATTTTGTTGTGGCAATATCAAAATTTTCATCTAAATATGTAACATTTTTGAGTATCATCTAATTTACCTGTTCTCCTTCAGCTTGGGGCGTGCCGCTGCCCGGCTTGAGTATCTTCATGAGCGAAAGAAGTTTTTCGAGTTTCTCTTTCTTGGTCGCCTTTAGACGAAGTGTTGGCTGAGATCCGACGTTTATAATGAGATCATATCCAAATTGGGCCGATGCAATTGCTAGATTTTCGGCCTTCAGAAGGTTTTCTTTTTCAAGAACTACGACCACAGTACCTCTTTCCTCATAGATTCTTGCTGTGCCTATTGCTTCTGCCAGACTCCTGACATAGTTCAAATACATTATATTTTCGGTTTCCTTTGGAATGTCACCAAATCTGTCGATAAATTCGTCTGTTAGGTCGGATAAATCCTCATCACTTGAAATGCTAGCACATTTTTTGTACATTTCCATCTTAAGTTCTTCTTCCGCAATATACCAAGCCGGTATGATCGCAGAAACATTGAGGTCAATCTTAAGATCCTCGGATTTTTCCTTCACTACCTCTCCTCGAAGAGCTCTGACTGCATCATCGACAAGCCTACAATAAAGCTCATATCCGATATTCATCATATGTCCGCTCTGCTGTGCGCCTAGAAGATTTCCTGCACCCCTGATTTCGAGATCTCTCATAGCAATTTTAAAGCCTGAGCCGAATTCTGTAAAGTCCTTGATCGCTTTAAGTCTCTTTGAAGCTGCTTCGCTCAGGGATTTGCCACGTCTATACATAAGATATGCATATGCAGTTCTTGTTGATCTTCCGACCCTTCCTCTGAGCTGATATAGCTGAGCAAGCCCGAGCTTATCTGCGTTCAAAATAATCAGGGAGTTTGCATTCGGGATATCGATTCCTGTTTCGATTATTGTCGTGCAAACCATGACATCTGCTTCGCCTGCAACAAAACTCATCATCACATCCTCGAGCGCGTGCTCTCTCATCTGCCCGTGGCCTATTACGACCTTGGCATCTGGCACGATTTTTCTTATTCTCTCAGCGAGCGACAAAATACCCTTGACCCTATTATATACTACAAAAACTTGGCCGCCTCTTGCAAGTTCTCTGTGGATTATGTCTTTTATTAAAAAATCATCTTCCTCGACAACGTAGGTCTGAACTGGCATTCTGTCTTGTGGAGGCTGAGATATTAGGCTCATTTCCTTGATGCCAGAAAGGCTCATGTTAAGAGTCCTTGGAATCGGTGTTGCAGATAGGGTCAATACATCTACGTTGACTTTGAGATTTTTGATTCTCTCCTTGTGTGCAACGCCAAATCTCTGTTCCTCATCGACTACAAGTAGGCCCAAGTCCTTGAATTTTACATCATCTGAGAGCAGCCTGTGAGTCCCGATAAGAAGGTCAATCTGTCCCTTTGCCATGTTTTTTATTATCTCGTCCTGTTCCTTCTTTGACTGAAACCTTGAAATTACGGCTACCTTCATTGGGAATTTCTCAAAGCGCTCTTTGAGGGTGTGGTAGTGCTGAATCGCCAAAATAGTTGTGGGAACGAGTACAACGGCTTGCTTACCGTCTGCGATGCATTTAAAGATTGCTCTTGCTGCTACTTCTGTCTTGCCGAATCCTACATCTCCGCAGAGCAGCCTATCCATTGCAAAGTCTTTCTCCATGTCGCCCTTGATTTCTTCGGTTGCTACGAGCTGATCCTCTGTTTCTGCAAAGGGGAAGGAGTCTTCGAACTCCTTCTGCCAAGGCGAGTCAGGGCCGAAAGCATACCCATGGCGGCCCTGACGCTTGGCGTAAAGCTCAAGCAGCTGGCCCGTCATCTCAGCAATGGCCAGCTTCGCCTTGGCCTTGGTCGCCTTCCAGTCGCCCCCAGACAGCTTATTAATCTTCGGTTTAATTCCCTCAGCGCCTACATATTTTTGCAGAAACCCCATCTGATCGACAGGCACAAATAGTCTATCAGTTCCTGCGTACTGTATGAGCAAATAATCTTTCTTTTCTCCCTCGACGATTATCTGCTCCATCCCTTTAAATAAACCGATTCCGTGGTTCTCGTGGACGATATAATCTCCAGGCTTTAGTTCTGAGAAAAAAACAGCCTTTTCTTTGCTCGATGCCTTTCTCTTTTTTACGAACTTTGTCTTCCCAAAAATATCGAATTCTGATATATAGACAAGTTTATCCTCATAGAAATCAGAGCCACGGGAGATATTGCCTTTAGCAAATTCAATATTTGGATCAGTAATTCTGTTTTCATTAAGAAAATCTTTTATGGAATTGAGTTTTGTATCCTCTTCTATGACAATAGAAACTCTGTAACCGGAGTCAAGATATTTTGTGATGCCGTCCGCGAAAACGTCCATCCTGCCACGGTAGTTTTCCGTAACCCTAACTTTAACATCTTCAAGCTTTGTGTATTCTTTGATTCGATCGAGTTTCTTGCTGAACGGCATGATAATTCCAAAAGTATCGATTTGCTCATCGGAATATATGCCATAAAAATCGTCTATCCCAACCAGTAGCCCCGCTTCACTCATTACAGCCCTTCCAGTCTGGTAGTATGAAGCAAACTCTCTTTTGTTCTCCTTCTCTTGGGCTGCTATGTATTCTTCAACCTTATCAGGTTCTTCGATTAATATGGTGCCCGATTTTGGATTTACATAGTCCCATAGGAAGGACGTGTGGTCGTAAAAATACTGTATGTAGTTTTCCATTAGGCTCATACTTGCAAGTGTTTTGATGTGATCCGAAACTTCCTCCTTGCGCCTTAGGAGATTATCGATTGACTCCTCATTGTCCTCCGGAAATTGCATTAGTTCTTCAATTCGCTCGTTATAATCGGCAATGATTTTCGATGCTACCTTATCAAATTTATCACGGTCAAGATATATGTCTCTCGCAGGATATATTGTTATTTCATCAAGGCTTTGAATCGACCTCTGAGTTTCAATGTCAAATGTCCTTATTGAATCTATTTCATCGCCAAAGAATTCTATTCTCACAGGGCTTTCCTGCGATGGTGAATAAAAATCGAATATGCCTCCTCTGCTGCTGAATTCTCCGATGTTCTCAACCATTGACATTGGCTCATATCCGAGTTTTACAAGTCTTGTCTTGAGATCATCTGGCTTTATAATATCTCCAAGTTTAACCTTAATCTTGTTTTGATTATATATACCTACTGGGGGCAATTTTCTCATAAGTGCAGGAGTTGCAGCAATTACAATGATATTTTCTCCTGCTTCCATGCTCTTGAGGATTTCAATTCTTTTAAGAGTATTTTCCCTGCTTTTGGCGCTATACGACATGAAGAGATTTTCTCTTGGTGGCATAACAAAAACAGGCTTATCACAAAAGAAAGAAATATCACTTGAAAGTGCTTTGGCTCTGTTTTGGCTTGATACGATTAATAGTATCGGCCCTTTGAGTCTATCTTTTTTTATGGCCTGTGCAATTAGCGGCGCAATAGAGCTTTCCGATGCTCCTATGTAACCAATTGTTTTCTTCATTTTCCGCCTTCGGTTTTCTTAGAATTATACTTATTCATAGCAATATCAACAGTTTCACTAATCATGCTCTCAATTGCCATAACTGCCTTATCGACTGTATCTTCAAGAATAGGCACTTCTTCCTTTCTGAATCCTCCTATTACGAAATCTATAATGTCTTTGTCGCCGTTTTGCCCTATACCAATCCTAACCCTTGGAAACTGATCGCTTTTAAGCTGATACACAACCGACTTCATACCATTATGAGTCCCTGCGCTACCTGACTTTCTAATTCTCAAATTTCCGAGTGGTAAATCAAGATCATCGTAGATTACGATTATTTCATCCGGCTCTACTTTGTAAAAGTTTGCAACCTCTCTGACAGACTCGCCAGAAAGATTCATGTATGTCTGCGGTTTAACCAATAAAACTTTTTGGCCGGCAATTCTCCCATCGCCGACCAAAGCTTTAAACTTAATCTTATCTACTTTAATATCGTGTTTGGAAGCCAACCTGTCAATTGTGATAAATCCAAGGTTATGCCTTGTATTCTCATATTTCCGTCCAGGATTTCCCAGTCCGACAATTATATACATAAATAATTATTCCTCAAATAATTTTTAAACAAAAAGTTTGCTCACGGATCCGTTTGTAAATATCCTTGTCATAGCCTCTGCAAAAATAGGTGCCACTGACAGAGTCGTAAACTTATCTATCATTTTATCTTTATCGATTGGAATTGTATCGAGCAAAACAACTTCCTTAATCACAGACTCCTCAAGCCTCTTAATTGCTGGTCCTGAAAGCACAGCATGTGTCGCACAAGAATAAACTTCTTTCGCTCCAAGATCTTTGATTGCCGCTGCAGCATTGCATATAGTACCTGCTGTATCTATCATATCGTCAAGTATAATACAATTCTTACCGTCTATGTTTCCGATAATATTCATTATCTCGCTCTTGTTTGGCTCAGGTCTTCTTTTGTCGACAATTGCAATAGGGCAGTCAAGGTATTCTGCCATGTTTCTTGCACGTGTAACACTTCCATGGTCAGGTGATACCACAACAACATCGTCGAGGTTTTTCTCTTTAAAATATTTTGCTAGAATTGGCATTCCAACAAGATGATCTACAGGAATATCAAAATATCCTTGAATCTGGTTAGCATGTAAATCCATTGTAACCACTCTATCTGCGCCAGCTGCAACGATTAGATTTGCAACAAGCTTTGATGTAATTGGATCTCTCGCCTTAGCCTTCCTATCCTGACGAGCATATCCGTAATATGGAATCACTGCATTTATCCTGCCTGCTGAAGCCCTCTTCATTGCATCGATCATGATTAGAAGCTCCATTAGATTGTCATTTACAGGATCGCATGTAGGTTGAACAATATATATGTCAACACCCCTTACAGACTCCCAAAGGTTTAAAGAAATTTCTCCATCGCTGAACTGCGCAACATCACATTTTCCTAATGGTTTCCCCATAATAGATGCAATCTTCTCTGCCAATTCAGGATGTGCATTCCCAGTAAAAATCTTGTACTCCGAAAAAGAGCCGTTTTTCATTGTAATACCTCGACTTTCTTATTTTAATTATTTATCCTTATTCTTTCTATAAAGGCCTCGTTCCTCAGCCCATCCTTCAATTACTTTTTGCCTTGCTCTTCCAACGCACAAAGCATCCTCGGGCACATTCTTAGTTACGGTAGTTCCAGCTGCAATATATGCGCCCTTCCCCACATTTACTGGGGATACTAGATTCGTATTGCATCCTATAAAGGCTCCGTCCTCAATCGTGCTCCTGTACTTATTGGTTCCATCATAGTTCACAAAAACAACGCCGCAGCCTAGGTTTATATCATTGCCAAGGTCTGAATCCCCTATGTAAGTAAGGTGGCTTGCCTTCGTTCCGTCGCCAAGTGTTGAATTCTTAACCTCAACAAAATCTCCAATTTTGCAATTTCTACCTACGACACTGTTTGGCCTCAAATATGCAAATGGACCAACGTTTGTCCCCGAACCTATTCTGCTCTCAAGAACCACCGAAGATAGCACCTTCACGTCGTCCGACAAAATACTATTCTCCACTCGGCTGTTTTGTCCTATCAGGCAGTTCGCCCCGATTTCAGTCTTTCCCCTGATCTGAACGCAGGGTTCAATGACTGTCCCTTCTCCGATTTTAACTCCATCGTCTATAAATACCGTATCGATATCCAGGAAGGTAACACCAGCCTCCATGTATTCAAGAATTCTTTTTTTGTTCGATTCCTTATTTTCGATATATTCCTCATACGTCATTTGACTGCCTCCAAAATCATATCTCCAATCTTGAAAACATCTCCAGCACCCATTGTAATTACAAGGTCTCCCGGTTTAGCCTCTTTTTGCACTGCTTCTGCAATCTCGTCAAAGTTCTTGATATACCTGACGTCCTTGCCAGGATGTGTCTCCTTGATTGTCTCCGCCAACTTGTCTGAGGATATTTTATATATGTTTTTCTCTCTAGCCGCATAAATGTCAGTTAAGATCAAAACGTCTGTCTTCTCAAACGCGTATGCAAATTCATCAAATAAGGCAAGTGTCCTAGTATATGTATGAGGCTGGAAAATCGTCCAAATTCTACCATGCGGTAACTTGGCCGCAGCATCGAGGGTCGCCTTTATTTCTGTAGGATGGTGTGCATAATCGTCGACTATTTTTACGTCGTTTGATGTCAAGCCCTTTACGTCAAATCTTCTCTGAGTCCCCTTAAAGCCCTTGATGTTTGCAATTATTTCTTCAGGTGTGACTCCAAGCTGGTGGCAACATGCAAAAGCAGCCGTTGCGTTCAAAATATTATGCTCTCCCGGCATTGAAATTTCCATCGTACCCAGGTTCTCCCCGTCCTTGAAAACCTGAAAGCTAGGCATGCCAAGTTTGCTGAAGTTGACATTCCTGATAGAATACGTGCTCTCCCTGCCATATCCGTATGTGATTGCAGATGGTATATCCTCAAGAACCTGATTTACAAAAGGGTTTGCATCATAGGCAATTATCATCCCGTTATTGGGCACCTTTTTTGTAAATGATTTAAAAGACCTAACTATGTGCTTAATGTCCTTAAAGTAGTCCATGTGGTCTGAGTCTATGTTCAAAATGACCTCAATCCTCGGCCTTAGTTGTAAAAAGCTATCTCTGTATTCGCACGCTTCCGTCACAAAATACTCGCCTTTTCCAACTTTTACGTTTCCTCCAATTTCCTTGAGGTTCCCACCAACTAGTATCGTCGGATCAAGGCCTGCTCTTTCTAAAATTAAAGAAACCATAGATGTCGTGGTGGTCTTACCATGTGTTCCACTAATTGCAATAGAATTTTGAAATTCTTTCATCAATGCACCAAGGACTTCTGCCCTTGTGTACATTGGAATTCCAAGTTCTTTGGCTCTAACGATCTCAGGATTTTCATCAGCTATTGCTGAAGAATATATCACAAGATCGGCATGTTCCACATTCTCACGTCTATGGCTCAAAAATATTTCTGCTCCCTCATTCCTGAGTCGAGCTATTATTTCGTTCTCATTCATATCAGAACCAGTAACCTTATCTCCTCTTGCAAGAAGAATCGAAGCAATTGCAGATACTCCGACGCCACCAATTCCAATACAATGAATATTTTTATAATCAGATAATTTAATGTCCGTCACTTCTTTCCTCCAAAACTTCTGTCTTGACAGAACTATTATAGCATATAAGGGTAGGCATTTTCCATTTATTAAGTTTTTTTGTTGACATTTTTCGCTCTTTTTTCTATGATAATTAAACAATCAACTAATGTAATATATGAAAAACATCTAAATGTTATAGGAGATTTCTGTGAAAAGATCAATGAGAATATCGTCTATGCTCCAGGAAATGACGAGCAGACCAAGCAATATTTTTAATTTTAAATATTTTTGCGATCGTTATGACATCGCTAAATCGACAGTGAGCGAGGATGTCTCTATTGCAAACGAAGCACTTGAGATATCTGGACAAGGTGAGCTTGTTACGATACCAGGATCTCTTGGCGGTGTCAAATATATTCCTACAATAAATAAAAAAATGTCCAAAATCGTTCAAGATGAGTTTTGTTCTAGGCTAACTGATTCTAGCAGGATACTCGGCGGTGGATTTTTATATACATCTGACATAATGTACGACGTCTCTTTTGTTAAAAACCTCGGCAGAATCTTCATAACAAAATTCAAAGATATCGAAGCAGATTATATCGTAACTGTTGAAACCAAGGGAATACCACTTGCCTCAACTATCGCCTACATGCTAAACCTGCCACTTGTTATAATACGAAGAGAGCCGAAATTCTCTGAGGGCTCAACCGTGAGCATCAATTATTTTTCAGGTCCTGATCAGAGGGTTCAAAAGATGTCTATTGCAAAGCGTGCTGTTAAGCCTGGGTCTAAGGCCATCGTTATAGACGACTTCATGAGGGGCGGCGGCAGCATCAAGGGTATAAGAGAAATTTTAAATGAGTTCGAAGTTGAGACGGTTGCCACTGGGATAGCGATCATATCATCAAAGCCCCAAAATAAGAAGGTTGACTCTTTTGTGCACCTGGTAACACTTGAGGAGGTCGATGATTTTGAGAAAACAATATCGGTATCTCCGAATGTTAGTATTTTTTAGACATGCAAATATTACTCTTTAGTCTTGCAAACATTATTATCTTTAAAGCATGCACTATTAGTATTTTTTAACAATCTACTTGAAATTATATTACAATAGTATTATACTATAGCAAAGTACACTTAAAAGGCGATGTTCATATCGCTACTTGTATTGACAGTTAAACAACGGAAGATGGCGCTATCCTATCGCTTGTGAAGGATCGATGTCATAAATAAAATGTAGTAGAAAGGAATATGTACTTAAATGCAAATTACAGATGTTAGAATCAGAAAGGTTTCGACCGAAGGAAGAATGAAGGCAGTAGTTTCAATCACAATTGACGATGTATTTGTAGTACACGACATCAAAATTATTGAGGGAACGGATCATCTGTTTATCGCAATGCCAAGCAAGAAGATTGGCGATAAAAATGAGTATAGGGATATAGCACATCCTCTTACTTCTGAGACAAGAAATATGATTAAGGACATCATATTGGAAGCGTACGAGAAAGAGCTTGAATCTGAGGGTGCAGATACTGAGATGTAGCCTGCATCAAAGAAATTAAATATTAAAAAACATAGCCACAGTTAGTTATTGAAAAATACTAAATGTGGCTATATTATTTTGTTTAATCGTCGAAGGCTTAGTGCACAAAATGGCATTTAGGACAATGCTCTACAATCTTTCTGTGAACTAGTCTTCTATTGTATTTTGGCTCATAGCCGGCAAAATTTTAAGGTTTAGAGTTCTTCCTTTTTCCTTAGTTTTCTAGCGGCTAGAAGTGATCCCAATAGTACCAATCCGGTAGGCAGGAGAACAAAACTGTTAGGGTCGCTGGTGTTTGGTGATTTAGATTTCACTGTTGCTGAACCCATTTGGCCATTATTACCAAGCTTATTATCTGCCTTAGCGGTAAGTGTGAATGTTCCTACTGGTGACTTACCATATTCGTAATTGAACTGGAATGAGTGGTTTCCTGGTCCTAAATTTCTCAGGTATGCATTCGAAATGGTAACAACAGTTGAGCCTGACACAGCCGTGTATTCACTTGCAGGTATAACATTGCCGTCTATAGTAAGGCCTGTAAAATACTTGAGGCTTCCATTGCACTTAAGAACAAGAACATCTGTAGTCATAATATTAACGGTAGCTCCATCTCCAAGAGTCAACTTTAGAAGCATCATAGCTTCTAACTTAGCTTTCTCGAGATTATTCGTAGCAGTTTTGAATTCTTTTTCCTGCTCCGCAAGTGCCTTTTCAGCTTTTTCAAGGTCCATACCTGCACTAGCATTTGCAGCCTTTGCTTTCTGAAGGTCTTCATCTGCCTTTGCTTTCTTATTCTTAGCAGCTTCAAATGCAGATTCTTTTTCAGTCACATTAGCATTAGCAGCATCAGCCTTAGCCTTTGTTTTTTCTTCCTCTGCGAGCTTATCCTCATAATCCTTTAATGCATTTGATAACTCTGGATTTTGGTTGCTAGCTTGCTCAAATGCTGCTTTTGCATCTTTTACAGCTTGTTCTGCAGTTTCAACCTCGGCCTTTTTATCTGTCGCTTCCTTAGTCAATGCATTATAAGCATTCTCAGCCTCCGCCTTCTCTGTGTTTGCATTATCAAGTGCTTCCTGAGCTTTTTTGCTTTCTTGTTCCGCTTGGGCTAGGTCAGATTCTGCCTGTTCTAATGCTTGTTGTACGTCCTCAACAGCTTTATTGGCTTCTGCTGTTTTTTCTTGTACGGATTTATTAAACTCAGCTTCTGCAGTTTCAAGTGCTTCCTGCGCTTCAGTTTTTTCTTTTGCTTTAGCATTCACATTTTCTTGTGCTTTCTGTGTATCTTCTTGTGATTTACTAAGAGCAGTTTCAGCATCTTTTACAGCTTGTTCCGCTTCCTTAATCTTATCAGCAATTACTTTATTTTGCTTCTCATAATCTGAGAGAGCAGCCTCCGCTTTTTCAAGAGCTTCTTGTGCAGGAGGTAATTTTTTATTCGCTTCTTCTAGAGCAACCTGCGCTGTTTTAGATGATTTTTCCGCTTCAGTAGCAGCATTTGTTGCACTATTGTATGCTTTTTGAGCCTTATCAAATGCGGCTTTCTTAGCAGCTTCATCTTCTCTTGCCTTTTCAAGTTTTAACTCTGCTTCTTTCTGAGTCTCTTTTGCTTTATTTAGTTTTTCAACGGCGTCTCTATATGCTTCTGAGTCGTTATTGCCATCAGGGTTTATGCCTTGAATTTTAAGTTTTAGGTCATTATAATACTTAATAAATCGTTTTTCATAATCTTCCACTGAAAAAGAGTCATTTTCACTTACATCTGGTGAATTATAAAACCTCTGAATATTACATATTTTATTTGTTCTAAATCCGAAACCCGTATATGCGAAATTTTTGTTCATAATTTTTTCATAATGACCTGTGCTATTTACATTCCAGTTAATATTGCCAACTAAATATTTTCCTCTTTTTCCATCTGTATCTTTTACAGGTCCTCCTTTGTCGTCATAAAAATTTTTTTCTGCAGTATACCACCCATCATATGGTGTCTCAGACCAAGCAAGAATTTCACCGCTAATACAAGTTGGATCTTGCTGCCCACTATTACCTGTGTGGCCCTTCGTCACCACAGATGCATTTGCATTAACTTGCGCTAGCGCCATCAGCCTATCAGTAATTTTAAGGGCATCCATAGCAGCAAAATTATTGTCTCCATTAGTTCTAAATTTATTCCCCTGTTTAATGTATTCTATTGCTTTTTTCATGTTATCAAGTGATGTCGCATCGTTGGAATCTCCTATATTAGTATACTCATTTATAGGTTTACCATTGATAATCATTTTATTCTCAAATTCTTTTAAAGCATCTTTTGATCCATTTGCTTCGAAAAATCCTAAAGACCCCTTAGCCCACTGTTCTTTTGCAGCTTTGATATCTGCATCAGATAATGGGGCATTTGCCTTCTCTTTTTCGACAGCTTTTTCTGCTTCATCTACATTCTTGTCCGCAAGCTCTTTTAAACCCATGGCAGCCTTAGTTTCATTTCCGGCATTTTCATAATCTTTTTCAGCCTGCGTAACTTCATTTTCAGCTGTCTTAACTGCACTATTAGCCTCTTCTAAAGCTGTTTTCGCTTTGTTTTTAGCTTCTTCCTTGGCTTTAATGTCGTTTTTAATCGTTTCGACATTTTTGTTTGCATTATCTACTTCATCATTAAGCTTTTTATGATTTTCCTGGTATGCTTTATTCTCTTCCTGAACTTTCTTTAGTGCTTGATTCTTATCCTCCAACGCTTTATTCTTTTCATTCTCATTAGCTTGCGCATTTTTCAATGCATCTTTTGCTGCAGCAAGTGCAGTTTTTGCATCATTCAATTTCTTCTCAGCTGCATCAACTTTAGCCTTTGCATCAGCGAAACCTGGATCATCTTTAGTTAACTTTTTAAGTTTCTCCTGAGCATCTTTTAATTTTTGTTCTGCATCTTCCTTGGCCTTAGTTTTGGCTGCTAAATTGGTCTCAGCCTTTTTTAATATTTGCATAGCTTCAGTGGCTTTAGCTTCCTTATCTGCCTTTGTTTTCTCTGCAGCTTCAACTTTTGCATTAGTTTCTTCAAGCTTTGACTGTTTTTCTTTAAGTTCAGCTTCGGCATTTTTTAATTTTTCCTTACTATCTTCAAGAAGTTTTGTATCTCCAGGATTAGCTTTTTCTAAATCTTTATATACTTTTTCTGCTTTATCCTTTGCATCTTTAGCATCCTCATATGCTTTCTTATCTTTAGCTTGTTCAGCTTTTGCATCTTCAAGTGTCTTGGTTGCATCTGCAACTTCTGATTCAGCAGTTTTTACAGCGTCCTCATACTTTGAGGTAGAAATATGAGTGTCTTTAGCATTTTTAGCATCTTCCTTAGCCTTATTATATGATTTTTCTTTCACTGTATATTCTTCTGAAGCCTTATCATACTTTTCTTCAGCACTAAGAATATTTGTGGGCTGCATGCTATTGCTCTCACTAACATTCTCATTTCCAGCTTTAGGTGCAGGAACCTTGTTCTGATCCGTATCAGCATATATTCCAACCATAGGTGTCGCTATCATTGATGTTGCTACGGCAGCACTTAATCCTAAGCTTGCAAGTTTCTTCTTGTACATAATCTCCTCCTAATGAATCTAATATTTGTTTATTCTTCATATCGAAACTTTTATGTTATAAACTTCGCTATTAACTATATTGTATATTATTTATCAATCATTTACAACCGTTTTTAGCATTTTACTTTCTTAAGATTACGCATATTTTTATCGTTTTATATTAGATTTTCCTATTTCACTTCTTCTACCCTGATTATGTTGGTGTTTCCAGGCACATCAAGCGGCATTCCGCACGTTATCACAACCTTGTCGCCATGCCTAACAAGACCGCTATTTTGTGACACTCTAATGCAATGGGTCATAAGTTCCTCGAGGTTATCCTTGTAATCAACTCTAACCGACAAAACACCCCACTCGAGTGCCATCTGATGGTAAGTTTTCTCATAAGGAGTCATCGCGATGATCTGGGTAACCGGGCGAAATTTAGACATCTTCGTCGCCGTGTAGCCTGTTTTGGTAATCGCCATGATTGCACCAGCATCAATATCATAAGCCATGGTGCAGGCACTGTGTCCGACTGCATTCGTCAAATCATTCATAGAATAATTTCTAACGGGTCGTGAGCCAGCAATTTCAGCAGCCAAAAGATCCTCTTCCGCCTGATTCGCAATCTTCCTCATTGACGCACAGGCTTCTACTGGATATTGTCCCGCTGCAGTTTCACCGGAAAGCATGACTGCGCTGCTACCATCAAACACTGCATTTGCAACGTCTGAGGTCTCTGCTCGCGTCGGAGTTGGGTTCACAATCATCGATTCAAGCATCTGTGTCGCCGTTATAGCTATTTTCCCAAGTTCAAGACACCTTGAAATTATTTTTTTCTGAATGCCCGGCAACCTCTCGTAAGGCATCTCAACACCCATGTCCCCCCTTGCAACCATTATCCCATCGGCGACCTTTAGAATTTCACTGAAGTTCTTGAGACCCTGCTTGTTTTCAATTTTTGCGATAATCTTGATATCTTTTCCGCCCAATTCGTCAACAAAATTCCTGAGCATCATTATGTCTTCTTTGCTCCTCACAAACGATGCCGCTATGTAATCCACGTCCATCTCAACGCCGAATTTGAGGTCCTGCTTATCAGCTGGGCTTAGGTAATCCATCGAAAGAACTGAATCTGGCAAGTTGATGCCCTTATTGTCACTTATGTATCCGCCAACCAGCACGGTACAAAACACTTCTCTCTGAGTCACTTTTTCGGCTCTCATCACTATTTTGCCGTCATCAAGCAGAATGATCGTGCCCTCGCTAACGTCGCTGGTGAAATCACTATATTTAACATAAGCCTTTTTATCGTCACCTATAACTTCGTCGATGGTAAGTACGAAACTACTTCCTTTTTCAAGGTAAGCCTTGCCTCCCGCGATCTTGCCAATCCTTATTTCTGGTCCCTTTGTATCAAGCAATACAGCCGCTGCTATCCCCATATCATCTCTGACGCGTCGAAAATTCTCGATCTTTTTCCTATGCTCTTCATGAGTCCCGTGCGAAAAATTTATTCTGCCGACATTCATGCCTTCTTTGAAGAGTTTCTCAATAATCTCGGGCGTTTCCGACGCGGGGCCAAGTGTGCATATTATTTTCGTTCTATTCATCTCTTACCTGCTTTCTTTGCTCAGTGTAATTAAATTTTATTATAATAAATTGAATTTTAAATTTATATACTCGATTTAAAAGTTCGATCTTTATATAAAGTATATAATTTTTCCGTCTTTTTTTCCACCCGAAAAAGGTGTATAATTGTCCACATGAACACATTTAATAATAATTTAAAAAATATTTTACCGGGATTTTTATTTTGTCTAGCAATAGCAATTCCAAGCTATTTTCTCGGTCACATCTTTCCCGTCGTTGGCGGGCCAGTCATCGCCATACTCATTGGCATGATAATCACAGTTTTTTATAAAAAAAGAGAATTAACAAAGTCAGGTATCACATTTACCTCAAAGAAAATTCTGCATTGGGCGGTTATATTCCTCGGCTTCGGCCTCAATCTCGGGGTGATTGTTGAAACTGGAAAACAATCGCTACCAATAATAGTATCAACCATAGCAACGTCCCTTATTGTCGCATTTTTTTTGCACAAAATATTAGGCACGAATGGCAAAATTGCTACGATGATAGGTGTCGGCTCTTCAATATGCGGTGGATCTGCGATTGCTGCCACAGCTCCTGTAATCGAGGCAGAAGATGAAGAGATTGCTCAGGCAATTTCCATAATATTCTTCTTTAACGTTGTGGCAGCACTAATATTCCCAATGCTTGGTAACGCCCTTCACTTTGATACTACTGCCGGTGATGCCTTTGGGATCTTTTCCGGCACTGCGGTCAATGACACTTCATCGGTAACGGCTACTGCATCTACATGGGACACAATGCATAATTTGGGAACGCAGACACTTGATAAGGCTGTAACAGTTAAACTTACAAGAACCCTTGCAATTATCCCTATTACGCTCGTACTTGCCTTTCTCCAGACTGCTAAAGATGAGGAGGAAATTGAAAAACAGGAAGCTCTGGAAGGCAAGGAAATAAAAAAAGTTTCAATTCTGAAACTCTTCCCAATGTTCATATTGTATTTTATTTTGGCATCAGTGATTACCACTATTGCGACCTCTCAAGGTGTGTCTCCAGAGGTATTTGAGCCAATGAAATTTATAAGCAAGTTCTTTATTATTCTCGCAATGGCTGCAATAGGTCTTTCAACAGACATAGTGAAGCTTATAAAGACAGGCGTTAAACCGCTGTTTATGGGTTTCTGCTGCTGGATTTCCATAACAGGAGTCAGCCTTCTGATGCAACATCTTCTACATCTTTGGTGATAAATTGCTGAGCATACTTCTTTGTATCTTATTGACTTTCTAAAGAAATATTAGTATAATTTCTTTAGAAGAAGGAGGTGCCATTATGCCAAATATAAAATCAAGTACGGATTTGCGAAATAATTACAACGAAATATCTTCATTCTGCCACGAAACACAAGAGCCTCTCTTTATTACAAAAAATGGTCGCGGTGACCTAGCTGTAATGAGTATCGATTTATTTAATAGATTCATGGCAAAATATGAGCTATATCAACTCCTTGAACAGAGTGAATCTGATTTCAAAAACGGTCGTACCCTAACTTTTGAAGATTCCATGAACAGTTTAAGGGCAGGACTTAAAAATGGGGAAATATAAAATCCTTGTTTCTGAATCCTATCACAGAGACCTAAGAGCTATAATAAGCTATATAGCCAACGATATTGATGCACCATTTGCTGCACACGATTTTCTTGATAATATAGAAAAAATCGTTTCTAGCTTATCTCATATGCCCTATCGTTACAACTTAGTTGATGACTCTTATCTTCAGCACAAAGAATTCAGAAAATGTATAATTAAGAATTACATTATTTTCTACAATATTCATGAAGAGAGCAAAACAGTAATGATTCACAGGATTCTTCATGCAAGGCAGAATTGGATTGATATCCTATAAGACTGGCTCGCTCCATTACCATATAAGAAGTTGCAAATAGAATTAGAATTGTAGTTAGAGTTAGAATTAGATTATAATCATAGATAGATAAAGGGAGCCGTATTCACGGCTCCCATATTATTTTGTTGTCTAAGCTCTCAAGGTATTTAACAAATTGGTGTTTCTTTACCGTCAATGTCGCGGTGTTCCTGTTGGGGTGAAAGTTTATGAGTTCGTCCTCATCAGCCTCTGAAATCGCGTGGTCGACGACGATGATTATGTCGTGTTCATCGTTATTTAGGAGTCCATAAGGGCTGACAGAGCCAGGCTTTAAACCCATTTTTTCGTATAATTCCTCAGGATGTGCAAACCTAATCTTTCCCCAGCCAGTGATTTCCTTAAAATATTTATTTTCCATTTTGCGGCTATCTTCAAGGATTACTATATAATATGTCTCAGCCTTCTTGTCTTTTATAAGAAGGTTTTTAAAATTAAGACCTGGCATCATGCAATCGTTTGCTATTACATCTTCCACAGAAAATAGCGGCGGATGTTCTTTGACGGTGTAATCGGTAATACCAAGTTCTTTAAGTTTTTCGTATAATTCTTTTTCTGTAATCATATTAATTAACCTTTAACAAAAGCTCATCTGCATTATTTTTGAGCTTCGAATATATTACTAGAGAACCGATTGCAAGTGAGACGAGCATGAACCACATGTATGCAAAGAATCCCATAAAAATTCCGAATATCAAGAAATATAGGATTGCAAATAAAGCTGTGATTCCGAGGCTTGAGAACGATGCTATCGTCGGCCCTCCAGCTCTCTTAAACGCTTCGTTTTCACTTATCCAATCAAGCTTAAAGTGTTTTAGATTTATATATATTCCAAACATGCTGAAGAATGTCATCGTAAATATAGGCATAAGTAGCATCATGATAAGTCCCGCACCTTTGATGTTAAATAATAAGATAAATAGTATTGATTCTATTTCAAAAACCGGCAGCAATGTCACAACTGGCACAAGTCCCTTTGCAAGCAGTATGTCAATTGTGCGGATTGGCAAACTCTTAATAATCCAGATGTTTTTTCCTTCCATGTTGATTGACGCCGATGTTAGCAATGCACCACTTGAAACAAACTGGTATATTAGCATTGAGAAAATTGCTGGTATAGCCTTGGTGCTCGACACCCCATATATCGATAGTACCTTCACAACATCTTCGAGTTTATCTTTTTTGATGAATAGATATACAAGCATCATCGCAACAAAGAATATCGACGTGCCGTATGACATAAAATACATCGGTGTTTTTAAGAATCTTGCAACCTCCTTCTGCAATAACGCAACGAAAACCGGCCTGCTATTATAGTCCCCACCCTTGTATATAATCTTCCTTGTTTTATTTTCATGCAATAGTATTTTGAAGAAAGATTTTTTGATCACAAGGTATATTAGGAATGCAGGTATCAGCATGGTTGCAATGAATATCGCTGCAAACAAAATATTTTGTTGTGTGAAAGATGTCCCCATATAGTATAACGGCCTTGCGAAAGTCATAATTCCACTTGAAATTTTATCGGCGTTCTTTGCAATCGCTCCCCCGACGTTATCAAAATTGAATATCGAGTAGAAATAAACTGCGAAAAATATCAGATATAGAATGGTAGATATTAGGGTTTTGTTTGTTATTTTTGACAGTATAATACTTACGCCCCATGCAAGTAATGATGTGAGCATTGTAACAAATACAACCATTGCGATATAGCTAAGTAGCAAAATAATGATTGGTATTACTTTGATGGAATGCAGCGCAAGTGAGTATCCTATTACGGTGCCCGTAAAAAATGGGAGTGCGTATATCAGATTAAAGAATGCTATGGCAAAGATTCGCGAAAGTACTATTTGACCGGGTTTTATCGGCATTGACATCAGAATCTCATTATCTTTCGACTCATAAATTTGCTGTTGAGCCATGAATACGCTTCCAAGAAAGCATAGAAAGAATGCTACCCCCATAGCCAGGCTAATTATAAGCCATTCCTGGTGAGATTCTTTTAAAGTCACCGCTGCTAGACCAACGAGGGAAGCTGTTATAGAATTTATAAACAGCAAATACATTATTAGCCCGCAAATTGTGAGTACAATTCCGCCTGTTTTCTTTTTCTTTCCAAATAGCGATGACAGAATCAGTCTTATTCTGATCCGTACAAGTAGCCTAATCATTCACGACCTCCTCTGACTGAGAA
Source organism: Clostridiales bacterium S5-A14a (assembly GCA_000758905.1). GTDB lineage: Bacteria > Bacillota > Clostridia > Peptostreptococcales > Anaerovoracaceae > S5-A14a. The sequence goes on from JRNA01000017.1 coordinate 54,546, forward strand.
TCCAGTTCAAGGAATACATCTTCAAGAGAAGTCCTTCCCTTAACCTCTTCCATCGTACCTGATGCTACAAGTTTTCCTTTCTTGATGATTGCAACCTTGTCACATAATTTTTCGGCTACTTCAAGGACGTGGGTTGAGAAAAATATCGCACTACCCTCACTGCATAAATCTTTCATGAAGTTTTTTAGATGGTGGGTTGCAGTTGGATCAAGCCCAACAAAGGGCTCGTCCATCATCAAAAGTTTTGGTTTGTGAACAAGGGCTGAGATGATAGCTAGTTTCTGCTTCATGCCATGTGAATACGTGCTTATCGGCTGCGCCAAATTATCATATATACCTAGTAAATTAGAAAGTTCCTTGATTCTCGTCTTCCTATCTTCAGAATTGACACCGTACACATCAGCAACAAAATTCAGATATTTAATCCCAGTAAGCACCTCATACAAATCAGGGTTATCAGGAAGGTATGCCATAATTTTCTTGCATTCAAGTGGGCTTTCCTTGATGCTCATTCCATTAATTAGAATTTCTCCCCTATCAAAATTCAGTATACCTGCACATGCTTTTAAGGTTGTGGTTTTCCCAGCTCCATTATGCCCTATAAATGCGCATATTTCGCCCTGATTTATTTCAAGGCTCAAGTCATCAACTGCCTTAAAATCATCATAATACTTGGTATAGTTTTTTATTGATAAAACGCTCATACACTAATATCCTTCCTAATTATTCGTATAATTTTAATATTCTGTTTTGTTGATGTGCTCAATCGCAGCAAGGGCCGCAATCGCTCCGTCAGATACAGCAGTTGTAATCTGTCTTACCTTCTTTGTCCTGCAGTCGCCAGCGGCAAAAATACCGTCAGTACCGGTTAGACAGTCCTCACCCGCCTCAATGTATCCAGCTTTGTTAAGTTTGACAATTTCCTTAAAAATGCCATTCTCAGGCATCTGTCCAATAGCAACGAACAGGCCGTCGATTTTAAGTTCACACTTTTCTTCCGTCTTCTTATTCTGTACCTCGAGGCTTTGTATGAATCGTTCTCCCTTTATCGCAGTAACAACTGAATCCAAAACAAGTTCAACGTTCTTTTTCTCCTTCACTCTTTTTACATTTGTAGCATCTGCTCTAAATTCATCCCTCCTGTGAACGAGATATACCTTCTCAGCGATGTCGCTCAAAACCTCAGCGTCTTCAAGGGCAGTATTGCCCCCGCCACAGACTGCAACTGTTTTGTCCCTAAAAAAAGCACCGTCGCATGTCGCACAGTAGCTTATGCCTGCTCCCTTGAATCTTTCCTCATTTTCTACGCCAAGCGGCCTTGGAGAGGAGCCGGTTGCAATGATTATTGCTTTACACTGATATTCCTTGCCTGATGTTGTGATAACCGTCTTGATTGGTTTGTCAGCATCCTTAACTTCAGCGATTTCCTCATAGTTCATTTCAGCACCAAGGTCCTTCATCTGGTTATATGTTTTTTCAGCAAAATCTAGTCCCGTCATATTTGGCATTCCTGGATAGTTTGCGACCTCAGCAGTGTTTATAACCTGTCCGCCGTAGCTTAGTTTATCAAAAACGATGGTCTTCTTGCCGCCCCTTTGCCCGTAAATTGCAGCCGTCATGCCTGCAGGGCCAGCGCCAACGATCAAAATATCATACATGGTTTAACCTCCAATATTTTCTTTGATTTACCTTATAATCATATCTAAAATCTCATTAAAAATCTATACTATATTTTATATTTCTCTTATAAATTTCTATTATTTACTTAACTAATACAGCGAAATTTTTATTAACAAAATAAAAAACGCCTCGCATTCAAGATGTGTATCATTAGAATTTAACAAACATCTCTCTGCGAGGCATTATTAATTGCTTATTTATTCAAAATTCCAAAATAACTATTTGATAATCATTAAGCTTACATTTGGTACCTTAGAAGCAAGATCAGCTTCCTGAGTATCCTTATCGTTAGGAATTTCGATTCCACCATCAGCTAGTTTATCATAGATTTTCTTATAGTCGTCTTTCTTGAATTTCTTGAACTGGGAAGTCTTCATAGGAAGTCCAATTCTTCCTTCCTTTGCACCTAGTACGAGTGCTTCACCACCCTTGAATTCGTCCTTCTTGTAAGCGTCAAGCTGGTCCTTTACAGACTCTTTAAGAAGTTTCATAGCAGAAGTGATAACTGTTTTTGACTGTGAACTCTGGTCAACGTCAACTCCGATTACCTTACCGTTGCTTTCTTCAGCAGCAGATGAGATTGAATCGAAAATAGCTCCTCCGCAAGAGAATATAACTTCTGTGCCGTCAGCATACCAACCAGCAGCCTTAGCCTTGATGTCAGGGGATGCCTTGAAATCTCCTGTATAGTTATACTTGATTGATACATTTTTGTTGTCTTCAGCAGCAGCATCGTTTGCGCCCTTTACAAATCCGTATCCATATCTAACTACTGCAGGTACAGCCATACCGCCCATAAATCCTAGTTTAGTATTGCCTTCCTTAACTGCAGCATATCCAGCAAGATATCCAGCCTGCTCTTCAGCATATACTATTGAAACAGTATTGTCTTTGATTTCAGGTGCAGATTCAGGTGTTTCTGCAGGAGCACCGTCGATAAATATGAATTTAACATCAGGATATTTAGACTGTGCCTGGAAAATTGGCTCCTGGAACAAAAATCCTGGAGTTGCTATTACCTTAGCACCTGCCTTAACAGCTAGGTCTATCTGCTCCATCCTTGCTTTGTTTGTATCCTCTGCAGGCTGATAGTATTTGTATGTAACATCATTCTTCTCAGCCCATTCCTTAACACCTTCCCAAGTACCCTGGTTGAAAGATTTGTCATCAATTGTTCCAACGTCAGTAATCATTGCAATTTCATAGGTGTTATCTTTGCTCTTGCTATTGTCATCTTTGCTTCCGCAAGCGAATGCAGTGAATGCCAAGCTTAGACAAAGAACCACCATCAATGCCTTTTTCATAATAAATTCCTCCTAAATTAAGTTATCTTTATTAACTTGTTCGCTTATTATTTTACACCAGAATGTAAAGATTGTCTATCCGTTAGGTTAAATTTTCAACAAGTGTAGTAACAGTAGCTGCAGTGATTTTCGCCGTCAATCCCCACAAAATAGCTTCTTCACCTGGGAACGGTGAATAGACTGGTATCGACCATTTTGCGCCCTTCCAAGGATTTCTTTCGTTAACCTGAAGTTCTTCTTTGTAAGGAAAATCCTCCTCTATCGATGCACTGATGTTTTCCCAAAATATCTCCGGTGGGTTCTTGATTAGATCAGACAACTTAACCAAGAATATCCTTTCAACTTCATCTTCGGAAATCTTCATCTTCTCATAATCTTTGTAATCTATCATTCCTATATAGCTGAAGAGTGTATAATTCGCATAACCATATACTATGTCGCCCCTACCAATTATGTGTATTTTGTCAGTAGGAAGTCCAAGTTCTTCAGATGTTTCTCTAATTGCAGCACCCATCGGTCCCTCTCCCATTTCAACACGGCCTCCTGGAAAGCATACCTCTCCGGGCTGATGCTTTAGCTTACTTGATCTTACCTCGTACAAAATATACAACTCTCCATCTATTTCAATGAACGGTATTAGAACCGAAAAATATTTATGCGATCCGATTGGTTTAGGCGTGTGATTATCAAATATCTTACTAACGTCTTTTAAAGTAATTTTCAAAATCAATCTCCTTATATTTTTCTTTTATTTATGAGCAAAAAAATAGAGAGGCAGATGCCTCTCGTTTAATATTAGTTCAATATCTCATAATCTGAGAAGTCTACTCCGATCATCTCTTCCTTGTCAGCGGATAGACTCACAACAAAATTCATTCCGTAGTTCTTGGAAATATTTTTGAGCCTTGTCAAAAACTCAGGAAGATCTCCCAAAGAGAAATCTGCATGTTTCAAAATGCTATCTATAAATATTGTCTCAATATCGTGGTCAGAACTTATTATTCCGTATATAAATCCGATATATTCATCACTATTTGTTATATGCTCAAAATCTTCCATGCATACAACCCTAATACTGTATTTGAGATCATACATAAGACGAGAATTCTTATTAATAAAAATTACACTCCCCTTACTATTATCAACAGTATCATTAGCTAACTCTATCATTTGTTTGGTCTTACCGGAACCTTTATGACCTACGATTAATTTAACCATGAAAATCACCTCTCTCAAGTTATTTAATTAATTATACATTATCTACTATTCAATTGCAATATCAAAGCAAACATAGAATTAAGAGAATTGTATCAAATTTCTAGAAGAAGCAGAATTGATCTGTTTCAGACAAACCTGCAAATACTCCCATATTTTTCAGTTCTTCTACAGCTACATTTGTTAATTTCGCGCGCTTTATTGCATCCTCAATACTGCTATATGGCTCCTTCTCGTGTTCCTGCCAGAAATTATTCGCTGCATTCTCTCCCATTCCATTCACGGCAGCATAAGGAATTACGACTTTTCCATCATTTATAGTAAATTTTGTGGCATGAGAAATACCCAAAATAGGTGGCGAGAATTCAAATCCCCTTGCAAGCATTTCCTGTACAACCTCAAGAACAGTTAAAGTATTCCTCTCTTTTGCTGTAGCATTGTTGCTTTTTGTCTTTATGATATTGCAGCAATTCTTAATCGCTTCACTGCCCTTTAGCACAGTTTCTGAATCAAAATCCTCAACGGCACTGCTAAAGAAAGCCGCATAAAATTCTTTTGGATAATATACCTTATACCATGCCATCCTCATAGACATCATTACATATGCAACCGCATGTGCTCTTGGGAACATGTATTTTATCTTGATACAAGAATCTACATACCACTTTGGTACACCGTGATCAGACATGGTTTTCAAATCTTCATCTGTAAGATCTCTATTTTTACGCACCTTCTCCATTATTTCAAAGGCTTTCTTATTTTCTATGCCTTTTAAAATCAGATAGTTCATGATGTCATCCCTAGTGGAAATAGCTTCTCTCATAGTTGCAACACCTGATGTTATGTATTCTTTAGCATTATTGAGCCATACGTCTGTTCCATGAGAAAATCCGGAAATCCTGACTAGGTCCGCAAATTTATCTGGCTTGGTATCATCAAGCATTTCTCTTACAAACTTTGTGCCGAATTCTGGGATTCCATATGTTCCATGCTTTTTATCATAGCTTTCATCAATGATTTCCAAAGGTTCAGGGCCTAAAAATATTTTCATCACATTTGGATCTTTAAGTGGTATCTTCGTTGGGTCTATATCTGTCATATCGTAAAGATGCCTAATCATTGACGGAACTGTGTGCCCCAAAATATCTAGTTTTAAGAGATTCTCGTCTATTTTGTGGTAATCAAAGTGTGTAGTGATTATATCGCTTGTAGTGTCGTTTGCAGGGTGCTGAACAGGACAAAACTCATAAATCTCATGGCCGTCAGGTACAATTATAATACCCCCTGGATGCTGACCTGTAGTTCTTCTTACCCCTGTACAATAATTAACTAGCCTATCAACCTCATATTTATTAACCGGCACTTGAGTTTCCTCAAAAAATTTCTTGACGTATCCATACGCGGTTTTGTCGGCTATGGTGCCTACTGTTCCAGCCTTAAATACATTCTTCTCTCCAAAAATTTCTCCAACATATTTATGCGCTTTCGCCTGATATTCGCCTGCGAAGTTCAGGTCGATATCGGGCTCTTTGTCACCATCAAAACCTAGGAAAGTTGCGAATGGAATAGTAAATCCGTCCTTATTCAGCATAGTTCCGCATTCAGGACATTTTTTGTCAGGCATGTCAATTCCACAATCGTACTGATTCATATCGCCCCACTCAAGGTATTTACAGTTAGGACATATATAGTGTGGTTCTAGTGGATTTACCTCTGTAATTCCGGCCATTGTAGCTGCAAAAGAACTGCCAACCGAACCTCTTGAGCCAACGAGGTATCCATCTTCCATTGATTTTTTTACAAGCATCTGGGCAGCAACATACATAACTGCATATCCATTTGAGATTATGGAATCAAGTTCCTTATTAAGCCTTGTATCGATTCTCTCCGGAAGTGGATTCCCATATATTTGATGCGCCCTCTCGAGGCAACTCTTTCTAAGAATTTCTTCAGATCCTTCAATCTTTGGCGGGAATTTTCCCTTCGGAACAGGTCTAAGTTTTTCAATTGAGTCAGCAATCATCAAGGAATTGTCAATGACTATCTCCTTTGTTCTGTCACCGAGGTATGAGAATTCTTCGAGCATTTCCTCTGTTGTCCTCATATAAAGTCCCTGACCCTTCTCAGCATCCTTGTATCCCATGCCCGCCATCAATATATTCCTATAAATTGCAGATTCAGGCTTATCGTAGTGAGCATCCGTAGTTGCAACTGCCGGTTTCCCAAGGGCATCAGCTATTTCAACTACTTTAAGATTGAAATTCCTCAGATCATCATTTGATTCGACAATACCCGCATCTATCATAAATCTATTATTGATGACAGGCTGTATTTCAAGATAATCGTAGAAAGATGCTATCTTTTTTATTTCCTCATCTGGCTTTCCTGCAACTATTGCTCTGAAGACTTCTCCCGCTTCACATGCCGAGCCGATGATGATGCCTTCCCTATGTTTTGTAATCACAGACTTTGGCAACCTAGGTTTCTTATAGAAATAATTTAGATGTGACAGGCTCACAAGCTTGTATATGTTTTTGAGACCCTCCTGATTCTTTGCAAGCAAAATAATATGATTTGTAGGCTTTGATTTATAATCAATCTTGCCATCTTCAGACAGCATATCTGTATCATCAAAAACATATCCTTCAAGTCCATAAATAACTTTGATATCTATCCCCTTAGCCGCAAGTTCATCTGCCCTTTTAGCGCCGTCAGGAAAACTCTGGACAACTCCGTGATCTGTAATCGCAACCGCCTTATGACCCCATTTTGCACTAATTTCTACGAGATTTTCAACCTCGTTAAGTCCATCCATCGCACTCATTTTGGTGTGTGCGTGAAGTTCTACTCTTTTTTCGCCCTGATAATTATCCTCTCTATCAATCACGGGCTCAATCTTTATCGCTTTAGCAATTACAATAGTTTCCGATTCAAATGAATCATATTGCGTGCTGCCTTCAACCATTATATTCGTACCCTTGCTAAGCTGCTTTAGCAATGGTTTCCAATTATTTTTCCCGGTAAATATTTTCACCAAAATACTGGACGTGCTATCGTTAATGCAAACTGAAATAAGATGCTTGCCAGATTTAAGTTCCTTATCTTCGGATTTAAAAATCATGCCTTTTACGGTTACGCTACCTAGTTCAGAGTATATCTCTTTGATTGGCATAACATTACCGAAGTCTCCAGAGCCATATATGTTGCTCTTTGCCTGAGAATTAGATCGTTTTTTCTTAGAAGCGGATTTTAAATTATCGCAGCCTCCAACAATGCCATCTTCTGATGAAAAACTCCCGGTCTGTGCATACAAAGCGGCTTGCTTTATCTCTTCTTTTTCTTGCTTAAGTTTTCTCTCCTTTATCTTCTCATATTCCTCTTTGTCATGTACAAACAAAACCTTTAAATCGTATCCGAATCTATTCTTTATTGCGTTATGTATAACGGATGCAGTTTTCTGATTCAAAATTTCCGTAGCACTTATACCGCAGGATTTTATTTTCAAAGTCTCGTCTTCAAGCGTAAAATTGTTAGTGCTTATAGCATTTATCCACGGTGACCTTTCGTGTGGACTATCCTTCATATTCCTTAGGATGGCTGTAATAATCTCTCTCTTTGTCTGTATCACATCTTTGTACTTAATTGAAATTTTAACATCATCAAGTGTAGGCACAACATCCATTAAATTCAGTTTTATTCTCTCCATCACAAAATAGTCCATCACAAAATTCGTCTCTAGCTTCAAAGACAGCGTGGAATTTTCTTTCATAAAATCTGCTGAAATTAATTTATACCTATATCGATCCCTTGCATCCTCCCCAAGGTCTTTGTAATTCATTGACTTTTCAATTATTTCAATCATTTTCTCGTCTTCTTTAAAATCCCTTAAACTACCTATTTAAGCAAATCTCTATCTCTTCTAATAATACTTAAAAGTTCTTCTAGCAAATCTTCTTCCTTCACGATTTTGATTACTTCTCCCTTTGAGAAAATAATACCTTTTCCATCTCCTCCCGCGAGGCCATAGTCAGCCTCCTTTGCTTCTCCCGGGCCATTTACAACACAACCCATTACAGCAACGGTTATCGGATCATGTATACCTTCTTTCTCGAGCGCATGTTCAACATCGTTTGCCAGTTTCTCTAGGTTGATTTTTGTTCTACCGCATGTTGGACAGGAAACTAGATTTACTCTATCCTTCCTCAGCCCTATAGAGTACAAAATATCTTTTGCAAAACGCACTTCTTCTATCGGGTCTGCCGTAAGCGACACCCTCATCGTGTCACCGACTCCAGCTAAAATAAGCGATCCGAGCCCTACTGCAGATTTGAGTTTCCCTGACTTAACTGTTCCAGCTTCAGTAATTCCTATGTGAATTGGATGCTCCGTCATGGAGGCTACAAGTTTATGAGCCTCATAATTCATTTTGACATCGGATGATTTCAAAGATACAACCAGATTGTCATATCCCATATCTTCTATCAACTTCAAATTTCGAAGAGCACTCTCTGCAAGCCCCTCTGCATCTACGCAGCCACGCTTCATTACTATATCTTTTTCAAGAGAGCCTGAATTTACACCAACCCTAATTGGAATCTGGCGATTTTTAGCCGCATTTACAACCTTCTCCAAATTTTCCCTTGATCCAATATTCCCTGGATTTATTCTTATCTTATCTGCACCCTGATTGATGGCTTCGATTGCAAGTCTGTAATCAAAGTGTATATCAGCAACCATTGGTATCTCTACGCTTCTCTTAATTCTACCAAATATTTCAGCAGCTTCCATGCTCGGTACAGCAAGCCGTATTATCTGACATCCCTCATTTTCAAGCGCTTTGATCTGATTTATCAACGCATTTTCATCAAGAGGGTTTACATTTGTCATCGATTGTATCACGATCGGATTTCCACCGCCTATCATGACGTCACCTATTTTTACTATTTTCTTGCTGCTCATATCAGTTTACCTACATCATTTATCGTTACAATGACCGCCAAAAGTAACAACAGTCCCATACCAACGGCGTGGATTATCCCCTCGGTTCTGTCACTTATCATTTTTCCAGTAATCGATCTGATAAAAACAAAAACAATTCTTCCACCATCTAGTGCTGGCAATGGGAGTAAATTGATGATTGCAAGGTTAAGACTCACCAGTGCAACAAAGGCTGCTACATACTGTATCCCCAGTTTACTCGTTTGTCCTACCATCGAAACCATGCCGACAGGGCCTGCAATGTCTTTTGTTGAAATACCACCAGTAATAAGTCCTTTGAAGGCCATTAGCATTGATTTGCCCATTTCGTATGTGGCCAATGTTCCGCCCCCAATCGCGCTGGCAGGATTCCGCGTCAATCGACTTGTTATCCCTATTATTTTTTGACCTTCCATTTCTTCGGGATGCACATCAATCACTTGTTTTTTTCTATCCCTCAAAATCTCTACCGAAAGAGTATCATCTGATGACTTGATACCTTCAACTACCTTATTCCAGTTATTTGTTTGCTTTCCATCAATCGAGAGGATTTGATCGCCTGACAAAATACCTGCTTCCGCTGCAGGGCTGCCTGTTCTTACCTCATCTATTGTTGTCGAAGCTGTTCCATATGCAAATGCTAATATAACAAGTATAAGCCAGGCTGTGATTATGTTCATAGTTGCGCCTGCTATTAGTACTGCTATCTTTGAAAGTGGAGATTTATTATTGAATGCTCTAGGATTATCGCTTTCCTCGTTCTCACCTTCCATTGCACAAAATCCACCAATTGGCAAAAGCCTTAGCGAGTATTTTGTTTCTCCCTTCTGCTTATTCCATATCTTGGGACCCATGCCTATTGAAAACTCATTAACCTGCACGCCGACAGCCTTTGCCACGACAAAATGTCCAAGTTCATGAGGTATTATCATCATTAAAAAGAGTAATATAGCATATATTGCTACCATAGCCTTCTCCTAATTCTTTCTTTTACTTCCCTATCCATTTCTTTAATTTCATCAATTGTTTTCAATCCTACTGGTTCGTGTTTGTCTAAAAATGATTCTAGATTATTCTGTATATCTATGAATTGAATCTTCTCGTTTAGAAATAGATCCACGAGGGCTTCGTTAGCGGAATTCAAGACTGCTGGATAACTCTTTCCTTCTTCAAGTGCCGCATATGCAAAAGCCAAGCATTTGAACACAGACATGTCTGGCTTTTCAAATGTTAAGTTTCCAATTTCAAATAGATCAGTAAATTTCATGCCTTTGTTATCTTCGAGCTCCATGCTGTCCTCGCTCGCAGAGATGATTTTCTTTCGCTCGCCATAGTTAATTGCATATGAAATCGGAACCCTCATGTCAGGCATACCCATTTGGGCAATGATAGAGCCATCTATGAATTCAACAGCTGAATGCACTATGCTTTGAGGATGCACGTGAACATCTATCTTGTATAAATCAACATCGAATAACCACTTTGCTTCAATAACCTCTAAGCCTTTATTCATCATCGTCGCAGAGTCTACTGTTATTTTCTTGCCCATTGACCAGTTTGGATGATTAAGAGCGTCTTTTAGCGTAACATGTTGAAGTTCCTCAAGGCTATACCCTCTAAACGGCCCTCCTGAGGCGGTCAAAATTATCCTTCTTACTATATTTTCCGCATTGATTCTGTTTTTATATGTATCCAGGCATTGATATATTGCGCTATGTTCGCTATCTACAGGAAGAATCTCAATCCCCTTATCTTGTACGGCTTTCATAATGATCTCTCCACCGGCAACCAAGGTCTCCTTGTTTGCAAGGGCAATATCTTTTCCGCTTATAATGGCTTTGTATGTCGGTTCAAGTCCGACCATGCCCATTATGGCATTGATCATGAGATCAGCATCACATTCTGCTACTGCATTTAACCCTTCTTCTCCCCAAAACACCTCGAGATTTGGATATTTTGTTTCCAGTGCTTTTGCGTCCTCTTCTCTCTCGACAGAAACTATTTGTGGAGCAAATCGTTCAATCTGCTTGGAGAATAGATCTATATTCTTACCACACGCGAGGGCAACGACCTCTATTTCGTCTTTATTTATGATGTCAAGTGTCTGTCGGCCAATAGAACCAGTTGAGCCGAGAATAGAAATTTTTTTCACTTATAATCACCTACGTTCTCAGTATTGTAAAATTACACTTTTGTTGTATCGTTATGTTATTTAATTACAAAGTACACATAGTAAAAAACTGCAGGCGCAACAAAGAGCACGCTGTCGAATCGATCCATTACACCGCCGTGTCCTGGAATTAGATTCCCGTAGTCCTTGATGCCCATCTTTCGCTTGAATGCTGATGCTGTCAAATCGCCTGCCATAGAAATAGGGCTACATACTATGCCCAAAATTATGCAATGAATCAACATATCGGGCATAACCAGTAATCCGAAAATCGTTGAACAAAGTGCACTCCCTACTACACCGCCAACAGCTCCTTCAATTGTTTTCTTAGGGCTGAGCACTGGTGCCAACTTGTGTTTTCCGAATAAATATCCAGTAAAATATGCGAAAATATCTGAGCCAAATGCAGTAATGAAAATAATCCAGACTATCTTGTGCATTGTAATATCAACTAAATATACGTGATATGCAAAAAATACCACATAAACAATGCCCAAAATTGTAGCCATTGAATCTGCCATTTCCCGTTCTTCAATCTTAAACATGTATATCATCGAGATAATAACAAAGGCAGCCAACCATAACATCATGACATCGGTTCTTTCTTGGGCCAAGCTACCAATTACAGCAAGTGACATAGCTGCTATTCTCCCAATCAAATGGCAAGGTTTGATGCCCACATTTTCAAAGCCATTATAAAACTCTTTAACGCCGAGCATGCCTACCAAAATAGATGCTGTCAAAATGAAATATCCACCGAGGTAAACCAATATCAGCAATGGGACCATTATCAATCCCGAAATAACTCTAGTTTTCAAATTCATCTTCCTCCAAATCGTCTTTCTCTGTTAGAATACTCCTCGATAATTCTCCAAAATTCATCGCGTGTAAAGTCGGGCCACAAAACAGGTGTGAAGGCAAATTCACTATATGCAGCCTGCCAAAGCAAGAAATTCGAGAGTCTTTCTTCTCCGCTTGTCCTTATAATCAAATCCGGATCAGGTATATTCCCATTTCCATCTCCGGTATAAAGATATTTTGAGAAATTTTCTTCTGTGATTATTTTATCCGACAGTGAATCTAATTTATCTGCTATTAGTTCCTTGAAGGTAATGTTTTCAGATTCGCAAAGTTCATCTGATGTTTTAAATGCATCGGTCAAGATTCCTCTCACCGCCCTTAAAATCTCGGCTCTGCTGCCATAGTTAATGGCAATATTCAGAGTCAAACCCGTGTTATTCTTAGTAGTTTCAATTGTTTCCAAGAGTTTATCAAGTGCAGGCTTTGGAATTTTCTCATATTCGCCAATTGCATTTACCTTAACATTGTTTCTGTGAAGTTCCTTCAGTTCACTCTCTACATACTTGACCAGAAGTTTAAATATTCCACTAACTTCTTCATTGCTCCTCTTCCAGTTTTCAGTTGAAAATGCGTAAACTGTTAGATATTTGATTCCCCAATCTGATGCAGCTCTTGTTGCTGTAATCATAGCCTTCATCCCAGCATTATGTCCAGCCAATCGAGGAATGCCTCTTTTCTTTGCCCACCTACCATTACCGTCCATAATTATAGCAACGTGCTTAGGCATGTTCTGTACAGTTGAATTTTCCATATGAATATCGTTTCCTTAAATTTGATATTGTCAAACTTACCCTATTAAACGAATATGGCTGCCAAGCAGCCATATTTCTTAAACTTCCATAATATCTTTTTCTTTTTCAGCTATGACATCGTCTATGTCTTTCACTGCCTTATCTATACTCTTTTGAACCTTGTCCAAATCTGACTTAAATTCGTCCTCTGAGATTTCTCCATTTTTCTCACTCTTCTTCAAAGCATCATTTGCCTCTCGTCTCAGATTACGAATCGCTATCTTTGAATCCTCACCCATTTTCTTAACGGTCTTAACAAGTTCCTTCCTGCGTTCCTCAGTCAAAGGAGGAATCGAAAGTCTAACGACCTTACCGTCATTAACAGGGGCTATGCCTAAATCGGCGAGATTAATAGCCTTCTCAATATCTCCGATAGATTTAGGATCAAACGGTGTTATCATAATCGTCCTTGGATCAGGAACTGAAATGTTTGATAAATTTTGTAAAGGATTAGGTGAGCCATAGTAGTCAACCATAACCTTATCAAGTAGAGCCGGATTTGCTCTTCCAGCTCGTACAGTTTTTAAATCCGCTCTTAAAACATCTATAGTTTTATCTATTTTCTCTTCCATTGTCTTATGTGAATGACTCATCTTTCTTCCTCCTGAAATTTAATATCTTCGGCAAATACTTAAGAAATAAATGTACCTATGCGTTCTCCCTGAACAGCTTTTAGTACGTTTCCGTCTTCAGAAATTGCAAAAACGTGTATAGCTATTTTGTTATCTCTACATAGGGTTGCAGCTGTTTGATCCATTACCTTGAGATCTTTTTCAACTAAATCTCGATGAGATAGTGTATCGTATTTCACGGCATCAGGATTACTCTTAGGGTCGGCAGAATAAACTGCATCTATATTTTTGGCTAACAAAATAATATCTGCTCCGATTTCAGCTGCCCTGAGTGCGGCCGCTGTATCCGTCGAGAAAAATGGGCTGCCAGTTCCTCCGCCAAAAATTACTATATCCTTGTGCTCAAGTTCGCTTATAGCCCTTCTCCTTGCATATGGTTCAGCAATTTCAGTCATCTCTATAGCTGTCTGAACTCTAGCTTTAATTCCTATGGCCAGAAAAGCTTCCTGAAGTGCAAGTGAGTTCATAACAGTTGCAAGCATCCCCATATAGTCTGCTGTGGCCTGGTCCATCTTGGTGGTTGTCCTTCCACGCCAAAAATTTCCTCCGCCCACAACGATTCCAACTTCAACTCCAAGTTCATGCACCTTTGCAACTTCTCTTGCAATCTTATTAACCATGGAGTTATCAATTCCGAATTTGGTTTCACCAGCAAGTGCTTCTCCGCTTATCTTTAAAAGCACTCTTTTGTACTTTGGTTCCATAATATGCCCCCAATATATTTTATCCCCTATATTCTATCAAAAAACCGCTATGGTTTCAATTGCAAAATAGGATATCTATATAATGCATCTAGTTAATCAAAGGGTTGAAATCCGTAACCTCGAACTTCACTGTAATCTAGTATAATTACAAATGCGTTAGGATCTATTTCTCTGACAATGCGGTTTATCCTAACCTGCTGAGCCCTGTTGCAGGCACAAATCAGAACTTCCTTGTCATTGCCAGTGTACGAACCCTTCGCTAGCAGCCTCGTGGAACTTCTGTCGATATTATCTGCAATACTCTTAGCTATTTCTACGCTGTAATCAGAAATTATCATTGCCATCTTGCCTGCATTGAAACCGAACATAATTCGGTCAATTACCATAGTTTCTACTGCTGTGAATAAGAAACCAAACAAAACAGCATCGATATTATTAAAGACAAGCCATCCAGCAAAAATTATCATTCCATCGATTAGAATCGTAATTTGTCCAATTGATAGATGCGGTTTAACCTTACGAGCAGACATTATTACAAGGTCGGTGCCTCCAGTACAAGTTTGGTTATTATAAATAATTGCTAAGCCTGCTCCTGCAAAAGCTCCCGCATATATCGCTGCCATCAACGGCATTCCTTCATACATTCCTATTTTAGGTGCAACAAAATCCAGGAAGAAAGCACTTATCACAAGTGTTCTGGCTGTCCTAAGCAAATAGCCTTTCCCAAGATAACGGTATGACCCAATGATTATAGGAATGTTGAGAACTAAAGAAATTGTACCGATTGGCAGATATTTGAAATAGTGATTTATGATAATAGCTACTCCAGAGATGCCTCCTGGAGCAAAATTGGCATGTTTTGCAAAATAATAAATACCAATAGCATACAGAAATGACCCCAAACAGTCTAATAGAATTTCCTTCAAAAAATTACGATTTTCAAGATTTAACCCTTTTTCTTTCATCAACACCAGTCCTTTCTAATTATAAAAAAAATAAATGTTAGTCGGTAGCTATGGGGCTCGTCACTGCCGGCACATAGGACCATTGGTGTAGCTAAAAGTATAATATTAATTTTCAATTATGTTAAAATAATTGAACCTTTTCATTCCTTGTTTCATGACCTAGCAAAACTATATCATTTGACGTGAAATTTATCAATCTAGTTTTTAAAATTTCTAAATCATTAATGTCTGTTTTGATTTCTAAACGCACCTTGTCTGTAAATGATTCCGATATTATTTCAGCATCCCACTCGGGTAAAACTGTAATAATTTTTGAGTGATCAGAGTAGGTAATATCAGCATAAAGTATAGCCATTTCAGCCACTCCACAAATGCCTGCCTCCTCAAGAGCAAGTTTTGTAGTTGATGTATATGCCCTGACCAATCCGCCAGTGCCAAGTTTGATACCGCCAAAATACCTTGTAACCATCACAGCAACATTTGTTATACCTTCACTCACAAGCAATTGAAGAATTGGTGGCCCTGAGGTGCCCTGTGGCTCACCATCATCACTTGCCCATTGAAGTTGAAGTTTGTCTCCTATCACCATCGCGGGCACATTGTGTGTGGCTAGCCTGTGCTCTTTGCGAATAAGAGCAAAAAAATCTTCTGCTTCTTCTCTGCTTTGTGCTGGATAAATATTTGCAATAAATTTAGATTTTTTTATGATTTGCTGGACACTAGATTCTCCATTCACAGTCTTATATAGTAACATATTTCTTAACCAGTTCCTGATCTCTTTCATTAAGCCTTGCAAGCATGTGTATACCATCATCCTTATATTCTATGTTCAATACATTGGTATTATCACAGAGTTTACTCGCCAAATTAGCTTTATCAAAAGGTATCAGCAATTTCAGTTCCTTCTCGTCTTCGAAAACATTTTTCTCAATTGCATTTTTGAGTTTATCCATGTTCAAACCAGTTTTTGCAGACACAAACACTCTATTATCGTTATTTTGTTCAAATATTGAACTATTTTCTATCTGATTGTCGATCTTATCGATTTTGTTGTAAACAAATATTGACTTTTTTTCTGATAGTTTTAAATCATCTAAAACGTTGTTGAGCACTTCTCTTTGAAAATCTGTCCTATTATGGGAAATATCTTCAACCTGTATAATCAAATCAGCATATTCGGCTTCCTGCAAAGTTCCCTTGAATGCATCAACTAGATTATGTGATAGTTTGCTCACAAAACCTACAGTATCCACCAATATGAACTGCCTGTTATTGTCAAACTCGATTAACCTATGTTTTGCATCGAGGGTCGCAAATAGCATATCCTCTTCTTCGACTTTCTTCTCTTCTTTGCCATAGTTTTCAAGCATATAATTCATTATCGCGGATTTACCTACATTGGTATAACCCACCAGAGCCACTATAGGAATCCCTGATTTTTTTCGTTTCTTTCGATGAAGAGTCCTCGTTTTTTGGATATCAGCTAAATCTCTCTTTAGATCATCAATTCTTCTTCTAATATGTCTTCTATCGGTTTCGATCTGCTTCTCTCCTGGTCCCCTTGTTCCAATTCCTCCGCCAAGTTTTGATAGAGATTTGCCAAAACCTACAAGCCTAGGAAGTCTATACTGAAGCTGTGCAAGTTCAACCTGCAATCTGCCTTCCTTAGAATTTGCTCTTGCTGCAAAAATATCCATAATAAGTATGGTTCTGTCAATTACCTTAGTGCCTATCTGATCTTCCAAATTTCTTATTTGGATTCCCGAAAGTTCATCGTCAAATACAACTGTATCCACTTCAAGATTTGCAACATATTCGGCGAGCTCTACAACCTTACCCTTACCTATATATGTTGATGTGTTAATCTTATCGAGTTTTTGGATCATCTTACCTAGCACAATTCCATTGGCCGACTCAACAAGGCTCTCAAGTTCATCTAAAGAGGTTTCAATCTCATAGTTATAATTATTCTTGCTAACACCTACCAGAATTGCACTAAAAGATTCATTAAACGATTTATTAAATAAATTCTCAGACATTTTACAAAATATATTTATCTACATCGAAATTTGAAATATTTTCTTTGAATTTTTCAAGCACGTATTCTCTATCTATTGTTATATCCTTTTCTTCTATATCAGGCACATTAAATGAAATATCTTCAAGCAGAGCCTCCATGATGGTGTAAAGACGTCTAGCCCCAATATTCTCTGTTTGTTCATTGGCAATGAAAGCCATTGATGCGATTTCCTCAAGTGCATCATCTGTAAAACTTAAATTAATGTCTTCTGTCTCTAGAAGTGCAATATTTTGCTTTATTATGGCATTTTCCGGTACTGTCAAAATATTCAAGAAGTCCTTTTTATCAAGGTTCTTTAGTTCAACTCTTATAGGGAAACGTCCTTGCAATTCTGGGATCAAGTCAGTTGGCTTCGAAACATGAAACGCTCCAGCCCCGATAAACAAAATGTGATCCGTCTTCACAGGGCCGTATTTTGTGTTTATTACACTTCCTTCAACTATAGGAAGAATGTCTCTTTGCACACCTTCTCTTGAAACATCGGCACCCTGTCTGAAACTGTTTCCAGAAGCTATTTTGTCGATTTCATCTATAAAAATAATGCCATTTTGTTCAGCTGATTCAAGGGCTTCGTCTGTCACCTGATCCATGTCTACCAGTTTCTGAGCTTCTTGTTCTCTAAGGATTCTTCTGGCTTCACTAACCTTAACCTTTCTGGTCTTCTGGCGTTTAGGCATCATATCACCGAAGATGTTTCCAATAGCTATCGTCATTCCTTCGTTACTCATGTCAAGCTGATTACCCTTTGGCACGTCATCGACCTTGATTTCAACGTACTGATCTTCCAGCAATCCATCTCTAAGTTGCTGCCTGACTTGTTCTCTTGCCATAACGATTTGATCGTCAGATAGATCGTTTTGCTTTTCCTTTTCAGCCGTCTGCTCCTCATATTGTGCTTTCTGGCTCTTAAATCCGCCACTGTTCAGTATAAAATCTAGTGGACCGTGAGTGCTTGAAGAGGTAGATCCTGATTTCTTAGATGGAACAATCGCCTCCACAAGAATATCCTCGACCATCGTATCTGCAACCTTATATTTATCTGACAGTTTTTTCTGTTTAACCTGCCTGATTGCCGCCTCTACCAAGTCTCTAACCATTGAATCCACGTCTCTTCCGACATACCCAACTTCAGTAAACTTGGTTGCCTCAACCTTGACAAATGGAGCATCCATGAGTTTTGCTAATCTTCTAGCTATTTCAGTCTTACCTACACCTGTTGGTCCCATCATCAAAATATTTTTTGGAGAGATCTCATCTCGCATTTCCTTAGGCAGAAGACTTCGCCTATATCTATTCCTGAGTGCAACCGCCACAGATTTCTTCGCTTCATCCTGCCCTATTATATACTTGTCCAGTTGAGCAACTATCTCTTTTGGCGTCATTTCCTTTATGCTCATATTTTCCTCCTCAAAACTACAGGGTTTCTACTGTTATATTGTCATTCGTATATACACAAATTGAAGCAGCAATTTTTAGCGACTCTTTCACAATTTCATCTGCCTTCATATCTGTGTGATGGAACAAAGCATTTGCAGCTGAGTATGCAAAGTTACCACCTGAACCAATTGCCACAAACGGCTCATCTGGCACAATAACTTCCCCATTACCCGAGATAACAAGAAGGTCTTCTTTGTCTGCTACAATCATCAAAGCTTCTAAACTTCTCATTCCTTTATCAGAACGCCAAAGCTGAGCCAAATCAACAGCAGCTCTTTTAAGATTTCCTCCATGTTCCTCAAGTTTATTTTCAAATTTTTCTGTCAGCGAAAAAGCATCGGCAACCGATCCTGCAAAGCCTGTCAATACCGTTTTCCCATATATTTTCTTAACTTTTTTTGCAGTGTTCTTCATGATAGCGGTCTGTCCCATAGTAACCTGCCCATCGCCTCCAATTGCGATATCGTTTTCACCACGCCTTACTGCACAAATCGTAGTTCCTTTAAATTCCATCAACATTCTCCTTTGTACTATATAATAATTCTATTCCTTATATTTACACTCATTGTTTGAGCATGAAAGTGTGCTGTTCTTAAGTTTGTGTTGCAACAAAAGAGACCCACAGAGCGGGCATTTCTTATTAGTTGGTTTGTACCAGAAAACCTGATCACATTCAGGATATTGCGAACACCCGTAGAAAATCTTACCTCTTCTGCTCTTTCTTGCAACAATATCTCCTATACCACATTTAGGGCATTTAACATCAATTTTCTTAACTATCGCCTTAGTGTTTTTACATTCAGGATATCCTGTGCATGCTAGGAATTCTCCAAATCTACCATTTTTCAGAGCCATCGGTTTTCCACATTTTTCACAAACCTCATCCGTTAAAATAACCTTTTGCTCTATTTTTTCAATTTCCTTATTGGCTACTTCAAGTTCTTTCTCAAATCCCTTATAGAAATTCCTAATAACATCCTTCCACTGTGTCGAGCCCATTTCAACATCATCGAGCTGATCCTCCATATTCGCAGTGAAGTCTATATCAAGAATATCCTTGAAATATTCTTTTAATAAATCTGTTACGGTCATCCCTAATTCAGTCGGTATCAATGTTTTCTTGGATCTCTTGACGTATTTCCTATCTGTTAATGTTGCAACTATTGGAGCATATGTACTAGGTCTACCTATGTCTTTATCTTCCAACTCTTTGATGAGTCCAGCTTCAGTAAATCTGTTAGGTGGTTGAGTGAAGTTTTGCTCCCCTTCAATCGATTTTGGAATTAATTTTTCTTCTTCCTTAAGTTCAGGCAGCAGCATATCTTTCTTTTCGTCACCAGTTTGATAAATTCTTCTAAATCCATCAAAGATAATTCTTGAACCAGTTGCACGGAATAGATAACTCCCTGATTTCAAATCTGCACCTACAGAATCAGAAACTGAGGCTGCCATTTGACTTGCAATAAACCTTCTCCAAATCAAATTGTACAATTTAAATTGATCTGATGATAGTGATGATTCAACATCTGATGGTAGAAGTCTGATATCCGTCGGCCTTATTGCTTCATGAGCATCCTGAATATCTTTCTTTTTATTTGAATAGAAATTAGAATTATAATATTCTTCGCCCATCGTATTTATAATAAACGTTTTAGCATTCGCACGAGCTTCTGATGAAATTCTAACAGAGTCTGTCCTTATATATGTTACCAGTCCCATAGTTCCGTGACCCTTTACGTTGATGCCCTCGTATAACTGTTGGGCTATCATCATCGTTTTTCTTGGATTAAATCCCAATTTAGCAGATGCATCCTGCTGCAAACTACTCGTAGTAAATGGTGCATAAGGTCTTTGAGACCTCTTTTTCTTATCTACTTTGGCAACAGTAAATTCAGAATTGCTTAAATCCTTTAGAATTTGGTCATTTTCTTCCTTATTTGCAATGGTAAGTTTCTTTCCATTTTTCTTAATGAGTTTTGCAGTGAATTCCTTGTCTTTTTTGAATAATGCACTTACAGTCCAGTATTCCTGAGGTACGAAATTCTTAATTTCTTCTTCTCTATCACAAAGAATTTTAAGAGCAACCGATTGCACTCTGCCAGCACTCAGCCCTTTTTGCACTTTTTTCCATAATAATGGAGATATCTGATAACCTACAAGCCTATCTAGGACTCTCCTAGCCTGTTGTGCATCGACCAAACCCTGATCTATACCCCTAGGTTTAGAGATAGCATCCTTGATTTTATCCTTTGTAATCTCGTTAAATTCAATCCTCTGGACCTCTTCAGGCGGGATTCCCAAAATATATGCAAGATGCCAAGAGATTGCTTCTCCTTCGCGGTCCGGGTCAGTTGCAAGAAAAATCTGAGAGGCATTTTTGCTCTCCTTTTTCAATTCTTTGATAACATCACCTTTTCCTCTGATGTTAATATATTGAGGTTCAAAATCCTCCTCAATGTCGACACCGAGTTTGCTCTTAGGTAAATCTCTGACATGCCCTACCGAAGCAACTACTTTGTACGTTGAGCCCAGGTATTTCCCTATAGTCTTTGCCTTAGATGGCGACTCAACAATAACAAGTTTTTTCTTTTTTGCATTTTTCTTTGTTGTGGCCATTAAAACCCCCTATATATGTTACATAAATCATTATATATAGATTATGCACTATTTCTTAGAAAATTCAACAAAAAATTTGCCCATAGAATTTGTTATGGCACCCTTCATCTCCAAAACAGTTAGAATACCAGCTAGTTTAGGAACTTCAAAATCCGTAAATTTCATCAAATCTTCTGTCGATAATTCACCTCGTTTCCTAATTATATCATATACGGCAAACTCATCATCTCCCAAATTCAAATTTTCCTCATTATCATGAACTTCGATATTTAAATCTGTTAGAACATCATCAAGTACAGCAACCGGTTTTGCGCCCTCCCTTATAAGCTGATTACATCCTATGCTAAAAAAGCTCGTAATGTTTCCAGGAATTGCGAATAGTTCCTTACCCTGCTCCATCGCATATTCTGCTGTAATCAACGCACCACTCCTAAGAGGTGCTTCAACGACCACAACTGCATCTGAAAGCCCGCTAATTATTCTATTTCTTCTAGGGAAATCATATCTGCGACAAATATATCCCGGAGGATTTTCAGAAATAATAAGTCCCTTTTTGGATATTTCATTATATATGCCTTGATTCGATGCTGGATAACACCTGTCTATTCCTGTTGCCAATACAGCGATTGTACTTCCTACTTCCTTCAATGCACCATTATGCGCACAACTATCTATGCCCCTAGCAAGTCCGCTCACAACCGAAATACCTGAATTACTGAGTTTCGTTGATAATCTTTCTGCGATTGACTTACCATATGCGGTACACTTTCTTGAGCCTACAACCGATATCTTTTTATTCTTGAGGAGATTAATATTTCCTATGCAATAAAGTTTCTTAGGAGAATCCTGAATAATTCTAAGCGCTATTGGAAATTCTTCATCATTTTGATTTATTTCAATTATATTCACTCAAGTTACTCCTATATTGTAAAGCTTCAGCTACGTGTTCTTGTTTAATTGCAAAGCTACCTTCCATATCTGCAATTGTTCTCGAAATCTTAAGTGTTTTGCTGTACGTTCTCGGCGTTATTATATTTTTTTCAAATGCCAATTTAAGAAGTTTCTCTCCTCCGCTATCTATAGTACAAAATTTATCGATAAGTTTTTCATCAAGATCCGCATTCACATTCACATCATAATACTTATATCTTTCTTTCTGTATTTCCCGTGCCTTAAAAATTTCTTCTCTCATTTCTGATGAGCTCTTTCCCTTGCTAGATTTGAATTCTTCATATTTTAATGTGTTCAATTTAATATGCAAATCAATTCTTTCCATAATTGGACCTGAAATTTTCTTCATGTAGTTCGCTACTTCTCTAGGTGTGCATGTGCAAGGATGATACGGATCTGAATAATATCCACATGGGCAGAGGTTGCTGCCTGCTATGAATAAAAAATCTGCAGGGAAGGTTACGGTAACACCATTTCTTACAATATTAACTTTTTTCTCTTCAAGTGGAACGCGCAAGGCTTCAATCGCATCCCTCTTAAGTTCCGCGAGTTCATCTATGAATAAAACGCCCTTATTCGCCAGTGATACTTCGCCTGGTTTTGGATAACTTCCTCCACCTATAAGACCTGCCCTTGAGATTGAATAATGAGGGTTTCGAAATGGTCTTTTGGCTATATAAGGCTCGCTTTCACTGAGTTTCCCTAGAATTGAATAAATATTCGTAGATTCAATAATTTCTTGATATTCCATAGGAGGCAAGATTGAAGGTATTCGTTTTGATAGCATTGTTTTTCCTGAAGACGGGCTTCCAACCATTAAAAGCCCATGTGATCCAGCTGCAGCTATACTGATAGCTCTCTTTGCAGCTTCTTGTCCCCTAACCTGATCATAATCAAGCTCAAAATCAATTTTTCTGTCAAAGTTATATTCATTTTTTACCGGTTCAATCTTCTTCTTTTGTTCAAGATGGTTGACTATTTCACCTAGATCCTTGGCTGCAAAAACCTGAATTCCCTTGACAAGTGAGGCTTCCATTCTATTGCCCCATGGCACAAATACTTTTTTAATACCAACCTCATGAAGACACATGACCATTGGCAGAATACCGCTTACAGGCTTAATCTCGCCACTCAAAGAAAGCTCCCCTATGAAGGCATACTCATCAATCAGATTCTGATATCCGCTTATTTGTTGACTCGAGCGCAAAAGAGAAATCGCCAATGGCAAATCAAAATGCGTACCATTTTTCCTAATATCAGCGGGTGAAAGATTCATGGTAATCCTTCTATTTGGATATCGAAAACCCGAATTGATTATAGCGCCTCTAACTCTTTCTTTTGCTTCTTTAACAGTTGCATCCACAAGACCAACAATAGTAAACGAAGGTATACCATTTGAAATAACAACCTCAACTTCTACATAGTTCCCCTTTATTCCGATTATGGTTGCTGTCTTTATTTTGTTAATCATCTCAGTTATCATCCCCTGTTCACAAGCATTTTTTTCACAATCTATGCATTTGATATGAATTTATTTGTTTTCAACTTATATATTGTCTATAAATAATTCGACATGTGGTTAATTAAAATCTCAAAAATTTCAATCTCATATTCTTCTGCACCTAATCCTCTCTCATACAAAAATTGGCCAAAGCATTTACTCATTCTTCTTATTTTGTTTTTATCTACGCTCTCAGAAGGATAGCCAAAATCCAAACTGGTGCGGGTTTTAACCTCAATTAAGCGCCATATCCCATCTTTGACTGCTATAATATCTATTTCTTCACCAGATTTAATCCTATAGTTGCGTGCAACGATACAATACCCTGACATCTCTAAAAGGTCTGCTGCAAAAGACTCTCCTAGATCTCCAAGAACCTTCGTATTAATATTATTACCTCCACAATAATATCAAAATTAATTATAAATGACTTATTTCCATAAACTGTAAATTTATTTTACATATATTCCCATATGCTGTCAACAATTTTAATTTCAATTTTTAAATCAACTTAAAAATATATATTTTTAGCCAGGGCAGAATTACATATATAAAAAAAAGGGCAGCTATTACACTGCCCTAAATCCGATTAGATATGAAATACCAAATTACATACTCTAAATGCTCAATAATATTTTTTTTTTAATACTATATTACTTGATTTCACCAGTTTTAAAAATTATTTTGCTTTCTCCCGACATGCCATCAAGTTTTCCGCCTATAAAGACTTCATTAGAGGACGCTTCCTTGATGCCTTCAAGGTTATTAATAATACTTGTTATATCATTGCCTTTTAGTCCGCTAACAAACTTCTCAATTCCTTCGTTATTGAATCTGTGCAAGCCTGCGTCAAGGGTATCTATGCCGTTTTTCAACTTTTTAGATGCGGCAGAAAGTTTCATGGAGCCATCGTTTAAATCAAGAATACCTTTATTTAGCTCACCCATGCCTGAATTTAATTTTTGGCTTGCCATCGCTGCAGAATCAACACCATTTGTATACTGTTTAATACCTGCAACAAGCGATTCTACCTGATCAAGACTACATTTTAGCTCAATCAACTGTTTTGGCGTTTCTTTACCTATTGCAATAGCTGCAAGCTTGCTAACGTTATCAGAAGCGTTTATTGCACCATTCTTAAAAATCACGGTAGCTTTCACATATTCGGTTGCTTCTTGTAACTTAGATTCCATACCATTTGGATTTCCACCTGCAAGCTCAAGCGCAGTCGCTGAAACTGCTACTAATTCTGTTGTAATTTGCTCGTCATTATAACCCTTGCTCTTTAGAATTTGAGCAACTGTCGATTGATTTTTCTCTATAGATTTTTGCACAAAGCCTGCCCTCTTTGCAATTATTCCGGCATTTTTTATTGCATCTGCAATTTCATTCATTGAAGCTTCGGTTTTCCCACTTGCCATTAAACTATTATATGCTACAGACAACAATTGATTTTGGAGATTACTATCTGTAATTCCCTGCTTTGTGAGACTTGCTCTCAGCCTCTGTTCAGCAGTTACAATTGCCTTGTCCGATATCCCCTGGATAACCTGCACATACGTTTTTGGGGTCAAAGTAATGCTATCGTCGCCGACCTTGCTTCTCATCTGTTTTGTTGCATTATCAAAAATTGACCATTCAAGTTTTGCTACTCCGTCATTTATTTGAGCACTGTTAGCACTTAGAGTCATTAGTCCTTTACTCAATTCATCCATTCCAGATGTAAGCTGACCACTTCCGTCTTGTAATTTATTAACACCCGAAAGAAATGCAGCCATACCATTGTCAAACTCCGTTGCTCCAGCTGACAACTCATCTGCACCCTTAAGCAGTTTGTTTGATGAATCTGATAGCAAATTTAAACCATTTTTTAACTCATTCATCTTATCATTCACACTGCCTACTTCTGATGTGTTTATATCATTAAATAATCCTGAAAGTGCTATTGTATAGGTTCCCATAATTTCGAATTTATCTGTATATGCTGAAATTTCAACAAAAGATGGGATATTGATCTTGGAGCGTTCTATCCCGAGATTTTCGTTCATCGAAGGGAATGCAACTCCAAAAGCAATAGTCTGATTTCCGTTATCAACAGCTTTCCCGCCTGATACTTTGACGTCGCTGAAGTGTGCATTGTCAAGGATCAAGCCGCTTGCCATAGTGTAAGGATGCTTGTATATTTTACCATTCGCAACTTCTTCTCTTTTTACATTATAATCAAAGCGTATTGTTATGTTTCCAGATTTGCCAGCAATTTCCTTTGCGGTTTTTCTCTGCCCATCAAGATAATATGAAACTTTCACATTTACTGGAAGCTCAGTCGTAGCCTCGCCCTTATATTGTATTTTGTTGCCATCAGCATTCCATGTCAGATTATTGCCGTCTTGAGTGAATTTCTCATCTCCGGAAGTGTTTTCAATATTTTTCAGATTCGAAATATCCTTCAAGGTTTTTTCTTTGTTATTATTTGCAAGCTGCTCAGAAACGATAGCTTTTGTCAGTTTTCCGTCACTATCCATAATTGCATATGTGGTTTCAATTTTATCTTTACTATCCCCATTAGACTTTAGCAGCGAAGGATATGCCTTATTAATTTCTTTTTCTGCATTCTTCATATCTTTTTCTGCTTTTGAATTGGCATGGGCTAAGTTGTAGTGGCTGAAATACATAAGTCCGCCAGATATTACAAGAGCAGCACATATAATCAAACTTATAAATTTGATGCTTTGATTCTTAAATTTCATTTTATTTCCTCTCTTTCCAAGATTTATTAGCGTTATTATTGTTCAGTAACAATGTTATGTTTAACTAGTCCTGCCATACCCTTTGTCGTCCTACAAATTATTCCATCTAAAAGCATCAAGAATGAAGGTAATGCAAGGATAACTGTAAGCATACTTATTATTGCGCCCCTTGCCATCAAGCTGCACATTACGCTTATGATTCCTACGTTAGAGTATATTGCAACTCCGATTGTAGCGGTAAAGAATCCAAGTGCACTTACAATAATTGAAGGAATCGATGCTGCCGCTGCCTCAATAATAGCCGTTCGCTTTTCAAAACCTTTTAGCCTCTCTGTTTTATACCTGGTGGACATCAAAATCGCATAGTCTACCGTCGAACCTAATTGGATTGTGCTGATACAAATAGGAACAATAAATGGTAATTCAAGATGCGTGTATCCAGGTATTCCAAGGTTTACTATAATTGCGAATTCAATTACAGACACTAGAATAAATGGTAAAGAAACTGATTTAAGTACGACAAGTATTATTAAGAAAACCATAGCTATTGAGATCCATGTTACTACCTTAAAATCTTTATCCGTTAGCTTAATCAAATCTTTTGTTGCTGGCCCTTCACCTATAACCTTTGATTTCGCATCGTATTTTTTCGCAATGTTTTTTACGCTGTCAATTTGATTGTTGCATTTTTGCGTAGATACCTTATATTCCGAATTAATTACAATCATTTGGTGACCTTTTGAAGCCATGGAATCTGTTATTTGGTCTGGCAGAATCTCCTTTGGAATTGCAGTTCCAACGGCCTTTTCCAAGCCTATCACATTTACGATTCCATCAAGGTTTTCAATTTCATCCACCATTGCTTTGTTTTCTCTGACTGGCATCTTCTCATCCGCAAGCACCATATATGTCGTTGAAATATTGAAATTATCATGAAGTTTCTCGTTAGCGGTCAAGAATCTCGTTTTTTCTGCAGAAAGATCATTTTGACTGCCTGACATCATTTTTGTAAAGTCGTATACGACATTCTGATGGTTGTATCCATATATCGCTGGCACAAGCAAAACTGCAAAAACGAGAATATATATCATATACCTGCTCGTCAAACCATGCGACAATTTATGGGTATCTGGGATCAGCGCCTTATGCATTGTTTTTCTCAACATTTTTCTAAACTGCAACAACATTACAGGCAAAATAGTTATGCTCGATATCACGCCTAAAATTACGCCTTTTGCCATTACAATGCCTAAGTCCTTGCCCATAGTATATGTCATGAAGCAAAGTGCCAAAAATCCTGCAACCGTCGTAATCGAGCTGCCTGTAACGGATACCAAAGTGTCGTCAATGGCTTTTGCCATAGCCTCCTCATCGTCAAGTCCAGAGTCCCTTCTTTCTGTATAACTATGCCAAAGGAATATCGAGTAATCCATTGTTACGCCTAGTTGCAAAACAGCCGCAATCGCTTTTGTTATATACGATATTTCTCCGAGGAATATATTGCTCCCGAGATTGTATAATATTGCAATTCCAATACTTGCCAGGAAAATAACAGGAGCCAGATATGAATCAAGTAGCAGCATCATTGCAAGCAGCGACAAAATAACTGCAACCGCAACATACTTCGGTTCTTCCTCTTCGCAAAGATTCTTAAGATCGATTACCATCGCTGAGAGCCCTGAAACGTAAGTGTCTTTATTTGAAATTTCTCTAATCTGCTCAACTGCCTCCAATGTTTTTTCGTCCGATGTCGATGTATCAAAGAAAACGCCAAGCAAAGTAGCATTTTTATTATTTAACTTACTTGCAACTTTTTCAGGAAGCATCTCGGTCGGCATATCTGGATTAATCACATCTTGAAGATTAACTATTTGAGTAACATGATCGACTTCCTTGATATCGTTTTTAAGTTTTGTGACTTGACCACTCTTCATGTTCTCAAGCACAATAATCGAAAATCCTCCCTTATTAAAATCATCCATAAGAATGTTTTGCCCCTTAACGGTGTCCATATCTTTAGGAAGATAAGTTAACATATCATAATTAATTTTAGTTGCCCTGTATCCCATAAATGCTGGAATCAACAGTACTAGAGCCAAAATCAATACAATTCGCCTATGCTTGACTATTTTGTCACCAATTTTCATAGACTGACCTCCTCTTCTAAAATTGACTATTAGTCATAAATTGCAAAAACTAATATACCACTATAATGACTACTAGTCAACTTTTTTCTTAAAAAATTCGCGCAAAATTTTTAATTATTTATATTTCAACGTTTTAAAGAATAGTTTTGCATCATTTCCCATTGACTATTAGTCATTTATTCTGATATAATGAGATTGTATATTCAACAAAACAGTTTTTTCGCGTGCAAAATATGTTCTTTAAATTTTTATTTGAAGCATTAATGAAATGGGATATGAATTAAAATGAAAAAGATTAAAATGAATAAAATTGATTTGAATAAAGAAAAGAAAAAGAATGATTTGCTATCTTCAGCCTATGAACTTTTCACTACCGTAGGTGTTGAAAATACAACGATTACTCAGATTGCTAGAAAAGCGAATGTAGGCAAAGGCACTTTTTATCTTTATTTTCAAGATAAATATGATATTAGGAATGCTCTAATTAGCATCAAAACTAATGAGATTTTTCAAGAAGCTATGAAAAGCCTTAACGATTATTGCAGTCATACATCGGAAAAACTTTCAGTCAGCGATAAATTTATTTATATTACCGACTATATAATTACAAAATTATCAAAGGATATAGCACTGTTAAAATATATTTCTAAGAACTTGAGCTGGGGGCTTTACTCAACGCCAGCTTTTCAATCAGATGAAAAAGAAGAATTGATTGATTTTAAGACTTTCACTATGTCTATGCTCGAAAAAGACGGTGTTTCACTTAAAAATTTTGATATGACAATTTTCACAATCGTAGAACTTATAAATTCTACATGTTATAACGTAATCTTGAACGGCGACCCTATAACCTTTAGCGATTACAAGCCTTACCTATTCAGATGTATAAGACTTATTATAAATGATAGTATCGCATGATCTATATTATTTTAAAAAGTATTGTCTAAAGGCATATTACTTGTTATAATTCCTATGTGCAATATTTCCGGGTACCCATTGAAGCTTTATAGCACGATAGGGAGTCTACATGGATTATTGTAGTAAATATCAACTATCCTATTTTCGAGTGATTCTCGAAACTCATCGCTGTATCCTTTAAAGGAACGGCAGAAGGAGGAAAAATGAACAACAAATTATCAAATTCTAAGTATCTGGCACAACTTGCACTTCTGATAGCAATAGAAATCGTGATGAAGCTTGTAGGTCTTGGCAGCGTACCAGTCGGTCCACTTTACATGTCTTTTCTCACATTGCCTATAGCAATCGGAGCAATCCTAATGGGGCCAATGGCTGGTGGTATACTCGGAGGAGTATTCGGTCTTGTAAGCTTTAAGGACGCGATATCAGGTGTATCTGTTATGACTGGTACTTTTTTTCAATTCGCACCAATTAAGACCTTCATCCTATGCGTGGTGATGCGAATAATTATGGGAATATTCGTAGGCTTAATTTTTAGAGCACTTCATAAGTCACTAAAGGGCAACACTATTTCATATGCTATTGCATCATTGAGTGCTCCTGTTTTGAACACCCTATTCTTCATGGGCTTCATAGTCTTAGCCTTTTATAACACAGAGTATATTCAAAATCTTGCCCATACACTCAGGGTTAGTAACCCTTTGTCATTTGTAGTCGTATTAGTAGGCATTCAGGGGCTTACTGAAGCTGCAGTATGTTGTGCGCTCGGGACAATTATTAGCAAAGCACTGTCTAAAGCATTAGGAAATCGTATCAAGGCCTAATCAGATATCAGATATTAAAAATTAAACATAGCCTCTCAAAGGTAGTTATTCAAACATATATTGTCATAATTCAAAAGTCATAGTTTGTAAATATAGACAAAAAGCTACTAGAGGCTATTTTTTTGTTATAGATTTTATTTTAAACCATCCTACTATTTCTTAAATAGCACTGTCAGTTTTCATAAATTCTCTCAATTCATTTTCCATCTCAATTCGGTGATGTGCCGCATAGTTGCCTGGGAAACCCCCTGTGTGTATCATAACCACATCTGAATTTTTCTCAATTTCTCCACGATTAATCATATCCAGAATTCCGTAGAACGTTTTACCAGTGTAGCATGGATCAAGGAAAATTCCCTCCTTGCGTGCCATTAGGTAAATTGCTTCTCTTACCTCATGAACAGCATTATTATATGCACCAAAAATATAATTTTCATTAATCTCCATCTGTGAAGCCCTTGGTGGAACATCTATATTGAAACCTAAAGTCCCCATATAAGTCTTGTAAATCTCTCCAAATAGTTTCTCTGCATATTCCGCAGCCGTCCTATGTCTAGGTAAGACTGAAATACCGGTAAGATCAAATGAAAGTCTCCTGTTAAGGCGTGCGAATTCTAAACCTAAGTATGTCCCCAAACTACCTGCCGTAACAAATACGTGAGGTCTCATTAAACCAATGGCTCTAAGTTGTTCTGCAAGTTCAATGCCGCAGTCATAGTATCCCAATGCGCCAAGAGCATC
Source organism: Clostridiales bacterium S5-A14a (assembly GCA_000758905.1). GTDB lineage: Bacteria > Bacillota > Clostridia > Peptostreptococcales > Anaerovoracaceae > S5-A14a. Next base: position 85,807 of record JRNA01000017.1, read on the forward strand.
TGATCCGCCAAGAGGAATAAAATACACTTTTTCGCCCGCAGACTCAAGTTCATTCTTCACAATTTCAACAGCTTCAGATAATTTGAACATAGGCTTAAAATACACACTGCACCCCAAGAACCCATCCAAAAGTAAATTCGCAGATGTTTCTCCCGGATAATCATCAGTAGTTACAATAGCTGATTTAAAGCCATATTTTGCAGCAACCGCCGCCGTCAATCTCCCATGATTAGTCTGCGCACCACCCACAGTCAGCAAAGTAGTTGCGTTTTGCCTCTGCGCCTCAGCAACAAAATATTCAAGTTTTCTAAGCTTATTACCTCCGCCACCAATAGATGTCATGTCATCACGTTTCAAATAGAAATTAACTCCCAATTCTTTAGACAAATTGTCCAACCTCTCCAGTGGTGTTGGAAGTTGTAAAAAAGAAATTTTATCTTTACCGAAGGTCATAACACACCTCTTTCTTTTTATTATAGTACTTCAATTATCTCAAAAGCTCACTTGCTTTTGTACATAGGCATACGCCTAATGTGTTATGACAGCATTATAGAATAAAAATACAAAAAGTTCTACAGAAAACTGATATTTTATAATTATATTTAAAGTAACACTTTTGTTAACACCCTTGATATCATATAACACCATAGAATAGCATATTTTACAAATTATTATCTCCCATATTTAAGCAACAAAAAAGCCCCGAAAGTCTGTAATTTGCAGCATTTCAAGGCTTTATTTAGTGGTTGCAGGGGAAGGATTTGAACCTACGACCTCCGGGTTATGAGCCCGACGAGCTACCAACTGCTCTACCCTGCGACGTTATTTAAAATTAGTGTTATGTGCTTAAATGCGGTTCATCATTCTTCCAAGTCTCTTCTCACCTTTTATATGGTGCCGGAGACCGGGATCGAACCGGTACGGTCAATTAAGACCACAGGATTTTAAGTCCTGGGCGTCTGCCAGTTCCGCCACTCCGGCTTTTAAAAAATGGCTCCGAGGGTGGGGCTCGAACCCACAGCCTACCGGTTAACAGCCGGTTGCTCCACCATTGAGCTACCTCGGAATACGCATCACATTTCAGCGACAATGGAAATTATACAACATTTTACCTACCATTGTCAAGGAAAAAGCATAAATACTAACTATATTTTTTAAAATTTTTTAAAATTTAAAACTCTGAAATCAATTCAATCATATCACTTGAGGTTGAAATATTATTGATTCTTCGTCGGAATTCATTGCTACCGGCAAGTCCCTTCGTATACCACGCAAGGTGTTTCTTCATCTCATTAGTTGCTATTCGCTCGCCCTTGTAATCGACAAGAAGTTTTGTGTGGTAAACCATCATATTTTTTATTTCATCCCTGCCCGGTCGAGCTGGAACGTTCTCACCGTTCCACCATGCATTAAGTTCCCTGAATATCCAAGGATTACCGAGTGCGCCCCTTGCAATCATCACAAAATCTACACCAGTTTCCTCAAACATTCTCTTACAATTCTCCACGCTGAAAACATCACCATTACCGATAACCGGAATACTAACTGCTTCTTTGACCTCTGCGATTCTCTTATAATCTGCAACACCTGTGTAATAGGCTTCTCTCGTCCTGCCGTGCACACATATCGCATCCGCTCCACCTTCTTCAAGAGCCAAAGCAACCTCTACGCAGTTTATGCTTCCCTCGTCCACACCCGTTCTTATCTTCGCCGTCACAGGTTTTGAAGTCTTTGATTTCATCGCCGAAATAATTTTCTCGCAGAGCATCGGCTGCTTTAAAAGAGCTGACCCATCCCCATTTTTAAATACTTTAGGAACTGGACAGCCCATGTTTACATCTATTAGAACATTCTCTTTTGTGTCGAGCATTTCAACGGCTTCTGCCATAATGTCTGGATCACTGCCAAAAATTTGAAAGGCAACGTCGCCAAAATTTGATTTTTGACTATCATCCGTGTACAAAATATCCAAAAGCTGGGCACTCTTTTTGTCCCCATAATGCATACCCTTCGCAGAAACCATCTCGGAATATACAAGTCCTGCACCCATTTTAGAATAAATTAAGCGCGTCGGCGCGTCCGTAACCCCCGCAAGTGGTGCCATAAAGAAAGGATTTTGTGGCCTAAAACTACCTATTTGGGGCAACCTTTCGATTCTTGTACTGATTTTTGTTTTTATCATATATTAACCGTAATCCTTCTAGCGTCAACATTCTTTCAATCGTGTCAATACATCCTACACCTGCCCTGATCATGCTAGCAAGTCCACCAGTTGCAATAACTTTTGGCTCTGGAGCTTCAGGATCATACTCGGCAAGCTCTTTTTTCATCATATCGACAACATATTCTACCATCCCCATATGACTGTACAAAAGACCTGCCTGCATGCTTTGAATAGTATTTCTACATATCGCATGATTAGGGTTTTCAAGTTCAACCTTAGGTAACTTGGAAGTCTTTTCAAACAACGATTCTGCGGAAATTTTAATTCCTGGAGCAATCGTACCTCCAAGATATTCGGCATGTCTAGAGATTGCACAAAAAGTCGTCGCGGTTCCAAAGTCAATCACAATTACAGGCCCACCAAATTTTTCATACGCAGCAACAGCATTGACAATCCTGTCAGCACCTACCTGTTTAGGATTATCATATTTTATTTTAAGCCCTGTCTTCACGCCAGATGCTACTACAATTGAATTAATCCCAAAGTATCTTTGAGAGAGATGCTGGATAGTGAAAAGCACTGAAGGAACAACAGTAGATATTATAATATCATCAATATCCTGCATTTTTAATCCCTCATATTCAAACAGCTGGCTGACTATCATACCATACTCATCGGTACTTTTCTGGGCATCTGTTTTGATTCTCCAACTTGTAAGCAATTCTCCATCTTTGAACACTCCAAGTACAATGTTTGTATTACCAATATCAAAAGCTAATAACATCTACGTCTATCCTTCCGCAATTTCAAGTCTCTTTAAAGCAAGTGCTATCGTCAGTGCAGGTATAACCCTGTTTCCTGTAATTTCAGCACCTAGAACTTCATTTATTCTTTTTAATCTATATTGTACAGTATTAGTGTGAATGCCCATAAATTTTGCTGTCATCGAGCTATTAAGCCCTGCATCAAGCACAAATGTCTCCAGCGTATCCAGGAGCTGCTTTGCTTTGTTGCTGCCGAGTTCCCTGTTGAATGGGTCGAGGAGATTCATGAAAGTCTCCTTTAGATTGCCATTTTGCATTCTGATGCTTGTGCAGCTGCTCACGAGAGTCATGTCGTACTTTGTGAAAACCCTCTTATATGGGAAAACATACTCTACAAACATCCAATTTTCATTGATCAATCGATAACCTGATACCGCTCCCTCTATGCCTTCAATTCCAGTGGAGTGAAAAATTCTTACAGCCTTTGAGCCCTCTTTCATTTTAGAATATAAATCTAGACATAGCGCTTTGTATGAGCCATTTTCTTCATCTATGTCTAAGTCATCACCCTTTAGTATTACGCCGTATATTTCTCCATCTGAGGCAATTCTCAAAATTTCAAAACCATGCCTTGATTCCATTTCATACATAAGTTGGTTTGCATGTGCAAGATCAATACCCTTGGATTGAAAAACGCTAATAATACTCTTATCGTCAATTTCAAGTTCGTTTCTAAGCGAGGACGCAAGACTCAAATTACCCCTCATAAGGGCTTTTATAAGATCTGCTTTCGCATCTCTTTCTGGAGTAAACTTCCACATCCCCATTGCAATTTCAATAATCTCAGCGAGTTTAGTAATCTCACCTGCGGAGTAATTATCATCATTATCTACAATGAATATAAAATGTTTCTGCCCGTCTATAGAAATCGGTCCCCAGTATGTGAGGACCCCATTTACATTAATAAAGGTGTAAATTCCCGATTTTTCAACATCTCTTTCCTTGCCAAGTTTAATTGCTTCCTCAATAGTAGTCTGATGGCGCGTTTCGACTGTTAAAATTGGATTGAAATCCTTGCTCAGCAAAATGACCTGAAAATCATTGCTTATCGCTGCTTCTTTCAGTGCAGTCTGAAAGTTAGAATATTTTTCAAAGTTTAGAAGATGGAATATGGTCTTTGTAATTAAATCATTCCTAAAATTATCACCATACAAAAGCTTATCCATAACGCCCTCTATGACGTCAGAATACCTTATATCTTCTCCATTGTCATCCTTAACACAAAGCAGTGGCATGTCAAGTTCTCTCGCAACCTCGACTGTTTTGTCCTGCAGAAATAGATTACCGTTTCTCCAGAAAACAGCAATGCCCGCAATTTTTGCCGCGGCAAGCGCTCTTACAACTTTAATTTGGAGTTCCTCATCCATTGGATCTCCGTCATTTCCCTGAAACGATGTAAGCACAAGCTGGTTGGGCTTTCCATTTTCAGCAAGAATGCTATCGAGTGTTGTTCCATCCATCACGGAAACACTTGTAACTCTTCTATATCCCTGCGAAGACCCAGAGAGGACCTGAGATTTACTGAGAGAGTTTATTTCAAGGCAATCATCTATTGTAACCTTCATTTTATTCCTCCTCAGAATCCTCAAAGTCTCGAGAATCTTTTGTTTCTATGTCTCCGGTTTCTATGCCAGCATCTATATTTGTCTGACCTTCATTTTTATCATGATCTTCGACATTCATATTTTTTTCTTCGTCGTTTTTCGGCTTATCTTCATTATTATCATCTGTATTTTCGCGAATGATGACAACTTTGTTTTTAGTGCCAAGATGAGGATTGCCAGGTATTCTTCCTGCAACTGCAACTACCTTAGACTTATCATTTGGGAACAATTCTTTAGCCTTTGACTTGGCCTCAGCAATCATTCTATCTCTTTCAGCAGCATCTCTAGCATTTTCTTCCTTAATGAGTTTTTCCTCTTCCATGATCTGCTCAGCCAAGGCTTCTGCATCGATTTCATCATTGTAAAGTGCTTCAAACTGCTTACCGTCAATTGTCTCAACCTTTAGCAAAGCTTCAGCTACCCTAACGAGCTTATCCATATTCTCTTCGAGAATCCTCTTAGTTTCATCAAAGGCTTTTTCGATAATTCTCCTGACTTCTTCATCTATCTCGGAAGCTGTCGTTTCTGAATGATTTTGTCTAGTTGAGAAGTCCTTTCCTAGGAAAACTTCGTCTGAGCCACTATAATTGACAGGTCCAAGTTTTTCGCTGAACCCGTATTTTGTTACCATATCTCTTGCGATATCCGTTGCTCTTTGAATATCGTTTGATGCACCTGTACTGATGTCTTCCAGAGTTAGATGTTCAGCAACTCGTCCGCCAAGAAGATGTAATATATCGTTGAACATACCCTTTCTAGTCTTGAAGAATCGCTCATCCTTAGGAAGTGACATGGTAAATCCGCCTGCCATTCCTCTAGGTACAATAGTCACCTGATGCACAGGGTCAGAATCTGGAATGGACCTCATGACAATTGCATGTCCCGCTTCGTGATAAGCGGTCAATCGTCTTTCAGCCTCAGAAATCACCCTACTCTTCTTCGCAGGGCCAGCAATAACCTTCGTAGTTGCTTCTTCTATATCGTTCATCCTTATCCTCGTGCCATTTCTTCTGGCAGCGAGCAAGGCTGCTTCATTCAGTAGGTTTTCAATGTCCGCTGGAGTGAATCCAGGGGTTCTTCTAGCTAAAATGCTAGGTGAAACCTGCTCATCCATTGGCTTATTCTTTGAATGAACCTTAATTATCTCTTCTCTTCCCTTTACGTCAGGAATACCTATCACGATTTGTCTATCAAATCTGCCTGGTCTCAAAATAGCTGGATCCAAAACATCAGGCCTATTAGTTGCAGCCATTATTATGACTCCAGAATTTTCTCCAAATCCGTCCATTTCAACAAGCAACTGGTTTAAAGTCTGTTCTCTTTCATCATTGCCTCCACCAAGACCAGCTCCTCTTTTTCTACCAACTGCGTCTATCTCATCAATGAACACAATACAAGGAGAATTTTTCTTAGCCTGATCGAACAAATCTCTAACCCTTGAAGCACCGACACCTACGAACATCTCAACAAAATCGGATCCACTGATTGTAAAGAATGGCACTCCGGCTTCACCTGCTGTTGCTCTCGATACATAGGTTTTACCTGTTCCTGGTGGTCCCACAAGCAAGATTCCCTTAGGAATACGTGCTCCCAAATGTTGGTATTTAAATGGGTCCTTAAGGAAGTCAACAACCTCCAAAAGCTCCTCTTTTTCCTCATGTAGTCCTGCAACGTCATCAAAGGTAATTTTCTTGCCATCACCCTTATACATCTTGGCCTTGCTCTTACCAAAATTAAACGCTTTGCCCTGTCCACCCTTAGACATCATAATAAATAGAAACACGGCAATTCCAACCATCACAAGAGTTGGAAGAAAGTTCACAAATCCTTCCATCACTGAAGGCGGCTTTGTCGTAAATTCCTTGATTTTTCCGTCTTTCAACTGTGGGAAAACATAATTTTCTTCAAGCCAAGCTATCTCATTTAAATATGGCGCATACGCAACCACATATTTTTTCTTTTGTTCTTTGCCGTTGTCCCCTAGGATTGAGTTCAGAGACTTTTCAATTGCCTCCTTTTGTTTGTCAGGGTCGTTGCTATTGCTTGATTTCTTGATTTCATCTCGCTCTTTTTTCTTCTTTTTCTCTGCTGCTTCTGCCTGTTTTCTCTCTTTGGCAGTCATTATCTGAGCACGAATTTTTCTCTCAGAAATATCAATTTTAACAACTTCACCCTTTTCTAGATATTTAATCATCGTCGAAAAAGGAACCTGTTTTTCAGTATAATTATTCCCCTTAAAATACGATGCCATCCCAAGGATTATTGCACATATTATCAGATATACAACTAAATTCTTACCGAATTTCTTCAAATTATAGTCCTCCTAACTTGCTGCAAACAGCCTTAATATGATATCACATTTGCCTTAAAATCTCAATATAAAAGCAATATCTATTATCTCCTAATCTCTGAAAATATCAATACGAAACCAGCCAGCGTTATCAAGTTCACCGCAATTTTTCGCCTTAGGATTTTCAATTTGAAAATCACCCGACAATCTCCCATTAGAACGTCCCGTCAGATCTGCAATCCAAATTATTTCTGAACCAACGGCAAGGAGTGGTATTCGGTTCCTCAAAATTCTCGGAATCTTATCGTCCACAAAGATATTCTTAATTTTCTTTCTTCCGCCGTCCTTTAATATCATATAATCGCCCGACTGTCGATAGCGCAAAACAGGTTTCTTCGACTTACCATATTTTTGCTCAAACACTTCCTTTGAAAGGAAGACAATAAAGTGCAAATATCTATTTTCAAATTGCCAGTGAATATTTTGAGTATATTCATCAGAATTAACGGCTTCATTAGAATTAGCGACTTTCACATGACATTTTTCAGCAATATTCTCAGGTAATTTATCTGCCGTTGAAATGTACATCTCAAACAAGTTTTTCTTTGAGAAAATCTCATTTGAAAAAATACCAATTTCTCCATATATTCTGCATGCCTTAAAACCATAGGGCAGATCAATTCCAGTTGATGGATTCTCAGACTTTAGAAGTGCGACAAGTGCTTCCAGATGCTTATAACTTATATTTTCAAAAAGACCCATACGCTTTATTATTTGAGAAAACACCCTCTTCTGTACTACAACGTGATAAGGTCTTAGTTCATCTGTAGAAACCATCGTTATAGATTGCGTTAAAATTATTTTGTTTTCACGTTTCAATTTTTCTATGCATTGGTAAGCTTTGATCTCAAGAAATTCGTACTGTTCGTCCGCTATTTCTCCGAGCCTTACAACGGCCTCTTTAAAAGCCGGATTGATGCTTTCCATTGCAGGTATTATATCAAGTCTGATCTTATTTCTCGCGTATATGGGCATTTCGTTTGTTTCGTCCTCACAGTAAGTCAATCCCTCTGATTGCAAAGCTTCTAGTATGTCGCGTTTAGAAATATCCAGTAGCGGTCTTATAATCTCATATCCCTGTGATGTGATTTCATACTTCTGCATGGCCCTAAGCCCCGTTACGCCAGTACCTCTTATTATCCTGAATAGAATGGTCTCCGCCTGGTCATCCATATTGTGCGCTACCAAAATTGGCGGAAATTTACCAGTCTCTTTAAAGACTTTTTCTGTTTCCTCATAGAAAGCCTGATATCTGACTTTTCGCCCAGTTTCTTCCGTGGAAATCTTAAGCACCTTTGCAAGCGACGCGACGTCCGCAGAAACCACTGTCAGCGGGCAATTATTTTGTCTACAAATTTCTCTCACAAAATCTTCGTCAGCATTGCTTTCCACCCCACGAAGTCCGTGATTGACATGAACGCAGTTTATCGTGATACCAAGTTTGTCCCTCATCTGATTTAAAGCATAAAAAAGACACGCTGAATCAGGCCCCCCTGACAAAGCGAGAACTACCTGGTCTCCCTCATTAATGAAATTCAAACCTTCAATATGTTCTCTAATTTCGTTCAAAGTCATATTGGAATTATACCACAAATTGCGCATACTTCACATGAAAAGTCATATTTTTAATCGTTTTTTGTTATCTGCAACAAAATACCGGTCAAATGCAGCATTTCGCTGCATTTGTACCGGCTCAAGTTTCAAATTAGTTACCTTTCGTAAAGGCTATTTCTTGATTAGTTTATCGAGTTCTTCAATCGTCCTCGGTGTATCTTCAACCTTTTCGATTACACCTTTTTCAACCAATCTATCATAAAAATCTAAAATCATAGGTTTCTCAAGATTAGCTTTTTTCAGGACTTCAACATTATGGAATACAGCCCTTGGTTTATCATGCATGATTACCTTACCAGCATCGATGACTACAACCTCATCTGCCCATCCGTAAGCGTAATTTACATCATGAGTAGATACAAGAACGGTAATCCCCTCCTCAACCATCATTTCTATTATATTATTAACTATATATGTATGTTTAGGATCAAGCGATGATGCTGGCTCATCTAGAATTACGATTTTTGGCATCATAACCAAAACATCCGCAATCGAAACCTGTTTCTTCTGACCACCTGACAAAGCGTGAGTTGCCTTATGTACGAAAGGGCCTATCAGAAGCCTGTCAACAACCTTATTCACAGCCTCCTCCGCTTCTTCAGCACTCATACCCATATTCATCGCACCAAAAGAGATTTCCTGCTTTACACTGGCAGAAAATAGTTGATTGTCCGGATCCTGAAAAACAATTCCAACCTTCGACCTCAGTTCCAGAAGCGACTTCTTGTCATAGGTAACTTCTTTTCCATCTACCTCAAGCCTACCCTTTATTAACTTGTGTATGCCATTTAGTGTCAAGAAAAACGTCGACTTTCCTGCGCCGTTTGCACCTAGAAATGCTATTTTTTTGCCTCTCTCGAGCTCGAGTGAAAATCCGTCAAGTGAATACGTCTGCTCATCATCATATGAAAAATAAAGGTTTTCAGCCTTCACAATTATATCTTTCTTTTTATCTTCCTGCATATTGCTACCTCTAATAGACGTTAAATGTAGATTATTCCACACACTTTAATCCATATTGTTACAGCGAGCATCACAGCCCCAAGAAGCCCGATCATTAACATAGTTTTACTATTTTGTTCATAATGTTCTTCAATCATTCTCAGTTCACCGTCGTATCCACGTGCCTCCATAGCATCAAATAAATTTCCTGATCGCTTGAGTGAGTTAATGAAGAGGGCTGATAGCATCCCAGCAAATGATTTGATTGATGTCCTATAATCCTTATAACCAAGCCTTGATTTCTGAGATGTCGTGATGTTCATTGCAACGTTTAAGAGTATAAATATAAATCTGTAAATTAGCATCATAAGTTCAACAAAGATTTTTGGCAGTTTCCATTTTTTAAGAACAGAAATTATATCTGGCATCGTTGTATTGAGTGACAGAAAATAAAGGCTCGAAACTGAAGCCATTGCTGTCATTATCAGTTGAAAACCCTTCCACATTCCTATTTTGCTTCCCGTTAGAAAATAACTGCCGATAGGAATAGCATAAAGATCTAGCGTGGTCTTTGATATATTTACAAATAGTGCAATTGTACCGAAAATTAAAAATGATAGCGGCCAAGTTAGCAAGACGCGGTATCGCTTCCCGTTTAGGCCACCCTTAAACACATTCAAATAATAGTTAAGTGACAAAATAACAATGGCCATAACAACTGATCTGCTTGCGATCAAAAGAATCAGTGTCAACAGACAGTACAAAACTTTTTCGGTAGGATTAACATATCTAAGTTTGGAATAATAGCACAGTTTATCTATAATAAGCATATTTTCCCCTTAAAAAATATGTCGGCCGGGTAACCCAGCCGACATAGATATACCTTCAGTGCATATTATAAAATATCACATACACTTATTCGAAAGAAATTTAGTCTTCGTCAGCGTCTTCAGGGATGCCATATTTTTTCCTGTCCTTAGCACGCTGTGTAAGTCTTCCCATAATAAATGCGACAACTCCTACACCAATACCTGTCTGTACGCAGAAAATCAGTGATTCAACTTCGCCAGGAAGTTCTCCACCAAGCATCTTTTCTAGTATTGGTTCAGCCCATGGCTCATACTCATAGTCATCGTCTGTGATTCCTTTTTGCTCTTTTACAATTTCGCTGATTGCACCGCTTCCTGCATCATCAGATCCGCCAAATTCAGCATCCTTAAGTGCAAATAGAGGAACTATTGCAAGAAGTACGCAGATGATAATCAATAAAACAGCAACTTTTGAACTACCCTTCTTATTCATCATCCACCTCCTATTTCTGTGGTGCAAGACCGATAGCTCTCATCTCAGGTTTAGCATAGTTCATAAGAGCCATATATACAAGTGCGGACAAAATACCTTCAATGATAGCAAGAGGTACCTGAGTTGCTGCAAAGATTCCTAGGAATTTAGCAACAGAAGCCATAACTCCGCCTGTCTCTGAAGGATATGCAAATGCAAGCTGGAAGCTTGTGATGCAATATGTGAACAGATCGCCAAGAGCTGTTGCAAGGAAGATTGCAAAAGGCTTGTTTATGTTAGTGCCCTTTAGTCCCTTCCAAATAAGCCATGTTAGGATCGGTCCACCGATAGCCATTGAGAATGTGTTAGCACCTAGAGTTGTAAGACCACCGTGTGCTAGCAGAATTGCCTGGAATAGCAAAACAATAATTCCAAGTACGCTTGTTGCTGCTGGTCCGAAAAGCACAGCTCCAAGGCCTGTTCCTGTCATATGTGAACAGCTTCCTGTTACTGAAGGAATCTTGAGGGATGAAAGCACAAATACAAATGCGCCTGCCATCGCGATTAGAACCATAGTCCTTCTATTTTCCTCTGTTAGTTTTTTAATTTTAATAATACCTGCTACTACGAATGGAACCGAAATAGCTCCCCAAATCAAGCAGTGCGTAAGTGGCAAATAGCCTTCCATGATGTGCATTCCGTGGGACACAGGTACAACACCGAAAACTAGTGCAAAAGCACAGCTCAAAGAAAGGAGAATTTTTTCTCTTTTAGTCATAATGACCTCCTTTGATAAAAATAAAAACACTTAAAATACTTTATGAATTATGATATCGGAACAGAATTCGAGCCAAACATTCAACAAAAAATGCCCAACAGGGCATATCATTTTTAGACACAAAAATCATCAATGCCTGTCATCTCTCGTAACATTCCGCATAAATTCAGTGGCAGTTCTTCTGACTTCGATATCACTGGGCGTTTAGCCTTCCCAAAAGACTTATTATACAACCTAGCATATTTAAACTTTAATATATGCACATATGTCGTCTCTCAGTGGCGATATTAAACGTCCTCAATCTTCACAGCGGCGGGACCGTGGAAGCTTCTACTTCCTTCTCTTTTAAACAATATGTACCATCTGAATAATTCCATGTTTATTTTATCATTAGGATAACATCACGTCAAGGAAAATTCTACATCTCCATTAGAATTTCATCACATTACGTTTTGCTTAAAAAGAAAAATGGTATAAATATATCGTATTTTGTAGAAAACATTTTTGTAGAAAACATTATTGAACATCATATCGTTTATATAATTTAATTTTGAGAGGAGAAAATTTATGAAAAAGAGATTAGCAATAAACGGCTTCGGTCGAATTGGAAGACTTGCATTCAGAAAAATATGGGAAGAAGGCGAGCTTGAAATCGTAGCAATCAACGACTTAACAAGTCCTAAAATGCTCGCACATCTTCTAAAATATGACAGCGTCCAAGGCCCATTTAGCGGTCATAAAATTGATAATTCAGAATCATCAATAATTGTTGACGATAAAGAAATACCCGTTTATTCAGAATCTGATGCGAGCAAACTTCCATGGAAGGATATGGATATAGATATAGTTCTTGAATGCACTGGATTTTACACAAGCAAAGCAAAATCACAAGCTCATATTGATGCCGGTGCAAAGAAGGTCCTCATTTCAGCTCCTGCAGGCAATGATCTTCCCACCATCGTATTCAATGTCAACCATGATAAACTAACCGCTGACGACAAAATAGTATCTGCCGCAAGTTGTACCACAAATTGTCTAGCACCAATGGCTAAAGTTCTTAATGATTACAGAGAACTTAGAACAGGTTTTATGACAACCATACACGCCTACACAGGAGATCAGATGCTTCTTGACGGTCCTCATAGAAAAGGTGACTTAAGACGTGCCCGCGCAGGTGCAATAAACATCGTTCCTACAAGTTCCGGAGCTGCTTCCGCAATAGGTCTTGTTATCCCAGAACTTGATGGCAAGCTTATAGGTTCTGCACAGCGTGTACCTGTTCCATCAGGTTCTATCACAATTCTTGACGCAACCTTAAAGGACGAAACAGACACAGTCAGTGTAGAAGGCATCAACGAAGCTATGAAGGCAGCCGCAAACGAATCGTTTGGATATAACGAGGAAGAAATCGTTTCATCCGACGTCATCGGAATGTCATACGGCTCCCTATTTGACGCAACAGAAACACTTGCTCAAAAATGTGGTACACATATCTATGAGGTTCGAATCGTAGCATGGTATGATAACGAAATGAGCTATGTAAGTCAGATGGTAAGAACTCTTAAATACATGGTAACACTATAGCTCTTAATTTATGTCCCTTAGCACATGGTTTGTGGTTTATAGTTCATGGTTTATAGATTAAAGTTAATCGCACACATTCTTACTTCATTAAGTGTCGCCTGATTTTTGTTGCAACTGGCACAGCGACTGCAAGTTTTACTATATCGCCTGGCAGTGTCAATATAAATCCGTTCATGACGAGCGGCCAAAGCCCGATTGATGACGAGGTAAAAACATTTGCGAGTAAGTACCAGTATCCTAATCCGCACAAATACACAACGAGTATATTCAATATACCTGCAACAAAATAGTCGATAGGCTTCACCGAATTACGATGTTCAAAAAAGCCACCTGCAACATAATTTGCAACGACAAATCCTATAAGATAACCGAATCCAGGTGTGAGCACATAAGCAAGTCCTCCGCCAGATGTAAAAATCGGCAATCCAATAAGGCCCAAAATCATATAGAGCCCTGCTGAAAGCGAGCTGTAATTTCGAGGCAAAATAAAACATGCAAGCATCGTGAAAAATGTCTGCATGGTAAATGGCAATAGCGGCATAGGAACCTTAATAAAGGCACCAACCGCGATGAGGGCTGTAAACATAGCAGAAATAGTTAGGTAATAAAGATTTGATTTTCTCATAAGAAACTCCTTTTTTAAAATACCTAACTATTATCTTATTATTTTGCTTTAATGTCAACCCTATATTTTATTTTTGTGACGTATAATCGTCTTTATGATTCCCTATTTTTCATCTTCCAAACTGCTCCAGAATTGAACAGTCTTAACAGCGCGCTTCCATCCCTTTAGCAGCATCTCCCTTTCGTCCTCTGCCATTTTTGGTTCAAACACTCTGTCAACTTGCCAGTTCTTCTTAATGTCCTCTTTGTCCTTCCAATATCCAACTGCAAGCCCAGCAAGATACGCAGCTCCAAGTGATGTAGTCTCAATGACACTAGGTCTGATTATCTTCTGTTTTAAAATATCAGCCTGGAATTGCATGAGGAAACTATTAGCACATGCTCCTCCGTCAACCCTGAGCCCCTCATCAGACCCATCGCTTGCAGCTGTTTTGTTTGCGCTTTCTCTCATAACGTCATAAAGGTCCTTGCACTGATACGCCATAGATTCAAGTGTTGCTCTGATAATATGTTCGCGACTTGTACCCCTTGTCAGCCCTACGAGGCTGCCCCTTGCATCTGCGTCCCAATATGGTGCCCCCATACCTACGAATGCTGGCACAAAATATACGCCTCCGTTATCTGTAATGTTTTTCGAAGCTGATTCCGTAGATGCAGCATTTTCAATGATCATAAGCTGATCGCGGAGCCACTGAACCGCAGCACCACAGACAAAAACCGAACCCTCTATAGCATATTTCAGCTCATCACCTATGCCCCAGGCTATAGTTGTCAATAAACCATTATCCATAAACACTGGCTCATCCCCAGTATTCATAAGCAGGAAATTACCCGTTCCGTATGTAGATTTTGTTTCTCCCTTCTCAAAGCAGGTTTGGCCGAATAATGCACACTGCTGGTCACCTGCTGCACCCGCGATTTTAATCGGACCACCGAATATCGTAGTCATAGTCTCGCCGTAGATTTGAGAAGATGGCACAGGTTCCGGCAACATATTTGAGGGAATATTTAAGATTTCAAGAATCTCTTCGTCCCATTTCAATTCTTTGATATTGAACATCATCGTCCTTGAAGCGTTAGAATAATCAGTTACGTGCACCCTACCGCCAGTCATCTTCCATATTAGCCAGGTTTCAACTGTCCCGAAGAGCAGGTTCCCTTTTTCGGCTTCTTCGCGCGCACCTTTCACGTTTTCAAGAATCCACCTTAATTTGGTAGCGCTAAAATAGCTATCAATAATGAGACCGGTCTTCTCTCTTATCTTCGATTCAAGCCCTTCTTCCTTTAGGATTTCACAGTATTCCGATGTTCTCCTGCATTGCCATACTATCGCGTTATATATCGGTTTCCCTGTGTTTTTATCCCATACTATTGTAGTTTCCCTCTGATTTGTGATGCCGATTGCTTCTATATTCTTATAATCTCCGTTGAGTTTGAGCAAGGCTTCCTGTGCAACGTTCATCTGTGTCGTCCAGATCTCCATTGCATCCTGCTCCACCCATCCTGATTTTGGAAAAAATTGTTGAAATTCTTTTTGTGCTGTAATAATTGGCTGCCCTTTTTTGTTGTAAATTATCGCTCTACAGCTCGTGGTTCCCTGATCCAGCGCCAAAATATATTTTTCCATTTCCTCAATTCCTCCTTAATTTTTTTGTGGATTGCATAAATATTCTACACAAACAACGCCATTATGCTGTTTGATACATCTATTCCTTTTCTTGTCAATCTCAAACCCAATTCGTCGATTTCCACATCACCTAGAGTTTTAAAACGCTCTATTTCGGGTTTTTCTTTCTCATAAAATTTCAGAAATTCAACACCAAACTCTTTTTTGAATTTGTCGAATGAAATTCCATCTGGAGTCCTCAGTGCTGTAAACGCAAACTCGCCTGCGGAATCTCTCAATGTGTTTTTGTGGACATCTGAGAACAAAGTAGTGCGCTGCCCTGCATCTCTAGGTTTGTCCATATTTTCTTCATAATTTGAAATAAAATCTTTTACTGATGGCTGCACTTCAAATCGAAATCCGTCAACAAAAGAGGCTGCCGATGGACCTATCCCGAGGTATTCATCGAACTGCCAATATTTGAGATTGTGCCTGCACTCAAATCCTGGCTTTGCCCAATTCGATATTTCGTAGTGTTCGAAGCCGCTGTCTACCAGTATATCACAGGTCCTATGATACATCTTTCTGTCGAGCTCATCGCTTGTTTCATCAAATTCACCAGCATTGAATCGCTCAAAAAATTCAGTTCCTTCCTCAAGTTGGAGCCCATATATCGAAAGATGTTCAGGAGAAAGACTTATGGCTTTTTTCAGATTACTCTCCCAAATTTCAAAGCTCTGATTAGGAAGTGAAAATATCAGGTCGAGATTTAAGTTTTCAAATCCTGCTTTCCTGCATAATTCTACGGTTTTCAATGCAGTTTTTGTGTCGTGAATTCTCCCAATCTGGAGGAGCTCATCATCATTGAAGCTTTGTATGCCTAAACTTATTCTATTGATCCCTGCGGCTTTGTATCCCTTAAGTTTCTCAAGAGTAAGCGTTCCGGGGTTCGACTCTATCGTTATCTCTGCATTTTTCTCAACTGAAAATGTAGAGTCAACAACGTTGAGTATTTTGTGTATATATTCTGTGGATAACAGTGATGGTGTGCCTCCTCCGAAGAAAATGCTATCAACTGAATACTTGTGCGCATCGAAGTGGTCAATTCCAAAAGTCGCAACTTCTCTTGGGAGAAATGACCCATTCAAGATCTGTTTCTCAACTGCGATTGCGTATTTCTCTAGGGCATCCTCAAATGCATCATCAAATGAATCTTCAAATGCCTCTTTAAATACATCATCTCTTGGCGCAATCGAATAGAACCCGCAGTAACCGCACTTTCTAACACAGAATGGCACGTGTATATATATACCTAAAGATTTTTTTGACTCGTCTGGCATTGCTTACTTGCCTTCATCATACTTGAGAACGGCTGTAAAAGCTTCCTGAGGGACTTCTACCTTTCCGAATTGTCTCATTCTCTTCTTACCAGCCTTCTGTTTTTCAAGCAATTTCTTCTTCCTTGATATGTCCCCACCGTAACACTTGGCAATTACGTCTTTTCTATAGGCTCTTACAGTGGTTCTGGCAATAATTTTCTGACCAATCGCCGCCTGAATCGGCACCTCAAACTGATGCATTGGGATAACTTCCTTGAGTTTTTCGCATACGAACTTGCCCCTTGCATATGCTCTTGATTCGTGAACAATCATTGAAAAAGCGTCGACAAGGCTCTTGTTGAGCAAAACATCGAGTTTAACTAACTGACTTTTCTCATATCTGTCAAACTCATAATCGAGCGAGCCATAACCCCTTGTCTTAGACTTCAGTGCATCAAAAAAATCATATATTACCTCATTGAGCGGCATGTCATAGTGCAAATCAACCCTATCTCCTGCAATATATTCCATGTGAAGCATGGTGCCGCGCCTCTCCTGACACATCTCCATTATCGACCCTACATATTCCTTAGGAATGATAATGTTGGTCTTAACCATAGGCTCCTCAATGTGGTCAATTTCAGTTAGAGGTGGAAGATTCGTAGGATTTTGAATCATTTCAATGCTCCCATCGTTTTTCACGACCTTATATACAACACTTGGTGCCGTTGTTATTACCGCAAGGTCGAACTCCCTCTCCAGTCTTTCAACAATGATTTCCATGTGAAGAAGTCCGAGGAAGCCACACCTAAATCCAAACCCAAGCGCAGTTGACGTCTCAGGCTCAAACAAAAAAGCAGCGTCATTTACCTGCAGTCTTTCAAGCGCATCCTTTACACCCTCATACTTTTCACCCTCTGCAGGATAAATTCCGCAGTAAACCATTGACTGGACCTTTTTGTAGCCTGGCAAGGTCTCTGCTGTAGGGTTATCTGCAAGAGTTATTGTATCTCCCACTCTAGCATCCTTAACCTGCTTGATGGAAGCAACAATGTAGCCAACATCCCCCGCGGACAATTGTTTTGTTGGATTATGCGAAGGCGCCATTACGCCCACTTCCGTAACCTCATATCGTTTATTGCTGTTCATGAGGAGGATGTCGTCGCCCGCTTTGACCTGCCCATCGAATATACGTGTATAAATAACCACACCTCTATAGTTGTCGTAAACTGAGTCAAAAATCAGGGCTTTAAGGGTTGCATCAGGGTCTCCAGTCGGCTGAGGTATGTGATTAACTATTGCCTCGAGGAGTTCATCTATTCCAATGCCTTCCTTTGCTGAAACCAGCGGAGCATCTTCAGTATCAATGCCTATCATATCTTCGATTTCATCCTTAACCTCATCAGTTCTGGCACTTGCGAGGTCTATTTTGTTGAGGCATGGCAGTATCTCAAGATCTTCCTCTAGGGCTAAATATACATTTGCCATAGTCTGAGCCTCTACTCCTTGGGTTGCATCAACGACAAGAACAGCTCCTTCACAGGCAGCCAAACTCCTTGAAACCTCATAGTTAAAGTCGACGTGCCCTGGTGTGTCGATCAAATTGAATATATATTCATGACCATCCTTCGACTTATACACTAGCCTACTAGTCTGCAGCTTAATCGTGATACCACGTTCCCTTTCAATATCCATATTGTCGAGGAACTGCTCCTTCATGTCTCTGGTTGCAACCAGTCCAGTGTTTTCAATTATCCTGTCGGCTAGTGTGCTCTTGCCGTGGTCAATGTGTGCTATTATGCTAAAGTTTCTTATATATTTTTGGTCCATCAAACAACTCCTAAATTTTGCTTTTACTGCATTAATAATACCATATCTCTTGATACAACACTAGCATTTTAATTGCGATTAGTATAAAATGATAGCCATGAGTAAAGTAGAAAATTCCACAAATTTAAATATCGATAAGTCAAAAATCAGGAAGGATTTTGCCCTCTATGTCAGCCAAAGCATACTTGCGATGATTGGATTTTCGGCATATATCCTGGCGGACACTTATTTTGTTGCAAACGGCATAGGTACGATGGCACTCGCAGGCCTAAATATCGCCCTTCCAATTTACAGCATCATCCTCGGCATCGGCATGTTGATTTCCGTTGGGGGATCGACATTTTTTGCTGTCGTCAAGGCACGTGGCGACCATGATCTTGGGAACAAAATATTTACCTTCGCTGTTACTATTGCGGTTGTTTTTGGCTTTGTTTTTTTATTTTTAGGACGAACCTATGCGGAAAAACTCGCATTTATTTTTGGTGGGGATGATGTTACTGTGCCATATGCATCGACCTACATCCGTGTAGTTTCAACATTTTCAGTGCCGTTCATGCTCAACAACATTATAGTTGCTTTTATCAGAAACGATAATGCACCGAAGTTTGCGACCGCATCACTGCTCGCTAGCAATATGTCAAACTTTATCATGGACTGGATTTTCATATATCCATGCAAAATGGGAATGAAGGGTGCTGCCCTAGCTACCGGAATCGCTCCCATCATCGGGCTCATTGTGCTTTCGGTTTACTTTCTCAGGCATATGAACACTTTCAGAATACTCAATCCTATAAAATGTGCGACCGATGGCAATAACCATGAAAACAGGCATCACCACATTAATAGATTTTTCTGGATATTTAAAAATATCTTTGTGCTCGGACTTTCCAACTTTATTATCGAAATTTCATCAGGGCTTTCAATAGTCTCATTTAATATTGCATCCTGGACAATTGCTGGAAATCTCGGAGTTTCCGCGTATTCAATCGTCGCTAACATCGCCTTTGTTGTAAACGCACTCTTTAACGGCGTCGGACAGGGAATGCAGCCACTCATTAGCAAATACCACGGCAAAGATGATAATAACTCTAAAGCTCAGGTCATCCGACTTGGACTTATAACAGCCTTTGCGATGGCTGTTCTTTTGTACATTATTCTCTATGTTTTTGCAACGCCGTTTTCGGATGTATTCAACAAAACAAGCGACCCTGAACTAAATGAAATGGGGTCCGTCGGGATAAGATGCTACTTTATCGGTTATTTCTTCGCTGGCCTTAACATCGTAATAGCCGCATCTATGAACGCTCAGGAAGCAGCTATTAAATCGCTTTTGATAACCGTGAGTCGAGGCCTTCTGCTCCTTGTACCTGCAATTGCCATTCTGGCCCAATTTGGAAATATCATATATCTATGGTTCGCCCTGCCGGTTTCAGAATTTATAACGCTGACATTTGTTACAATCATGTATATGAAGACCTCTCACAGGATACAAAATAGGTAGACTAGCAAAGTAAGGAATTAATATGTAGATTAGTAAACCAAGGAATTAATAGGTAGATTAGCAAAGTAAGAAATTAAATGGGATAAAATAGCACACTAATGAATGTAAAAGATTGATATTTCAAAATAAAATCGTTGCAAACTCAGCTATTTTGTTATATAATGGCAAGTGCGAATTTAGGCAAATTGTTAAATTTAAGAAAAGTGGGGTGAAAATTAATGGCAAATATTAAATCCGCAAAGAAAAGAATCAGAGTAATCGATAAGAAAACCGCAAGAAATAAGCGTGTTAAGAACCATGTGAAGGAAGCTATCAAAGAATTTGAGGTTGCTATTGAGGCAAATGACCTTGATCAGGCAGCTGAGAAACTCGCAGTTTGCGAAAAGAAATTGATGCAGGCAGCTTCTAAGGGAACTCTTAACAAAAAAGCTGCTTCAAGAAAGGTTTCAAGACTTACAAAAAGATTCAACGCAGCAAAGGCTGCAAAATAAGTCTCACCCGTCCCCACCTGTGTATAAGTTAAATACACATGCAATGAGCATACAAACGATGGAGTGTCTCCCATCGTTTTTTATTTTACACAAATTTTTAAAATTTTGGCTACGTGGAACTTATAGCATTTTAAGTCAAGATTTTCATACTATACACCGCGTACCTATGTTATAATTTATAGAAAATGAAGAGCATATTTACACCAAGGAGATATTATGTATTACAACAAAGACGCCATGGAAGTAATGACTGAACTTTCAACAAGTTTAAATGGTCTTTCACAGAAGCAAATCAGCGCTAACCGCAAAAAATACGGTTCCAATAAAATTGAAGAAAAGCAAAAGAAATCCGTGTTTGAGATATTCCTTGATCAGTTTAAGGATCTCCTCGTTATCATCCTCATAATAGCTGCAATAATTTCTATGATAACAGGAAGCTACGAGAGCACTGCGGTAATTATTGCCGTCCTCATATTAAACGCAGTTTTAGGCACTGTGCAATATTTTAAGGCCGAGCAATCTCTCAAAAGTCTCAAGAGTATGTCATCCCCAAATGCAAAGGTCATAAGGGACGGCCACAAAATAGAGGTGCCTGCTGAGGATCTCGTTGTTGGTGATATATTTACACTCGAAGCGGGCGACATCGTTCCTGGAGATGGCAGAATCATTGAAAACTATTCACTAAAGGTTAACGAGAGTGCTCTAACCGGTGAATCTGAAAGCGTTGAAAAGCAGTCAGGCACATTAAATGCAAATAATCCTGATAATCCCGATGGAAAGGTTGCACTCGGTGATCAACTCAATATGGTCTTTTCAGGTTCTCTAATAACATATGGTAGAGCAACCGTAGTCTGTACCGCTGTTGGATCAAAAGCACAACTCGGTTTAATTGCTGACATGATCAGCAACGCCGAAGAAAAAAAGACACCTCTTCAGGTGACCATGGATAACTTCTCAAAGAAGCTTTCCATCGGTATAATTATTCTCTCTATACTCGTATTTGCACTCAACATTTACAGACATATGCCAATTCTGGATTCGCTACTATTTGCTGTAGCGCTAGCTGTTGCGGCAATCCCAGAAGCTTTGTCATCGATAATAACTATTTCTCTTGCCATCGGCACCAAACGCATGGCTGAGGAGAATGCAATAATTAAGGAGTTATCAGCTGTAGAAGGCCTAGGCTCCGTATCCATTATCTGTTCAGACAAGACCGGAACTTTGACCCAAAACAAAATGACTGTCGAGGATACTTATATTCTTCCATCTGCATCTGAAAAGATGTTCAAACTAGCATCAGTTCTATGCAACGATACAACAATAACAGATGAGGGTTATCTTGGGGATCCCACAGAAACTGCTCTCGTGGAATACTATGTCAAAGAAGGTGGCAATTATGATGAGATTCGCACAAAATATCCACGATTTGCGGAGATTCCTTTCGATTCTAACCGTAAACTCATGTCAACGTATCATGACATAGATGGAGAAACTGTTTTGTTCACCAAGGGTGCTCTTGACGTCCTGCTCAGCAGGACCATCAACCTTTCGGAAGACGAGCGAAAGGCGATTGAGGCCCTCAATCAAGATTGGTCATCTCAGGGTCTGCGTGTGCTTGCTTTTGCGAAGAAGAAGATCGAGGGCCTTGTCAAGAGCACCGAGGCAGAGCTTGATCTTGAATATGAGCATAATCTAGAATTTCTTGGCCTAATGGCAGAGATGGATCCACCGAGAGAAGAATCCTTTGAAGCCGTTGCGGAATGTAGGCGTGCAGGGATTAAACCTATCATGATAACAGGTGACCACAAAATCACGGCCTCGGCAATTGCGAAACGAATTGGAATTATGGAAGAAGGAGACATTGCCATTACAGGTCCTGAACTCGATGAAATGAGCCAGGACGAACTCATGAGCAAGCTTGAGAAAATCTCGCTGTATGCAAGGGTTTCTCCGAGCAACAAAATTAGGATTGTCAAAGCTTGGCAATCTCTCGGTCATATAGTAGCAATGACTGGAGATGGTGTAAACGATGCGCCAGCTCTTAAGAGCGCAGATGTCGGTGTCGCTATGGGAATAACCGGCACTGACGTTTCCAAAGATGCTGCAAGCATGATTTTGACAGATGACAATTTTGCAACGATTGTAAAATCAGTCCTTAACGGAAGAAATATATATGCTAATATTAAGAACTCTATTTTGTTCCTACTATCGGGCAATATGGCTGGCATCTTCGTTGTTTTGGCGACGGCATTGCTTGCACTTCCTACACCTTTTACAGCCGTTCATCTTTTATTTATAAATCTTTTGACGGACTCGCTGCCTGCCCTCGCAATTAACATGGAGCCTATGAACAAAGCTCTGATCAACGAAACTCCTCGTCCTCGAAATGAGAATGTCATTACAGGAGCGAATTTTGTTCAGATTATTCTTCAGGGTGCCCTCATCGGTGGCGCGACTCTTGGAGCATTCTATATTGGGCTTGCAAATGAGGGTAATTACGGTGCTATGACAATGGCGTTCGCAACCCTTTGTCTTGCAAGGCTTTGGCATGGGTTTAACAGCAGAGGCAAGGAATCCATCTTCACACTTGGCCTATTCACTAATATGGCCGTCGTTGGAGCTTGGTTCGCTGGAGCCTGTCTTCTCGGAGCCGTGCTCTTTGTCCCTGTATTACAAAGTCCGTTTACAATTGATCCGCTCAGGACTATTGACGTAATTTACATTGTTGGACTTTCACTCATACCTACCATTATTATTCAGATGGCCAAGGCTGCATTTGTCAGAAGCTAGAACAAACCGAAAAACGATCATCATAAAATATTTAAAGGCGAAGGATTCATAGAGTCTTTCGCCTTTTATTTTGCAATATCTAAGTTTGCCGATAGTTATGGTTTAAAATATAGTTATGATTTAGAATATGGTTATGATTTAGAGTTCTGTACCTGAAATTCCTTCGATTTTCACCCTTTATTTCAGAAAATAAGGTTTTATTGAAATAAGACATCATAAATTCTTTTCTTATTTCAGAAAATTGAATTTAATTATAAAAAAAGAGCTATACCGAACTTAGATCATTCGTCATAGCTCCTTATTTGGTGCGGTCAAAGGGATTTGAACCCCCATGAGTTTCCTCACACGGACCTGAACCGTGCGCGTCTGCCAATTCCGCCATGACCGCACACTCTTCGAATTAAGCTAGCAAACTTAACACGACTTAAACAGTATACTAAAATTATTCCTAATTTTCAATATCCAGGAAAAATTTTTCTTATTTATCCATAATGTGCCGTGCAAGGATGACTCCACTTGCTGATGCCTGGGACAGCGAATGTGTGAGGCCGGAGCCGTCACCTATAGCATAGAGATTCGGAATTTTGGTTTGCATATTCTCATCAACTGGCACCTTTGAATTATAGAATTTTACCTCAACGCCATAAAGCAAAGTATCTTCATTTGCCGTGCCCGGTGCTATTTTGTCGAGGGCATAAATCATCTCGATAATGCTGTCGAGCTGTCTTTTGGGGATAACGAGGCTGAGGTCGCCAGGCGTTGCTTCAAGTGTCGGACGCGTAAAACACTTTTCCATCCTCCTGGCACTGCTCCTCCTGCCTTTTTCAAGGTCTCCAAATCTCTGAAGTAGGACACCGCCACCTAGCATGTTTGAAAGCCTGGCAATAGATTCCCCATATTCGTTGCTGTCGTCAAATGGCTCCGTAAACTTATTTGTTACGAGAAGTGCAAAGTTTGTATTTTCGGAATGCAACTTAGGATCAGCATAGCTATGTCCATTTACAGTAATTATACCATTTGTATTTTCGGACACAACGTGGCCATAAGGATTCATGCAGAAAGTCCTCACCATGTCATTATACCGATCTGTTTTATAGACTATTTTGCTCTCATAGACGTCATCCGTTATTGCCTTAAAAACTTCGGCAGGAAGCTCGACTCTGACACCAATGTCAACCCTGTTTTTTTCCTGCGGAATATCAAATTTGGAACAGACCCCTCCAATCCACTTGGATCCTGAGCGACCCGTAGCCATGACTAATTTCTCGCAGGTATAATCTCCCTTGTTTGTGTGTAGCAGAAAGCCACCACCGCCTAGAAGATCAATGGTTTCGCATGCAGTGTAAAATTCAAACTCAATTTGAGGTGTTACATAATCATACATATTGTGAAGTATTTTGATGTTCCTATCTGTTCCAAGATGTCTCACCTTTGCAGATAGCAGGTGCAAGTTATTTTGCAAGCATTTAGTCTTGAGATCAGTGTCCGCAGTCGAATAAAGCCTCGCCTCTGATCCGCCCATTGAACAAAGCACAGAGTCAACATACTCCATCATCTCCATTGCTTTGTCGTAGCCAACAACCTTGTGAAGATCACCGCCGAATTCTGTAGTGATATTATATTTCCCGTCGGACAAAGTACCTGCGCCACCGTAGCCGTTCATTATATGGCATGGATTGCACCTGATGCATTTTGGCGTTTTGCCCAGTTTAATCGGGCAGTTCCTGCGTTCAAGAGGCGCACCGCGATCAATTACTAGCACTTTCCCCTTATAGCCATTTTTGCATAGCTCGTATGAGGCGAAAACACCACCGGCACCTGCGCCGACAATAATAACATCATAATCTTTTGTTGTAGCCTTATTTGGAGCATCATTATTCGCAGCAGCATCTTTTGTTTTAATCAATTTAGTTGCATTCATAGTACTTTAAATCTATTAAACTCCCGAAACATTCCCTTAAAAACCATAAAAAGGCACCATAAACCAGGTGCCTCAACATACAAAATATTAAATTGAATTGTCCTAGTTCAGAACCTCATCCGTTTCATCTTCGGCCATGATCTCATCAAATGTCTTAACAACATCCTCAAACAGCTTATCGTCGGTGATGTCTATAAGTTCAAATTCCACGCCCTCGTCATCGCTAGAAACTTCTTTATATCCATAAATATAAATATCGTCAGAATCATCAAGCGGAATCAAAGCCATGTACTCATTGCCCTCATGATCAAACGTCCCCATAATTTCGCACTCGATGCTGCCATCCTCAAACTCCAATGTCAAAACATCATCCTCGTTTATCATATCTTTTTCTTTATCGTTCATCTAAATTTCCTCCATGAAACGTATTGAATTTCAAATCGCTGATGAAATTCATTTAACTACTGATACTATAACATTTTTAGAGTTATATTTCAAACAAAATAACTTTCTAAGCAAAATTTGCTTTTTTGTAACATAGGCAATCTGTATAATTGCCATTTTCCTCAGTTATTCTCAAGCTACTCTCAGCTATTTTGTGCCAAAAAATTCCCGAATCGCCTCGGCATTGCTCTCACTGATTCCCTGCACCTTCTCAAGTTCCTCAACTGACGCAGATTTTATGGCATCGATGGATTCAAATTGAGCAAGTAGAGCATTTCGCTTAACTGGGCCAATCCCCTTAATTTCGTCGAGCACAGAACCGATGGAATGCCTTCCCCTTAATTTCCTGTGATAATCTATCGCAAACCTGTGGACTTCTTCCTGAATCCTGCCGCAGTATTTGAACAAAACAGGTGTCTCCGCAAGTGAAATCTCGCGTCCGTCCTCAAATACCATCCGCTCGGTGCGGTGATTGTCATCCTTTGCAAGCCCAACTAATGGAATATTTATACCGAGGGCATCCAAAATCGTTTTCGCCGCCGAAACTTGACCAGCACCACCATCCATGAAAATTATGTCTGGCATCTTGATGAATCCTTTGTCCCCGGACTGCGCACGCCTGAATCGCCTATATAAAACCTCTTGAAGGCTACCATAATCATCGTGTGCATTAGCAGTTCTAATTTTAAATCGCCTATAGTCTTTCTTAACCGGCTTCAAGCCCTGAAACACCACCATCGCGCCGACCGTATCAATCCCGTTCGTATTTGATATGTCATATGCCTCAACCCTGAACCCATTTACAGGCGGAGTAAAATCGCTAGATATTTGTTGTAAAACTCCCGACATTGCTTCAGCGAGAGAATCTTCCTTCTCACGCGTGCCCTCAGCCTTCAAATTTATCGTGTTGATGAGCTGATCTCTGTCTCGCCTTGCCATATCAAGAAGTTTCCTCTTCACACCCTTCTTCGGCGTAAAAATTCTCACCCTTCGTGAGTCATTCGACAAAAATTCTTCTATCAGTTCCTTCTCAGGAATCTCCTTTTCAATCAAAATTTCTCGCGGAACATTCGCCCACTGGCTGTAGTACTGTTTTAAGAAGCTCCCGACGATTTCTTCGTGCGAATCCCCCTCTTCTGCTGCAATCTCAAAAGTGTCACGTCCGCTGAGTTTCCCGCTTCTCACAGAAAATACAACAACAAAATACTGCTCTCCGGCAACAAGCGGCAGCACGAGGTCGAGGTCATCGTCATTTATCATAGTAACCCGCTGAATCTGGCTAAGAGATTGCAAATCTTTGATCAAATCCCTGTAATGAGCCGCCTCCTCAAATTCCATTCGCTCAGAGGCCGACTTCATCAGTTCCTCCAGATTTCTGCGCAGCGTCGAGGTCCTACCTCGAAGAAATTCAAGGACCTCCTCTATTTTGTTGCGGTATTCCTCTTTATCAACCGTGCCCAGGCAGACTCCGGGGCATACGTTGATGTGATAGTTGAGGCAGGGTCTAAAATCATCCGGAAAAGATTGGAGATTGCACCTTTTTAGCTTGAACGCCCTGTTTATAAACTCTACGATTCTATTCACAGCACCGACATCACTGTAGGGGCCAAAATATTTGTTGCCGTCGTTTTTCAGAATGCGCGTCTTGAGAATGCGCGGATAATCCTCATTCGTTGTGATCACTATGTATGGGTAAGTTTTGTCGTCTCTGAGCAAAACATTGTACTTCGGCATATAACGCTTTATTAGGTTGTTTTCGAGAACCAAAGCTTCCATCTCGCTGCTGCAAGTGATCCACTCAAAATCCGCGATATTCGAAACGAGTGCCCGCGTCTTCGGATTTGTATGAGAAGATTTCTGGAAGTATTGACGCACGCGATTTTTCAGTGAAATAGCCTTCCCAACATAAATTACCTGACCAAGTCTATCTTTATGCAGGTAGACACCAGGGAGATCAGGTAATTTCTTTAAATTCTCTTCTATTCTATTGTTAATTTTATTCTCGACTTGGTTGTTATCAGAGTTACCGGACTTTCTCATATATTCCAGCCCCTCCTACGCCTATCTTCTTCAATTTCAATCTGGCGAAGTGCCTTTTGATAAGCCAGCTGCCTCCTTCTTCTGGCAGCCCTTCTCCTCATTTGCGCAATCTTTATTCTAATGTAAATATATAATATAATCAGCAACAAAATAGCGGACACTATGAGCACCGTGCCGAGATTGGATATTCCGATTTTCGAAGGGAGCCAGCCAGTTCCAATGTCCTCATTGATTATAATAGGTATTTTGTTGACAGGATCATCAGCTACGCTAATCGTGTAAGTTCCAACCTGTGTGCCTTTTTTGATAGGAGCCTTTAGTTTTTCGTCCATATCTACGGTGCCGCTGATCAGTTCCTTCGAGCCTTGCTCCGGCAGATATGCATATCCATCATCCGATGCATAAGCATTCACCCTCGTCTTCTCGCCGCCCTTTATATATGCCTTGTCAACCTTCTCGCCCTTTGAAATCACCTTGATACCACGGACACAAGACACTGCATAATCAATCAATTTTTTTGCATCTTTTTCGCGCGTCTTATTTTTCGGAGAACCCATCACGGCAAGAACAAGTTTTAGCCCCTTATAATTATACGACATTAGAACGGAGCCCTCTTCTTCCGAACCTCCGTCACCTTTCTGAATAGCTATAATATTTTTGTCCTTTAAAATTTCAGGGTTCTGATTCGTGAGCGTCCACGCATCGTTCATATTAGTAGCCTTCATTTTGTGTTTCTTGGCGGACGAAATCTTCCTAAATATATCATTTGACGATGCAACCTTCATGATTTGCATCATGTCATTGGCAGTTGAATAGTGGTCTTCCTCAGGCGTGCCAACAGGGTTTGTAAAATGAGTTTCCCTGCAACCCATATTCTTGACCATATCATTCATCATGTTTACAAATTTGGCTTGATCGCCCCCAGAAACTGCCTCGGACAGCGCGTAAGTAGCATCGCTACTGTTTGCCATCAGAGAACCATAAATAAGGTTTTCGACCGTAATCTTCTCGCCTTCCTTGAGCCCCATTGGACCGCCGTAGCTTGCTGCCTTTGCCGAAACCTCGACTTCTGTGCTCAGCTGTAGATTTTGAATCGCCAAAATAACTGTAATAATTTTGGTCGTTGTCAGAGGTGCAACTCTGCTCCTTGACTTCTGCTCGAAAAGCACTTCGCCCGTGTTCTCACAGTACAAAACCCCTGACGTTGAAGAGATTGATGGTTTCTTCGACGATTTATCTTTCTTCGTGGATTTGCCCTTCTTAGATTTCTCAGACTTCTTCTTATTTTTTTCAGATTTCTTGGATTTATTTTGTTTGGCAGCTGTTAGACCTGCACTCGAGGCTTTGCTTTTGCCATCCTCAAAACTCACGCCGCCGCCATCTCTTGCTGAAATTGCAAAAGCCGGGTTCAATTCCATCACAGCAAAAACCAAAACAAGGACCACTACTAACGTGGCCCTAGTCATTCTGTTGATCGCTCTGCTGAAAAAAGCTGCTTTTAACTCCATAAATCCTTACTCTCTTTGAAAATTCTCTACAATTCTATTCAGCGAGAAAAGCCTCGGCGATATCCGAGCCCTTCTCGAAAATGCATCCCTTCTCTGCCGATTCTTCTGTAAAATTCCTCTCCCCATCGTAGCCTTGCTCATTTTCACTATCATAGAGCACAAAAGGCACAGGATCCGCACTATGCGTCCTTATACTAATCGGGGTATAGTGATCGGGCATTATTAAAATTTTATATCTTTCTCCGCAATTTTTCAAGTGCGAAAGGACAGGTTTAAGGATTTCTTCGTCAATTCTTTCAAGACAAAATATTTTTCCTTCCGTATCGCCTTGGTGTCCGCATTCATCAGGTCCCTCGACGTGCACAAAAACCATCTGATCGCCTTCCTCAAACGCTTTGACCGCAGCCCTGCCCTTACCTGCAAAATTCGTTTCCTTATTTCCGGTAGCACCCTCAACGTCGATAACCTTCATACCGGTTAGAATTCCAATCCCTTTAATAAGGTCAACCGCACTTATTACAGAACCTTCAATCTTCCTGCCGTTTCCATAAGGCACAAGAGCTGGTTTTCTACCGCCGCCCCATATCCACAAGCAGTTTCCAGGCCTCAGGCCTCTTTCGATTCTAGACTTATTCACAGGATGGTTGCGCAAAAACTCATAGCTCGCCCTCATTATCTCCTTGATTCTACTTGCAACAAAATAGTCGTCTTCCAAAGGAGCTACATTTTCGTTCGTTCCAGTATTCGCATTCACTGAATCCGATTCTGCATTTAATTTATATCCCGGTAGATAATCCGCAATTCCCCTGCCCAAGATGTTATGAGGAGGTTCACTGCCTACGTCGATTGGGTTAATATCTCTGCTCAGATTTCTAATAACAAAAGCTCCTCGATAAGAAACTCCATGCTTCATATCTATTCCATCCAAAAGTCCCTTTTCAGCAAGATGCCTACTCAAGTCCTCATAGAGTCTAAGGCCTTCTTCTGTTGTTATATCCTGACTGCTATGGTCAACCATCTCTAGGTTCTCAAATTCAGCCATATCAACAGATGATTTGCTATTAAGTTCATCTTCGCAATTATTTGGCACTCTTAGGGTGACAATATTTCCCCTAAATGCAGCATCATTTTCTCCGAGATCAACTCCAATATTTGCCGCTTCAAGAGGCGCTCTACCGGTATGAAATCTCTCAGGCGGATATCCCAAAAGTGATAGATGTCCCACATCACTTCCTGCCTCCATTCCATCTGGAATCGTCCTACATCTACCCACCATACCCCGGTGAGCCAATTCATTCATAACAGGATTATCTGCCAGCTGCAGAGGTGTTTTGTTGCCCCTGTCCTCAAGTGGATAGTCTCCGGCACCGTCAGTTACTAATATAAAATACTTCATTAAATGTTCTCTTCCTCAAAGTTCTTCATAAATTCAATAAGTTTATCTACACCTTCCTCAGGCATAGCGTTGTAAATGCTTGCTCTCAGGCCACCAATTGATCTGTGACCCTTGAGGTTTATAAATCCGGCAGCCTTAGCTTCTTCAACAAACTTTTTGTCCATAACATCATTACCGGTAACCATAACAACATTCATTATAGAGCGGTCTTCCTTTGCTACAGGGCACTTGAACAGTTTGCTATTATCTAGAAAATCATAAAGTTTTTCAGCTTTACGGAGGTTGACCTTTTCAATAGCCTTTATTCCACCCATATCGAGAAGATGCTTGAATACCTTACCAGCCACGTAAATCGCAAAACATGGAGGTGTGTTGTACAGTGAATCCTTATCAGCATGAGTCTTGTAATTCATATAAACTGGCGTCATAGGGTGAGCCTTGCCAATCATATCCTCTCGAATAATCGCAATAGTAACACCTGCAGGACCGATGTTTTTCTGTGCACCCGCAAAAATGGCTGCGTACTTGGTTACATCAATTTCCTGCGACAAAATACATGAGCTCAGGTCTGCAACTAGTGGTATTCCACCTGTATCGGGTAGCTCATGATAGTGAGTTCCGTAGATTGTATTGTTTTCACAGATATACACGTAGTCTGCATCCGTTCTAAAATCTTCTTTACTAACCTTTGGAATATATGTGAACTTCTTGTCTTCAGAACTTGCTACAACCTTAATATCGCCGTATTTGCATGCCTCAGTGTAGGCCTTCTTAGCCCACTGTCCTGTGATAATATAGTCTGCCTTGTGCGTTCCGCCCATGAAGTTCAATGCAACCATTGAGAATTGAGTAGTTCCTCCACCTTGCAGGAAGAGTACCTTGTAATTATCCGGTATATTCATGAGTTTCCTCAGATCGCTCTCAGCATCCTTAATTATCTGGTCGAACTCTGCCGACCTATGGCTCATCTCCATTACGGATTGCCCTGAGCCCTGGTAATTTGCAAGTTCTGCCGAAACTTCGTTTATTACGTCAATTGGGAGCATTGAAGGACCCGCTGAAAAGTTAAAAACTCTCTCTTTTTTGTTCATTTCAATCACCTTTTCCCTACTAAAATTGTTTCAAATCACTAAATATTTCTCGATTTGTTCTAAATTATATCACAATCAGTATTGATGTCAATGCTTTGATGTGCTATAATCCTAAATATAGTATTAATTTATAAATGCACCGCAATATAGCGGTGCTGTGTGATAGTTAAGTCTTAGTTTGAAAGGAATTGCAGTATGTACAAAATAGCTACTTTAAACAAAATCTCAAAAATTGGTCTTGCGCAGTTTTCTGATCAATACGAAATTGTTGATGATGTAAACTCTGCAAATGGTATTATAGTTAGAAGCCAGGATATGCACTCGATGGAGTTTCCTGATTCACTTGTAGGCATTGCAAGGGCCGGCGCCGGCGTCAACAATATTCCACTTGATAGATGTGCTGATGAAGGCATTGTGGTATTCAATTCTCCTGGTGCAAATGCGAACTCTGTCAAGGAACTTGTGATTGCCAGCATAATAATGAGTGCGAGAAATCTTTATGATTCAATTAACTGGGCATGTTCACTTTCTGACAATGTTTCTGCTTCTGTCGAGAAGGGTAAGAGCCAGTTTGCGGGGCATGAAATTGCAGGAAAAACACTCGGTGTTATCGGTCTTGGTGCAATAGGTGTTAGGGTAGCTAATGCTGCTTCAGATCTTGGCATGAATGTAGTAGGCTTTGATCCGTATTTGGGAATAAAAGCTGCTCATGATATGTACCCTTGCATTGAAATAGTAGATAAGGTTGAAAAACTTTTAAATGTTTGTGACTATATAACAGTACACATTCCAGCTAGTCCTGATAATAAGGAGATGTTTAATAAGGAAATCTTTGCTGCTTGTAAGGATAATGTCGTTATTCTTAATTTCTCAAGGAATAGCCTAATTAAAGAAGAAGATCTTCTTGATGCGATCAATTCCGGTAAGGTTAAGCAGTATGTAACAGACTTCCCAACAGACGGCATAATGTGCAAGCCAGGTGTTTTGTGCGTTCCACATCTTGGAGCTTCAACTGAAGAAGCTGAGGATAACTGTGCAATCATGGCTGCTAACGAGCTGATGGATTTCATAGACAATGGAAATATTTTAAATTCTGTAAATTTCCCACCTGCAAATCTCGGTCCTATTGCTGATGGTGAAGCGCGTGCAGCTATAATGACAAAGGGTATAAGCAATCCTGTTGACCTAGCTATAAGAATGTGTGATAACAACATTATAACGGCAGCTACTGGCGGATTACGCGGTGAATATGGCTATGCCCTGATAAGTTCATCCGAGCCATTCACAAAGATAAAATCCGGCGAAGGTGTAATCAAAGTCAGGGTTATGCAGGATCTATAGGAATCCATTTAAAGATAATTAAGCTACACCAAAATACAAAACAGCTATGAGCATATGCTATTATTTTGCATACCGTTTCATAGCTGTTTTTATATCAATGTAAAAAGTTCTATCTAATCTTTAACAAGTTCTTTGATACTTGTAGCAAGACCTGCTACACTTGCAATTTCAGACGGAATAATTATCTTCGTTGCCTGACCATCTGCAGCCTTTTCAAGCGATGCTAGAGATTTTAAAGCTATAATTTCTTTGTTAGGATTTGACTCAACTAGCATCTTTATTCCATCAGCGGTAGCTTTCTGAACCATTCTTATTGCTTCGGCTTGTCCCTCAGCATTTTTAATTGCAGATTGCTTGTTCGCTTCAGCCTCCAAAATCATAGCTTCCTTGTTACCCTCTGCGATGAGAATAGCAGATTTTTTCTCTCCCTCTGCCTTAAGAATGCTCTCCCTTCTCTCACGTTCGGCACGCATCTGTTTTTCCATTGCGACCTGTATATCCCTCGGTGGCGTAATATTTTTTACCTCAACCCTATTAATTTTTATTCCCCACGGATCTGTCGCTTCATCAAGCACTATTCTTATTTTGGTATTGATATGCTCCCTTGAGGTCAACGATTCATCTAGTTCAAGCTCTCCGATAATATTTCTTAGAGTTGTAGCCGTTAGATTTTCAATTGCCTGCATCGGTGATTCTGAACCGTAAGTAAAAAGTTTAGGGTCAGTTATTTGGAAAAATACTACTGTATCGATTTCCATTGTTACATTATCTTTTGTTATAACCGGCTGTGGAGGAAAATCAATTACTCGTTCCTTTAGGGATACTTTACGGGCCACCCTGTCAATGAAAGGAATCTTAAAATGAAGTCCAACCGGCCATGTTCCTTTATACGCTCCAAGCCTTTCTATAACATAAGCCTGAGCCTGAGGGACAATTCTAACATTTGTTGCAACAAGAGCAACTGCAGCTATTATAAGAACTACGATCAAAATAAATCCTACCATAACCTCTTAATTCTCCTTTTCTAATTTTTCATTATCTTCAACAATAAGCTTTACACCGTCTATCCTCAATATCTTAACTTTTTTACCTATGCTAATTACTTCTCCGGGGTTTTGAGATATCGCAGACCATTCTTGCCCCCAT
The DNA here is from genome assembly GCA_000758905.1 of Clostridiales bacterium S5-A14a. GTDB lineage: Bacteria > Bacillota > Clostridia > Peptostreptococcales > Anaerovoracaceae > S5-A14a. The sequence goes on from JRNA01000017.1 coordinate 119,996, forward strand.
ACATATACAGTGCCGGGTTCATAAGACTTAATCTCTCTCCTAACGACACCTATCTTGCCGATAATCGTATCTATGTTTGTATCTTCTTTCCCTGTCTTGAGCTTTTCAACAACAATTTTTCTAGTAAAAACAAGCATAATTGCACTTACTACAACAAAAGAGAGAATTTGGATCGGCAAACTTCCCCCAAGAAGAGCAACAATAGTAGCAGCTGCAGTACCAAAAGCAAACCAAATTGTGGTCAATCCCATTGTAAGCGCTTCCACTACAATGAGAATAATTGTTGCTATTATCCAAAAGGTTACCATTGAGATTCCCATATCTCCTCCTCAAACTACCGTACAACATAGTACTATGAATATTATATTTGATAACAAACTGCCTTGCAAGAAAATATTTTGTAAATAATTTAACAAATGGATTTATTTTAACTGCACCCTAAAGTACACCCCAAAAGTTCTCGGGGAAACCCCAAAACTTTTTAGATACCCCATAAAAATAACCGCTCTTATGTCGGTGCATAGGAGCGATTATTATTGTTTTTGAATATATTGTTGTTTGCTTTCGTTTAATAGATTCTATTTTTCTTTTCTAGAGATTCTATTCATAACTAGTGCACCGCATGCTACGAATGCAAGTCCAAAAGCATAAAGCATATTCATTCCGTTATCACCAGTGCTTGGTCCTGCATTTTTAGCTACAGGTTTCCACTGAGCAACAAATGTATGGCTTCCCTTAACGTTATATGTATCGCCTGGCTGATATTTTGAACCCTTCCAGTAATCGAATACATACCCTTCTCTTGTAGGTGCCTTTAATATAGTAATGTTGTCTCCCACTCTTGCTTCTACATATTTAACTATATCATTGTCAGCCCATTTGCCACCGTTTGCATCGAATTTGACTATTATTAGTCCGTTTCCTGGATTTGTTCCAGCATTGCCTGGAGTTTGTGATCCAGGTTGACCAGGTGTCTGCCCAGGATTTTCTGGATTTCCGCCAGGTGTGTTTCCATTATTAGGGTTTTCTGTTCCTGGTGTTTCATTTCCAGTGTTTGAAGTATCTCCTCCTGGAGTTGGCTTAGCTTTCCAGATGGCTTTGATAACGGTATCCTTGTCAGCCTTGATCTTGGTTCCTGGTGCAACCTTCTCACCATTAACTTCCCAAGTATCAAACTCTTGGGTGTCATCTGGAGCTTTAAAAGCGTTAGGCAACACCGTGTAATCACTACCCTTATCTACGGTTTCAGCTTTCATTTCGCCACTTCCACCGTTAGCATCGTAGCTCACCTTGACCTGATGTTTCTTCCAGACGGCTTTCACCGTGGTGTCCTTGTTAACGGTAATCTCGGTGCCTGCAGCTACCTCTTTGCCGTCGACTTCCCAAGCTTTAAACTCCTGGTTTGCCGGGGCTTCGAATGTATTATCCAAAATCTTGTATTTTGAACCCTTGTTGAGCTCCTTGCCATCCATTTCGCCGGTGCCTTTGTTGGCATCGTAGCTCACAGTGGCAGTTTCGAGCTTCTTGCTTTCCTCAACTGAATCGAGCTTATCGGTGTCACCATCAAGCCCACCATTATCTTTTGCGGTTGCCTTGATGGTTCCAGCGAGTTCGACGTCTTCGACACTCAGCGTTATCACACCGGTGTCCGCGTCAACGCCAGTTCCGCTCCATTTATTGGTTTGCAAATCTCGCGTTGCAGTGACGGTTTTCTCCGCTCCAGAATTATCTTTATAGGTAATCGTGTAAGACAGCAAGTCGGTATCATCACCGGGATCTTTATAAGCCGGTGGAGTAATGGTGACTTTGCCGGTATCCGTATCTACCTTAATCGCAGGAGATTTGGGTGCGATATTTTTCAGCAGATCTTTGGCCGGAATTGTTATTTTTGGTTCAGCTCCTTCTGTTATCTTAACTGAACCATCATCATTTTTTTTCGGAACAAAGTTTCCATCATTGTCCCAATCACCTGCTACATCACTACCGCTAAATATCTTAACATTTCCGCTGTCATCAATTTGTATAACTGCCGGGACTCCCTCCCAGTCTCCAGTTCCGTTTGGTAGTTTAGATGTGCCATCTACTATATATGCTTTTCTTATAGCAGCATCAATTTCTTTTTTTTCGTTAGCTGTTAGTTTTCTTGGGTCTCTAACTTCTTTTTTTTCTACTTTTACCGGTTTAACAGTTGTTGTGGAACAAGACTTGAATTTATGGGGTTCTTTTACAGAAACGCCAACTATTTGGTCGAGAGTTAAACTATCCTTATTTTGTTCTTGTAAAGCATAGGAAAAAGTTCCATCGCTTTCTACTTTTACCTCTATCGGTTTAGATGAATCTTTGTCAATTTTACATCCTTTGTCAGTACAAAAGTCTCCTGATTTCTCCTTTTTAACATTAATGATTACTTGTACTTTTATGTCGTCAAAAGGTCCCGGTCCGGGCAGTTTTCCCTTAATTACATTGTCTACAACTGTAATACTGCCAATCTCAGGTGATCTTGAGGTTTCTGTAACTTGTTTTATTTTTAAATTTGTAGCTTCAACTTTGCCTGATGTCGAATCGTCAGTATAGGTTACTTCATAATAAGCATGGGCAATGCCATCAACAGAAAAATCAACTGATTTGATATCCCCTACGATTTCAGTGTTTGCATCTTTCAACATCTTAACAGCTTCTGCTTGTTCATCTTCATTAACTATATTTGATGATGTTTGTTCTATCCAAATTTCACCTGTAGGCATTGTAAGAGTAACTGTAGATGCCTTAGATGGTTGTGCCTCTGCAATTACCTCCGATGATTTATCTTCATATATTTGTTGGTAGACTGTTACCGTATCGCCTTCTTCAACTTTTTTTCCTTCAGGTAATTTTACTGACCATTTTGTTCCACTTGTAGGTGTAACAGAAAGAGTGGCTTTTACTGTGCCATCTTTACCCTTTAATGTTACATGGACTGTCGCTATTATAGTCTTTTTATTAACTTTATCTCTATATTTAGCTAGATTGCCTCCGGAAATAGTCGTGTCATCGTAAAAGACTTTGTCAATTGTCGGTGCCTTAACCTCAATTTGCGTAACCGCCTCGTTAACAATCTCTGGTCCAATCTCTAGACCATCGCCCTGTTCGTCATCAAATATTGTCTTAGGCGTTTCCGCATTAGAATTTGTAGCTTCATCTGCCTTTACTTCAGCATCTTTTGTTGTATCAAGATTTGGCTGGAAGTCATTTGCATTTACGACAGGTGCTAACAATGACAACATAATCATAAATGAAAGTAGCCCAACTGAGAACTTCTTGGTCATACCAATGTTCTCCCTAAATACGTTTATAAATTTTGTTTTTAATTTCATTTTGTCCTTCCCCTTAACATTCTATGTGAAATCTACCCTAATCATATCTTTTTAACTCTATATTTTAACTATGCCCATTATATCACATTTCTAACTCATTGTTAAATTTTTTTATCATCATGAAAATACCGCAAATCCGCCGTAGGTTATGACTGACACTAATGTTCCAGCAATTATCACTCCAACGGTTATTGCGGGCAGTGACCTTCTCATCCTTATGTCCAAAACAGTTGCAACCAGTGCGCCTGTCCACGCTCCTGTTCCAGGAAGTGGTATGGCAACAAGTATGATCAGACCGATAATTTCGTACTTATCTACTATGCCCTTTTTACTTTTTGCTCTTGATTCGAGCTTTTCGACAATATTTTCAAAGCCTGGGCTGATTTTTCTCATCCAAAGAAAAACCTTCCTAAGAAAAAGAAGGATGAACGGAATAGGTATTAAATTTCCAATAATGGCGCATGTCAGGGCTTGCTTCACGGTAATCCCTGCAGCCACACCGAACGGAATCGCTCCTCTTAATTCTATAACTGGCACCATTGCCATAAGCATCGTCGAAAAAAATATCTTCATTTGCCTCAAACCACCGTTAACTTAATTCTACTATGATTATATTTTATAACAAAATACCTTGCAAGGAAAATATTTTGTAAATAATTTCACAAAAGGGCTTGACAAATCCACTTCGTTACCTTATGCTAACTATAGTCAGCTAGTAAGCGCAGGCTAACTTTATTGCGCATGTAGACTGAACTCGCTATTAGCGAGATTTTAATATTAGTTTTAGGAGGTTTTATGAGTATCGTAATAATTGGTGGTAATGATTGTATGGTATGTAAGTACAAGAATCTTTGCAAGGATTACAATTGTGAAGCTAAGGTTTTTACGCAGATGAAGGGAACGATGAGGAATAGAATAGGCAATCCCGATCTTTTGGTGTTGTTTACAAATACAGTCTCTCATAAGATGGTTAGGGTTGCGACTAGTGAGGCAAAGGCCTCAAATCTGGCAATTGAGAGATGCCACTCAAGTTCACTTTCTGCACTTAAGAACATCCTTGATAAGCATGTTCAAGCCTAGGAGATAAAGATGTCTGAGTATCAAATAATTAAGCATTGTGCTCCCACCCTTGCGGGGCTGAAAACTGGGAGTTTGATCCGCGTAAGATTATCCGATCTCGATGAATTTAATGCGAGCATCCGTGCAATGAGTAAAAAACTTAACAACAAGGGAATTTACATCTTGCCGCTAATTTCCTTTAAGTCCTTTGTTTTGTTGTACATTTTCAGACCGTCAAGTTTGGCGAAAATTCTTAGCAATTCGAGTGCGCTAAATCTACTTGAAGAGCTGCACTATGATGTTTCTTCAATCGGAGGGCTTCTTAGATCGCTAAAATCCAGGCTTGAGTCATATGCAAATAACGATGATTTTCCGCATGAAATTGGCTTTTTCCTCGGATATCCTTCGGAAGATGTGATTTCTTTCTTCGAGAACAAAGGGAAGAATTATCTTTTGAGCGGGCCTTGGAAGGTCTACCATGACGTCTGTTCGGCAAAGTGTTTATTTGATAAGCATAAAAAATGCACAAATATATACTGTAAATGTTACAATGCCGGCATATCACTAGAAAGATTGGCAGTTTCAGGGAAGCATTTTATGTAAATTTCAATGAAAATGAAAATGAAAATCAAAATTGAGTCTGATTGCCAAAAGGAGGAGAAACTATGAAAAATATTGCTATTGTTTATTGGAGTGGTACAGGCAACACTAAAATTATGGCTGAATCCATCAAAGAAGGTGCTGGAGATTCGGCAAAATTATTTGCTGCTGAAGAATTCAGTGCAGATATGATAGATGATTTCGACGCGGTTGCTCTGGGATGCCCATCAATGGGTGCAGAAGAACTTGAATCAGACGTATTCAGACCTCTTTGGGAAGAACTTGTACCAAAGCTATCAGGAAAGTCAGTGGCGCTTTTTGGCTCATATGGCTGGGGAGATGGCGAATGGATGAGATTATGGGAAGAAGAGGCTAATGAAGCTGGAATCGAACTTGCTCACCCTGCTCTGATTGTGCACGAAACACCTGACCAGGAAGGCATGGACGAATGCCGCTCTCTCGGTGAAAGTCTATCTTTCTAATTAATTTATCTTTCCAATTTAGAATATAAGTATTATATAACTTCTTGACAGTTTATAATTATAACTTTTTTCCAAACATATAGCCGCCCTTCTTTCCGGGCGGCTATATTGTTTTTTGTTTTGTTCTGAGGGCCGTCTCGTCTAGCCATCTATCACTTCGTCAATACGTCAATACGTCAATAAATCAATCCATCAGCCCATCAGACTTGAATGGTCACTTTGCTTCCCTTAAAGCTACTCTTTTCTATGCTTATCCCTCTGTCTATTCTTTCACGGAGCTCGTCCACGTGTGAAATTATCCCGACCAGTTTATTGCCCTTACTCAAATCTACAAGGCTGTCTACCGCATTTTTCAGAGCAACATTGTCCAATGTGCCAAAGCCTTCATCTATGAACATCGTTTCAATTTGAATTCCGCCCGCTGAGTGCTGTATTTCGTCGGCAAAGCCAAGAGCTAAGCAAAGCGATGCCTGGAAAGACTCCCCTCCTGATAATGACTTGGTGCTCCTATACGTGTTGTTGCTCAAGTCGTGAACGCTCAAATCAAGCCCAGTCTGGCTCCTCTTATTATCCCCCTCGTCATCCCTATTGAGCATGTACCTGCCTTCTGACATTTTTAAGAAGCGTATGTTTGCGCGGTTCAAAATCCGGTCAAAGAATGACATCTGCACAAAGGTTTCTAATTTTATCTTAGGTTTTCCTGGCAATTCACCGCTGCATGTTGCGGATAGGTTCGAGTATTGATCAAACAAGTTTTTCTTTTCCTCTAATGCTTGAAGTGATTTCTCATATACAACTAAAGCTTTTGATATGTTTTTCAGTATCGAAATAATCTCCGTTTGCTCAGCATCTACCTCATTTATCCGATTTTTCAGATTTTCTATTTCATGGTTATACTCTTCATATGCCTGCCTTACGGTGTCCTCATCTTGGCCCTGCACCAGAGAAATCAAAGTCTGCTTTTGTGATTTCAGATCATTATATTCAACAAAATAGTTCTCTACTCTTTTTTCAATATCTGCAATTTTTTCTTTATTTGCCGACAAAATAGTCTTCTGGTTCTCAATCTCAGAGTTGAGCCCATTTAAGTCCTCATATTCTAATTCTTTGATTTCAGTCTCATATGCTGATTTTGAAGCATTGTATTCACCGCTGAGCCTGTTATATTCTTCTTTTTTACTGCTGTTTTCTCTTATAATTTCATTTGATTCTTTTTCAAGTTCATCAATTTTTAACTTCAATGATTTATATTTTTCCTTACATGCCAAAATATCAGACAGCTTTGTTTCCAAATTTTGAATATCCTTTTGTACAATTTCGCTGATGCTCAAATAGTTTGCCATGCTCATTTCAAATGAAGTATTGACCAAATCCTCTATCTTTTCCTTGAATGAGTCATTTTGTTTTTCATATGATTTATCGAGCAAATCAATGCTTTTTGACAATTCTTCTTCCAGAGTATCTCTGTTGCCTTTCAGCAAAGAGGCTTCCTGCTTGGCCCTATTTAACACGCCTTCTGCTGTCTCAAGTTCTCTTTTCTTTGCATCTAAATCTTCTTTCTCATACAAAATATCTGCGTGTCCAGCAGGTTTAGGATGCGATGTAGATCCACAAACCGGGCAAGGCACACCATCTTCAAGATCTCTTGCTATGATACCTGCCTGTTGTTTGAGGTAGAGCACCTCCATATTGTTATATTCTTCTTTTAGGTTTATATATTTTATCTGATTTTCCTTAATCTTTTTAGAAAATTCATCTAACTTACTATTTGTCTTTTTAATTTTCTTAGTGACATCTGCGGCTTTTGAAATAGAGTCTTGAAAATTCATCCTTAAATTAATCTGAGTATTCACATCATCTGATGTATTTAAATTTTTTTCAAATTCCACCAGAGTTTTCTTGCTTAAATTCAAGGATTCCTCAATCTCTTCGTGCTTTTTGCTCAGCCTACTTATTTCTTCCTCTTGGCTATATAACTCTTCACGCTGTTTTAAAATTTTATCTCTGTCAGTTTCGAGTTTTTGATATCGCGGTTTTAAAGCCTCAAGCTTAGATATTGCTGAAATAATATCTTCAATATTGCTTTTTAGTTTAGGAATGGCTCTCTGGTCTTCTTCAATTGACCCCTTTTCTTTTTCTAAACTATCTAATCTATTAGCCATCTCATTGAGCTTTGAAAAATGCTGGAGTATGGAGTCTAGATTGGTTAATTTCTTAATCGAATCATCCTTCTCTTCTGTCAATTCCTCCTTAAGACCAATAATTTCTCTTTCCTTCTCCTTGATTTCATCATGAGTCTTTTTGAGCATTGACTGTTTTTCCTCATACGGTAAGCCTTCGACATCCACACTGATATTTTGTTGATCGATAAAAGCCGGCGTAAAAATAATGTTAAATTCTCGTTTAAGATTCTCTTCTATTTCCGCAATCTCCGCCGAAACTTTCTTTACAACTAGTTTTAGTTCTTCCTGGAGCAACGTGTATCTGCCAGTTTTGAAGACCTTGCTAAAAATCTCCATCCTCTCCTCGGTTGTGGAATTTAGCACCTTTAAAAACTCACCCTGGGCAATCATCGTAACCTGTCTAAATTGATTAGCATCAAGGCCTATAATCTCCTTAATTTTCTCTTCTACTTCGCGTTTTCCTGTATATACGGTGCTTCCTCCGTCCAATATTTCGAGTGAAACCTCGGATGGCCTTACTGTAGTGCCACTTCCGCTGACTTTATTTACTTCCTGCTCGGGCCTTCTGCTAATTCTGTATTCCTTCCCATGGCTCAAAAATGTCAGTTCAACAAAGGTCTTAACGTCTGGCTCGGCATAGGTGCTCCTCATCATTTTTGGCGTTCTTAGATTCCCACTTGCAGTTCCGTAAAGTGCATAACAAATGCCGTCGAATATCGTCGTTTTTCCCGAGCCTGTTGGCCCTGAAATCAAAAAAACGCCGTCCGACCCTAATTTTTCAAAGTCTATTTCTGTTTTATCCAGAAAAGGTCCGTATGCTGATAATACAAGTTTAATCGGTTTCATATTCTCTTTCCCATACTTTCTTAACTAATTTTTCGGTCAGACCCCTCTCGACATCGTTCATCTGCCTATTATTTTGTTGCACAAAAAGTTCTTCCACTATTTCTTCTGGTCGCTGTTCCTCGCTAACTGCCCTGCTTTGGACTACGTTGTTTTGCCGTGTCATGCTGTTGTCATAGCCTATTGACACGATGTATGGATAAAATTGTTTCAAGACGTCCAGTGCATCGTTTTTCAACACCTCATCAGTCAATGTGATTTTCACAAAAGAGTTGCACTCCACAGATGCGACTACCGATTCGTTTATCAGTTCCTTTAAACTCCCCTTAAGTTCGACCAAATCCTGTGCTGGGATAAGAGGAATTACTTCAATCTCAACTTTGCCCTTTTCCCTGATGTCTACAATTGTCATCGATTTCTTGTGAGATATCTCCGAGAATGAGTATTTCAGTGGGGTGCCAGCATATCTGACGGTTTCTCTTCCGACCGCCTGTGGCATGTGCAAATGGCCGAGTGCAACGTAATCAAAGTCATCAAATAAGGTATATGCGACGTTTTCACTGCCTCCCACGTAAATCTCCTCAGAGTCCGATTTTTGAGCACCTGTCACAAACTGGTGGGATACCAAAACATTCCTAATAGATGTGTCTGGATTGATTTTGTCCATAACAAATTTGAGAGCTTCCGTGAATGTCTCGCCCTCAAAATCCTCATAAGCCCTCCTGACATTTACAGGTCGTATGTATGGTAGTAGATAAAAGTTAATCCTTCCAAAATTGTCAGTCATTTCAATTTTTTCGACATTCCCGCTGAAAACTGGCGATATGTAAACGTTGTTTTTCTCCAAAATTTTAGATGCAAAAGATAGGCGTGCCACGGAATCGTGGTTTCCGCCGATAATTATTATGAATATTTCTAGTGAAGATAGTGCACTCAAGAAATCGTCCATTATCTTCACAGCATCCACTGGTGGCACTGATTTGTCGTAAATATCTCCCGAAATTACAACTCCATCAACGCAATTAACTTTGACTAGTTCCACTATTTTGTTCAGTATATCTTTTTGATTCTCAACAAGTGAATATTCGTAAAGTCGTTTGCCGATGTGTAGATCGGCTAAATGTGCAAATTTCATTTCAACTCCATTGGTGGCTATACTGCTATTGGGCTGCGCTGCCATTGGACTACGCTTATATGTCTGTGCTGTTAGGGCTAAGCTTCTATAACTACGCTGCCACAAAACATTTGTTCTTGTTTCCATTATACGATATTTACTGTAAATTTCAACGGCTTTTTACTGCATTTTTTTACGGAAAAGTAAAGAAAGAACTTCACTTTACTGCCAGTTTGAGGCTTATAATTGTTTCAGTGGATATTTTCGGCAAAAGAATAGGAGGATTAGTGGATGAATGATAAAGCGCCCTAATAAGCTACCTATTATCTCGAGGCAGGTCTGTGCAAACATTAACCAAAATAATATATTGAAGATTGAGAGATTTAACAGAAAAATCAATGTCACCACGGATAATGAAGATTACTGGTACTATGGGAAAATGGATCATATAGAACCTCTTCTTAATCAAGTTTTTTATCGTTGTATGGATGGTTGTTTTCTAAATATGGATAGAATTGAGTCCGTCGCAGATCAAACCGTCGTTTTTGATTAATTTTATAATATAGTCAACATATAGGGAAACTTGTATGCACTGATTAAAGTTCCAAATTAACCAGTGAACTACTTGAATTGCTAAAATCCCCTAAAGCTAGGATAACTACAACGCTAGGATGAGATACGCCTGAACGTGAATGTTGTGAAAACGGAAAAAATATCTTAGATGGTACATGGTTAAATCCTAAATACTGTAAAAATGGGCAATTAGCAGCCAAGCTTTGAAGAGAAGAAGGTTCAACGACTATTCTCATATGAGAAGTAGGATGCAAGCGATTGGCTTCCGAAGTGGGTAGATCCCTCCTTGGGATAAGAAATAGTCTGTGCTCATATGAAAGTATGAGATGCGTATGCTGTTGCGACTTAGCGCGTCGCAATGAACAAAACATCAGAATAAGCGATTTGCTTATTTTGCATGCAGAACGGTATGACGTATTCAATGGGACGCTCAAATTTCATAAAAACAAAACAACGATATGCAAGACATCTTGTAGAAAGCTATGATAAGCCGGTATATGATAATAGTAAATCAACAAAATAAATCATAACTAAATATCTATTTAAGCTTCAAAATAGTATAACTCACAAACTTCTAAATATAGTTGAATGTTAATAAAATTATGGGAATAACAAGTTAATATGGAATGCGTCAGTCTAATTTTCTTGATATTCCCATTCTTTATTTTGATCTAATCTAAATAAAAATTATAGCAATTAATGCAATGAAAAGGGAAATAATACTTATGAAGAAGGTTAATAAAATCAAGCCAAATAAGTCTAAAATATTCAATGCCGAGCCTATCAAAATTGGATTTGTGGGAGCTGGTCCATATGTAAATGCAACGGAATTATCTTCTTGTTTTGCAATATGGATAGCGGATAATTATTTTTTAAATTACGAAACGCCTTCTGTAGCTTATATTCAGCTAGCGCCTTTAGAAGATTGCAATAGAAAATTTTTTTCGCAATATAATATCAATCGATTCGTCGATAAATATAATTTTCTGGATATCTATACCGACTTGCTGATCGATAATTCCTCTAAATATAAATCTGATTTAAAAATAAATAAATTCCCAAACACATGGCTTGGAGTAAAATGGCTTGTCCCAGGTTATAATTTTGATTTTTTGACAAGTGATGCAGTATCTATCACACAACAAAATAAATTTAATCATGATATCTATAAAATATCATCTAAACATATATCTGTTAATGATAGTTCTTTACTCATATACAACTTAGGCCGAGGATCAAATAAAGAAGAATTATTTAATCATATGGATATTCTCGTTGCTGTTTCATCTTCATCTAGAATATTCATTGAAAATGCCTATGATGATATCAATTCAATAGAAAGTTTTCGAGAGAAAAATAAACCCCTAATGTGGCTTGTAAACGACTATACTAGCGGCATTCCGAAATCATTCATCAGAGAAAAACTGAATGGCGGTAACATACAATTTCTGAATAAGTTTGACACCGCACTTATTTCAGAGTGTAGTTATAAACGGATATTTTTATGCGAAGAAGGCAAAATAAAACCTGGGCTCTGGGATTTCTTTAATTCTGCTTTTAGAAGTTTTGAAAAGTTTATAGTTTAGCATTATGACAATGTTTTTTTCAAGTATGAGAACGACTTTCCCCAATATGGCTTGGCTCATAATTAAAATTTCTTATTATTGCTTATTGCAAAAGCGACAAAAAACTTTACTTTTTACATGATTTTTAGTATAATTTATGTATTGTGTTTTGATGCTTGGATTATTTGTTTTCTTAACACAGCATATCCTATACGTTCAAAACTCTGTATTAAAACAATCTTGCGCTTATAGCTCAATTGGATAGAGTAGCGCACTACGAATGCGAAGGTTGGGGGTTCGAGTCCCTTTAAGCGCACCAAAAACCTGAATCTACATTGTATGGCAGATTCAGGTTTTTTTGTATATATTTTTTAGCGGAAGAAAAATTTTTAAATGCTGGTTGCTGTCACGGTTGCTGTCAATTTGAAATTTTACAAAATAAAAACGGCTGTAACCAAGTGATTGCAACCGTTTCATTTTTTGCATTTGGCGGAGAGCCAGGGATTCGAACCCTGGGCCCGTTTAAGGGCACGGCATTTCGAGTGCCGCACGATCGACCACTCTGACAACTCTCCGCAATTTTTTATAACTATAGCAGTATAACACAAAAGATTCTATTAATCCAGCAAAAATCCTAGCAAAATGATCCTCAATTTATCGAAATGATCCTATATTAATTTATTTAAATAATCTTCTATTTATCGAAATACTCAAAGACCTCATCACAGATATCCTGCCATGTCATGCCGTATTTTCTCAGCAATTCCTCAGGTTTACCTGATTCGCCAAAAGTATCGCACTGGCCAATGAATCTCATCTGTGTAGGTGCGCATCTCACAAGCACTTCTGCAATCGCAGAGCCTAGCCCGCCTAAGATTGAATGCTCCTCACAGGAAACAATTAACTTGGTTTCCAATGCAGCATCAACTATCGCATCTTCATCAATTGGTTTGATTGTATGCATATCTATAACCCTGGTGCTGATTCCCCTGCTCTCAAGCCACTCCGCTGCCTTTAAGGCTTCAGCGACCATGATGCCGGTAGCGATTAGGGTCACATCTTCACCCGGTCTAACCATTACTGATTTTCCGATTTTAAAATCAACAACTGGGCAGAACTCATCATCGTCTTTTTCGAGTTCATCCTTTGAAGGAGCCGGTCCATCGTATTCTTCATACAAAACAGGAACGCCCGAGCGTCCAAGTCGTACATATACTGGACCATCGTGCGCAATGACCTGCCTCATAAGCTCTTTTGTACTTGTAGCATCGGACGGGCAAACAACCGTCATATCTGGGATAACCCTCATAAGTGCCAGATCCTCAAAAGTCTGATGGGAAGCGCCATCCTCGCCAACTGTGATGCCCGAATGTGTCGCACATACCTTGACATTGAGTTCAGGATAAGCAATTGAGTTTCTTATAATCTCATAAGCCCTGCCTGTCGCGAACATTGCAAATGTCGATGCGCAAACAACCTTACCCGTATGAGCAATGCCTGCCGCAGTTCCGAATAAATTCTGCTCCGCGATTCCTACGTTGAAAAATCTGTCAGGATATGCACTAGCAAATTTTTTTGTTTGAGTAGAGGCTGATAAGTCCGCATCCATCACAATCAAATTCTCATTTTCAGCGCCAACCTCAACAAGCACCTCGCCGTAAGCCTGGCGCGTTGCTATTTTGTTGTCCTGCAAAACTGTATCCTTAATTTTCAAAAAACCCATTACCACTCACCTCCAAGTTCTTCAATCGCAGTCTTTGCCTGTTCTTCATTAGGTGCCTTGCCGTGCCAGCCCGCCTGATCAGTCATGAACGAAACGCCCTGTCCTTTGTGCGTCTTTGCAACGATCATAGTTGGTTTACCCTTGAAATCCCTTGCTGCATCAAGTGCCTCGAAGATCTCCGCGAAGTTATGGCCATCTATAATCAGCACATTCCAGCCAAACGCTTTGAATTTTTCGTCAATAGGTTTTACAGTCATTACATCATCGTTGGCTCCGTCAATTTGGAGTCCGTTCCAGTCAACAAAGGCACATAGATTGTCAAGTTTATAATGAGCCGCACACATCGCAGCTTCCCAAACAAGACCCTCCTGAAGTTCTCCATCGCCAAGAATCGTGTAAACTCTTTGGCCTAAGCCCTTCAGCCTAGCACCTATTGCCATGCCAACAGCCGCCGAAAATCCCTGTCCGAGCGATCCCGTAGAATGCTCAAGGCAAGGCAGCTTATATGAACTTGGATGGCCCTGGAATTTACTTCCGAGTTTACGCAGCGAATACATCTCCTCAACAGGATAATAGCCCCTCACGCCCATCGTCGCATAAAGTCCTGGAGCCGCATGCCCCTTCGAGAGCACGAACATATCCCTGTCTTCTTTTTCAGGATTTTCAGGATCAATATTCATTTCCTTAAAAAACAACGCTGTCAAAATATCTGTGGCAGAAAGAGATCCCCCCGGATGTCCAGATTTCGCATTGTAAATCGCCCTGATAACATGCTGCCTTATCTGTGAAGCAATGTCCTCATATTCTTTGTAATCCATTTCGTATGATACCTCCAAAACTTTCTTCGAAATGCTATCTTCCCAATGACTTTAGAGCAAAAGCTGTTTTGTTCATTATATCTCGCGCCAAAACACCGCAGCATCCAAGGTCTTCCGCTGCCCTATCGCCTGCAAGTCCGTGCACGTATACTCCGCAAATCGCCGCATCCACGGCTGGGATGCCCTGAGCTGCAAACGAAGCAATTATTCCCGTTAATACATCTCCCGATCCAGCTGTCGCCATGCCGACGTTTCCTGTCGTATTAACAAAATAGTCGCCTCCGTCATACACGATGGTGCCCGCGCCCTTCATTACTATAGTGGCACCGAATTTCTCGTGTAGCTGTTTCGCTAATCCCCTTCTCGAAACGTCATGTCCAAAGCGCCTGCTCTCCTTTAGCCTATCGCTTACATCGATGCCCTTTAGCCTCTGTGCCTCACGGTAATGAGGGGTTAGAATCGTTGCATCACCGCGTTTTGTCCTCTGCTTTATCTTGCTCTGCAGTTCTTCGCTTGCAGCTATCACATTTAAACCATCCGCATCGATGATCAATGTTTTGTTGAAATTATCACAGAGGAATGCAAGTTTCTCGACTACGTCTTCGCCCTGTCCAAGTCCTGGTCCAAATGCAACGGAATTATATTTATCTAGGAAATTTTCAACATTATCCCAGGTGGTGTAAACCGCTTCTGGTACCCAGTTTTGAACGGCAAAATGCAGACCTGGATCTGTTGAGATATATACCATGCCAGCACCTGCCCTCATAGCACCTCCAGATGAAAACACAGCCGAGCCGAGCATGGATTCAGAACCAGCAACTATCAGAGTTTTACCGACCTCGGCCTTGCTATAATGATCAGGGTGCATAGGTAGCTTTTCCATAACATAATTTTTTTCAATATTCATACTACTCTCCCTATTTACGTAACCTTACGCTTTAACTTTTCATCCTATTATATTTACATAATTTATTTTATCGTCTATATTATTCTATCTAGACACCCAGAAATATTGCCGCCATGGTGAAGTAGGTCATACATGTCACCGTGTCTGATATTGAAGAAATCGCAGGGTTGGCGATTAGCGCTGGGTCAATCTTGCATGTCTTTGCGATTAGCGGAATCATCGATCCGAGCACCTTCGCAAATATTACTATCGCAAGCATTGATGCACAGACCGTAAAGGCGATCGAGCTTGGTTGTCCTTCCAAAATCCATATCCTAAAGAAGTTCAAAACGCTTAGCACAATTCCTATCACTGCGCCGACTCTAAACTCCTTGCTGAGAACGCGAAAGACGTCTTTTGTTAGAATCTCTCCTGTAGCAATTCCACGTATTACGAGTGTCGCAGCCTGAGAGCCCGTATTTCCCGCAGTCCCCATAAGCATCGGCATGTAGACAACAAGGCTTGACTGATCTGAAATCAAGACCTCATATTTCGAGATAACGGAGCCGGTCACAACGTATGATACCATGAGTATTACAAGCCATGGGAGTCTATTCATGACGTGTCTTAATACAGAAATATCTAGATAATCCCTCTCAACTGTATCAAAATCAAGGACACCGTTCATCCTCTCAAAGTCCTCTGTCGTTTCTTCCTCAATTACATCGAGGATATCGTCGACTGTTACAATTCCAACAAGCCGATGTTCATTATCAACAATTGGCAGCGCGAGAAATCCGTATTTCACAAAGTCCGAGGCAACGACTTCCTGGTCATCGTATACACTTTCGTATACGTACTCTGTGCGCATTATATCTTTGATTTTTGCACTGTCATCGCTCACCACAAGCGTTGAAAGCGAAACAATTCCTATGAGTTTCCTACCTGCATCCTTCACATAGCATGTATAAATCGTCTCGGCATCCATTCCTACTTCTTTAATATGCCTCATGGCCCTTTCAACCGTCCAATCTTTCTGGAGACTTATGTAGTCAGGCGTCATAAGGCTTCCCGCACTGGTATCGGGATAGTTCAGGAATGTGTTTATCATCTTCCTTTCGTTTTTCGGAGTCTTCTCTAAAATTTTGTCGACAACGTTCGCCGGAAGCTCCTCTAGAATGTCAATCTTATCGTCAAAATCAAGTTCCTGAATTATATAATCAAGTTCCTTATCCGTAATAATATTTACAATCTTAATCTGGTCATCGCTTGAAAGTTCGGCAAAGACATCGACACTGATATCCTTGGGCAAAAGCCTAAACAAAATAACGGCTTGCTCGCCTTCCTCCTCTTCGATTTCGTCCAAAATATCGGCGATATCAGGTGCATTAAGTTTAAGGATTTCATCCCTAGCCTTAAAATACTTCTTATCATCGAGGAGTTCCAAAATATTTTTTAATGTATCTTCTCTAATCGTTTCAAAATCATATGAATTATTATGATTCAATAGCACTCCCCTCCTCGCTCAGTATTAATTTCAATTATACATTTTTTTACCAAGCATTACAACATCACACTCAAATTACACAGCTTTAAATTTAGTTATTATGTTCATATCAATCCGCCTATCCTGTAACAACTTGTCAAGGACTTTCTAATCATTTTTATCATTTTTTTGATGTTTTTCACTCTCCATTTCTCTAAGCATTATGCGTTTCAATTTATCTTGCATAGTTTCAGTAGCATTTTCGTTGAAGTGAACGACAACCTCATAGGTTGCTTTCCCAATCTTCTTTATTGTCTTTGTTCCTGTATTCTGTTCATTTTTATTTTCTTGCATATAGTTTCCCTCCTGTTTGTTGCAATAAAAAATGACGATAGATTTTTACTTCTACCGCCTTGCTTAAAGCTCATATAACTGTCTATTCTGTTATCTGCATAT
>JRNA01000018.1 GCA_000758905.1 Clostridiales bacterium S5-A14a
TCTTTAGGCGCGGGTCAGTTAGAGGGGCTTATAGCCCCAGTTCGAACCACCCGTTTTACGGGTGGCACCGATTGTGGTATTAAATTATGTTTAGAGAAAATAGCATTTTTAGAAATTTTGATGTCATGTGGAAAGACGAAGTAGTTGCTAGAGTAATGGATTTTCAAATAGAGATGTTATCTTAGGATATGCTAAAGAATCCTTATGGAGTAGTATCCGCGTGAGCGGGGCTGATCCGTACATAAGGCTGGAACTTTTATATTAGGAAAACTTACGGAGAAAAATGAGAATAGCATTAAAACACTATACTAATGATATATTTGTGAGACTTTTACAGATTAACGTTACAATCAGGACAGTAACTAGTAAACTTATATTAATAATACAATTGCTGATTATGGGAATATATGGAGGTATAATATGGCCAAAAACAATATAGAAATTGACGTATTCCAAAGCGAATTAAACAAAAATTTAAAACTTGAATATATAGGGAAATAATTGATGATCCACAAGAAAAATTAAAAAGCTTCATTAGATTTAATAATCCTGATTAAACAACTAAGTGAATAGGAGTAATTGTAGATGCAAAATAGTGATTTTTACGACGACGAAAATTATATATACGCAATTTGCCGGATAAAGGGCTATGAAGATTTCTACAAAGAAAAGAAAAATAAAAACTCAAAAATATGGTGGACTAACAAAATAGGTGTTACTGGCGAAGTTAATATAAGTTTTGATAGAAAAAAGATATATAACTTATTTCAGGATTATCCATATAATATGACAAAAGAAGAAATTGAAGTCTTTGATAAAGAAGAGTCATACTGGGCAAGCTTTTTTGCATGGAGAATAAATAAGTAATTCCAATATCTAAAAAAGCATGTTAGATGACATTTAATAGGAGTATACAGTGGAAATCGAGCAAATATCGAAGCAAACATACGATAATTATTTAAAACAAGTTAAGATAAATACATTTTTACAAAAGAGCGAAATGAGCGAGGTCCTTAAAGCAAACAACAGCGAAACCGAATTCCTCGGCTTGGTGGATAACGGGGAAGTTTTAGCTGTAGCCCTAGCTGTAATAAGGAAAGTCTTTTTAGGCGTTAGAGTGGATTTGATGACCGGAGCCATATCGACAAATCCCGAAACCGAATATATTTTTTATGAAAAATTAAAAGACTATGCAAAACAGATAAATTGCCTGAAACTCGTTGTAAAGCCTGACAAAAATTATTGCAACTTGGATCAAGAAGGAAATGCAATAGGCAAAGTAGATTCTACGTGTTTAGATAATATGCAAAAAATGGGATATATCGTAAATGACGGCTCTATAGGAAGCTTTGAAGGATCACCTGACTATCATTTTGTAAAGGATCTGAGTGGGTTCTCTACGCTTAGGGAAGATGAACTTCTGAAGTCGTTCAACTACAACGCTCAAAGAAAAATAAAAAAAGGTAGAGATATGAACCTGCGGGTAAGAGCCATATCTAAGGATGAGTTGGAAGAGTTTAATAGGCTAACCGTAGAAACATCGAGGAGACAGCATTTTAGCGACCTGCCTTTTGAATATTATCAGACTTTTTACGATATGTTTTCTGAAAGCGCTGAATTTTTGGTATCCGAAATAGATATAAATCACTCTATAAAGAATCTGACAAATCTCATTGAGAAACTAAACGAATCTCCAAAAGGAAATAAACAAAAAATAGAATCTCTAGCTAAGGAAATCAAAATGTTAGAAGAGTTTAGAGAGAATGCTAATACTAATGTAATTCAATTAGCAAATATGGTAATCGTTTATTTGGAAAATCAAGCAATATATTTTGTTGGCGGTTCATCAACAAAATATCAAAAGCTTCCGGGAGCTTTTATGATACAGTTCGAAGCCATGAAGAGAACAATCGAGAAGGGTATACCATTGTATAACTTTTTTGGTGTAGAGGGCAAATTTGATGGTAGCGATGGGGTGCTGAGATTTAAGCAGAATTTTAACGGATATATCATCAAAAAAGTCGGAGCATTTATATACTACCCACATCCTATGAAATACAAGATGATTCAATTCCTAAAAGGCATAAGAAGCAAACGAAAACTGTGATTTAAAGCTCCCTCAAATGCCTATTTTTAATTGACAAGAAAATCACAATATGTTATATTTTATCTATATTAATTAAATAATTATTTATTCATTTTGAGGAGGGAATTATGTTTTTTCAGGTCTATGGGGAATTTTCATCCTATCAATTTCTAGGCTGGATTCTGGTCTTTGCAGGACTTATTATCACTAATGAAATACAGAGAAGAAGCAAAATCGGAGGCTATGCCTTCTTTGTTGCATTACCTATTGCCCTAACAATATATTTTGTTGCAATTTATATTGGCGCTGCAAGGGGAGCGGAATGGGCACTTAACAATCAAACGTATACAAACATGAATAGCTGGTTTCACTATGCGAAACTTTATGCGGCAACAGCAGGATGCATTGGATTTATGATGCTAAAATATAAGCAGGGGATTGGGAAGACTGATTGGTTTAAGGCCTTCCCTTTTGTTATTGTAGCGATTAATATTCTTATCGCCGTTGGATCTGACTTTGAGAGTGCCATTAAAGGAAGCATGGCTTTGTCGGAAACAGGCTCTAGATGGTGGTTATCCTCAGAAGGCGTTTGGCTATACGGCGGATGGTGGAACATCGCTAATGGGCTGGCTGGACTTGTGAATATATTGTGCATGACAGGCTGGTGGGGCATTTACTCATCCAAAAAGAAAGATGACATGCTTTGGCCTGACATGACTTGGATGTATATTTTGGCGTATGATGTATGGAACTTTGAATATACCTATCTGAATCTGCCAACTCACTCATGGTATTGCGGATTTGCACTGCTTCTTGCACCAACAGTAGCAGCAATGTTCTGGAATAAGGGCGGATGGATACAAAATAGGGCGAATACTTTGGCTACATGGTGTATGTTTGCACAAGTTTTCCCACTTTTCCAGGACTCAAGTGTGTTCTCAGTGCTGCCGGTGATGTATTCGGACGGAATTATGGATCCAAATGTTCATCCTCAATCTGTTGCGCCTCATACAATGGGCGTCGTGGCTGTTTTGTCGATTCTCATTAACCTGGCAGTGTTTGCTGCAATTATTAAAAAGGCGAAAAAACTGGGAGTTAATCCATACAAACATGAGATTTGGAAGGGCACCAGGGATTATGACGAGGCATACGAGAGGAGTCTCAATGCTATATAGCTGCGCACGACAAAATAATGATTTTATGAGGTGTGTCAATGGATAAAGTGAAAATAATAGAAGTTAAGCAAAGTGTGTTCGCAAGTAATGATGAGAGGGCTGATTTGCTAAGAAAAGACCTGAAAGATAAGGGGGTTTTTCTTCTGAACCTCATGTCATCGCCGGGTTCTGGGAAAACGACGACCTTGACCAAAACTATAAATCTTCTCAAGGATAAGATGAAAATCGCAGTAATGGAGGCAGATATTGATTCGGATGTTGATGCTATAACCATTGCAAACACAGGAGTGAAGGCTGTTCAGCTCCATACGGGCGGGATGTGCCATCTGGATGCCGACATGACCAGGCAGGGGCTTGAATCTCTTGAGGAAAGCGACATAGATCTGGCAATATTAGAAAACGTTGGAAACCTCGTTTGCCCAGCTGAATTTGACACAGGAGCATGCAAAAACGCTATGATTTTGTCTGTTCCTGAAGGCGACGATAAACCGCTGAAATATCCTCTAATGTTCTCGGTTTGCGACGTAGTTTTAATCAACAAAGTAGATGTAGCTGATTTTTTCGACTTCGATATGGACAAATGCGTTTCCAATATAAAAATGAGAAATAAAGATGCAGTTATAATTCCGATTTCGGCAAAGACGGGAGAAGGCATAGAAGATTTTGTTCAGTGGCTAGCTGATCAAGTAAAGGAATGGAAGGTAAAATAATGAATATAAACAAACCAGATTATATTAAAGATGATGGCCCTATAAGAGAACCAATAGCGAAGCTGGCTAAAATGATAACTGACCGAGTGCCGCAGAAATTAGGCCTTAAGAAAATAACTAAGGACGATCCAGAATATTGGGGGCTTGCACCCCTTGCGACTGACGAGGAAGCTCTTCTTGCCTTGAAACTAGGCGTAAGGAAGCCAAAAACTTTTGAGGAGATTCAGAAACTATCTGGCATTGAAACGGAAAAACTGACGGAAATGCTTGACCACATGTCCTATACAGGCCTTTTAGAATATAACTGGGAGAATCTCGACGGTTTGAATCCAAAGCACGAGAAGCGATGGGTATTGCCAAGATTTGTTCCTGGAATTGGGGAATTCTGTAATATGAACGAAGATCTGCTCAACGAGCATCCTGAACTTGGAAGATTCTTCGAAAGAATGACACGACTGCCATTAGAAAAGGTAACGCCAATGGTACCTCCAGGAGGAGCAGGTATAGGAATGCACGTAATTCCTGTAGAGCAGGCTATTTCAATGGAAGATAAGTCTGTGTCTATTGAGCATATTTCTCACTGGCTTGAAAAATACGAAGGCAAATATGCAGCAAGCCCATGTTCCTGCAGAATGTCAAGAAAAACCTATGATGAGGGTTGTGCAGATGATTTTCATGATTGGTGTATAGCCGTAGGAGATATGGCTGATTATGTTGTTGAAACTCAAAAGGGCGGTAGATACATCGATAAGGAAGAAGCACTTGAAATATTCAAAAAGGCCGAAGACAACGGTTTTGTGCACCAGATAACAAACATAGACGGAGAAGACAAAATATTTGCGATCTGTAACTGCAACGTAAATGTCTGTTATGCTCTTAGAACATCCCAACTTTTCAACACTCCTAACATGTCAAGATCAGCTTATGTGGCGAGAGTAAAGAAGGAAAACTGTGTGGCTTGTGGCCGCTGTGTTGAATATTGCCCTGCAGGAGCCGTAAAACTTGGACAGAAATTATGCAAGAAAGATGGCAGTGAGGTTAATTATCCAAAACATCCTCTTCCAAGCGAGCAAAAATGGGGACCGGAAATGTGGGATGAAGATTACAGGGATAATAACAGAATTAACTGTTACGATACGGGAACTGCGCCATGTAAAACCGCCTGTCCAGCTCACATAGCTGTTCAAGGTTACATTAACATGGCATCTCAAGGTAGATACCAAGAAGCCCTTGCCTTAATCAAAAAGAACAATCCTCTTCCTGCAGTTTGTGGCAGAATATGCAACAGAATTTGCGAAGATGAGTGTACTAGAGGTACAATAGATAAGCCTGTTGCTATTGACGAAGTTAAGAAATTCATAGCAGACCAGGATTTGAATAAGGAAACCAGATATATTCCGGAGAAAGTAGTGCCAGCGGTTAAAGGCTATTTTGACGAAAAAATAGCAGTAATAGGAGCAGGTCCTGCTGGTTTAAGTTGTGCTTTTTATCTAGCTGAGATGGGATATTCACCTACAATCTTTGAAAAAAATGAAAAACCAGGCGGAATGCTGACCTATGGCATCCCTAGTTTTAAACTAGAAAAAGACGTCATAATGGCAGAGATCGATATTATCAAGGAGATGGGTGTAACCATCAAAACTGGCGTTGAAGTTGGAAAGGACATAACTCTTGATGACTTGAGAAAGGAAGGCTACAAAGCTTTCTACGTTGCAATAGGATGTCAAGGTGGCAGAGGTATTGGTCTTGAGGGAGAAGATGCAGAAGGCGTTATGACTGCCGTTGATTTTCTCCATAAAGTCGGCAGAGAAGAAGCATTTGATATAGAGGGAGATGTGGTAGTCATTGGAGGGGGAAATGTCGCAATTGATGTGGCAAGATCAGCCCAAAGATGTGCCGATGACCCTAGGGCTATCAAGATGTTTTGTTTAGAAGACCGTGAAAACATGCCAGCAAGTGAAGAAGAGATTCTGGAAGCGACGGAGGAAGGCGTTGAAATAAGTCCAGGCTGGGGTCCAAAGGAAATCCTTGTTGAAAACGGCAAGGTAACGGGAGTTGTACTTAAGAAGTGCGTGAAAGTTTTTGATGATAGCGGACATTTTGCACCAGTTTTCGATGATGAAAATACAATTACTATTCCATGTAGGCACCTCTTCTTGTCTGTTGGTCAGTCGATTATCTGGGGTAACTTGCTTGATGGTGCTGGCGTAGAGTTGGGAAGAGGACAGAGCGCTGTAGCAGATCAGGTTACATATCAGACAGGAGAAAGAGATATCTTTGTGGGTGGCGATGTTTATACAGGACCAAGTTTCGCGATTAATGCTATTGCTGCAGGCAAGCAGGGCGCTATTTCGCTCCACAGATTTGTTCAGCCGAACTCATCTCTAACTATTGGAAGAAATAGATATGAATTTAAAACTCTTGATAAAGAAGATATTTCAATAATGAGCTACGACACTGCAGGAAGGCAGAAACACGGGATTAATTCAGAGATTGACAGGAAGAAATCTTTCAGAGATGCTAATCTGACTTTGACTGAGGAACAGATAAAAACTGAAACTTCAAGGTGTCTATCTTGCGGTGCGTCTATCGTGGATGAAAACAAATGTATAGGATGCGGAGTCTGTACGACCAAGTGCGACTTTGACGCGATCCACTTGTACAGAGAGAATCCAGATTGCTCCAACATGAGGGTTGCCGAAGATAAATTGAAATATATTTTGCCTTATGCAGCCAAACAAGCTATTAAAATTAAATTTAAAGGGAATAAATAAAAATGCATGAACTGGGAGTTGTGTTTCACATATTAGATGACCTCAAAAAAGTAGCTGCCGAGAATCAGGTGAGTAAAATAAATAAAGTCACTTTGCAACTTGGGGAAGTGTCGACCATAATTCCCTCATATCTTACGAGTTGTTTTCGATGGGCAGCTGATAAGGAGGAACTATTTGAGGGCGCGGAGTTAGATATAGAGAAAATCGATGCAATAACTCACTGCGACGGCTGTAATTCCGACTATCCGACAGTAAAGCATGGAAAAATTTGCCCAACCTGTGGCAGCGACAAAACATGGCTTCTCCAAGGGACCGAGTTCATGATCAAGGAAATCGAAGCAGAATAAAATTTTATTACCAAACAAGACTAACATCAAAACACTCGCAAAACCAAGGAGGGAGCATGCAGAAAGACAACATTCATACTTTGGGCGATTTTTCGACAAGATCGGCACAGGTCTTTTGTACATAGATCAAGATATTTTATCAATAACGTCATATCAGCAAAATAAGTTGGTATGGCGTTTTACTTTGTTTTAGCATAGAAATGCTCATAGCGTAAAGTGCGGTGGAGGATGTTTGTAAAAAGAATAATCAAAGGCAGTGTTTTGTGATATTATATTCTTTGAAAGATATTTTATATGAAAGAGAAAGTTAAGTTAGATTTAAGGAGAGATATAGAATATGTGTGATATTCAAAACAAAATAGCTATTCAAGATACATATGGGGAACGATTTCAAAACTGCTGGGGATGTGGGGCTAAGAATAAAGATGGATTGCATTTGCATACTTATCCGAATGAGGATGGTAGTAAATGTATTTCAAATTTTTTGCCAGAAAAGAAATATAGCGGGGGAGTACCTGCAAATTTATTTGGGGGTCTGATAGCAACTTTGTTTGATTGCCACGGAACTGCTTCTGCGGCATGGTTTAATCACCATAATCAAGGATTAAAACTTGAAGCAGATACGGTGATAACTCGCTATATCACTGCTAGGCTTGAGATCGATTTCAGAAAACCTGTTCCCATGGGGGAAACAATAACAGTAACATCTGAGGCAGAAGAAATTGGAGAAAGAAAAATTATTGTTGTAATGAAGATGGTAGCAGCAGGAGAAGTTAGGGCAGAATCAAGGATGGTGGCTGTTCGTATAAAGGACAGCATGTAGTTAAGTATACAATGAATGTATATTTAATCATTTTTCAAATTACCTTGCTAAAGCATTGACAAAAAAAAGTAATGTACTACAATAGGGGTATAGTATTTTTATTAACAATTATTTTAGGAGGTAAAGAAATGAAACCCACAGTAAAACGAATTGCACTGGGAACGATTTTCCTGGTAGCAATTGTACTCATGAGTTATCTCATGGTATTTGCTGAAGGTGGTGGAGATGATTACAAACCTGCAATGTATTCTACATTCTGGTCATTGGTTCCACCAATCGTAGCTATCGGACTAGCACTTATTACTAAAGAAGTTTACAGCTCACTATTCATCGGTATTGTAATAGGAGGTTTGTTCTATTCAAACTTCACCTTTGAAGGAACTGTAAACCATGTTCTACAAGACGGTATTGTTTCCGTTCTTTCAAGCACTTACAACGTAGGTATTCTTGTATTCTTGGTTGTACTAGGTATTGTTGTTGCACTAATGAACAGAACAGGTGCTTCGGCAGCTTTTGGTAAATGGGCAGAAGTAAAGATTAAAACTAGACTTGGTGCTCAGCTCGCAACAGTTGCACTTGGTGTTATGATCTTCGTTGACGACTACTTCAACTGCTTGACAGTAGGTAGTGTTATGAGACCTATCACAGATAAGCATAAGGTTTCTCGTGCTAAGCTAGCATATCTCATCGACGCTACAGCTGCTCCTGTTTGCATCATAGCTCCAATTTCATCTTGGGCTGCTGCAGTAACAGGATTCGTACCTGGTGAAGATGGTTTCTCTGTATTTATCAGAGCAATCCCTTACAACTACTATGCTCTACTTACAATATTCACAATGATTATGCTCACAGTGCTTAAATTCGACTTTGGTCCAATGAGAAAGCACGAAGACAATGCAATCGAAGGTGACCTTTATACTACACCTGACAGACCATATGCTGATGCTAAAGATGATGTAATCAAAGGTACTGGAACCATGATTGACTTGGTTCTTCCTGTTATCGTTTTGATTATTTTATGCGCACTTGGAATGTTGTACACAGGTGGATTCTTCTCAGGAAAGAGCTTCGTATCAGCATTCTCTCACTCTGACGCATCTGTTGGTCTTTCTTCAGGAAGTGTTCTAGC
This sequence comes from Clostridiales bacterium S5-A14a, assembly GCA_000758905.1. Lineage (GTDB taxonomy): Bacteria > Bacillota > Clostridia > Peptostreptococcales > Anaerovoracaceae > S5-A14a. Next base: position 9,045 of record JRNA01000018.1, read on the forward strand.
ACTAATTCTTGCTATTATATTCTATACTTCAAGAAAAGTTTTAAGCTTTACTGATTGTATGGAATGTATCCCTGAGGGATTTAAGGCAATGGTTCCGCCAATTCTTATCTTGACATTTGCTTGGTCTTTGAAGGCAATGACAGACAGCCTTGGAGCTGCTCCATACGTTGCTAACTTTGTAGAGCACAGTGCTGGATCATTCATGAGCTTCTTACCAGCAATCATATTTATCATTGCTGTACTTTTAGCATTTGCAACAGGTACATCATGGGGAACATTTGGTATCCTTATTCCTATCGTAGTTGCAGTATTTGAGAACAACGATCCTCAGATGATGATAATCTCAATCTCAGCTTGTATGGCTGGTGCCGTTTGCGGCGACCACTGCTCACCAATATCAGATACAACTATCATGGCTTCTGCAGGTGCTCAGTGTAACCACATTAACCACGTTAATACTCAGCTACCTTATGCATTTACAGTTGCTGGCGTATCATTCGTAGCATACATAATTGCAGGCTTTGTTAAGAATATCGCAATTGCTCTTCCAGCTGCATTCTTGTTAATGCTTGGAACTTTGATGGTACTCAGAAAGATGTACGGCAAGGAAGCTGAATAAGCTTAAATAGTGAATAGATAATAACGGCATAGGCTGTTACGTTATTTGCTAGAATGAGATAAGAATCTGTATAACACAGAAAAACAAACCGCATGGGCGGTCTTCAGGAGATTTGAAGATTACGCTACATGCGGTTTTTATTTGGTATTTGTTAACTTTTGTTCCTATAACTCTCGCTTTTGCTATCTTGAAACTTTTAGTATGATTACAGTATCACCTTCAAGCATTTTTGTTTCCCCAATCGGTATGACGATCTTACCTTCCTTGCTTTGGATCATAACCACTAATGAATCGCTTGTTAACTTAAGATCACATAATTTCATATTCAGCCAAGGATGTGAACTTGAGATTTTAAGTTCCATGAGTTCTTGGCCGACAGGATCAAAGTACGATTCGCCCCCCGACGATAATGGTGTCGCTAGCTTGTAGAACAGTATCGCCGCGAGAGATAATTGTTTTGTTGTCACGTATGATCTTAGCTATAATAAAATCAAAAGCGAGATGCAAATCCCTGATTTTTTTACCACACAAAATGCTTGATTGAGGAATATCCGAAACGATGAACCCTACGTCTGACTTGTCCTGGTAGTAATTGAAAGTTTTTAGGACAGTGTCATTTTCATCAACCATTTTAAGTTTCTTACAAAATACTGGCAATACAGCCCCCTGAACGAGCTGCGACAGAAGACATATTCCGAAGACTATGTGAAATATATCGGTGTCCACAGGTGCGTGCGAATTTACAACGATTATGGCAAAAGCAATCGCAGCAGCACCGCGAAGTCCGGCGAGTGAGAGTATAAATATCTGAGCTAGGCTCCTCTTAAATGGTCTGACCAAAATATATGTAGCAAGTGGTCTTGCGACAACAGTAAGAAAAATGGCGGCTATAATCGAGAGCGGCATGGCGCTTTTTAGACTCGCAAAGTTTGATAGCAGTCCTAGGAGATAGAACATTCCGATTTGAACCAAATTTGTGAATCCGTCAAAGAAGAATACAATGTAACGCTTGCCTATAAATTCTTGATTTCCAACATATATACCGAGCAGATAGACTGTCAGATAACCGTTTCCTCCTAAGATGTTTGAAATTGCGAATGCTAGGTATACGACTGCGAGCATAAAAACAGTAAAGAGTCCATCTTGTGAAAAATTGAAAAAGTTAATAATTTTTTTTACAAGATAACCCGCGATGAATCCAATTGCAATGCCGAGCACGATCTGAGTTAAAATTAAAATCGGTATAGATGTGCTTGTCCCCTTAAGGATCGATATGAATATAATTGTCAAGGTATAAGCGGTCGGGTCGTTTGATCCAGATTCCAGCTCTAGAAGCGGCGCAGTATAGTCCTTTAAATTAGCTAAACGGGGGCGAGAGCCTGCACACTCCATGTTGGATATTTTGTTTTAGTTTAAATCAAATGCAGAATCGACGTTGCAAGCCTGAAATAAATCATAAGAGCTCCGGCATCCACGATAGTTGTAATCAGTGGTCCCGCCATGATTGCTGGGTCAAGTTTCAATTTCTCGGCGATAATCGGGAGCATGCTTCCGACGATCTTAGCCATGAGAACCGTGCATACGAGCGTAACAGAAACGGCAAATGCAATCGGTGTAGCCAGATTATTAATGAAGACAAGCCGTGCAAAGTTCACGGCAGAAAGAATGACACCGCATATTACTGCAACTCGAATTTCTTTCCAAAGAACCTTGAGGAAGTCTTTTGTTTCTATATCCCCTGTTGCCAGCCCACGAATTATCAGCGTTGATGACTGTGAGCCAGCATTACCACCTGTGTCCATGAGCATTGGGATAAATGCCGACAAAATAGTCAGCCTGTCGAGGGTTTCTTGATATCCTTCAATGATGGCTCCGGTGAAGGTCGCTGAAATCATAAGTATCAAAAGCCACATTACTCTGTGCTTTGCAAGTGCAAATACAGAGAGGTCTAGGTAAGCTTCGTCGGATGGAGTCATTGCAGCCATCTTCTGGAAGTCTTCGGTAGCCTCATCTTCGATAACGTCGATGATGTCGTCGAATGTGATTATTCCAGTCAATCTATAGTTATTGTCAACAACTGGAAGCGCGAGGAAACCATATCTCTTAAGGGTATCTGCGACGTCTTCCTGGTCATCATGTGTGTTCACCGTTATTACGTCTTCATCCATGATGTCTTCAATTTTCAAATCTAGATTTGCGGTAACGAGCTCCCTGAGAGAAAGAATGCCGAGCAACTTCTTTGTCTTGTTGATTACGTAACATGTATAAATGGTTTCCTTTGTAAGACCTACTTCTCTGACATGTTCAATTCCCTCACGCACGGTCCATTCTGGGGACAACTCGACAAATTCTATTGTCATAAGTGCTCCAGCGGAATGTGGAGGGTATGCAAGGAATTGATTAATGAGTTTTCTTTGCTCAGGAGCTGTATTTTGGAGGACGTCGGAAACAATCTCTGCCGGCATTTCTTCAAGGAGGTCAATCATATCGTCGAAGTAGAGATCGGATACGAGTTCATTTAGCTCTTTTGCTGTTATCAGCTCTGCAATTTTCTTCTGTTTGTCAATTTCAAAGCAAGAAAAAACTTCCACAGCAAGTTCCTTTGGGAGTAGTCTGAAGACGACAATTGCTTCGGCCTCAGCAAGTTCATCTACAATATCTGCAATATCAACGGGTTTAAGTTCAACCAAAAGTTCTTTAAGCTGTGGCATCTTCTTCTCTTCGAGTAAATTCAAAATTTCTTGCGCTTTGCTCTCAAGATTTACATTCATTCAAACGTCCTGCTTTCTCAATATAATAAATAAAATACCTAAATTTAATTTTATCATGAATGAGCATTCAAAACAAATTTTTGCAGTATATTGCAGCGGCTGCCTATATGGGAAAGTTAAATATATTTTGAAAAAACATTGACATGTGTAAACTAAAGTGTAATAATATAAACAAATGATTAGGAGAGGCTGGGGGGTGATAAAAATGGTGACCGATAGGGAACATGAAATTTTAAAACTTGTGAAACAAAATCCTATGATCTCACAACAGGAGCTTGCGGATCATCTTGGAATTGCAAGGTCCTCGGTTGCTGTGCATATCTCAAATCTGATGAAAAAAGGTGAGATAAGAGGCAAGGGCTATGTAATAGGCGGTGAACAGTATGTTGTCGTAATAGGCGGATTAACACGGGACATAGGAGGCAAGCCATTTTCAAACTTAATAATGGAGGATTCAAATCCTGGAACTGTGAAAACTACAATGGGAGGTGTCGGAAGAAACATTGCTCATAATATGAGTTTGATGGGCATTGAAACCAAGATGCTGACCGCTATCGGTGACGATAATGTAGGCAAAACCATCAAAAATCACAGCCCACACGAGAAGCTTGATTTTAGCGATGTGCTTGCTGTGCGGGGGCAGGAAACGGCAACCTATCTATACATTGCCGACCAAAATGGGGACATGGTATCTGCGATAGCTGACATGAGGGTGTTCGATTTTATCAGTCCAGATTACATCGAAAGCAAAAAATCTCTGATTTCTAACGCAAAAGCGGTCGTACTTGATGCAAACATTCCCACAGAAACTATGCTTAAACTGACAGAGATTTATGATGGTCCAATTTTTGTCGATCCAGTTTCGACGGAGAAGGGGAGAAAACTCAAAACCTTTCTTAAATACATACACACCCTGAAACCGAACAAAATGGAAGCCGAAATGCTTTCCGGAGTGAGTATCGTGGACGAAAAAACTCTTAAAGAAGCTGCCGATATTTTGTTAAATGCGGGCGTTAAAAGGGTATTTATAAGTTTAGGACGAGATGGTGTATATGCTGCAAGCCACAACAAAACAATCAAGGCACCGATTATGCCGGTGAAACTGGCCAACGTTACGGGCGGAGGTGACTGTTTTATGGCGGGGCTTGTTTACAGCTATCTCAATGATTTAACACTTGAAGAGACCGTGAAATTCTCGCTTGCCGCATCGGCTATGGCGGTCGAGGGTGAGCAGACAATAAACGAAGATATAACAGTTGAAAAGATTCTTGCAAGAGCAGGAATTCAATAGTGAAATGGAGGATTAAAATGGAAACTAAATATTTGGAAATTGCACCTGAAGTTAGGAAGGCACTTGCAAACGGTGACCCTGTGGTTGCTCTGGAATCTACAATTATCTCGCATGGGATGCCATATCCACAAAACGTTGAGACTGCACTTAGGGTAGAGGAAATTGTAAGGGAAAACGGCGCTGTTCCAGCTACGACTGCAATAATCGGAGGAAAACTCAAATGCGGACTTAAGAAGGAAGAAATTGAGTATCTTGGAAAGAAGGGTCTTGAGGTAACTAAGTGTTCAAGGCGTGACATTCCTATGGCTATTGCCAGAGGATTTGATGGAGCTACTACGGTGGCTACAACAATGATTATCGCCCATATGGCAGGTGTATCTATATTTGCAACCGGTGGTATCGGCGGAGTGCATAGGGGTGCGCAGGAGACCATGGATATATCTGCGGACCTCGAAGAGCTTGCAAATACACCAGTAATGGTCGTTTGTGCTGGCGCCAAGGCTATTTTGGACATTCCGCTAACACTTGAGTATCTCGAAACGAAGGGTGTTCCTATTTTGGGCTATCAGACTGACAAACTGCCTGCTTTCTACACAAGAAGCAGTAAATTTAATGTTGACTACAGGGTTGATTCTCCGCTTGAGGCAGCAAAGGCTTTTGAGGCTCAGAGAGGGGCTGGCCTTCATACGGGCATGCTGATGGCAAATCCTATTCCTGAGGAATTTTCTATGGATGAGGAGATGATAAATAATGCTATCGAAGCGGCTGTCAAGGAGGCTTGCGAAAAGGGCGTCAAAGGCAAGGACTCTACGCCGTTCCTACTTTCGAAAGTCAAGGATATCACTGGTGGATCAAGTCTTGATGCAAATATTGAACTTGTATTTAATAATGCTAAGGTCGCAGCGCAGATTGCGAAGGCTTATTGTGCAGGGAAGTAGTTTAGAAAGGGAGTATAAATGAAATTAGTTTCTTGGAATGTAAATGGACTTAGGGCAGCTCTTAAGAAGGGGTTTATAGAATCCATGAGGGAACTTGATCCTGACATAATTGGAATTCAGGAGACGAAGATGCAACCAGGTCAGGCAGAAGTTGACCTACCTGAGTATGAGGAATACTTTAATAGTGCAATCAGGAAGGGGTATTCAGGAACTGCAGTATTTTCAAAGCATAAACCAATTAATGTCACCCATAATTTTGGCGAATATGATGACGAAGGAAGGACACTCGTTTGCGAGTTCGAAGACTTTTATTTTGTTACTGTTTACACGCCAAACTCAAAGAGAGAACTGGAGCGACTGGATTACAGAATGGACTGGGAAGATGCATTTAAGGAGTACATGCTTGAACTCGATAAGAAGAAACCTGTAATCATTTGCGGCGATTTGAATGTGGCGCATAAGGAAATTGACCTTAAAAATCCTAAGACGAATAGAAGAAATGCCGGATTTACGGATGAGGAACGTGACAAATTTGGGAAACTACTTGATGCTGGCTTCACGGATACTTTTAGGCATTTATACCCTGACCAGGAAGGCATATACAGTTGGTGGTCTTACCGATTTAATGCCAGGAAGAACAATGCGGGGTGGAGGATAGACTATTTCCTCGTTTCTGACAGGATTGCGGACAAGATTAAAGACGCTAAAATTCATACGGATATAATGGGTAGCGACCATTGCCCGGTTAGTTTGGAGATTGACATTTGATCTGGCCAGGCAACAAAACACTTGTGCTATCAAGGTATCGCTTCGACTGCGGTGCTGAGAATAAAGATACGCTGCGAGTTATACATCTGTCAGATTTGCAAGGCACTTCATTTGGGGAGAATAATATTGAACTTCTCAAGAGAATATCGGATGTAAGACCGCATTTGATTGTTTTTTCAGGCGACCTTGTGGATAGGCGTATGCGTGTCGACACAGATTTCGAAACGGTTATAGATTTTATGAAGAGACTCCGTGAGATTGCACCTACATTTTTTTCGTATGGGAATCACGAACTGGCTTTTTCGGTGTCAACGGTGGATAGTCTTAGAGTGAGCCTTGAAAATTCAGGCGTTGTAGTTCTTGATGGCAAGAGTCACGTTGAGGAAGTGAAATTCCAGGGAGTTGTAGGCAGTGTGCTGAGTGATCGAGGGAAGATTGACGATGATGAGTCAAGGTCTCGGAAAGTAAAGATTCTATTGACTGGCTTTCCAGAGAAGCTTCTCATGGTTGAGGGCAAGAATCGTACAAAGAGAAATTCGGACGTCGATCTTGATGCAGTGAGAACGTTAATCGAGGATTTAGAACAAAAACGCAGCGAATCCCGATGCGACATGAGTATTTTGCTTGCTCATGAGCCGCAGTTTATCGAGGAATATGCTGCTGCAAATTATGATTTTATATTTTCAGGACATGCCCACGGAGGACAGATAAGACTGCCGTTTCTAGGTGGACTTTTTTCGCCCGGACAGGGTGTTTTACCGAAGCTTACGTCAGGGGTACACTATGCTGGAGATGGTAGTATGATAATCTCGAGGGGTCTTGGAAACAGTTCGTTTCCGCTTAGAATTTTTAATAGACCAGAGATCGTTTTAGCCGAAATTCAAATTTAGAATTCGGCTATTTTTTTTGTGCCGCGTAGGAACTTCAAATTGCAACTTCAATAGACTAAATTCGCGGTTTCTTATAAAATCTTCCGCCAAGCTGCTCTGTCTTCATTACATTGATAAAGGCCTTAGGGTCTACTTCCTTGATCGCATTCAAAACCGCATCAACCTCGTCACTGCCGACCACTGAATAAATCATCTGCCTCTGGCTCCCTTGGTACATTCCAACGCCCATGAACAAAGTAGCATCGTGATGTGTTATCGTCTTGATTCTACCGTAAACTGAAGCGGGCTCATTGGTAATTATGAGAAGCGTGTGTTTCCTGTACTGCTTAAACAGATTTTGTATCACCTGAGTTGTGCAAAATTGAAAGATGATAGAATACATTGCCTTATCAACACCGAACAAAATACCTGCAACAGTCAGGACGAAAACATTCCCAAGTAAGATGTAATTCCAAGCATCCTTGCCCTTCATCTCTGAAAAATATATCGAGATAAAGTCGGTTCCCCCCGCGCTTGCACCAACCAAAAGGCAAATCCATATTGCGACTCCATTAATTATACCGCCAAAGATTGCAATCAGCAGAATGTCATATGTCAAAACAATGTCCGGCAAAATGTCTACAACAATACTGCTCAGCACGATTACATATATTGAATAGAATGTAAAATTTTTGCCGAGCCACTTGATACCGATATAAATAGGGATCATATTAAGAGGAATATAAATCAGCGTATAGGACAAGTGAATATCCATAAACGTATCGAGACTTCGCTGGATGAGCAGAGTAATACCTGCAAAACCTCCCGGGAAAAGACCGCCTGTGCGCACAAAGCTTTTGATGTTGAAACCTATGATGACGGCTCCTATGGTACAAAATAGAATTCTCTTAAGGACTTCGAATGTTTTGTTGTGTTTCTCATATAGAGATGACATATATGCTCTCCTTGTCATTTGTTTTATAAACTGTGCAAGTATTATACCACAAATGTGTTTGAGCAGGGTATATAAGATTTTTGTTATAAAGATATTATATTAAATCCTGAAGCTGAATAAGTTTTCTTTTTCGTTGACTATTGCTTTTGATGGTGGTATACTTCTCGTTATAAATTATTGGAAATTCGTTTTTAGGAGGCTAAATTATGGGAGATAAGGGTAAATTCAAATCAAATTTCGGATTCCTTATGGCTACCATTGGGTCGGCTGTCGGCTTAGGTAACATTTGGGGATTTCCTTTTAAGATGGGGAAAAATGGTGGATTTGCTTTTTTGATAATCTATATTGTTTTAGCTGTTATTATCGGATACTGCATTATGCTGGGCGAAATCGCGTTCGGTCGTAAGCAGGAAAGAGCTGCTATTGAAGCATATAGAAAACTAGATAGTAAGTTTGTTTTTAATGGATGGATAAATACATTAACACCACTATTTCTTATATGCTTTTACTGTACACTCGGCGGCTACTGTCTGAAGTATACTGTTGCGAATTTTGGAAATATTTTTAATGCCAACTGGGGAACACTTGGCGTTGACAGCGGAGATTTCTTTGGAGGATTTATTTCTGACACTGTGCCAGCTATTATTTATGGATTGATCTTCCTTGTGATAACCGTAGTTGTTGTGCTTGGCGGTGTAGCTGGAGGCATCGAGAAATTTTCAGTGATTGCAATGCCAGCACTATTTGTTATGTTATTAATTGTAATTGTAAGGAGCGTTACACTTCCAGGTGCTATGGATGGCATAGCTTTTATGTTCAAACCTGACTGGTCGGTGTTTCATGGATCAGGATGGATTACTGTTCTAGCAGCAGCTGGCGGGCAGATGTTCTTCTCACTATCGATTTCTTCGGGATGCATAATAGCATATGGTTCGTATCTTGGTAAATCGGAGAATCTAGAAAAGAATTCTGCGGTTATAATTACTGCCGATACAGTTGTGGCTATTTTGGCGGGCATTGCTGTTATGCCTGCAGTGTTTGCATTCGGTCTTGAACCTGATGCTGGCCCAAGTCTTTTGTTTGTAACCTTGCAGACTGTGTTTAATTCTATGGGTGGATTTGGAGCATTGTTTGGATTTATATTCTACTTTCTCGTTCTGATTGCAGCACTTACATCTTCGGTTGGCATGCTTGAGGGAGCAGTTTCATCATTTATGGATGAACAAGAGCGAAAAGGTAAAGCTTCATCTAGAACCTTTGTTACAATTGCGATAGGAATATGGGCTACCTTAGGATCGACACTAGTTTCCGCAGATGCACTAGGAGGCGGCGGACTTCCACATATATTCGGATTTGATACATGGATAGACACTTTTGACCTTATTGCGGAAGGCTTCTTGATGCCGCTTGGAGGACTGTTCATGGTAATAATAATGGGTTGGTTGAGACCAGGGTACCTTGATGATGAGGTTAGACTTGGATCGTCATTTGGAACCAAAAATTTCTTTTACTTTTGCATGAAGTTCCTATCACCTATATTCTTAGTGTTCATTTTGATAGGACAGCTCAACGGATTCTTCAAGTGGGGATTGTTCTAAACGTAGGATGCTAATAAATTGAAGCTCTGTAATCAAACAAAATAATGAGAGTATGCCGGGGTTATTGCCTCGGCATTTTTAGTTGAGATGACTAGGCTTATAAGTCGCAGTATTTATTGAAAAAATTAAATAAAGGCATATAAATTTAAGAGAATATTTTAAATAATTTGTTTAAAAAAACAAAAAATAATTATTTTTTATATTTTTGTTGACAAATATAAAAACCTGTGTATAATGGAAATATCACATTTTTAACACGTAGGAGGATATTTCAATGGAACAACATAAGAAAGGTCAATGGGGAAACCAATTTGGCTTCTTAATGGCTGCGGTAGGCTCTGCCGTAGGACTAGGTAATTTATGGGCATTCCCATACAAGATGGGGAAAAATGGTGGATTTGCATTTTTATTTATTTATCTCATTATCGTTGCTTTCGTTGGAATTATCATTACTATTACAGAACTCAGTATTGGAAGGAAAACCGGTAAAGGTGTTGTAGGAGCTTATAGAGAGCTAGGAAAGAAATATGCACCAATAGGTTGGTTTGGCGTTATATCACCATTTCTGATCATGTCTTTTTATATGATGCTCGGTGGATATACTCTTAAATATATGGTTGCAAACCTGGGAGATATATTTAATGCAAGTTGGGGATATCAGGGAGCAGGAATGGAAACCGCTGAATATTTCCAGTCGTTTTTCAGTAACCAATTAGAGTCGGTTGTATATACAGTTATATTTGTTTTATTAACTGCTGCCATAGTTAGAGGTGGCGTTTCCGAAGGAATAGAGAAATTTTCGAAGGTCGCAATGCCTGCACTTTTTCTGATGCTAGTTGCGGTTATTATAAGGAGTGTCACCCTACCAGGAGCTTCAGAAGGTCTTAGATTTGTATTTGAGCCAAACTTCGAAGTGTTCAAGGGCAGCGGCTGGGTTAATGTATTTGCAGCGGCAGGTGGTCAGGCGTTCTTCTCATTGTCGCTTGGTATGGGAATAATGATAACTTATGGATCATATCTAAAAAAAGAAGAAGATCTAAAGCTAAATTCAATAGTTATACCAGTTGCTGATACTATTATCGCTGTAATGGCTGGTATGGCAATCATGCCTGCAGTATTTGCTGGCGGACTTGAACCAGCTGCAGGACCTGGACTTCTTTTTGTAACACTACAGACCGTATTCTCATCGATGGGAGCTGGAGGTCCGCTATTTGGATTTGTTATGTATTTTCTAGTATTCATTGCAGCTATAACATCATCAATATCTCTTCTAGAAACGGTTGTTGCAGTAGTTGTTGATATGAAACTTGAGAAATCAAAGGAATTCAACAAGAAGAAGATAACATTCTGGTGTACAGCAGCAATCTTAGCAGAAGCAGTATTTGTTTCTCTAGATGGCTTGGGAAGCCACGGATTCCCACAGATATTCGGCCAGTCAACATGGCTTGATTCTATGGATCTTGTTTCTGAGGGTGTGCTGATGCCACTAAGTGCTCTTCTTACAGCTGTGATATGTGGCTGGTTACTTCCCGACTTTGTATCGGAAGAAGTAGAGCTTAACGGCAAATTTACATGGAAGAAATTTTATATGTTCTGTATAAGATTTGTTGTGCCACCTGTAATGCTCTTGGTATTACTCGGACAACTTGATAACTTCTTTAAATTTGGCATATTTAACTAAAGATAAAACGGGTTTTAAAATCAATCTTCTCTAAAATATAATTAATAATAATACAAAATAAAAGTTAGGATGCCACCTAATTTTAGAAAATTCTCTTTCGAAAGACGGTTGTTTTGCAACACATCGGAGGAGAATTTTTTATTAAAGTAAAACTTTATTGAATTAGCGAGTTGACATGCAGCCAAAGCTATGATAGAATACATGTACTTTATTGAATTAAACAGATGAGGTGGAAAAATGAAAAAGAGAATTAGCAAAAGAGTTATAGCATTAGGATTTGTAGCCTTGATGGTACTATCCGCCGTTTTTATCACGGGATGTAATGATGACAAGAAAGCATCTGATGACGGCAAAGATAATTACGATCTTGGTACAGAGGGAACATTTACTGTAGGCCTTGACGATACATTCGCACCGATGGGGTTCAGAGATGATAAGGGCGAGCTTGTTGGATTTGATATTGATCTTGCTACTGCTGTTGCAAAAAAAATGGGGCTTGAAATTAAGTTCAAACCAATCAACTGGGATGCAAAGGACATGGAACTCAAATCTAAGAATGTAGACTGCATATGGAATGGAATGTCCCAGACTCCTGAGCGTGAAAAGGCAATGTCTCTTTCAAAGAAATATTTAAACAACAAAATAATTCTCATGACACAAAAAGATGATGTTGACGTTAAAACTTCAGCAGATCTAGCTAAGTACAATATAGGAACACAGGCGGATTCGTCTGCTCTTGAGATGCTAAGTAAAAACGAAAATTACAAGGATTTCAAAGATAAAATTACGGAATACAAGTCTTACGACGATGCTATTTTGGACATGAAAGCAGGCAGGATTGACGTAATCGCAATAGACCAGGTTCTCGGCGAATATAAGAACAAGAATATGGGAGAAGCCATGAAATCCCTTGAATATAATCTGGGAGACGACTTTTATGTAATTGGATTTAGGAAAGACGGTAAGGCCTTGACAAAGGGCGTTAACAAAGCAATCAAAAACTTGATCGATAGCGGCGAAGCAGCAAAAATCAGTGAAAAATGGTTCGGCAAAGATATAGTTGTATTCAAATAGAACCTGAGGGAGACGCAAAATGATATTAAAACCACTGATTGAAAATTGGCAATTACTACTTGAAGGAACCTTTATGGTTATCAAACTCTTCCTTGCTACTTTGATATTTGCTCTCCCTCTGGGACTTCCCATAGCTCTTGGTGCAAATAGTCGAATCTACCCGATTCGGCTATTGTGCCAGGGATATGTCTGGGTTTTTCGAGGAACACCGCTCCTAATGCAGATGTTCTTCTTTTATTTTTTCATACCGATTAACCTAGGGATTGCACCATCACTTTTTGCAACAATAGCATTCACATTCGTACTGAACTATGCTGCATATTTTGCAGAAATATACAGAGGAGGCATAAATAGCATCGACAGGGGCCAATTTGAGGCGGCTCACTCTCTCGGGCTCACAAAATGGCAGACCACAAGGGACATCGTACTCCCGCAGACGATGAAAGCAATTCTACCATCAATATTTAATGAGATCATTACCCTCGTAAAAGACACGGCACTTGCGCAAACACTCGGAATGATGGAATTAATGAAGGTTACTTACGGCATCGTCAATAGGACGTCGCTCACGACAATTTTCCTATACACAGCCATAATTTATCTAATACTGAACCTAATAATAACGCTTGTAGCAGGTAAACTTGAAACGCACTTCAATAGATATGACGCAAAGGAGGAGTTCTGATGATTTTATCACTTATTAACAAAAGTTTTTCAACAGAAATCGATGAGAACGCCTCGAAATGCGATGGCAACAAAATACTAGAAATGCGCGGTATAGTGAAGAAATATGGGGATTTCACTGCACTGAAAGGGGTGGATTTCTCTGTAAGGAAACGTGAAATTGTAACAATCATAGGACCGTCGGGTTCAGGGAAGAGCACATTGCTTAGGTGTATCAACGGGTTGACAGAACCGACTGAAGGTGAGATATTCCTAAACGGCAGAACGAGTATGGTATTCCAGCATTTTAATCTCTTCCCGCACATGACCTGCCTTGAAAACATAACTTACGCACCTATTAAGGTGCTAAAATGGCCTAAAGAAGAGGTTGTTGAAAACGCAAGAAAACTTCTGGAAATGGTAAATCTGTCCGAGAAGGCGGATGCCTATCCTGCTCAAATTTCAGGCGGACAAAAGCAAAGAGTGGCTATCGCTAGAAGTCTTGCAATGAAGCCGGACCTTATGCTTTTCGATGAGCCCACTTCTGCCCTCGATCCGGAAATAATAGGCTCGGTTCTGAATGTAATGAAGGAACTCGCAAAGGAACATATGACGATGGTTGTGGTGACTCATGAGATGAGCTTTGCCAGGGATGTATCGGATCGTACGGTATTTATGGCAGATGGTAAAATACTCGAAGAGGGCAAGCCCGAAGAAATATTTAAAAATCCGAAAACAGATAGACTCAAGGCGTTCTTAAGTTCTTTTTAAGCATGTCACAAATCTCAATGCACATAGAGAAAATAAAATATATTCCAAAATATTTCAAGTTTTTTAAAGTTCAACACTTGACTAAAAATAGAACTTGATATATAATTAACCAAAAGAAAGACATCTATAAAATTAGAAGCAAATTTAAACCCTATTTTTAAATGTAATCAAGGGTGGTGAGGACATGGATAAGAAGAAGCTGTTTAAAATCTTGGATATCCTTTTAATATTGATTTTTTTAGTGCCGGTTATAATTCCACAGTATATTGATACATATATAAATCTTTGGGTTTTGGTTGTTATGACCTTTGTCATGATCGCATATTCTGAAATTAGATCGAAAGTTACAAAGAGATCATTTGGGGAATTATCATCCTTGAAACAATTAATAGTTAGCTTTGTATGCTTTTTAGCCATGTATCTAATAGATATTTTGATTGATAGATTTGTAGAATTTTCTTACTTGATGCCCTTTGAATTTTTGGTTGCGATTACGGCAGGAGAAATATACGAAACGTATTTTGCTAAGACAAGAGTATGATTGTCTAGTTGGACCTTTTTTAAGGTCCTTTTTTGTTGCATAAATAAAGCGCTATTTCTTGAAAAAAACTGTGTTTTATTATATAATATTTTGGAATAATTGTAAGCGAGGAATAGCCATGAATGTATTTGGAAAGTTGGGTCAATTCATATTAGATAACCAGGAAGTTGTGCAGAATGTTGTAATTTGTGTTTTAGTGATATTATGCATAATATTTCTGGTATTTTTGTACAAGAAAATAAATAGCGCTTCGAAGAGGAAGGCGGAATCCTATAATAAGATTGAGGGAATTCTCGAAGATATAAGTGGTAACATTTCACAGCTTCGTAAGCAGGGAGACTTTATTTATATCGACAACTCTTCTAAAAAAAATCATGAGCAAGAGGCTCTTGATGAAGCTATGATTTTGGCTAAATCGAGTAGGGAGGCACCTCGAGATCCTAGGGATGTATCGGATATCCCGGGAAGAGAAACATCAAGTTCGGATACAGATATTTTGCGCGATTCAATTAGGGAGTCGGCAATTGAAAAAATCATCAATGCGTCGGATAAGATAGCTGACCTCGATTCGGATATTAAGCCGACGAGGAAGTTTGAAAGCAGGTCGGATAGTGTTGATAAATTTGGCCGAGTGTATAATGTCGAAGAGCTTGAAAAGCAAATCAGAGACTAGAAAGGTGAAAATATGTTTTGTAAAGAATGTGGGAAATCTATAAATGATGATTCTAAATTTTGTAGCTACTGTGGTAGCAAGGTCGAGCCGATAAACAAAACTCAAGCTTTTGAAACTCTCGGTGATGATAAGTCAAATGTCCGCGTTTTTGAGCCTAAAGCAGCAAGCAGCGCTGATTCTCATACTGCTGAAAACAATGCTAAGGGTGTTAATCTTAAGAGAACGGCGCACTTTGATTGGGATCTTGATGGATTTCCAACTGATGAAGGAAAGAAAGAAAAGAAAGTCAGCATCAAATGGGAAGACGTTTTGATGTCTGCAACTTCAGATGATAATTCGACCAAGATGAAGAGAAAACTTGAGGGACGAAAAACAGATAGTTTTTTCTTCAGTCCTGATAGCGGCCACGGTGCTGATAATCTAAGAGATGGATATGACGGGGATGATCTTCAACAAATTATTTTTGGCGATGAAGCAAGATCTGGTGCACTATCAGATGATAGCATGGAATTCCCTGAAAGTGGAGATTCTATTGCTGTAAATAAATTCTATACTTTTAATAAGAAGAATGAGGAATTCCAAAGGCTTTTGGATAGAGAATACGAAAAACTTAAAAGTGACGATAATCTAGAGGATATAGAGTCAGAAAATGGATTATCAGAAGATGAGCCTACTTTAGATGCGCAGGATGTGCAGAAGGGAGGGCAGGAGAGCGAAGGTGTTTCGCCCAGCTTTCCTAAACCAAAGAATGAATCTGGAGACTCCGCAAAAGACGAGGATGCCAATATGGGAGTGCTGGCAGACGGAAAGCAAGTCGATGGAGATGGCTCAGGTTCCGGAAACGCCACAGGAGATGGAGATCACAGCGAAGGAACAGACGGTGGAGAGACCAGAGAAGGATCTTCAGACCTTGCCACCGAAACAACTGCAGAAGATGGAGCACCAGATGGAGAGAATGCAGAAGATGCTACAGCAGGTGGAGCCATTGCAGCGGGTGCAGCAGGCGCAGAAAGTATCGCCGAAGCACGAAGGAAGAGAAGAGGAAGAGCAGACCACAGGAAGAAGACAAAGTTCGACTTCAGTGCGATCTTTGATGACGCAGATACTGTTAACAATGGTGGTAGTATCGAGCAAGAAAAAACTTCTAACAAGGCTGATGAGCCGAAGGAGACTGTAGTTGAGGAGAAGGCTGCGGCGAATCTGGCGCCGGAAGTATCTAATGATGCTGAGCCTGATGAAGAATATGTTAAACCTAGATCTAAGGGAATGAAGGCTCTAAGCGTAACATTCTACATAGTTTTGTTGCTTGTTATCATTGTACTAGGCATTAAATTGGTAGCGCCTGATAGTTCGCTAGCCGTAAACATTGACAGAACATACGAGACAATAGTCAACAAAATAACGGGAAAGACACCGCAGGGTGCTCAGGTTGAAGAAAACAAGACTATGGATGATTGGATAGCAGATGCAGCATCTGCAAATCAAAACATTTCAAAAATACAGTCTAATCCCGATATCAAAGTAAATATTGCAAATAAGGATTTCAAGGGTGTTGACACAAGTAAGCCTTTTACAGATAGCATATGGTATACGACCGATGATGGAAAAGATGTGTATTATGGTGGAGAGATTGTTAAATCCGTTGTTGCCTATTATTCTGATTTAAACACATCCTCAGGTGGAATCAATGATGTTAAAGTAGAAAACCTGAAAATTGGAGAAATAAGAACGGGTGAATTTGGATTTTTTGTTGCCACTTCAATAAATGATGATAAGGATTCAAAGGGAATTTACAATTTGTACATAGAGCCAGAAGGCACTGTTATGAAGGTATCAGACAGCATTGCAGTTGAAAAAACCGAAGAATAGAATGGATAAGGAAACTAAAATATATGTTTAAGATAGGCAAGAGACGAAAGTCTGAAGACCGAAACAAAAGACGTATTATTGCAGCCCTCATAATTATCATACCGATGGTGTTCACAGCATTAATTGATTTCATTGTCGATTGGCTATGGTTTGGGGAGATTGGATACGTTGCTGTATTTTTCACTAAACTTTTCACACAAATTAAGATTGGATTGCCCGTATTTGTGGTCGTAACACTTCTTGTAGGATTCTACTTGCATAATGTAAGGAAGGGATATTTTACGAAGATAGTTTCATCAGAGGAAACGGATTTAAAGAGGCTTAGGGTTTACACCGGCCTCTTATCTGTGATTTTTGGACTGTTTGCAGCTATATTTTCGATGAAGGTTCTTTGGTTTCCGTTCCTGCAATATATCTCTGCAACAGACTTCAATATTAAGGATCCAATATTCGGCAAGGACGTATCATTTTATGTATTCAAACTAGAGTTTTTACAGATGATTAACCAACTCGTTATTGCTTTGACGGTCATTATCATTGCAATTACGATTATTTATTATTTGATCCTTCTTTCGATGAGGACTCCTGATCCAGTTACAAATGATGATGATGCAGATGAATATTCATACGTAGATGAGCCCGACTATGGAGATTTTAATGATCTAAAAGGTATTGCTGGTGAAATATTCAAAAAAATATTTGTTAACCGCAAGAATCCTGGAGTTAATAGGCGCGCAGCCACGCCAGGGAGGAAGTATTTTAATCAGATAGTTGATATCGCCAAACATCAGTACATGGCATTAGGTGTATTTTTCTTTCTCATGCTTGCTGTAAACTTTTATCTCCAGCAGTTCGAGTTGCTTCATGCTCACAGAGGAGTAGTATACGGCGCAGGGTTTACTGATCTGAATGTTTCTCTTTGGATTTACAGAATCTTGATGGGAATCTCCTTGATTGGTGCTGTGCTTGTAATCCCGATGATAAAAAAGAAGGCTTACAGGAGTATTTTGTACATTCCTGCGGTAATGGTCATCGTGGGCATTATAGGATTTGGCGTTTCAACAGCTGTACAGAATTTTGTTGTATCTCCGGACGAAATCAATAAAGAAAGCAAATACCTCAAGAGAAATATTGAATTTACACAGTATGCGTACGATCTTGATAATGTGGATGTCAAATCTTTTGCTGCGGAAAATTCGCTCACAGCGGATGACATCAAAAATAACAATCAGACCATAAGCAACATTAGAATAAACGACTATAAGCCTGTAAAAACTTTCTACAACCAAACGCAGAGTATCAGACAGTACTACACATTCAATGATGTGGATGTTGATAGATACAATATTGACGGTGAAATAACTCAGTCATACATGTCTGTCAGAGAAATCGATGAATCAAAGATAAACGATACATGGCTGAACAGACATTTAAAATACACGCATGGATATGGGGCTACTCTTTCAAGAGTTGATACCGTCACACCTAGCGGGCAACCTTCGGTAATGATTAAGAATATTCCACCGGAGACTGACAAACCAGAATTAAAAATAACAAGGCCTGAGGTGTATTTCGGAGAACTTTCTAATGACTATATTCTAGTGGATACAAAAGAAGAAGAGTTTGACTATCCTGATGGCAACGATAATAAGTACACCCGATATGACGGAGTTGCCGGCATCAAGCTCAATCCTTTTAATAGGCTAGTTTTCTCAATTAAGGAAAGTAGCTTAAAAATTCTTGTGTCTTCAAACATCAAGAGTGATTCTCGTATAATTATAAATCGGAATGTAGTTGAAAGAATTAGAAAAATAATGCCGTATCTGACCTACGAAGATGATCCGTACGCTGTAAATGTCAATGGTAGGCTGTACTGGATGATGGATGCTTATACAACAAGTGATATGTATCCTTATTCTGAACCATTCTTCGGAGAAGATATAAGTGGAAATTATATAAGAAACTCAATTAAGGTCGTTGTTGATGCATATAATGGCGATACAAAGTTCTACGTGGTTGATGATAAAGATCCCCTTGCCAAAACATATCAGAAAATCTTCCCTTCGTTGTTTAAGAGCATTGATAAGATGCCTAAGGATCTACGTTCTCATATGAGATATCCTCACGCACTTTTCAAAATTCAAAGTGAGATATATACGAGGTACCACATGAATGACGTCAAGGTTTTCTACCAGAAAGAGGACTTGTGGGATGTTGCAAAACAGATTTATGGCACCGAAGAAGTAACCATGGAGCCAAACTATTTTGTTGCAAAACTGCCAGGAGAAGGGGATGCTGAATTTATTAGCACGATACCATTTACACCTAAGGGCAAAAATAATATGACGGCGCTCATGGTTGCCAGAAATGATGGCGAGAACTACGGTCAACTGGTTGCTTATCAGTTCCCGAAGAGCAAAACAGTTTACGGCCCTATGCAGATAGAGGCACAGATTGACCAAAACACCGAAATATCTCAAGATTTTTCGCTTTGGAATTCATCAGGTTCGAAATACAGCAGGGGAAATTTGTTTGTTGTACCGATCGAATCGTCTTTACTCTACGTTGAACCTGTGTACCTCGAGGCAAGCAATTCTGCAATACCTGAAGTTAAGAGAGTTATAATCGCTTACGGAGATAAAATTGCTTATGAGGCGACATTGAAAGAGGCGTTGCAATCACTCTTTGGAGAGCAGGCTGGAGATTCTTATACTCAGGGAATTGATTCAAAAGGAAAGTCAAAGAACTCAGGTAAAAACGGAGAGTCATCGGATTCTACGGTTGATGACGAAAGTGTTGCATCACTTATAGACCAGGCAAACAAGGCCTTTGAGGATGGACAAAAGGCTTTAAAAGATGGAAATTGGAAGGGCTACGGAGATAGCATGGACGAGCTTTCTGATTTGCTTAAGAAACTTAAAGATAAATAAAATATAAATTAAATTCGTATTTAGGGGGATTTATGGAGAGAATACATAGATTAAATTATGATTTGGATAGGATGTTGTTTACCATACCGGCTAAAATGCATGGTGAACACGATATTAGAAGAATTTTAGAAGAACATCCAGAAGTGAAATTTGTATCTTTTGTTGGAATTGACATGGGCGGACACGATACAGATGAAAAAATCCCGACGAAGGTTTTTTTGGATGATTTGTCTAAACTTCTTGAGCACGGTGTGCAGACCGACGGCTCCAGCGTTGCACTTCCAGGGATTGCTGATCTAAACAACGCTAAGATTGATATCATACCTGACCTAGATGTTAATTGGTACGTGGATCATAATTTTAGACATATAGATTATTATACAGATCTACCTATTGGAACTTTGAGGATTCCTTCGTTTCTTGTGCATAACGAAGATTTTGAATGCGGATCAAGAGTTGTGCTCAGGGATGCACTTAAGTATTTTAGAGAAAGAATGCTCGAGGAACTGAAAGAAAATGATTACGTATACCCATATATGGATGGGGTTACCTGTGCGGATGATATAGAGGAACTTCTATTGACAAGCGCTACAGAGTTAGAATTTTGGGTTAGAACTCCAGATGATAAGGGCGACAGAGAGCAGCTTTTCACATCGCAGGTTCTAAAAGAACAATATTGGAAGAGGACATACGGGCAGGTAAGAACGGCTCTTGAAGAGGTTATGACAATTCTTGACTGTTATGGATTCGAGATGGAGATGGGGCACAAAGAAGTTGGCGGAGTTCAGGCGAATTTAGCTAATGAAGGTCACTATAATCACATAATGGAACAGCTTGAGATTGACTGGAAGTATTCGGATGCTATGCAGGCAGCTGACAATGAAAATCACATCAAGTATGTTGTTAGAGATATATTTACGATGCATGGACTTGATGTTACATTTATGGCAAAGCCTGTCAGAGGTGTTGCTGGTTCGGGAGAACATACGCATCTAGGCCTTGGGGCAAGATTGAAAAATGGCAAGGTTGTTAGCCTTTTTGCACCGGAGAAATGGGATGAAGAATTCCTAAGTCCAATTGGTTTTGGCGCACTTATGGGATTGCTAAGAAACTATGAACTCATAAATCCATTTGTAAGCACCAATAACGATGCATTTAACAGGCTAAAGCCAGGTTATGAAGCTCCTGTTTGTACGGTAACATCGCTTGGCCGTTCGGTTGAAGAACCGTCTAGGAATAGAACCGTACTTGCAGGTCTGATAAGGGATGTGCACAATCCTGCAGGAACGAGGTTTGAACTTCGTTCTCCAAACCCTAAGAGCAATACATATCTAGTTATTGCATCATCTTACCTATCAATGCTTGACGGAATTGAGGCAACGCTTTCAGCGAAGAAATCGCCTAAGGAACTAGAAAAATCTATCTCAAAAAAATATGGTGAGGAAGATTTCTATCTTGAAAAGGATAGGGAATATAGAAGTGAAAAGAATGTGTTCACAGACTACTCTGAAGACGAAAGAGAAAAGCTTTTCGGAAAGGCTCCTGCAACTGTATGGGAAAATCTCATGAACTTTGAGAATCACAAGGATAGGCTTGAGATTTTCTATAAGGGTGGAGTGATGAGCCCGCTTGTAATTAACTCATACGTGGAGCAGACACTCTCACATTGGAAAACAGAGTTACACGATAGAATAATACCGGCAACTATGAATTTTGTGAGAGAATGCAGAAAGGTTCATGATGACAGGGAATTCACGGATATGGACATTAAACTTTGGCTATCTATCGACAAGATGAGGCACGAAATAGCTAAGGATGAACTCAATGAATTTTGTCTGCTGACTCAGGTAAAAAATGCGCTTGATGGAGGAAATTACGCATTGGCTTCAGATCTTCAACTTCAACTACAGTCAAAAGTTAATGCCCTAAGCGAGATATACAGTCTATACGTGCATAATGTTTTGTAGTAAATTATTTTGTGCTCGAAAGATAGCAGTTATTTTGAAAATATATAGGAAAAAGCAGCTATAATTCATTAAGATTGGAGAATAAAATGTTAGACGTTAAACGAATTAGAAAAAACTATGAAGAGGTTAAGGAGAGGGTTGAATTTAGGGGAAAAGGCGATTTTGGTCTGTCAGAGTTGAAAAACCTAGATGAAGAACGCCGTGAGATTCTTGCAGACGTTGAGAAAATGAAAAACAGGCAAAATACCGTGTCAAGACAGATTCCGACTCTAAAAAAAGAGGGCAAGGATACGAGTGTTATCATGGATGAGATGAAAAAACTTTCATCTGAAATCAAGTCTCTAGATTCAAAACTCGACGAAATAGATGATAAGTATAGGCTTATGCTTCTTTCGGTTCCTAACACTCCAAACGAAAAGGTGCCATATGGTGTTGATGACAGCGACAATGAGGTTATGAGGGTTGTAGGAGAGCCGACAAAGTTTGATTTTGAGCCTAAGGCACACTGGGATATAGGCGAGGATTTAGATATTTTGGACTTTGAAAGGGCTGCTAAAATTTCAGGGACCAGGTTTACTGTTTACAAGGGACTAGGAGCTAGGCTTGAGAGGGCTATCACAAACTTTATGCTGGATTTGCACACAATAGATCAAAGCTATGTTGAGATATTGCCGCCTTTTATGGTTAATAGAAAGGCTATGACGGGTACTGGTCAATTGCCTAAGTTTGAGGAGGATATGTTCTATGTTCCGCAGAAGGACTTTTTCCTCATACCTACTGCCGAGGTTCCTGTTACGAACCTAAGGGGAGATGAAATTATGAAAGAAGATGAACTTCCTCTGTATTATACTGCATATACACCTTGTTTCAGAGCTGAGGCAGGTTCGGCAGGAAGAGATACTAGAGGATTGATCAGGCAGCATCAATTCAACAAAGTAGAACTTGTAAAATTTGTTAAGCCGGAAGGTTCGTATGATGAACTTGAAAAATTGACTGCGGATGCTGAGGCTGTCCTCAAAATTTTAGGAATACCATATAGGGTGGTTAGACTGTGCTCAGGAGATCTTGGATTTTCATCAGCAATGACTTATGATATTGAAGTTTGGATGCCTAGCTACGGCAGATATGTTGAAATTTCATCTTGCTCTAACTTCGAAGACTTCCAGGCTAGAAGAGCAGGCATCAGGTATAGAAATGTAGAGACAGGAAAGGCTGAGTTTGTTCATACTCTAAATGGCTCAGGACTTGCTGTTGGAAGAACGACAGCTGCAGTTCTTGAAAACTTCCAAAGAGAAGACGGATCTGTTGAAATTCCAGAAGCACTCCGAAAATACATGGGTGTTGATGAAATTAATAAGGCGGACAAATAACGTTCTTTGTTTTTACTATATAAATTAAATTGATAAGATAGATTGAAAAAAGTTGATAATAAAATTGATTTGTATGTTTTCAAATTAAAGGAGGTAGGATGCTAAAACTAAAGAATCTTTCAAAGTTCTACTACAGCAAGGGGATAATCGCTAGTGGCCTTAACCGTGTCAATTTAGAACTTTTCCCTGGAGAATTCGTTGTAATTACAGGAGAGTCTGGTTCGGGTAAATCAACGTTAATCAATGTGATATCAGGACTTGATTCATATGAAGAAGGTGAAATGTATATTGACGGTAGCGAAACCAGTCACTATACAGTAAATGACTTTGAAAATTATCGACGCAAGTATATCGCTAATATTTTTCAGAGTTTTAATCTAGTTTCCAGTTATACCGTATTTCAGAACGTCGAATTGGTTCTTTTGGTTGAGGGAAGGCGTAAGAGTGATGTTAAAGATAAAGTAACTGCAATCATTGAAAAGGTCGGCCTAACTGAATTTGCCAATACCAAGGTGTCCAAGCTTTCGGGTGGTCAGAAACAGAGGGTTGCTATTGCAAGAGCACTCGCGAAGGAAACGCCGATAATAGTTGCAGACGAGCCTACAGGTAACCTTGACAGCAAATCCGCACTAGGAATAGTTGAACTCCTAAAGGATGTTGCAGAGGATCATCTTGTAATCGTTGTAACTCATAACTATGATCAATTTGAAGACTGTGCCAGCAGGAGAATAAAGCTTTCTGATGGTAGAATAATCGAAGACGAGATCATTACTCCAAGGCGTGATGAGCACAAAATAGCTGCAGTTGAAACTAAACCGATGACCTGGGCAAATAAGTTTATTTTGGGGATAAGAAATACATTTAATATATTCCCAAAATTTCTGTTGCTTCTTCTCGTATTTTTATTCCTCAGTGCCTCTGTTATAATGCAGTATGCGGGCATCAAAGCTAATAATGACGCATTTGAAGGCTTTGGAAGTAATATGTTTTTTAGCAACAGTAGCGATAGAAGGGTGGTTGTAAAGCATAGCGATAATTCTCCTATGACAGAGGAAGATTATACTAAACTTCAAAAGACACCTCATTATAAAACTCTTTTCAAAGATGACATCATACTAGATGTTTCGTTTTACTCCATTGATGATGATCCTTCTGAAGATGCTGAGACTAAAGATCGATATAATGTGTATATGCAGGCCCATCCTGCACCAATGTCTGAAATGCCTAAGAAATTGCTCGCAGGTAAAAAGCCGAAAGCTGATAATGAAGCTGTAATAGGACTTTACAGCATGACTCTTGATGAGGATGCACTTAGGGGACAGATTGGAAAAGAAGTGAAGCTCAGTGATGATGGTGGAGAAGAGTATTCCGTTAAAGTTACAGGAGTATACTTCATTGACAAACAGAGGACACAGACTTCGGGTGTTGAAATAGACTTCCAGGGTGTTGGGAAAATTTTCTTAAGCGACTCTATTTTGTCGAAGGCTAGAGCATCTAAAATCGATAGCATATCTAAAACTGAAATACTCATAAACGGTAAAAAATACCCACTTGGGGCAGATGGCGGTCAGTTCAACGTATATCCTAATGCTAATGTTAATAAGGGCTATGCTATTGTGCCAGAAGAAGTGGATGCACTTTATGAGAGTGGTTCATCTAAATGGAAACAACTTGTATATAACGTAAAAAATATTTATTTTAAGGACACAGTTACAGTTGTAAGCATTAATACATACACGAAGAATAATTATAAGAGACTTCTCGGCATAGATAAGCCGTTTGAAGATGTATCAGGCAGCATCTATATAAATGACGAGGATTATCATTCCTTGTTCATGAAGGAAAATTATCAGTCAACAATTTATATAAATGAAAGAAAGAATGCCGATGAAGCCGTTTCGTGGCTTAAGGATAACGGATATACTGTTGTTTCTCTTGCGAAAGCAAAAACACAGTTCATAGATACAGATATTTTGAATATTGTAACAGTTCCTCTTAACGTTGCAATCGTAGTCGGTATCTTCTTTATATGCTATTTTGTTATAAGACTTATCTTGAGATCCAGAAGCACATATTTCTCAACGCTGAGACTCATATGCCTCGACATAAGGAGCATCAAACAGATTTTGGATATAGAGCTCATTTTTATAATTAATATAGCGTATTTTATGCTGGTCGCATTTATTAGGTTGGTTCAAACCAAAGTTTTGAATATTTCGTTCCTTGTAGAAATATTTGACTTTATAAAAATTCAGGATTACATAATTCTCTATGTAATAGTTGTGTGCTTGGCGTATATAATTTCGAGAAAATTCTCGAAGAAATTGTTTAAGAAATCCGCCATGAGCACGTTTAGAGAGGAGGTGTAGTCATGATTAAATTAGAAAATGTTAATAAATATTTTAATAGACTGAAGAAAAATGAAATTCATGTTATAGATAATACTTCACTTGAAATAGATGGACCAGGACTTATCGCGATACTTGGACCGTCAGGCTGTGGTAAGACAACACTTCTGAATGCAATTGGTGGTCTTGATAACGTAAGTACGGGAAAAATCTTTGTAAATGATCAGAGGCTGACTGGTAGAACATCCTGGACGAGAGATAAGATTAGGAATTTAAACATTGGATATATATTCCAAAATTATAACCTCGTTGACGAGATGTCGGTGTTTGACAACGTAGCGCTTGTGCTAAAGATGCAGGGCGTTAAGGATAAGGAAGAAATAAAAGAGAAAGTTTACTATGCTCTTGAAATGGTAGGCATGTATCGATATAGAAACAGATACGCCGACATGCTTTCTGGTGGTGAGCGTCAGAGGGTTGGTATTGCAAGAGCAATAGTTAAGAATCCTGCCATTGTCATAGCTGATGAGCCTACAGGAAATCTCGATAGCAGAAATACTCTTGAAGTAATGAATATAATCAAGACTATTTCAAAAACAAAACTAGTAATCATGGTTACCCATGAGGAGAAACTGGCTAATTTTTATGCTTCTCGAATAATTAGATTAAAAGATGGATCGGTAGTTTCCGATGATGTAAATACAAATGAAAGCAATCTTGACTACAGGATAGACGACAAAATATATTTAGGCGAAATACAAAATCACGATTCATTCGACATGCAGGGATCAAAGATAAATGTTTTCCAGGAAGATGAGCAGGTTGCAGATATGGACATTGTCATCAAAAATGGCAATGTTTATATAAAGGTAAAGGACAACAATCTAAGAACTGAAATTGTCGATGAGCATTCCAGTGTAGAATTTATTGATGGTACTTATAAGGAAATCTCGAAGGATGACTACAAGGACAAGGGCTATGATATGAGCGTACTTGAGGCTAAGAAGCCGCCGAGAAATGCGTCGATTATTAACCTGTGGTCAATGATAGTTAAAGGTTTCAAACAAGTTTCTAACTATCCTGTGATGAAGAAGGTTCTGCTTGTAGGGTTCTTCATTTCCTCGATGTTTATTATGTATGCTATTTCAAACACTGCGGCTATTATGAACACACCAGACGAGAGATTCGTTGATACAAATAAGCATTACATAGTCATTAACAACAAAAAAATGTCGGAGAAACAGTACTCTGAACTTGAGAATATAGCTAATAGTTTGGTTGCAAATAAAAAATCTGGGGATATAAAAGGCTATGTAATCCCTGGCAAGTCCATAATAAATATTCCTATAAGGTATGGTAACTTTCTTCAGACCGGTGTTGAAATGGGCGAGAGTATAAAAGCTTCAATCACAGATGTGAATACGATTACAAAGAATGACTTAATAGCAGGTAAAATGCCTGAGAATCAATCAGAGGTTGTGGTTGATAAGTTGACATTCAAGAATCTTTTGGAACAGGGATATGCAAACCAAGCCGGATATTTTGTGGCACAAGATTTCATTGGAATGGAGATGAAACTGGGAGAATATGTCACCCTGAAAGTGACAGGAATTGTTGACAAATCTTCTCCATCTTTATATGTAAATTCAAATGAAATATATAACATTCTCTTTGCGCAAGGAAGTTTTTCTCAGCATGATGAAAAGCCTGATCTGGAATCAAATGAACAAGATGGTAAACTCATAACAAAGGAGCTAGCTGATAGAGTAGGCGATGATGCCCTTACACTCAAACGAGGTAGTTGGCCAGAAGGAGAGTATGAGACCGCGATACCTTACGACAAAATATACGACGTAAAGATGGGAGCGTTAGTCACACCAAAGGTTAATGGACAAAAACTTAAGGTTGTCGGATTCTATACCGATGAGTATAGCAGACCGTTATCGATAGTTTCTCAGCAGACTCTTAAAAAGAAGATTGTCTCAGGAGCAAAGGGAGCATCTCTATATGTACCTAAAAAATCTGAAAAAACTGCAACTATACAGAAGTTAAGAGACGCAGGCTTCGATTGCTATGATGCCTATAAGAGCTCAAAAGAAAAATATACTAATGAAATCAAGAAAACTATGAAGACCGTCCGTATAACGGGATTGGTTATTCTCGCTATTTCGCTCATAGAAATATACCTAATGATGAGAGCCTCATTCCTATCGAGGATAAAGGAAGTTGGCATTTTCAGAGCAATAGGAGTTAAGAAAACCGATATATACAAAATGTTCCTCGGCGAAGTTCTTGCAATTACAACTGTAGCGGGTATACCAGGATTTGTACTAATGGGTTACATTGTTCACAGGCTGAGTCTAATAAAGACTTTCCAGTACACCTTCCTCATGAATCCAACGGTTGCAATAGTTGCTGTGGCAATTATATATGTAGCCAATATTCTTTTCGGACTTTTGCCAGTGGCTAAGGTTCTGATGAAGACACCAGCTGCAATACTTGCAAGGACAGATGTTGACTAGAGATATGAGTAAATAAGGAGTAGTAAGTTAAGGAGAAATAAAATGATTGTAGATTTAATATTTTTGTTTGGTCTAGGATCAATTAGTACAGGCACAAAGGATAAACTTTCAGGTTCTTCAGCGAAAAATAATATTTTGTTGTTGCTGATTAATAGCTTTTTAAATCTTTGCTTGGTGTACATTTTGTTAAGAATACTTGGCATGAATTTCCTAGTTTCTGATACTGCTAGCGTATATAGGATTGATATTGGTTTTTATGCAATCTTTTTTGGAATAATTTTTTCTATAGCTCTTGGGTTTATCGAAGCCTACTTGCATAAAGTGATAGAAATCAAAATAGGCGTTAAAAATGAATAATTCTAGAATGAGAAAATTCTTATATGTACTATTGCATTTGCTTGTCTTCATTGTACTATGCTCATGCGTAAGTTTATTGTGGCTTAGAGATAATTTCGGAGATATAGGAATTGATGAAATCATTTTTACGTTGAGCGCTGGGGTTAAGGGAACGTCTGATGAACTGCTTTCAAGCTATTACAAGTTTGTCATACCGATTATGGCTTTCTTTGTAGTTTTTTACGCTTTGCTCAACTATG
Source organism: Clostridiales bacterium S5-A14a (assembly GCA_000758905.1). Taxonomy (GTDB): domain Bacteria; phylum Bacillota; class Clostridia; order Peptostreptococcales; family Anaerovoracaceae; genus S5-A14a. The sequence continues at coordinate 37,859 of JRNA01000018.1, forward strand.
TGCTGCACAAATTTGATTTGAAATACTTCTTACATTTTAGAATAAAGAACAAGAATACCACCATCAGACTAAAGATGTCACAACTTTTGGTAATCGTTCTAATAGGCTCATTCTCATTAGGTGTTTATACTGCAAATGAAAAATTTGGTCTCTTTAACTACATCAAATATTCATCTCAGAAATCAGATTTTATAGAGAAAAACTATGTTAATCCTGATGGGAAGGTCGTTTTCCCAGATAAAAAGAGAAATCTGATACATATATTCATGGAATCTGGGGAGACCACAGTGATGGATAAGGCCAACGGTGGATTGTTTGATCAAAATTATGTACCAGAGCTGACACAGATTGCAAAGGATAATATTGCATTCTCTCAATCTGATTTACTGGAGGGAGCCCTAGTAACTCCAGGTTCTACATGGACAACAGGCGGTATTTTCTCACAATCAAACGGCATTCCAATCAAACGTGATATAGGGAATGATGCCTTGATAAAAAAACATGATTTCAACCATTATTTCCGGACTCTTAAATCAACAGCTGATATACTGAGGGAAAATGGCTACTCTAATTATTTTATGTGTGGATCTGATGTTAGTTTTGGTGGGAAAAATAGTTTGCTTACTTCTCATGGCAAATATAAGATTTATGATTATAATACAGCTATTAAGGATGGGCTGATTGATAAGGATTATTTTGTTTGGTGGGGAATGGAAGACCAAAAACTATTTGAATATGCGAAGGAGAAAATCGCCACAATCTCAAAGAACCCTGGACCATTTAATTTTACAATGCTTACCGTAGACACGCATCATGTGGATGGCTATAAATGCAGCCTCTGTGAAAATCGATTTGATAAGCAATATGCAAATGTTTATGCATGTTCATCAAAACAGATTTCAAACTTCCTTAACTGGATACGTGAACAACCTTTCTATGAAAATACGACAGTAGTAATAACTGGTGATCACTGCAGTATGGATCCAAATTTTTTTGAAGAGGTTTCAGCTAAAAGCACTGAAAACTTTAATGACGTTCAACTAAATCGTAAAGTTTATAACGCCTTTATAAACTCAGCGATAGATACTCAATATATGAAAAATAGAAAATTTACAACACTGGATTTCTTCCCTACTATACTGGCTTCAGTGGGTGCAGAGATTAAGGGTGAACGCTTAGGCCTAGGAACAAATTTATTTTCAGGGAAGGAAACTCTTTCAGAAAAATATGGATATAAATATTTATATGACGAACTTAAGAAAAAGTCGGATTTTTACGAAATTAATCTGATGTTAATGCAAAAGTAAAACATATTATAATACATCCAAGCGTTTAACAAATTATTTGATTCTGCTGGATGTTTACTGAAATATTGCAACAAATTTTGGAGGTATTATGGAATTCAACGAAGTGCAAGCAGTTAATCGAGCATATGAGCTTCTCTCAGAAGAAGAGGCATGTAAGGGGCAGGCACATCACTTACGTATAATTAAAGATAAACTTGAAAAAGAGACATTGACCTTGTCAATAATAGGACAGTTCAAGCGAGGAAAGAGCACGCTTGCAAATTATATTTTGGGCGATGAGATTCTTCCAGTCGGCATAGTTCCAATAACATCGGCCGTAACGCGTGTATACTATGGGGATAAATCCGCAGAAGTGCACTTTTTTAATGGCGACGTGAAGCCGATAGAATTTGAGAACCTGTCTGAATACATAAGCGAGCAACAAAATAACAACAATAAACTCGGTGTATCATCTGTAGTGATTAAAACACCATCAAAGTTTCTTAAGAACGGCATAGAGTTCGTCGATACGCCGGGCGTTGGTTCCTTCCACAAGAACAACACGGAAGTAGCATATCAATACATGAAGGAAAGCGACGGAGTAATCTTCCTGCTCTCCGTGGACAGCCCTATAAACGAGATAGAAATAGAGTTTCTTAAGGCAACAAAAGAGTATGCTTCGAAGTTCTATTTTGCTGTTAATAAGTCAGATCTTGTATCAGAAGTTGAACTCGCTCAGTATATAGGCTACTGTCAGGGTGTACTCCAGCAGATTATGGGATATGACTCACAGCCTGTCAAAATTTTTCCTGTTTCTGCAAAAACTGGAGAAGGCATCAAAGAACTTACAACTTCGGTAAGCAAGGATCTAAAGAAAAATGCAAGGGCTATACTTGAACATTCATCAATACTAAAATTAAGAGACATAATTGATGAAGCGAACGACCAACTCAGATTTTACTGGAAAGCCATGAATATGGAATACAAGGATCTAGATGTTGCATTTTCATCTATTGATGAATATATTGATGAAATTAAAAATGAGGCAAACAAACAGGATTCTAATTTTGAAATAGGATTTAATGAAATCAAAATAGCTTTATCAGAAAAAGTTCAAGAGTTCTTTGGCATCAAATATGTATATGAAATCGAAGAGAGCTCTCCTTTCAAACGTACTATGACAAAGAGCGAATTCCAAGAAAAGGTAAACAATCTATTAGAAGATTTAAGGAATACGCTCGATAGTATTTTGTTGTATCGTGAAGAAAACGCCTACATTGTTGTCAGGAGGATTGCGAATATCAATCTTCTTTCAAATAGACTTAGGGAGATTAAAAGACAAATAAATGAACAACTTGAAAAAGGTAAATAGTTATGTATAGTTTATTTAAAATCAACTGCCTAAACAAAGAGCGGATTAAAAAAATAGTCGCAATATTGCTTTCACTTTTGGTGGTTTTTTCGGGGCTGACCTTCTATAACTCTGCCGTGAATGCATTTGCTCAATCAAAGTCGAAGTCTGAATCAAGAAAATCAAAGTTAGAAATTCAGAGAGAGCAGGTTTATGACTATTTTGATGATTTGCATGCATATGCGGTAGGAAATCCTGATACTGGAGAAATATATTTTGCAAATCATTCTACTGAAAAATTTCCAATTGCAAGTATATCAAAACTTATGACATATCTTCTTGTGATGGAAGCCATGGATACTGGCAAGATTTCTAGAGATGGTAAGGTTACTATAACAAAAGAGGCTGAGGATGTGACATATTCTTATGGAATGATTTGGGTCAAGGAAGGAATGAAGGTTTCGGTAAAAGATCTGATACAGGCTATGCTAATTCCATCGAGTAATGAATCTGCTGTTGCTCTTGCATGTCATGTCGCAGGATCAGAAAAAGAGTTTGCAAAATTAATGAATAAGAGGGCAAAGGAACTTGGACTTAATAGTACTCATTTTTATACTGCAAGTGGGCTGCCAAGAGATCTTGATGATGACGATGAAGATGAATACATTCTTCCGTCAAAGTATCTCAAGTCTGAAAATCACTCTTCGGTTGAGGATCTGTTTAAACTCGCAAGTTTTATAATGAAAAAATATCCTCAAATAACGAAGATTACTTCGAAGAAAGATATAAGAATTGATCAATTTAGTTTTTATGCAGAGAATACCAACACGCTGCTTAAGAAGGATAGAAATATAAATGGACTGAAGACAGGTTCCACACCAGGTGCTGGTAGGTGCATTATTATTACAAGAAATGAAAAATCGGATTTCAAGCTAGCTCGAGAAAATAGCAAGACTATGGTTGTTTTGTTAGGTGCAAATGGTGTGAGTGAAAGGAATCAAAAAGCCAAAGATCTTTTGAATCTTGGAAGAAGGAATTTTATGGCTCAGGAGCGTTATGGGGTTACGCCGATGCCAAAGCTGAAGATTCCTGAAAATGTACCGCAGCTAACAGATGAAGAGAAGAAAGCGGAGAATAAAAAATCTTTTATAATTAAAATAATCGAGTTTGCAGTTTCGATAATAGTCGCAATTATTTTGCTGATTCTTCTTATGAGATATATCATCAGGAGACGACGAAGAAGATCCCGTTTGATAATGAGCAAGAGGCGTTATCGCAGACGGTAATATCTAATTTTTAACTTTGAGGACGGAATATTTTCTTAAAATAATTTTAAAGAAAGTGTGATAAAATAAACAATTTCTTCAAGAATGCTAGATTTTTATCAAGAAAATTGTTATAATAGGTAAGGATTTACTTAAATTTACCGTTAATATTATGATAGAAAGGTGATTTGGAAAATGATTAACAAAATGATGACTGCGGATGAAGCAGTTGCAGGTGTTAAAGACGGCATGACCATTATGGTTGGCGGCTTCCTAGCAACTGGATCTCCGGAAATCCTAATGGATGCACTAGTGAGAAAAGGTGTAAAGCACCTTACTGTAATTGCAAATGATGGCGGACTTGATGTTGGTCAGTACGGTGCAAGAACAGCAAGGGGTGTTGGTAAGTTGCTTGAAAATCACATGGTTGACCACATCATAGCTTCTCACCTGGGAGTTAACCCTAAACTTAACGAACAGTTTGCTGACGGTTCTCTTAAGTACACACTTGTTCCTCAGGGAACTCTTGCTGAGAAAATTAGAGCTGCCAACTATGGTCTTGGTGGAGTAATAACTCCTACAGGCATTGGTACTCCTATGGAATTTGAAAAAGACGAACTTGGTAGAGATAAGATTACCATGGAAATAGATGGAGTTAAGTACCTTGTAGAGAGACCTCTAAAGGCTGACTATGCGTTCATTAGAGCGTCTGTATGCGACAAGTTTGGTAACTTTGTTTGCTCAAAGGCAACTAAGAACTTTAACTACGTTATGGCAGGAGCTGCTGATAAAGTAATTGTTGCAACTGAAGAACTAGTTGAAATCGGTTCAGGTGATCCTGATAGATTTACAGTAGCTGGCGTTCTTGTAGATGGCATTGTGGAAGGAGAAAAGAAATGGCAGATATAAAGGAAAGAATTGCCAGAAGAACAGCTAAAGAGCTGAGAGATGGCGAATTGGTAAACCTTGGAATTGGACTTCCAACTATGGTTGGATCTTTTGTTCCTGAAGATATCATTATCACACTTCACTCTGAAAACGGTTTTGCAGGACTTGACTCTATTCCTGAAGAAGGAAAAGAAGACGTTGATATTATTAACTCAGGTGGACAGTATGTAACAGTTCTTCCTAGAGTTAACTATTTTGATACAGCAACAAGCTTTGGTATCGTAAGAGGCGGACACGTTGACGTTACTGTTCTTGGTGCTATGCAGGTTGCTGAAAACGGAGACCTTGCTAACTGGATCATCCCTGGTAAGAAGGTTGCTGGCATGGGCGGAGCAATGGACCTTGTAGTAGGTGCAAGAGAAGTTATCATTGCAATGACTCATACACAGAAGGGCAATCACAAAATCCTTAAGGAGTGTACACTTCCTCTTACAGCTGAAAAAGTTGTTGACATGATCATCACAGAGATGGCTGTTATGAAGGTAACTGATAAGGGTATCGAAGTTATTGAACTTCACCCTGACTTCACTAAGGAACAGGTTCAGGAAGCAACTGGATGCGAGCTAATCTGGAGCCCTGATCTTAAGCCTTATCAGGAAGACTAATATAAATAATTCTTGAATGATTCGCATATGTTTTGCGAAGATTATATGAGAATAAAATAATGCCCCGAGCTGGCATACCATTCTGATGAACTTTGATGATTTCTCATCTTGTTCAGGCATTTAGACTGATATGCGGCTAGCGGGGTATTTTGTTTTTGATATGTAGTATTTGAGCTTCTAAAATTTATTTAATTCTAAAATTGAGTCAATGAATGCAGATAATTCTTTTGTTATCCCAAAGGTAACCTGAGCCGATACTTTGCTACCGCCGCCTTTACCACCGAGTGGGAGAGCTATATCTTTTACTATCTCACCACAGTTGAATTGAGATTCCTTGGATGTGATTATTAGAGCAAATTTTGCAGCATTGTTAGTCAATAGAATAAGTTTTGAATCAGCTACTTTTATCAAATCCTTGGCCATTGTTTGGAGCAGTTTGGAATTAAATCCATCCATGTTTTCATAGTATACTTTGGAATTGGATGCTTCTAACTGGACTTTTATATTTTCGCTTTTGCTTGTAATAACTGATTTTTCAAGTGAGAATAGCCTATCTCTCACTTCCTGATTTTTAACTTCCAATGATTCAAATTTATCGAGTAAATCTTCCTGCCCAGCCGAAAGCTTGTTCGAGATTTCTGTCAGTGCGTTATATTGCGACTGATATTTTTTTAGGGCCCGCTCTCCAGCCTCAAAGTAAATGCGAGTCATACCTTTGTTTTGTTCTAGCTTATATATTTTCAAAAGCCCGACTTGACCCGAAAATGCTGGATGTGTACCACAGCATGCTACAGCATCAGATGGATTTTCGAAGCTGCCTATGCGTACGATTGTTATGTCCTTCTCAAGTTTGAGCTCTTTGCGAAGAGGCTCCCTTAATGCTTCTTCTTTGCTGTCGTAGTGGGTACTTATTACGGGAAGGTTTTGCCATATAACACTGTTAGTCTCAAGTTCAGCAGCCTCTGCCATAGGCCAATCAATTCTGTCGTAATCACTGTTTTCAAGACTAATATCTATTGTCATATAGTCATCGCCCATGTGAAAACCGCGATTTATGCCATTGTAGAGTTTATACATTACTCCACTGAGTATATGTTCTCCGCAGTGCCTCTGCATATTATCGAATCTGTGAGGCCAGTTAATCTTTTGTAAAACAGTATCGCCGATTTTGAAATCGAAAGAATCGATATCTGAATTGCCTGAGTTGCACAAATTATCTTTATTTGAGCTAGAATTATTTTTAATATTCACAACTCTGTGGTAAATATCATCATCATGTTCACTGACATCGATGATTTTATATTGCTGATCATCTATAGATATAATTCCAATATCACAACTCTGACCACCGCCTGTTGGAAAGAAAATAGTTTCATCGAATGTAAGTAAGGTTTTATCTTCGTCATATAATACGCCTGAGATCTTAGAGACTAGCTCCATTTGGTAAACATTCTCTTTATAAACTCTTTTAGTTTTCATAAATTCTCCTGTCTTGAGTCAATATTTTTCCGTGTGAAAGTGAATAGATAATTTTTTCAAAAACCTGTGGATAACTCCGTGCAGAACCTTAGGTGTTGGAGGTAGAACTGTTGAAATATCAACAATATCGACATAAAAACTTATCCACATAGACTTGTTAATAAGTTTATGTATAATTTCGTAAAAATATATAAAATCCCGATTTTTCAAGGGAGTATGAAGCACGATAGTACACATACATTAATTAGAGTTTACATAATCTTTAAACTAATAAATATCAATGAATAATATGCAATTACGGGAGCATTTATCTGTCTTTTATATTCTCCGCATACTCCATAAAATGACTTTCGTTGCTTAGAATATAATCATACAGCAGTGGATTTGCGTAAATTTCTTTGTGTATGAGCTGAGCGTGTTTTCCGAATTTTGAATTGAATATATCGTGTTCAAGCAGGCCGAGATACTCATCTGAAGGTGCCATTAACACAAGCTCATCTTTGCCATTGTAATAGTAAGCTCCATAGAAATCATTGAGCATGGAATAATTCTCAGAGTTCACGTGAGAATTATCCGGCTTATACAAAATAAATAAAGTGCCTTCACCTTCCCTTCTCTGTGTGCTCCAGTTAAGCATAAAAGTAGAATTTTGATTAAATTTCTTGAATTCTTCATCTACAGTCATTACTGATATGTGTTCAGTCCTTCTCAGCATAACAGCAGCTTCAACCGTCGAGATTGGAAACGCAGAAATCCTTTTAATTTTTTTCACTCTAAGCTGGTCCATCTGTATATGACATACTGTGAGATAATATACATCCTTTGCTTCTATAAGCGACTCGCATGAGAAAGAATCGGCATCATCTAATGGAGCTATTTTGTTGTTGTACAAAACCGAACGCGGAATTCTTGGGAATGCATCAGAGATATCAGGATTTGTTGAAAGTACAGCGGCCGCTTCAATGTCTTTTGCGAACATCCTCATAACAAAATAGTTAATCGCCTCATAGGGTGTTGATACGGGTGTACACTGCTTGCTATCGAGTATGTACATCTCGGGATCTGTAAAAATAACGGTTGGCCTGAGGAGATCAATGTACTCTTCAAGTGGGTCAGGAATTTTGTGACCATTATTAAGAGCTCGATTTGAATACTTTTGAAGGAGCCACATTGCTTCTCGAAGTGAAATCTCGACAAGCCTTGCCCCCAGGCCTCCCACATAGGTGCGTTGAATATCGTAGTATAAATCATTTTCTTCCCCTAGAAGGCTGTCATATCGTTCGAGCCCATAATCCTCAACATCGATGTAAAAGAATTGGTGAAATTGTTTTTTGAACTTATTATCGGGTAAATCCCATGTTATGCCAATCGAAAGAACACCCATAAGGCGTGTATCAGTCACATATGCTGAGCGAAATACTTTGTTGCCGGTTTTGTATGATTCGATTGCTCCGCCGTCCAGAGTATCGATTTGAATCATAGATTTAGATATACCTTTTTTACTAGTTGAAACTGGAAGTTTCTTATCTTTACTATTGCTCATGATAACTCACAACACCTCATATTTTTTAGAACTATAAAATACTTATAATTTTCTTAATTATCGCATAAATCTAAACTAGTTGCAATTAGTACGTTCAATATAGATTTATACTGGCGATTTTCTTATATAAATATTGACTTTTAAACCTTTCAGTGTATAATTGAACCATACCTTATCAAGAGTGGCGGAGGGAATAGGCCCTGTGATGCCCGGCAACCCTAAGGCGGATGTTTAAAAAGATATCTTAACACCATCTTAAAGGTGCTAATTCCTACAGAGCATTGCTTTGAAAGATGAGGATTGATAGAAAATCAGCCTCTCTTAGCTATGCAAGGAGAGTTTTTTATTTTAGTTTTCAGCAAAGTCAGCACAGCTTGACAAACTATTTCACTCAAACAAAATATTTGTGAGATATCACTCCTATTTTGTTCCTGTGAAGCTTAGACTAGCTGAAATATTTCAAAGAAAGGAAGAGAAATGAAAAGATTATTTACTTCAGAATCGGTTACTGAGGGACACCCGGACAAGGTGTGCGACCAGATTTCCGACGCCGTAGTTGATGCAATAATGGATCAGGACCCGACTGGAAGGGTTGCTTGTGAAACAACTGTAAATACAGGATACGCAATGCTTATGGGAGAGATCACAACGAATTGTTACATAGATATCCCTAAGATTGCAAGAGAAGTTATCTGTGAAATAGGATATGATAACGCAGAATATGGATTCGACGGCAACACATGTGCAGTCCTAACATCAATAGATGAACAGTCCTCTGATATTGCAATGGGAGTTGACAAGGCACTTGAATATAAGGACGGAGAGCTGAAAAGTGAGGATGAGACGAAGATCGGTCATGACAGCCTCGATACAGGTGCTGGAGACCAGGGCATGATGTTCGGCTATGCCTGCAATGAAACCAAGGAGCTTATGCCAATGCCAATAGCTCTTGCGAATAAACTTGCAAGGCAGCTCACCAAGGTTAGAAAAGACGGAACTTTGACATATCTAAGACCTGACGGCAAAACTCAGGTGACCATTGAATACGATGATGACAAAGTTGTCAGAGTCGATGCAATTGTAGTCAGTGCGCAGCATAATCCGGACGTAACGCAAGAGCAAATCAGAAAGGATATAATTGAGCACGTAATCAAACCGGTAATTCCAGCAGACCTACTTGATGATGCAACAAAATATTTTGTTAATCCAACGGGACGCTTCGTAATAGGTGGACCACATGGCGACTCTGGCCTTACTGGCAGAAAGATAATAGTTGATACCTACGGCGGATGTGCAAGACATGGAGGCGGTGCATTCTCAGGGAAGGACCCTACAAAGGTAGATAGATCAGCAAGTTACGCAGCAAGATATGTAGCAAAGAACATCGTAGCTGCATACCTAGCGGATAAGTGTGAGATTCAGCTTGCTTATGCGATAGGCGTAGCAAGACCTGTAAGCGTTTCAGTTGAATGCTTTGGGACAGAGAAAATCGCTGAGGATAGGATAGTTGAAATAATAAATGAAGTGTTCGATTTGAGACCAGCTTCAATAATCAGAGATTTAGATTTAAGAAAGCCTATTTACAGGCAGGTTGCAGGCAGCGGACATTTTGGTAGAACAGATATAGATCTAACCTGGGAGAGAACTGATAAGGTTGATATTATAAAGGAAAAAGCAGGCATTTAGGGAGGTAGATATTTGGAAACAAATCAGATTTTAACAGTTGTAGTATTTTTCATTGTAATGATAGCTATTATGTCGGAAAAAATTCACAGGACGGCAGCGGCACTGGCGGGTGCAATGGCATTGTTTTTCTTACATATCCTCGATGTAGAAAAAGCGATTGAATATGTTGATTTTAATACGATCGGAGTTCTTGTGGGAATGATGATATTTGTCTCTGGCGTAAAGAGGTCTGGATTGTTTGAATATATTGCAATCAAAGCAGCGAAGCTAGCGAAGGGTGATCCTTGGAAAATCATGGTCAGCTTCATGATTTTAACAGCTGTGTTGTCTGCGTTCCTAGATAACGTTACAACAGTTTTGCTTGTTGGTCCTATGACAATAGCTATTTGTCAGGTGCTTGAACTGGACCCTGTGCCGTTTTTGATGACACAGATAATGAGCTCCAATATTGGAGGTACAGGTACTCTTATAGGTGACCCTCCAAACATCATGATAGGTAGTGCGGCAAATTTGAGCTTTGTTGATTTTCTCCAGAATACAGGTGTTGTAGCCGTGGCAATCATGGCAGTTATGATTTTGATGTTCAAACTTTTTTACGGTCGTAACCTTGGCGCGAGCGCAGAGTCTATAGAAAATGTCATGAAGATGGATGAGGTTAAGGCTATTGAAGATATAGGCTTACTGAGGAAAAGCATTATAATCATAGTAATGGTTTTGTTTGGGTTTATGTTCCACGGTCTTCTCGGGATAGAATCATCTGTAGTTGCGCTTTCAGCTGCTACGGCTATGATGATATTTGGAAAAGTAAACGTTGAGCACATAATAGTAGATGCAGAATGGGGAACAATTCTATTCTTTGTAGGGCTATTTATAGTTGTCGGAGGTATGGTAGAAACCGGTGTAATTAAAAACTTGGCTAAAGAGCTAATTGCATTTACAGACGGAAATATCATGCTCACGATGATTGTACTGCTATGGGGTTCAGCTATTTTGTCGTCATTCCTTGATAACATTCCATTTGTTGCGACTATGATACCGATGATTTTAGCTATGGGACACGATGGCATCAATACAGTTCCACTTTGGTGGGCAATTTCTCTTGGTGCTTGTCTTGGTGGAAATGGAACGCTTATCGGAGCTTCGGCAAATGTTGTGCTAGCAGGGATTAGTAATAAGCAGGGTTATCCTATTACATTCAAAAGTTTTATTAAGGTCGGGATGCCTGTAATGATTCTATCGATGATTATTGCTTCGGCATTCATGTTAATTAGATATTAATATTTGTAATATATTAATTATTTTTGAGCACGGATATTTAGGATTGAAAGTTAAAAATGGGAAAAAGTTTAATAAAAAAAGAGGTTTAAAAATGTTTAATGATACTTTTAATGATGACATGATAAATATCGTACTGAGACAAGCAGGTGCAGATTCAATCAAAACTCATCTTGCTCACATTAACATTGTAACTTTTCAAATTGCACCCGATGTTAAGGTTACCTATGTTTATGAGATAAAAGAGAACGGAGAAATTTATGTCGAGAGAACAAGCCCTTACCCTATGCTTCTTGGACGAATGTTTGATGAATCAGCGTTGATAGAAATAATTAAGAATGACGTTGCAAGTTTTAAAAATGCGTATAATAGTAAGAATTACGATGCTTATCTTCAGCTTGTGAAGAGCCATATAAGGTTTCAGCTTGCTGCAGAGGATTTGTTCATGAAACATAATGTTGATGCGGATGATCTCGATGACCTTCACAGTACGTATGAGAGGCTTCACCAGCAGCTGGAAGAAGTAAAATCCAGATCAGAAAAAATTGAACTGGAGAAATAGTTTAAGGAGTAGTACGATAGATGAATATTAAAGTTGCGAAGTTCGGCGGTTCATCCGTTGCTGACAGCATACAGATTATCAAAACAAGAGATATAATTCTTCAGGATGAGGGGCGAAATTTTATAGTTGTTTCTGCACCCGGGAAAAGGTATGAGGGAGACAACAAAATAACGGACTTGCTCTATCTCTGCAAGACGCATATGGATCACAATCTGCCGTGGGAGCAGCTTTTTGAAGTAATTGTAGATCGCTATGTCGCAGTTGCTCACAAACTTGGAGTTGACGGCGTGCTTGATGAGCATTTTGAGATAATTCGTCAAAAGATAAATGAAGGTTCTTCGACAGACTACATCGTGAGCAGGGGAGAATACCTCAACGCTGTAATGATTGCAGCGTATCTGGGATATGATTTTGTTGACTCAGCCGGCCTTATTTTGTTTGACGATAAGGGCAAACTTTTGCACGATGCGACTGATGCAGCGTTGTCGGAAGAATTGTCTAAGCACAAAACAGCTGTAATACCTGGGTTCTACGGCTCCGAGAAGGGTAGCACAAGGATCAGAACATTCTCTCGTGGCGGCTCTGATATTACAGGAGCTCTTGTGGCAAAGGCAATTGAGGCATCCGTTTATGAGAACTGGACAGATGTATCAGGATTCTTGATGGCCGATCCTAGAATTGTAGAAAATCCTAAGCCAATAGATTCAATATCTTATAAGGAACTTAGAGAACTTTCCTATATGGGAGCATCTGTTTTGCACGAGGATGCTATTTATCCAGCGCGTGTTGCCAATATTCCTATAAATATTAGAAATACCAATGTTCCAAAGGACAAGGGAACATTTATTACAGCACATCACGATCCAAGTTCAAATAGAATAATAACTGGTATAGCTGGATCTAAGGATTTCACTGTTATTGCACTTTATAAGGACATGATGAGTACAGGCCGTGGATTTGTGCGTAGACTTCTCAGCATACTTGAGGATCTTGATGTCAACTTTGAGCACCTTCCGAGTGGAATTGATACCATGTCAGTCGTGCTTTCAAATGCTTCTTTGGGCGATAAACTTGATGAGGTCATTAGTCAAATCAAGATTCAACTCGAACCTGATAATATAGAGGTATTTCAAAATATTGCTTTGATAGCGACAGTTGGACAAGGAATGACGTCGAACATAGGTGTTTCTGCAAGGCTATTTACTGCACTTGCAGAGGCTGATATAAACGTGAGGATGATAGATCAAGGTTCTTCGGAGATGAATATAATAATCGGAGTGGAAAACAATCAGATGGGCGATGCAATAAGAGCCATCTATGGTGCTTTTGAAGATGAGGAAATCTGATATATTAAGGTAGTTTTGCATGAAGATACTTATAATTGAAGATGACAGAACAATTAGAGAGTACCTTGGCAGGGAACTTGTGAACTGGGGTTATGAAGTTTTTTTACAAGAAAACTTTCAAAATCCCATAGAAGATTTTGATAAGATTAAGCCTGACTTAGTTTTGCTTGATGTTATACTTCCAAGCAGGAATGGATATTTTTGGTGTCAAGAAATAAGAAAAATTTCGAACGTTCCCATAGTCTTCATTTCTTCTAAGAACGAAGCTCTGGATATTGTAACCGGCATGCAGGCTGGCGGAGATAATTATATTACCAAGCCGTTTGATCTATATGTTGTTAGAGCCAAAGTCGAAGCAATTCTGCGAAGAACTTATGACTTTTCGGATACAAAAAAATATGACTTCATATCACAGGATTATGGTCGCATCGAACTAGATTCTAGCAGGGGACTTTTTCTATGTGCAGAAGGACAGATTGATCTTACGAAAACTGAGATAATGATTTTGCAAGAACTTATAAATGCACAAGGTGGATTCGTTTCGCGTCAGGCGATTATTGAAGTCTGCTGGCAGGGCGAAGATTTTATCGATGATAACACCCTTGCTGTCAATGTTGCGAGACTGAGAAAGAAACTGAATAATATGGGTCTTGAAAATCTTATTATTACCAAAAAAGGTGTTGGTTATGGACTCAGGTAGTAAAAATCTTAGAGAATACATATATATTTTTATAAAATCTGTATTGCCTTTCGCCATGGGCGGAGGCATATTTTTAATAATTCTCCTATTTCTAATGAAATTCATGTCAAAGAAAGCAGACTTAATCGTATTAGCTTCTGAGATATTTTTGATAATATTTATATTTTATTGTATATACATGCTAATGAAGATTAAGCGCAGGAAGAGTTTGGAGAAGCAATATGCTGAACTTAGCCAGAAATATCAACAGAAAGTAAACGATATGGCTGAACTTAAGGCTGATATTCTTGATTTCTTCCTAATATGGGTACATCAAATTAAAACACCTATTGCGGCTTCGAAGCTTTTGTTATCCTCAACCAATAAATTAGGGGAAAATATCAGAGCATCGAATTTGAGCATAGATGAGAAGCAGCAGCTGAGAGCAGAAGTGCTGCAAATTGAAAAGTATTCAGACATGGCACTCGGATATCTTAAACTTTCAAATGATGACACAGAGATTTTTGTAGATTCTGTAGATTTAAATCAAATTATTAAAAATCTACTCAAAAAGTATGCTGTTTTGTTTATCAACGAAGATATAAATGTGCAATACGCAGAAATAGAAAGGAATGTAATAAGTGATTCCAATTGGCTCACGCTTGCAATTGAGCAGTTAATATCAAATGCCGCAAAGTATTCTAAGGGTGAATCGGTAAAAATTTATTTTTGCGATGAGGAGAATTCACTTGTAATCCAGGATAATGGAATTGGAATACCTGAATCTGATCTGCCTAAAATTTTTGACAGAGGATATTCAGGATTCAATGGCAAAGGGTATAGAAATTCTACGGGAGTAGGCCTATATCTTGCTAAGAAAATCCTCGATAGACTTGGATGCAGTATTCACGTAGAATCCAAGCAGGGTATTGGAAGTAAATTTAGCATATTTTTTCCTAGGAATATATTATGAATCGAAAAAGTATAGACTGACCCCATACTTACGAAAATGTAAGATATGGGGTGTTTTTTGTAAGGTTAAATAAATGCAAGCCTTTAAATAAGATATTATAATTTAGATATAGTTTGATTGAGGAGGAAAATTTATAATGGCAATGTTAGAAGTAAAAAATCTTACAAAAATATATTCAAAGGGAACAGGAAGCCAAACTGTAGCTCTGAATGGAATAAATTTCACGCTTGAAGAGGGAGAGTTTGTTGCAATAATGGGAGAGTCAGGTTCAGGGAAAACTACACTTTTAAACATGGTTTCAACCCTCGATAATCCTACCGAAGGGGAAGTATACATAGGTGGAAAGAATATAGGACAATTCAAAAATAATGAGCTTGCATCGTTTAGAAGAAATGAACTCGGATTTGTGTTTCAAGATTTTAATTTGCTAGATACCTTTAACACAAAGGACAATATTTTGTTGCCCCTTGTTTTGTCGGGATATTCGTATGACAAAATGAAGAAAAAACTCATGCCGCTTTCGGAGGCACTTGGAATTGAAACTCTACTAAACAAATTCCCATACGAAATTTCGGGTGGACAAAAGCAAAGGGTGGCTATAGCCAGAGCAATGATTACAAATCCCAAGCTTATACTTGGAGACGAGCCAACGGGTGCATTGGATTCAGGGTCGGCAGATATTATAATGAAGACATTTGAAAAAATCAATACTTCAGGGCAAACCATAATGGTGGTAACACATTCAGTTCGAGCAGCATCCTTTGCAAATAGAGTTTTGTTTATCAAAGATGGTAAAGTCTATAACGAAATATATAAGGGCGAGAAAAGCAATAATGAGTTTATGGAAACAATAAGCAAGACCCAGTTCATGATGCGAGGTGCAGACTATGAAAAATAAATTAAAAAGGAGGATAGCATGGAGGAACGTAGTATCCTATAAACAGTTAATGTTACCATTTATCTTCACTTCGGCTATTATGGGAATGTTATTCTTCATAGGAGCTTCACTACTTGATAATAAATTTGTCCAAGAGAGAAATCCAAGCCTGGTTAGCATAATGAGCATTGCAGTTACACTTGTTGGCATTTTTTCTGTTATTTTTATCACGTATTGTAATCGATTAATCAGCAAGACAAGGAGCAAGGAAATCGCCTTGTATGAAATTCTTGGCATGGAGAAGAAGCACATAAACGCCATAATGTTTATAGAACAAAATATATGTTTCCTCGCAATATCTGTGCTCTCAATTGCTGGAGGGAGGATCTTTGGCAAGGCACTCTTCCTGATTTTTAACAAAATAACAGGCAGCCAGGGTGTTCCTCTTATGGAGTATCCTTTAACAATGAAACCCGTTCTACTCACCATCGCTGTGATTGGAATATCGTATCTGATTATAGCGATAAACGGAATAGGTAAAATTTATCGTTCCTCACCTATTGAACTTATGTCAAGCAAGCACAAAAGAGAGGGCGAACCCAAGAATAGATATATCCTTCTAGTAATCGGTGCATTATTCTTGGGAGGGGGATATTTTGCAGCTTTAACTACGAAGGGCACATTGGATGCTATAACAATATTTTTCTTCGCAGTCATCGCTGTGGTAATTGGAACATACTTGCTATTTATAAGCCTTGGGTCTATTGTTTTGAAGGCCCTAAGAAGAAATAAAAAATTCTATTATAAGGCTGAAAACTTTCTTTCTATATCCGGAATGCTACATAGAATAAATAGTAATGGCCTGAGCCTTGGCAGTATAGCACTTCTAAGCACCATGATAATACTGACCTTAACAATGACTGCATCAGCCTATGTTCAGACAGATAAGATAATAGATAAGATGGTTGAAGATGATCATAATATTAGTATTCTTATGAATGAGTCTGATGATCGTTATTGTAAATATTCAATGGCTGAGGATGATTTGAAAAATAAAATTAAATCGACTACTACTGGTGATGAAAAGATAAGGGGCTTAAAGATTTATCAATCTTACATGAATGGCTTTACATTGGAGAAGGGTGAACTTAAGCATGATTATAAAAAGAATCTACCGGTAGGTGATATATATGCTGTGTCGTTTATGACTGTAAGGGATTACAACAAGCTTATCGGAGGAAACTATAAACTGGGGAAAAATGAAATTATAATAGCTGAAGCAAAGAGGGATCTAGCGAGCGCAAAAGAGTTAGTCGTTGCTGGCGAAAAGCGCAGAATAATAGATCATACAAAATCAGGCCCTAAAAATATGGTTATTATCCAGGCACAGGCAATCATAGTTCCTAATGAAGATGAGCTTTTTGACATAATGAAATATTACAATAAAGGATATAAGGACCAAAAAAACCAAAAAATGAAGGCACCATACGATGTATCTGCAGCGTGGCATGTCGATAACATGAAAAACGATTATAGTCAAAGGGTCAAAAGTGCATTTGAATCAGAAGGTGATAACTTCACTTATGGCACAAGAGAGGAAAAACGAGATTTTCTTATGCAGATTAATGGAGGATTCTTCTTCTTAGGAATGCTGATGGGAACTATTTTCTTGATCGGAGCCATCATGATAATTTACTATAAACAAATTTCAGAAGCATTTGAGGACAGAAATAGGTATCAGATAATGGCTAAGGTAGGTCTCCCGGATAAAATTGTCAAACGTACCACTAGAAAACAAATTTTGTGGTTATTCTTCTTGCCTCTTGCTGTTGCAGTTATACACTGCGCTGTAGCAAGCAAAATAGTATTCCAGCTTATGGCACTTTTTGCGGTAACAGATGTTTGGTTCTTTGTGGGGAATTTACTAACTGTAATCGCAGTGTTTGCGGCAATATATTTGATCATATTCATTATGACATCAAAAGTTTATCATAGGATTATTTCTTAATTGAATAAGAGGTAAAGAGAAAAAGACTGCAAATTTGCAGTCTTTTATTTTATGGGGTATATAAGCCCCGTCTCGTGCACTAGCGCACGAGACAATAAAACCACCCGCTATGCGGG
>JRNA01000019.1 GCA_000758905.1 Clostridiales bacterium S5-A14a
CGAACACAGAAGTTAAGCTCCTTAGCGCCTATGATACTTGGTGGGTGACTGCCTGGGAAAGCGGGTCGTTGCCGGTTTGACTTTAAACCGCTGGACATTTGTTTAGCGGTTTTTTTATATATGTTATTAATCATTTCTTTAAATGTGTTAAATAAAGGAAAATATGATATAATGATACTTATGAAAATTTTATTTGTTTGCTTAATTGTATTACCTTTTTTGTTATTTTCTTTGTATATTTTGCGTTATACTTTCAAGGCTCTTAATGCATCAAAGAAAAAAGATCAGATTCGTAAAAATCAAATGCAAACTACCAAACGAAACAATTATTTTAGGTGAATTTTGTGAAAAAGGGATTATTTATTTCCATTGAAGGTCCTGACGGTTCTGGGAAAACGACGCAGATTAATTTGTTGCGCGATTTTTTAATTGATAATAATGTGTACGATTTTGAGATACTCTTTACAAGGGAACCTGGTGGCACCACTATTGGTGAAAAAATACGCGATATTATACTCGATAATTCTCATACCGAAATGGACGATTTGACTGAAGCAATGCTTTACGCCGCTGCCAGAGCACAGCACGTAGAAGAGGTTATTAAGCCCGCCCTCAGAGAAGGTAAACTTGTAATTTGTGATCGCTTTGTTGACTCTTCTATTGCATATCAAGAATATGGGAGGAATTTAGGGGAGAACGTCTCTACTATCAACAAAATAGCGGTGAATCACACCATGCCTTACCGCACTATTTTCATTGACTTGGACCCTGAGCTAGCTAGGAATCGCATTGAAGAAAGTGTTTCTCATAACACTGTTTTGTGCTCAAATACTAATATGACAAATTCTGGTACTTCATCTGAACAGTTTAATAATGACGGTGGAAGGACTCATCTTGACAGACTTGAGCTTGAGAAACTAAGCTTTCATCAGAACGTGTACGATGGCTACAAGAAAATTATCAGCAAGAATAGGGAACGTTTTGTGGTTGTCGACGGTAGGGGTAGCATCGATGAGATTCAGCTTAGAATCAGGAATACTCTTTTGCAAATCTGCAAAGAATTTTTAGAAGAAGAGTAAAATATCCGGAATTTTATTGTTTTGATTTTCGATAACATGGAGAGGTCTTGTGAATTTTGAAAAATGGATAAAAATCGCAGAATTGGGGAACCTGCTACATAGCTACATCATACATGGCGCAGATGATAGCGCACGCCAAAATTTTGTGATAGAGTTCGTTTCTAAGGTCATATTGAGAGATGACGACAGAAGAGATGCGGCACTCATTTTGAAAATGCTTAACGAAAACAATTACGCCGATTTTCATTTTTTTAATCCTGGAGGCGCGCATGATTTTCTAACATCACAGATCGAAGAGATACAGTCTGTAATTTCACGGGCACCAATTGAAAATAGTTATAAATTCATTGTTATCAACCACGCATACAGGATGAACACGGTAGCACAAAATAGGCTGCTTAAGACGCTGGAGGAGCCGCTTGGGAAAACTATGATATTTCTCCTCACGGATCGATTGGAATCACTCAAGCAGACCATTAGATCAAGATGCGGCAATATGTATCTTGGCGAGACTATTTTGTTGGAAAAGAATAATGAAATTTCCGAGCTGGTCGATATGCTTAGAGAGGGGAAGTTTTTCTATAAGACGAAGGAAGTTTTGTTTAAGTGCCTGAAAAACTATGAGGATGTCTACGGCTTGATTCAGGATATAGAAAATGACTTGCGGCTGAGGCTTTACGCGGGGGAAGATCCAGACAGGCTCATGCGTGAAATTTCTGCCGTGATAGATACTCAGGATGCGCTACGTGGGAATATCAGCGTGGGCAATGCATTTGGGATAATGATATTGAAATTTGGAGGTTTTGATGACTAAAGTTGTCGGAGTAAAATTTAGAAATACAGGAAAGACATATTTTTTTGACCCTCAGGATCTTGAAATCGAGCAGGGTGAAAGTGTTATCGTTGAAACTGCTCGTGGAGTGGAGTTTGGAACGGTTTCTCTTGGCATAACGGAGATGAAGCGCGAAGATATTTCCAAGCCGCTCAAGCCAGTGCTCAGAATTGCGAATGAGGAAGATCATAAACAGCATATTGAGAATGAATCCCGCAAGGATGAGACGATGGCAATATGTCAGGAGCTAGTTCAAAAAAGAAATCTGGATATGAAACTCGTGGATGTGGAGTTTACGATTAGCGGGAATAAGGTGATTTTTTACTTTACAGCTGACGGGAGAGTGGATTTCAGGGAACTAGTTAAGGACTTGGCGAGCGTTTTTCATATGAGGATAGAACTTCGTCAGGTTGGTTCAAGAGATGAGGCCAAGATGCTCGGCGGAATTGGAAGCTGCGGCAAAAGGCTTTGTTGCACTACCTGGCTATCGGATTTTCAGCCTGTTTCGATTAAGATGGCCAAGAACCAGAACCTTTCACTAAATCCAACTAAAATCTCGGGTGTTTGCGGGCGTTTGATGTGCTGCCTGAAGTATGAGAATGATCTATACACCAAACTCAGAGACGGAATTCCTGATAATGGGGAAAAGGTCGGAACACCAGATGGAATGGGAAAGGTGTTTGATACCAATATACTTGAAGAGACTGTTAGGGTGAGACTTTTCACAGGCGAACTCGATGAGAATGGCAACGAAAAGCTTGAGACGGACTTGAAGGTTTATCCAAAGCGAGAAATTAAGAGAACAAAAAAACCGAAGAGGGCACCAGAGGTGAGCGATTTTGACTGTAAAAATTGCGGAGCCTGCTCAATGGGAGATGCTGAATTTGAGGAGTGAAGATCAAATTTGTCGCGACAAAATAGGTTTCGGGAATTACAGCATTTTGCAAGACAGGAATTACTTTTCCTATGGGATTGATGCGGTGCTGCTTGCCGATTTTGCGGCAGGATTTATCAATGCGAAGAGTACTAACGCAAACGCGGGCAGTGTGGCCCAAGGTGGAAATCGAATTCATGCTAAGGTCGCAGTGGATCTTGGCACAGGAACGGGCGTGATCCCCCTTATTTTGGCGCATAAGACGGATATTGGACGAATCGTGGGTCTAGACATTGAGGAATATTTCGTACAGCTTGCGAAAAAGTCGGCGGATGAGAATGGTCTTGCGAAAAGGGTTTTCTATGATGTCTGCGATGTGAGGGATGTAGATTCACTGAATTTTTCAGAACTTGAGGGTTTCGACAATCGGGAGGAAGCGGTGAAGGGCTGTGCCACGTGTGATTTCGTTACCTGTAATCCACCGTATTTTAAGGCTGATGCGAGTATTCCAAGTAAAAATCAGATAAATGATGTTGCAAGGCGTGAAGTCAAAGGTGGATTGAAGGATTTTTGTGAGTTTGCTTCAAGAATTTTGGAAAGAGGCGGAGAGCTTTTCTTGGTGCATAGGCCAGAGAGACTTATTGATATTGCAGAAACTTTGAGAAATGCTAAACTTGAGCCAAGGGACATTAGGTTCGTTTCGTCGAGAATGGGGGAGGAACCTAAATTTGTTCTAATTCGCAGTATCAAGGACGGGGGAAGAAACCTCAGATTTATGAAGCCGCTTGCAATATATGAAGAGGATGGCAATTATACTAGAGATATTTTAAAAATTTATGAAAGAGATTTTTAATTCGGGTAATATTATTATTGCTAATTTTTGGAAAAACTTGTATAATTTAAATTAGAATTGGAGGATGGGATATGTTAACACTCGATGTGAAGACTTTACTTTTAGGAATATTAATTATAGCGTTAATTGTCTTGGTTATCTACATAATCGTACTAATTGCCAATGCTCTTAAGGCACTGAAGAGGGTTGTCCTCATACTGGAAGATGCTCAAGCAGTCAGCGCAATTGTTGCAAATAGAGCAGATCAACTGGACGAGGGAGTTGACGGCGTTGTCGAGTCTCTTTCAAATTTTAAGGATGGATTTAAGGATAAGATTAGCGCGAGCTCGCCTAAGACTTGGATTTCTAATATTTCCGATATTAGGAATGCAGGCAGCACCTTGAAAGATATTGCGATGGGATTTTCAGGACTTACGAATAAGGCAAGAGATGGAGCATCAGGAAGAGCCCAGAGAAGCATGAAGAGCGAGGAAATCAGGGAAGAACGTAGGGTAAGAAGTTCAAGATTTGCACCCGCTAGGAGGAAACAAATAAATCAAAAAACCGCTGAAAGAAGGGCTGTAAGAGAGTCCGAACACAGATATGGGGAGGATAGAAAATAAAATGAAAACAACAGGTATAACAAGACCGGTTGATGCCCTTGGCAGAGTTGTAATTCCGGTTGAACTTAGAAGGGTTCTTAACATCAATACAGATGATTATCTTGAGATCTTTGTAGATGGTGAGTATATCATGCTCAAGAAATTTGATGCATCTTGCGTATTTTGTGGCAGCACGGAAAACGTTAAGGACGTGCGTGGCAAACACATATGCGAGAAATGCGTTAATGAACTGAAAAAACTTTAGTTGCTCGGTTTAGTGTAATATTTTAGAAATCAAATGGTCCGGATCAGGGCGATGCTGTGGCTTGGGCTTTTAATTTAAAAAGAATGAAATAGGAGGCATTTGTATGGCACATTTTTTTAACGAACCATCAAGAACATTTAATGAATATCTTTTAGTACCTGGATATTCTTCAAAGGATTGCAGGCTTGAGAATGTAAATTTGGCTACGCCAATCGTTAAATTTAAGAAAGGTGAAGAGGCCGCTATAAAGGCTAGGATTCCCTTGGTATCTGCTGTGATGCAGGCAGTATCGGACGACAAAATGGCTGTAGCACTTGCAAAGGAAGGCGGAATTTCTTTCATATACGGGTCGCAACCGATTGAAAAACAGGCTGAGATGGTTAGAAAGGTTAAGTCGTACAAAGCAGGATTTGTAACAAGTGATAGCAATCTAAGACCAGACCAGACCATGGCGGACGTTATGGAACTGAAGAGAAGAAAGGGTCATTCAACGGTTGCAATTACAGATGATGGCACATCTGACGGTAAGATTTTGGGAATTGTAACCGGTAGGGATTATAGGCCGAGCAGGATGGCTCCTGAGACACCGATTTCTGAGTTTATGACCCCGTTTGAGGACCTTGTGTATGCTGAGGACGGCGTTACACTTAGCGAGGCCAATGATATTTTGTGGGCACATAAGCTAAATGCACTTCCTATAATAGATAAGAATCAGAGGCTGACGCACTTTGTGTTTAGAAAGGACTATGATAACCACAAGTCAAATCCTAATGAGCTTCTTGATCAGCACAAAAGATATGTGGTCGGCGCCGGAATAAATTCTAGGGACTATGAGGAAAGAGTGCCCGCATTGGTTGATGCCGGAGTTGACGTTATGTGCATAGATTCATCTGAGGGCTTCACAGAGTGGCAGTCAGAGACGATTGCATGGGTTCGTGAAAAATATGGGGATGATGTTAAGATTGGTGCCGGAAACGTTGTAGATCGAGAGGGATTTTTATTCCTAGCCGAAGCAGGGGCTGACTTTGTAAAGGTTGGAATCGGTGGAGGTTCCATTTGTATCACAAGGGAACAAAAGGGTATCGGCCGAGGACAGGCTTCTGCTGTGATTGAGGTTGCAGCGGCCCGTGATGAATATTTCAAGAAGACAGGTGTTTACGTTCCTATATGTTCCGATGGTGGTATTGTTTATGACTATCACATGACACTTGCGCTTGCAATGGGAGCAGATTTCATAATGCTGGGCAGGTATTTTGCGCGATTTGACGAGTCGCCTACAGCAAGGCTAGTTGTGAACGGCAACTATGTTAAGGAATACTGGGGTGAGGGCTCAAACAGGGCAAGAAACTGGCAGAGATATGATCTTGGCGGCGATGCTAAGATGAAATTCGAGGAAGGTGTCGATTCCTACGTTCCATATGCTGGCCCATTGAGGGAGAACGTTCAGCTATCACTCAACAAAGTAAAGGCGACTATGTGCAACTGCGGTTTTCTGGATCTTGCGAGCCTTAGAGAAGGTGCAAAAATCACCCTCGTTTCTGCGACGTCCATCGTTGAGGGTGGTGCGCACGACGTTATTCTCAAAGACTCTTCACAAAATAGTTTGAGGTAAGATGTATGAGCAAAGAGAAAATTTTTGTACTCGACTTCGGAGGTCAGTACAATCAGCTGATAGCAAGACGAGTGAGAGATAATGGAGTTTATTGTGAAATCCACTCTTACAAAATGCCGGTGGAAGAAATACAGTCTGCTGCTCCGAGCGGTATCATCTTGACCGGTGGACCGAACAGCGTGTATGGGGAAGAGGCTATTTTGGCGGACCCTAAGCTGTTTGAACTTGGAATTCCTATTCTTGGAATTTGTTATGGTGCGCAGCTCATGGCACACATGCTCGGCGGAAGGGTTGAAACCGCACCAACTAGCGAGTACGGGAAGACTGAAATGAATGTGATTTCAGGTAGTTCAAAGTTAATGAAGAACGTGCCTGAGAAAACTATTGTCTGGATGAGTCATACAGATTATATAAGCAAACTGCCATCAGGATTCAACAAAATAGCTTCGACTGAGGTTTGCCCTATTGCTGCGATGGAAGATAATGATCGAAGGCTGTATGCGATACAGTGCCATCCAGAAGTTACTCACTCAGTTGATGGTGATAAGATTCTGAGGAATTTCCTATATGAAGTTTGTGAGTGCAAGGGCGATTGGCAGATGTCATCTTTTGCAGGTAAGGCAATTGAGTCAATTAAGAAGACGGTAGGTGATGGCAAGGCTCTCTGTGCATTATCAGGTGGTGTTGATTCGAGCGTGGCAGCCGTGCTCATGTCGAAGGCCATCGGCAAGCAGCTGACCTGTGTTTTTGTTGATCATGGACTTCTCAGAAAGAATGAAGCAGAGCAGGTTTCTGAAATCTTCGGACCGTCTGGTGCTTATGATCTTAACTTCATAAAGGTCGATGCTAAGGAAAGATTTTATGAGAAACTCAAGGGTGTGACTGATCCAGAAACGAAGCGAAAAATAATCGGCGAAGAATTTATCCGTGTCTTTGAGGAAGAAGCAAAAAAAATCGGTTCTGTGGACTATATGGTTCAAGGCACGATTTATCCAGATGTAATCGAGAGCGGTGTTGGGCCTTCAGCGGTTATTAAATCTCATCACAACGTTGGTGGACTTCCGGATCACGTGGACTTCAAGGAAATAATTGAGCCCCTTAGAGATCTATTCAAGGACGAGGTTCGAAAGGTTGGTTTAGAGCTTGGAATACCTGAGGAACTTGTTTTCCGTCAGCCATTCCCTGGTCCTGGACTTGGAATAAGGATTATCGGAGAGGTTACGGCGGAAAAAGTAAAAATAGTTCAGGATGCTGATGCTATTTTCCGCGAAGAAGTCGCTAAAGCCGGATTGAATTACGATATCAATCAGTATTTTGCTGCACTGACAAATATGAGATCGGTTGGTGTCATGGGCGATTTCAGGACATACGACTATGCTGTGGTTCTCAGAGCCGTTACTACGATTGACTTTATGAGTGCAGAAGCAGCTCAGCTTCCTTGGGAGCTACTTGAGAAAGTGATGAACCGCATAATCAACGAGGTCGATCATGTCAACAGAGTACTGTATGACTGCACCTCCAAGCCCCCTGGAACGATAGAGTTTGAGTAGAGATGAGTTACAGTTGAATAAAAAAATAGGCCTTTTACGAGGAGGAGAAACATGAAAGCACTAGTAAAAAAGACAATGAGTCTATTGATGGCCACATTAGTAGCATTTGGTTTAATGGCTGGAACAACACTGACGTTTGCTGCTGACAGTGTTGCAACAGAGAAGGAAACCGCATTAGAGAGAAACAATAAAACTGCTACGCAGCTCGATAGTAAGTTAACAACAAACATTTCCTTGTCATTCCCGGGTAAGGAAGACGTACTTGCGCAAGATATAGTATTTGTGCTGGATAAGAGTGGTGCAAGTGATGAGAAGGGTATAAATGCCAAAGCACTACAGTTTTTAGATGATATCAAGCAGCAGGCAGACGAAAAAGGTTTAAACATCAAAGTAGGTATTGTTAATTTTTATTATGCCGGCAAAGTTAATCAAGAGCTTACTGATGTGGTGGAAAACTATGATGATATACAGAATAAATTAAAATCATCTGTAATTGGGTTTGGCACGAATATGCATGCGGGCCTTTTGGCGGCAAAAAAAATGCTGGATGAGGATGCCACGGTTACTGCAAAGAACAAACATATTATCCTAATTAGTGATGGGGCTACGTATCTTTATTCAAAAAATAATGATTATAAAAAAGCTTACACACGTTCATTCAATCCGACAAAACAAAAAGATCCAAGTAAATATGGCGATAAGCGAGATTTGCAAGGTGGTATTTGGGAGTATCAAAGCCGTGAATATAATCTGAAAAATGACTGGAAGAAGTTTAGCGATGGTTCTAATTTCGTATTCTCAACAGCTTCAGTTTACAATGGTAGTATTGATAAATTAGGAGAATATCTTGATTACTATCGCCAACAAGAGCAAGATACAAGCAAAAATTGGGCGCAATATGACTATGCTTATACTTTCTTTTCTCGTAAAAAAGGTGGAGGAAGAAACGGCGTTGTTGTTCCAATCGAAAATAATGCTCCAGCAAATATCGATATTGCGTTCATCAAAGCGGATGATGTTTTCCAAGAGATGGTAAAAGCCGGATACCAAATGAACGTGTACTACAAGAATAAGGCTGATTTTAATGGCTCTCTGTTCTTGAAGTATCTCGCGCGTAAATCCAATAATGGTGAACTTAATACCGATTTTGAGCAGCTTAAGAAGGAAGTACTTGAAAAAATAGCAACTGGCTCAACGGTTGTCGACTATGTTGGCAAAGATTTTGATTTCGTTAATGACGTCAAAGGATTAAGTCTCAAGGTTGCTAATAACACATTAAACGCTGAAAAAATTACAGACACAACTCTTGGTAAAGAGGATGCTCACTTTGGTTTTGGTAAAAAGGCAGACAACACCTATCGCTTTGAGCTGATCTACAAGAAGGCAGATGCTCAAGACGGCAACAGAGAAAAGCTAAGCCTGAAGATTAACGAGACGGTGTATCCAAAAACCGCGGTAACACTCAATTACAAGGAGAAGCTGGTAAATATTCCGACAACTCCAGGTACGCATAAATTATATACGAATGAGCAAGCAACATTATACCCTGTTGATGCTAATGGTAAGCAAGGCGATGCGCTAGATTTCCCTAAGCCGCAAGTGGAATACGTTGCGAAGGCAATGAACAGTACGGTTACATTCAAAGACGGCGATAAGACGTACGCAAGGGTAGAGGTGGAAACTGGTAAGGCTATTGATACTGATGCGTTAACTGATCAGTCCATGCCGAAGGATCCTACTAATGCAGGTTATACATTCAAGGAGTGGAATACAAAGCCGGATGGAACTGGCAAGGCATTTACGGGAACAAGTGTAGTTAATGGCGATATAACTGTATATGCTATTTACACGAAGAACCCTGATCCAGCGCCAAATCCGAATCCAACTCCGAATCCTCCGACACCAACACCAGATCCTAAACTAAATTCGGATCCTGTACCAAATACTCCTGTAAAGAAGCATACTACTAATCCAAAGACAGGTGAATCTACGACGCTTCCATTCTCGCTAGCTGCTTTGGGATTCGCAATCGCAGGTTTAAGCATAATTCATAAGAAGAGAATGATGACAGAAAACAATAAGTAGACAGTTGCTTGTTTTTAAGTAAAAAGTATTGTTGATTAGAAGATGGCTCTGACGATATGTCAGAGCCTATTTTACTTTGCCTGAAGTTTAAGATGCAAACTTTTTATCCGCTTAGACTCTATTATTGGCCAGTATATCGGTTTATGGAAACATTAACTCGAAATAAAAAGGAGGAAATCCACCTAATTTATTCATTCATGCTTCAGATAACTTCATCCAACACCTCAAAAATCTCTTTCTCTGACCAAATTTCTGGAACGGGGTAGAGGGGATTTGCTTCTTTAAGTGCTCTTCTAGCTATTTCCCCATAGTCCGATTTAGATAAAGAGGTTATATTCTCGGGTATTACCATGGCCCGATTATAGTTCTCGATTAATGCGATAAACCTTTGGGAGAGTTCTTTTGTGCTTAGAGAAGGGGACTCTCCTAGAGCAATAGCGATTTCAGACAAGCTTTTTTCAGCCTTTGTGTCATACTTTCGCAAAACCTTTGGGAGCAGAATAGCCATGGTCAGACCGTGGGGCATGCCATAGATTCCTCCTATTGCGTGACCAATTGCGTGAACATAACCAACATAGGCTTTGGTGAAAGCCTTGCCAGCGTAGAATGAAGCCTCTAACATGTTTTGTCGTGCCTCGATGTCTTGCCCATTATTATATGCTTTTAAAAGATTAGAATGAATCAACGTGAGCGACTTGATGGCAAACGACTTAGATTCCTTGCTCGAGAATTTGTTAATATACGCTTCAGTGCTGTGGGTCATGGCATCCATCCCTGTCTGAGCCGTAAGGTGAGGAGGCAGATCTTTTGTTAGCTCTCCATCCAAAATGGCATAATCGGGCAGTAGGCAAGGATCGTTAATAGGGTATTTATAGTGTGTTTTCTCGTCAGTTATAACTGCAGCCAAGGTGCATTCTGAACCAGTGCCGGCAGTTGTAGGCACGGCTATAAAGGTTGGAAGTTTTTTTCTAATCTTCAAAATCCCCTTCATATCAGAAACTGACATGTTTGGCTTAACTGCTCTTGCACCGATAA
The DNA here is from genome assembly GCA_000758905.1 of Clostridiales bacterium S5-A14a. Taxonomy (GTDB): domain Bacteria; phylum Bacillota; class Clostridia; order Peptostreptococcales; family Anaerovoracaceae; genus S5-A14a. The sequence goes on from JRNA01000019.1 coordinate 10,767, forward strand.
CTTTGGAGCAATCTATCACAGAACCGCCACCCACGGCAAGTATTCCATTGCAATTATGGGAATTGTATTCAGCAACGCCCTCTTCAATCGAAGAAATGGTAGGATCGGGGGTTATGCTTGAAAAAATGTGATAATGTATCCCCATACCTTGTAATTCATCTAAAATTCCATTCAAATAGCCTCTCTTTAGCGTACCCTTGGTGGTCGCAACGAAGAGAGTGTGAACACCTTCTTTTTTCAGTATATTAGGGACATTGGCAATTGAGCCGGGGCTACTTAAAAGCTTCGTATCCTTCCAAGGGAGGAGGGGCACAGCCAGCGACATAATAAATTGATATACACGGTAAAATCCTTTGATTATTTTTTTCATTTTAATCCTTTTTCATGTCCTTGAGTTTTGAGTACTTCCTCTTATACACCTGATTCATCAATATGGCTTCGAGGACGTGTATAGGTTTGTGGCCGGAAACCTTGGCTACAGCCTGAGCTAAGATGTTTTTTTCAAAAATATGCTGCACCGCGGTGGCATCTTCCATATCCTTCCCCAAACAAAATAATTCGCCGTCACCAAATACGACGTTGTATTTGCATGAGCTGTTCGCGCGAATCCCAACTATCTGGGCAAAATCATCGAGATATGGCTTCATGGCGGTATGCTTATTAACGTCATGGCTTGTCATACGGATTATCGCATTTACATCAGGTCTTTTGTTGAAAATGTTACGAGGCATGGTTGCTACGTCATCATTTCGCGTAATCTCAGAGACATTCTCATTAAATGAAATGGCATGAGCACCTATCTTCTCAAAATATCTCTTGCAAGCCCCTTCAACCAATAAGGCATTTTCTAAAGCCGATTCCTCGTCTTCACCCATGATTATCACCCCGTGCATTTCAAGCAAAATAACTTTACACCCAGATAAAGAAGCTAAGTGATCCACGTTATTGTGCAGTTTTTTTGTGCCGGGCAGTGCGTAACCACTGATTTTAATAGAATTTGAACCTAGTTTTTCAGCCTCTGAATCTGTGAGGGGAATATCCCTTTTTAGAAGAGACAGTGCTGAGCCGTATGGCTGGTGCGTGTGAATAATCACATTAATATCAGGGAAGCGGCGATATAGGGCTAGATGCATTGGCGACTCTGAAGACGGCTTGATGTTTCCTTCATAAGAACCGTCCTCAAAGACCTTAACCAAATCTTTCTCTTCCATGTCCTCATACCCCATCCCAGATGGAGTTATGAGAAAATTTCTTTTATTGTCTTTATCTCTTTTGCTCAAATTGCCCCAGGTTCTGAAAAGCAGCCCCTGACTTATGGCTTCCCTTGCTAATTGAGGTATATTCATTTTTTAGACCTCCTAGATTACTATCGTAATATTATGATTTACGGAAACATCGAGCGGCATTACAACATTACCATATACAAAACGCTAGACTATGCTGTAATGCTACCACTTACAAACCGTTATTTTGTTCCACTTAAATTTTCTATCGGTACAACGTGTGAGAAGACTCTGTCAAAGCTCTCCAAAGCCGAGTCAAGATCTTCCTTGGTGTAAGCCGCACTTGTGTATAGACGGCTGCCTGCCAGAGTTACAAGCCCCTCTGCCATATATGCCGCGCCCATGTGTTCCATTTCCTTCTTTCTCTTGGTAGTTTCCTTTAAAACATCAGGAATAGTCCATGGCTTCGACCAGTTAATCGCGAAGTGCATGGTTCCAACTGTTTCCAAATGGCAGATGGATCCCTGGTTGAATGCCACGAAAGGAAGGGCGTACTTATCGATCAACTTATTTAATCCATCAGTTAGGTAATCCCCAGCTTCATTAGCCTTTTCGCATGCGCCGGTTTCTTTAATTTGCTTTAAGGCATAATATCCTGCGATACAGGAAACCGGAGTTGCTGCAAGTGTTCCACCTACTAGAGCCTTTTTCACGCCAGCTTCGAGTCCTGCAGTAAGGTACTTCATGTAGTCCTGCTTGCCGCCAATTCCGCCAGCTCCAGGATATCCGCCAGCGATTGCTTTACCAAAGATAGTTAAATCAGGGTTAATGCCAAAATACCCCTGTGCTCCTCCAACGCTAATTCTAAAACCGGTTACTACTTCGTCGAATATGAGGAGGGCGCCGTACTGGTCGCAGAGGCTTCTAACTCCTCTTAAAAATTCGTCAGAGAGTGGTCTCGTGCCGCTTTCAGGACCGACAGGCTCAATCATAACAGCAGCCGTTCCGCCCTTTATTTTTTTAGCTCTTAACTTTGATTCCAGGCTATTTAAATCCCCAGGGAAAAACTCGTCGATATATTTAAACATCTTTCTTGGCACTCCATGGGCCTGTGTGAATTTGCTTCCGGGGATTCTTATGCCGTATGCAAGCTGATCCGACCATCCGTGATAAGCCCCACCCATTTTTAGGACATGCTTGTGTTTTGTTGCAAGCCTTGCAATTCTAATTGCTCCCATACATGCTTCTGTCCCGGATCCAAACATACGAAACATATCAACAGATGGCACGTTTTCGCAAATGAAATTGGCCAGTTTATACTCATACTCGTGGAACAATCCAGTCGAAGGATTTGACTCATTGAGAAACTCTACAACCTTATCTCGAACTTCCTTAGGATTTGAGCCCAAAACAGTTGGCCCGCCTGCCTGAAGGAAATCAAAATATTTATTTCCGTCGATATCCTCAAGTATATTGCCGTTTGCCTTCGTAAAAACTAGCGGGAATGGATAGTTGAATGCTAAATTGTGCTGGACACCTCCAGGAATTCTCGTCTTTGCAACATCAATCATTTCCTTGCTTTTTTTGCATTTCTTCTCATAATATTCTTCCTCATATTTCCTTAAAGCCTCAGGATCGATTGAATACATGGGACCTGCAATTAAATTATCCAGTTTGTTTACAATTTCCTTAACGCCCTGTCTGTTAATCATAATATCCTCCAAAAATATCCTATTGAAAAATTTTCTTAAAAAATATTAAATATTTATTAAATATATAGTGAGTCGTGACTCATTTTGCGTTATAATTATTGTAACACCAATTTAATAATAATGAAACATCAAAAATAATCATTTCAAATAAAACAAGTCAGACATAGCAAGGAATTACCCGTGGAAGAAAAAAAGAAGTATTGTACAGAACTTTTTGAAAAACAAAATAAAGATAAGCAAAATCGAATAATCGAAGCGGCTATTTTGGAATTCTCCGAAAAAGGCTTCGAAAATGCCAATACTAACAGAATCGCAAGAGAAGCCAATATTTCCGTGGGCTCATTGTTCAAGTATTTTAACAACAAAACAGATTTGTTCCTATACATAGTTAAACTAGCCGCGGCCGAACTGGAGAGCCAGATCAACAGCGTACTATCAATGGAAAAAGATTTTTTTGAAACGGTTGAGATGATATTGTCTTTAATACACGAGTATTCAAAAACGGATAGGGCACTGGTCAGACTTTATCACGAAATGACCTCAATTGGACAGTCATCTCTGGTCGAAACGGTTGTATCAGCCTTGGAGAAATTAGCAGGGAGCGAATACCGAGCAATCATAAAGGAAGCTCAGGACAGGGGAGAGATAAGAGCAGATGTGGATCCAGCTGTCGTTGCATTCACGCTTGACAATATCTTTATGTCGCTGCAGTTTTCCTACGCAATGCCGTATTATCAGCTGAGGAAGAGACTGTTTCTCGGAGCGGATATAGATGATCAGAAGATAATACAGGAAACCATGTCTATTTTGCGCAAAGCTTTAAGCCCAGAAGGAGGGAGAAAAGATGAACATTATCAGTTATGACATTGGAACCACTGGGGTAAAAACCTGTCTTTTCGAAGCAACAGACAGGATCAAATTAATAGCCTCAGCCTTTGACGGATACGAGATAAAGATCAGTCATGACGGATCCGCAGAACAGGACCCTGACCAGTGGTGGAGAGCCATAATTAATTCCACAAAAGAAATCATCGATGAGAATACAAAGGTTGATGCAATCAGTTTCTGCTCCCAGATGCAGAGCCTCGTGCTAGTTGATAAGGAAGGCAGGCACCTAAGACCTTCGATGAGCTACATGGACCAGAGAGCAGGAGAAATCAAGAAAAAAGTCCTCGAAAGTGGCATTAAGGTCTCGGGTATCAATGTGAATAAACTCCTAAGAAGCCTCTATCACACGGGGGCGGTCTCAGGCTCGGTGAAGGATCCAGTCTGGAAATACCTCTGGGTTAAGGAAAACGAGCCAGAAATTTTTGCTAAAGTCTATAAATGGCTCGACGTTAAGGAGGCAATAATCGCCAGGATGACAAAAGAGTTTATCATGAGCGAGGACAGTGCTTTTGCGACTTTAATCTATGAGATGAGGTCGAAAGAGAAGGTCTTCAGCAAGAGCATAATGAAAATGCTCGGGGTGGATCCGAAGCATATGCCAAAGATTATTTCATCAGAGGACATCGCAGGCTATCTAACAAAAGAGTCAGCTGAAGAGCTGGGTCTTAAAGAGGGGATTCCCGTTTATGCAGGGGGTGGCGATGCTTCACTAATCGGAGTTGGCGCAGGAGCCATCATGCCGGGAGACACCCACGTATATATGGGAACATCAGGATGGGTATCCACTGTAACAACCAAAACCTTAATTGATACAAGTGCAATGGTTGCCACGGTAGTCGGTGCTTTCGAGGGCAAATACAACTATTTTGCTGAACTGGAAACCGCAGGCAAGTGCCTTGAGTGGGTCAAGGACCACCTGGTTTTAGATGAAATAAACGCATACATCGAGAAAAAATCTATTACTGAGGACGAGGCCCTTTACAAATCCCTTTATGAATATCTGTCAGAGGTCATGCTTAGAGCAAAACCAGGATCTGATGGGGTTATCTTCACACCTTGGCTCCACGGGAATCGATGCCCGTTTGAGGATGCAAACGCAAGAGGGATGTTTTTCAATATCTCGCTCGATACGGGCAAAACAGAGATGCTGCGCGCTGTCATCGAGGGGGTTTGTTATCACCTGAGATGGTTCTTTGAGGTGCATGACAAAAAATTCAAAACGTCTGAAGTCGTGCGCTTTGTCGGGGGCGGTGCTCACTCGGAAACTACGAGCCAAATCCTGGCAGACATAACAGGGAAAACAATTGTAACGGTAAAAGATCCACAAAATGTCGGTGCGGTAGGTGCTGCAATTATTGCTTATAAGGGGGCAAATCCTCATATCTCATGGGAAGATTTGATAGACAAAATAGAAATCGACAAGACGTTTACGCCAAATCCTGATAACAAAGCCGTGTACGACAAGAGCTATGAGGTCTTTAAGGAATTATATAAGTCAAATAAGGATAATTTTGCGAAAATGAACAAGCTTTAAGAATAATGAGGACGATTTTGCAAGAATAAACAAGCTTTGAGGATGAGGATGATTTTGCGAGAATGAACAAGCTTTAAGAATGGGGATAAGTTTGTGAGAATGAGCAAGCTTTAAGAATTGGAGAATTATATTATGAAAGATGAAAATGGGAAAGTGAATCAGCCGAAGAAGATGAATCAGCCAAATAAGATGAATCAGCCCAAGAAGGTAGATCAACCAAAGAAGGGTAAAAACGAGACTCTGCGACAATCTGTGATGTTTACGCTTTTGTCACTCAGCGCCGGCTTGGTGGAAACTGGGTCTTTTGTTGTATTAGACTTGACCAGTCTTCCCTATGGCTGGGCACATGGAATTTCGGTAACTCTGAGCGTTCTTTGGAACTTCACCCTAAACAGAAGGTACACCTTTAAATCGGCAAACAACGTACCAATCGCTATGTTAAAGGTGGCACTGTTCTACGTGTTCTTCATTCCGATTACGGCATATCTTGGACAGATGGCGAGCTCGGCGGGAATCAATGATTTTGTAATAAAAGCCGTAACGATGCTCTTGAATTTTGTGGGGGAGTTCCTGTGGTGGAAATTCGTAGTCTTTTACGGAAGCGAAAACACCAACAGCCTAGCTAAGAAGAAATAGGATGCGGCTGCTGCGGATGAATTTGCATTTGTATGAATGTTAGTATATGTTGCTTGTGGCAACAGTGTCTTTTCGTTATATTTTCTGTGAAGGGAGGTTTTCGACATGTTAAATGAAAACATTAAAATAGGCAGAAAATCTAAGGGGCTTTCGCAGGATGAACTTGCTATTAAACTCAATGTTGTAAGGCAAACCGTGTCAAAGTGGGAAAGAGGATTGTCCGTTCCTGATTCAGAAATGTTGATTTCGCTATCAGAAATATTAGAAATTCCCGTTAGCAAATTATTAGGCGAACATATTGAATTGTCAAAGGTGGATGAATTAGAAGCCATTTCTCAAAAATTAGAGGTGATAAATCTTCAACTAGCACAAAAAAAGGGAGCGAGCAGAAATTTCTTTCATATCCTCATGATAGTATTATTCGTTGGATTAATACTTATTTTTGCTGCTCTAATGATGATAAATGGGTCATATTTAAATTGGGATTACAAAAATCCTGAGCTAGCTGCAGCGGGTGTGTTGATCCACGGATTTGAATGGGTTTTCATTAGATTATTTCCTATCGCGTTAATTGGGTTGATTGTGGGGATTGTGATCACGAGAAAAACGAAGAAGAATTAGGAAGATAAAGAAGTGGTGTTGACCTGAATAAAAATATAGTTTCATAAATCTAGTCGGGATTATATGTAAAAATTATAGACATATAAATTTTGGTGGTCTTAGGACCGCCATTTTTATTAAATTTAATACGATAAAATATATAATTGAAAGAAATCTACGTTATATGCTATAATTAGGCAGTTAATCTCTATATTTAGAAAGGTAAAATATAGATTTCGAAGATGTGATTTCAATTATAGAAATAGATAAAACGAAATAAATAAAGTGAGGTAGAAAGGTATGTCAGATTTGACAAAGGGGAACAACGAAAGCATACAAAGAGCAGAACTTCATAGAAAAATCTGGGCAATTGCTGACGATGTACGAGGAGCAGTAGATGGTTGGGATTTTAAACAGTATATATTAGGAATTTTGTTTTATAGATTTATTTCAGAAAATATTACTGAATTTTTTAATTCTGCAGAACATGAAGCTGGAGATCTTGAATTTGATTACGCAGACATATCTGATGAAGAAGCGGAGCAAGATTTTAGACCGAATACGGTTGAGGATAAAGGCTTTTTTATACTGCCAAGCCAATTGTTTAAAAATGTTGTTAAAAATGCTAAATATAATGAAAATTTAAATACAGATTTAGCGAATATATTCAAGGCAATTGAAGGTAGTGCATTAGGATTTGCTTCAGAAGATGATATTAAAGGATTATTTGAAGATGTAGATACGACTAGCAATCGTCTTGGAGGTACAGTCGCAGAAAAAAATAAAAGGCTAACAGATATATTGACAGGAATAGCAGGAATCAACTTTGAAGATTTCAAAAATAATGATATTGATGCTTTCGGTGATGCCTATGAGTATTTGATTTCAAACTACGCTAGTAATGCAGGTAAATCTGGGGGTGAGTTCTTTACTCCTCAGACTGTTTCAAAGCTCTTGGCTAGACTTGTTATGGACGGGAAAACAAGTATAAACAAGGTATATGACCCCACTTGCGGTAGCGGAAGTTTATTGTTACAGATGAAAAAACAATTTGATGAACATATCATTGATGAAGGTTTTTTTGGCCAAGAAATTAATATGACCAATTATAATCTTGCTCGCATGAACATGTTTCTTCATAATGTGAATTATAATAACTTCTCGATTAAAAGAGGAGATACATTAATTAATCCTTTACATGGAGATGAAAAACCATTTGATGCTATTGTTTCAAATCCGCCATATTCGATTAAATGGGTGGGGGATGCAGATCCAACATTGATAAATGATGAGAGGTTTGCGCCAGCAGGAAAACTAGCACCTAAATCTTATGCTGACTATGCCTTTATTATGCATTCATTAGCTTATCTCTCAAGCAAAGGACGTGCTGCAATAGTGTGTTTCCCTGGAATTTTCTACAGAAAAGGTGCAGAAAAAACAATTAGAAAATATCTTATAGATAATAATTTTATTGATTGTGTGATTCAACTTCCTGAAAATTTATTTTTCGGAACGTCGATAGCCACCTGTATTTTAGTTATGGCAAAAAATAAGACTGAGAACAAGGTGCTATTTATTGATGCAAGTAAAGAATTTAAAAAAGAAACCAATAATAATATCCTAGAGGAAAAGAATATCAAGGCTATTGTTGACGAGTTTAAGAATAGACAAGAAATAGAATACTTTTCTAGGTATGTAGATAAAATAGAAATTGAAGAAAATGATTATAATCTTTCTGTTTCAACCTATGTGGAAAAGGAAGATACGAGAGAAGTTATAGATATAAAAGTTTTAAACAAGGAAATTGAAGAAACCGTTAAAAGGATAGACAAACTTAGAGCTTCTATAAATGAAATAGTAAAGGAGCTTGAAGATGAGTAAAATAGATGAATTATTAAAGAATGAAAAGGTTGAGTGGAAAAGACTTGGCGAATTGGATGTTTGTTTATCAATCACAACAGGATTAAATCCAAGAAAAAATTTCAAGTTGAATGATTCTACAGATGGAGAATTAACTTCATGGTACATTACAACTAAAGACTATTCTAGCAATGGAGTAATAGAATTTGTTGAAGGAAAAACCTCCAAAATAAATGAAAAAGCAAGAAAACTAATAAATAAAAGAAGCAATTTGGAAATTTATGATATTTTATTTTCTGCTGTTGGAACAGTTGGGAAAATTGCATTTGTAGATGTAAAGCCAAATAATTTTGATGTAAACGAGTCCACCTTTGTACTTAAACCGAATCAAAAAAATATTCTTCCTAAATATTTAGTTCATTATTTGAGGTCTGATTTTATTCAAAATAAAGTAAAAAACTTACTAAAAGGAAGCACCTTGCTAGGAATACGAAAAGGAAATCTTGAAGAATTGGAAATCCCAATTCCAACCCTAGAAACTCAAGAAAAAATTGTAAAAACACTTGACAAATTTACAAATTATGTTACTGAATTACAGGCTGAATTACAGGCTGAATTACAGGCAAGAACTAAACAGTATGAGTATTATAGAGATATGCTTTTAAGTGAAAAATCGTTAAATGCAATGACTGAAAAAATAGAATTTTTTGACAAATATTATCCAGTTAAAAAAACTACTTTAGGTGAAATAGGCTCGTTTACAAGAGGTAATGGTCTACAAAAAAAAGATTTCATTCCCAAAGGCAATCCTGTAATTCACTATGGACAAATATACACAAATTACTCTTTCGAAATAGAGAAAATAATTTCATTTGTAAACAATGAGATTTTCTCAAAATTGAAGAAAGCAAAACATAATGATATTTTAATTGCGACAACTTCAGAAAATATAGAAGATGTCGGCAAGGCTGTTGTATATGTTGGAAATGAAGAAATAGGGTTTTCTGGTGATATGTATAAATATAGTACAAATGAGAATTCAAAATATATTGCTTACTATTTACAAACAATAGAATTTCAAAAGCAAAAAGAAAAAAAGATTACAGGGACAAAACTAATTCGTATCCACGGAGATGACATGGCGAAAATTTCTTTATCTCTTCCGCCAATTGAAATACAAAATAAGGTGGTTAATATCCTAGATAAATTCCAATCACTCCTTTCAGATACAAAAGGTTTGTTGCCACAGGAAGTTGAACAGAGACAAAAGCAATATGAATATTATCGTGAAAAACTCTTGACATTTGACTCTAAATATGTAGAGAGAGAGAGAGAGAGAGAGAATATCTTTCTAAGTGGTATTTAAAACTCTTAAAAGAAGCTGCGGATATTGTTGGAGTGAAGTTGTTTGAAGTTGAATGGCAGAAACTGCAAAATATTGGTGTTTTTGAAAATGGAACAGGGATGCCCAAGAAACTATTTGATGAAAATGGAACTGTCGAAGCAATTCATTATGGACATATCTATACTAAGTACGATTTGATTGTAGAGAACTCAATAGTAAAAGTAAGAAATAACGATACTAAGAAACTTAAAAAGGTTAATTATGGGGACTTAGTAATTGCAAAAACTTCTGAAAACATAGAAGATGTAATGAAAACGGTAGCGTATTTAGGAAGGAAAGTTGCAGTGACAGGGGGACATTCTGCAATATTTAGACATAGTGAAAACCCTAAATACCTATCATATGTTTTTAATGGAGCAAATTATTTCATACGACAAAAAAATAAATTGGCAAGAGGAGTTAAAGTTATTGAATTATCGGTGAAGGATATGGGAAAGATAGAAATTCCTTTACCTTCCCATACAGTACAAGAACATGTCGTTTCTATTCTTGATAAGTTTTTTGATTTAGTAAATGATATTTCTCAAGGGCTACCTAAAGAAATAGAGTTGAGACAAAAACAGTATGAATATTACCGAGAGAAATTATTAAGCTTTGATCGTAAAGGAGTTTAATAAATGGATATTAAAGATAAATTAAAAGGAGCTCTTTACGGATTTGCTGTTGGTGATGCGATGGGTGCAACAACAGAGTTTATGGATGAGCAAGAAATTAAAGAACAATATGGGAAAATAGAAGATATTCTAGGTGGTGGATGGTTAAACCTTAAAGCAGGTGACATTACAGATGATACAGAAATGTCTCTTTGCATTATGAGAGTCTTAATGGAAAATGACTATAAAAATTTTAAGAGGGATGTTGCGGAAAGTTTTACCAATTGGATTAATACAGATCCAAAAGATGTCGGCAATCAATGTCGAAGAGCTATTAATTATTACAGAGATATGAGTGAATATATATACTGCGACAACACTGCTCTAGGCAATGGAAGCTTAATGAGAGCATTGCCGTGTGCGCTGCTTAATAATGAACATTCCGAGCAGCTAAATGTTATGCAAGGAGAAATAACCCATAACAATGAAATATGTAAAGATATAATAATAAGATATACACGTGTTATTAAAGATGCATTAAATAATAAAAAAATAAATGAGCATACAGATAGGCTGCTAGAACCAAGCGGATATGTAATCAATACATTTAATAATGCCTTATATTGGAGTGATAAAGAAACTTTTGAAGAATGTATAATTGGAGCAGTAAATAACGGAGGCGACGCTGATACAATCGCAGCAATTGCAGGGGGAATATCGGGAGCAAAATTTGGTTATAGCAATATACCAGGTAAGTGGGTAAGTAAGATTAATCAGGACACAAAAGACGAACTAAATCAATTTTTAAGTTATATTATCAAACTTTATTGAAGGAGCAATTCAAATGTCAGAGGAAAAAGTAAAGTATCAAACTTCTACAATTGCTGAAATGACAAACGGCATCATTTTAGCTAGTTTTGAAAGAGACTCAAAGGTTAGAGAGACTTCATACCAGAGCGAAGCAGATCTTGAAGCTCAAATGATTGAAAATTTGATTTCTCAGGGATATGAGAGGCTAATAGTTAGATCAAGTGATGATTTATATCATAATTTAAAATATCAAATTGAGAGATTAAATAAAGTCTCTTTTTCAGATAAAGAGTGGAGTAGATTTTTAAATGAATACTTAGATGCTCCTAATGACGGAATGATTGAAAAAACTCGTAAAGTACAAGAAAATCATATTTATGACTTTACTTTTGATGATGGACAAGTTAAAAACATTAAGATTATAGACAAACAAAATATTCACAACAATTTTTTACAAGTTACAAACCAGGTGTGGGGAGAAGGTAAGCACCGAAATCGTTATGATGTAACTATTTTGGTAAATGGTATACCTCTTGTTCACATAGAACTCAAAAAAAGAGGTGTAAATTTACACGAAGCTTTTGACCAAATTCACAGATACAGCAAAGAGAGTTTTAACAGTGACCACTCGCTATATAAGTATGTTCAAATATTTGTAATATCAAATGGGACTTATACAAGATATTTTGCGAATACCACTGCACAAAATAAAAATCACTATGAGTTTACCTGCGAATGGGCGGATGCTAAAAACAAAGTTATCTGCGATTTGGAGGATTTTACTAAAACTTTTTTTGAAAAACGAGTTATTCTCGAAGTGCTTACAAAATACTGTGTGTTTGATTCTAACAATACATTGCTAATTATGCGCCCTTATCAAATTGCAGCCACTGAGCGAATTTTATGGAAGATAAAATCTAGTTATGAAGGGAAAAAAGCTGGTAGACCTGAAGCAGGTGGATTTATTTGGCACACCACGGGTTCAGGGAAAACACTTACATCTTTTAAAGCGGCAAGACTGGCAACTGAGTTGAATTTTATTGATAAGGTCTTTTTTGTAGTAGATAGAAAAGATTTGGATTACCAAACAATGAAGGAGTATCAAAGATTTCAACCAGATAGTGTAAATGGAAGCAAAGATACAAAAGAGTTGAAAAAATGTATTGAAAGAGATGATAATCGAATTGTAGTAACCACAATTCAGAAATTAAATGAATTTGTCAAGAAAAATAGTGATCATGATATTTATGATAAACATTGTGTTCTTATTTTTGATGAATGTCACCGTTCACAGTTTGGAGATGCACAAAAAAATATAAGGAAGTCATTCAAAAAATATTATCAGTTCGGATTTACAGGTACCCCAATTTTTGCAGAAAATTCTCTTGGTGGTGATACAACATCAGGAATATTTGGAGCTCAGCTGCATAGCTACGTAATAACAGATGCTATCCGTGACGGTAAGGTTTTAAAATTCAAGGTAGATTATAATAATATCACGCCTAAATTTAAGTCAGCAGAAAAAGAAGAAGATGAAAAAACGCTAGCAAAGCTAGAAAATAGAATGCTCCTTCACCCAGAAAGAGTCACTGAAATTACTAAACATATTCTTAAAGTATTTGACACAAAGACACATCGTAATGGATTTTATGATTTAAAACATAGAAGATTGAATGGCTTTAATGCTATGTTCGCTGTACAAAGTGTTGAAGCAGCAAAATTATATTATGAAGAATTCGAGAGACAGCAAATAAGTATACCGGAAGATAAAAGATTAAAAGTAGCTACGATTTTTAGCTTTGCAGCCAATGAAGAGCAGAAAGAGATTGGAGAAATTACAGAAGAAAATTTTGATGTTTCGGCTATGGATTCAACGGCAAAAGAATTTTTAGATAAAGTCATTGCTGATTATAATACTTATTTTAAAACAAATTTTTCTACGAATGGAAATGAATTCCAAAATTACTACAAGGATTTATCGTTTAAATTTAAGGAAAAACAAATTGATTTACTTATTGTAGTAGGAATGTTTTTGACTGGTTTTGATGCTCCAACACTAAACACCTTATTCGTTGATAAAAACTTGAGATATCATGGTCTTATCCAGGCATTTTCAAGAACTAATCGTATTTTAAATAAAGTAAAAACATTTGGCAATATTGTTTGTTTCAGAGATTTGGAAAAGCCTACAAGAGATGCAATAAAATTATTTGGCGATGAAAACAGTGTTAATATTATTTTAGAAAAAAGCTATGAAGATTATATAAATGGTTTTAAGGATGAAGAAACTGGTAAAGTTGTAAAAGGATATGTAGATATTTGCAATGAGATTATAAACAAATTCCCAGAGCCAACAGAGATTATATTAGATGCAGACAAAAAGGAATTTGTAGAGCTTTTCGGAGAACTGCTTAAAGCTGAAAATATTTTAAGAAATTTTGATGAGTTTGAAACTTTTAATAAAATTATTTCAGATAGACAAATGCAAGACATGAAAAGTGTCTACGTGGATATTCGAGAGAGTATCATAAATTCAAGAACTCATGAAAGAAATGACGGTTTGCAAATCGATTTTTCTGATGTAGAATTTCAAATTGATTTGCTAAAAACAGATGAAATAAATTTAGATTATATTTTAGCTTTGATACTAGAGAAATCAAAAGAAAATGATGATATCGAGAATTTAAAAGCAGAGATTCGCAGGGTAATTAGATCAAGTCTAGGCACAAGAGCAAAAGAAGAATTAATTATGGATTTTATTAATAGAACAAAATTATCTGACTTGAGGGATACAGATGATATTCTTGATAAATTTTATACTTTTGCAAGAAAAGAGAAACTTGAAAAGATTAATGGGCTTGTTGAAGAAGAAAATTTGAAAGCTGATTCAATTCGATTCATAGAAAAAGCTATAAATAAGGGATATGTCGAGTATGCAGGAGATGAACTAGACCGTATCATTCCACCGACGTCTCGTAGACAGGGAGCGAGAGAGAAAAAGAAAGAATCGGTTTTAGAAAAGATAAGAAAAATTGTTGATGTATTTGTTGGAATATAAAGAAACCAATTCTGTTATTCATAATTATTTGAGAGATAATTTCAAAAGGAGCTAGATGTAAAATGAAATTAGGAAAACTGACAGAAGTTAATATTAGAGAGCTTTGGAGACATGAGCAGTATGATTTTTCGGAATGGCTGTCTAAAGATGAAAATCTTGAAATGTTAAGCGATGAGATAGGACTAACATTAACGGATGTAAACAAAGAAGTTTTTGTTGGTTCTTATCGATGCGACTTAGTTGCAAAAGATGAAACTACTGGAATTAAAGTAATTATTGAAAATCCATTAGAAGCAACTAATCATGATCATTTGGGGAAATTAATTACATACGCATCTGGACTTGATGCAAATGTGATAATTTGGATTGTAAAAGAAGCCAGAGAAGAACACAGAAGTGCAATAGAGTGGTTAAATAATAATACAACTAAGGACATTTCCTTTTTCCTAATGGAGATTCATGCCTACAAGATTGAGGATTCTGTGCCAGCGCCTAAATTTGTCATTATAGAAAAGCCTAATGATTTTGTTAAAACAGCAAATGCAAGTATAAATAATAGAGAATTAAGCAAATCACAGGCTGAAAGGTTAACTTTCTGGAATAGATTTAATGAAATTTTAATTTCGAAAAATAAACCTTTTAATGTCAGAAAGGCTACAACAGATCATTGGTATGATGTTGCTCTTGGCACAAGTGAAGCACATATATCTATTACTTTGGTAAACAAAATGAACAGTATAGGCATAGAAGTTTATATCAATGATAACAAGGAGCTTTTTGATAAGTTATATTCTGAAGCTGAAGCGATACAAGAGGAACTAAATTTTACTATGGAATGGCAAAGATTAGATAATAAAAAAGCTTCTAGGATTATTTACTATATTAGCGGGCTAGATTTTAACAATCATAAAAACTATGATGAATTAATAAATGAAGTTATAGATAAAGTTATTGTAATAAGAGACTCGTTTAGAAGTCGTTTGTAGTTGGATCTGAAATTAGTACGGAATCTAAAAGTACAGTAAATTAAAGGTGACCCCATGGATTATATAGAAGCTCATAGATACAGTTTTGCAAATAAGTCGATGCTTGAAAAAGAAAAATTATGCGGTTGTTTTTATTGCTTGAAAATTTTTTCACCAAAAGAAATCAAAGAATGGTGGGAAGATGAACCTGAGTTGACAGCAGTCTGCCCATATTGTGGCATGGATTCCATTATAGGTGAATCAATAGCATATCCTCTAACAAAAGAATTTTTGGAAAAGATGCATCAAAAATGGCTTTAGGCATTAGGCTGCCTTAAAGAGCAAAATATTTAAAATTATATTAGAATTTAGTTTTTAGAAATAAGTAATTAAAAGAATAAATAATTCCAATTCCTAGCAAAACATGTGATAATGCTTTATTTTAAAAAATACAAAAGATGGGATGAATCATGCAAGGACTAAGAACAGAAGAAAACGATAGATTTCTAAGATATTTTGAGGTTGTACAGGCTAAAGCTAAGGAAGAAAACTCTGTGTTTTTTATGGATTTTGGGCAGTGCGATGATATTGCTTTTAAATATATGAAATTGGATTGTCTGTTTGGTTGGTTAATTCCAAACGAGATGGCTGATAATTTTGAGGAACTTTATTTGAGGTTAAAAGTTGATGATAGATGGGATGATTTTTGTGTATGGGTAACTCCGAATATAGAAAACGGTAAACTCAGTATAATATTTGAGTGAATGAAGGATTTAATAACACTTAAAAATAGCAAAAATATATCTACAAGAGCTATAGCCACAAAATTTTTAGTGTATTACCCGCGTGAGCGGGGGTGATCCCACTAAGCCTTTTGGTCCCCCTTACACTGGTGGAAAAGGAACAATTGAGTTTTTCTATTTAGGAGTTGCTTTAATTATTATGGCAAGTGGGGTATTTCTTTTGAGTGGAAATAAAAAATTGTTTAAGAAAAATTAATTTTTCTACGAGTTAGTTGTTTACTAGTCATAACAAATGTATAATTTAATTAAAAATAAAATATTTCTTATTTGGAGGGTGTTATGAATAGTTTAAAAAACCTCAAAAAGAGAAAAGTGTTGGTTATCTCAATTGTGATGCTGTTGTTTGTGGTTTGTTTGTCAATTTTTGTTTTGAATGATGGTCCTGATGGGCGGACTAATGAAAAAGCAAGTGCTAAACAAATTGAAAATAAACAAAAGGAAAAGGTGGAAGCAAAGAAATCGAAAGATAAGGTGAAAACGGGAAAAGAAGAAACACAAAAATTAGAAAAAGAAGAAAAATCAGAAAAAGTTGAAAAGGCAGAAAATAGAGAGCTGGTTGCTGTAGAAAAGAAAGCAGTGAAAAGTAACAAATCTGGAAAGAACTATACTAATAAAGAAACTTCGGTTAAGAAATCTACTTCTAAGTCTAATGGTGTAGTAGGTGTTAAGCCTAGTGTGAAAAGTGGTAGGATTGCAAGCTCATCGAACGCGTCTACATCAACTTCAACTCCTCAAGTAAAAAAGGGGCATTGGGAAAAAAGACTTGTGCATCCTGAGACTCCTATTTATAAGGACAGTGATTTTATTCTTTTTGTTAACAAAGGAACAGGATTTAGAACAGAGGTTTGTGTGGATGGAATGTCTACTGAAGAAAAATTTAAACTTATTGATTATTATGAAGATAATTATGACACAAGTTATTCTCCTTATACGAAAAGAGTTATTGTAGAGGTAAAACCAGCTGAGTATAAGGATGTTTGGGTAGAGGATTAATTAATCCTCTACTTTTATTTTATGGGGTATATAAGCCCCGTCTCGTGCACTAGCGCACGAGACAATAAAACCACCCGCTATGCGGGTGCGCGTCGAAGGTTATACCCAAAACTCTCCCTTTTGGTACAATAAAAGTTGTTCAAGCTTTATTGTAAATAAGAAAGGAGAGTTTATGGCAAATAAAAGTTATAGCCTTGCACATACAAAATGGATGTGCAAATATCATATAGTCTTCACACCAAAGTATAGACGAAAAGCGATATATGCGCAATACCGAAAAGACTTGCAAGAGTATATAAAAACCCTATGTAAATACAAGGGAGTAGAGATAATAGAAGGACATATGATGATAGATCATGTTCATCTCTTAGTAACAATACCACCGAGAATAAGTGTATCAAGTTTCATGGGTTATCTCAAAGGAAAGAGTGCTTTAATGATGTTTGATAAGCATGCAAATTTGAAATATAAATATGGAAATCGGCACTTTTGGTCAGAAGGATACTATGTAAGCACAGTGGGATTGAACGAAGAAACAATAAAAAAATATATAAGAGAACAGGATAAGAAAGATATAACAATGGACAAATTGAGCGTTAAAGAATACGAAGACCCATTTAAGAAATAAAGCCCCATTTGGGGCAGCCAAAGGGTCAATGACAATGAGGCTTGAACAAAGTAAAAGCCCGCGTCTTTAGGCGCGGGTCAGTTAGAGGGGCTTATAGCCCCAGTTCGAACCACCCGTTTTACGGGTGGCACCGATTTTGAAAATTTGGGGTATAAATTCTCTACATATTGTGATAGAATATTTTCGTGACAACGATATATTGTAAAATTACATTAATATAATAATTTAAACGGAGTTGAATGGATGAAGACAATTATCAAGAGAAACTTAACAGAAGTGCCTTATGATGCAGAGAAGATTAGAGTTGCAATACGCAAGTCTTTTTTATCTGTGGGAGAGGAATGTGATAGCGAAAGGCTGGATAGCTTAATTGAGCAGATTGAAATGCGATTTCATGGTGTGGAGATGGCTGAGGTTGAGGAGATTCAGGATGCCGTTGAAGTAATACTCATGAAGAATGACTGTTACAATGTTGCCAGAAGCTATATTTTGTACAGGGAAAAGAGAACATCGCTTAGACGCATCAGATCTAAATTAATCAAAGATATCGGAGATGAAGAAATTGAAGACGTTCTCCATAAGATACAGCGAGATTTTCAAGATTATGACTTATCACGCCTAAGAGCTAAGTATATTGCAATGAACAAGGACGAAATGGACCTTGATAGTAGGCTTAAACTTCTTACCAAATCTGCCGAGGAGCTTACTTCTCAGGAAGAGCCAAATTGGGAAAAGATTGCAGGGCGCATCCTAAGTTATGTTTTTCATAGGGAACTTGGAGCGACTGAGGATAATTTAGGCATTAGCGGATTCTATAATAAAATTAAGTATCTGACGGATGAAGGCCTTTATGGTCAATATATTTTAGAAAACTATGATAAAAACGAGATAGATCAAATCGAGGAGAAACTTGATAATAGCCGAAATGATTTGTTCACATATTCAGGTCTGGATCTTTTGATTCATAGATATATAATCCATAACCACAGCCATGTGTCACTTGAATCACCGCAAGAGATGTTCATGGGTGTTGCAATGCACCTGGCCATGGGTGAAAAAGAAGATAGATTATTTTGGGTAGAAAAATTCTATGATATCTTGAGTCTGCAGAAGGTTACTATGGCAACGCCGACGCTATCAAATGCGAGGAAGCCGTACAATCAGTTGTCGAGCTGCTTTATCGACACTGTGCCTGACTCACTTGAAGGAATTTATCACAGCATTTCTCAGTTCGCGGAGGTTTCAAAGCTCGGCGGAGGAATGGGAATGTACTTCGGCAAGGTGAGATCAAGAGGCGGCAAAATAAGGGGCTTCGAAGGTGCAAGTGGCGGCGTGATTAGGTGGATTCGGCTCGTCAACGATACTGCCGTTGCAGTTGACCAGCTCGGTATGCGGCAGGGGGCAGTTGCTGTATATCTGGATGCATGGCATAAGGACCTGCCAGAATTTCTTCAGCTTAGGACAAACAATGGAGATGACAGAATGAAGGCACATGACGTATTTCCTGCGGTTTGCTATCCTGATTTGTTTTGGAAGATGGCCAAGGAAAATCTTAATCAAGACTGGTACCTGATGGATCCTCACGATATCCTCACTACTAAGGGATATTCTCTTGAAGATTCTTATGGTGAGGAATGGGAAGAAAAATATTTGGATTGTGTCAACGACTCAAGAATTTCAAAGAGAGCTATAAATCTCAAAGAGTTGGTGAGACTTATTCTCAAATCTGCGGTTGAAACCGGCACTCCGTTTGCATTTTATAGAGATACTGTTAACAGAGCCAACCCTAACAAGCATCAGGGTATGATATATTGCTCAAACTTGTGCACAGAAATTGCACAAAACATGAGTGAAACTGAATTCATAAGCAAAACTATAACTACTGAAGATGGCGATCAAGTGGTAGTTCAGACAACGAAGCCAGGAGATTTTGTTGTTTGTAATCTCGCATCGCTTTGCCTTGGACATATTGATGTTAGCAACAAGGAAGAGCTCGAAGATGTAACGGCAACCACTGTGAGAGCACTTGATAACGTGATTGACTTGAACCTTTACCCGGTGCCATACGCTGAAATCACAAGTAAGAAGAATAGGGCAATTGGACTAGGTGTGTCAGGATATCACCATATGCTTGCTAAGAACAAAATACGCTGGGAATCTGAGGAACATGTAGCCTTTGCGGATCAAGTTTTCGAAGATATCGCATATGCCGCAATCAAGGCAAGCAACGAGCTGGCAAAAGAAAGAGGAAGCTATAGCTACTTCGAGGGCAGCGAGTGGGCGACGGGCGAGTATTTTGTGCGCAGAAACTATGACAGCGACAGATGGCTTGCGCTCAAAGACAGCATCAAGGAAGGCGGAATGAGGAATGGATGGCTCATGGCGACAGCACCGACAAGCTCAACATCGATTCTGATAGGCACAAGTGCAGGACTAGACCCTGTTATGAGCAAGTTCTATCTCGAAGAAAAGAAGGGGATGATTATGCCGAGGGTGGCTCCAGACCTTTCACCTGAAACATTCTGGTACTACAAGCAGGCTCACTACATCGATCAGACGTGGTCAATCAAGGCAGCGGGGGCAAGGCAGAGGCATATCGACCAGGCCCAGAGCATGAATTTTTGGATAAACAACGACTATAAGATGAGTCAACTTTTGAACTTGTATATTTTGGCATGGGAAGAGGGCGTTAAGACGATTTATTATGTGAGATCGAAATCGCTAGAAGCTGAAGAGTGCGATAGTTGCTCAGCTTAAAAATAGGTCGGCCTAGATTACAATTGGATCGACTCAGATGAAAAGTGGGTCAGTATGAGGAATTTAATAATAGTTCGTTTAAAAATAGGAGATAAAAATGAGCGAGAACAAAATCACGAAAAAACCTCTTTTCAATCCGGACGGGGATATCGAGGTAAACAACAGAAGGCTTTTGAACTTCAACACAACTAATATCAATGACTTCAACAATATGAAATATTCATGGGTTTCTGATTGGTACAGACAGGGCATGAATAACTTCTGGATTCCGGAAGAAATCAACCTCGACCAAGACAAGAATGATTATCCTAATTTGCTGCCAGCGGAGCGTACTGCATACGACAAAATACTCAGCTTCCTTGTGTATCTCGATTCGCTTCAGTCTGCGAACTTGCCTAATATAGGACAGTACGTAACGGCAAACGAAATCAATTTATGCCTTTCAATTCAGACGTTTCAGGAGTGCATACACAGCCAGAGTTACAGCTATATGTTAGACACAATCTGCAATCCTACGGAGAGAAACGACATACTTTATCAATGGAAGACGGATGAACATCTTTTGAATAGGAATAAGTTTATAGGCGAGTTGTATAACGAGTTTCTTGAGGATCCTAATAAATATACATTCCTAAAGGTGTGCATTGCAAACTACATTCTCGAAGGCGTCTACTTTTACTCGGGATTCATGTTCTTCTATAACCTTGGTAGAAATGGAAAGATGCCTGGAAGCGTTCAGGAGATAAGGTATATAAATAGAGATGAGAATACCCATCTGTGGCTATTCAAGAAAATTTTATTGGAACTTGAAAAAGAAGAACCTGAGCTATTCAATGAGGAAAATAAGAAGATGATTGCCGACATGATAAAGACGGGAGTAGAGCAGGAAATTGCATGGGGTCAATATGTTATAGGCAATGACATACCAGGATTGAACAACAAAATGGTTGAAGATTACATCAAGTATCTTGGCAATCAGAGGTATTCTTCTTTGGGACTTGGGACTCTTTATCCTGGATACGAGGAAGAACCTGCGTCAATGGCATGGGTAAGCCAGTATTCCAATGCAAACATGGTCAAAACCGATTTCTTTGAGGCGAGATCTTCAGCCTACGCAAAGAGCAGCGCTATTGAGGATGACCTGTAGAAATTTAGATAGCACAAAATAGTATAGATAAATTAAAAATAGAGCCTATATAGGCTCTATTTTTCATATTATGTTTTCTACGTAAAATGCTATCAATGATATTATCGGAATAGTAGAATATATTATAAGTTTTGGTTCTAGCTCCTTTGTTTTTAAAACTCTCAATAAGTATTTCGAAAACAATACTAATAGATCCACTATCATTAAAAGTAGCATACCGTAGAATATATAGGAATTAACATGCTTATCTAAATAAAACATGTATACCGTGAGACCTATGATATACAATATAATGTTTATTCCAATAATCGTTTTCCCTGTAGCTGAAATGTTGTTCATAACACTAATATGCCTTTACGGAAGACAATCTCCATACATGAAACCAGCCTCCTGCTTGCACCTTTTGCATATACAAAAAAGCTGATTTCTAGATTTTTTACCTGGTGGAGAATAGGGGATTCGAACCCCTGACCTTTTGACTGCCAGTCAAACGCGCTCCCAACTGCGCCAATTCCCCACATGAGATGATGTTTAAAATGACTTGAACCTTAGTTTTTCTCGGCAAGTAGAATTGTAACAAAGCACCAGTATTTTGTCAATTTTAGCAGGACATCTTTACCAAAAATTTCCAAATATCCTGTTGTAAAAATGGGCTAATTGTTGTATAATACAAGCATAACAATGGCATTGGCTCAGTTTTAAGGAGGGGCAATGAAGAAATTAGTTACAATCAGCAGACAGTTTGGAAGTGGCGGCAGAATCATCGGTAAAATTGTTGCCGAGAAACTAGGCGTTAAATTCTATGATAAAGAAATTATTGAAATGGCAACTGAAGAAAGTGGGCTGGACAAGAGTATTTTCGAGGGGGAAGAACTTAGAGCGAAAAACAGTTTTACCTACGGATTGTCATCAGCTATTTGCCTTGGAGAATCTATTTCTGCGGATCCTATGAGCATAAACGATAGAGTCTTTGTAGCGCAATATAAGGTGATAGAAAAAATTGCAGAGACTGGCGAGGGAGTAATCGTTGGAAGATGTGCAGATTTTGTTCTGAAAGATGTGCCGGGAGTTACAAATATTTTCATACATGGCGAGAAGAAAGATAGAATCAGGCGATGCATTGAGGAATACGGTGAACAGCCAGAAACTATTGAAGAATTAGTTAAGACGTACGATAAAGCTAGGGAAAATTATTACAATTACCACACTAGCTTTAAGTGGGGAGATATCAAGAACTATAACTTGAGCTTGAATTCATCATACATAGATTATGAACAGGCTGCTAATTTAATTATAGAATATATTGAAAAAAGAAAATATTAAGTTGTAAAGGGAGGTTTAGAAATGAGCAAGGAAAGTAAGAAAATTCAAACAAATAACAGTTTTTCGAAGGTAGCTAAGGTTTCTCTTGCAATACTAGGAGTTGGATTTGTTGCAAGCACTGCACTTGTAATAGGCATGGACAGGATTATGAAGAAAATTTTCATCAATGAAGATTGGCCTGAAGAAGAGTGGAGCGGAGAAGACTGGACAGACGAGGATCTTGAAATTTAGTTAGTTTGAGGAAGGAATGAGAAGAATGAGCGATAAGAAAAAATATTATATTACCACGCCTATTTATTATCCGAGTGATAATCTGCATATAGGTCATACTTACTGTACAGTTATGGCCGATGCTATGGCCAGATTTAAAAGACTATCAGGTTATGACGTCAGATTCTTGACAGGAACAGATGAACACGGGCAGAAGATTCAGACTATCGCTCAGGAAAAAGGTATAACACCTAAGGAACATGTAGATAAGATAGTTTCTGGAGTTAAAAAACTATGGGAAACTATGGAAATTTCCTATGATGATTTTATTAGGACGACTGAACCTAGACATATTGAAAGGGTTCAGAAAATTTTCATGGAGCTATATGAGAAAGGTGATATATACAAAGGCGTTTACAGCGGGCATTACTGTAAGCCTTGTGAAGCATTTTGGACTGACAGCCAGCTTGAAGACGGCAAGTGTCCTGATTGTGGAAGACCTGTAACCGAAGAACACGAGGAAGCTTATTTCTTTAGGCTCTCGAAATATCAGGACAGACTGATAGAACTCTTTGAAAATTCAGATTTTCTTGAGCCGGAAGCTAGACGAAATGAGATGCTTGCGTTTGTTAAACAAGGTCTTGATGATCTATGCATTTCAAGGTCAACTTTCGATTGGGGAATCAAGGTGCCAATTGATGAGAAACACGTAATTTACGTATGGCTGGATGCATTGAGCAACTACATTACGGCGCTAGGATATCCAGATGATATGGAACTTTATGATAAGTATTGGCCTGCGGATGTTCATCTTGTCGGTAAGGAAATCGTAAGATTCCATACAGTTATCTGGCCGGCTATTTTGATGTCTTTAGGTCTGCCGCTTCCTAAAAAGGTCCTTGGGCACGGATGGCTTCTACTTGACGGTGGAAAGATGTCGAAATCAAAGGGCAATGTCGTTGATCCTGTTAAACTTATTGATAGATATGGCATTGATGCGCTTAAGTACTTCCTCTTGCGTGAATATACTTTTGGACATGATGGAAATTACAGTACAGAAGCACTTATCAAGAGAATTAACTCGGATCTGGCTAACGACCTTGGGAACTTAGTTTCAAGGACAGTCTCAATGATCGAAAAATACAACTCTAGCATAGTTCCAGATGCCAAGATAGAAGATGAGTATGACAAGAGCCTGAAAGCTGTTGCACTTGCAGCGGCTGACAAGGTTGAAGCAGAGATGGATAAATTCGCCTTCCACAGTGCACTCGAAGAGATTTGGGTTTTAGTTCGAAGAGCGAATAAGTATATCGACGAAAAAATGCCTTGGGTGCTAGCAAAAGATGAGGCAAATAAAGACAATCTTGACACTTGCCTGCATAATTTGGCTGAGTCAATTAGAATCGTATCAATTTTAATTTATCCGTTCATGCACTCAACATCAGATGAAATAAGAAAGCAAATGGGGCTTTGGTATGCCGACGTGGCTTGGGAAGATGCGAAAGAGTTCGAAATGATGTACCAAGAGAAAGTCAAGAAAGGCAAGGCACTATTTCCAAGAATCGATATTGAAAAGGAACTCGAAGAACTCGAGAAAATGAAAAGCTCTGATGATGAATCAGATGACAATATTCCTCTAGAACTCAAGCCGGAGATTGTTTATGACGATTTCGACAAAATAGATTTGCGTGTTGGAGAGATCATAAAGGCTGATAAACATCCGAAAGCCGATAAATTGCTTGTCTTCCAAGTAAAAATGGGAACCGAAAAAAGACAGATAATATCAGGGGTTGCGGAGCATTTTACACCTGAAGAGATGGTTGGCAAGAAAGTTGCAGTTGTTGCAAATCTAAAGCCTAGAAAACTTCGTGGTCTTGAGTCTAAGGGCATGATTCTATATGCAGATAATGGTGAGAAATTGGAACTTGTGGAAACAGAAGCACCAGATGGAGAAACGATTGCATAGAAGATAATATTAATGTTGAAAATTATTTTTGACTTAATTGTATAACTTTGTTCATGAATGAAATAGGAGGTAACTTCAAATTTTATTTGATTCACATGCACATATAAATTTCGAAAAATATTCTGATAGTGACAGGAAACAGTTAATTGAAGAAATAAATGATTCTAACGTATCGTATGTTATGGACGTTGGATTTGATTTAGCTTCATCTCTACAGGCTGTTAAAAATGCCAATGAAAATGAATGGTGCTATGCCGTTGTGGGGATTCATCCACACGAAGTTTTAGATATAGATGAAATGGAGATTTCACTCATAGAAGGACTTGCAAAGAAAGACAAGGTTCAGGCTATTGGTGAGATAGGCCTTGACTATCATTACATGTACAGCCCTAAAGATGATCAACAAAAGTGGTTTAGAGAGCAAATTCGTCTTGCGAATAAACTGAAGATGCCAATAGTAATCCATTCTCGTGAAGCTGCAAAAGATACAATGGACATACTTATTGAAGAAGGTGCGTTTTCAGATGAGAGAAAGGCTTGGTTCCCAAAGCGAACATTGAGTGACGGTAGTCAAGTTGACGATGCACGTGTTCTTTTGCACTGTTACTCAGGAGGTGTAGAACAGGGATTGGAGTATATCAAACTTGGTGGAACACTTTCGATGGCAGGCCCACTTACATACAAGAATAACAAAAAGGGAGTCGAGGTAGCGAAACAGATCCCTATCGAATATCTTTTGGTGGAAACGGATGCGCCGTATTTGACACCTGAACCTTTCAGGGGAAAACCAAACAAATCACCATATGTAGAGCATACTGCGAGAAGAATGGCTGTGATCAAGGGTATGGATTATGAAGAAGTTGCAAGGATAACTTGCGAAAATGCCAAAACCTTTTTTAACATAAGATAGATAGGGGAATAATCTTCAAATCAGGACCTGATATGGCAAAAAGACGTAAACGTATAAATAATAAGCAGAAATTAATAACAGCTATAATTATACTAGTTATAGTTGTTACAATAACATATGGGAGAGATAATGGACTTATACCGGAAGGATTGATTCCTCACTGGCTGGATGACAATTCATCCTCGACTCAGAATGGCGAGGTTTACTGTGATAGGGTCGTTGACGGAGATACGATTGTTGTTCTAATGGATGGCAAGAAAGAGAAAGTCAGGATGATAGGAATCGATACACCTGAAAGTGTCCATCCAGACAAGTCCAAAAATACACCTATGGGGAAGATAGCAAGCAAATACACAAAGGACCATCTCGAGGGCCAATACGTACGCCTTGAAACGGATGTACAAGAAAGAGATAAGTATGGGAGAATCCTCGCGTATGTGTATTTGGATGATAAGATGTTCAACAAAACTCTTTTGGAAGAGGGCTTGGCAAATCTGATGACTATACCTCCAAATGTGAAGTATGTTGACGAATTTAAAAGAATTGAAAGCGAGAGAGAAAATAGCTATTGACAGCTATTTTGTCTTATTAAGACTTATAGCCCAAATACCACATCCGATGATGACCGCCATACCGATGAGAGTAGTCAGTTTCAAATTTTCATTGAATACGATCATTCCTACAATAGGTGACAGGATGACGCCTGTATAGTCGAAGACAGCAACAGAACTTGCCTTACCAGATGTATAAGCTTTTGTTATAAAGTATTGCCCACTGGCGGCAAACACACCTATCAGAATCAAATAGATCCAGGTCATAGGATCTGGAGATACCCAGTGAAATGGGATGAATAATGCAGAGCAAATCATTGAAAATAATGAAAAGTAGAATATTATAACCATGCCTTCGATGGCACCTGCCAGTTTTCCAACCATTGCATATGCAGTCCCTCCAAAGAATGCGGATGCAATTCCTACTAAGAAGGGAAATATGAGAGAAAAGCTACCATTGCCTAAAAAGGCAGAGTTATCAGGGTGTGCAAGTTCCAAATTGCCTGTAGGATTAATTACAATAACAGCCCCGATAAATCCGAGCACTATGCTTAGGATTCTGCGCCAAGTTACCTTTTCCTTGAGCAGTGTAACTGCCCAAAATGTCACAAAGAATGGGTTGAGTTTCTGAAGAATTTGAGCGTCTGCTAAATATAGATGATTGCTGGCATAGAAAACACTTATTACTCCCAAAAATCCGAAGACACATCGTATGGTCAAAAAAGGTCGATGGACAGGCTTAACTCGGATACTAATCTTTTGTTGACGAATTACTATAAAGGCAAATATGAACATAACGAGATTGCGGAAAAAAACCTGCTGCATCAATGGTATATTTGAACCAGAGATTTTTACCATCGTTGCCATGCCAACAAATGACGCTGAAGATAGCATCATAGATATTATGGCCTTTAAATTATATTTTGTTGATATTTCCTTAATGTTGTTAGTAATCATGGAACTATTATATAACATTGATTTTATCTTGCAACCGTTTACTGCAGGATGTATAATGATATCGTTTTATGAAAAGGAGAAAATTTAATGAATAAAAAATTTAGTAAAGTATTAGGGATTGCAATTGTTTTGTGCATGGTAATTGGATTAGCAGCATGTGGAGCTGATACTAAAACTCCGAAAGGAGCTACGGAAGCATTTCTGAAAAGCCTACAAAAGGGCGATATAATCAAATGGGAAGAGCAACTATCAGGGCGTAAACTTTCAGGTGACGAAAAGAAAAAAATGAAAAAGGAATTCGATAAAAATCCTCAAGAACAATTCAATAGAATGAAGGATTTTGAGTTTAAAATTATCAAGACCAAGGAAGTGAAAAAAGGCAAAGAGGCAGAAGCAACAGTTGAATTTACGACTTACGATTTTGTAAAGGTGTCCCAAAACATGAATAAATACTTCATGAAGAACCTTGGAGAACTCAAAGCCATGAAAGAAGACAAACTCAACAAGACTATAGACAAGAGAATGAAGGAAGAGTTCAAAAAGGCTGATAAGAAAGTCAAAAATAAGGCAAAGATAAATTTGGTTTATGACAAGAAAAAAGACGAATGGAAGGTTGTAGATGCAAATAGGAATTATGAATTCCAGGATGCAATTATGGGAGGAATGTTGACATATCAAGCTCAGCAATCGATGGCTCCTCAACAGTAAACGAATTAAAATTAGATTAAATTATTAAACAAATTATATAGTACATATGGCAGGCTATTTTATAGTTATGCCATATGTATTTTTATGCAACAAAACATTTGTATCTCGTAGTTTGCGAATGAATGTAACATCGCTTGTAAGGGCTAATATTTCCCCAAAGATAAGGTTTTAGCCACTGCTAACAAGAGAAATTGGTTGACATTGTATACACTGAGGAGTACACTTAGGGTAGAGAATAAAGTATTAATTTTTGATATAAACAAAGGAAGGTGAAAAGAGTGAGAAACCTAAAAACAATGGATGGTAATACAGCTGCCGCTCATGTGGCATACGCTTTTTCAGAAGTAGCAGCTATCTATCCAATCACACCATCATCCCCTATGGCTGAAAGCATGGACGAATGGGCATCTGACGATCGAAAGAATATTTTTGGCGAAAAGGTAAACATTATTGAAATGCAGTCAGAGGGAGGAGCCGCTGGAGCAGTTCACGGAGCAGCTTCCGCTGGTTCATTTACATCTACATTTACAGCATCGCAGGGATTACTTTTGATGATTCCTAACATGTATAAACTTGCAGCAGAAATGGCACCTGCCGTATTCCACGTTGCAGCAAGAGCCATTGCAACCCATGCTCTTTCAATATTTGGAGATCATTCGGACGTAATGGCAGCAAGACAGACAGGATTTGCTATGCTTGTTTCAAACAGCGTTCAGCAGGTTATGGACCTTGCAGCAGTTGCTCACCTTGCAACAATTAACGGTTCACTTCCTACACTTCACTTCTTTGACGGATTCAGAACTTCACACGAACAACAGAAGATTGAAGTTTGGGATTACGACGAACTAAAGAGCATGGTTAATTGGGATGCAGTCCAGAGAAGAAGAAATCAGGCACTACATCCTGAGCACGGCATTGCGATGGGATCAGCTGAACAGCCAGAAACATTCTTCCAACATAGAGAAGCTTGCAACACAGTATATAAGGATGCTGTTGATATATTCGTTGATTCTATGAATATGGTTAACGAAAAGATTGGTAGCAATTACAAGCCTTTCAACTATTATGGTGCAAAGGATGCTACAGAAGTAATTATAGCAATGGGTTCTGTCTGTGATGCTACAGAAGAAGTTATTGATTATCTAACTGCTAAGGGCGAAAAAGTAGGACTTGTTAAGGTTCACCTTTTCAGACCTTTCTCTGTTAAACACCTATTGACACAGATTCCTAAGACAGCAAAAAAGATTGCTGTTCTTGACAGATGTAAGGAGCCAGGTTCTGTTGGAGAACCTTTGTATCTTGACGTTGTTAATGCACTTCGCGGAACAGAATTTGATAACTGTGTAATCACAGGCGGTAGATATGGCCTTGGATCAAAAGACGTTCAGCCAGCTGATATTTTGTCAGTATATGAAGAACTTAAGAAGGATAATCCAAAGCCTGAATTTACAATTTCCATCGTGGACGATGTTACTAATCTTTCACTTACACCTAGTGAGAAACCTGTTACAGTACCTGAAGGCACTATTTCATGTAAATTCTGGGGTCTTGGTTCTGACGGTACAGTTGGAGCTAACAAGAACTCCGTTAAGATTATAGGTGATCACACTGATAAATATGTTCAGGCATATTTCCAATATGACTCCAAGAAATCTGGTGGTATCACAATTTCTCACTTAAGATTTGGAGACCATCCTATCAAATCTACATATTATGTAAAACAGGCAGACTTTGTTGCATGTCACCAGCAGTCATACATGCACAGATATGACATAGTTCAGGACGTTGTTCCAGGCGGATACTTCTTGCTTAACACTACTTGGGACGAAAAAGAACTTGAGGAAATGATTCCTGGCAACGTTAAGAGATATATTGCTAACAATAACATCAAATTCTATACCTGCAACGCCGTTGATTTGGCTGAAGAGATAGGACTTGGCGTAATGAGAACAAACACCGTTCTTCAGGCTGCTTTCTTCAAACTTGCTAACATCATTCCTATAGATAAGGCTGTAGAGTACATGAAGAGTGCGATCGAGAAAACTTACGGACGTAAGGGAGAGAAGATCGTAAACATGAACAAAGCAGCTGTCGATGCTGGCGTTAAGAATGTAAAAGAATTTGTTGTTCCTGAGAGTTGGAAAACCGCTGAAGGCGAAATGTGCTATCCACAGCCAGAAGGTAAGACACCTGAACTAACAAAATATCTCAACGAGGTTATGATTCCTTCAAACGCTATGCGTGGTGATGAACTTCCAGTTTCAACCTTTGTTGACTATATCAGAGGAGATGCACCTGCAGGAACTTCACTTCACGAGAAGAGAGAAATTGCTCAGAGAATACCAGTATGGAAACCTGAAAACTGTATTCAATGTAATAGATGTGCTTATGTATGTCCGCATGCAGTTATCAGAGCTTTCGGCATGAGCGAAGAAGATGGTAAGAAGATCGGAGATCAGGCTCTTGATATGATGGGAGCTAAGGATGGACAGAAGTTCACAATCGCTATATCTTCAATGGATTGTACTGGTTGCGGATCTTGTGCATCAACTTGTCCTGCTAAGAACAAGGCTCTTGAGATGGTGCCAGTAACCTCTGACCTTATGCATAACACTCAGAAAAAATACAATACAGTATTTTACGATACAGAGAGAGTTGAAGTTCCATTTAAGCCAGACAGCTTAAAGGGATCCCAGTTCTTACAACCACTACTTGAGTTCTCAGGTGCTTGTCCAGGATGCGGAGAAACTCCTTATGCAAGACTTGTAACTCAGTTGTTTGGCGATAGAATGTTTGTAGCTAACGCTACAGGATGTTCTTCAATCTGGGGATTCAGTGCACCTGCAACACCATATACAACAAATGAAAATGGTTGTGGTCCTGCTTGGGCTAACTCACTATTTGAAGATAACGCTGAATTCGGTCTGGGTATGCACCTTGGAATGAAGACAAGAAGAGAAGCTGCTAAGACTGCGGTTGAAAAACTAATGGAAAAACATGCAGACTTTAAGGAAGTCGGACAAAGCTGGATCGACCATATGTACGACGGAGATGAATCAAAGGTTGCATCTAATGCTGTACTTGAAGCGCTAGATAAGATGAACGAATCTGAAGAAGAAGTTAAATTCTTGAAGGATAATAAGAACCTTCTCATCAAACCATCAGTATGGATCTTCGGTGGAGACGGATGGGCATACGATATCGGATACGGTGGACTCGACCATGTTATCGCATCGGGCGAGGACGTAAACATCTTAGTATTCGATACAGAAGTTTACTCTAACACAGGTGGACAGAGCTCTAAGTCAACTCCAATGGGAGCAGTTGCTAAGTTTGCTGCTTCAGGTAAGGGCGTTAAGAAGAAGGATCTTGCACAGATTGCAATGGCTTACGGATATGTATATGTTGCACAAATCGGAATGGGTGCAGATATGAACCAGACTCTTAAGGCAATTAAAGAGGCAGAAGCGTATAAGGGACCATCGCTGATCATCGCATATGCACCTTGTATCAACCACGGAATCAACTTATCAAATGCACAGGGTATCATCAAGGATGCAGTTGATGTAGGATATTGGAACCTACTCAGATTCAATCCTGATCTTGCAGCAGAAGGTAAGAATCCGCTTAAGGTTGACAGCAAACAGCCTCAGCCAGAAGGATATAAGGACTTCTTGATGAGTGAAGTTCGTTACAGCTCATTGACCAGAAAATTCCCTGGCAGAGCTGAAGAACTCTTCGAAAAGAATGAGGAAGATGCACTTCGTCGTTATGACCTTCTCAAAGAACTTGAAAAGACATACGCAACGGCCAATGAAGATGTTCCTACAGCTTCAGAAGTAGCTAACAAGAGAGATCCAGGAGATCCACAGAAGCAGTAAGGCTAAAGTCATATTCCATATGATGATAGAATTCTGATTCATAGAACAAAATAATATTGGGACCCTTAAAAGGGTCCCATTTTTAAAATTTTGGACAATATATTGTAATTTGTCATATAGACTAACATAAATTTGTAATATTAACTAGCATAGAAAAGAAAACGGAATTATGGGAAAGAAAAATATTTTTTCAAGAAATGATTATCAAAAATTAAAAAGAGCCAATGATAAAAGGCTTAAATACTTTGAGATGGAAGACAGGGAGTTAATGAAGAACCTCATTACAGAACTAGACATAAGGGGTGCTTCAAGGGCGTATATAGAGGTTGTGAGGACCGATTTGATCAATGCTATGATACAGGAAGAACATTCTCATAAGAGCGTAAAGAGGAATCTCAAGGGTATACTCGGTGGGGATGTGGATGCAGCCATAGATGAAATAATGGATGCTGCTCCTCAGAGGAAGGATAAACAGAACATAATCATGGCAATAGGTGATGCCTTTTTCTCTTACATCTTTGTACTAGGTATTGCGGCTGCAATATCTGGTAGTGGGTATAGGTTTGTGCTTGGACCAGCCCTTTTGGCAATTATAATACTCAGTTTTTTTGCACTATTTTTCATAACTAGAAATACTGGTAGAAATGCAAAAAATGAAGAAGGCAGAAGGCGTTCTGGGGGACAGTACAAACTCCTAGTTATTGCAATTACCTCTGGCTCCGCTGCTTTGTCGCATTTTGTTTTGAACCTTCCTGAGCCGTGGTACATAAATAGCTGGCTTCCAGTTCTCATATCGGGAATGTGTTGGCTGTCATTGTATGACTGGGATAGCAAGATGAATGACGACAAAATGACGGATATTCAAAAGAATTATACGGATTAAGTCTCAGTTGAAAGATGAGAGTAGAACTTAGAGTAACTTATTGAAGCCCTTGACAAATAACTCAAAATTTAAAAGGTAGTATAACGGGCATGAACCCAGATATACTACCTTTATTTTTGTTGTTATATATGCCGGCTTCGCAAAAATTATATTTTGTTGTGGCCGTGATTAATAACTTTTTACCAAATTAAGCTGCTTTTGCCTTTCCCTTGATAGAAACCTGAGGCTCTTTAGGAAGTGCAAATAGTGGCACAAATCTGTCAGCACCTGTTAATGTAAGAAGTAGCAGAGATGCAACAGCAATCATTGCCATGAAGTTGTACTGGATAAAGTTTACAGGTTTAAACTTAAATAGAGGATATACGTTTGCTGCGATACCTACATAGAATGCAAGGTATACGTGCCATGGAATAAGCTGAGAACCGAATACTCCCATTGCGTCTCCAAATGTAGCATTTCTAAGTTTCAGTTTGTACATGTCTTCTTCAGAAGCTTCAACGTTCTCTTCAAGGATGTTTTTGATTATAGGACCAACTGTTACAATCTGAGCCATTTCGTCAGCTAGAAGCATGTTACCGCCTATGCAGAGAAGTCCGTTGAAGAACATAAGAGTTCTTACCTTTCCTGATATTGCAACAATTCCTTTTGCAAGTGGTTCAAATGCGTGCATTGCCGCCATGATTCCACCGAATGCAGCTACCCACATCATCATTACAACTACCCAAGCACCGGCTTCAGAGAAACCGGACATGATAAGGTTAAGATATTCGTTTAGACCACTCTTTTCGAAGTTAGGACCACCGAATGTAGTAGTGCCTGCAAAGAGTCCAAGGATGTAAGCTGATACAATTCCTGAACCGATACACATGAAAGTGTTAACTCCTGCAACAGCAAGACCGATTACCAAGATTAGAGGAATGATCATGTAAAGTGCAACACCTTCCTGAACCTGAGTTAGAAGATCGATAGCAACAGGCTTTTTCTCCTGAATATATGCGATAGCATCTGGAGCTTCAGCGTTGAGCTTATCGAATACTCCGGAAGCATCTGCAGTCTCTCCTGGAAGACCCATAACTGTTGCTGCAACAAAGAATGCGATGATTGCAAGAATTAGGCATCCAATTGACCATACTCCTTGTGATCTGATTCTGTCGATAACTTCAACTCCCTGGATACCAGAAGATACGATTGTAGTATCAGAAATAAGACCGATGTTATCTCCAAAGCATGCACCACCTGCGATGGCGCAAGTAGTCAAAACAACGTCTCCTCCGACGATGTTGTTGAGCCATAGGAAGATTGGAGCACATGCTGCAAAAGTTCCCCAAGATGTACCTGTAGCAACTGAAAGTACAGCTGTAACAGCGATTCCAACTACAGCGACAGTTTTACCTGTAACACCTAGTGAAAGAGCGATGATTACGGCAGAAGCACCTACACCTGTTGTCATAAATGCAGAAGCCATTGCGTAAGCAAACATTAGAATGAATAGAGCGATAAGGATGTGAGATACACTACCAATCGCTGCATCAAGCATGTCTTTAAACTTTAGTCTCTCAGTTACTCCTGCGACTATGCAAGCGCAAATAGTTGCAATTGGAGCTGCAATAAGAGCATCCATCCCGGACATCATAAGTGCTGCAAGTACAGCAACCGGAACGAACTTAAGAATTGCTTTAAGTGTGTTCATTAAAAGTTCTCCTTTTCTTTTAGATAATAATAAATAAAAACAATTTAGGTGATAAACTCACCATCTCTATTATAGAAGCAATTATCGTGCCAAAAGGTAAAAGTTAAATAACATACATCCACTTAAGATAATGATAAAAATAAAACATGGGATTTTTAAGTGATTTTATGGGAATTTTTTAAGATAAAAATACTATTTTGTGTCCTTCAGATTTACAAAATTCGGAAAGAAAAGAATAAAATAAGGCTATATTTTAAAATTTGCAAACCAAAAGTGGGTCGGCAAAATATTTACGAGCCAAATTTGGGTCAAAACCATTGACCTAAGAGTCAGAAAAATATAAAATATATACTGAATTTATGAAAGATACAATCTCTGTGTCCAAGTAAATCTCTTGTTCTAATAGATTTTTATTTGACAGGCAGAATGAAGCAATAATATATAAAACCTGGAAGGAATAATATATGAAGAATTTTGGACTATCAAGAGTTATTTCACCTAAGGGCGTACTGCCCGTTGCCGCTTGGGAACTAGACAACTCACCAACAATTGGGGAAGGCGAGGCCTTACTTCACATTGATAAGATTCAAATGGAAAAAGAAAGCTTTGGACAAATATGTTCAAGCTGCGGATATGATGTTGTAAAGATAAAATCGAGAATCATCGACATAATCAACAAAAGAGGCAAACTCCAAAATCCATACACGAAGACAGGAGGAGTATTCGTCGGAAAGATGATAAATATGGGTAAGAACTACTTGAATTCAGAGGGCTTTCAGATAGGTGAAAGTGTCTGCTGCGTATGTTCTACCTGCGGCATCCCCATGAAAATCGGAAGCATAGATTCAATTGATTTTACATATGGACAGATAAACTGCAGTGGATACGCGATTGTATTTGATACAACTCCACTGAGACGTCTTTTGCCGGGAATAAAGGATGAATTCATTCTCACGGCCGTGGATGAGGCCGGAAATTTATACGGTTTATACAAAATTGCCAAATCTGAAAAAATACAGTCCGCTATGATCATAGGAAATACTCCGATTGCCACAATGCTTTATGCACAGGCTATGAGAGAGGCTATGAATGATAATGGGATCGCGGGTAGCATATCAGTTATAATAGATCAGAATTTAACACATTCGGTTCAAAAAGAGACCACGGTTTCGGCACTTGAAGGCATCGTGGACGAAATCTATTTTGTTGATCTGGTTAGGCCAATAGAAGCCGTAAAAGAAATGATGGAACTGGACCAGATTTATAAGGGAATTGTGGACAAGGTCGTGGTAATTGAAGACGTTCTTGGAGCGGAGAGCCTTGCGGTTTCGCTTGTCAAGGAAGGGGGACATGTGTTTTTCTCATCCGCTGGTAACCACTATTGGACGGCTGCCGTTGCGACAGAGGGGCTTGGTAAGGAAGTTCATATGCACGTTTTTGACCAATATGTTGAGGAGCATCCCGAGTTCACATTTATGATTGTAAAGAAACTAAAGGAAAACATGGAAAAAGCGGGTGAACTCTGGCATGAGATTAAAAAAGATTTTTTGTGGACGATGCTAGATGACGAAACGGATGAGACAGGCTTGGGAAGGGTCGGTGAGAAAGGAAATTTTGTTTTTAAAAGCCCTGCAACAAAAAAACTTGTTGATGAGGTGCTAAATATTGCAAAATACGACTGCAATGTGATAATCCAGGGTGAAACCGGAGTCGGCAAAGAAAAAATTCTCGAGCTTATACACGAAAATAGCAGTAGGAGGAGCGGACCGTGTATAAAAATAAATTGTGCGACAATCAACGAAGGACTGGCAGAATCCGAGATTTTTGGTTATGAAGAGGGTACATTTACTGGAGCCAGAAGCGAGGGCAAGCATGGGTATTTTGAAATGGCGAACAACGGTATTTTGTTCCTCGACGAAATAGGCAGTTTGCCGCTACATCTTCAATCTAAATTGTTGAGAGTGCTTCAGGAGAGTCAGTTCTACAGGGTGGGAGGTACCAAGCCCGTTAATACGAATGTCAGGGTTGTAGTTGCGAATAATGTGCCGCTAAAGGAACTTGTGGATCATGGAGCATTCAGGGAGGACCTTTATTATAGATTGAATATTTGCACGATAGATGTGCCGCCACTTAGGGAGAGGCGTGAAGACATAGTCTGCCTTGCGGAGTTTTTTGTGAATGACTGGTCTAAGAAATATTCGATTCACAAGGAGATTGAGTCCCATGCTCTGAGAGCCTTGTTTTATTATTCGTGGCCAGGAAATGTCAGAGAACTTGAAAATGTTATGCACAGACTCGTGATTAAGAGCAAGGGGGATATCATAACAAAACTTGATGTAGATCAATTAATCCACGCAGAGGGCGGGAAGACGGGGTTTCCACAGCTTAGGAAATCAAATGGAGGACTTGATTATTCTTTTGATTTCCACGAATTTATGGATGCACAGGAAAAAGAAATCATTGCCTATGCAATGGAGCAAGCGGGTTCTACAAGAAAGGCGGCAAGTCTACTGGGTCTTCCTCAGACCACTTTTGCGAGAAAGAAATTGAAGCATGGGCTCTGATATAATTGCAATAAATAATATTCACTTTCGGGCCTTGATGAGTTATAATTTAAATTAGGTATAGGTAGCAGGAATTCTGCTAATAAAAGCATTGAAATTATGTCAATTTTCTTAATGACATGTTTCTACCTTTTGGGGAGATCTTTGGGGAGGTTTTCATGCAGGAAGAGAAAAAAATAGATGCTGTAGAGTGTTTTGTCGAGGATATATCAAAAGCAAGAGAGATATTTTGGATCAATCCTGCAGTTCAAGCAGCCAAAGGCGGTTGTAGGAAATATGTATCAGACGGTGCGCAAAGTGATAATATTAGCCGTAAAGATATTGATGAGGCAGAAGCGAGGCTTATAAGATTCGCCCCATATATAGAGCGCGTTTTTCCGGAAACGGAGTCTCAAGGCGGTATTATTGAATCACCTCTTGCTAAAATCCCTAAGATGAAAAGTTATCTTGAATCTCATGGTGACAAAATATTCGGTGATCTTTTTCTAAAGTGCGACAGTCATCTGCCAATTTCCGGGTCTGTTAAGGCTAGGGGCGGAATTTATGAAGTGTTGAAATATGCGGAAGAACTTGCGGTCGCAGAAGGAATTTTGACGTATGAGGATGATTATAGCGTGCTGGCCGAAGACAGATTCAAAGAATTTTTCTCAGGCTACAGTGTCGCAGTCGGTTCTACCGGAAACCTCGGGATGTCTATTGGAATTATAAGTGCGAAATTGGGCTTTAAAGTTGATGTTCACATGTCTCATGATGCCAAAGAGTGGAAGAAGGAAGTCCTCAGGAAGGCTGGCGTGAACGTATGCGAATATTCGGGAGATTATGAGAAGGCCGTTGCTGAAGGAAGAAAACTTGCGATGGCCGATCCTAGGTGTCACTTTGTCGATGATGAAAATTCAATAGATTTATTCCTCGGATATGCGGTTGCAGGAAGGCGATTGGCAAGACAACTTGCAGAACAAAATATTCCTGTCTCAGAGGGGAATCATCTATATGTATATATCCCATGCGGAGTGGGTGGTGCACCAGGCGGAATAGCATTTGGACTAAAAGATGAATTTGGAGATAATGTGCATATCTATTTTGCAGAGCCTGTTCAGGCTCCTGCAATGACATTGGGCTTAATCACAGGTAAGTTTGAGAAGATTTCTGCAACTGACGTAGGACTTTCTGGACTTACTGAGGCAGATGGGCTAGCAGTATCAAGACCTTCGGCCCTCGTTTCGCCGATAATGCAGAGAATGCTTGATGGCTGCTTTACTGTTAAGGATGAAAGGCTCTATCCTTATTTGGCTAATCTAGGTGAAATCGAAAATATTTGGATTGAGCCGTCTGCATGCGCAGCATTCCCAGGACCTGGGCTAGTGTCAGTAAATGTAATAAATGGCAAAAAAAAGCATTGTCACCCAACTCACATTGTTTGGGCGACTGGTGGAAATGCAGTCCCTGAAAATATAATGCGAGAATATTGTAAAAAGAGTAGAGATGTTAAGGAGACAAATTGAGAAATAGATTTAAGAACAAATATTTTCGACTATGGCTTACACTTATTTTGGTCGGAATTGCACTGATAACATTTCACTATGTGATTTCCAATATGGGGGATATATCTGGAGCTATCAATACGATAGGAGACATTTTATTCCCATTCCTGTTTGGTGGCGTTTTGGCCTATCTTTTGTGTCCTGTCTATAACTTTACAGTCAAGTTCACATACCACCGCAGTGCTCCAATGTTCAAAAAAAATCGACAAGCCTTGAATTTCGCGAGGCTCATAGGTTCAATTGCCTCAATCCTAATACTCTTCCTTGTCGTAGGCGGTGTTTTATGGATGATAATTCCGGAACTGATAAGGAGTATAACAAACATTATTGAGTCTGCACCTACAAATTTGAACAAAATAAGGACGCTGATAGAGATGGAACTCAGCAAGGGGTCGCTGTCTTTTGCTGAGCATTCGATACGCGATGCACTCAACCAACTGCAGTATAAGGTGGTGAAATGGTCAAAAGAGGGCATTGTTGATAGCCTCGATATCTATATCCAGAAAATAACTGAGGGTGTATTATTTACATTCAGGACAATTCTTAAGGTTCTGGTATCCATAATCGTTGCAGTTTACCTGCTTAATGGCAAAGAAGTCTTTCTTGCACAATCAAAGAAAATTATTATCGCTAAGTTCTCTGAGGAAAATAGAAACAAAATTTTCGACTTTTTCACTTTTACAAACAAGACCTTTGGCGGTTTTATCAATGGCAAAATCATCGACTCCATCATAATCGGTATATTGACATATATAACTATGAATATAATAGGATTACCATATCCTCTACTCATAAGTGCAATCATCGGTATCACAAATATCATTCCGTTTTTTGGCCCATTTATAGGTGCAATTCCGAGTGCGATTATAATCTTGACTGTTGATCCTCTGCAGGCAGTGTATTTTGCACTTATGATACTAGTCATTCAACAGCTGGACGGCAATGTGATCGGCCCAAAGATTCTAGGAGGTACTGTTGGACTTCCAAGTTTCTGGATAATGTTTGCGATTGTCATAGGCGGTGGATTGTTTGGATTCATCGGTATGGTGCTGGGTGTTCCAGTGTTTGCAATCATCTATTACTATTTCAAAAGACATATTGAAGTTAAACTTGAAGAGAAAAACATGCCTTCTGACACCAAGGCATATCAAAAATATGATAAGTACGATATCAAGAGGGAAGAAATTTTATGAAAATTCTAGAAAATTGCAATATGGCCGAATTTACGTCTTTCAAAGCTGGTGGAAACTGCGAACGCCTCTTGATTGTCGAGTCTAACCAAGAGTTGGCGCAGGCGCTTACTGAAATTTCCAAGAGCGGCAAGAAACATATTTTGTTGGGTAACGGAAGCAATACCTTATTTGCAGATGGAATGTACGATGGCACTGTTATCAAGCTTGGAGAGGGCTTCAACAAAATATCTGTCTCCGGTGAGAATATTTCTGCGGGAGGTGCGGTTCTACTATCTAAGGTTGCTCGTGAGGCCATGAACTTTGGTCTGGGGGGACTTGAAACACTGAGTGGTATTCCTGGAAGCATCGGCGGTGCTTTGTTTATGAATGCAGGCGCATATGGTGGCGAGATGAGCCATGTTGTGAGTAGAGCCTATGTCATGAAAAGCGATGGCAGTGAGTCGTACTGGATATCAAAGAACGATATGGAATTGGGATATAGGACAAGCAGATTCAAAAATAGTCAGGAAATCATTCTTGAGGTTGAATTTAAATTAGAGAAAAAGCCAAAGCCAGAAATTAAGAGTTTAATGGATGAATATACTGAGAGAAGAAATAGCAAACAACCGCTGACTCTGCCTAGCTGCGGGAGCTTTTTTAAAAGACCTGCAGGGCATTTTGCTGGTGCATTGATACAAAATTCTGGACTTGCAGGATATAGCATTGGTGGAGCTCAGGTTTCTGAAAAACATTGTGGATTCTTGGTGAACAAAGGAGGAGCGACTGCGACGGATGTGCTCGCACTTAAGGATTTGGTACAGAAAACTGTAAAAGAAAAATTTGAAGTTGACCTTGAGCCTGAGGTAAGGATTATTCTTTAGTTTGATTAAAGGTTAAGAAATGAACATTTACGAAAAAAATGGCAAAAAGTATAGGATGATTTGGGATTATCATACCCATACTGTTTTTTCTCATGGCATAGGAACGATAGAAGATAATGTTAAGGTTGCAATTGAAAAAGGTCTTTCTTCTATTGCGATATCAGATCACGGGCCTGGACACCTAACATACGGTGTTAAGCGAAAAGATTTTCCTGTTATGAGACAGATCATAGAAGAACTTAATAAAAAATACAATGAGATAACTGTATTCATGAGCGTTGAAGCAAATATTGTCAACTCCAGAAATAATCTAGATGTGACAAAATCTGAAGTGGGTTTGTTTGATTTTATCCACGCTGGTTACCACTTTGGAGTGCGGAATGGATACATGGTAAGAAACTGGCTATGGTATCATGGACTTGGAAAAATTTTTGAAAATTTCTTAAAGAAGAAAAACACGGAGATGATGGTAGCAGCTATTAGGAAAAACAAAATCATGATACTGACTCATCCCGGAGATAAGGCGCCAATTGATCTAAAGCAGGTTGCAGAGGCTTGTGAGGAAACCGGTACGCTTATGGAAATTAATCCGTGGCATGGACATTTAACGGTTGACGAACTAGTATTTTGTTCTAAATATGACGTTAAATTTGTTATAAGCAGCGATGCTCATAAACCTGAGAATGTGGGAAGTTTCGAGCGGGGGCTTGACATGGCCATGGAGGCAGGCATTGGGATTGATAGAATTGTTAACGTTGAGGAAGTATTATAGTAGAACAAAGAAATATTAGGATTGAATAAAGGAATTTGTTTGGGGTAGTTCAGAGGAAGTAATATGGAGAAACTGTCGATATTTTTGGTAACGGGCCTTTCGGGGGCAGGCAAAACTGTTGTAGCAGACTGGTTTGAAGATAAGGGGTTTTATTGTGTTGACAACATGCCGCCGTCGCTTATTGATAGT
This sequence comes from Clostridiales bacterium S5-A14a, assembly GCA_000758905.1. GTDB lineage: Bacteria > Bacillota > Clostridia > Peptostreptococcales > Anaerovoracaceae > S5-A14a. Next base: position 52,577 of record JRNA01000019.1, read on the forward strand.
TTTGTGGAACTTTCAAAGAGCTCTGCGCATATAGACCGGATTGCTATAATTATAGACGTCCGTGGCGGAGAGTTTTTTGACGATTTGTCTTCGGCACTTGATAGACTGAAAAATGATCTGAATGTTGATCTTAAAATTCTTTTTGTCGAAGCCAGTGATAAGGCACTTATGAGGCGATATAATGAGTCTAGGAGGAATCATCCTCTCTTTGTGGGGACATCTGGTGCTACAGACTCGAATGTTATAGGGAAGGAACGCGAACTACTTGCGGGAATAAGAAAAAGAGCCGATTATGTCGTTGATACTACGGGGCTTAGCGTGGCGCACCTCAACAATATGCTCGACAAAACATTTAGGGATGATGTGCCGAGTGTGCCTTTTACGATCAATATTCAGTCCTTTGGCTACAAAAGAGGGCTGCCTGAAACGGCAGATGTGGTAGTTGATATGCGATTTATTCCTAATCCATTTTATGTTAAGAGTCTGAAAAAGTTGACTGGAAGAAACAAAAAAGTTCAGGATTATGTGCTGAGGCAGCAGATTACTAGGCTGTTTATCGATGGTTTTTCTAGGCTAATTAAGAGTCTTGTGCCGCATTATCAAAATGAGGGGAAGAAGCATTTGAATATTGCATTTGGATGTACAGGTGGTCAACACAGATCAGTTGCGCTTGCTGAGGAGTTTGAAAAGATTTTCTCAAGTGCAGGATATTTGGTTACGATAGAACATAGAGATTTGTAATAGTTTTTATAGTATGAACAGATACTTGAAGAAAAGTTTTAAAAATGATACAATATTAACTATCATAAGATAAGCCTTTTGATAAGTTTATTATTTAAATTTTAAGGGCTGCAGTCTTAATTGAAATGGACATAATAAAACGCCTGAGTTCAGAAATCGGGAGTTTAGTGATGTTACTTTTATTTTTTTATGATAAGGAGAAGATATGGAAAAATTAATTATCAGTTCATGTATCTGCGGTGCAGAGGTAACTAAGGAGCAGAATCCTGCAGTACCTTACACAGTTGAAGAAATTGTAAGAGAAGCTAAATCGGCTTATGATGCTGGCGCTGCTGTAATTCACCTACACGTTAGATGGGATGATGGAACACCAACTCAGGCTACTGAAAGATTCCAGGAATGTATGGATGCTATTTATGAAGTATGCCCTGACGTAATTATCCAACCTTCAACAGGTGGAGCAGTTGGAATGACTGACCTTGAGAGACTTGCATCTACAGATGTAGTTCCAACACCAGAATTTGCAACACTTGACTGTGGTACATGCAACTTCGGCGGAGACGAGATCTTTGTAAACACTGATGATACAATTGTAAACTTCGCAAAAATCATGAATGAAAAGGGTATTAAGCCTGAACTCGAAGTTTTCGAAAAAGGTATGGTTGACACAGCTCTTAAATTCCACAAGAAGGGGTTCATCAAGGATCCTATGCACTTTGACTTTGTGCTCGGAGTTACAATGACAGCAACTATCCGTGACCTAGTATTCATGGTAGGTTCGCTTCCTCCAGGATGCACTTGGACTGCTACAGGACTTGGAAGAAACTGCTGGTCAATCGCAGCAGCTACAATTGCTATGGGCGGACACGTTCGTGTTGGATTTGAAGATCACCTATACATCGAAAAAGGCGTTCTTGCAGAGTCTAATGGACAGCTAGTTGCCAAAGCTGTTGAACTTGCTAAGATCATGGGAAGAGAAATTGCTACTCCAGATGAAGCAAGAGAAATCCTTGGAATCCCACCAAGAAAGAACAAATAGTTTATACTTTAAACTCAATTTCCAATGAGTTTAAGTCAAAACGAAATTTGTAAAAAGGGAGAAAGTCTATGTCATTCGCTCAAGAAACAAAGAATGAGCTGGCAAGATTCGAAACTGAAAAAAATTGTTGTAAGCTGGCGGAAATCGCCAGCTTCATTCGTATGGCGGGAAGTATCGGTCTTGCAGGCAATGGAAAATTTAATATTATACTAAAAACTGAAAATGCCGCAGTTGCAAGGCACTTAAAAGTCCTTCTGAGCGAGTATTTCCAAATTGATCCCATCGTTGAATATGAGGAAGAGACAAATTTGTCGAGAGGCAATGTTTATGTTCTCAGAATCACACCAGATATGCGAAGCGAGGCAATCCTTAGAGAAACTGGCATCCTGATGATAAAGCAGGGGAATAACTACATATCGGATGGTATATATCAAGGTATCATCAGAACAAAATGTTGCCGCAAGAGTTACCTGAGAGGGAGCTTCCTAGCAGCAGGCACAATATCAAACCCAGAAAAGAGCTACCAGATGGAATGGCGTTGTGCAAGTGAAAAGATGTCCAAGGACCTCGTGCGCCTTGTCGGTACATTCGATGACCTTGAAGCCAAGATGACCAAACGAGGAAAGTACTACATTGTTTATGTCAAATCTTCAGGCTATATTAGTGATCTTCTGGCGTTGATGGGAGCACATAGCAAGGTGCTTGAAATCGAAAACGTTATGATAACAAAAGAACTGAGAAGCGAGGCTGTGCGATTGACAAACTGTGATACTGCCAACATGGATAGAATTATCGGCGCATCCGGAAGACAAATTCAAGATATTAAAAAAATATTTGAGATGAAGGGCGAAAACTTCTTGCCTGAAAAACTCAGAGAGGTTGCACTTGCTAGGCTTGCGAATCCGGAGGCAAGTTTAACCCAGCTAGGTGAAATGCTAAGCAAACCCTTGAAAAAATCCGGCGTTAACAACAGACTTAAAAAAATAAGTGAGATTGCAGAAAATCTGTAATATAAATAATATAAAAAAGGCGACCTGACACAGATATAAAAGTGACAGATCGCTATTTTTTCATATAACCCTAAAGGCTATATTTTGTTCCTTTAAAATATTACTAAAGCAGCCCTACTACTAGGAATCCACCACATACGACTATTGCTACAAAGAACAATGTGATGAGGCAGTAACCCATGATGTCTCTAGCTGAAAGACCAGCAATTCCAAGTGCTGGAAGCGCCCAGAATGGTTGGATCATATTTGTCCAAGCGTCTCCCCATGCGATAGCCATTCCTGTAACGGAAGGATCTACGCCAAGAGCTTGGCCTGCAGGCATCATGATTGGACCTTGAACAGCCCACTGTCCGCCACCTGATGGTACGAATAAGTTTACGATACCAGCAGATAAGAATGTAAATAGTGGGAATGTTATCTGGTTTGAAATGCTTACGAAACCATGAGAGATTGCACCTGCAAGGGAAACTCCTGTGTCAGGATTTGCAGTAACCATCATTGCCATGATTCCAGCATAGAATGGGAACTGAATGATGATACCAGCTGCACCCTTTGCAGCTTCTGCGATTGCTCTAACATAGTTGATCGGTGTTTTGTGACAGATGATTCCCAAAGTTAGGAATATCATATTTACAATGTTTAAAGATAGATTAAATCCGTTCTGTGAAAAATAGCTTACTAGATAAATTACACCAGCCATCGAAATAATAGTTGAAACAATCCAGCTGTTTTCGAGACGTTCAGCAGGAGTTTCGGGTGGTTTATAAACATATACCTCTTCTTCAATAAGTGCGGGATCAACTGTGATGACATCCTTTTTTTCTGGGTGCATTGCTGCGTTGATAAATGGTAAACAAATTAGAATGATAATAATCATGATGAGGTTATATGGAGCGAAAATAGTCATACTAGTTGGTATAACGTCCTTTACAACTCCACCAGTTGCAGCGGCTAGAGCCTCTTTGTCAGGTGTAGCGAGTGCAAGCGGAATTGATGCAGAGAATCCAGCATGCCAGATTACGAATCCTGAATAAGCTGAAGCGATCAGAAGCCTATAGTCGACACCTTCAAGCTGTCTTGCGATTTCTTTTGCTAGGATTGCACCAACAACTAGTCCAAAACCCCAGTTTAGCCAACATGCTATTAGCGAGAAGAATGTAACAACTAAGATACCTTGCTTAGGTGTTTTGGCAAGTGAAGCAACTCTAGCTACAAGCCTTTTGACTACAGGTGCTTGAGCCATGGCACTTCCAAGAACAAGTACCAACGCCATTTGCATCGAGAACGCTAGCAAATTCCATGCTCCGTTACCCCAGTTATCAATGAGTTCTAGAGGTCCCATTTTGGTAACAGGAATTGCTACGACAAAAACAATAATTGACAGCATTATGCAGAAAATAAATGGATCAGGTAAAAGTTTATTTACCATATGCACACATGCATTAGACACTTTTTTGAACATAATACCCTCCTTTTCTAAAAGATTGTTAATAAGTTAATTATTCCTAAATCAAATTGTATACCTCAAAATTCAACGTGTCAACGAACTTTTTTTAGTACATTGTCCGCAGCATAAATGTGGAAAAAAGTGAGTAAACCTTTATTTTGTGGGTACACTACTTGAAGGGATGTATTCTTAAGAGTATAATTAAATATACATATATCTTCTGGAGAAAAGGAGGTGGGTTTATGTTTTCTGATGAGCTTGCAAAAATTGTAAGCAGCGAGGAAGAAGCAGAGAATCTTATTAAAGAAGCTAAGGCTGCAGAGAAGAAAATCCTCGAGAATGCTAGAAACCAAGCTGAGGGAATCATAGATGAAGCTGAGAAGAAGGGCAAAGATTACTATCAAGAGCAAATTGAAGAGGGAAATCGCATTGCCAAGACTAACTATGATAACTTCATTGAGGATGTAAAAAAACAAAATAGAGATTTGCAAAACAATGCAGAGGATAAATTGGATGAAGTATCTGATTTTATATTTGAAAGGATAGTGAACAGCAGTGTCAATAGCTAAGATGGAGAAACTGGCTGTTATCGGACTTTCGAATACGAAGGATAAACTTATTGCGGATCTTGCTGACCTTGGAGTTGTTGAAATTACCGAAAGATTCATTCCTGGTGCAGACGAGATTAAAGATCCTGATGCACCAGAAGCATTAGAGTCACAAGCTTCCGAAATAAAAAAACCTCAAGAAGTATTTGATAAAGTTGACGGAGATCTGGATTTTGTTTCAACCATTGAGGGAGAAATGAGCAGGACGGATACAGCCCTTGATACTTTAAAAAGATATTCAAAAGAGAAAGAACCGCTTTTTGCCACAAAAAAAGTCATAAATGGTGAAAGGCTTAAGGATTTATTAAATAGACGTGCTGAAATCGAAGGCTATATTTCATCTATTTTGAGGCTTAACTATCGCCTCCACATGACGGATGAGAAGATTAACAAGATGTCTTCAGATCTTGCGTCATTAAAACCTTGGATTGTGTATGATGTTCCGCTCGATATCTCTGAGACAAAGTTTACGAATATCGAACTTGGAGTTGTGCCGTCCACAGTAAATCTGGATAATATAAAGGAAAAATTTTCTGAACTCGAACTGCCGTCTGATATAAGTGTAGTCAATTCGGATAGAGAATTGATTTACCTTGCTGTAGTTATGATGAAGGAGGGGACGGACAATGTCCTTGGGATTCTTAAACAGTACGGTTTTACACAGTTGCCTTTCCAGGGATTTGAAGGCAGAGTCAGCGATAACATTGAAAAAATAACAAAACAGATAGATGAGCAAAAGGACGTCAGAAGAGAACTTGAAGATGAGGTAGCAGGCTATGGCAAGATGCAGCAAGACATTGAATTCTTGTCAGATTATCTTACCATTGAGCGTGATAGAGAAAGAATCAAATCGAAGATGAGAGTTACCAAAAGAACTTTCAACTTCGAAGGTTGGGTACCATCGCATCTAAAGGATGGAGTTGAACGAATTCTAGACAGATATGGATGTCACTACGAGTACAGAGAACCTCTTGAGGGTGAAGAAGTACCAGTAATGATTGAAAACTCAGCTGCTGTTACGCCGTTTGAAGCTGTAACGCAGATGTACTCCATGCCTGACTACAAAGGATTTGACCCGACCAAATGGTTTGCTATATTCTACGCCATGTTTTTTGGCATCATGCTTTCGGATGCTGGTTACGGCCTTGTCATTACAATAGCGACATTTGTAGTCCTCAAGAAATTCGAGCTAGAGGGCATGACCAAGAAGATGGTTAAAATGTTCATGTACTGCGGTATCGCAACAGTCTTCTGGGGCGCGATGTTTGGAGGATGGTTTGGAGACCTGATTCCAGTAGTAGCGGATGTTTTGTTTGGCAAGAAGGTTGAGATCAAACCTATATGGTTCAACCCTATTGACGACCCAACAAGACTTCTTATTTGGTCGCTTGGCTTTGGCGTTGTGCATATCTTCTTAGGAATGGCAATCAATGCATACATGCTCATAAAGCGTGGACATTTCTGGGATGCCGTCTTTGATGTCTTCAGCTGGTATGTCCTAATAATCGGTGCGATAATGTACGGTGCGCTTGGAAATTCAAATCCAATGCTTGGCAAAATCGGACTTTACATGGCGGTCATCGGAGCAGCTGTTTTGTTGCTAACCGGCGGACGTAAGAACAAAGGATTTGGCAAAGTCACAGGCGGACTTGGAGCACTCTATGGAATAACAGGTTATGTTTCAGATATTCTCAGTTACTCGAGGCTACTGGCTTTGGGACTGGCAACTGGCGTAATCGCATCTGTTGTGAATACCATGGGTTCCCTTGGCGGAAGAGGGATTGTGAGCTTCATAGTGCTCATCGTTGTTGGAATCGTGGGACACAGTTTCAACATGGCGATTAATATTTTGGGCGCATTTGTTCACTCGAGCAGGTTGCAGTATATAGAATTCTTTGGAAAGTTCTATGAGGACGGAGGCGAAGAATTTGATCCATTCAGAAATGAAACAAAATATATAAGAATTTTAAAAGAAAGTGATGGAGGAGAGAAATGATTACAGGTAATGTATTAGCACTATTTGGAGCGGCAATAGCCAGCTTAGCAGGAATCGGAAGTGCGATAGGAGTTGGAATTGCAGGACAGGCTGCATCGGGCGTATTGGCGGAAGATCCGAAGAAATTTGGTAAAACACTTATCGTTCAGGCTGTTCCAGGTACACAGGGAATTTACGGTTTGCTGATGGCATTCCTGATCTTCATTAGGATTGGGCTATTCGGCGGCGCTATGCAAGATCTTGATGTTACAACAGGACTTTTGATTTTGGTATCAGGTATTCCTATCGGACTTGTTGGACTATGGTCTGGTATTGCACAGGGAAAGACAGCCGCATCAGGAATCATGCTTATGGGGAAGAGACCAGATCAGTTTATTAAAGGTATTATTTATGCCGCAATGGTAGAGACTTATGCTATTTTTGCACTGTTGCTGTCAATTCTAATCCTTTTCAATATCTAAATTGGAATATCAAAATATCTAAAAGGAGATATAAATGAGTGTAGAGAAAATAACCTCAAAAATTCTCGAAGATGCTAAGGCTCAGGCAGATGCTATAACACTTGATGCTAATCTCAGGGCTGAAGGAATCGTAAATGAAGCCAAAGAGAATGCTGAGAGCCTTATTGAATCATACAAAACTCGAGGAGAAGAGGAAAAACTTAAGCTTATCGACAGGAAGAAGTCAGTTGCTGAAATAGATGGCAGAAAGATCACCCTTGGTGTAAAACAAGAGATAATTGACAAAGCCTTCAAGCTCGCAGCAGAAAAGATTTCTTCGATGGAAAACGATAAGTATATAGAATTTCTTGTTGAGAAAATACAGGCATCAGGTGTAAGAACTGGCGAAATCGTTATGAACCCCAACCAACGTGAGAAAATTGGCACAAAACTTGTCGATAAACTTAACCAAACCTTTGCGACTGATGCGGGGAATAAGGGATTCACACTATCTGAGGAAACCGTAGATGCTGTAGGTGGCTTCATGGTCAAAGATGGTCAGATATATATGAACGGAACCCTTGAGAACCTCATTGAAGAAGAATATGGGAATATAGTTTCGTCGGTTGTGGAAAAACTTTTTTAGGTTGTGAGGAGATATAATGAGAAAGCCATTAGAAGAATATACATTTGCAGCGGCATATATCGGTTCATATGTTAATAAACTGATGGACAAGCAGGCTTTAATGAGGCTTGCTCAAGCTAAGGACCTTGCAGCCATCGAGAGCATTCTTGTAGACTTCGGCTATGGTGAAGCGAAAGAACTTTATGACGGAGATATAGAGTATTTTATACGAAGAGAACAAAATAGGCTTATCCGAATGATTTTTTCTACCGTGCCCAAAAAAGAAGAAATGGGACTATTTACCTTGCCGATGGATTATCATAACGTAAAGGTATGTCTCAAATCTGAATTTCTTGGTATAACACCTGATGAAAACAACCTTGTTTCCTCAGGAGGCGTATCGGAACAGAAGATAATGGCGATGGTTAAGGAGAGAAATTACACACATATGTCCTCATATATGAAGTGCGCGATTGAGGATGCAGTTGATGCGTTTTCTAGATCTAGAGATCCTCAGCTTATAGACTTGATTTTGGATAAGGCGTGCTATGAGGAAATGTATGAGATGGCCCTAAACGTGGATGTCGATTTTATAATTAATCTTGTGAAAAAACAACTTGATTTACTGAATCTAAAGTCTTTTGTGAGATTGAAACAGATGGGAAAATCATGGAATGTATTTGAAAAGGTTTACCTTGAGCACGGAGAAGTTCCAATGAGTCTCTATACTTCGCATTGGGAAGAAAGTTACAGTCAGATTGCCGAAAGACTAAAGCCATACAAATTAAAAGAAGTTATGGAAAAAGGTGCTGCTCATGTGGTCGAAAAAAACGATTTCAGCGTGCTTGAAAAGTTATGTGCTGATACGCTTATGGAATATAACAAGACTGCAAAATACGAGTCTTTTGGGATTGCACCTATTGCGGCCTACTGGCTTGCAAAAGAAGTCGAGATTGATAATCTGCGAATTATACTGCTCGGTAAAAAAGTGGACCTTCCACCGGAGAACATCATAGAAAGATTGAGGGAACCGTATGTATAAGATAGGTATCATGGGGGATCGAGAATCTGTTATGAGTTTTAAGGCTCTTGGCCTTGATGTTTTCCCAAGCGAAAATGAAGAAGATGCTCGCAAAACTCTTCATAGACTCGCTAAGGAAAAGTATGGAATTATTTACATAACAGAAAATTTGATTCATGCCATGGAAAAAGATATAGATAGGTATAACGACTCAATAATTCCTGCAATTATACCAATCCCGAGTAGGCAAGGCGCCTCAGGTATGGGGATGATGAATGTGAAAAAATCCGTTGAACGTGCTGTGGGAGCGGATATACTATTTGGAGGTGACAAGTAAATGAGTCAAGGAAAAATTGTCAAAGTTTCAGGACCGCTTGTAGTAGCATCGGGCATGTCAGAAGCAGATATGTTTGACGTTGTTCGTGTAGGCGAACAGGGACTGATTGGAGAAATATTGGAGATGAGAAACGATCTCGCTTCAATTCAGGTATATGAGGATACTGCTGGGATTGGACCGGGAGCACCTGTGGTAACAACGGGTGCACCACTTTCAGTTGAACTAGGACCTGGCCTTATAGAGACTATGTATGACGGAATACAAAGACCTCTTAAGGGTATGTACGAAGCAGCCGGAAGCAATATTACACGTGGTATAGCTGTACCAGCCCTTGATAGAGAGAAGAAGTGGAAATTCTCGCCTTCAGTAAATGTGGGTGATGAAGTTGGTCCAGGAGATGTTTTGGGCACCGTACAGGAAACCATCGTTGTTATGCAGAAAATAATGGTTCCGCCAAATGTTTCGGGTACGGTTAAGGAAATCTATCAAGGAGCCTTCACTGTAGAAGAAACAATATGTGAGTTGGAGCTTGAAGACGGTTCAACAAAAGAGTTGTCCCTAATGCAGAAGTGGCCTGTTCGTAGGGGCAGACCATACAAGGAAAAACTCGTTCCGGAGATGCCTCTTTTGACAGGACAGAGGGTTATAGATACATTGTTCCCAATAGCAAAGGGCGGCGTTGCTGCTGTTCCAGGACCATTCGGATCTGGCAAAACAGTTGTACAGCATCAGCTTGCTAAGTGGGCAGATGCAGACATAGTTGTTTACATAGGCTGTGGTGAGCGTGGAAATGAGATGACAGACGTACTCATGGAGTTCCCAGAACTGACTGACCCTCATACGGGAGAATCTCTTATGAAGAGGACAGTTCTGATTGCAAACACATCTGACATGCCGGTAGCTGCTCGTGAGGCTTCTATTTACACAGGAATTACAATAGCCGAATATTTCAGAGATATGGGATATTCAGTTGCCCTGATGGCGGATTCAACATCAAGATGGGCAGAGGCACTTCGTGAAATGTCAGGAAGACTTGAGGAAATGCCAGGTGAAGAAGGATACCCTGCATATCTTGGTTCAAGACTTGCGCAGTTCTATGAAAGAGCTGGTAGAGTTGTTTCACTTGGTAAGGATGGAAGAGTCGGAGCACTCTCTGCAATCGGAGCAGTATCGCCTCCAGGAGGAGACGTATCTGAACCAGTTTCTCAGGCAACACTTAGAATTGTAAAAGTATTCTGGGCACTTGATGCACAGTTAGCATACAGAAGACACTTCCCTGCTATCAACTGGCTTTCAAGCTATTCGCTCTACGTTGATAGGCTTACAAAGTGGTATGAGCAGAATGTCAGCACTGATTTTCCAAAACTTAGGATGGATACGATCAGACTGCTTCAGGAAGAAGCTGAACTTCAGGAAATCGTACAGCTAGTCGGCGTTGATGCTTTGTCGCACGAGGATAGAATCAAACTTGAAGCATGTAAGTCAATCCGTGAGGACTACTTGCACCAGAACGCCTTCCATGAAGTCGATACTTATACATCGATGGATAAGCAGTTCAAATTGATGAGACTGATAATGGCATATTACAACTTGTCAAAGGATGCTGTAAAGAAAGGTGCTAGCTATAACAAGTTAATCAGCCTTCCTGTAAGAGAGCAGATTGGACGTTTTAAGTATGTTAAGGAAGAAGACACCGGCAAGAGATTTGATGAAATAATGAAGGAACTAAAGGGATCAATTGCAGATTTAATTAGCAAGGGGGATGAATACAATGATTAAGGAATATAAAACTATATCTGAAGTCGTAGGACCTCTGATGCTGGTTGAAAATGTTGAGGGCGTTACCTATGATGAGCTTGGCGAGATTGTTCTCCCCGATGGAGAAAAGAGGCTTTGCAAGGTTCTAGAGGTTAACGGCAGCAATGCGATGGTTCAGCTATTTGAAAGTTCCGCAGGTATCAATCTAGCCGAGAGTACCGTTAAGTTCCTCGGAAGGGGTACGCAGCTAAAGGTTTCTCCTGAGATGATGGGACGTGTATTTGACGGTATGGGCAGACCAAAGGATGGTGGCCCAGAAATAATTGCTGAAAAGTCGCTTGATATCAATGGACTTCCTATGAATCCGGCAGCTAGAGACTATCCGGCAGAGTTTATTCAAACAGGTGTTTCGGCCATAGATGGACTTAACACACTTGTTAGGGGACAGAAGCTCCCTATATTCTCAGGAAACGGACTTCCCCATGCAGAGCTTGCAGCACAGATTGCAAGGCAGGCTAAGGTTAGAGGCGGAGAGAGCAACTTCGCGGTAGTATTTGCGGCAATTGGTATTACATATGAGGAAGCTGACTTCTTTGCAGCTGACTTTAGGAGAACAGGCGCTATAGACAGAACTGTAATGTTCCTTAATCTGGCTAATGACCCTGCTGTTGAGCGTATTGCTACACCGCGTATGGCGCTAACTGCAGCGGAATATCTTGCTTTTGAGCTTGGTATGCACGTGCTTGTAATATTGACCGATATTACAAACTACGCCGAAGCACTTCGTGAGGTTTCGGCCGCACGTAAGGAAGTACCTGGTAGAAGGGGATATCCTGGATATTTATACACTGACCTTGCTACGATGTATGAGAGAGCAGGCAGAAAGAGAGGGCAGGAGGGTTCGATAACCCTGATCCCTATTTTGTCGATGCCGGAGGATGACATAACGCACCCAATTCCAGACCTCACAGGGTATATTACAGAGGGACAGATCATACTTTCCCGCGAACTATACAGAAAGAATATCAAGCCACCTATTAACGTACTGCCTTCGCTATCCCGTCTTAAGGACAAGGGTATAGGTGATGGCAAAACTCGTGAGGACCATGCCGATACGATGAACCAGCTTTTTGCAGCATATGCAAGGGGCAAGGAAGCACTTGAGCTCATGACTATTTTGGGCGAAGCGGCACTGAGTGATGTCGACCTGATGTATGCTAAATTCTCACAAGAGTTTGAGCAGAAATACGTTTCGCAGGGCTATGACACTGACCGCACGATTGAGGAAACTCTTGATATTGGCTGGGATCTTTTGAAGATTCTGCCTAAGAGCGAACTCAAGCGTATCGATGACAAGTATATTGAAAAGTATCTTTCTGAAGAATAGAATCCAACAAAATAGATTTTCAGCATAACTATTTCTAGTTTGAATACAGATAGTGTTTGTAGATTTTGAGGGTTATAGAAGGTAACAAAATAGCTTTAGAGAGAGGGTTTTGTCAATGGAAAGAATGAAAGTCAATCCTACGAGGATGATGCTTACGACTCTAAAAAAGCGTCTAGCAACTGCAACTCGAGGACATAAACTTATGAAAGATAAGAGAGACGAGCTTATGAAAACCTTCCTTGAAGTCGCCCGTGAAAACGGAAGGCTGAGACAGGAGGTTGAGAGCGGTCTTGAAGATGTGTATAGATCATTTACAGTCGCATCGGCTATAATGTCGGGAGAGGTTATGGAAGAATCTCTGATGTTTCCGAAGCAGGGTGTAACTCTTGACATGGAAAAAAAGAATATCATGAGTGTTGAAGTTCCGATCTTCTCGTTTCAGACCGAGGCTGATGAATCTGCGGATATATTCCCATACGGATTTGCTAGGACATCTGGAGAGTTGGATACTGCTGTAAGCGGTCTTTCAGATATGTTTCCTAAACTTCTTGAATTAGCCGCAAAGGAGAAGGAAACTGCTCTTCTTGCTGCAGAACTTGAGAAGACAAGGAGGCGTGTAAATGCACTGGAATACGTTGTAATTCCTAGGCTAGAGGTCACCATCAAGTATATCACTATGAAACTTGATGAAGATGAAAGAGGAAACCAGACTAGACTCATGAAGGTCAAAGATATGATGCTTGAGGAGGCTATCCGTCAGCGCAGAAAGAAGGACGAAGAGTGTTTGGGATAATTAATGTCAGCATGAGATAGACCGAATATAGAAATATATATACGCCAAAATTTAAAAATATATACACATTAAATTTTATATAATACAAATATACCGAGACGGAAATGATGATTTTCTACATGTGTTATGTAATATACATTTTGTATCTTTTATAGCACGGGAATAATCCATTAGTAGATCTAAAGTTCTGTCTCGGTTTTTTGTGCCAGATCAAATACGATATTAACGTAGATAACATACTAAAACTAAAAGAGCTTTTGTGGTATAATATATCGGATAGTATTGAGAACAACTTATTTTGTGAGGTATAGAATATATGATAGATGTGGTTGATAGAATTGAATATTTTGCTGAAAATGCTCCTGATAGGGTGGCTTTCACATCGGTAGATGGTCAAATTAACTATAGGCAGCTATGGGAAGCGTCAAAAGATTTTGCTAAAAAAATAGAATCTCTTAGATTAGAAGGTAAGATAGATGTTAAATCACCTATCGCGGTATATGGGCATAAAGAGCCTCAAATGATTATTTCATTTATAGGGTGTGCTCTGGCGGGGCATCCGTATTGTCCCCTTGATAGATCAATGCCTGATTCAAGGATTGAGGATATCCTCAGGGCTATAGGCACAAGGGTTTGGGTAAAATGCGAAAATGGGGAAGGTAAGATTTTGGAACTGGATCCAGCTCAGTTAGATGAGCCAGGTGATTTTTCTGATGATTCTAATGATGTTATGTATATAATATTCACCTCTGGAAGTACAGGAAAGCCAAAGGGAGTTGAGGTTACAAAACAAAACTTAGGCAATTTTCTTGAATGGATGACCGGAGTTGGAACACCAATTGAGGAAAAAGAGGGTGAAGTTTTTCTAAACCAAGCACCGTATTCTTTTGACCTTTCCGTAATGGACACATATACTGCGCTTGCATCTGGAGCTACAATCGCAAGTCTTGATAAGGGCACGATGTCAAATGCTGCATCGACTATGGAGTTTCTTAAAGTCCAGAATGTGAACTACTGGATCTCGACCCCAAGTTTTGTGGATATGATGCTGGCGGAAAAAGACTTCAATTCGGGAAAATACCCTGACATTAAGGTCTTCTTTTTCTGCGGAGAGAGGTTGACAAAAACAACTGCAAGCAAGTTGATTAAAGCTTTTCCGCACTCGAAAGTTATAAATACATATGGACCGACAGAAAGCACTGTTGCCATATCAAGTGTCGAGATTAAAAACGAACATATTAACGAGGATGATGAACTGCCTGTTGGGTTAATCAAGCCCGGAACCAAAGTTTTTTTACAGAGGGAAGACGGCATTATCATAGATGAATTTAATCAAAATATCGCTGAAGAATCTAGAGGAAGGGAAGATGTCACTCCTCAAAAGATAGATATGGGCGAAATCCTGATAGAAGGAAATACAGTGGCCAAGGGCTATTTTAAGATGCCCGAGAAGACCGCAGTCGCATTTGATTTGATTAAGCTCAAGAACGGAGAGGTTCACAGGATGTATCACACTGGAGATCTTGGATACTTCAAGGAAGGGATGCTTTATTGTATAGGTAGGACTGATCTTCAGGTTAAGGTCCACGGATATAGGATGGAAATTGGCGACATAGAAGCCAATATTTTGTTGAAAGAAAACGTGGAGGCTGTATGTGTCGTCCCCAAAAGGAAGGATGGCAAGATAAGGAGCCTTGTAGCTTTTGTCGTGGCGCCGTCGGTATCTGGAAGTTTTGACGATGCGAAGGATATCAAACTTCACTTGAAAGAGCTGCTGCCGGAGTACATGGTACCTAAGAAGATCAAATTCATCGATAAACTTCCGATGACATCAAACGGCAAGGTGGACCGCAAGACCCTGGAGGGCATGGCTTAATGACGAAACTGAATTTTTATGACGGTCTGTACTTTTTCAGCACCCTTATGGTTTTGGCGGTGCCTGCGATAATTTTTGGCATATGCCAGATAAAAATGAGAATCTACATAGCTATTACGACGATATTAATGCTTTATTTGGCACTCCGTGGGAATCTGGTAGCAATTGAAAACCTGGTGCTGTTTTGTGCGATTCAGGTTGTCTTAGCAAAATGCTTTGTGAAAGTAATACGACGATTTGGGCGGGTGAGATGGCATCTGTGGATTGCAGTAATATTATCGATTGCACCACTTTGCATCTACAAAATGTCAGATTTTTATCTCGGAAGTGGTATCTTTGGCTTCCTGGGGATTTCGTACATGACATTCAAATCGGTACAAATTCTCATTGAAATTTATGATAATCTTATAGACGAGGTTGGCATATTTGACACATTGAACTTTTATCTCTTTTGGCCCACCATTTTGTCGGGACCGATTGATAGAAGCCGGAGATTTATGGATGATTTCCACCGCGAAAGTGCAATGCCTAGAAGCGAATATTTGGACCTGCTGGGGTCAGGCCTTTTGAAAATCTTTGTCGGACTTTTTTACAAGGTCGTGATTGCAACGTCCCTATACCAAGGAGTATTCTGGCTTTCACAAAATAGTGGTCTCATATCGGCGGTTCTATATATGTATGTATACGGATTTTATTTATTCTTCGATTTTGCGGGGTACAGCAATATGGCAATCGGAGTGAGTTATATTTTTGGAATCAAGACACCTGAGAATTTCAAAATGCCGTTTATAAGTAAGGACATTAAGGAGTTTTGGGACAGATGGCACATAAGCCTCAGCCACTGGTTCAGAGACTTTATTTTTTCAAGATACAGCATGGCGGCTATAAGGGGGAAATGGTTTTCTGATAGGGTAGTCATGTCATCAATAGGCTTTATAATTAATATGGGAATAATGGGATTATGGCACGGACTTTCGATCTCGTATATTATTTACGGCCTGTACCACGGTGTTTTGCTCGCGCTGAACGATGTTTATCAGAAGAAATTCAAGTTTCATAAGAAGCATAAGAAGGAGCGCTGGTATCAGATTGTTTCGTGGTTCATTACGTTTAATTTGGTGATGTTTGGGTTCTTAATTTTCTCAGAACACTTTGTAGAACTTATTTCTAAATAGATTAAAATTACATGGAGGATAAAATGAATAGAGAAGAAGTAGAAGAAAAAGTATTAGATATTATTCAGGAAATCTGCGACGATGATATTATAAGGGATGAGAAAGACATAAATCTATTGGATGAGGGCCTCATTGATTCTCTTGACTACATAGACATGCTAGTCCAGTTTGAGGAAGCTTTTGATATCATAATGAGCCCATCGGAATTCACAAGAGAAGAGATGGATACTCCGCAGAAAATTATTAATCAGGTTTCAAAGAGGGTTGCTTAGCATCTAAGAAAGAGAATTAGAGCTCTCAAGAACAAGAAATAGATCAGCAATGAAAATAAATCAAATTAGGAAGAAGGTTAGTAAATGAAGAAGATAGCAGCGTTTATTACTGCATTTCTCCTTTTCATAGCTACAATATCGTTTATGACTCTTAGCGACAGACAGGAAGTCGCCATGAATAATCCGAAAATAGGCTTGTGGGTCAATGAGTACAAAGACAAGTCAATGACGGCAGTCAGTCAAAATCTTGGAGATGACATGGCACTACTCTTGGGATCGTCTGAATTCCATTACGGTAAGAAAACAAAATATCATCCGAGCAGAGTTTTTGCAAAGAGTGATAAGGAATTTATGATTATAGGTGCATCATACACCCAGTCTCTATTTCATGCCATCCTAGTGGGGGCTGTGTCACCTGAACTTAAACGAAAAGAAGCGATACTTCTGGTATCGCCCTCATGGTTTAAGGAAAAGGGAATAGAGCCGGGTGCTTTTGCTATGCGATTTTCAGAAACGGAATACTTAGCCTTCCTAAGAAACTCCGAAATAAGTAAAGATGTTAAGAAAGAGGTTGCAGACTTAGTTGAAGGGCGACTGTCCTCATTCCTTGAGATGCAAGATAAGGTTAAACTGTATAACAAAGTATATGCCTATGGTACAGCTACTCCCGCAGAGAGAATTGTAGTATCAGCACAGGGAATGTGGGCGGAAAAATCAGACTATCTTGCATTTAAAAACGTTCTGGGCTTAACGAGTTTTAAGAAATATCAAAAATGGGTTAGGCCTAGACATAAACATGGACAGACACCGCTAGGAGCAACCAAGAGGTGGGAAGGGGTCAAGATCAGCGCTGAAAGAGAAGCGGCACTGAGAGCTGGAGACAATCCTTTTTACATGAGTCAAAAACTATATAAGCTAAAGGTGGAACCGAGGCTTGAAAACAAGAAAAACAGCAGCCTCAAGGACACATATGCGAAATCACCTGAATATGAGGATTTGAAACTCTTCCTTAAGGTCTGTAAAGAGACTGGTGTAAAGCCGAAAATTATAATGCTACCACAAAATGGCTATTGGTATGACTATACGGGGTTCCCTGTAAAATCAAGGACGGTTGCTAGAGATAAGGTAAGGAAGATTGCAAGAGATAATAATGTTCAATTCATAGACCTATATGATGAAAGTTATGAAAAATATTTCTTTAAAGATACCGTACACCCGTCTGCGAAAGGTTGGATAAAGATAGATGAAGCAATCAACAAAAGTTATTAAAAAAATCCTTTCCCAATTAAAGGGACTCATCCTAGACAAAGAATTCCTCGCATATACATTTGTGTTTTGGGCACTTATGACAGGCCTCTATATCTACATGGTCTATGCTGGAGTTGCCAAAGCACCTGAATTTACTTATGCGGAATTTTAGATGGAGGATCTATGGAAAAGGGAGACCTACTAAGAGTCAAAATAACAGATGTATCAAATGAAGGAAATGGAATTGCGCGAGCTGTGTCGGATGGAAATTCGCTGGATCGCGTTATTTTCGTACAAAATTCAACCCTCGGCGATGAAGTGCTTTGCGAAATTACAAAAATCAAGAGGAATTATGCCATTGCAGAAACGAGGCAGGTAATTTCATTTTCGCCATATCGAAAAGCTGACAAAGAAGTCTGTCCGCACCTTAAGGAAGGATGTGGAGGTTGTAATATAGGCAGTTTAACATATACAAAACAGCTTGATCTCAAAAGCGAAAGAGTAAAAAATGCTCTTATACGAATCGGGGGATTTACGCTTGAAGAGGGTGGACCGAATTTTGAGGAAATAGTTCCGTCTACAAGAGAAGGTGGATATAGAAATAAGGCAGTGTTTTCAGTTGATGGTTTGAAAATCGGATTCTTGAAACCAAAGAGTCGAGATGTGATAGAGTGTCCCAATTGTCAGATATTGATGCCAGAAATTCTAAAAGCTGCTTCAGGACTGTCAGCTTTTTTGAGAAAATATCCAGAGGAATCGAAGAATATCTCGCGTTTTATGGTGAGAGTTGGAGACTATGGCCATATTATGGCAGTGATTTTTGGAAGGCCTTCTGGCATAGAGCACATGCAGGAATTAGCTAATTTTATATCTGATAAATGTGAACTTGTATCGATATATGGAGTTGACGTTATTGACGAAGGAGCTGTTGATAAAGGCAGAAAAGCAAGTCGAAAAGCAAGTAAAATAAAAAACGAGAAATCTAGCACACCAGAGCTTATCGCAGGAAGCAAGACTATTCTAAAAAGCATTGATGGCATGAATTTTGAAGTTGGTCCTGATGCTTTCTTTCAGGTAAATGAAGAGCAGACACCGATACTGTATGAGAAAGCAAGGGAATATGCGAGTGCATCAGCTGATATCGTTGCTGATAAGGATGTAATCGCCGATAAGGGTGAAATTGTAGATAGAGATGAAATTTCAGATAAAGATAAGCTTGTAGATAAAGATGAACTTCCGGAGGTATGCAGTAGTTTAAAGTACAAAATAGTGGATTTATACTGTGGAGTAGGTACAATTGGACTTTCGATGTCTGCAGATGATAATTATATTATCGGCGTTGAGTCAAATAAAGAAGCAGTACTGAATGCAAATCGCAACGCCGTAGTAAATTCTATAACTGATGCAAGGTATTTCCACGGTGCAGTTGAGGAGGTTTTACCGAGATTAATTGATGAGGGAATAGATGGTTTTAAAATTGATGAAATAGATTTGGTAGTAATGGATCCTCCGCGCGCAGGCTGTGACAGGGCTTTATTGGATGCAATAGGACATGTTTTGCCGAAGTCGATCGTCTATGTATCCTGTGATCCTGCAACACTTGCAAGGGACGCAGCTATTTTGTGCGAAGAATATGGATATAAATTAGAGAAAGTTTGTCCGGTAGACATGTTTCCTGGGAGTATGAATATAGAGTGCATAGCGTTGATACAAAGAGTGAAATCGTGAAAATCCTGCATTTTAAGCAGTTTTATAAGCATTATGTATTTATAGAAGATGGCGAAGGTGGACGAAAAAAAGTCCTAAAAAATTATATAGATGTGATTGTTTGCATTGATATGGTGTGTGGAGACACAAGGAATGAATTGGGAAGTGAGGAATAAGAAATGATTAGGTGGATAGTAAAAATAATCTTGTTTCCAATCAGCTTGCTGCTGAGTATCCTCACAGCATTTCTGACATTTATACTTGGTATAGGAACAACTATTCTGTATTTCTTAATGCTGATGTGTATAGTTGCTGCAATAGGATCATTTATGCAAAAAGATATATCACTTGGTATTGAGGCATTGGTATTAGGATTTTTGTTAAGTCCTTATGGAATACCGATGGTCGGAGCAGCTGTTATAGCATTCTTTCAGGGAATCAATGAAGAGATAAAATCAATCTAAAAAAATTCATACAAAATGGTTGCCAAAGGCGATAGAGAAAAAACTATCGTCTTTTTCTTTGCAAATTTTAAGGAAGGAGGTGAAGCGATGGACTTTGACTATTTCTATAATCGTGAAGCAGAGAGATTTAATTTTCTTAAAGTACCGGAGATATTAGTTGATGGAGAAGAATTTAAGGGGTTGTCAGCGGAAGCAATTATCCTTTATTCCATGCTTCTAAAACGAACGGGAATATCTTTTAAAAATAATTGGATAGACAAAGAAAATAGAGTATTTATCTATTTTACCGTTGAAGAAATTATGAGAAGAAGGAATATCTCAAAGCCGACAGCCATAAAAACATTGGATGAGTTAGACAGTAAAAAAGGAATCGGACTGATTGAAAGAGTAAGGCTTGGACTTGGAAAACCTAATATCATTTATGTAAAAGACTTTATGAGTGTATTTCAAGCAAAAGGAAATGACTTTCAGAAGTCAAAAAACTTTACTTCAGAAGTAAAAGATGTTGACCTCAGAAGTAAAGAAAATGAACTTCAGGAAGTTAAAAATGTTGACTCTAACTATATAGAGAATAATAAGAGTAAGTATAGTAAGAGAGAATATAGTTTTTGCGAAAACGGACTTGGAACATTTCAAAATGTATTTTTAACTGATGAAGATATTTCTGATTTACAAATCAAACTAAATGCACAGCTTGATAATTACATTGAACGCTTATCTGCATATATCAAGAGTACCGGAAAGATCTATAAAGACCATAAAGCGACGATCCTTTCTTGGTTTTATAAAGATCAGGGAAACAAGAAAGAAACGAATATCCCAACATGGGAAGAATACGATAAAGGAGAACACCTATGATAAAAGGATTAGAAAAAATAATGATAGAGGATGTTGAGTATGCCTATGATTCTGAAAAAGAATATATTAAGGACGGACATGCCTATTGTAAAGTCTGCCACGAAAGAAAAGACGGTGAAGTAATGGAATTTTTCGGAAATAAAATGATATTAAGGGTAGCTTGTAAATGCGATAGAGAAATAGAGCAACAAAAGAAACGAAGAGAAAAACAGATGGAAATTGAAAGGTTAAAAAGAACCTGCTTCAATTCCATGAGGGAGTGGGCATATACCTTTGAAAATTATGAGGGAGAAGAAAATCAAAGCCTCATGATTGCAAAGAATTTTGTAGAAGATTATGAGAAAATGAAAAAAGAAAATATCGGACTGTTATTTTACGGCTCGGTTGGAAGCGGTAAAACCTATCTTGCCTGCTGTATCGCCAATGCCTTAATTAAAGAGTATCGAATAGGTGTTAAGATTAGAAATTTTGCACAGATTATCAATGAACTTCAAAAAAGCAGCTTTGACTTTGATAAAAACGCATATATTGAATCCCTTGTAAATACTTCCGTTCTTATCTTAGATGACTTGGGAATTGAAAGGGATACAAGCTATGCTAAAGAGCAGGTATATAACATTGTCAATAGCAGGTACCTAAAACAGAAACCAACAATTTTCACAACAAATCTTTCCTACGACACAATTCAAAACTGCAAGGACAGTGTTGAATATCAAAGAATCTATTCAAGAATTATTGAAATGTGTATTCCCGTTATGGTTGTAGGCGAGGATTTCAGAAAGTTTATTCAAAGAGATAAGCTAACTCGCAATAAAGATAGATTACTGAACGGAGGTGAGAGGACTTGATTAATGAAGAAATTGCAAGAAAAACACTCAACATGGAAATGAGAGCCGGCAAAGTAACAGGCAAGATACTTTTGGATTTGATAAGGAAATTACTGAAAGAATCAGAAAAAATCGGTGGACTCGAAAAGCTCGTTGGTAGTAAAGGGAATGAAGTAAAACTAAAAGATATGGTTAAAAAGGGACAGCTTGAAGAGATACCAGTAGAAGAAACAGAATTGAAGGAACTGAAAAAAGAACTGAACAGATATGGAGTTAAGTTTTCGGTAATGAAAGATAAAGAATCAGGTAAATACTCAGTGTTCTTTCAAGCAAAAGATATGAAAGTGATGGACAAAGCATTTAAGCACGCCCTTTCAGAATCAGAAAAGAAAACGGAAAGGAAAGAATCTATTCATAAAAACATTGAGAAGTTTAAGGAGATGGCTAAAAATTCTGTTTCTAAAGATAAAATCAAGAACAAGCAAAAGGAGCAGAGCCTATGATAGAGAAAATACTAAAGGACATCAAAGGCTTGTTTAAGGTGCAGGATAAGGCAAAGTTTCTAAAGCAGAACATTCCCTATCTTGCATTTTTCTATGTTGGCAATATCTTCTCTCACCATATACGAGCTTATACTGGTGGCGATGTAATAGACAAAATCTTTCAAGGGATATTAGAGCTTAACACCATGAGCTTTCTTCCAAGTATTCATCCTACGGATATTTTAATTGGTGCAGGAGTAGCAGCTTTAATTAAATTCATTGTCTACAGCAAAGGCAAAAATGCAAAAAAGTTCAGACAGGGAAAAGAGTATGGTTCAGCAAGATGGGGAACGAGAAAAGATATAGAACCGTATATGGATGAAAAGTTCCAGAACAATATCTTGCTTACACAAACAGAACGATTAACTATGAACGGCAGACCAGCTAATCCAAAGTATGCAAGAAATAAAAATGTTTTGGTTATAGGTGGTTCAGGCTCCGGAAAGACAAGATTTTATGTAAAACCGAACTTAATGCAAATGCACTCGTCATATTGCGTGACCGATCCTAAAGGATTAACCTCTTAGGGACAGAGAAAATAATAAAAACTTGGAAAGGAGGTAATTCTCATGTCAAATATGAAAAGAACAGGACAAACAGCCCTTTATGAGCGTTTAAGTCGTGATGATGAAATGCAAGGAGAAAGCAATTCCATAACAAATCAAAAGCAGCTACTTGAAAGCTATGCTAAAAGAAACGGCTTTGTAAATATATATCACTATACCGATGATGGAGTAAGCGGAACAACCTTTGATAGAGAGGGATTTCAAAAGATGATAAAAGCAGTAGAAGAAAACAAAGTATCTACTGTGATAGTAAAAGATATGAGTAGGTTTGGCAGAGATTACCTCAAAGTAGGCTTTTACACCGAAATACTTTTCAAAGAAAAGGGAGTAAGATTTATTGCTATCAACAACGGAATAGACAGTGAAAAACAAGCAGAAAGCGACTTTACACCATTTCTAAACATTATGAACGAATGGTATGCAAGAGATACCTCAAGAAAAATACAATCCATCTTTAGAGCAAGAATGGAAGAAGGCAAAAGAGTATCACCAAGCGTTCCATACGGCTATTATAGAAACCCTAAGAACAAACAGGAGCTACTTGTCGATAAAGAGAGTGCAAAGGTCGTAAAACGCATTTATAGGCTTGTTATAGAGGGATATGGAGTAACACAGATAGCAGAGATACTAACCAAAGATAAAGTCCTTATACCGTCAGCCTATGCAGAAATACATTATCCTGAAAATAATCATAGTTCCAAGAAAAGAGGAATAGACGATCCATATTTTTGGACGCCGACAACAGTTGGCTACATTTTGGAAAAAAGAGAATACATGGGACACACTGTTCTTGGTAAAACAATATGCCTTGATTACAAAACCAAGAAACGCAGAAAGGCGAAAGAAGATGAACTAATTATCTTCAAGAACACTCACGAAGCCATTATTGATGAAGAAACATGGAATAATGCTCAAAGGTTAAGAAAAACAGTGAGAAGAAGTCCAAAGTATGGAACAACATCAAATCCACTTACAGGACTTTTAATCTGTGCAGATTGCGATGGTAAATTAAGTTACAGAGAGCCGGCAGAACATAAAGAAAAGAAATACGATTGTGATTATTGCTTTGTATGTCAACATTATAGACACAGAAAAGGAACTTGCAGTATCCACTACATCAAATTAAAAACAGTGAATGAAATTCTCTTAAAATCAATTAAAGAAATAACCAATTTTGCAAAAGAAGATAAGCAAGAGTTTCTAAAAGTGATGAATAAGTTATCTGATGAAAAAAGAGAAGAAAAGTATCAAGGAGATAAAGAGAAATTAGAAAAAATATCATCAAGAAATGCAGAACTAACAACCCTTATTACAAAACTATATGAAGACCATGCACTTGGAAAAATTCCTGTAAAACACTTTGATAGATTATTTAATATCTATGATACGGAGCAACAGGATTTAGAAAAACAAATACAGTATTTTGAGCAAGAAATAGAAAGCTATCATCAGAGAAAAGTTGATACTGATAAATTCCTAAAAATGATAGAGAAATATACAGACATTGAGGAACTGACAGTACCAATGATAAATGAGTATATAGAAAAAGTTGTAGTCCATGAAGCCACAGGGGGAAGAAAAGGGAAAGACAGAAAACAACAAGTTGATGTGTACTTTAATTTTATTGGCAAGTTTGAAGTGTCACAAGAAGAACCTAAATAACTTATACAGAAAGAACTTGATGAAATAGATAGTTTATGAAAAAAGATAGAAAAGATGAAACAATCTTCTTCATAATTAAGCAATATTGACTACTATAAAATATAGTGATATAATTTATAGTAGTTTTTAATATGGAGGGATAATATGTCAACGATTGATTTAATAGTTTTAGGAATGATTAAAGAAAAAGAACAAAGTGCGTATGACTTACAAAAGAATGTTGAGTATAGAAATATTTCTAAATGGGTTAAAGTTAGCACTCCATCAATTTATAAAAAAGTAATTCAGTTAGAAGAAAAAGGCTATATAAAAGGCAATTTATCAAGAGATGGGAATATGCCTGAAAAGTCAATTTATCACATTACAGAAAAAGGAGATAAGTATTTTTTAGAATTGATGAAGAAAATATCTGCTCAAATGGTCAATGTTTTTTTAGATTTTAATGCAGTTATTATCAATATGGCAATGCTGTCAAAAAATGAAAGCAAAGAGGTTATAGACAATATTGAAACAGAGATTGAGAAGTACAAAAATGCAGTTAGCAAGTTAGAGATGGAAAGAGAAAATATTCCTGTTTGTGCCAAATCTATTATAAATCAACAAGTCTTGCTATCAGAAGCATTAAACGATTGGATAAATGATTTTAGAAAGCTATATTTAGAGGAGTGATTTTTGAATTGGTAAATATATGTGAAGATAGAGAGCTATTAAAGGAATTAAGAGAGATAACGAAAAATAAGGAGAATTGGAAAACAGCTATTGATGAAGTTTCTATTTACTTGAACGAAAATCATTCTGACGATGTAAAATCAAAGGTCTTATGGCTTCTTGGAGAAATGGGATTAAATTATCCATTAGAAGTAAAAAAGTATGTTGCAGATATTGCAAGTTACTTACATGATGATCGCTCTAAATTAAGAGAGCGTTCAGTAAATGCACTTGGAAGAATAGGCAGAGCTGATAAGCAGTTGATTGTTCCATATTTAGATAAAATAATGGAAATGAGAAAAGATAATGTAGATGAAGTAAGACTTGCATTCGTTTGGGCTTGTGAAAATATTGCAACAAATGCTCCGGAACTGTTCTGTGAAAAACTTGATATGTTTTATGAAATGATACAAGACAAAGGGGAGAGAATACGGATAGAAGCACCTGAAATGTTCAGAGTAATAGGAAAAAGGAAACCGTACTATGTCAAACCATACTTAGAAAAATTACAGTGGCTTGCAGATAATGATGCACATCCTGTTGTTCGTATCCATAGTGCCGGTGCAATTCGAATTACCAAAAGAGCATTAAAGGAGAGTGAAGACAATGCCACAGATGATTAAAGGCGGAAAATATATTTTTGGTTGGTCGAAGATAAAAGAAGATGGAGAGTTAAGTTTTCCGACTATGGCAATAAAGGAGTACAAATTAGAAAAAGAAAAGTATGTCTATATTGTTTCAGGAAGTAAGCAGACAGGTGGCTTCTGTGTTATGCCGGAA
Organism: Clostridiales bacterium S5-A14a; assembly: GCA_000758905.1. Taxonomy (GTDB): domain Bacteria; phylum Bacillota; class Clostridia; order Peptostreptococcales; family Anaerovoracaceae; genus S5-A14a. Next base: position 78,464 of record JRNA01000019.1, read on the forward strand.
AAATTACTTTCCGATTCAAAATTAAATAGCATATTAGTTAGAAATAAATGTTTGGCAGAGAGAAGTTTACAAGAGGGAGAACTTATTTCATATAAGGGAAGAATGTATGGATGGCTATCTTTGAATGGAACAAATGTAAATCTTACTCAGTCTTTAATGGATTCTTTGGGTGTTAACATAGGAGATAAACTTTTGGCAATTAGAAGTAGTAACATTGCTTTTACAATGGGATTCAGAGGTTCGTTGATAGATAAAGCGAATAATTTTAAGGGGAAAATCGAAACTTTCTGATGTGAGTATGTTGTTTTGACGATTTTTGAAAAAGATGATAAAATATTACTATATAGCTGAAAGGGGATTGTTATGAGAATTCACTTAAGAAATCATCCTAAGAACAAACTTAACTCTGTACAAATGAAACCGATGAAACATTGTACAGAGTATAGCAAATAGATTGCATTTAATATTTCATCGGGAAATACAAAAAAATTAGGCCATTTATTGGCTTTGTTTTTGTGTACATTTCTCGATATATAATTAAAATGTAAAGGGCTATAGGCAATGTTTTGTCTGTAGCCTTTTGTTTTATAAATTATTAAGCAAAAGGCAGATACTATTTTGTATTTATGCCTTTTTTTGTTGCATAAATACAGAAAACAAAATATTGAGAAGTGGAGAAAGTTTAAATGAACGAAAACAGAATAAAAATTTTGAAAGAAGAAAATATTGATAAAGCACTTTTTAAGTTAGGTATGCCTATGGTTATCAGTTTATTGGTAGCCGCTTTATACAATGTCGTTGATACTTATTTTGTGTCCGGACTTGGGAAAGAGGCAGTAGCTGCTGTTTCAGTTGCATTCCCGATTCAACTCATCTTTTTAGGGATAGGATTAACATTTGGTGCAGGAGCAGGTTCTTATATATCAAGGCTACTTGGAGGAAATAATAAAAAAGAAGCAAGTATTGTAGCAACAGTTGCTCTTATATCAAGTGCAATTTTAGGGATAATTACAGCTATTGTATTGTTTTGCTATTTAGAGGGCGTTTTGAAATTTATGGGAGCCATTCCATCTATTATGGAAATTTCTAAGTCTTATACAGGAATATTCATAGTAGGCGGTATTTTGGGATCAATCAATGTAACACTTGGTAACTTAGTCGTTGCACAAGGAGCTGCCAAAATTTCATTAAAAGCTATGCTTTTAGGTTCTATATCAAATATGGTTTTGGATCCGATATTCATATTTGGACTTAATTTAGGAGTGAGAGGTGCAGCTATTGCGACACTTATAGCCAGAGTGATAACGAGTCTAATGTATCTCATTTACTTTATAGGAGATAAAAATTTAACTGAGATGAAATTATCTAACTTCAAGCCTACATTTGCAATTTATAAAGAGATATTGAAGATAGGAATTTCCATGTTGATACTTCAGATTTTACAAACTATATCTATAAGCAAAATATCTTATGCAGCGTCCTTTTATGGAGAAGAAGCAATAGCTGCAATGGGTATTGCTCTTAGGATTGTAACACTTGGAACAAATGTTGTATTGGGATATATGAAGGGACTTCAACCGTTAGCCGGATTTAATTACGGAGCTAAGAATTATGAAAGAGTGAGAGGTGCTATCAAGGCAAGTATTAAATGGACAAATGTATTTTGCATAGTGTGGACTTTGATAATTTATATTTTTTCACCAAGTATATTATCTATATTTGGGACTGATGAAAATGTATTAAATATAGCAGTGCAGGCATTACGAGCAGGTGTCATTATGTTTATAACATTTGGATTTCAGTTTACCTACTCTACCTTATATTTGTCTATGGGAAAGGCATTAGGGGGAATATTTCTAAACTCATTGCGACAAGGAATTGTATTTATCCCTATCATTTTATTGTTGCCTAAATTTATGGGATTAAATGGTGTTATATATGCTCAAACAATTTCAGATTTGATAACAACAATCATCACAATTCCTTTTGCTATTAGCATTCATAAAAAATTGAGATTAGCAATAAAAAACAATTTGTAATTAGGAATTACATCTGTTGATTAAAAAGTAAGGAGGCATCTAAGTGTAGAAATAGCTAAGGAGGTAATGTGAATGAGCGTATATTCATATTTTTTAAATGGATTATGGTTGATAATGCCTTTTTGGTTCGTTTTTATATGAATATTTTCTTGAACAATTAAATAATCTAATAACAATAAGAGTTAATTTAATTGTTATTTTCGGAGGACTTTTTACGCCAAAGTGTAGAAGTCCTCCTTTTTTATTCTCAAAACCAAAACAGAGAACTTAAAAAGGAGGAACACACAATGGATAAGAAAGAATATTACCTTTATGTAAAAGGCAAAGCCGTATCTGTAAGCGAAGAAGTTTATAAAGCCTACTGGAAGATAACAGAGCATGAAAAGTATCTCCAAAGAAAAGATTGGAAGCACAATGTTATATCATTTTCAGCATTGGATCATGATGGACACTTTGCAGATAACATCATAGATGAAAAAATAGACTTAGAAAAAATTGTAGAAGTAAAAATGCAAATTGAAGAACTTCATAGAGCATTAAATACTCTCACAAAAGAAGAAAGAGAGTTAATGGAAGCCATCTTCTACAAAGAAGAAAGTCTAAGGTCAATCGGTAAAAAAGAAAAAGTAAGCTATCAAACAATTGGAAAAAGGAGGGATAAAATTTTAGAAAAACTGAGAAAGATTTTAAAAGATAAAATCTAAAAACTTGGAAAGGTTAAGTATCAAAAAAGGTACTTAGCCTTTCTTTATGAAAACAGAAAACTATTAGATGGAGGAAAAGACAAAATGAAAAACATTGAAGAAAAAATCTTAATGGCAGATGAAGAAATCAAGCAGTTACAAAACAAAAGAAAAAAACTCATCAGTCAGCAGAAACAGGAAGAAAGAAAAAAGAGAGATAAAAGAATATATGAAAAAGGAGCAGTCTTTGAAAGTATCTTTATAGAAAGCAAGAATTTAACCAAAGATGAATTTTATCAGCTAATCACATCTTTAATTCGTAAAGAAGAAGCCAATATCAAAATACAAAAAATCATTGAAAGCCGAGAAGAAACAGAAGTAGAAAATACAGGAAAAGAAGATGAAGAAATGGACATCGAAGAATAGTCCCTTGTTTACAAGGGCGCACATATACACCTTAACAGGTGTGTGCGTTCTCCGAAGGCTCTTAGCAGAGGGCATATCAGCTAACGCTGATACAGGGGAGCTACACTCCCCTACGGAAATAAATTTCCTACCCCTTGTGTACTTCCCAAAAGAAATCGGATAAAAAGCTATCCGATTTTTTTAGGAAGTCTTATTTATCGCCACCATAACCATACCGAAAAATGGAAAGGAGGTTTTTGACTATGGCGATATATCATCTTTGCATAAAGATTATTTCAAGAGGCAAAGGCAAAAGTGCAGTAGCAGCTTCCGCCTATCGAAGTGGCGAAAAGATAAAAAACGAATATGACGGTATAGTCCATGACTTTACAAGAAAAGGTGGAATAGCACATACAGAAATTCTTTTACCACAAAATGCACCACAGGAATTTGTAAACCGTTCTATCTTATGGAACAGTGTTGAGAAAATAGAAAAGAGTAAAAATTCCCAACTTGCAAGAGAAATTGAAGTTGCCTTGCCCAAAGAATTAGGCAGAGAAAAACAAATAAATCTTGTACGAGAATATGTAAAAGAAAACTTTGTAAAAGTAGGTATGTGTGCCGATATTGCTCTACATGATAAAAATGATGGAAACCCACATTGCCATATCCTACTTACTATGCGACCATTAAACGAAGATAAAACATGGGGAGCAAAATCAAAAAAGGAATATATCCTTGATGAAAATGGAGAAAAAGTAAAACTTAAAAATGGCAATTACAAAACAAGAAAAATCAATACAACAGATTGGAATGAGCAAGATAAAGCAGAAGAGTGGCGAAAAGCATGGGCAGACATTACAAACAAATATCTTGAAGAAAACAGCATACAGGACAAAGTAGATCACCGCTCTTATCAAAGACAAGGTATAGAACAAATCCCGACCATTCATTTAGGAGTATCAGCAACCCAAATGGAGAAGAAAGGGATAGCTACAGACAGAGGAAATATCAACCGAGAAATCAAACATCAAAATGCGATTTTAAGAGAAATCTCAAGAAGAATAAAGGCATTATTAAATTGGATAAGAGGAATAGGAAAAGAAGAAAAAGTAGAAAACGAAAATATAAAGTCCACCCTCCCATCAAAAGAAAATCTGCTTGAAATCTTTGAAAATCTTATCCGTAAAAATGCAGATAACAATAATTCAGACTTGGAAAAATATATTGAAAGTTATCAACTACTCAAAGAGAAAAACATTACAAGTATCAATCAATTAAAAGAAAGCATTACTAATTTACGAGATAAGAATTACAAGACCACAAGAGCCTTAAAAGATACTGAGAAAAAGATTGATGAAAAAACACAACTTATAGATCAATCAGAAAAATATTTGAAGCATAAGGACACCTATAAAGCATATACCAAGCTAAAGAAAAACAAACAAGATACTTTCTACAATGAACATACAGCAGAGATTATTTTATTTGAAAGTGCCAAGAAACATCTGAAAGAACATTTAGGAGAAAGCAAGACCTTAGCCATCAGCAAATGGAAATCAGAACTTGCCACCTTGAAGAAAGAGAAAAAGAGCCTATACAATCAAATATTAGAAATACGAGAAGAAGTAGAACAGACCGAAAAAGTTAAGACCTGTATAGAGCAGTTACAGGAACAAGAAAAGAGACTATCACAAGTAAAGAGGAACGAGTTAGACCTATAAAACTAAGCGAAAAAATGGTATAATTATAAACAATTATTTGATTTTGGAGGTGCTTAAATTTATGAATGAAAGAGAGAAAATCATTCGTTTATGGTTTGATATGTGGCTTACACAACAAGACTTAGGGATAGATAAAATTTTTTCTGATGATGTAATTTATATTGAGAGTTGGTGTCCTAAGTATGAAAACCGTCAAACAGTAAAGCACTGGTTTAATGAATGGAATACAAGAGGAAAAGTGCTTGAATGGGAAATAAAGCAATTTTTTCATAAGGATAATCAAACTATTGTAGAATGGCACTTCAAAAATAAAATGAATGAGGGGAAAGTTGAAGAATTTGACGGTATTTCTTTGATTGTTTGGACAGCCGATAATAAGATAAAAGCATTAAAAGAGTTTGGCTGTAATTGCAATAACTACAATCCTTATAAAGAGAGTGAAACACCCTTATTTAGAAATGAAAAAGCAAATTGGTTTTGAGGAGATAAAATATTGATAGAAAGTAGACCTGAGTTTGATAAAATTACATCGTTTGATGAATTTAGTAAATACTATTGGTATCGTGAAGAACTTTCACAGATATGCAAGTCATTAGGATTAGAATATAGAGGTATAAAACAAGAACTCAATTATATTATTGAGCAGTATTTTAAGGGTAATTTGATTAAAAAGTCATCAATAAAAAATGAAAAGAAAAAAGTGGAAACTATTACCTTAGATATGCCATTACTTGAATGTGGGTTCTCCTTTAACACACAATTTAGAGAATATTTCTCAATTTTAACAGATGTTTCACCATTTAAATTTACTGCTGATATGGCTACTGCTTGGAGAAAAGTAAAAAGCGAAAATGATTTGAGTTTTACAATTCAAGATATGCTGAAAGTTTACTATGGAAAATCAGATTATGCCAAGTATGATAATTCGGTTTGTCAATGGAATCAATTTTTAAAGGATTTCTGTGCAGATGAAAATAGTTGCAACTATTCAAATAAATTAAAAGTAGCTTCCATTCTTTGGAAAGAAGTTAGAAATTCAAGAAATGAAAAAATTTATTCAAAGAATCTTTTGACTGAATATACTTATAAAATAAAAGAGTATTGCAAGTAGGATATTTTCAGCTTGCTAAACTAACAATTTAATAAAAGCTAACACGAAAACAGTAAATCAAAAAAGGTTTACTGTTTTTTCTTTGTCTAAAAACGGAAAGGAGGACTTATGGAAGAAGAGAAAAGAGAAATAAAAGCACCACCTAATAAACAGTTAATTATGGATATTGGAAAGACAAAATACACTGTAAATCTATATTTCAAGCAAGGAACAGGTGAAACATATAAGGATAAAATCTTAAAGCTACTCAAAAGAGAAACAGAGAAGATATAAATTTGTCAAAGAAATTTTGTTTATGTCCTTGACAAATCTTCCCAAAAGGAACAATAGTTCTTGAGTGTGGAAAGATGCTTGAAGATAATGGATATGAGATTAAAATTCTAAATACCATAAACTTCAAAAAGTCTATGAAGTACAATCCATTCGCATATATCCGTTCTGAGAAAGATATTTTAAAACTCGTTCAGACAATCATCGCAAACACGAAGGGCGAGGGAGAAAAAGCGGGTGAAGATTTTTGGGTGAAAGCTGAGAAGCTCTACTATACGGCACTTATCGGCTACATCTGGTATGAGGCTCCAAGAGAAGAAAAGAACTTTGCAACACTACTTGATATGATAGACGCTTCAGAGGTAAGAGAAGATGATGAAACCTACATGAATCCGATTGATAGACTCTTTGAAGCACTTGAGAAAAGAGAACCGACACACTTTGCGGTGAAGCAATATAAAAAGTACAAATTGGCTGCTGGAGTAATAGAATTAAGGAGAACACTTAATCACTGTTTTAGTGAAATATGTACTTCTTA